>NZ_JAFIWB010000010.1 GCF_017163705.1 Xanthomonas bonasiae
GGTTCCCCTCAAACCCCGAAGGCTTTTCGCTGAACCGAGCCGCCCATCATAGCGGCTTTTTTGTTGCCGTCAATACCCTGATTTATCAGGAGGTTGACGCCGCTTCTTGCGGAAGACCCTGAGGTCTTTTCGTTGAAGCGAGCCGGCCATATTAGCCGTTTTTTTCACGCCGTCAACACCCGATGTTCGCTAGGTGTTTCCGGCCCGTTTCGCTTCTGTCGAGCCGAAGATCGGCAGCTGCGTAGCGGGCCGCGCAGTCTACCGGGCCAGGAAAAAACGTCAACCGCTTTCTTGCGCGCGGTGCGTATGCGGCCATTGCAGGCGCTTCCGGCAGCGTTCCCATCAGTAGAACGCGCACGCGCCGCGTCCGCGCGCGGCGGCGACCCCATGCCGCTGCTGCCGTTGGCGGCCGCTTCGCCGAGAATGCGGGTTCACCCCCTGCAGGATCTCGCAATGCCCTCCACTGCCGGACGCTCCCTATGGCGCGACGCCTCGCTGCCGGCGCTGGTCGCCGGCTTCGTCACTGTCCTGGTCGGCTTCGCCAGTTCGGCGGTGATCGTGTTCCAGGCCGCGCGCACGCTGGGCGCCTCGCAGGCGGAGATCGCCTCGTGGATGTGGGCGCTGGGGCTAGGCATGGGCGTCACCTGCATCGGCCTGTCGCTGCGCTACCGGATGCCGGTGGTGACGGCCTGGTCCACCCCCGGCGCGGCGATGCTGATCAGCAGCGGCGGCGGCTTGCCGCTGTCCGATGCGATCGGCGCGTTCGTGGTGGCGGCGCTGCTCGGTACCGCAGCCGGATTTTCCGGCGTCTTCGAGCGGATGATCCGGCGCATCCCGGTGTCGCTGGCGTCGGCGATGCTGGCCGGGGTGCTGCTGCGCTTCGGCCTGGACGTGTTCGTGGCGATGCAGAGCCGGCTGGGCATGGCGCTGGCGATGTTCGCGGTCTATCTGCTGGGGCGCCGCGCGTTCCCGCGCTATGCGGTGATCGCGACGCTGGCGGTAGGCATCGCGATCGCCGCCGGCAGCGGCACGCTGCATCTGGAGACCGCGCAGCTGAGCCTGGCGCGGCCGGTGTTGGTGTGGCCGACACTGTCGTGGCAGGCGCTGTTCGGCATCGCGCTGCCGTTGTTCGTGGTGACGATGGCCTCGCAGAACCTGCCCGGGGTGGCGGTGATCCGCGCGTCCGGCTATGCGGTGCCGATCTCGCCGACGATCGGCTGGATCGGCGTGGTCAATACGCTGCTGGCGCCGTTCGGCGCCTATGGCCTGAACCTGGCGGCGATCACCGCGGCGATCTGCATGGGCCGCGAAGCGCAGGAGGATCCGCAGCGGCGCTACATGGCCGCGGTGTTCGCCGGCCTGTTCTATCTGCTGATCGGCCTGTTCGGCGCGACCGTGGCCGCGCTGTTCGCCGCATTCCCGAAGGAACTGGTGATGGCGATCGCCGGCATCGCGCTGTTCGGCACCATCGGCAACAGCCTGGCGATGGCGCTGAAGGACGAGGGCGAACGCGAGCCGGCGCTGATCACCTTCCTGGTCACCGCCTCGGGGCTGTCGCTGTTCGGCATCGGCGCCGCGTTCTGGGGCCTGCTGGCCGGCGCGGCGACGTCGCTGCTGTGGCGGCGCACGCGCTGAGCGTGCGCCGCCACGGATTCGCTCAGCGCGGATCGCGCAGCTGCAGCAGCCAGTGGGTGGAGACGCCGGACGGACTGGGCAAGGGTTCGAAATCGAACTGGCGATGCACCGGCGCGGCGGCTTCGATGCGCAGCGGCAAGGTCACGTAGGCGGCGCGGCCCTGGCGCAGCAAGGTGGCGATGCGCTGGATTTCGGCGGGCGCGGCGTCGCTGGCGTACAGCTGATCCAGTTCGCAGCCGATCAGCTCGGCGACCTCGCGTTGGTACAGCACCGCGAAGGCGTCGTTGACGAACGCCAGCCGGCTGGGGCGGCCGTCGCTGCCGCGCTCGATGATCGCCACCGGTTCGCGCAGCCGCGACAACGAGGCCTCCAGCAGCGCGAAATCCTGCTGGAAGCGCTTGCGCTCCATCAGTTCGATCAGTACCCGCAGGCTGCGCGCCGACTCCAGGCTCAGCGGCGACCACGGCCGTGCGCGGCCGCGCACGGTTTCCTGCCACAGGTCGAAGCTCTTGCGCGGCGACAGGCGCGAGTTGGGAATGTCCTGCAGCTTGGACAGCTGCGGGTTGCCGGCCCAGTTGACCGTGCGCACCTGCTCGCGCCGCGTCCACAGCAGCGCGCTGCGCGCCTGCGGCATCAGCGGCACGAAGATGAAGCCGGCGGCCAGCGGCGCCAGGTCGGCCAGTTCCGGGAAGGTCGCGCCGATCTGGTCGGTATGCAAGGCGCCGACCGCGTCGTGGCGCAGCGCTTCATGATGGCTGGACTCGATCTGTTCGCGGATCCGGGCAAGTTCGGCGGCGCTCGGCACGGTGCCGTGGCGGGTGACGTGGTCGCCGTGGAACACCGCCACGCCGTCGGCATCGACCACGTCGAGCAGGTCCGACGCCATGTCGTCGAGCATGTCGCCGGTCAGCGTCTCGGCTTCGTTGAAGTTGGTGATCAGCTTTTCGCGCACGGTCAGCAGCACCGTTTCCACGCGCGCGCGCGACACCGCGGTCAGCGCGCCGATGCGCCCGGCCAGGGCGCGGCTGACCGCGTCGGTGACGTCGCGCATCTCGTGGTTGCAGAAGTACGGGCGGTAGTGGTGGCAGGCGATCAGCCCCCACAGCGCGTCGTTGACCACGATCGAGGCCACCAGGGTGGCGGTGACGCCCATGTTGGCCAGGTATTCCAGGTGCACCGGGGAGACGCTGCGCAGGCTGACGTCGCTCAGGTCCACCGGCGCGCGCAGTCGCGGATGCAGGGTCGGCTCGATCGGCGAGGGAACATAGCCGACGTCGGCGATCTGGCGCACGCGGTTGCGCAGGTACAGCGTGCGCGCCTGCACCGGGATGTCGCTGGCCGGATAGTGCAGGCCCAGATAGGACTCCAGCTCGGGCGTGCGCGCCTCGGCCACGACGTCGCCGTTCCACTCGTCGTCGAAGCGGTAGATCATCACCCGGTCGTAGCCGATCAGCGTGCGCAGGCTCTTGGCCGCGCGCTGGCAGGCTTCGTCGATGCTGTTGTCGGTCTCGAGCCGGCGCAGCAACGGCAATGCCTCGCGCAAGGTGGCGTCGGCCAGCGGCGCATCGCGCGGCTCCAGTTCCAGCAGCCATTGCTCCGGGTACAGATGCCAGGCGCCGACCCAGCGCTGGCGCGGAGCCGTGGCGCGGCGCGGGAAACCGACGTCGACGTACGCGAGCTGGGTGCGTTCGGAGGCGTCCGCCGACAGGCGCGGTTCCTGCAGCGTCAGCAGCGCGTCGTAGCGCTGTCCGAGCAGGTCCGCCAGCGGCACGCCGAGCAGGTCGGCGGCGCTGGTGCTGGCCTGCACGATGCGGCGGTCGCCGGGTTCGATCACCAGCAGCGCGCCGTGCGGCTGGATCGATCCGGGAATATGGATCGGCTCGCGCGCGCAGGCGTCCATGTCCAAGGGCACGGCGGTCTCGCTCATGCGACTGTCTCCAGGGAAAAGTGGGTGTGGAAGTGCGCGAACATCGCGCGTGCGCCAGCGACGGCGGCCTGCCGCGATTGCGGCGTCGGCAGGGCCTGCTCCAGGCGTTGCTGGAAACGCCGCCAGCAGGCCGGATCGGCATGACCGAGCTCGAAATAGGTCAGCGCCGGGGCGGCGGCGGCGAGGCTCTGCCGCAGTTGCCGGGCGATCAGGCGCCCGCCCAGGCGCGAGCCTTCGACCACGTACAGCATCCCCCAGCGGCTGCCGGCGTCGGGCGCTGGCGGCGCTGGCGCCGGCAGCGGCGGCGTGGCCCGCAGCGCGGCCAGGTCCTGTTCCAGCAGCGGACTGCGCGGCTGGTAGCGCCAGGGGGCGTCGCCAATGGCGTGCAGCCAGGCGCCCTCGCGCTGCTCCCAGCCGGCCAGCGCGGCGTGATGGCGGCGCAGCACCTGGGCGTAGTCGTGCACGGACAGGGAATCGCGCATCAGCGCGCGCATCGCCGGCAATTGTTCGACGGCCAGATGCTGTTGCGCGGTGGCTTCGCGCAACAGGCGCGAGGCGGTGAGGGGCGCGGCGGAACCGTCGGGGGGCGACATCATGGAGGGCGTGCGGTCTACAGCAGCCGGACCGGCCGCGACGGCGGAGAGGCCGTACAGCGTAGCATCGTGGACGCGTGGCACCGGGCGACAAGGCGGCCACGCGCGGCTGCGCGCCGGTTCAAGCTGAGCAATTCATCCGCCAGCGGCGGGCGCCACGCCCTCCAGGCGGGCAACGGTCCGCCGCAACGCGGTTCGGCGTGCTAAGCGGTGGCGCTGGCGGGCAGGCGCGCACGGCGCCAGGCCACGACCCAGCCGGCAGCCAGCAACAGCGCGGCCAGCAGCCACGGCGCGCCGGGCAGATGCGCCGGTGCGTGCGTGCCGATGAACAGC
Source organism: Xanthomonas bonasiae (assembly GCF_017163705.1). Taxonomy (GTDB): domain Bacteria; phylum Pseudomonadota; class Gammaproteobacteria; order Xanthomonadales; family Xanthomonadaceae; genus Xanthomonas_A; species Xanthomonas_A bonasiae. The sequence goes on from NZ_JAFIWB010000010.1 coordinate 4,489, forward strand.
GCGAACACCCACGTGTACAGCAGCGGCCCGACGATGCCGGCCAGGCTGACCAGGCTCATCAGCGCGCCCTGCACGCGGCCTTGCGCATCGGCACCGACGTGGCGGGTGACGATGGCCTGCGCGGACGGCGATGCCACCGCCCACAGCGCGCTGACCGGCACCCCGAGCAGGAACATCGCGCCGCTGCCGGCGACGCTGTAGATGGCGAAGCCGGCCACGCCGCAGCCCAGCCCGAACAGCAGCGCCCCGCGTTCGCCGAGCCGGCGCACCACGCGCGCGACCAGCAAGGCGTTGACCACGATGCTGCACACCCCGACCAGGGCCAGCACCCAGCTGACCTGCTTCGGTCCCCACTGGTACTGGTACTCGGCGAACAGCACGAAGATGCTCGGATACACGTAGTGCGCCAGGTTGGCCAGGAAGATCACCGCGGCCAGCGCGAATACCTGCGGGTAGCTGCGCAGCAGCCGCAGCGCGCCGAACGGATTGGCGTGCTTCCAGTCCAGGCGCGGGGTGCGCCGCTCCGGCGCCAGCGATTCGGGCAGCACCCATAAACCGTAGAGGAAGTTGAGCAGCGCCAGCGCCGCGGCGAACCAGAACGGCGCGCGCAGGTGGTAGCTGCCGAGCCAGCCGCCGAGCAGCGGCCCGATCACGAAGCCGAGCCCGAACGCGGCGCCGATCATGCCGTAGGCCTGGGCGCGCTTGTCCGGCGTGGTGATGTCGGCGATGTAGGCGTTGGCGGTGGTGAAGCTGGCCGAGAACACGCCCGACACCACCCGCGCCAGCAGCAGCAACGGCAGGCTCTGCGCCAGCGCCATCACAACGAAGTCCACGCCCAGGCCCAGGCACGAGGCCAGGATCACCGGGCGCCGGCCGTAGCGGTCGGACAGCGCGCCCTGCAGCGGCGAGCTGACGAACTGCAGCGCGGCGAACAGGAAGCCGAACCAGCCGACCCACTTCGCCGCCGCGGCGAAATCGCCGCCGGTGAAGCCGCGCACCAGCCCCGGCAGCACCGGAATGATGACGCCGAAGGCCAGCACGTCGATCAGCAGGGTGATGAAGATGAAGACCAGGGCGGCATTGCGCGTGCGCGCGGCAGGGGGCGAGGAATGCACGGCATGGTCTCCCGGTGGAGGCGGCAGTGTAATCGGCGGGCGCGGGGTTTCGGGGTGGGGCCGAGCGGCGGCGGTGGGAATGGTACGGTCCCGGCGCCTGTCGGTAGCGCGCGTCGGGACTGAAGTCCCTCCCACAGAGGGATCGAGGCGGCCCCACGCTTGGTCGATAGAGCGGCTGGAGCCGACAGCCTGAAACCACCGAAAGTCCCTACCTGGACGAGTCGCCCGGCAGGAGCGTCTTTGCGAAGGGCGCGAGCGCGGCGGCGAGGTTCGGCCCCGATACCGCGTCGGTAAAGCACGTCGGGACTGGAGTCCCTCCAACAGGTGGGTCGAGGCGGCCTGATGCCTGGTCGATAGAGCGGCTGGAGCCGATGGCCTGAAACCGTCGAAGCCCCTGACTGGACGCGCCGCCCGCAGAGCGTCTTTGCGAAGGGTGCGAGCGCGGCGGCGAAGATGGGTTCCGACGCATTGTCGGTACAGCGCGTCGGGACTGAAGTCCCTCCCACAGGGGGTCGAGGCGGCCTGATGCCTGGTCGATAGAGCGGCTGGGGCCGATGGCCTGAAACCGCCGAAGCCCCCGCCTAGGCGCGCCGCCCGCAGAGCGTCTTTGCGAAGGGCGCGAGCGCGGCGGCGAAGATGGGTTCCGAGGCATTCTCGGTATAGCGCGTCGGGACTGAAGTCCCTCCCACAGGGGAGCGGATCGGCCTGGGCCGGTCTATTCCTTCTAGTGCCGGTCGATCTGGTAGCGGTCGATGACGCGGTTGCGACTGATGGCCAGAGGCCGCCGCCTATCCGCAGCGAACCCTCGCGGCAGCGCGCGCCGTTACAGCGGCGCGACCGCGATGGTCTGCTGCAGCACGTGCTGCGCGCCGGCGGCCAGTTCGATCACCTCGGGGCCGGCGTTGGCCGCTTCCAGGCACACGAACTGGCGCCAGTGGGCGCCGACGTCGACCATCTTCTGCGCGCCGGCTTCGCCCGGATTCCAGGCCACCAGGGTGCGGCTGCCGGCGGTGGCGATCTCGATGCGGCGCTGCAGGCCGGGATCGAGCAGCGTGTAGCGGCCGCCGGCGCCGGTGTAGATGCGGTCGCTGCGGCCGGGATCGCGCGGGTCCTGCAGGCTCCAGTCGCCGTGCTGGCGGTGCGGCGTGGCGTAGTTTTCGAACTTGTCCAGGTAGTCGAGCCCGTCCAGGCCCTGCACCCGCACCCGGGTGGCGTCGGCGACGTGGAAATAGTTGTGCAGCGCCTGGGTGAAGCGCGCCGGTTCGCGGCCGACGTTGTCGGTGATCAGGCGCTGCTCCAGGGTCGCGCCGATGCGCAGCTGCATGCGCAGGCGCAGCGGCAGGTCGTCGAAGTCCGGCGGCGCCAGGGTCAGCAGCATGCTGCCGTCGGCCTCGCGGCGCGCGTCCTGCAGCTGCCACGGCACGGTGCGCACGAAGCCGTGCGCCGGCACGTCGGCGCTCTGGTCCTGGCGGCCGAAGTACGGCCAGCACACCGGGGTGCCGCCGCGGATCGGGGTGGGCGTGGGCTGCGCGCTCGGCGACAGCCACATCACCTCGGTGCCGCCCTTGGGCACGAACGACAGCAACTGGCCGCCGAACAGGCTGATCGCGGCAGTGGAGTGCGGAGTTTCCACCAACAGCGAAGGGTAACCGTGGAAATCGCCTGTGCTCAGGCCGGGGATCTCGGACATGGGGGGGATGCTCCGTGGCGCGGGGGATTGGACGAAGGCCGGATAGCGCGCCGGCACGCGGAACGCGGTCGCGGGCTTGCCGCCGAACGGCGTGGGTGGCGCGGGTGTGAGCGTGGTCGGCGCGGCGGGTGCGGTGGCCGGAGCCCCAGACGCCTCGCGGCGCAGCGCATCGAGGATGCGCTGCCCGGCGCGGCCGTCGGCCGGCTGCAGGCCCAGGCGCAGCTGCTCGGCCTGGATCGCGCGGCGGCTGGCGCTGCCGATCATGCCGTCGGCCTGGCCGATGTCGTGGCCGCGCGCCAGCAGCAGGGTCTGCAGTTCGCGCCGCTCCGGACGGCCCAGGCCGGGATCGTCGGTGGGCCAGGCGGTGACCAGGCCGGGCTTGCCGCGCAGTTGGTCGGACAGCAGCGCGATCGCCAGCGCATAGCTTTCGGCGGCGTTGTAGGCGTAGATCGCGTCGTAGTTGCGGAACACCAGGAACGCCGGGCCGTTGGTGCCGGCCGGGATCAGCACCGCGGCCGGCGTCTGTGGCGCCAGCGCAGGCAGGTCGAGCGCGCTGCCGTCGATGGCGGTCACGCCGCGCGTGCGCCAGTCGGACAGCGGCCGGCGCTGGGTGCGCCCGGCCAGGGCCGGGTCGAACCCGGCCGGCAACTTGACCTCCATGCCCCACGGCTGCCCGCTCTGCCAGCCGGCCAGCTTCAGGTAGTTGGCGGTGGAGGCCAGCGCATCGGGAATGCTGGCGACCAGGTCGCGGCGGCCGTCGCCATCGCCGTCCACGGCGACGCGGGCATAGGTGCTGGGCATGAACTGGGTGTGGCCGAACGCGCCGGCCCAGGAGCCGCTCAGGCCGTCGGCCTGCAGGTCGCCGGCCTGCAGCAGTTTCAGCAGCGCGAACAGTTCGCCGCGGAAGAACGGCTGGCGGCGGCCGTTGCACGACAGGGTCAGCAGCGACACCAGCAGCGGGCGCTTGCCGGAGACGCGGCCGTAGTCGCTCTCCACGCCCCACACCGCGACCACTGTCTCCGCGTCCACTCCGTATTGCTGCGCCACCCGGGCGAGCAGATCGCGATGCGTGACCAGCATCGCGCGGCCGTCGGCGACGCGCTGGGTGTCCACCAGCCCGGCCAGGTAGTCCCAGATCGGCGTGGTGAATTCGGGTTGCGCGTCGAGCAGCGGCAGCACGCTCATGTCCGGCTGCACGCCGGCGGTGAAGCGGTCGAACGCGGTGGCGGCCACGCCGCTCTTGGCGGCGGCGGTGCGCAGCGTGGACAGGCAACCGACGAAGGCGGGGTCCGGCGCCACGGGCGGCGCGGGCAGGGTCTGCGCGGCGGCGCAGGGCGCGGCCAGCAGCAAGGCCCAGGCGAAACGCATCATCGGAACTTCCTCGCCAACAGCAGGCCGGACATCATAAACAACCGCCGGGAATGGCTGCTCACGCGCGGTGGCGGGTTCACGGGGGTCCGGCGCGTTTGTAGGAGCGGCTTCGGCCCCGACAGGCGTTACCGATAGATCCTGTCGCGGCTGAAGCCGCTCCTACACGGGTCCTGCGCCGGCTCAGTGCACGGCGACCACGCGGTTGCGGCCGCCGCTCTTGGCCGCGTACAGCGCTTCGTCGGCGCGCTGCACCAGGCCGTTGGCGTCGTCGCCGGGGCGCAGTTGGACCACGCCGATGCTCACGGTCGGCTGCAGCTCGGGAAAGGCGAGCGCGGCCTGCGCGCGGAAGCGTTCGCGGATCCGCTCGGCGATCGGGGTGGCCTGCGCCGCATCGAGGCCGGGCAGCGCGATCACGAATTCCTCGCCGCCGTAGCGGCCGATCAGGTCGTCGCCGCGCAGTTCCTCGCGCAGCGCCTGGGCCAGCGCGCGCAGGCCGTCGTCGCCGGCACGGTGGCCATAGCGGTCGTTGAGCCGCTTGAAGTGGTCCACGTCCAGGAACATCAGCGCCAACGGTTGCCGCCGGCGCCGGGCGGCCTGCTTCAGCGCGGTCAGGCGCTCGTGCCAGGCGCGGCGGTTGAGCAGGCCGGTCAGCGGATCCAGGTCGGCCAGCTGCCGCGCCTGGTCGCGGTCGCGGCGCAGCGAGGTGCTGCGCTCGGCCAGGCCCAGCGACAGCACCAGCGCCTCGAACGCACCGGCGGCCAGTGCCGCCTCTTCGCTCCACGTCCAGTGCGCCACCATGCCGAAGCCCTGCAGGCTGCTGAGCGCGGTGACCAGCAGCAGCGGCGTCCAGCCGAGCAGGAACAGCCCGGCATAGCGCGAGCCGCGCCATGCCGCCACCACGGCGATGCCGATCAGCAGCGGCCCGCCGAGGATCAGCAACGGGTTGACCAGCGCCCGGCCGAGCGCGTCCAGCCACGGCAACGGCAGCAGCGCCGGCAGCGCGATCAACGCGACCAGCAGCGCATAGCCGCGCAGCCAGCGCCGCGCGCGCGGCAGGTACTGCGCCAGGTCGGCGAAGCGTTCCAGGAACAGCACCGCGGCCACGATCGACGTGGTGACGCCCAGGCGGCCCCAGAACCGCGCGGCCTGGCCGATCGCTTCCAGGCCCAGCGGATGCACCACGTAACCGGTCTCCAGCGCCATCACCAGGCCGTAGCCGAGCACGTAGACGGCGTAGTACAGGAACGTCGCCTCGCGCAGCCGCCAGGCGAACACCAGCGCCATCGCCGCCATGCTCAGCATGATCGCGAAGCTCAGGCTGGCGACCACCAGCCAACGGCTGTCCTGGCGCAGGTAGTCGGACTCGCTGCGCAGCTGGAAGCGCAGCGAAGCGGCCATGACCCCGCGCTGGTCCACCCACAGCCGCAGCGGCTGCCCGGCGGCCGGTGCGGCATCGATGCGGAAGCCGAGGCGGCCGTTGCCGGGCAGCGCCTGCGGGTCGTCGCGCATCAGCCCGCGCTGCTGCGGTGCCGCGCCGGCGACCGGCGCCAGCAGGGTGACCCGCTGCAACGCAGGACTGGGCACTTCCAGCACCCACGGCGCCGGCGGCCACTGCCCCTGCGCCGGCCACAACAGCACCCAGGCGCCGGCATCGCCGCCGTGCAGCTGGGTCATCCGGTTCGGATCGAAACGCTGCAGCGCCGGATCGGCGCGCGAGGGCGGCACCCCGCGGTCGGCGGCGGCGACCGGGCGCCAGGCGCCTTGCAGCGCCGGCATGGGCGCGGGCGCCGCCGCGGCAGCGTCGCAGGCGAGCAGCAGGCAGCACCACAGCAACGCCCGGCCATGGCTGCGCCAACGGCGCAACCGGGCGAAGAACGCGGCAAACACGAAAGACATCACGACTGCAGGGGCGGCGGACACTGCAACATCATCGGCCAGCGCCGCGCAAACCTGATGCCACGCCTGCCCATCGGTTCAGTCCAGCGCATCCAGGTAGTACCAGCGGCCGTCCTCGCGCACGAAGCGGCTGTGCTCGGTCATGCGCACGGCGCTGCCGCCGCCGATGCGATAGCGCGCCAGGAAGGCGACCTCGGCGCTGTCGGCGCCGCTGGCGACGACCCGCTGCACGGTCAGGCCGAGCCAGGCGGTGTGCGTATCCAGTTCCAGTTCCGCCGGGCGCGTGGACGGGTGCCAGCTGGCGCGCAGGTAGTCGGCGTCGCGGCGCACGTAGGCGCTGTAGCGCGCGCGCATCAGCGTTTCGGCGTCGGGCGCGGCGGCGCCGGCGTGGTAGAGCCCGCAGCACTGCGCGTAATCGCGCGGGCGGCCGCAAGGGCAAGGATCGGCGAGGCGCGGGGCGGACGGAGACATGCGCCGATTGTGCCGGCTGCGGCGGCGCGGCGCACGCCGGCGCTGCCGTGCGCGGCGGCCCCGGCTATGCTTGCGCGCCCATCGCCCGGAGCGCCGCCTTGCTGGAGCTGATCCCGACCGAACTGCCCTGGCTGCTGTGCATCGCCTTCGTCGCCGGGCTGGTGGATGCGGCGGTGGGCGGCGGCGGCCTGATCCAGTTGCCGGGGCTGTTCGCGACCCTGCCGCAGCAGGCGCCGGCGGTGCTGCTGGGCACCAACAAGTTCAGCGCGATGGCCGGCACCGGCGCGTCGGCCTGGCGTTATGCGCGCAACGTGCGCTTCCCGTGGCGGCCGGTGCTGTACGCCACCGCGGCGGCGTTCGCGTTCTCCTTCCTCGGCGCCACCGCGGTCAGCCTGTTGCCGAAACAGGCGGTACGGCCGCTGATCCTGGCGCTGCTGATCGCGATGCTGGTCTATACGCTGATCAAGAAGGATTTCGGCGCGCTGCACCGGCCGCGCCACATCGGCCGCCGCGAACTGGCCATCGCGCTGGCGATGGGCGCGGCGATCGGTTTCTACGACGGCTTCTTCGGGCCCGGCACCGGCAGCTTCCTGATCTTCCTGTTCATCCGCTTCTTCGGCCTGGACTTCCTGCGCGCCTCGGCCGCCTCCAAGGTGGTCAACCTGGCCACCAACCTGGCCGCACTGTGCTTCTTCGTGCCCAGCGGGCAGGTGCTGCTGGCGGTGGCGGTGCCGATGGCGGTGGCCAACATCGCCGGCGCGGTGGCCGGCACGCGGCTGGCGCTGCGCGGCGGCACGCCGTTGATCCGGCAGCTGTTCCTGGTGCTGGTGGTGGTGCTGATCGGCAAGATGGGCTGGGACCTGCTGCGCTGAGGCGCGGCGGTCGCTGCGCGCGCCGATCGCATCCGGCGTCGATGGAGCCGACGCCAGCGGCGCGCCGCTGCCGTGATCGGTGTCGGCGCGATTGACGCACGCGCGTCGACGGCGCCGTCCGTGAGCGCGATCGGCCGGACGCGCTCAGCGGCGGCTGCGCGCCTTCGGCGAGGCAGGGGGCTTGGTCTTGGAGGCCGGCGGCGGTGCCTTCACGGGCGGTGCCGCGCGCTCCGGTGCCGCGCGCCTGGCGGCGGAAGGCTTGGCTGCAGCAGGCTTGGTTGCCGCGGTCGCCGTGGCGGGCTTGGCCGCTGCTCTCGCCGATACCGGCTTGGTCGAGGTTGCCGCCTTGCCGCCCTTTGCCAGCGTGCCGCTGGCGGCAGGCTTGGCAGAACGAGTCGGTTCCGCGGATCTGGCGCCGGGCGCGGCGACGGCAGCAGCGGTGCCGCGCTTCGCGGCCCGGCGCTTGTCGCCATGGGGAGCGTGCACCGCATCGGCGATGTCGGTCGCCGCAGGCACGGAAGCGGCGCTCCCGACATCCGCAGCGGCACGCGCAACCGCGATGGCAGCAACGTTCGCGACCGTCGGCGCAGCCGGTACCGTCTGCGCGCGCGCCGCCTGGGCCGGCGCCGCCTCGTGCAGCGCCGGCTCGTCGCCGCGCGTGCGTTCCGGCAACTTGAGCCGATGCTGCTGCTCGTCGTACTCGATCAGCAACACGCCGGAGGTGTGGCGGCCGCTGATCTCGACGAAGCAGGCGCCGCCGATGAACGGCTCCAGCGTCATCACCGACTTCAGCGGCGTGGCCACCACCATCTGGAAGCCGAAGTTCTCGAAGATGTTCATCGCCAGCGCGGTGAACTCGTTGTCGGCCTTGTCGAACGCCTCGTCCAGCACCACCGCCGCGTAGCGCGGCAGTTCGCCGTCCTCGCCGCCGAGCTGGTAGCGCAGCGCCGCGGCCAGGCAGGTGGTGGCCAGCTTCTGCCGCTGGCCGCCGGACTTGCCGGCGCCGCTGCGGTAGATCTCCACCTGCGCGCGGCTGTGCGCATCCAGCTCCACGCCGACGAACTCCACGTGCTGGCGCACGTCCAGCACCTGCTCGCGCCAGCGCCGCAGTTCCGCGTCCTGCGCACCGAGCCGCTGCACCAGCGTGCGCAAGGTGGCGAACTGGGCCTCGGCCAGCGCGCGGTCCTCGGTCTGCTGGTGGCCCAGCACCTCGCGCAGTTGCTGCTGGAATTCCTGCACCTCGAGCAACCGGCGGTCGCTGACCTCGATGGTCAGCAGGGTGCCGCGGTTGAACGGGACCTGTTCGAGGCTGGCGTTGACCTCGTCCATGCGCTGCTTGATCGCCTTGTGCGCTTCGGCGGTATGCCGTTGCAGGGCCAGCAGGTTGTTCTTGCTCTGGGTCTGCAGCAGGTCGAAGAAGCGGCCCTCGTGGCGCGGCAGGCCGTCGCTCTCCAGCCGCTGCAGGCGCGCCAGGAAATCGTCGGCGCTGGCCAGGCTGACGGTGAAGTCGCCGCTGTCCTCCGGCCATTGCTGGCAGTAGCGGCGGAAGCAGTCGAGCAACTGCTGGCCCAGCCGCGCGTCCTGGCCATGGCTCTGCGCCAGCTGCTCGCCGAGGCCGCGCTCGACGCTGCGCAGGTGCGCTTCCAGGTTGTCCAGGCTCAGCGGCGACAACGCCGCCAGGCGCGCGTCCAACCCCTGCGCCTGCGCCGGCGTGATCGCCGCGGTCGCCACGCGCGCGGCGCAGGTCTCGCGCTGCGCCTGCAGCCGGCTGCGCTCGCGGCCCAGTTGCGCGCGTTCCAGGCGCACGTCCTCGTAGGTGCGCCGCGCCTGGTCGCGCAGCGCCCGCGCCACGGCGATCTGCTCGCCCAGCGCGCGCAGCGCGGTGTCGCCTTCGCGCAGCTGCAGCAGCTGCTCGGCGATGTCGCTCAGGCGCTGCAGCTTGGGCGCCACGTCGATCTCGTCCCAGTCGCGCTCGGCCAGGGTGTGCGCGGCCAGCTGGCGGCCCTGGTCGAGTTCGCGCTGCTTGCGCAACGCGGCGACGTCGGCGTCGCAGGCGGCGATGCGCTGCGCCAGGGCCTGGCCCTCGCGCTCGTAGACCTTGAGCTTGTCGCGGTTGTCGTAGCCGAGCAACCAGCGCTTGCGGTCGCCGACGGCGTGGCGGTCGTCCTTCTCGTAGCGGTCGCCGGGATGCTTGAGCTGGCCTTCGCGGGTGATCGCGCGCTCGGCGTTGCGCAGCTGCGCGGCGCTGTCGACGCAGGCGTAGTCGAAGCGCCGGCCCAGTTCGTGGCGCAGCCAGGTCGCGTAGGGATGGTCGCGCAGCTGCAGCTTGCGCAGCAGCGAGCGCGGGTCCGGTTCGCGGCTGTGCAGGGCTTCGTTGTGGCGCACCCGGTAATAGACCAGGCGGGTGCCGAGCTGGGTCTGGTTGACCCACTCGGCGACCGTGGCGTGGTGGCGCTCGTCGACCAGCAGCGACTGCGCGAAGCCGTGCAGCACGCGCTCGATCGCGCCGCGCCAGGCGGCCTGCGCCTCGTCCACCTGCATCAGCTCGCCGACGAACGGCAGCGCCGCCTCGGCCAGGCCGGTGTCGGCGCACAGCCGCGCGCGCAGCGCCTGCATCGGCGCGGGGATGCTCGACGGCGCCTTGTGCAGCGCGTCGATCTCGGTGCGGATCGCGGCGAAGCGGCGCTCGTCCTCGCGGCGCTCGGCCATGCGCTCGGCGATCGCTTCGTCCAGCGCGCTGGCGTCGCCGGCCACGCCCTCGCGCAGCGCACGCGCCTGCGCCACCTGTTCGGCGAAGCCGGCGGCGCTGCCGGCCAGGCCCATGCCGAGCTGGCGGCAGGCCTGCTCGACCTGGCTGCGCCGGCGCATGCGTTCGTCGCGTTCGCGCTCGACCCGGCCGCGCTCGCGCTCCAGCGCCTCGACCCGCTCGCCGCCCTGCGCGCGCTGCTCGGTCTCGCGTTCGGCCAACTTCTGTTCGTGGTTGTCCAGCGCCTCGCGGCGTTGCCCTTCCTCGCCGGCCAGGCCGCGGTCCTGCGTGTCCAGTTCCTGCAGGCGCGCGTCCAGCAGCGCCAGCCGGCGCTGCTCGCGGTAGCCGTCGATGCCCAGCTGCAGCTCGCGCAATTCGCCGACGCTGCGGCGCAGGGCCATCAACTCGGCGTAGTGCTGCCGCGCCGGGACCAGCGTCTCCACCTGGCGCCGCGCGGTCACCACCGCATGGTGGGCGCCGTCGAGTTCGGCGAAGTCGTCGACCAGGCGGTCGGCGGCCTCGAAGGTGCGCGGCTCGTCGAGCATGAAGCTGCGCAGGAACGCATTGAGATCGCCCAGGTTCTTCGCCGACTGGGTCTTGTGCAGCAGCCGCAGCGCCATCTCGTTGCCGATGCCGAGCAGGTGACGGAAGCGCTCGGCATAGCCGGCGAAGCTGTCGAAATGGTGCACCTCCTCGCCCAGGCGCTGCTTGAGCCGGCGCAGGTCCAGGTCGAAGCCGTCCAGCTCGGCGGCCACGTCGAAGCCGCGCGGCGCCACCATGTAGTGCTTGCGCACGTCGGCCGCGGCGGTGCCGCTGCCGGCGATCCAGAACAGGCGCACCAGGCTCACCGCCTGGCCGTGCGCGTTGCGGTATTCCAGCGCCAGCGCCGACCAGGTCGCGCCCTTGCGCAGGTACTGGGTGGCGATCTCGCCCGAGGCGCTGTCCTGCTGGTCGGCCCAGGCGCCGCGCACGTACGACACCAGGCTGCGGTCGCGGCCGCTGCGCTCGGCCTCGCGCGCGGCGGCGTTGAAGTCGACGATGCTCGGCGGGGTCAGCAGCGCCGACATCGCATCGAGCAGGGTCGACTTGCCGGAGCCGGAGCGGCCTACGAACAGGAAGCCCTTGTCGGCGACCGGCACGTCGGTCAGGCCGTTGAAGGTGCCCCAGTTGTGCACCTGCAGGCGGCGCATGCGGTATTGCTGCGCGCGCTGCTCGGCCAGCGTGTCGGCGAACAGCGACGGCGCGGGGACGGATGCGGACGCAGACGGATCGGACAGGGACGTCATCGGGTGCTCATCGGAAAATCGAGATCGCCAGGGCGCCTGGCGGTGGGCTGGGCGGGCCGGCGGTGGGTCGCGGCTGACGCCGCTCCTGCAGTCACTGCGGGGCGTCCGCGGCCGTGCCTTCGCGCAAGCCGCGGTAGGCGGCGGCCAGCGCCTGCACGTCCTCCGCGGAGAACAGCAGTTTCAGCGCCGGCGACACCTCGTAGCGGTCCTCGCTGCCGCGCAGCTTGGACAGCAGGTGGTTGTCGCGCATCTTCGCGATCGCCGCCAGCACCCGCCGCGCAAAGCCCGCACGGTCGGTGGACACGTTCTTCTCGTACACCGACAGCACTTCCAGCAGCTGCGCCTCCTGCACCACCGCGCGTTCGCCGCGGGTGTCGGCTTCGGCCAGCTGCTGGCGCAGGAACAGCAGCAATACCGACTCGATGAAGGTCAGCGGCGCGGTGCGCAGCAGCGCCGGGGTCTCCAGCTCGGCGGTCTCGGCCTGGCGGGCGAAGGCCACGCCGCCGTCGCGGTCCAGCACCAGTTCCAGGAACAGTTCGCATAGCACCCGGCGCACCGCGGCCTCGTGGCGCAGCAGCGCCGGCCACAGCGGTCCGTGGCGGTAGGCGTCGATGCTCGGCCCGGACAGCAGCTGGCACAGCGCGCGGCGCGCCTCCAGCGGCAGGGTGCCGGTGTCGCCGGCGAACAGCTCGCTGCGGCCGTCGGCCTGGGTCGCGGCGGCGGCCGCGGGGTCGAAGCCGTCGGCGTCGCCGCCGGGCATATCGTCAGACCAGTTCATTGCGTTTTTCCTTGGTGAACCACACCAGCGGGATGCGGGCGCGCCGCAGCTGGCCGTCGTTGCCTTCCCACTGCACCGCTTCCCATTCGTCCGCGACCACCACGCCGTGGCGCGTGCCCAGCGCCAGGTAGCCGATCACGCTGCCCAGCCCCTGCTGCGCCGGACGCTGCCGCAAGGCCTCGCCGATGGTCAGCTGCGGCTGCTGGCCGAGCAGCGCGTGCAGGTCCTCGCGCAGGCCGCGCAGGTCGATCTCCGACTGCGCGACCAGGTCGCCGACGCTGTCCAGCGAGATCATCGCCGCCTCCGCCGCCTGCACCCGGCCATCGACCTGCTGGCTGCGCGGGTCGTGCAGCCGCCACTGCGACAGCGAACGCAGCCGCGCGCTGCTCAGCGGCAGCGTGTAGCCGGTGGCCGCGGTGGCGTGCAGCCGGTCGCGCAACTGCAGCGCCTCGCCCTGCGCCTGCTTCAGCAACTGGTTGAGCCGGCGCTGCTCCAGGTAGCCGCGGCTCTGCACGAAGCCGCGCAGGCTGCGCGCGAAATGCTGCATGACCTCGTGCACCTGGCCGCCGCGCTCGAGCAGGGTGCCGGTGAGTCCGCGCAGGAACGCGCGTTCCTGGCGGTCGAGCCGGCGCGCGAACCCGCGCGCCAGCAGCGTGTCCAGCGCCGCGTCCAGCTGCACGCTCTGTTCGGCGTCGTTGAGCAGGCTCCAGAACGCCTGGAAGCTGCGCCCGGCGTCGCTCTCGCCGATCACGTCGATGCCGGCGAACAGCTTCTCCAGCACGTCGCCGCGCGCACCCTCGTCGTCGATGATGCGCTCGCGGAAATCGCGGTTGAGCTGTTCGAAATCGTCGCGAACGCGGCGGAAGTCCTCGGCCAGGTCGTCGGACAGGCGGATGATGTCGCGGGTGCGCTCCAGCGCGCGCTTGCCGTCCAGCGCGGCCAGCTTGCCGGCGGCCACGCGCTCGATCTCCGCGTCCAGGCGCGCGCGTTCGGCGCGCAGCGCGGCCAGCCGCGCGTCCGGATCGGTCTCGGTCTGCCCGGCCAGCTGCACCAGCTGCTCGATCACCAGCGACAAGCGGCTCTCGGTGGCGACGCTGGCGCTGCCCTGCACCCCGGCGATGAAGCGGATCGCCTGCGCGGCCTGGCGCGACAGCTCGTACTCTTCCTCGGCATCGCCTTCGGGCAGGCGCCGCTCCAGCCAGCCCTGCGCCAGCCAGTGCGCCAGGTAGGCCTGCGCGGTGCGCGGCAACTCGCGCGACAGCTCGTCGTCCTTCAGCGCATCCAGCTGGCGCTGCAGGCGCTCGTGCAGCACCGACGACGGCAGCCGCCGCTGCGCATCGCCCAGCAGGGTCTGCAGCAGGCCGATCAGTTCCGGCGCATGGTCGGCGGCGAGCAGCTTCCACAACGGCTGTTCGCGCAACTGGCGATAGCCGGCGATCCGGACACGGTGCTTCATGCAGGAACCGACGACCGCCCCATCCGCACGCTCAGCGCACGCCGCCGTCGATGAAGCGCAGGAACTCGGCGCGGGTGCGCGCGTCCTCGCGGAAGGTGCCGAGCATCTTCGAGGTGACCATGCTGACGCCGCGCTTGTGGATGCCGCGGGTGGTCATGCACTCGTGCGCGCCTTCCACCACCACGCCCACGCCCAGCGGCTGCAGCACGTCCTGGATGCACTGCGCGATCTGCGCGGTCATCTTCTCCTGCACCTGGAAGCGCCGCGCATAGGCCTCGACCACGCGCGCCAGCTTGCTGATGCCCACCACCTTGCCGCGCGGCAGGTAGCCCACATGGACCTTGCCGATGATCGGCGCCATGTGGTGCTCGCAATGGCTTTCGTATTCGATGTCGCGCAGCACGATCAGCTCGTCGTAGCCGGCCACTTCCTCGAAGGTGCGCAGCATGTACTCGCGCGGATCGGCCTTGTAGCCGCTGAACCAGTCGCCATAGGCCTCGGCCACGCGCCGCGGCGTGTCCAGCAGGCCTTCGCGGTCCGGGTCCTCGCCGGCCCAGCGCAGCAGGGTGCGCACGGCGGCTTCGGCCTGGTCCTGGGTCACAGGGGAGTCGGGGGTCTTCTTGGAGTCGGCCATGAGCGAAAACGCCCGTGAGGGGGGCTGCATGGTACCCGAGTCGCACGCGCGCCGCCGAACCCGCAGGCCGACGCCCCGCCGGGAGCGCGGTGCTTGCCGCGGCACGGGCGCGGTGGTCGCGCCCGTGCCGCCGCCGGCCTCAGCCGCGCCCGGCCGCCGCCTTCGCGGCCTTGCGCTCGCGCATCGCGCGCTCGTCGTCCAGCCAGTTCGCGCCCTTGTTGGTCAGGAAGAACATGTACACCACCAGCGACACCGCGATCACCGCCGTGGCGTACCAGACGAAGGTGGTCACATGGCCGGTCTTCAGCGAGGCCTGGTACAGCAGCGGCGCGGTGCCGCCGAAGGCCGAGTTCGCCAGCGCGTAGCCCAGGCCCACGCCCAGCGCGCGGATGTGGGTCGGGAACAGCTCCGCCTTGACCACCGCGTTGATCGAGGTGTAGCCGGTCAGGATCACGAAGCCGCCGGTCAGGATCGCGAACGCGGTCAGCCAATCGCTCTGCTTGGGCAGCTCCAGCACCAGGAACCAGGTGTAGAGCACGCCGCCGATGCCGAAGAACACCAGCAGGGTCTTGCGCCCGATGATGTCCGACAGCCAGCCGCCGACCGGCTGCATCAGCATCAGCACGGTCAGCGCGACCAGGTTGATGATGGTGCCGGCCATCACGTCGTCGCCGGCGAACGCGGTCTGGATCATCTTCGGCCCGGTGACCGAATAGGTGTAGAAGGCGATGGTGCCGCCCGCGGTCACCAGGAAGCACAGCAGCAGCGGCCGCCACTGGTGCACGAACAGCTCGTGCAGCGAACCGGCCGAGCGCGCCCCGCCCTTCTTGGCCTCGGCGATGGAGTCCGAGCCCAGCGACTCGTCCATCGTGCGGCGCAGCCAGAACACCACCAGCGCGCCGATGCCGCCCAGGCCGAACGCCAGGCGCCAGCCCCATTCGGACACCCAGCCCTTGTCGGCGAAATGCAGCATCAGCAGCAGCGTGGTCTGCGCCAGCACATGGCCGCCGACCAGGGTCACGTAGTGGAACGAGGACAGGAAGCCGCGCCGGCCCGGGATCGCCGCCTCGGACATGTAGGTGGCGCTGGTACCGTACTCGCCGCCGGTGGCGAAGCCCTGCAGCAACCGCGCCAGCAGCAGCACGATCGGCGCGGCGATGCCGATCGTGGCCACCGTCGGCGTCACCGCGATCACGAACGAACACAGCGCCATCAGCGACACCGAGATGGTCAGCGCCAGGCGGCGGCCGAAGCGGTCGGCGAAGCGGCCGAAGTACCACGCGCCGATCGGCCGCATCAGGAAGGTCATCGCGAAGATCGCCCACACGAACATCGTGGCGTTCTTGTCTTCCTTGGAGAAGAACTGCGATTCGAAATAGGTGGCGAACACCGAGTAGACGTAGACGTCGTACCACTCGACCAGGTTGCCGGCCGAGCCCTTGAGCGTATTGGACACCGAGCGGCGCAGGCTGCCGGGTGCGGCGCCGGAAGCGGCGGTGGTCGGGGATGCGGGTGCGCTTATGCGATGAGACCCTTCAGCAGATGGACACCGCCGGAGTATAGGTGGCGGTTTGCGAGGACGATGTCGCGGCAGCGGCGGCCCTCGCGCTGCGCTAGCGCTGCAACGTATTGCGGCGCGTCATTGCGCCGCCTTCGGCGCGCCGAGCGACTGGCTGTACATGCCCGAGCGGTCGAAGCAACAGGCGCGGCGCTTGCCCGAGGCGAGCATGTCGCAGGCGCTGGCGATGCGCTTGGCGCGTGTGTCGGCCTTCTTGCCCGAGACGATCCAGAAGATCCAGTCGCGCCGCGCCAGCGCGGTGATGGCGTCCCAGGTCACACGCGCGGCCGGATGCGCGGCCAGCGCCGCGCCCAGGTCGGGCGGCAACACCGGCTCCGGCTCCACCGCCATCGGCGCGATCGCCAGCGCGACCGTGTCGCCCGCGGCGACCCCGGCCGCCACCCGCAGCGCTGCTTCAACCTTCAGCCAATGGCTGCCCTGCCCGTCCGGTTCCAGCGTGGCTTGGAACGGCTGCCCGGCGAACGTGCCGTCCACGCTGACCATGCTGCGCGTCGGTAGCTTGGCGCTGGCCTCGGCGGGCAGCACCAGGAACGTCCAGGCCGAGTCCGGCGGCGTCGCCGGCCGCAGCAACGTCGCCTCGAAGCGGAGGGTGGCGGTGGCCTTGGACATGGCGCGGACGATAGCACTGGGCGGCGGCGCCCTGCCTGCACGCGGGCACATCCCCGTGCCGAGCGTCCCGCGGGAGTGGCCGCCCGATCCGCGCGCAGTTCCCGCTGATGCTGTACGCCGCCGACCACAGGCAGGCGCGGCCTGGACGCATCCCCTGTCCCGCCAACAGCAACAGACCCTAAGCGTGGTGTGGCCCGACAAATGAACCGGCCCTCGCACGCGTTACGATGGCGCCCCCACCGGCCGCACCCTGCAGACCCCCCATGAAGGCCCGCACTCCCGACGCCCCCGCGGCGGCATGAGCAACGCGTCGCATCGCGCGGACCCCCGGGCCAAATCCTGGGTCGAACGCCTGGACCCGTGGATTGCCGCCATCGTCAGCGCCGTGCTGCACCTGCTGATGTTGCTGCTGTTGCTGCTGGCCGACCCGCCCACCATGAGCACGCCGCAAGGCGCGGCCAGCGGCGGCCGGACCAAGGTGGACTTCATCGGCGCCACGCGCCAGCCGGTGCATCCGGCCAAGACGCCGCCCAGCCCCACCCCCGCGCAGAAGCCGGTCGCGGCCAAGAAACGGCGCGCCACTTCGCCGGTGCAATCCACGCTGGTCGCGCAGTCCGACCACCCGGTGCCGCCGCCCGATCCGGCCGCCACGGCCAGCACGCCAGCGCCGCCCGCGCCCACGCCCGCCGAGCAACCGGCGCCGCCGCAGCCGGACCCCGCCACGCAGCAGCAGGCCCAGGCCGCGGCCAGCGAACCCGAACCGACCCAGCGCCGCGAGACCTGGACCGGGCGGCCGCCGGGCGCGATCGACCAGGACCTGGGCCCCAACGAGACCGGCCTGGTCCGCGACGGCGGCGGCCGTGGCGGGCGCCGCGGCGACCCCAGCGACGCCGGCCCCAGCATGGAACTGGGCGGCTACCTGGTCTATTACGACCTGCGCAGCGAAACCCTGCTGCGCGCCTGGATGGACCAGGGCATGAAGGAATTCTTCATCCTGCTGCCCGGCACCCAGTACCGCATGGCCTGCCCGCTGGAGATCGCGATGAAGCGCGGCTCCGGCAAATGCCGCGCGCTGCCGCCGGACTCCCCGGAACTGAAGGCCATCGGCGACGCCCGCGAGGTCATCACCATGCTGCAGGTCTACAAGCAGGGCGAACTGGTCTGGCGCGGCCCGGGGCCGTACAAGTAAGCCCCTCTCCCCTGGGAGAGGGATTGGGGCGAGGGTCCGGCGCGAAAGCGACTCACGGAGTTGGGTGCACGAGGCTGCGCCCGTACCCTCATCCGCCCCTGCGGGGCACCTTCTCCCGGTGGGAGAAGGAACAGCCTTAGCCCCTCTCCCCCCGGGAGAGGGGTTGGGGTGAGGGTACGGCGCGAAAGCGACTCGCGGAGTCGGGCGCGCAAGGCTTCGCCCGTACCCTCATCCGGCCCTGCGGGCCACCTTCTCCCGAGGGGAGAAGGAACCGCCTTAGCCCCTCTCCCCCCGGGAGAGGGGTTGGGGTGAGGGTCCGGCGCGAAAGCGACTCGCAGAGTTCGGGCGCGCAAGGCTTCGCCCGTCCCTGCATCCGGCGTTGCTGCACGGAGACGACAGCGCTTCCACCCCGATGCGCAGTGCAGCAACTCGAAACGTTCGCTCACCCTCCGCAGCGATGCCGACACCTGAGCGCGCCAGGCAATGCGCACGCGCGTGTCGCCGCGCTCCCCGCATACCTACCGCCACTGGGCCAGTGCCTTTTCGCCGCCGCCATCGATCAGCACATGCAAGGTGAATGGAAGCGTGCACGAGGTCACGCGCCATCACGCTTCATTTGCAATTGTCCATCGACCTTGTTGATAGAGTCGCCGCGCGTCCCCGGCAGCGGCCCACCTATGCAGCGTGGCCCACCGCGACGTCTGGAGTAATTCATTCAATAGGAGGTGTCACGTGCACTGGAAGTCCACTGTCGCAATGCTCGCCCTGTCCGCCGCCGCCCTGCCGGCCTTCGCCCAGCCCGATCGGCAAGTGGTCGAGGACATGCTGCTCCGCTCGGCCAACGTCTGCCCCGGCCACAGCACCGACCGCACGGCGCCCACCGTGAAAGCCGTCCCCGTTGGCGCACTGCGCGTGATGCTCGATCGCGGCCTGGTCATGTGCCCCGACCGCCGTCTCGACGCCGACGCGCCGGCCGTGTTCTACGGCAGGCTCGGCGTATTCGCCTGGAACCCCGAAGTGAAGGCCGGCTCGACGGTGATCGTCAAGCAGATCGGCGCCATGACCCGCAACGAGGAATACCCCGCCGAGACCCTGGTGTGGGATGCCAACGGCAAAGCACTCAAGCAGCAGACCGTGCCCATGTTCGAACCGAAGCCCGGTGCGGCGGTGCTGTACAAGGTGCGCTGATCCGCTGCGTCCGGCCTGCGCAGCCGTGCAGGCCGCTACACCCGGCCGGCATGCCCTGATGGGGCAGCCGGCTTTTTTTCGTCTACGCCGCGCGCGCTGCTGGACGCCTCCACGCGCGCGGCATGCGCCATGACCTACGGCGAAACCAGGCGGCCCCCCGACGCCGCTGCCTCGCCGCTTCGCGCCCCCCAATCGATGCGATCGCCCATCCCCGACATGCAAGGCATGCCGGATTATCTTTCAGTGCGCGGCGATCACCTTTATCTCGAGATTATCGAATACCGAAAGATCCATTATTGAATGAAGCGCGGCGCCATTTTTTATTTTTCCGCCATTGGCGAAACAGGCAGAAATCCATCGAAATCATGCGGATTTAAGGCGAATTTCTGCATCAGTGTGCCGCTCCGCACGCCGCCACACATACGCGGTACAAGATTTATTTTCGCTCCGTGTCTCGATATTCGCCAGATTGCCGCGCGAATCCATACTGCAGATAAACATTGCCGCGAATTGTCAGAAAAACCATCGCAGCGCCGTAGTAGTGTTTGGCCCTCAACCCCACGGCCCCGTGCAACCGGGATTTAATTGCGAGGACGTTGTTCATGGCCACACTGCGGAATCGGCTGGCGCTGCGCGTACTGTCCACCATCGGCGTTGCGGGCGCGATGCTGCCCCTGGCCGCGTCGGCCGCACCGGCACGCGGCACCCTGCTCAAGAGCAATGTGCTGACCAGCTACACCCACCAGGCGATCGGCACCCTGCTGGCCAACGACCAGTCCACCGACCAGGCCAAGTGCGACGTGCGCGTCGCCGAGTTCACCTACGCCACCATCGGCGTCGACGGCGAACCCGCCACCGCCTCCGCCGCACTGCTGGTGCCGGGCGGCAGCCAATGCGCCGGGCCGTTCCCGCTGGTGAGCTACAGCCAGGGGACCGAGTCGCTGCGCCGCGCCGAGCAGGCCAAGGAGATCCGCGACGCCAAGGGCGACGACACCATGGTCACCCACCTCGCCACCCAGGGCTACGTGGTGGTCAGCAGCGACTACCTGGGCATCGGCCAGTCCACCTATCCGTTCCATCCCTACCTGCACGCCGCGTCCGAGGCCAGCGCCACCATCGACGCCCTGCGCGCCGCGCGCCAGATGCTGCAGCGGCTCAACATCCCCCTGTCGGGCAAGGTCATGCTGACCGGCTTCTCGCAGGGCGGGCATGCCGCCATGGCCACCCAGCGCGAGATCGAAGCGCACCTGTCCGACGAATTCCACCTGGTCGCCAGCGCGCCGATCTCCGGCCCGTACGCGCTCAGCCAGACCTTCCGCGACAGCTGGAGCGGCCGCAGCGCCGTGGGCGAGAACACCTTCGGCATCGTGCTGGCCAGCTACGCCATCGTCGGCATGCAGCACACCTACCACAACCTCTACCTCGACCCGGCGCAGGTGTTCCAGGATCCGTGGGCCAAACAGGTCGAAGCGCTGTTCCCCGGCACGCAGAGCCTGACCGACCTGGTGCTCGGCGACACCCTGCCCGGCGTCGACAAGATCCGCCAGTACTTCCAGCCCGGCTTCTACAAGGACTTCGCCAGCAACGCCAACGACCCGTTCCTGCGCGACCTGGAGCGCAACGACCTGCTCGACTGGGCGCCGCGCACCCCGACCCTGCTGTGCGGCTCGGACAACGACGCCACCGTGCCGCTGAAGAACGCCACCACCGCCGTCGCCGCGTTCAAGGCCCGCGGCAGCAACCAGGCGTCCGTGCTCGACCTGGGCAGCGGCAAGCCCAGCGACAACAGCGCCGTCGAGCACCTGCTGACAGAAGACGCCTGCACCGTCGCCGTGCGCCAGCAGCTGTTCGACAAGCGCCGCTGAGTTCGCCGCAGAGGATCGCAGGGGCAACCTCCTCCCCCATGCCCTTGCGATCGCCAGCGAACGGACGCTGCCGCGCCTGACCATCGGCGCGGCAGCGTCCGGGGCGATGGCCGCGCGGACTGCGGCGATCGCACATCGCGGCTAGCGGGCGTGGCCGAACCGGCGTGTCGCGAACGCGGACCAACAAGGCGCGGACCTTCCGCGCAAGCGCGACGCACCACCGCACTCCCGGCACGCACTCCTCGATCAGCCGGCATCGCCCCCGATGCGGGCAGCTCCCGCAACCGGCGCTGCCTGCATGCCACCGCGCAGCGCATGCACCACCGCGCGACCAACCGCATACAGCAGCAACGGCACCATCCAACTGGCCCACAGCAACAGCGCGATCAGGCCGGGCGATGGCGTCATGCCCAACCCGATCGCCGTGGGAAGCGCCAGCCGGAACAGCACAGGTGCCAGCGTCGCCAGATAGGCGCGCACCATCCAGCGCTGGTGGCGCAGCACCTGGCCGCGCAGGATCGCCAGCAACCCCATCGACGCGGTGACCAGCCACACCAGCGCCGTCACGGAAAACGCCAGCCGGATCGACAGCGGCGCCGGCGACGTGGCGATCAAGCCGACCGCCCCGACCATCGCCACCGCCATACCGGCGAAGTAGACCCGCCCCACCCAGCGGTGCAGCCGCGGCCACCGCCGCCAACGCTGCGTCGCGAACTGCAGCGCGCCGAGCAGCAGGCCGACTGCGCCGCCACCCAGATGGCACCACAGCCAGCCGCGCCGGGTCAGGAACATCGCATAGGCCGGCGACTGCAGCGATGCGTACTTCGCGTACACCGAGTGCACGAACTCCCCCGCGAACACCGACAAGGCCAGCCACAACAGCCACCAGGCCAGGCGCACGCCTGGCTTGGTGCGCGGCGCCACCACGCGGCGCTCCACTGGCACTGACTCAATGCGCATGCCTGCCCCTTCGCATTGCCGGACTCTCGGCAGCGGCACGCTAGCACGGCGGCGCCCACCGGGCAGCCGCAGCGCCAGGCCATCGTCGGACCGACCCGACGCACAGCGGAGCATGCCGCAGCGGCCGGCCGGGCCGGTGTTCAACCGTCCATGCGCACGCCCGCGCGTGGCCGTACGCGCGTCACTCCTCCCCGGCCATGCGCACCACCAACGCGCCATCGCGCACCTCGATCCGCAAGGTGCTGCCGATGGCAAAGCCCAACTGTTCCAGCCAGCGCCCACGCAGGCGCAGCGACGGCACCACCTGGTTGCTGGCCGGGTAATAGCCGTAGCCCATCTTGCAGCGCTGCGGTGGGCGCCGGCGGCGGGGTGCGCGCGGCGTGCGGGCCTCCTCGGCGGCAAGTTCGGCGGCGATCTGGTCGGGCGTCAGCATCGGCGTGAGCGATGGCTCCACGATGGTCCAGTCGCGAAATTGCGCTGTCTGGCGCGGCGCACGCTTGCGCGAGGCGGCGGCGGTAGGGGAAGGCGGCTTACGCATGGCGCGGCTCCCCGTGCGACACCGGCGCCAGGCCATCGCCGCCCAGCCGCTGTGCGTGGATCTCGTCCACGATCCCGCGCACCGCGCGGGCGGCCGTGAAGATGCTCTCGCCCAGGATCGACACGCTCTTGTCGTCCAGCGGCGCCCCGCTGCACACCGCCACCATGTCGCTCTGCGCGGTGATGGTGCGTAGCAGCGCGTGGAAGCGGTCGATCTGATCGAGCGTGACGCCGAAGGAGAAGTGCTCCTCTTGCGAGTCTAGGGTGCCCGCCGGCGCGACGCGCGGCCGGGCAAGGGTGGTGCGGGCTTGCGAAGTCGTCATGGCATCCGTCCTCGACGTGGGCGGACTGGGTGTCCGCACAACCACCGTAACGCGCTCTTTTTGATATCCAAAAGTCAGATATTCACTGGGAGCTTCAGCCGCGAAATGCCCCCGTGGCCGTCACCTCGAACCGGCCGCTCGACCGCTACGCCTGAAGCACCTCATGTCTCGTTTCGTAGACGCCGCAATCGCCAGGCGGACAACTGCTGATTCCGGCGCTATGTTTGGTTCTGGGACGGGGGTCGCATGGGACGCAAACGGGGAAATACCACTTTTGATGCGCTGGCTGCATTGCCGTGGCCACTTGGGCTAGCGGTGGGCATCGCTGGCTTTCTTACCGTGCGCTATGGACTCGCATGGTGGCTCTCCCAGCACGGCGGCATGCTGGCGCAAGGCATCGTGCAGCACTCGGACAGCACGCTTGCACCTTTTGCGTGGATTGTGCTGATCGTCTGCTGGATCGCTGCGCTCTTCTCCTTCCTAGGCGCGCGCCATCGCCGCCGCTTGCTGGACACCCGCACCACCCTGGAAAGCCTCGCCGCCGGCGGCTGGCGCCAATTCGAACTACTTGTCGGCGAAGCCTTCCGCCGACAGGGCTACAGTGTGGAAGAAACCGGCCTGGGCGGCGCCGACGGCGGCATCGACCTGGTCCTGCGTAAGGACGGCCGCCGCACGCTGGTGCAGTGCAAGCAATGGAAGCGGCAGCAGGTCGGCGTCAGCGTCGTGCGCGAGATGTATGGGCTGCTGGCGCATCACCAAGCGGATGCAGTGAAGATCGTTTGTGTGGGTGGATACACGGCCGATGCAGCGCGGTTTGCGCTTGGTAAGCCGATCGAGCTGATCCGCGGAGAGCAGTTACTGGACATGATCCAAACGGCGCAACGTGGCAGCGCTCTTGGAATACCTCTCTATTCCCTCATCGAACCGGCGCTCGGCTCGACGATCGAAACTCCCTCTCAATCACCAACCTGCCGACGGTGCGGAAGCGTACTCGTACAGCGGACAAACAAACGCACGGGTGAGGCATTTCTTGGCTGCAGCCAGTTTCGGCGCTGCCGAGGAACTGGGTAAGTGAACATGACCCGTCACTTAGACCCAGTTACCTAGCTGCGATGGGTCTCGCGACGCAGGACGCTTCTTGAACGCCCTAGGCGCGCGAAGTGAACTAGTCCCTCCTTTCCACAATCTCGGCATTCTGCAAACCCTCCAACTACAACCGGGCAGTTTGATCATGCAACTAATTACGGCGATCGAGATAGCTTACTTCCGGTCAATATATAAAGAGTCATTAAATGAACTCAAGGACATCACAATCCTCTTTG
Organism: Xanthomonas bonasiae; assembly: GCF_017163705.1. GTDB lineage: Bacteria > Pseudomonadota > Gammaproteobacteria > Xanthomonadales > Xanthomonadaceae > Xanthomonas_A > Xanthomonas_A bonasiae. The sequence continues at coordinate 28,376 of NZ_JAFIWB010000010.1, forward strand.
GAAGGAACGACTCCGGGAAGAGTAATTTCCTCAGGGCCCTCAATCTGTTCTTTGAATCTCAAACCAATCCAGGAACTTCTTTTGATTTTTTAACAGATTTTAACCTAGCAAGAAGAAGCGAAACGGATTTGAGCAAGGGCGCCAGAAAGTTTGCTTATATAAAAATCTGGTTCGCCGCACCCAGCAGCTGGAAGAATTCTCTTGGAGAATCCTTTTGGGTTAAAAAGCAGTGGAGCACTCTTAACCAAGAAGAGCCAAATATAGAAAGCTCGGTCGCACAGAACAAACGGCATTATCTAACAAGATTTCTCAATACCGTCAGATTTCACTATATTCCCGCCATCAAAGACCGAAGAATTTTCGAATACCTTCTTGGCAATGTTTACAGCATTCTTTCGAATAAGGCGAGCTTTAGAGAGTCACTGGGGCCATTCTCCAATGCAATTCGGGACGAAACGGAGAATCTGAGTAACTTCTTAAAGTCAACACTCAATCTAGATAGCGTCATAACTCCGCCTACAGACCTAACCAATCTTTTTAGGTCGCTTGATTTCGGCACAACTGACGAGTACGGAGATAAATTTTCTCTCACAACTCAGCGGGGTGATGGAATACAAGTTAGACACATTCCTGCTGTTTTGAACTTTCTCTCCGAACATGGCAAAGAGGACTATCACATATGGGGCTTCGAAGAACCAGAGAACTCGCTTGAGCTTGCTAGCGCCATTGAGGAAGCAGATGAATTCAAGAAATACGGGAAAAGCTCAAAAAAGCAAATATTTGTCACCAGCCACAGTCCCGCATTTTTCAGGCAACAGGGCCCCGAAATTAAGAGATTCTTTATTTTCAAGAAAGTGCCTGACACCCTCAGTAAACCTTGCTCCTCAGTGCTCGAAATAAACGGCTTGAAGCCTGGAAGCCTACCGGGTGAACTCATGGGTGAAACCCCGCATCTAGCAATTATGGGGTCGCATCTAGAGGAAATCTCCAAGCAGATTGAAAGATTAAAATCTGACGGGGCTGACCTGACGCGACAAATAGAAGCAGCCGCCGCACCAATACTATTTGTGGAAGGCGAATCAGATGCTAAACTGATGGAGTGCGCTTGGAGTCTTTTCGCCGGGGAAATACCAGCCCCATCCATCCAATCTTGCCAAGGAACCACGAAAATGGAGAGCTTAGCAGGTGATGGATTGGTTCTTAGCAGTCTTGTCCCAGGAAAACAAATATATGTGCTTGTGGACAATGACAGAGACGGCAGAGAGCTAAGAAAAGACAAAAGACTCACGGCCCGGGGTGGCATTTGGAAACAACACAATTCCAATAAGACATTTTGGTGTCGACTAGCTGCCAGTGATGAATTTGTTTCAATGATGTCTTCAAAAGGAATTCCCGAACAAAATTGGCCAGCAACTCTTGAGAATATATTTCCATCTTCCACTCGAGTTCGAGCGGGAGATAACTATCAAAGATCAACTACTCCATTCAAAGAACTTTTGGAACCGTCAATCTACCCTAAAATCTCCGGATCTCTACAAGAAAGTGACGAAGAAAGTTTCTATTTTTTAGCTCCAACTCCAGAAACCAAAGATCTGTTCGTGGACTGGCTTATAGAGCAGTCTCGACATAACTCTGATTTGTTGGAACCGGTAAGATCAGTAATCGAGGACCTCAGGAACCTGATCGTTCAGTCGGAGCAAGGCGCTGGCTAGCTACTTCCTAATAGGAGCTGAAGTCGGATGACTGGAGCTAGATTTCAATTTACCCTTGCCACCAAAGCATGCGGGGCATTGATTTCGGCTCCAGCCCACCCCCGGTTGTCCGATTGACGGCCACCCAGAGTGCGCACAGAATCCATTCCCGCCCCACAGTAGGTTCTCTTTGCCGTTGCGCCTCATGCGGCACTCTCCCACAGAGTACGACTGTCCGTTCTGCGGGATCGCGGCCACGCGGCCGTCGCCTGCACCAGAATCGGCCGTTGTCCTGCCGGATGCCAGCGCGCCCTTGGCCACGATGCTTCTGCTATATCGTTGAGACCAAGTTCCACTGTTTCGCTTGCATCAAGCCCCGTCATCAATCCCGCAAGCCAACCACGGCTACTGCTAAGTGAACCTGAGCCCGTTGCTCGCTAGAATAACATCGACCGAAAGCATCAGCTGAAACGTCCAACGCAACCGCATCCACGATGGAAGCCAAAATGAACGAACAGACTGCTATTCCCGTCACGATTGCGAGCATATCTCAAGGGAAATTTTTTGTCCTTGAGCCAAGCTTTTGGGGCAATGGCAAACAGCCTGGCATAGAGATTGCCAACAAGAAGCAGCTTAGGCTTCCCGGGACCTTCATGATCGAGCCACCCAACGGCGATCCAGGCCAGTACCCAGAAATGCCCCATCTGGTCCAGGTACCGGAACTGGGCGGGATGCCAAGAGATTTTGAAAAGGTGGCGGGCAAATGGATCGTCTCCGATGCGTTGAAACGCGTCTTTGAGTCTGTTGATCCACATGGATTCGCCTTTGCCTCCTGTAACTTTACTCTCGCCGATGGCTCGACAGGGCCACAATATTATCTTTGTGGGGTACTGCGTTCGCTTGATGCGCTTGATGAGGAGAATTCGCAGGTAAAAGTCGAATACGAGCGGGATCATCAAAGCGGAGAGGATCTCAAGTTCTACAGCGTGGCTGGTGGCGCCAGCCTCGTTTTCAGACAAGACATTGTTGGGGACGCACATGTCTTTCGGCAACCACGAATTGGACTGGATGCGATTTGCGACAACGTGCTTGCAGATGCGCTAAGGGCTGCGAACCTCGATGGTGTTCGACTACGGGACGCTGCGGAGATTTGATTTCCCCATCGGTTTGAAGCGTTTCGCCGCAGGAGCATTGTCATGTCCGACACACCTGTCTTCCAGGGGCATCACGTCATCGAGCAAGCTGCGTATGGCCGCAGCGAGCTATTGCAAGCGCTATCAGAACGCGGCTTGTTCGATCTCCATGGTCCGCGCAATATCCTCAATCTGCCCGCCGACAAAGCGTTGGCAGCACAGATGGGGTTATCGCCTCACCCGGGCGGACCACTCGGCGCCTACACTGACGAACTTGCGGCCGCGCTTCAGCGGCTGGAAATTTCTCCGGACGGCCAAGCCACGCTGCTTGGGGACCAAGCAGCAGCGCAACGCATCGCGGCCAGGGTCAATGGCCTGACCGACACGCTTAAAGCGGGGCTGGTCAATGGCGACCTCGTAAGCAACACGCCGCAAGGCATGACACCAGAGCTGGCAAATGCGCGGATCCGCGCGTTTCATGGCGATCTCGCGGGGTACCAACAGCGCCACGCTGCCCAGATTCGCGACTTGGGAAGGATGGCAGGGGCCGAGGCGCAATGGGCTGGGGTCACGCGGTCGGAAGGCAACGTCAGGCTGGCATTGGACGCCATCGACCAGCCTGGGTCTTCGACCCTCAGCGACAGATGGGGTGGCCGGCAATCACTCGGCACAGCGATTGCCGAGGCGAACCAAGCCGGCCGCTTGCCACTCACCGAATCGGTGGAAACGCGTCTACGCCTCGCGTTCGCCAGGGAGATGCCGCCGGTTCTCGCGCGGCCGCCGGCTGCGCCCCGGATGCCCGGTGCCCCAGGCGAAGGCGGCGGCGTGGCAGGTGAAGGTCTCGCAGCAGAAGCGGCTGTAGCACGCGGGTCGATTTCTGGGGCTCGCGTCCTCGGTGCTGCCGGCGTAGCGCTGATGGCTTATGACTTCACGGTTACCGGCCACCGCGTCGTCCAACTTCATACGCAGGGCAACGACACCGGTGCTGCGTCGGCAGCTACCCACTTTGTTGGCCGCAACGCTGGCGGCATCGCTGGCGGTTTTTTGCTCGGTGCAGGCTATGGGGTCGCCACCGGCTCGTGGACCGGTCCGGGCGCGCTCGCGACCGGTCTGGTCGGTGGCGTCGCTGGCGCCTACCTTGGCGAGCGCTGGGCCGAGAAACAGGACATCGACCGGATCTACACGCAGCCCGACCGCAGTGGCAACGAGTGGACCCGCAACCCGGAGGATCCACAAGGCACGTGGACGCGCACCGTCAGCGCTCCGTTGCCGAACGGCGGCTATCGGGAGACGCGCCTGGTTGCCGCTGGCCGCCTTGCCGATGAGCTGAATTATCGCGCGGCCAACGACTCGTATTCACTCGGACTGGCGAATCCACCCAAACCCCAGGATCCGTACCGCCTGGATGCCAAGGCCGAAACGCATCCGCCACGCGAGCCTTTTGAAACCGGCCGCGACTACGTGCGCGATCCGCAGACCGGAGGTTGGCAGCTTGAAATCAGGGAGAATATCGACGGCAAGATACCGATCACCCGTAACACGCCGGTCAGCCCGGAGCGTGCGACTGCGTTGGAGCAACAATCGCAGACGATCATCGCGCAGAACGCCGCCAACACTCCGGAAGCGATAGCGGCCCGTTACCAGATCGCCTATCACCAGTTCGGCTGGAGTGAGTTCACCAATCGCGAGCCAGTGCCACAGGCAATTACCAACGCCCGTACGCAACCGCAGCCGCTCCAGGCTTCCGACGGTAATGCCTATACCCGCGACGCCAACGGCGAATGGAGCACACCTGGCACGTTCTATGGCACCAATCCAGCGACCGGCAACACGCGCGAGGAATTGAACCGTACGTGGCAGAGTCAGCAGACCGGGCTTCAGGACATGGCGGCGATGGCTGAGGTAGCGCGCAACAACCCTACGCCCACGCAGAGCGGCTTGCGCAGCCAGGTCGCCGGCATCTACGCACGCGCTCACATTCCACGCACCGACGCGCAGATCGACGCGGCGACGGCCGCAGTGGCGCAAGACCACGCGCGTGACACAGGCAAGCAGATGCCCTTCTTTCTGCAGCTGCAGAAGGATGGTTCGATCAACACCGTGGTTGGCGAGAATGACGACCGCATGGAGATCAGAACTACCACGACGGCAGAAGAGATATCGCAAGCAGAAAGACAGCAGGCGAAGCCGGCCGACGCTACCCAACCCAATCCCTCCACTCAAGCGCCCCAGACACAGCAACCTGCAGCGCCGTCGTCGGGAGCGCCCTTGCCCAGTACGCCGTCGCCGGAGGCGGTACCCGGGAGGTCGTCATCGCTGGATAGCCCGACACCGAAGCATGCAGCGGCTACAAGCGCGATTACGGCGCAGGTCGACGCACCGGCAATGCAGGTGGGCGCACGCTCGAACATAGCGCAGGATTCGCACGTAGACGATCAGCCGCCCGTGGATCGTCAGAGCATTGCCGGCCCGAAGCCGCAAGACGCCGCGTTGGTGGGCCAGATACGGTCCTCCATTGCCAAGCTCGATGAAAGCGCCAACAAGCCTTGGGACGAGCGCAGTGATCGCATGGTCGCTAGCGCCTACAAGATGGCAGTTGAAGCAGGATTCAAACCCGGCGACAAGGTGGACGTTGCATTGAATGCGCCGACCGATAAGTTCGCTGGGGGGGAGACGATGTTCGTGATGCGCAGTGGCCCTGGCGCCTCCCCGGATCCTTTCGCCAACCGTGCCCAGATGCCAACCAGCGAGGCGCTGGCCGCAGCCCCGGAACAACAGTACCTGGCCGCTAGCCAGGCACGCGATACCCAGGAGCAAACGCGATTGCAAGAGCTCGCGCAGGCACGCGACAACAGCCAGAACGACCCGAGCAGAAGCGGGCCAAGAATGTCCTAGCCGGGCTAAGCATCTGACTGACACTAATTTGAGACTTTGACGCTGAAAGAAGCCATCTTCCGCGCTAGTGTCTCTACGGTGCTTCAAGCTAGGAACAACAATGGCCAAGAAATCTGACGCAAAACGAAGATCTAAGTTGAAGGAACGCCGAAAAAGAGCTGAAGAAGCTCAGGCGAGACCAAAGACTGGGCTGAGTAAGGTTGAAAGGTGGATGGCGGCTTTTGATGCTGAGCGCAACATCATTGCTGAACTCATAGGGGAAGACGGAACTGTTCTCGCCTACGTTGAAGGTGACGATACCGATTCCTGGACGGTCGTAGTGGATAATGACCCTGTCGCCGGCACAAGTGATGAGGTAGCCACGCTTGGCTGGCTTCTCGATGCAGCGGTCGATGACATCGCAGCTGGCAACGCGCCTGTACTGGTTTTATCGCTCTGGCTCGTTGAGCAAGTTGAAACACGCTGTGAGGCAGCGAACATCGAATGGCACGATTTCCTGCGCTCTCTCTTGCCCATTGAGAAGCAACATATGCCGCTCCCACAACAACGCACGATGTGATAGCTCTTGCACCAAAGATCGGGGCAGCTCAACCTGACCCCATTACTCGGACGTGGCAGGAATTGAAAGCCGTGTTGGGTGCACGCATCGACGAGGGGCTTGCGGGCAAGGTGTCCGCCAAGAGCGTCGGCGACATTCTCGATGAAGAACTGGCCGGGGGCCGCCGCGTTTGACCAAGCGCTACGTCCTCACCGAGGCGGCGGAGGCCGATCTGCGCGGGGTCGTCCGCTACACGATGCAGCGCTGGGGCGAACCGCAGGGGCGCCGTTACATCGCAGACCTGGAACTGGGCATTGCTCGCCTCGCAGAGGGTGACGGACCTTTCAAGGAGCTGAGCACGCTCTACACCCGGCGCTGCGGGTGGCGCACTACGCACACCACTACGTCTTCTGCTTGCCCCGTGAGAGCGCACCAGCGTTGATCGTGGCGATCTTTCACGAACGCATGGACTTGATGGCTCGCCTGGCCGACAGGCTGTAGTTCCACTTCCAGGCCACCGTCCGGCCATCCAGGCCGCTCCGCTTAGCCCGTGCCCCACCACTCGAACAGGGCCGACATTTGCGGCCGCCGGCCAACTTCTCGCCCTGTGTGCCAGCAGCCATGCGCATGCGCTGCAGACAGAATTTGGTGCGACCTAGCAAACGGCGTCGCGGTGGCGGATGACAGAAGCCACTAGCGCGCGCCTACGCCCGCACAGGTTCCCGAGACGGAGACCAGTGTCCGGTTGTGGTTGAACCCGTAGGCGACGTGCTCTCCCTCGAATGTCGCCCCTTCGAGTTTGCCGACATAGGCGTCGTAACTGTCGCAGAGTTCATTGACCAGCAAAAAGTCCCGACCCCCCAGTATTGACAGAGCCGACCAGCGTCACAGTTCAATGCCGCTTAGGCCTTTGTCTAAGCGGCATGCCCTACACGCGTAGTAACATTGGGTCGATGCATACGATTTGCATCGCGTAGACCATAAGGAAATCAGATGATTAAGTATATTTTCGGCGTATCGCTTCTTTTGGCTTCCACAGGTGCGAATGCGGCGATTCCTGTCCCTTGCAGCACGTGCAAAACGGACGACGACTTCCGGACGCGGGCCATGCTTGAGGAAGCCATCGGAAATCGGGGTGGCACTTATTGGGTCTACAATCTCGCTGACAACACGGTTCAGAAGTGGACGATCAAGGCAAGCAGTGGCGGAGGCGGCGGTCCAGTCCCTACCTCAGTGCCAAGCTATCTTCGAGGCGTCGCACCGGCAAGCAATGGTCAAACGAAGGGCACAGTGGAAGCCTCCGTAGTCGGCGAGGTTCAAGCAGGGCACAAGGTATTTATCGAGGGCGGCGGCTCTCTCCGCCCGATCTACAGCGTGCCAGTTTCAATGCTAAATATGGCCGTTACGAACAACCAGACGGCGTACGACGTAGTTTGGGACCAAAATCTCAAGGGTCAGATCGAATCAAAGTTTGCGAACAGAGATTTCGTTTTGAGTGTGGTCAAGGCAACCTTCTTGGCCGAACTGACCAACATGCTTCAATACACATCAAACTATCTTGGCCTTAAGGATCAAGCGCGGGTCGTATTTCGTCTAGTCCTGTCAGATGGCTCGTACGTCGATTTCTTCTGGGATCCCCTAGACACGACCGCGGATGCTCAGGAGAACAGCGCCAGAACCGCTACCGGCCAAGTCATCCCCGAGAATATCCAACAGCTGCAAGGAAAGTGGGTCGGCGAGACCGATAATTTGGGCGCTTTCGTCGAGCACGCGGCTAGGCTCGGTGCTTCAATCGAATATGTGGGTGAAGGCAACTGGATAAATTCCATATCTTGCTCGCCGAAGAGCTGTATCGTTGAGCGCAACATGCGCTGACGCTTGGCTTTTTTTCTAAGCTCCGGAATTGAGCTACCTAACCGGTCCTGGACGCCCAGGACCGGCGAAGTTACGACACGCGGAACGTGGATGTATGGTCGTGGAATTCGCAGCGGAGAGCCGCAGCGCCCTGAGCTTATCCCTCGACTAGAGTCAACTTTTCACCTAATTCGCCCGGACAGGCATACCAAATGCGGCAGAAGCTAGGGGTAGAGTGCACTTCCCTTCGGCCATCATCGCCTGGCGACGCAAAGATCTGTTATAGCTCACCACCCGGATTGTCCGATTGACGGCTAGCCAGAGCGCCCCACAAAATCCGTTCCCGCCCCACAGTGGGTTCTCTTCGCCGTTGCGCCTCATGCAGCACGCTCCCCCCGGGTACGACTGTCCGTTCTGCGGGATTGCGGCCACGCTGCCCTCGCCTGCACCGGAATCGGCCGTTGTGCTGGTGGATGCCAACGTGTTCGCCTTGGTGCCGACGCACCACTATGGCGGCATCCAAGGCAACTGCCTGGTGATCCCGCGTGGCCACTACGAGAACGTGTTGGACATGCCGGACGACCTGGGCCGCGAGGTCTTCCGCGCCACGCGGCGCCTGGCGCACGCGATGCTGGCGGCCTTCGGCTGCGACGGCATCTCCACGCGCCAACACAACGGGCCGGCCGGCAATCAGGATGTGTGGCACTACCACCTGCACGTGTTCCCGCGCTACACGAATGACGGGCTGTATGGGGGGCAGAAAGTGCGCTACGCCACCGAGCAACGCATTGCGCTGGCCGCACGTCTCCGGGCTGCTTTGCCGTAGCGTGCCCGCCCTGGTGGTGCCGGACTTCGTGGCGCTGTGCCGGCGCGTGCTGGAACATCATGGCTACGCGGTGACGCTGCTCGCCGGCTGACGCCGCGCAGGGCGTGCCTCCTCGGTAGCCGGCGGGCCACGTGCCCCGCAGCGCGCTCTTCCCGTGGCCGGTTGCCGCCAGTTTCGACGTGATGGCAATGCGCCAGGAGCGGGTTTTGCGCGCGCTCCGGTGCTCCGCCCCCGATGTGCGCGCTGCGAGGTCGGCGCTGCTGCCTGCCAGGCGCATCGCGATGGACTTTCGAACAGGACAGGGGAAAGATGCAGCGAGCTCCGTCTCTCAACGGCCAGGTGTCATGAGCGCCAAACGCTTTGTTGCCGCATCCCTCCTGGCCATCGTGGTTGCGGCCGATGCATCGGCTCACGACCCCATGCACGACCATGCCGCGATGGAGCGGCTGGGCAGCGTCAGCTTCGCGACCTCGTGCAATGCGGCGGCGCAGCCGCGGTTCGATCGTGCGGTGGCGTTGATGCATTCCTTCCAGTTCGGCCCGGCGATCGAGGGTTATCGCGCGGTGCTGGAGGCCGACCCCGGCTGCGCCATCGCCTATTGGGGCATCGCGCTGAGCAGTTGGAGCAATCCGTTCGCCGGGTTCAAGTCTCCCGCGCAACTGCAGCAGGGGTTGAACGCGGTCAACGCGGGGCGGGCGCTGAAGGCCAAGACCCCGCGCGAGCAGGCCTATCTGGAGGCGGTGGCGCATCTGTATGTGGACGCCGACCGCCTGGACCAGGACGCGCGCACCCTGGCCTACGAGCAGGCGATGGCACGGCTGGCCGCCGCCTACCCCAAGGACACCGAAGCGCGCATCTTCTACGCCCTGGCGCTGGCCGCGGCCGCCAATCCCGCGGACAAGACCTATGCGAAACAGCTGAAGGCCGGCGCGATCCTGGAGACGCTGTTCGCCAAGTATCCCGATCATCCGGGCCTGGCCCACTACATCATTCACGCCTACGACGAGCCGGCCCTGGCGTCGCGCGCCGCGGGCGCCGCAAAGCGCTACGGCGCGATCGCGCCGTCCACGCCGCACGCGCTGCACATGCCCTCGCATACCTTCACCCGGATCGGCGACTGGCAGGCGTCCATCGACACCAACCTGGCCTCGGCCGCGTCGGCGCGCGCCGCAGGGCAGCCGGCCGATGAGCTGCACGCCAGCGACTACATGATCTACGGCTATCTGCAGACCGGGCAGGACAAGGCCGCCGGGCAATTGGCCGATGCGTCGGCGCAGGTCTTCGCGCGGTTCGATCCGGCCAAGGCGAACGGCGCGGCGCCGGCCTCGGCCGCCTATTACGCCCGCGCCGCGATTCCGGCGCGCTACGCGCTGGAGCGCCGCGATTGGGCGCAGGCGGCCACGCTCGAGTCCGTGCCGAGCCGTTTTCCCTATGCCGATTCGATCACCTATTTCGCCCGTGGGCTGGGCGCGGCGCATCTGAACGACGGCGCCGGCGCACGCGCGGCAATCGCGTCGCTGGACCAACTCCACGCCACGTTGGCCAAGCAGGGCGAGGACTATTGGGCCGAGCAGACGGATATTCAGCGGCGGGAAGTGGCCGCGCTCCTGGCGCTGCAGGAAGGGCATGTGGCCGACGCGCTGACGGGCATGCGCCAGGCGGCCGATCTGGAGGACAAGACGCAGTTGGCCTCGGTCACGCCCGGCCCGCTGGCACCGGCCCGGGAAATGCTGGGCGAGATGTTGCTGGCCCAGAATCAACCGGCCGACGCGCTGACGGCGTTCGAAGCCTCGCTCGTGCAGGAGCCCAATCGCTTCTGGTCGCTGTACGGCGCGGCCGCGTCGGCCAGGCAGGCGGGCGACGGCGACAAGGCCCACGTCTATTTCCAGAAGCTGCTGGCCGTGGCGCAGCGCGCGGACCGCCCCGAGCGTCCGCAATTGATCGAGGCGCGCCAGCAAGCCCGGCAGTGAAGGCGCCGCGCTGGTGCAACGGAAACGCAGGCCATTGATCCGCGCGCCGATGGCGATCCATCGGCGCCAACTCGCCAGCCATCCGCGGCCTGGCACATGGGGTCACCATTCCTGCGGGATGCATCTGGCGATGATGGGACGACGCCTGGTCAGGTTCACCGCTCGCCGCCAGCCGACCTCGCCCGGGTCACGACGTGGCGATGCCCATCTGCCGGCGATACCGGCTCAGTTCGTCACCGCCTTGCCTGGTTCGCCCTGCTTGGTTGGATAGGTCAGCAGGTAGAGAAGGACCAGGATGCCTGCGACCGGCGCCAGGCTGATCAGCTGCCACCACGGGCTGAGTCCCGCGTCGCGCAGGCGGCGGGTGCAGGCCGCAAGCCAGGGCAGCAGGACCAGCAGGCCAGTTAACTGCGCCGGCAGCGGCCCGGTCGCGTCGGCGAGCAGTTGCGCGAAGGCCAGCAGCATGGCCACGGCGAGCGCGAACCACCAGAAATCCGCCCGCGCGGTGGTGCCGCCGAAGTCCAGGCCACGCAGCACGCCCTCGCGGATCGCGCCGAGGGCCGGTTGGCCAGGCGTCGGGCGGCCCGCCAGCAGGCTCTCCGCAGGCACCTCGAACACGGCCGCCAACGCCTGCACCGACTCGGCCGAGGCCTTGGCGCCCGATTCGAGCCGCTGGATGGTGCGTAGATTCAGGCCGCTCAGCGTGGCCAGCTGCTCCTGCGACCAGTGGCGGGCGGTGCGCAGCGCGCGCAGTCGGGCAGCATCGAGGAACATCGGCGTCTCGGCATCGGGCTTGGGTGCAGCCATCATCCTGCCGCATCGCGCCATCCCGTGACGACGGCGATGCGACACGGGCACGACAGGACCCCGACAGTGCGCTGTCGGGCGTGCCGTGGACGAGGCCGACGGGGTGGCAGGGCGGCCGGCCTTGCTGTTCGGCGCAGTGCCATGGGCGGCGTTCGGCCTGCTCCCGGCATTTTGACCTCCCATACATCCAGCACTGCGCATCCTTGCCCCGACTTCAATACCGGAGCGCTGGAAATGACGAAGTGGATGGGTGCCGCGCTGGCCGCGGCGATGCTGATGACCGGCTGCGCCAAGGTGGAGGGCGAGAAGTTCGTCGGCCATTGGGTCAATGTGGAATCGCAGGACGACACGATGGACATCGAGCGCAACGGCGACTCCTTCATGGTGCGCAACACCACGCCGCGGTTCTTCAGCCGCAAGCCGAAGACCGAGAGCTACCCGGCCATCTACAAGGACGACGTGCTGCAGGTCTCCAACGACGGCGAAACGGTGAACTTCGCCATCGACCAGGCCAATGGGCACCTGCGCACCGGCAGCGACGAGTACCAGCGCGTTCCGGCCAAGTGAGCGCGTCGCCGGGGCGCTAGGTCTGGAAGGAACGCCGCGCCGCTGCCTCTCGGGCCGGCGCGGCGGCTCCACGCGTCGCGATGGAGCACCGTGCGACGGGCGTGCCTCGGGTAACGCGGCTAACTGCGCCGGGGCTCCATTTCTCCCCTCTGCCGTTCTTCGCTAAAGTAGGCCTGTCCCTGTAGCGGAGCACACCCATGCCCAACAGCATGAAAACCGAAGCCGAACAGCTAGTGCGCAGCCTGCCGGAACAGGCCAGTTGGGACGACCTGATGTACGAAATCTACGTTCGCCAGAAGATCGAACAAGGCTTGCGTGCAGCCGAAGAAGGTCGTGTGGTACCACATGATGAAGTCAGAAGGCGCTTCGCTCTCGACCGATGAACATCGTCTGGGCCGAACCTGCCGTCGATTCCCTGCAAGCCATCCGCGACTATGTCGCCCACGACAGCGTTTTCTACGCCGACCTCTTCGTCAATCGCCTCATCGACGCAGCGGAGTCGCTGCAAGCGTTCCCCGAGCGCGGCCGAGAAGTGCCTGAGGCCGGCAATTCTGCAGTGCGCGAGTTGCTTTTCCAGAATTACCGCATCATCTATCGCTCGCACGCGGCAGTTGTCGAAATTCTCGCCATCGTGCATGGCGCGCGCGACCTGTCGCTGATGCCCCGTCCGCCGTGGGAAGCCGGCTGATCTGTGCGATGAGAGTGTTTCCATAACGCTTGCGGCACGCGGATCAGATCAACGTTGTGGCTCGTCCGAATAGGTTAGAACAATGCGCCTTGGAGGGGGAACGGCTGGCCTTCTGTTTGAAGTGTTGACGACGGCGGTGCAGAAACCTGTTCCACCCCACCCAAGCGCCACGCCAATCCCGAGATCCGCGCGGCATGCCTTGCCAGCGCGCCACGCAACACAGCCTCGCTGGCGGCCAGGTGCAGGCTCTGCCGCGCGCGGGTGATGCCGGTATAGACCAGTTCGCGGCTGAGCACGCGAGCGTCGCGGGTGGGCAGTTGCAGCCAGACGTCGTCGAACTCGCTGCCCTGCGCCTTGTGCACGGTCATGGCGAAGGCGCTTTCGTGCGCGGGCAGTGCGGCGGGGTGGAAGCCGCGGACCTGGCCGTCGCCCTCGCCTTCGAACCAGCCCACCAGGGCGCCCTGCGTATCTCTGAGGCAGATACCGACGTCGCCGTTGAACAGGCCGTGGCGGTAGCTGTTCTCGGTGATCAGCAGCAGGCGGCCGTGGAACCAGGGCGAGGCCGCGCCCAGGCGGCGCGCGCCGGCGCCGCTGTCGGCCAGCAGTTGTTCGATGCGGGCGTTGAGGCCGCGTGCGCCTTGCGCGCCGGCGCGTACGGCGGTGAGCAGGCGCAGGCGGGCGGCGTCGCGCAGGGCGGCCGCGGGATCTTCGGCGTCGGCCAGGGCGCGCCAGTGCGCGAGCAGGGCGTCGCGGCGGGTGGCGAGCGGGTCCTCGCTGTCTTCGTGGAAATGCACGCCGGCCAGTTCGCCGCTGCGCAATAGGGCGAGCGCGGTGTCGGCGTCGCCGGCGCGTACGGCGTCGGCCAGTGGCGCGAGTTCGAAGCCCTGCGCCTGGCGGTAGCCGCGCAGCAGGTGCACGCGGTGGCCGGCGAGTCCGCCGCTGCTGTGCGTGTCGCTGGGGGTATGGCCGAGCAGCGGGTGCAGCGCTTGCGCGTCGTCCGGCTGCAGGGCGTCGCCGGGGCCGGCGGCCTGCAGGATGGCGGCGAGCACGTCGCCGGCTTCGACCGAGGGCAGCTGGTCGGCGTCGCCGAGCAGGATCAGTTGGGTGCCGTCGGCGACGGCTTCGACCAGTTTGCACATCAGCGGCAGGTCGACCATCGAGGCTTCGTCGACCACGATCAGGTCGAACGGCAGCGGGTTGTCGGAGTCGTGGCGGAAGCGCGGCAGGTCGGGGATGACGCCGAGCAGGCGATGCAGCGTGCTGGCGCCGGCGGGTAGCGCGGCGGCCAGGGCCGGGTCGATGCCGTGGTCGAGCGCGCGTGTCACCGCCGCGCGCAGACTTTCGGCCATGCGTTCGGCGGCGCGGCCGGTGGGAGCGGCCAGGGCGATGCGCGGGGCGGTGGCCGCGCTGGCCTGCGCTTGCGCGATGCGCAGCAACAGCAGGCGCGCGATGGTGGTGGTCTTGCCGGTGCCGGGGCCGCCGGTGACCAGCAGCAGGGCGCGGCGCAGGGCGAGTGCGGCGGCCTGGGCTTGGCGGTCGGTGGGGTGGTCGGGGGCGGACGTACCCTCGCCCGCGCTTCGGGCACCCTCTCTCCCACGGGGACTTCCTTCGGTCGCCGATGGGAGAGGGGAAGCGGCTGCGTTTGGAAACAGCTGCGCGAACAGCGGAGCGAGCGTAGCGACGTCGAAGGCGGGCAGCGGTTGCGCGGCAAGGCGGCGCAGGCCTTGCGCGAGGCGGCGCTCGTATTCGCGGTAGCGGCGCAGGTAGAGCAGGCCGTGTTCCAGCACCAGCGGGCAGTCGGCGGCCGCCGGCTCCTCCGGCGCGGGCTGGGCGATCCAGCGCGAGGCGGCGAGGACGCGTTGCCAGTCGGTGTGGTCCGGGAGTTGCGGCGGCGGGCCGTCGCGTGGGTCGAGCAGGACGTTGGCGTGGGCGGGATCCAGGCCGGCTTGGCCGCTGGCGACGGCCAGGGAGGCCAGTGCGGCGCCGGCCAGGACCAGGTCGGGGGTTTCTGCGTCCAGGCGGCTCAGGGTTTGGGCGAAGGCGTGGTCGAGCGTGCGCAGGGTGCCGCTGCGGTGGAGGGCGGCCAGGAGGTTGGGCTGGTTCACGGGGTGGGCGCTCCGTGGGCGGACGTACCCTCACCCCAACCCCTCTCCCGGGGGGAGAGGGGCTCGAGCGCGGCGCCGGCGGACAGGGCGTCGACGGCTTTGAAGGCGTGGTCGAGGGGACTTAGCGTGCCGCTGCGATGGAGGGCGGCTAGGAGGTTGGGTCGGTTCACGGGGTGGGCGCTCCGTGGGCGGACGTACCCTCACCCCAACCCCTCTCCCGGGGGGAGAGGGGCTTGAGCGCGGCGCCGGCGAGCTGAGTGTCGGCGGCTTCGACCTGGCTCTGGGCGAAAGCGTGGTCGAGGGTGCGCAGGGTGCCGCTTCGGTGGAGGGCGGCTAGTAGGTTGGGTCGGTTCACGGGGTGGGGGCTCCGTGGGCGGACGTACCCTCACCCCAACCCCTCTCTCCCACGGGGACTTCCTGCGGTCGCCGAGGGGAGAGGGGCTCGAGCGGGGCGCCGGCGAAGAGGGCGTCGACGGACGCGACCAGGGCGGGGTCGAAACGCCAGGCGTGGACGCCCGGCGAGGGGTCGCGGGTGGCGTCCAGGCCACGGCAGAACAGGTAGCGCACGCCGCCGAAGTCGCGGGCGTAGTCGTAGGCTTCGCCCAGGCGGAAACGCAGCCAGCGGTGCAGCGCGACGGTGTAGATCAGCGCCTGCAGTTCGTATTCGCTGTGCGCCATCGCCCGCGCCAACGCGTCGGGGTCGTAGCTGGGCAGGCGGTTGGATTTGTAGTCGAGCACGTACCAGCGCCCGTCGTGCTGGTAGGTGAGATCGATCAGGCCGGTCATCAGGCCTTCCAGGCGCTGGCGCGCGCCGAACGCCTGGCGTTCGCCGACCACGCCGAAGCGGTGCAGCAGCGCCAGCAGCGCATCGACCCGGGTGGGGCGCATGGCGAAGTGGAATTCCATTTCGTTGCGGCGTTGCGGTTCGGGCACCGCGGCCAGGTGGGTGCCTTCGGGCAACGCGACGGTCAGGGTGTGGCCGACCAGGGCGGTGAGCATGGCCGCGCCATCCTCCAGTTCGTCCTGGGCGTAGCCGCCGCGTTGCAGGGCTTCGAGCAGTGCCGCGGTCTGCCCGTCCGGCGCCGGCTGGCCGGGATGCCAATCGCGCCAGGCGGCGAAGTCGCAGCGTTCGAACACGTCGTGCATGGCCACGCCGAAACGGTTGCCGGTGAAGCGCCGGTCGAACGCTTCCACGTCCAGCGTCGTCGCGACGGCCTCGCTGGTGGACGGCTCGTCGCTGCCGCCGCTGCCGACCACGGTGGCGCTGGCCATCGGGTCGGCGGCGGCGCCGGCATCGGCATTGGCCAGCTGGGTGAAGCTGTACACCCACCACTCCGGCACGACATGCCGCTGCGGCACGCGCGCCGGCGGCACCTGGATCGCGTCGGCCAGCGGCAGGCGCGGCAGCGTGGCCGGCGGCGGTGTGGTGTCGATGGCGATCGCGCCCTCGCCTGCGGCGGCCTGCAATGCGTCCAGGTCGCCGACCATCGCCGCCAGCGCGGTGCGCTCGTGCTGGTGGAAGGGGCCGGTGGCGATCCACAGTGCGTGCTCGGCGCGGGTCAGGCCGACGTAGAGCAGGCGCGCGTCCTCGGCGCGCTGTTCCTGTTTCCACGCGGCCTCGGCGGCGCTCCAGGCCGGGTCGTCCTTGCCCGTGTTCCAGTGCAGCTGGCGGCCGAGCGGCGGCGCGTGCACGACGCAGTGGCGGCCGGCGCCGCGGTCGCTGCGGCCGATGCCGACGTAGGGCAGGAACACCAGCGGATACTCCAGGCCCTTGCTCTTGTGCAGGGTCACGATCTGCACCCGGCGCGCGTCCGATTCCAGGCGCAGCTGCTGGGTCTCGTCGTTGTCGTCGGCATTGGCGATGCGCCGCGACAGCCAATCGACCAGTCCGTGCGGGCCGAGCGCGCGGGTGTCGGCTTCCTGCAGCGTTTCGGCCAGTTGCAGGTAGTTGGTCAGCCGGCGCTCGCCATCGACCAGCGCCAGCAGGCGCTGCGCGTGCGCGGCGCCGAGGTCGCCGATCAATGCCAGCGGGCCGCCGCGCTGCCAGCGCTCGCGCCAGTCCAGCGCCTGCTGTTGCCAGCTGCGGTGCCGATCGCCGTTGTGTTCCAGCGCGGCGATCGCCGCGGCGTCTTCGCCGATCAGCACCGTCGCCAGCGCCGCGCGCAGGCGGCTGTCGTCGCCCGGATCGAGCAGCGCCTGCAGAATGGTTAAAAGCTCCAGCGCCTCATCAGTCGCAAATATGCTTTTTTTGCCAGCCACCACCGCGGGAATGCCAATCGCGCCCAAAGCCTGTTGAATACGCGTGGCTTGCTTATGCTCGCGCACTAGCACCGCAACGTCGCTAGCCTGCACAGGACGACCTTCAATAGTTGCCTCGCCAGCGCGGCCATCAGCGAGCCAGCCATGGATTGCAGCTACACAGGCATCGGTGCACATCTCCTGTGAAAGTCCCGATTTCCAGGTAGGTCTGCTGCTAGGAGATTTCTTGGATGCCGTCGCAGCAGCTGGCGCTAATTCGGCAGGTTGCGGCGCGCGCCACAGGGTCAGCGCCGGCGCGGTGGCGCCGTTGCGCTGCAGCTCCGCGTCGTGGCGCTTGCTGCCGGGCTGCACCGGATGGAAGGCGATGCCGTCGGTCAGGAACGCCTGCGCATAGCCGGCCTGCGCGTACAGCGCATCGATCGCCGCCAGCAGCACGGGGCGCGAGCGGAAGTTGTGGCCGAGCGGCGGCGCCGGTTCGGCATCGGCGGCCGCGGCCAGGTAGGTCTGCACGTCGCCACCGCGGAAGCCGTAGATCGCCTGCTTGGGATCGCCGATCACGAACAGCGCCGGTTCCAGCCCCGCCTCGCGCGCCAGCGCGCCTTCGCCGAACACGTTGGAAAAGATCGCCCACTGGCGGTCGTCGGTGTCCTGGAATTCGTCCACCAGCGCGATGGCGTATTGCGCGCGCAGCCGCCGCGCCAGCGCTTCGGCCTGCGCACTGTCGGGCCGCAACGCGTGCGCGACGCCATCGACCAGATCGTCGTAGGTCTGTACGCGGCGCTGGCGCTTGAGCAAGGCCAGCCGCTTCACTGCATCGCCGCGCAGCGCGTGCAGCAGGCGGATGCGGCGCCTGGCGCGCGCTTCTTCCAATCGCGCCAGTGCGGCCAGATAGCCGTCGATCTCGTGACTCATCGGCGAGGCCGGCGTGCGCCCGACGAATTTCTTGTTGGTGCCGGACGCCAGTTCCGCTGCCGTGAGCTTGATCAGCTTGGCGTGCGGCGCGAGGCCCGCCGCAGGCGCGGCGGCGAAGCCGTCGCACCAATGCCAGAGCGATGCCAGCCATTCCGGCTTGTAGCTGACCTTGCTCAACACGCCGTCTTCGATGGCGGCGGCGATCGCGTCGAAGAATGCGGTGCCGTGCGCGTGGAACGCGGCGGCGAGCGCGGCGGCCGCGTCCTGCACCTGCTGCGTGGCCGCGGCGACATCGTCGGCCAGCACCGGTGCCGCCGGCAGCAGGTGCGGATGCCGCACCAGTTCGCGCAGGTCGCTGGCCAGCGCGTCGGGTCCGCCCGGCCATAGCGCGACCAGGTCGTCGGCCATCGCTGCGTCGGCGGCGCGCTGACGCCACAGGTCGGCGGCGACTTCGCCGAGCAGGTCGCGATCGTTGGCCAGCAGTTCCGGCGCGGCGAAGGTCTGGCCACTCTCCAGCGCGTGCTCGCGCAGCACGCGCGCGCAGAAGCCGTGGATGGTGAAGATGGCGGCGAGGTCGATTTCCTCCACCGCCTGCTGCAGGCGGCGGCGCAGGGCGGCGGAGGTTTCGTCGCTGGCGGCCAGGTGCGCGTCGAGGATCGCGCGGGTGAGAACGCCGTCCGGCGCTTCCTGCAGGAGCGGCTTCAGCCGCGACGGGGTGTCTGCGCTCCGGGACGGCGACAGGTCGTCCATGCTCTCTGTCGCGGCTGAAGCCGCTCCTACAGGAAGCGGGGCAGCGTCGGGCACCAGCGTCGCCGCGAGCGCCAGGCGCTCGCGGATGCGCCGGCGCAGTTCCTGGGTGGCGGCTTCGGTGAAGGTGACCGCCAGGATCTGGCCGATGCGCAGGCCGCGCTCGACCACCAGCCGGGTGAACAGGGTGGCCAGGGTGAAGGTCTTGCCGGTGCCGGCGCTGGCCTCGATCAGGCGCACGCCGTGCAGCGGCAGGGTCAGGTACGGGTCGTGGGCGGGGGCGCTCATTCGGCGTCCTCCTGCGCGCCGCGCCACTGCCGCCAGCTTTCGGCCAGCCGTGCCGGATCGAGCGCGCTGTCGGCGCTGCCGCGTTCCAGCAGGGAGTACAGCGTGTGGCTGGTGGCGGCGAACTCGGCGAAGCGCTGCGCATCGGCGAACGGGTCGCGCCCGCGATGCACCAGGCGCAATTCCGGCGTGGCCGCTTCGCTCCAGCCGAAGCTGGCCTGCCATTGCGCGGCGGCGTCCTTGATCGCCTTGTCGAGGTCGTCGTTGCGCGCGGTCTGGTAGTACTTCCAGCTGCTGTAAGGCGCGAACGCCAGCGGCGCCTGCAGGCCCTGCCGATACAGCCGCAGCAGGTCGGCCAGTGCCGCCTGCGCCTGTGCTGGCGGCAGCGGTTCAGCCGCGGTCGCGTCCATCGGATGCGGACCGAGGCCGTCGTCGTCTTCGAAGAAACGCACGAACGGCGCGCGCTCGCCGGCGGCGCGCAGCAGCAGCCATTCCAGGCCGTGGCGGATCGCGGCGCGGCCGCCGATCGCACCGACCTGCACCCGGCCCACGCCGTTCGCATACCAGCCGGGCAGGCGACCATGCAGATCGACGCCGTCGAGGTGCAGCTGCAGCCGCTGCGATTGCGCCGGCGCGTCGCCACGCCACTGCGCGAACGCTTCCGCGTACGGGCGCAGCTGGCGCAGGCGTTCGTCGAGCAGGCGCCGGCCCAGCGGCCCGGACGGCAGCAGCGCGCGCGCGCGCAGGCGGGCGTACAGCGCATCGGTGGCGCCGCTCAGCACCGCCTCCAGCACCTGTTGCTGCAAGTCGTGTTGCTCCAGCCCGCTGCCCGGCGCCAGCAACGGTTCCAGATCGCTGTCCTCGCCGGCCGGGTCGGGCAGGCGCATGCCCAGGCGATGGCGCAGGAACTGCCCAGCCGGATCGGCGAACAGGCGGCGCAGGTCGTCGATCGAAACGCTGGTCGGCGCGGCCATGTCATCCGCGGGCAATGCCGCGGCGACCCAAGGCAGCAGCGCCTGGCGCTGTCCGGCCAGGCTGTCCACCGCCGGTCGCCACTGCCGGCGATAGCTGAAGCGGCGCGGATCGGCGCCGTCCTCGCCGAGCGCGCCGAACGCGGCGGCGGCGAACGGCTGCAGCGGGTGGCGCACCACGAGGGTTTCGCTGGCCTTCGGGTCGGCGTGGTACTGCGCGGCGCTGGCCAGCAGTTCGCTGACCAGCACCGACGGCTCGCGCACGCTGCCGTCGCGCGCATCGGCGCCGAGATAGCTGAGGTAGAACACGTCCTGCGCCGAGGCGAACAGTTGCAGGAACAGGAAGCGGTCGTCTTCGCGAGTGGAGCGGTCGCCGTGGCGGCGGCGCTCGCTGCCCAGCTCGGCGGTGAGGCGGTTGAGCCCGGCGGCCGGGTCGCGGCGCGGGAAGTCGCCATCGTTCATGCCGAGCAGGCAGATGACGCGGAACGGCAGCAGCCGCATCGGCACCATGCGGCCGAAGCTGATGCCGCCGGTGAGCAGCGGCGCGCGCGTGTCCGATTCGCCCAGCACCGCGGCGAAATGCGCGCGCACCACCTCGGCCGGCACCTTGCCGGCGTATTCGGCGCGCGCGGCGTCGCGGGCGAACTGGTCGATCACGCTGCGCAGCCGGTCCAGCGCGCGTTGCGCGCGCGGCGCCGACGGCGCCTGCGGGATCAACGCATCGAGCAGGCCGAGCAGGCATTCGCGCCAGTCGGCCGGGGCCATCGGCTCGGCCAGCATGGCCTGGTGGCGGTCCAGCACGCGCAGCAGCCGCAGCAGCGTATCCAGCGCCACCAGCGCGCTGCCTTCCAACTGCGGCCATGGCGCGACGCCGGCGATATCGTCCTCGGCGCCGCTGGCGTGGCCGAGCAGCAGCCGGTCCAGCGCGAAGCGCCAGGTGTAGGCGTCGTCGGCGGGCGCCTGGTGGTGGAACCGGTGCGCCGCATCCAGGCCCCAGCGCACGCCGGCGGCGTGCAGCCAGCCGCGCAGGCGCTCCAGCCCGGTCTCGTCCAGCCCGGCGGCCTCGGCGATCGGCGCGCTGGCCAGCAGGTCGAGGATCTCGTGCAGGCCGAAGCGCGACAACGGCAGGCCGAGCAGGCTCAGGAACACTTCGGCCAGCGGCTCGCTGGCCAGCGGGCTGGCGTCGGCCAGCGCATACGGCAGCGCGTCGTCGCGGCCGTGGCCGCCGAACACCGCGTCCAGGTACGGCACGTAGGGATCGATGTCCGGCGACAGCACCGCGATCTCGCGCGGCTGCAGCGGCGGGTCGAAGCGCGGGTCGTCGAGCAGCGCGCGCAGCTGGTCGTGCAGCACCTGCAGTTCGCGCAGGCGGGTATGGCAGGCGTGGATCTGCAGGCTGGGATCGGCCAGGTCCACCCGCGGCAACGGTGGCGACACGGCGGGCGCGCGGCGGTGGAACAGGTCGCTCTGCATGCGCCGCAACAGGCTGTCGCCGAGGCCGCCGTCGGCGAGTGGGCGCTGGCCGGAGGCCAGCGGATCGGCGTAGACCGCGATCTCGGCCAGCGGATGCACCACTTCGTAGTCGCCGACCAGCGCCATGAAATCGCGCCCGGCCGCGCCCCAGGCCTGCAGCAGCGGGTTTTCCTGCACCTGCGCGGCGAACAGGTCGACGGCGCCGTCCTCGCGGCGGCGCTGCCACAGCGTCTGCAGATCGCCCCAGTAGCCCTGGGTCGGCGTGGGCAGGTAGAAGTGCAGCGTGCCCACCCGCGCCTGGGTGGCGAGCACGCGCAGCACGTCGGGCGAGATGTTGAGGATGGCGAAGGCGAACAGCCGTTTCGGCAGGCCCTGCGGCAACGGGCCGTCGGGTCGCGCGTAGCGGTCCAGGTACTGGCCGATGCGGCGCGCGCGGTACTGGCGGCCGCTGGCGATCCTGCGCCACAAGCGCGCCTGTGGGTCGTCGGCGTCGGCGCCGCCTTCCCAGCGCAGCAGCCAGTCGCGGCGCCAGGCCTGGTATTTCTCGAACACGTTGCCCAGTTCGCCGGCCAGCGCCCAGGGCTTGAGCACGTCGCCGTCGACCAGGTAGCCGGCCAGCGGTGCCAGTGCCGCGTCGCTGCCGAGATCGGCCTGCAACGCCGCGTACAGCCGCCACTGCGTGGTGGCCATGTCCAGATCGTCGGCGGCCGCGCCGAGGTTGGCGTCCAGCGCGCGCGCGACGAATTCGCCGGGGGTGAGGAATTCCAGATTGGCGGCGACGCCGTGCGCGGCGGCCAGCGTGGACTGCAGCCAGCGCCGCATCGCCACCTGCGGGATCAGCACTACCTCCGGCGCCAGCAGGTGCTGCTCCGGCACCGGCCGGCGCAGTTCCTCGGCGAGCAGGGCGGCCAGGGTATCCAGCGCGTTGGACGGGTACAGGCGGAAATCGGGCGCGGAAGGGGCGTGCATGCGTGCGGCATTGTGCCGGATGCGCGGGTGCGGCGTCGTTGCGGGATGGTGGTGGCCTAGGGTTGTTCCTTCTCCCATCGGGAGAAGGTGACGCGCAGCGCCAGATGAGGGTACGAGCGCAGCCTCGTGTACCCAAACTCCGCGAGACGCTTCGCACCGGACCCTCACCCCAACCCCTCTCCCGGGGGGAGAGGGGCTAGTCGGCTGTTCCCTTCTCCCCTCGGGAGAAGGTGCCCCGAAGGGGCGGATGAGGGTACGGGCGCAGCCTCATGTACCCGAACTCCGCGAGACGCTTCGCGCCGGACCCTCACCCCAACCCCTCTCCCGGTGGGAGAGGGGCTAGAGCCGTTCCCTTCTCCCATCGGGAGAAGGTGCCCCGCAGGGGCGGATGAGGGTCCGGGCGCAGCCTCGTGCACCCAAACTCCGCGAGACGCTTCGCGCCGGACCCTCACCCCAACCCCTCTCCCGGTGGAGAGGGGCTATAGGTCAGTACTTCTTCTCGACGTTGAACATCCAGGTCTGGTCGTTGCCGCTGTCGCCGTCGGTGACGCCGCGGTATTCGACACGGGTGGACAGGCCCTGCTCGGTGGTGAACACCGCGCCCAGCCCCAGCATCAGCCGGTTGCGATCGAACACGCTCAGCCCGGTGCGGTACAGCAGGCCAGCGTCGACGATGTCGGCATAGCTCAGCGTGGCGTCGCCGCGGCCCTGGAAGTCGCGCTGGTATTCCACGCGCAGCTGCGGGGTGAACTGACCCCAGCTCGTCTCGCGACGCCACTCCAGGCGCAGGCCGAGGTTGCCGGTGGTGGTGGACACGTCCATGTCCGCGTAGTGCAGCGCGTACGGCGCCATCGCCGCTTCGCTGTACGCGTCCAGCGTGGCGCGGGCCATGTCCACGCGGGCATACGGCGTGATCTGCCAATCGCCATGCTGCAGGTCGGCGCCGGTGGACACCGAGCCGATCCACTGGCTGCCGTCGCGGCGGCCTTCGGCCAGTTCGCCGTTGCCGGTCACGTAGCGGCGCAGGTCGTAGGACAGCAGCTGGTAGCCGACCAACGTGTCGAAGAAGAAATGCCGGCCCGGGTGGAAGCTGGCATACAGCGCCAGCGTGTACGCGGTGGCCTTGCTGCGGCTGCCGTTGTTGCCGACATCGCTGTCGTCGCGGCCCCAGCCCACGCCCGCACCCAGCGCCAGCGCATCCGACGCGCGGTAGTCGGCGCCCATGCTCAGGCCGTCAGTCTGGAAGTCCACGCCGGCACGCTGGCTCTGCTTGTCCAGGCTGCCGGAGCGGATCGCACCGCCCACCCACAGGCCGAGTTCGCCGTTGACCGCGGTCTTGCCGGTCGACGGCGCCGCCGCCGCATCGCCGGTGTCGGTATCCGCATCCCAGGTCGGCTGGCTGCACGGCTGTGCGCCCATACCACGCTCGGCTTCGCGGCAATGCGACCGCGAGGTGGACTGGAAGCTCAGGTTGTTGTCGAAGCCGCGATCGCCGCGATGGGTCGCCTCCAGCCGGCGCTGGAAGTTGTCGATCTGCGCCTTGGCGAAGCGCCGGGTCGATTCGGCCTGCGCATCGATCAGGCCACGCACTTCCGCATCCAGGCTCGGATCCGGACGCGGCGCGACGACGAACACGATGGCCGCTTCGGCCGACGTCGCATACGCGTTGGACAGGGTGAAGCGCACCGTGGCCTGGCCGGAGAACGCCGGGTTCGGGGTGAAGGTCATCACGAAACTGGGGCCATCGGCCGCCGCCGCGGTCGGAACGCCCGCCGCCGCCGCACCGCCGCTGCGGGTGATGGTCGCGCTACCGGCATTGGCCGGCATGATCGCCACCAGCGCGGCGGCCACGAATGGCCCGCCGGTCGCGTTGCGGGTCAGGTCGACCGTTTGCGCTTCGCCGGGTACCGCCTGCGCCGTCGCCGAGACCGCAACCGGGCGCGCATTGACGGTGATGGTGACCGTGGCCGGCGCCGACGTGCCGCCGGCACCGGTGGCGGTATAGCTCAGGGTGTCGGCGCCGACATAGCCGGCCGCCGGCGTGTAGACCAACTGCACGCCACTGACCACCGCGGTGCCGTGGGTCGGCGCGGTGGTCACCGCGATCGTGTCGATGCTGCCGGTGTCGTTGCCGGTCACCGCCAGCGTCAGCGCGGTATCGACCAGCGTGCCGCCAGTGTCGTTCACCGCCACCGGTGCCGGCACCGCCGCAGCGATCGCCAGGGTGTAGGCCTGCGCGGCGCCGAAGCCATGCGCGTCGGTCGCGCTGACGGTGAAGGCGGCGTTGCCGGCGGCGGTCGGCGTGCCCGCGAGCACGCCGGCGGCGGTCAGGGTGAGGCCGGCCGGCAGCGTGCCGGCGCTGACTCTGTAGCTGTACGGCGCAGTGCCGCCACTGGCGCTCAGGGTCTGGCTGTAGCCGGTGCCCACCGTGCCAGCGGCCAGCGTCGGCGGCGCGATGACCAGCGTCGGCGCGGCGACGCTCAAGGTGTAGGCGTAGCTCACCTGTGCGGCCACGCCGGCCGTGCTGTCGGTCGCGGTCACGGTGAAGGCGAAGCTGCCGGCCACGGTCGGAGTGCCGGACAGCGCGCCGCCCGTGGTCAGGGTCAGCCCGGCCGGCAGCGCGCCGGCGCTGATCGTGTAGCTGTACGGCGCGGTGCCCCCGCTCGCGCTCAGGGTCTGACTGTACGCGGTGCCGGCGATGCCGGCGGGCAAGGTCGGCGGGGTGATGGTCAGCGTCGGCGAAGCGATGCTCAATGTGTAGCTGCGGCTCGCCTGCGCGGCCACGCCGGCCGTGCTGTCGGTCGCGGTCACGGTGAAGGCGAAGCTGCCGGCCACGGTCGGGGTGCCGGACAGCGCGCCGCCCGCGGTCAGGGTCAGCCCGGTCGGCAGCGCGCCGGCGCTGATCGCGTAGCTGTACGGCGTGGTGCCGCCGCTCGCGCTCAGGGTCTGGCTATACGCGGTGCCGATGGCGCCGGCCGGCAGCGTCGGCGGCGCGATGGTCAGCGTCGGCGAGGCGATCGACAGCGTATAGGCCTGCGCGGCGCCGAAGCCGTGCGCGTCGGTGACGCTGATGGTGAAGGCGAAGTTGCCGGCCACGGTCGGGGTGCCGGACAGCACGCCGCCCGTGGTCAGGGTCAGGCCCGTCGGCGCTACACCGGCGCTGATCACGTAGCCGTACGGCGCGGTGCCGCCGCTGGTGCTCAGGGTCTGGCTGTAGGCCGTGCCGATGGCGCCGGCCGGCAAGGTCGGCGGCGCGATGGCCAGCGTCGGCGACACGATGCTCAGGCTGTAGCTCTGGCTCGCCTGCCCGGCGGTGCCGGTAGTGCTGTCGGTCGCGGTCAGGCTGAAGTTGAAATTGCCGGCCACCGTCGGCGTACCGCTGAGCGCACCGGTCGCGCTGTTGACGGTGACGCCGGCCGGCAACGCGCCGGCGCTGAGCGTGTAGGTGTACGGCGCGATGCCGCCGGTCGCCGGGTTGATCGCGGCCGTATACGCCTGGCCGGCGGTGCCGCCGGCCAGGGTGGTGGCCGGCAGGGTGATCGTCGGGCTGGCCACGGTCAGCGTGTAGGCGCGGCTGCCGCTGGTGGGGCTGCCGCCGCTGTCGGTGGCGGTCGCGGTGAAGTTGAAGCTGCCGCTGGACGTCGGGGTGCCGGACAGCACGCCGCCCGGGCTCAACTGCACTCCGACCGGCAACGTACCGGCGCTGACGGCGAAGCTGTACGGCGCAGTGCCGCCGCTGGCGCTCAGGGTCTGGCTGTAGGCACTGCCTGCGGTCGCCGCCGGCAGCGATGCCGGACTGACCGTCACCACCGCATCGTCGTTGAGGATGGTACCGGTGCCGGTGGCGCGGGCGATGCTCGCGTTGCTGGCGCCGGACAGGCCGACGCTGAAGGTTTCGTTGGGTTCGACCGCGGTGTCGCCGTTGACGGTGATGGCCACGCCCTGCGCGGTGACGCCCGGCGCGAAGGTCAGCGTCCCGGAGCGCGCGACGTAGTCGCTGCCGGCGGTGGCGGTGCCGTCGGCGGTGGCGTAGTTGACCGACACGGTCTGGCCGCTGGCCGCACTCAGGCTCACCGTGAAGGTGGCCGTGGTGGTGCCGCTGTTGCCTTCGTTGACGCTGACGTCGTCGATCGACAACGCCGGCTGCGCATCGTCGTTGACGATGGTGCCCTGGCCCTGCGCATCGGCGACGGTGGCGCCGGTGACGTTGCTGACGTTGACGAAGAAGGTCTCGTTGGGTTCGTTGAGCGTGTCGCCGTTGACCAGCACGGTGAAGGTCGCGCTGCTGCTGCCGGCGGGGATGGTCTGCCCGGTCAGGCTGGCGGCGACGTAGTCCACGCCCGCGGTGGCGGTGCCGTCGGCGGTGGCGATGTCGAAGCTGACGCCGCCGGTGCCAGCCGGCTGGTCGAGCGAGACGGTGAAGGTGGCATTGGTGGTGCCGGCATTGCCCTCGTTCACCGACACGTTGTTGATGTTCAGCACAGGCTGATCGTCGTTGGTGATGGTGCCAGTGGCACTGGACGGCGAACCGACCGTGTAACCGGTTCCGGCATTGAGGCTGATCACTACCGTCTCGTCGGGTTCGACGGTGGTGTCGAGGGTGGGATTGATGGTGATGGTGCCGCTGGTCTGGCCGGCGGCGATCACCAGCGGCGAACTCACGGCCGCGTAGTCGGTACCCGAGGTGGCGGTGCCGCCGACGCTGAAGGCGACCGACACCGCGCTCTGCGCGGCCTGGTCGAGGCTGACGGTGTAGGTGAGATTGGTGGCGCCGTCCTCGGATACGCTGGAGGGGGACACCGTGATCGACGCGGTGGGCAGGTCGTCGTTGAGGATGGTCGCGGTCGCGCTGGACGGATTGCCGATGCCATAGCCGCTGCCGCTGGCCACACTGAACACGACCGTCTCGTCGGCCTCCACCGTGGTGTCGGCGACCGGGGTGACATTGAAGCTGACCGAAGCGGTATTGGCGGGGACCACGACGCTGGTCACCGCACCCGTGTAGTCGGTGCCGCTGGTGGCGGTGCCGCTGCGGGTGAGGTTCACCGTGGTCGCCGAGCTGCTGGTCTGGCTCAGGGTCACCGTGTAGGTGAAGACGGTGCCGCTGTCTTCGTTGGCGCTGGACGGCGAAACCGCGATGCTGGCGCTGATCGCAGGATTGATGGTGATGTTGAAGACGACCTGGTTGTTGTCCTCGTCCAGCAGGTAGAACGAGTCCGAGGTCGCACCGTCGCCATTGTTGGTATAGGTCACCGTTTGCGTGCCCGGACCAGACTGTCCGCTGAGGACGTAGCTGCCATGCGCAGGCGGCACGCCGTCATCGGTCATACCGGTATTGGAAGGACCGTCGCAGTCGCTGACATCGAAGGTCACCGAGCTACCGGAGTTGATGGTGGCGCTTTTCGGGCTTGTGCAATAGGCCGCCAGCGCGACGTGAGATGTCGCCAGCAGCAACAACCCCAGCATCCAACGCAACAGCGGGCGCACGCCGCCCAACGCGGTGCAATTCGTAGACATATTTCGATTCCCCCAAAACGCGCCACCCCATGGGCGCTGGCAGCCATCCTGGTGCCTCGGACGACGCGGAATATCGATCCAGCAAGGATCGGCACGCGCGTTGCGCGGCTATTGAAACAACAAGTGATCCGCCACGTAAAGCAACAAATGCGTCATGTCTGTCTGGTTCAGCGAAATCGTCGCTTGCATGTCGCCAGCGTCGTGCTTAAGTATTCTCGCGTCAGACACGAGGTCTGGCGTTACCAACTCCGGGGGGAGATCCGCATGAGCGAGTTCTTCATCGGTCAGATCATGCTGACCGGTTTCGCGTTTGCGCCGAAGTATTTTGCGCAGTGCAACGGGCAATTGCTGCCGATCAATCAAAACCAGGCCCTGTTCAGTCTGCTCAGCACGCGCTTCGGCGGCGACGGCAAGACCAATTTCGCATTGCCGGACATGCGCGGGCGCACACCGATGGGCTACGGGCCCTCGGCCGATCCGAGTTGGCAGCCGCCTGCAATGCCGATGGGCCAGGCCGCCGGTGCGGAGACGGTAACGCTGGTGGTCGACAACCTTCCCGCGCATACCCATCTGATGGATTGCAGCAGCGCCAATGGCGACAACCGCACGCCGACCGGCCGCCTGTTCGCGAACAACAGCATGAATACCGGGACCCCGCATGCGTTGTATGCCGCGCCCGGCGCAATGGTGCCGCTGTCGCAGTCCACGGTCGCCAACAGCGGCGGCAGCCAGGCGCATCCGAACCTGCAGCCGTACACCACGATCAATTTCTGCATCGCGCTGTCCGGCATCTTCCCTTCGCGCAGCTAGGCGCATCCGCATCCGGGCGCGCGCAGCGCACGCAGCCTTGCGCAGGGCGCCTCATCGACCAGGAAGAATTTCATGGGCACTCCCTTCATCGGCGAAATCCGCATGTTCGGCTTCGGCCGCACTCCCCAGGGCTGGCAGGCATGCGACGGCTCGCTGCTGCAGATCTCCGAATACGAACCGTTGTACGTCCTGCTCGGCACCGTTTACGGCGGCAACGGCACCAGCACGTTCGGCGTGCCTGATCTGCGCGGCCGCGTGCCGATCCACCAGGGTCAGGGACCGGGCCTGAGCAACTACGTACTCGCCCAGCGCGCCGGCACCGAGACGGTGACGTTGACCGACCTGCAGATGCCGGCGCACACGCACACCGCCCAGGCCACCACCGCGGCAGCGACCGCCACCGCGCCAGCCGGTCTGCTGCCGGGCACGGTCAACGGCAGCCTGTTCTACGCAAGCGACACCACCGGCTCCACCACGCTGGCAATGTCCGGGCAGAGCACCTCGTTCACCGGCGGCAACCAGCCGCACGACAACATCATGCCGACGCTGACGGTGCAGTACTGCATCGCCACCACCGGCATCTTCCCGCAACAGGCCTGACCCCATGCGCCGCGCCGACATGGCTGCGGCACGCATCCGCTCCATCGGAGGAATCCGCTCATGACCGAACCCTATATCGGCGAAATCCAGCTGTTCGGCTTCGACTACAACCCCTACGGCTGGGCGTTCTGCAATGGCGCCACGCTACCGATCACGCAGAACACCACGCTGTACTCCCTGCTCGGCGTGGCCTATGGCGGCAACGGCAGCAGCACCTTCCAGTTGCCCAACTTCTCCGCGCGCGCCGGCTGCCAGCAGGGCGCGGGGCCGGGGCTGACCCCGCACACGCTGGGCAGCGACTTCGGCTCCGCCTCGGAAAGCCTGCTGAGCACGCAGATCCCGCTACACCAGCACGGCGTCAACGCGTTCTCGCAATCGGACGCGACCAAGAAGACCGGCACACCGGCCAACGGTGTCGCCCTCTCATCGCTGAACGTGAATACCGAGCGTCCGTTCCTGGCGGTCGCGCCGGACAAGCAATTCTCCCCGACCATGCTGTTGCCCACCGGCACCGGCCTGGCGCACGAGAACCGGCAGCCCTATCTGGCGGTGAACTTCTGCATCGCGCTGCAGGGCAACTACCCGGCGTTCAACTGAGACGCAGATGAGCGCTAGCGCCGCCGCGCAGGCGCCGGACTTTCCGGACCGCGCTGTTTCCTTCGCCCCGTCGGCGGCGTTGCAAACGCGTGGCCTCGGTCTGCGACCGGCGCG
This sequence comes from Xanthomonas bonasiae, assembly GCF_017163705.1. GTDB lineage: Bacteria > Pseudomonadota > Gammaproteobacteria > Xanthomonadales > Xanthomonadaceae > Xanthomonas_A > Xanthomonas_A bonasiae. The sequence goes on from NZ_JAFIWB010000010.1 coordinate 58,704, forward strand.
GGCGGCGGACCTGCCCTGGCTGCGCGACCTGTACGCCAGCACCCGCAGCGCGGAGCTGGCGGCAGTGCCATGGCCGGAAACGGCCAAGCGCGCGTTCCTCGACCAGCAGTTCGCGCTGCAGCACGCGCACTACCTGCGCCACTTCGCCGACGCAGACTTCCTGATCGTGGAAACCGCGCAGGCGCCGCTGGGCAGGCTCTACCTGCAGCGCGGCGCGGCGCAACACGTGCTGGTCGATATCAGCCTGTTGCCGGCCTGGCGCGGGCAAGGCGTGGGCACGGCGCTGATCGCGCAGGCGCAAGCGCTGGCGGCCGCGGCCGGATGCGCGCTGTCGCTGCACGTGCTGCATGCCAATCCCGACGCGCAGCGCCTGTATGCGCGACTGGGCTTCGTCGCCGGCGACGCCAGCGACACCCACCTGGAGATGCATTGGCGCGCCGCCTGTGCGGCGCCGGCGCTCAGTTGAAGACCGCCTGGTACAGGAAGCCGTCGCGTTCGCGCGCCACCGGCACCAGGAAGATCCCCAGTTCGCCCAGCCGCGCGTGCCGCATCCGGTAGGTCTGCTGCGGGAACAGGAACGAGGAGGTATTGCGGAACAGCAGCGAGAACGGCGCACGCAACGCGGCTGGTTTGGCCGGCAACGGCCGCGCCTCGACCAGCACGAACGAAATCTCGCCCTCGTTCAACTCCGCCGCGAAGGTCTCGTTCACGCTCCCGGCGAAATGTTCCAACGTCAGCAATTCCATGCACGACTCCCTGTCGCGGCGCCATCGCCGCCCTGCATCGTGGCGCGACCCGGCACTGCATACAAGACCGGTACCGCGACGGCACCCGGATCCAGCGATTCGGCGATGGAGGCGGCCTGGCTTGAGCGGCACCGGACCGCGCGCAGCGGCGGCGGCGACGGCCATGCGGTTCCTGCCGCGACGCGTGATCGCAAGGCCTGCGGACACCCGCGCCGGAGCCGCCGGCGCTGTGTCACCCGCACCGGCAAACCGGACAGCCCCAGGCCCAATACACGCTGTTGCATGTACGGCATCCCCGGACCACGCGCACACGGGCTTCACGGATGCGACAATACTGCACGGCCCAGTTCGGTTAAGTTCAGCGGACTGGTTCAATCCTGTGTTGATTTTTCGTTAAAGGCCGCGATGGCGTCTTCCGAATCCAATGTGGTGCAGCTGTTGGGCGTGCGCATCGACCGTGGCGGCCGCGCGATCCTGCGCGATGTCTCGCTGGTGGTGCCGCGCGGCAGCATCACCGCCGTGCTCGGCCCGTCGGGCAGCGGCAAGTCGACCCTGTTGGCGGCGCTGACCGGCGAGCTGGTGCCGGTCGCAGGCACGGTCGAGGTCTTCGGCCAGCCCTTGCCGCGCGGCAGCCGCGCGCTGCGCGAGACGCGCAAGAGCATCGGCGTGCTGCTGCAGGGCAACGGCCTGCTCACCGACCTGAGCGTGGCCGAGAACGTGGCGCTGCCGCTGCGCGCCCACACCCGCCTGCCCGAGCCGGTACTGCAACGGCTGGTGGCGCTGAAGCTGCATGCGGTGGGCCTGCTCGCCGCCGCCGACGCCTGGCCGCGCGAGCTGTCCGGCGGCATGGCGCGGCGCGTGGCGCTGGCCCGCGCGCTGGCCCTGGACCCGCCGCTGATGATCTACGACGAACCGCTGACCGGCCTGGACCCGATCGCCTCCGGGGTGATCATGAGCCTGATCCAACGCCTCAACGACACCCTCGGCCTGACCAGCATCATCGTCAGCCACCACGTTCACGAGACCCTGCCGATCTGCGACCAGGCGGTGGCCATCGCCAATGGCGGCGTGGTCTTCGCCGGCACCCCGGACGCGTTGCAGGCCAGCGCCGATCCGCTGCTGCAGCAGTTCCTGCACGGCCGCCCGGACGGCCCGATCCCGTTCGATGCGCCGGCGCGCCCGCGGAGTGCCGCCTGATGGGCGCCGTCGCCTCGATCCGTGCGCTGGGCCGCGCCGGGCTGTTCTCGATCACCGTGCTGCGCGGTTCGCTGCCGACCCGCGATTTCCTGGCCGAACTGGTCCGCGAGATCTACAAGGTCGGCGCGCGCTCGCTGCCGATCATCGCCGTCGGCGGCGCCTTCGTCGGCCTGGTGCTGACCCTGCAGGGCTACCGCACGCTGCAGACCTACGGCGCCTCCGATGCGCTGTCCACGCTGCTGGGGCTGTCGCTGTACCGCGAGCTGGCGCCGGTGCTGACCGCGCTGCTGTTCATCGGCCGCGCCGGCAGCTCGATCGCCGCCGAACTGGGGCTGATGCGCGCCACCGACCAGATCAAGGCGCTGGAGCTGATGGCGATCGACCCGGTGGCCAAGGCGGTGGCGCCGCGCTTCTGGGCGGCGGTGCTGACCGTGCCGCTGCTGACCGGCATCTTCTGCTCGCTGGCGATCAGCGCCAGTTACTTCGAAGCGGTGCACGTGCTGGGCCTGGACAAGGGCACGTTCTGGTCGGCGCTGTCGAGCAGCGTGGATTTCTGGGACGACTTCGGCGTGGCGATGCTGAAGTCGGCGGTGTTCGGCGGCACCGCGGCGCTGGTGGCCTCGTATGTGGGCTTCCACGCCGAGCCGACCATCGAGGGCACCTCGGTGGCCACCACCCGCGCGGTGGTGAACGCCTCGCTGCTGGTGCTGATGTTCAATTTCGTCCTGTCGGCGCTGCTGTTCCAGTAGGGACCGCGCGCCACCCTCCGCCCTCGCCGGCGGGCGCTTGCGCAACACCGGCCGCGGCACTGTCGCCGCGGCCCAGATGAATCAACAAGGTAGACACGTTATGGCTATCCGTGGTCCCCGTCTCGAGTTCGCCGTCGGCGCCTTCCTGCTGCTGGGTCTGGCCTCGCTGCTGGTGCTGGCGCTCGCTTCCACCAACCGCCAGTGGGGCTTCGGCGGCGGGCGCTACGAGCTGACCGCCCGTTTCTCGCAGATCGGCCAGCTGCGCCAGCAGGCGCCGGTGAAGATCGGCGGGGTGATCATCGGCCAGGTGGCCAAGATCGAGCTGGACCCGGCCAAGTTCGACTCGGTGGTGACCCTGGCCATCGACGACCGCTACAAGGACCTGCCGGCCGACACCTCGGCCGGCATCCTCACCAGCGGCCTGCTCGGCGAGAGCTATGTCGGCCTGCAGCCCGGCGGCGACCCCGACACGCTCAAGCCCGGCCAGGAGATCGCCTTCACCCAGCCGGCGGTGGACCTGATCCAGCTGGTCGGCAAGTACATGTTCGGCGGCGGCAGCGGCAGCGGCGGTAACGCCGGCGCGACGCCCGCTGCCGCATCCTCCGCGAACACCGCCACTCCCTCTACGGAAACGGAACCCAAGCCATGACCAACAAACTGCTTTCCGCCGCTCTCGCCGCCGCCCTGGCCGCCGCCGCACCCGCCATCGCGCTGGCCCAGGCCGCGCCTGCCGCTGCCGCCGCCCAGCAGGGTTCGGCCAGCAAGGTCGTGCTCGACAACAGCACCCGCATCCTGACCACGCTGGAACAGCGCCGCGCCGAGTTCAAGAACAACAACGCCGCGCTCAAGCAGTTCATCGACAGCGAGATGAACAAGTCCTTCGACCGCGACTACGCCGCGCGCCTGGTGCTCGGCGTGCACGGCCGCGGCGCCTCCGATGCCGACGTCAAGCTGTTCGCCGACGCGATGGCCGACAACTTGATGCAGCGCTACGGCACCTCGCTGCTGACCTTCGAAGGCAAGCCGCAGGTGCGGGTGAAGTCGGAAACCCCGCTGCCGGGCGGCCGCGGCGCCAAGGTCTCCACCGAACTGCTGCGCAGCGGCGGCGACCCGATCCCGGTCGATTACCTGGTGCGCAACGTCGGCGGCAGCTGGAAGATCTTCGACGTGATGGTGGAAGGCGTGTCGTACGTGCAGACCTTCCGCAACCAGTTCGACACGCCGCTGCGCACCAAGTCGATCCCGCAGGTCGCGGCCGATCTGCGCAACGGCGCGCTGCAGGTGGCACCGGCGAGCAACAGTGGCAAGTGAGCCACGCCTGCGTCGCGACGGCGACACGCTCGCGCTGAGCGGCGTGCTCGACCGCGCCGCGGCCACCGCGCTGTGGCCGGCGGCGCTGCCGCTGCTGGCCGGCGCGCGCGCGCTGGACCTGCGCGAGGTGGCGCAGGTGGACAGCGCCGGCCTGGCGCTGCTCGCCGAACTGGCCGCACGCCTGCGTGCGCAGGGCCAGGCCGAGGTCGCCATCCATGGCGCCCCGGCCGGCCTGACCGAATTGAGCGCCGCCTACCGGCTGGCGCCGACCCTGGATTTCCAATCTCCCCTGGCGGCGAGCTGACCCCATGAACGTGCTGCGTATCCTCACTTCCCTGGCCCTGGCCGCCGCCCTGGGCGCCTGCGCCGGCGCCCCCAAGCGTTCCCCGCCGCCGCCGGCCGCGACCGCGGTGCCGGCCACGCCGGCCGACGCGGCCGTGGCCGATAGCGGCGCCATGGACGCGGCGCCAGCGGCCGATGCGCAGGCCGCGCCGGCCGCCGTCGCCGGCGACACGCTGGCCGCACCGGCGAGCGTGCCGCCGACCGCTGGCGCAGCCACCACGGCCGAAGACGACTACGCCGCGCTGTACGGCGGCGACCCGTACAACCCGGTGGCCGATCCGACCCTGCCGGCCGGCGTCGCCGTGCCGCAGAGCTACGATCCGTGGGAGAAGTTCAACCGCAAGGTGCACAAGTTCAACAACGTGGTCGACCGCACCGTGGCGCGGCCGCTGGCGCGCGCCTACGTCAACGTGGTGCCGCGGCCGGTGCGGCTGGGCGTCACCAACTTCTTCGACAACCTCAGCTCGCCGCTGACCATGGTCAATCAGCTGCTGCAGGGCCGTCCGCTGCAGGCCGGGCAGACCCTGGGCCGGTTCGTGATGAACAGTACGCTGGGCATCGGCGGCATCTTCGACCCGGCCAGCGACGCCAAGCTGCCGCGGCGCAGCGAGGACTTCGGCCAGACCCTGGGCGCCTGGGGCTGGCGCCGTTCGCGTTACGTGGAGCTGCCGCTGTTCGGGCCGCGCACGGTCCGCGACGTGTTCGGCCTGGCCGGCGACGCGCCGCTGTCGCCGCTGCGGCAGATCGAGGAAGACACCGTGCGCATCGGCCTGCAGGGCCTGCAGTTGGTGGATACGCGCGCGCAGTTGCTGTCGCTGGACAGCATGCGCGACAACGCGCCGGACGAGTACCAGCTGACCCGCGACGCGTGGATGCAGCGCCGTGCCTACCAGATCGAAGGCGACCTGCGCAGCCACAACAAGCGCCAGGACAACGACCTGCCCGACTATCTGCGCGAGGAAGAGACCAATCCGACCGTCCCGGTGGACGCGATGCCGATCCCGGAATGGCGCGGCGGCAGCCGCTGAGTCGCGCCGATTCGGGCGACCCTGAAGAAACCCGGCTTCGGCCGGGTTTTTTGTGGCTGGATTTTTCCTGCCACCGCCAAGGTAGGAACATCGCGCTCGCAAGCGGTTATTGGTGCACGCCACGTAGCGCAGCACGCGATGGGCACGACGAATGTCCCGCACCCCAACGTACTTGCTGTTGCTCCTGCTGTTGCTCCTGCTGTTGCTCCTGCTGTTGCTGTTGCTGTTGCTCTGCTTTTGATCTACCGGGTCCCCTCAGCGCGGCAGGTCCGGCGGGCGAATACCCGAAGGGCGGCGCGCAGGATGCGCGACGTTTTTCGTTGGCACATGGGTGAGCCGGATAAAGGCGAAGCACTGCTTCGCCCCGGCGAACGGGCAGGCGCCGCGAGGCGCCTGCCCCGGGCTTGGCCGCGTAGCGGACAAGTGCCATCGAAAAATGCCCGTCGGGCCTGCGGACCTGGAGCGCGCAGCGCGGAAGGCGCGCTGCGGGGTGTGCTTGACCAGCCTTCGGCTGTGGTAAAGCGCCTCTTTTGGTTAATTTTCTTTGCACAAGCAAAGAAAAGTGACCCGCCGTAAGGCGAAAGCTGTTGCTGCTGCTCTTACTGTGCGGTGGAAGAATCTTTGTAGGAGCTGCTTCAGCCGCGACGCCTTCCTGACAGAACCAGTCGCGGCTGAAGCCGCTCCTACAAAAACAAACGCCGAAGCAAACAAACGCCGAAGCAAAGGCTTCCGCCCTGGGGCGGGTCACTTTTCTTTGCTCGCGCAAAGAAAAGTAACCAAAAGAAAGCGCGCCCTGCCGAGCGCCCTCCGCGCTGCGCGCTCCGGGTCCGCGGATGCACCGGGGATTCGCGGAAGGGGCATCCTGCCCCTGCCGCGAACGGCGCACATCCATGTGCGCCGCCCTTCGGGTTTTTCCCCGGTCCATCCGCCGCTGCGGAAGGGAACCCGGAAAGTCAAAAGCAACAGCAATGCCAAAGCAACTGCAACTGCAAAGGCAAAGACGGCGGCGACGAAAGTGCCGGCAGGAACCGCAGCAGACTGAGCGCCATCGCGGCGACCATCGGGACGCCTTCGCATCAGATCGCTGGCTGTAATGCCCTGACGGCCGCCGTGAGACGACTCCGAATGCGTTCGGCCTTCCGAAGCGATGAACGCATGGAAGCAGCTCCGACCTCCGTCGATCCCGGAACCGATGACCAGCGTCCCTCCTATCGTGCACTCGGCAAGCCAGCCGCGCTCCTGTAGGAGCGGCTTCAGCCGCGACGAACGGAGCCAGGAATCGTTACGCGCTCGGCGAATTGTCGGAGCTGAAGCCCCTCCTGCAGTGCATCCGGATAGCCAGCAGCGCCTGCGGCATCCAGCAGGCTGCGGACACCGCGGGCGTTTAGGCGGCCAGCGCCGCCTCGAGCGCCGTGCGCAGGCGCGGGTCCTCGGCGGTCACGTCCGGGGCGAAGCGGCCCAGCACCTGGCCATCGCGGCCGACCAGGAACTTCTCGAAGTTCCACAGCACGCCCGGCGCCGGATTGGGCTCGATGCCATAGCCGACCAGCTTCTCGCGCATCGGGCCTTCGCCCTCGGTGTGCGGCTGCGCCTGGATCAGCGCGCGGTACAGCGGATGCGTGGCCTCGCCGGTGACCGCGATCTTGGCGAACATCGGGAAGGTCACGTCGTAGGTGAGCTGGCAGAACTGCTGGATCTCCGCCTCGCTGCCCGGCTCCTGGCCCTTGAAGTCGTTGGCCGGGAAACCGAGCACGTCCAGCCCGGCGGCGTGCTTTTCGCGGTACAGCGCTTCCAGCCCTTCGTACTGCTTGGTCAGGCCGCACTTGGAGGCGACGTTGACGACCAGCAGCACCTTGCCGCGATGCGCGGCCAGCGAAGCGGGCTGGCCGTCGATGGTGGTCAACGGGATGTCGTAGATCGATTGGTTCACGTGCGACTCCTGCAACAAGATGGAGCGCAAGCATAGGCGCCTGGCCGCGCAGCGGCTATCGCGCCGCGACCTGGGCGTGTCCTTTATCCAAGCAAGCCGCACCGCTCCTGTCCGTCCACGGGGCAGGAAGCGCGCATGCGTCCAAGCCGCAGTCATGACGCTGCCCCGCGCGCAGGAGCGGCCCTGCGGGTTGGTGACGGCAGACCCAGCGCGCCCCGCTCGGCGCTGGAGCGCGCGCCGCCCTCAGTCGATGCAGACCTGCGATCCGCCCACGCCGCCTTGCACGGCCTGCCGGCAGCCGTAGTTCTCGCTGATGTCGCGCTGGCATACGCCCTGCGCGGCGGCGCCGGTGGGCACCGGCGTGACCGCCAGGCAGTCGCCGCGGCACTGGCTCTTGTCGCTGCACGTCTTGCCGGCATCGGCGAACGGGATCACGCACTTGAGCAGTCCGCGCCGGCCGAGCGGGCGCAGGCTGCCGCCCTGCGCCGTGCACGCCGCGGCGTCGGCCGCAGCGGCGCCGTCGCCGCCCGCCTGCGGCGCGGATGCCGCGGGGGTCGCCTGCGGGCGTGGACCGCTACTGCAGGCAGCCAGCAGCAGGCAGGACAACAGGGGCATGCACCATCGCATCGACATCGGCGTCTCCATTCGGCCAGGTTTCGGCGCGCAGTATCGCAATGCGCCTGTGGCGAGCGGGTGCATGGGCGTGCGCGATAGCGCCGCTTTCTTGTCCTGGCGCGTGAGATCTCGTCGCCGGTATCGGCGATGGGCAACTCGAAGCAGCGCGGCGAGGTGTGTGGCGTGCCCGATACCGCCTATTCCTGCTCGTCGCGCGCCGGATCCTCGTCCGCCTCGGCATCGGCGATGGGCAACTCGAGATCGAGCAGCGGGGTGAACTGCGCGTCGGCCAGCGTCTCCACCCCGCGCAGGCGGCGCTCGATGGTGCGGGTCTTGCGGCTGGCATCGCCCAGGCTCTTGCCGACGGTGCTGATCTGCTTCTCGGCCTTTTCCAGGATGCCGGCGAACTTGCCGAACTCGCTCTTGACCGCGGCCAGCACGCCCCACACTTCGCTGGAGCGCTTCTCGATGGCCAGCGTGCGGAAGCCCATCTGCAGGCTGTTGAGCAGCGCGGTGACGGTGGTGGGGCCGGCGATGACGATGCGGTGCTCGCGCTGCAGCAGGTCGGCCAGGCCGGGCCGGCGCAGGGTTTCGGCGTACAGGCCCTCGGTGGGCAGGAACATCACCGCGAAATCGGTGGTGTGCGGCGGCGCGATGTACTTGTCGCTGATCGACTTGGCCTGCACCCGGATCGCGCGCTCCAGCTGCGCGCCCATCGCCAGCACCTGGTCCGCATCGCCCTGTTCCTGCGCGTCGAGCAGCCGCTCGTAGTCCTCGCGCGGGAACTTGGCATCGATCGGCAGCCACACCGGCGTGTCCTCGTGGCCGCGGCCGGGCAGGCGCACCGCGAAATCGACCGCCTCGTTGCGCTCCGGGCGCACCCGCACGCCGTGCGCATACTGTTCCTGGGTCAGGGTCTGCTCGAGGATGTTCTCCAGCTGCACTTCGCCCCAGCCGCCGCGGTTCTTGACGTTGCTCAGCACGCGCTTGAGATCGCCGACGCCGGTGGCCAGCTGCTGCATCTCGCCCAGCCCGCGCTGGACCTGCTCGAGCCGTTCGGAGACCAGCTTGAACGAGGCGTCCAGGCGCGTGTTGAGGGTGGTCTGCAGCTTCTCGTCGACGGTGCCGCGCATCTGCTCGAGCTTGGCCGCGTTGTCGGCCTGCAGTTCCTTCAAACGCTCTTCCAGGGTGCTGCGCATCTCGCCGATGCGCTGCTCGTTGCGCTGGATCAGTTCGTTGAGCCGCTGGCCGAGCGTGTCGGCGAAGCGCTGCTGCGACTCGGCGCCTTCCAGGCGGCCCTTGCGCGCATCCTCGACCAGGGTCTCGCGCAGCGCGGTCAGGTGCGCGTCGATGCGCGCGATCAGCTCGCTCTGCTGCTGGCCGAAGTGCAGCATGCGCGCGTCCTGCTGCTGGCCGAAGGCGTCGAGCTGGCTGCGCATTTCGACCAGGCGCTGGTTGAGCAGTTCGGCCACGCGTTGCTGCGCCTCGCCGGCCTCGACCCGGCCGCGCCGCGCGTCTTCGGTCAGCGCCTCGCGCAGCAGGTCCAGGCGCTGGTCGGTGCGGGTGGACAGGTCGGCGAGATGGCGGGCGAAGCCTTCGCTGCGCGCATCCTGCTGCCGCGCCAGGCTGTCGAGCTGCTCGCGCAGTTCGCCGCGGCCGCCGCGCTGTTCCTCGCGCAGGGCCTGCTCCAGCGCCGTGTGGTTGGTCCGGCGCAGCAACAACGCCAGCAGCAGCACGAGCACGGCGCACAGCAGGCCGGCCAGGATCAGGAAATGGGGATCGGTTTGCATGCCGCCAGTGTAGCCGGCCGCGTCTAAGGCGCTGCGCCATGCGGCGACCTTCGCACTGCCGTGCCTGCGCGGAGGGCCTGCCGATGGTGCAAGCCAGGCGCGCCACGGTACGCGCCATCTCGGCGACCGCGCTGCGGCTGCATTGCACAGGGCGACGTACTGATGCAGGCTCGATCGCTCCAACCTGGCCCGGATTTCCATGCTCACCCTCTACGGCAAATCGTCCTCGATCAACGTGCGCAAGGTGCTGTGGCTGTGCGCGGAACTGGAGCTGCAGATCGAGCAGCTGCCCTACGGTACCGGCTTCGCCGCGGTGGACACGCCGGCGTTCCGCGCATTGAACCCGAACGCGCTGGTGCCGGTGCTGCGCGACGGCGACTTCGTGCTGTGGGAGTCCAACAGCATCTGCCGCTACCTGGCGGCACGCCAGCAGCGTGCGGACCTGCTGCCGACCGCGCCGCAGGCGCGGGCAACGGTCGAGCAGTGGATGGACTGGCAGGCCACCGAACTCAACAACGCCTGGCGCTACGCGTTCATGGCGCTGGTCCGCGACAGCCCCGCGCATCGCGATGCGCAGGCGCTGGCGCAGGGCGTGGCCGGCTGGCACCGACACATGGGCATTCTCGACGCGCAGCTGCAGCGCACCGGCGCCTATGCGGCGGGCGCGGACTTCACCCTGGCCGACATCGTGCTCGGCCTGTCCACCCAGCGCTGGATGGCCACGCCGATGCAGCGGCCGCCGCTGCCGGCGGTGGCGGCGTACTACGAACGCCTGTCGGCACGCCCGGGCTTTCTGGCGCACGGCCGCAACGGCATGCCGTAACCGTTCCTGCGCAGCGCGCGCCGCCGCGGCGCTGCCTTTGCCCATGGCGATACGTTGGTATAGGCGGGCGATGCGCATGGCCATGAAAAAGCGCCGCATGCGCGGTGGCCGTCGCCAGGCCACGTATGCCAAGCTTTGCCGCGTCGCGAAGCTGCAGCCCGGCCAGCGCGGCAAGACCTCGTGCGTCCCCACTTTCGCCCGCGTTGGCGGCGTGCGGACGCCGTGTCTTGTCGCAGCGCCAATGCCGCCGCCGCGTCCACGCCCGCAACGCCTGCGTCCGCCGCCGACGCCGCAACCGCGCACGTTCCGCCCTCATCAGGAGACCGCCATGGACCCCGACCCGCATCCGCGTGGCGCCATCGCCACGCTCCCGCCTGCGCTGTCCTTTTCCCGCTTGCCCGGTCCCGCCCCGGAGACGTCCGCCCATCCGCAAGGGTGAGGCGCCCCTTCCGGCAGCGCGCCGGAAGGAGCTTCTCATGCTGCTGTACACGTCCCGTTTCCAACGCACCCTGCAACGCGCGCTGCGCGCGGCGGTGGCCATGCACCGCGCCGATATCCTGTGCCAGCTGCTCGCCGCCCATGGCGTGCGCGCGTTTGCCAAGGCCTTGTCCGGCTTCCCCGGGCGCGTGCTCGCCGATGCGCTGTCGTTGCTGCCGGGCGAGGACCGCATCCGCGTGCTGGTGCGTCTGTCGCGGCCAGCGCGGCGGCGCCTGTGCCAGCCCGGTCCCGCCGTGGCGATGCTGCCGGGCTGGCGGCAGAGGATGCTGGAGTGGTGGTCGGATTCGGTGGCGGCGCTGCGACGCGCGATTGCCACGCATCTACCGCATCATGCCCGGTCCCTGTCGTCCGACATCTCCGCAGGCATTGCGATGACCCCTCCGCTCCGCCACCGGTCGCCGCGCTGATGGAAGCGCTGCGCCTGTTCAATCTCGACTCGCTGCTCGACACCCTGGTGAGCCTGTCCACCGCTTTCGCGCTGGGCGCGCTCATCGGCTTCGAGCGGCAGGTGCGGCAGCGCACCGCCGGCCTGCGCACCAACACCCTGGTCGCGGTCGGCGCGGCCATCTTCGTCTCGCTCGGCGACCGCCTGTTCGAAATCCATGGCGGTACCCAGGGCGCGGTGCAGGTGGTGGCCTACGTGGTCTCCGGCATCGGCTTCCTCGGTGCCGGCGCGATCATGAAGGAAGGCGCCAACGTCACCGGCCTGAACACCGCGGCCACGCTGTGGGGGTCGGGCGCGGTCGGCGCCTGCGCCGGCGCCGGGCTGGTCGCCGAGGCGGTGCTGGCGGCGCTGTTCGTGCTGCTCAGCAACACCTTGCTGCGCCCGGTGGTGAACCGGATCAACCGCCGGCCGCTGGAGGAATCCTCGATCGAGGCGACCTACGTGTTCTACGTGATCTGCGCCCGCGGCGTGCACGGCGAGGTGCGCGAGCGGCTGATCGAGCTGCTGGAAACCGCCCACTACCCGGCGCGCGAGGTGGACCAGCATCCGTTCGGCCAGCACGACGTGGAGATCGCCGCGACGCTGTACGCGACCGCGGTGCGCGCCGAAGAGCTGGATACGGTGATCCAGCACCTGGAAGGCGAACCCGGTGTACAACAGGCGTTCTGGAACGCCGGGGCCGAAGGCTGATCGCCCGGCCCCGCACCCGCATTCGCCCACCGCCATGACGCCGATGACCCGCTGCTTCACCTCGCCCTCGCCGCATCGCCGCCTGCTCGCGCTGGCGGCGCTGCTGCTGGCGCTGGGCGCGATCTTCGCCGCCGATACGCTGACCGACTACGGGGTGGCCGCCGCGTTGTTCTACACGGTGGTGATCCTGTTCGCGGTGCGGTTGCTCACCCGCATGGGCATGCTGCTGCTCGCCGGCGCGTGCATCGTGCTGATCGTGCTCAGCTTCCAGCTCAGCTCCGCCGGCGCGTACCGGGTGGGGGTGATCAACTCGGCCATCAGCATCGTGGTGGTGGCGGTGACCACGTCCATCGCGGTGCAGATGGAACGCGCCAAGGCGGCCGCGCACGCCGCGCAGGCGCAGCTGCTGCGCCTGGCCCGCGCGCGCAGCCTGGGCAGCCTGACCGCCTCGATCGCGCACGAGGTCAACCAGCCGCTGGCCGCGATCGTCACCAGCGGCAATGCCTGCCAGCGCTGGCTCGGCCAGCAGCCGCCGAACCTGGAGCGGGCGCAGGCGGCGTTGCAGCGGATCCTCGACGACGCCAACCGCGCCAGCGAGGTGATCGCGCGGATCCGCAGCCTCAGCAAGGGCGAGGCGCCGCGCAAGAGCGCATTCGACCTCAACGCCGCGGTGCTGGACGTGCTGGCGCTGTCGCGCGGCGAACTGGAGCGCAACGCCATCGCGGTGCGGGTGGAACTGGCGCCGGCGCTGCCGCCGGTACTGGCCGACCGGGTGCAGAGCCAGCAGGTGGTGGTGAATCTGTTGTTGAACGCGATGGAGGCGATGGCGGACACGCCGGCCGAGGCGCGGTCGATCCTCATCGGCACCGCGCAGGAGGATGCGGGTTCGGTGCGGCTGACCGTGGCCGATGCCGGCGTCGGCCTGTCGGCCGAGGCGCAGGCGCGCCTGTTCGACGCGTTCTGGACCACCAAGCCCGACGGCATCGGGATCGGTCTGAGCATCAGCCGCAGCATCATCGAAGCCAGCGGCGGGCGCATCTGGGCCGCGCCGCGCAGCCCCTGCGGCGCGGTGTTCGGCGTGTGCCTGCCGATCGCAAAACCAGGAGCTCGCCCATGAACCTGCCGCTGTCCGAACAGCGCCCGGTGGTGTATCTGATCGACGACGACGCCTCGATCCGCGCCGCGCTGGAAGACCTGTTCGCCTCGGTGGACCTGCAGGTGCACGCGTTCGGCTCCAGCCGCGAATTCCTGCAGCACCCGCTGGCCGACGCGCCCAGCTGCATGGTGCTGGACATCCGCATGCCCGGGCAGAGCGGCATGGAATTCCACCGGCAACTGCTCGAGACCGGGCTGAACCTGCCGACCATTTTCATCACCGGCCACGGCGACATCGCGATGAGCGTGGAAGCGATGAAGAACGGCGCGATCGAGTTCCTGACCAAGCCGTTCCGCGACCAGGACCTGCTCGACGCGATCCAGCACGGCATCGCCCGCGACCGCGAGCGCCGCCAGCGCGAGGCCGCGCTGGCCGAACTGCGCGGCCGCTGGGCGACGCTGACCCCGGGCGAGCAGGAGGTGACCCGGCTGGTGGTGCAGGGGCTGCTGAACAAGCAGGTCGCCGCGCGGCTGCAGCTCAGCGAGATCACGGTGAAGGTGCGGCGCGGCCAGGCGATGCGCAAGATGAAGGCCGGCTCGCTCGCCGAACTGGTGCGGCTGGCCGAGCGGATCGGGTTGTAGCGAGCGCGACAGCGACGGTGGCCGCGCATCGCGATGCCAGCGGCGTTCGCCACCGTCCCGCCGGCGGGCAAGGCGGCCGGGCATAGCATTGCTGCACCGCATTCGGCGACACTCGCGGGCTTGTCCTGTCGCTCCCCGAGGCCCGCATGTCGTTCCTGTTCCGGCGCAAGTCGCTCGATCTGGTCACCGTCCACGAAGCCGGGCGCCGGCTGGTGCCCACGCTGAGCTGGCCGCACCTGGTGGCGCTGGGCATCGGCGCGATCGTCGGCACCGGCATCTACACCCTGATCGGGGTCGGCGCGCACCTGGCCGGGCCGGCGGTGCTGCTGTCGTTCGCGGTGGCCGGGGCGATCTGCGCCTGCGCCGCGCTGGCCTACGCGGAAATGGCGACGCTGATGCCGGCCGCCGGCAGCGCCTACACCTACAGCTACATCGCGCTGGGCGAGAGCATCGCCTGGGTGGTCGGCTGGAGCCTGATCCTGGAGTACTCGCTGGTGGTCAGCACGGTGGCGGTGGGCTGGTCGGGCTATGCGGTCGGCTTCCTCAAGGGCGTAGGCGTGGACCTGCCGCTGTGGCTGACCGCCGGGCCGCACGCCGGCGGCGTGGTCAACCTGCCGGCGGTGCTGATCACCTTCGTGGTCGCCGGCATGCTGATGCTCGGCACCCAGGCCAGCGCCACGGTCAACGCGGTGCTGGTGGCGGTGAAGATCGTCGCCCTGACCGTGTTCGTGGTGATCGCGCTGCCGCATTTCGACAGCGCGCGGATGGAGCCGTTCATGCCGTTCGGCTTCGCCAAATCGATGGGCGCCGACGGCGTCGAGCGCGGGGTGATGGCGGCCGCGGCGATCATCTTCTTCGCCTTCTACGGCTTCGACGCGATCTCCACCGCGGCCGAGGAAACCAAGAAGCCCGAGCGCGATCTGGCGATCGGCATCCTCGGCTCGATGGTCGGCTGCACCCTGATCTACGTGCTGGTGGCGCTGTCCGCGGTCGGCGCGATGAGCTACACGGTGTTCGGCCAGAGCGCCGAACCGCTGGCGCTGATCCTGCGCGAACTTGGCCAGGGCAAGGCGGCGACGCTGATCGCCGCGGCCGCGGTGATCGCATTGCCGACGGTGCTGCTGGCGTTCCTGTACGGGCAGAGCCGGATCTTCTTCGTGATGTCGCGCGACGGCCTGCTGCCGCGCGGCCTGTCCAAGGTCAGCGCGCGCACCGGTACGCCGGTGGCGACCACGCTGTTCACCGCGATCCTGGTGGCGGCGCTGGCCGGCGTGGCGCGGCTGGATGAGATCGCCGCGCTGGCCAACGCCGGCACCCTGGCCGCGTTCATCGCGGTGGCCGCGTGCCTGCTGGTGCTGCGCGTGCGCGAGCCCGACCGGGTGCGCAAGTTCCGCACGCCGCTGGCGTGGGTGGTGGCACCGCTGGCGATCGGCGGCTGCCTGTACCTGTTCTGGAGCCTGCCGCACACCACGCAGAAGTGGTTCGCGTTGTGGAACGGGATCGGCGTGGTCGCCTACCTGCTCTACGGGCGCCGTCACAGCCTGTTGCAGCGCGGGGAACCGCGACCGTGACGCCGGCCTTCCAGGCCCTGCTGGCGCGCCATATCGGCACCGCCTTCGCCCGGCAGATGGCGCTGGCCGACCTGCTCGGCGAACGCGGCTGGCGCCTGGATCTGGCCGAGGGCATTGCGCACTTCGGCGACGACCTGCACTTCCCGGTGCAGCTGCTGGGCAGCGCCGCCGAGGACAGCGCCAGTTGGCTGTGGGCCTGGGCCAACACCGCCAGCAACCTGCCGGAGAACCTGCTGGTCGCGGCGAACGCGCTGCGCGAGCGTGGCGAGCGCGACGGTCCGGCCGAACTGGCCACGGCGTCGCTGCCGCTGGACGACGAAGGCCATACGATTGCCCTGCTCGCCGCCGCGCTGAGCGCGCGCTGCTACTACCGTGGCCCGTACCGCGGCGGTGCGCTGTTCTTCCTGCTCGACGACGTCCCCGCCGCGGTGTTCGCGCCGTGCGACGATCCGCGCGTACTCAGCCTGCTCGGACAATTGGTCGCGCAGTTCCCGCTCGACCACCGCGCGATGACCGAAGGCTTCCTCGACGACCAGGGCTATGCGCTGCAGCGCGAACCCGGGCAGACCGTCGCCACGCGCGGCGGCAGCCGGATCACGCTTGGCTTCGATGCGCTGGATCGCCTGATCCAATTGCAAGGCAGCCTCGCCCCGCCATCAACCCCCACGGCGGCGAGCAAGCCGGCGCCGAAATGGCAGTTCTGGAAAAAATAACGACCGCCACGCATCGCCCCTCTCCCCTCGGGAGAGGGGTTGGGGTGAGGGTCCGGCGCGAAAGCGTCTCGCCGAGTGTGGATGCACGAGGCTGCGCCCGTACCCTCGTCCGCCCCTGCGGGGCCTGCTTCCAACGGGAGAAGGGACAAATCGTGCGGCGCCGGGTCCTGCCGGTTGCCATGAATGCATGCCTTGGAACGGATGCGAGCGTCACCCGATCCAGGCAGAAGCGCACTCAACGCGCCGGCACCACCGCGCGCCTGAATTCGCTGAAGTAGAACAGCAGCGCGGCCGTGCCGAAGCCGGCGCCGAGCAACGACAGCCCCGGCCAGCCGGCATAGGCGAAGACCGCCGCGGCCAGCAACGACCCGGCGGCGCCGCACACGAACACCGAAGTCATGAACAGGCCGTTGAGGCGGCCGCGCTGCTCCGGGGCCAGCATGTAGATGCTGCGCAGGCTCAGCACCTGGCACACCTGTACCGCCGCATCCAGCACCAGCGCGGCGATCACCAGCCACAACAGCGCGTGCGCGTGCGCGGCCCAGGCGCCGATGCCGAACGACAGCGCCGCGGCAGCCAGCGCCCAGCCGGTGGCCGGGCGGGTCCAGCCGCGGTCCGCCATGCGCCCGGCCAGCGGCGCGACCAGGGCGCCGGCGGCGCCGGCCAGGGCGAACAGCGCGATGTGCCGCTGGTCCATGCCGAAGGACTGCGCCAGCAACAGCGGCGAGCCGGTCCAGAACACGTTGAACGCAGCGAACATCATGCCCTGGTAGAACGCGCGCCGGCGCAGCAGCGGGGTGGCGGCATACAGGCGCGGCAGCGAGGCCAGCACCGCGGCGTAGGACGCGCGCTGCGCGGGCCGGCGCTGCGGCAGGCGCCAGCGCAGCACCGCCATCAACAGCAGCATCATGCCGGCGGACAGGAAGAACACCGCGCGCCAGCCCAGACTGGCGGCGACGAAGCTGGAGAACGGCCGCGCCAGCATGATCCCGGCCAGCAACCCGCCCATCACCGTGCCGACCACGCGGCCGCGGCTGGCCTCCGGCGCCAGGTGCGAGGCGAACGGCACCAGGATCTGCGTGGCCACCGCGCACACGCCGACCACGAACGAGCCGATCAGGAACCCGGCCGCCGACTGCGACAGGCCGATGCCGAGCAGGCCCAGCACCACCCCGCCCAGCAGCAGGATCGCCAGGCGCCGGTTCTCGGCCACGTCGGCCAGCGGCACCAGCAACAGCAGGCCGGCGCCGTAGCCGAGCTGGGTCAGCGCCACGATCAGCCCGGCCAGGCCCGCGTGCAGGCGCAGTTCCGGCGCGATGATGCCGATCAGCGGTTGCGAGAAATAGATGTTGGCCACCGCCAGGCCGCAGGCGGCGGCGAACAGCGCGATCAGGCCGGAGGACAGGCCGGCGGGTGCCGCATCGGCCTGGGAAGCGTGTGGGGACATGGGGGAGCCTGGCAGCGAAGGCGCCACGGTAGGCGCCGACGCCGGCAGACTCAAGCCGTCCCGCCACGACACAGCGTTGCGTCGTGGCCAGGGCGTGTGCCCAGCCCCCGCGCGATCTGCGCGGGAAGCGGCGGCATGGCCTGGGCGCGCGCCGCGCGGACTCAGCCGGCGCGGCGCGAGCGGGTTACCACCAGCGCATGCCTTCGAAGGGGTTCCAGCTGGTGCTGCCCTTCTTCACTTCCAGGTAGTAGGCGTAGTTGGCGATCATGCCGACCAGCACCGAATAGGCCACGCCCAGGCCGTTGACGACCATCTTCGGCAGGAAGAACGACAGCACGCCGATCAGCAGCGAGATGCCGATCAGCACGATCGCCTTGCGCCACAGGCCGAGGATGAAGAAGTAGATCCAGCCGAAGAAGAACGCGAAGAAGTTCATGTTGATCTTCAGGCGGTCGCCGAACGACGGCAGCGCCTTGAACGCCGGCTTGAAGCCGGGCGAGGCCGGCCCGCCGTGGCGGTCGAAGAAGTCGAAGCGGAACTGCCACTTGGGGCTGAGCGGCGCGCGTTCGGGGAGGTTCTGGGTACTCATGGAGAGGCAATTCCTTTTCTTGTAATCGTTTTCATTGTAGCTGAATAGGCCCGGTGCGCACCAGATGCGGCCTGGATTGGCACCATTGTGGTGCGTATGGTCCGCCATGAATCGGGCTGTATAGGAGTCGGGCACCCGATCGATACCAGGCCGGTACGCGTCCGCAACCCGGCTTGCGGACGCGGCAGACGCCGCATGCGTGCACCTGGCGGGAGCGCCGCCGCGATCCGGTCAGCGCCCCAGCTCGCGCCCGATCCTGATCGCCTCGGCCACGTTCCTGGCCGCCAGGCGCAGGTTCGCCGCGGCCTCGGCCAGCGCCTGCTCCAGCGTGCAGGCGCGCTGCACGGCGCCGAACATCGCGTCGATGCCGTGCGCGTGCAGAAGCTCGGCGCCGACACCCAGCCCGCCGGCGATCGCGACCACCGGCTTGCCGTGGCGTCTGGCGATGCGGGCCACGCCGAGCGGCGTCTTGCCGTGGACGCTCTGGCTGTCGAGGCGGCCTTCGCCGGTGATCACCAGGTCGGCGTCGGCCACCAGCGCGTCCAGCCCCAGCGCCTCGGCGACGATGTCCGCGCCCGGGCGCAGCTGCGCGCCCAGAAAGGCCACCAGCGCCGCGCCCACGCCGCCGCCGGCGCCGCCGCCGGGCAACCCGGCGAGCGCGATGCCAAGGTCGGCTTCGATCACCGTGGCGTAGTGCTGCAGGTTGGCGTCGAGCTGGGCGACCAGCGCCGGCGTGGCGCCCTTCTGCGGCCCGAACACCGCCGAGGCGCCCGCCGGCCCGGTCAGCGGATTGTCGACATCGCAGGCGACCTCGATCACGCACTGTCGCAAGCGCGGATCCAGGCCGCTGGCATCGATCCGCGCCAGCCTCGCCAGTGCACCACCGCCCACGCCGGGATCCAGCGCATGGCCCTGCGCGTCGAGCAGACGCACGCCCAGCGCCTGTGCCATGCCGGCACCGCCGTCGTTGCTGGCGCTACCGCCGACCCCGACGATGAGCTTGCGCGCGCCGGCATCGAGCGCCGCCAGGAGCAGCTCGCCGACGCCGTAGCTGGTGGCGGCCAGCGGGTCGCGCCGCGCCGGCGGCAGCAGCGCCAGCCCGCTCGCCGCGGCCATTTCGACGACGGCGGTGCGGCCATCGCCGGTGATGCCGAAGAAGGCCTCGACCGGCTCCCCCAGCGGTCCGGTCACCGTGCGGCCGACGATGCGGCCGCCGCTGGCCGCGACCAGCGCCGCGACCGTGCCCTCGCCGCCGTCGGCGACCGGCACCTTGAGGTAGGTCCACGCCGGGAACACGGCGCGAAAGCCCGCCTCGATCTGCGTGGCCGCTTCCAGCGCCGACAGGCTTTCCTTGAACGAATCCGGGGCGATGACGATCTTCATGGTCGCCCCGATGCTAGCCGATGCGACGGCGCCGGTTCGGCGCGTGCGGCACCGCGCACTCCGGCGACCGGGCTACGCCCCCTTCGGCCCTCGGCGGGCGCCAGGCCAAGCGCCACCGCCAGGCGCAATCGCGCGAGACGGCCGCGCCGGCACAAGGTCTCAGGAAGACCCGGCGCGCGCCTGCGCCGCCGCCCACTCCTGCGCCTGCTGCATCACCCGCAGCACGTTGCCGCCCCAGATGGCGGCGATCTGCTGCTCGCTGTAGCCCTTGCGCAACAGCCAGGCGGTGATCTTGGGCAGGTCGCCGACGTCCTCCATGCCGACCACCCCGCCGCCGCCGTCCCAGTCCATGCCGATGCCCACGTGCTCGGGGCCGATCAGCGCCAGCACGTGGTCCAGGTGCGCGAAGAAGTCGTCCAGCGTCGCCTGCCGCACCGGATATTTGGCATCCAGCGCCTTCATCTCTTCGCCGAGCTTGGGTCCATCGGCCAGTTGCAGATGCTCCCAGCCGCCATATTTGGCGATCAGTGCCTGCTCGGCCGCCTTGCGCTCGGGGCTGGCGCCATTGTCGATCAGGTAGCCGCCGTAGGAATTCATCTGGATCACCCCGCCGTGCGCGGCCAGCACCTTCAGCCGCGCATCGTCGATGTTGCGCGGATGCGCATGCACCGCGCGCGCGCCGCTGTGCGAAAGCAGGATCGGCACCGGCGACAGCGCGATCAGCTGGTCGAACACCGCATCGGAGGCATGCGACTGGTCGATGACGATGCCCAGCTTCTGCGCCTGCTGCACCAGCGCCCGCCCGGCAGGACTCAAGCCATGCCATTCCGGTCCCTTCGGATCGGTGGCCGAATCGGCGAACTCGTTGTTGAGGAAATGCGCCGTGCTCATCAGCCGCAGGCCTTGCGCGTGGTAGAAGCGCAGCAGCGTGGGATCGGCGACCAGCGGGCTGGCGTTCTCCATGCTCAGGTACACCACGCGCTTGCCGGCGGCCTTGATCCGCGCCGCATCGGCCGGCGTGGTGGCCATGCCGAACTGCTGCGGGTGCGCCGCGAGCAGCGCGTGGATCGCCATCAGGCGCTGCAGCCCGGCGTCGCGATCGTCCAGGTGCGCCTGCGCGCTGCAGTCGCCCTGGCCGGTGTAGATCGCCCAGAAGCCACCGTCCAGCGCGCCGGCCACCATGCGCGGATAGTCCACCTGCGCCAGGCGATTGCCGGCGTGCGCGGCCATCATGTCGAAATCGCCGCGCTCGAAATTGGCCGGCGTATCCAGATGCGAATCCAGCGTCAGCAGGCGCTGCTGCAGCGCGGTGGCGCGCGCCAGTTCCGCCTTGGTGAAGTCGACGGCATGCGCCGGCAGCGCCGCGGCCAGCGCCAACGACACGGAAAGACACAGGGCGTGCAGGTTCATGCGCAGGAACTCTCGAACGGGGCGACGATTCGATGATAGCCATGCCACGCCTGCCGGGTTGCCCCGCGACGGGTAGGTGAGTGCATCCGGGTGGCACGCAAGGTCGCCCTGCACGATCGAACCTGCCGCGCGGCGCGGCGGCGCCGGCTCAGCCAGGCGCAGGCGACGCGCAGGCTTCGGCGCAGGCCGCGCCCGCCGCCACCAACGCATCGACCACCTCGCCCAGGGTCCACGTCGCCGTGCCTTCCCAGAAGGACGCCGGCAGTGCGATCCCGAGCTGCGTCTGGATCTCGCCGATCGCATCCTCCACGTCGGCGCCGGTGTCGAGCATCTCGAAGCGCGGTCCGCCGCAGACGACGCCGAACACGTCGTCGGGCAGGAAACACGGACCGGGCCAGCGTAGCCGCCGCGCCAGGATCGCTCCGATTGCGCTTGCCGCCCGCTGCCGCGTGCCGCCACCCCACAGTTCCATGAGATCGACGCTGCGCGCCTTCTGCTGCGCCGACAATCGACCGAAGAACGACAGATCCGGGCCGAGCCATCTGACGCCGATGAAGAATCGTTCGCGCCTGCCGGTCGGCGGATAGCCGGGCGGGTAGCGCAGCGGCGACGCCGGGTCCGGGCAAGCGGTTGCTGCTGGTCTGTGCACGACGACCTCCCCCTCGATCCGCGGCGAGGCCGCGCCGCACTATGCCACCGACCGGGCGTCCGCTGGCACGGCAAGCGGCACGCGCCGCGGCACGCCGCGAGCGGCGGCACGCATCATCATGCCGACACCGGCGCCGCGGTTGCAGCGCGTCCCGCCCACACCTCCGGCCCGGCCTGGCAATAGCGCGCGATGAAGTCCTGCTGCGACGGCATCTGCGCCACCGCGCGGTCGATGGGCTGGCGGATCGTGTCGAGGAACTGCTGCAGCTGCTGGTCCGGCAACGCGCGCGCCAGCAGGTGGTGCTGCGCCGGCACGATGCCCTGGCCGAGCAGCACGTGGATCCACGAATCCACCCGGAACAGTTCGTCGCTGCCCTGCCAGGCGTGCGCGCGCTCGCGCCAGGCGCGCAGCCGCTGCTGCAGCGAGTCGGGCAATGTCATCTCGCGGCAGGCCCGCCACATCGGTTCGTCGCGCTGGTTGGCGTGGTAGTGCAGGATGATGAAATCGCGCACGTGTTCCATCTCGGCGCGACTGACGTCGTTGTAGATGTCCGCCATCGACGGGGCGATGCCGTCGGTGGGGAACAGCGTGAGCAGCCGCATCACCGCGGCGATGGTCAGGTGGATGCTGGTGGATTCCAGCGGTTCGATGAAGCCGCTGGCCAGGCCCAGCGCGACCACGTTCTTGTTCCAGGCCTTGAGCCGGCGGCCGGTGCGGAACGGCACCAGCCACGGCTCCTTGATCGGCGGCGCGGCGGCGTCGTGCAACAGCTTGGCGCGCGCTTCGTCGTCGGACAGGTGCGCGCTGGAGAACACCAGCCCGCAGCCGACGCGATGCTGCAACGGGATATGCCAGCGCCAGCCGGCGGCATGGGCGATGGCGCGGGTGTACGGCACCGGCGCCGTCACCGCCTCGGTCTGCACCGCCACCGCGCGATCGCACGGCAGCCACTGCTTCCAGTCTTCGTAGCCGGTGTGCAGGGTCTGCTCGATCAGCAGGCCGCGGAAGCCGGTGCAGTCGATGAACAGGTCGCCTTCGATCAGCGTGCCGTCTTCCAGCAGCAGCGCCTCGACGAAGCCGCTCTCGGCGTGCTGCCGCACCTGCTGGATCTTGCCCTCCACGCGCTTGAGGCCGTGGCGCTCGGCGTGGCGGCGCAGCAGGCGCGCGTACAGCCCGGCATCGAGGTGGTAGGCGTAGTTGACCGGCGGCGACTGTTGCAGCGCGAAGCGGTCCACGCGCGAGGCCACGGTTTCCAGGCAGTAGTCGCCCAGGTCGGAGACCATCCCGCGCCGCTGCGCCTCCAGCCAGAAATGGTGGAACGCGCAGACCAGGGTGCTTTGCCCGGTGAGGCCGAACGGGTGGATGTAGCGCTCGCCGTGCCGTGGCCAGTTCTCGAAGGAAATGGAGAGCTTGAAGGTGCCCGCCACGCTGCGCAGGAACTCCTGCTCGTCGATCTGCAGGAAACGGTGGAAGCTGCGGATCGGCGGCACCGTGGATTCGCCGACGCCGACCGTGCCGATCTGCTCGGACTCGATCAGGGTGATGTCCAGCAGCTCGCGGAACTGGTGCGCCAGCGCGCAGGCCGCGATCCAGCCCGCCGTGCCGCCGCCCGCGATCACCACCTTGCGTATCTGGGCCATTGCGTCGTCTCTCCTGCAGTGATGAATGGTGGCGCGCGCGGCGGCGCGCGGCCCTGGATGGGGGTCCGTGGTCAGCGGTTGAGCTTGGCCAGCAGCATCGCGCGCAGCTGCCGCGCCTGGGTGTCGTCGATCGGGCCGAGCAGCTGCCGCGCCGGCGCCGGCAGGTGCGCGCCGGCGCGCTCGGCCGGGCCGAACACGTAGTAGTCGAAGATCTCCCGCCACGCCGCCTTCTCCGCCTCGGGCCGGTCGCGGATCGCCCACAGCGCGTGATACAGCGCCTGCATCGGCGCCGGCAGATGGGCCGGCGCGCTGCTCCACCAGTAGTTGACCAGCACGTTGAACGGCTCCAGCCCTTCCACGTGATGCCACCACAGGCTGGGCAGGAACAGCGCATCGCCCGGTTCCAGCACCGCGCTGCGGCCGTGCGCCAGCGCGTCGCGAAAGCGCGGGTAGCGCGCGACATCGGGCGCGGCGAAATCCACCACGCTGATCGCCTGCCCGCCCGGGGTCGGCTCCAGCGGGCCGGGATAGAGATTGCCGATCTGCTCCGGCGGGAACACGGTGAAGCGGCGCCGGCCGACCGCGCAGCAGGCCAGGTTGTTCGGCGCGTCGTAGTGGCAGGACGCGGTGATGCGGTTGCCGATCCAGATGCTCGGCCGCACCTGCATGCCATGCGCGGCGAAGTCCACATCGTTGCCGTCGCGGAATCCCGGCAGGCTGTCGTCCACCGGCAGCGAGGCCAGGTAGTAGGCCGGCGGCCGCGGATCGTCCAGGTGCGCGGCGATCGCCTCCAGCAGGCCGTGCAGGTCGCTGCGCCGCACTTCGAAGTTCAACGCGGTGAAGTCGTCGTTGTAGAACGGCCGGCCGGCGATCTCCGGCGCGCCGTAGGAGTACTGCAGCGCGCGGCCGTTGCTGTGCCCGCGCAACAGGTCCATGGCCTCGCGCGTGCCGCGCAGGCCGGCCTGGACCAGCGCCCAGTCGCGCGCCACGCCACGCAACACCACCGGTTCGCCGGCGGCGAGCAGGTCGGCCAGCGGCACTGCGCCGGCCCGGCAATCGCTGCGCTCGGCAATCGCCGCCAACGCGTCCACGCCGCTCAGGCGGCCTGCCCGGAGGCGACCGCGTCCACGCCGACGTGCTGCAGGCGGCGCTGCTTCTCGGCCATCAGCCGGCGCATGTTGTGCAGCGACGCCAGCAGCAGATAGACCCCTTCCAGATACCCGGCGCGGTGCAGCCCATGCAGCGACGCCGCATCCAGCGCCGCCAGCCGTTCGCGGTCGATGCCGTACAGCCCGGCCAGATGCACGTTGTGTTCCTGCCCGAGCTGCACGTCGATGCGCAGCGGCTGGATCAGGCCCAGCGCATCGAAGGCGGCGAACATGGCGTCGCCGCCTTCCACGCCGTCGCGGATGCCGCGCAGCACGGTGATGATGTGCTCCAGATACGGGCTGTTGCCGCCTTGCGGCAGGAACACCCGTTCGCCTTCGTCGAAACTCACCCGGGGGTGGTCCAGATCGACGTGGATCACCGGTTCGCGGCGCAGCACGCCGTCCTCGTGCTGTTCCTGGAATCCGATCAGGAACGGTCCCTTGGCGACGATGCCCGGCAGGTACGCCGCATTCCAGTGCGCGTCCTGCAGGAACAGGTTTTCCTGCTGCTCGAAGCCCAGCAGCGCCACCGACTGGAAACCGCCGCCGTCCGGGTCCTTGCGCAGCAGGATCGGATACTCGCGCTGCAACTCGGCGTATTCGGTCGGGAACGCCTGGACCACGCCGGTGGCGTCGCCGAACTCCGGGCCGAAGCGCAGGATCACGCGCAGGTCCTGGTGGGCCACGTTGTTGAGCAATTCGTATCGGGCCATCTGGACTCCGGCGGATCGGTGGCGGAACTGGGTGGGGCGCCACGCGACCATTGCAGCAAAGCGCCGCGCCCGCAAGACGCGCTGCGGCGTGGGCGCCGTTGCCGCACGCGGCCATCGCCGCGCGCGGCTTGCCGGGCTCAGAAGTTGTAGCGCACGCCCAGGGTATAGCGCGGGCTCTGGTCCAGCACCTTGATCACCTGCTTCTCCGAGCGGCCGTGCCAGCGCACGTCCTCGCTGGTGATGTTGATCGCCTCGAAGCCGATCGACAGGTTGTCGGTGATCGCGTAGCTGACGCTCAGGTCCAACTGCTGGTAAGGCTCGACGTAGTACGGGTTGCGGTTGGAGCCGTTCTGGTTGGCCGCGATCAGGTACTCGTCGCGCCAGTTCCAGGCCAGGCGCGCGCTCCAGCCGTACTTCTCGTACATCAGCATGACGTTGGCGGTGTCGCTGAGGCCGAGCAGCGCGAACTGGTCGCGGTCCAGCACCGTGTTGTCGAAGCCGACGTCGCCCTTGACCAGGGTGTAGTTGGCGTAGACGCCGAAGCCGGTGTCGCCGAGGAAGTACTGCCCGCCCAGTTCCCAGCCGTGGATCTTGGCCTTGTTCTGGTTGACCGGGCGCGACACGTCGAATTCGTACAGCGGATCGTCCGCCTCGCCGACCAGGTCGTAGGCGTTCTCCAGCGCCAGGGTCTGCGCCGAGCTGCCGTTGTAGGCGCCCAGTCCACCGGTGGCCGCGGCGTTGCGCAGCAGCGCCATCGCCGAGAACAGCGAGGTGTCGTTGGCCGAGCAGGCCGCCGCCACGTCGTTGCCGGCGGCGCCGACCTGCGCGGCGCAGGCACCGCTCTGCAGGAAGGCCAGCGCCGCCTGCGCATCCGGCCCGGAGGTGGGGTCGCGCAGGCCGTACATGGTTTCGCGGGTGACGCTGGTGCCGATGAAGTTGGACACGCGCTTGTCCCAGAACGTCAGCGACACGTAGCTGGCGTCGGCGAAGTACCACTCCAGCGCCAGGTCCAGGTTGTTGGATTCCAGCGGGTCCAGGCTGGGGTTCTCGGTGCTGCCGGACGCGCGCGTGGAGGGGTTGATCAGGATCGAGCCGCCCGGCGTGCCCGGGGTCGAGCCGACCACCAGGTTGTTGTACGGCGCACGCGCGATGCTCTGCCCGAACGAAGCGCGGGCTTTCAGCGTGTCGGTGAGGTTGATGCTGAAGTCCAGGTTCGGCAGCACGTAGCTGTAGCTGTGCTTCTCGCTGAACAGCTGCACCTCGTCGGAGCGCAGCAGCTGGAAGTCGTTGTTGGCCTGCCATTCCAGCGCGACCGGGGTGGCCACCTCCGAGGAGGAGATCACGTCGGTCTTCTCGTAGCGCACGCCGATGCGGGTATTGGTGGTCATGCCGCCGAGCTCGCCGTCGAACTCCAGCTGCATGTAGGCGGCGCGGGTCTTCTCCTCGACCTGGTTGTCGGAACTGAACTGCGGGTTGTAGCGCGTGGTCGCGCCATAGGCGTTGCCCGCCCACAACGCCAGCTGGTCGGCGTTGCCGCGCCAGGCGCCCGGCGCGGCGCCGTTGGCGTTGAAGTCCTCGAACAGGCCGGTGATGCCGACCGGCTGCAGCAGCGCCAGCATGCCCGGCTCGTTGCCGGCATTGGCCACGCCCCAGTCGCCCAGCGTCGAATAGGTGTCGCTGATGCGCCGGTTCATCGTGGTCTTGGCGCTGTTGACGCCGAACTGGAAGCGGCCGTTGTCGAAGTCGAACTGGCCGTCGACGCGCCCTTCCTTCACCTCCGTCACCTGGCTCTGGTAGTAGATGCGCAGCACCTGCGAACCGAGTTCGGCCGGGGAGAAATCCTGGTTGACCAGGCCGTTGGTGCCGGCGATGGAATCGGCCGCGGTCGGGTACCAGGTGCGCGCGCCGATCGGCAGGCCGTTGTTGAACCACAGCTCCTGCGCCCACTGTCCGCCGCACTGGGTGCCGGCGGTGCAGTTATTGGTGCCGGCCAGGCTGAAATAGGTGGCGCTGCCGCCGGTGACCGGATCGTTGGGCAGGCTCTGGGTCTTGGAGTTGTGCGCATCGAAGGTCAGGCGCAGGCGGTCGGTGGCCTGCCAGTCGGCATTGAAGCCCAGCGAGCCGAGCTTGTACTTCTGCATGCTGCGCTGCTGCTCCATGCCGAAGTCCTTGGCGCCGTTGGGCACGTCGCGCAGGTACACCGGCGTGGCCACCGCCTGCCCGGTGTCGAACACCAGGTCGGTGAAGCTGTTGGCGCGCTGCAGCCAGATGCCCTGCTCGCCACGATTCTCGGTGATCTCGTTGCTCGAGTAGGTGTAGTCCAGGGTCAGGGTCAGGCTGTCGGTCGGCGCGAACTGCACCACCGCCTGCCCATTGAGCCGCTCGCGCTCGAAGTCGGAGAAGGCGTAGCGCAGGTCGTTGGGCATGCCGTAGAGCTGGCCGATCGCCGGCGCGTTCTGCACGTTGGCGTCCGGGCGCAGCGCCGGATCGGTGCCGGTCCAGGGCTGGATGTTCCAGGCGTTCTCGGTCGCCTGCACCGATCCGCCGCGGCGCTTCTGGTAGCTGCCGCTCAGGCCGATGCCCCAGGTCTTGTCCGGGTTGGTGTAGCTGAAGATGCCGGACACTTCCGGCGTGACCTTGTTGTCGAACGGCTGCGAGTCGTCGTACGCGGCCTTGGCGCCGGCGCTGGCGACCAGGCCTTTGTGGTTGAACGGGCGGTCGGTGAGGATGTTGATGGTGGCGCCGATGCCGCCGCTGGGCGCATTGGCGCGGCTGGTCTTGTACACCTCGATGCCGGTGATCGCCTCGGAGGCGAGCTGGGCGAAGTTGAAGGCGCGGGTGCCGCCGTCCACGCCGCCGCTGGGCACCGCGCCCGGCGCGCCGAACGCGTCGGCACCGGGGATCACCCGGCCGTTGAGGGTGACCGCATTGAACTGCGGACCGAAGCCGCGCGCGGTGACCTGCGCGCCTTCGCCGTCGCGGCGCTCGATCGAGATGCCGGTGATGCGCTGCAGCGACTCGGCCAGGTTGGTGTCGGGAAACTTGCCGATGTCCTCGGCGCTGATCGCATCGACCACGCCGGCGTTGTCGCGCTTGATCCCCATCGACTGGTTGAGGCTGTTGCGGATGCCGGTGACGCTGACCGTGTCCAGCGTGGTCGCGTCAGGAGAGGACTGCTGCTGGCTGGTCTGGGTCTGCGCCTGGGTCTGCGGCGCCTGCTGGGCGAACGCCGGATTGATCACCAGCACCCCGCCGACGAAGGTGAACATGGCCTTGGAGCGGAACTTCTTCAACTGCTGACGCATCAGAATGTCCTCGGTGCTGGAGTCGGACGGGCAACGCCGTCTGCGGCGTACGACGCGGCGCATGCCTACGTCGAAGCGGTCCCTGGTACGTGACACGCATCGCTGCATGCCTGCATGTGATCCCCTACGTCTCGATCGATGGATGGATCGCGCCTTCCCCCGAAGGGCGCCGGGCGCCATCGCTGCCCGTTGCAACCCGGACGCTGACCAAGCCGCCCGCTACAGCGAATGCCGATATGCAAACCCGAATCGAAATCCGTGCGGCGCTGCCGCCGCGGCGAGTGAGGCGACGGCACCAGATCCCGGCACCTGGCCGAGAGTGATAGCGCTATCACCCGACGGCGCAAACCTAATCCCGCGTGCCGGCGTTTGTCACCGTGCGGCGCAACAAAGCTACGTTATGCCTACATCCGCTGGGATGCAGACCACGATGTAAGCGTTATCAGTGCCGACGTTGCGCAATTCGCGCGGTATGCGATCGACGAACGTCGTTGCCGTTGCGCACGTCGCCGCGCGCCGCAGGCGCGTTGCCGGGTGGGCAATGGCGTGATGCGTGCGATGCAGCGCGGTACGCGCTGTGGCGTGAAGGCGTGGCCGACTCGGCACACGTAGCCGTGCGGGCGCTGATCAGCCCGCAGCAGTGCCAGCGGTGTGTCGGCAACCCGCCCGGCGTGTCCGTGGTAACGCGATCTCGCGGCGCGCGGCGAACGCCGGCGCGCCGCGGCGGCTCAGTTCAGCACGCGGCAGAACACCGCTTTCAGATAGCGCGATTCCTGCACGTGGGCCATGAACGGGTGGTCGGCGCCGGCGCCGGCCACCTTCAGGATCTGGATGGTGCGGCCGGAGAAATACGCGGCGCGGCGCAGCATGTCCAGGAACTCGTGCTCGGCGACCAGGCCGGTGCAGGAGAACGTGGCGAACAGGCCGCCGGGCGCGACCACGCCCAACGCCAACTTGTTCATGTCCAGGTATTTCTTCAGCGCCGGGATCACCTGGTCGCGGTCGCGGGTCATCTTGGCCGGGTCCAGGATCACCACGTCGTAGCGGTCGCCGCGCACCGCGGCATCGCGCAGGTACGGGAAGATGTCGGCCTGCACGAACTTGAGCCGCACGTCGTTGAGTTTGGCGTTGCCCTTGGCGATCTCGATCACGTCCTCGTCGATGTCCACGCCGACCACTTCCTCGGCGCCGCGCACCTTGGCGTAGACGGCGAAGCCGCCGGTGTTGCAGCACAGGTCGAGCACGCGCTTGCCGGCCACCTGCTGGCTCAGCCACTGCCGGTTCTCGCGCTGGTCGGCGAAGAAGCCGGTCTTGTGCGCACCGGCCGGATCGGCGCGGAAACGCACGCCGTATTCGCTGATGATCGCCGGCTCCGGGCGCTCGCCGCTGCTGGACACCGGGCGGTAGTCGAAGCTCTCCTGCTTCTGCACATGCTCCTCGGCGAAGCTGTAGAAGCGCGCGCCGGGGAACTGGGTGCGCAGCGCGGCGTAGATCCAGTCGCGG
The DNA here is from genome assembly GCF_017163705.1 of Xanthomonas bonasiae. Taxonomy (GTDB): domain Bacteria; phylum Pseudomonadota; class Gammaproteobacteria; order Xanthomonadales; family Xanthomonadaceae; genus Xanthomonas_A; species Xanthomonas_A bonasiae. The sequence goes on from NZ_JAFIWB010000010.1 coordinate 88,676, forward strand.
TAGCGGAACATGCCGGCGCTGAAGAACTCCACCACCAGCAGGTCGCCATAGCGGTCCACCACCAGCCCGGACAGGCCGTCGCCTTCGGCATGCACCACGCGCCAGGCGTCGGACACCGCGTCCAGCTTGAGCACGTCACGGCGCAGCGACACCGCCTCGGCGATCTTGCCGGCGAACCAGGCTTCGTCCACCGGCACCTCGCGATCGATCTCGAGGATGCGCACGGCGATGCGCGAATGGCCATTGTAGAAACCGCGGCCGATCCACTCCCCGTCCACCCCGACCACGTCGACGAGGCTGCCCGGCTTGGGCTTGGCGGCGGGTTTTTCGACCAGTTTCTGGAAGATCCACGGATGGCTGGAGCGCCAGGCGTTCTTGAGGCGGACTACGGGCAGGGGAGTATTCATGAACGCCATTGTATCCGCCCCGATTGACGCCACCGCCGCCAGCCGCAAGAATGGGCGCAGAAGGGGAGTAGCTCCCAACGTTGTCGCCGTCAATTCGAGCCAGCAGGCTCCGGTGCAACGGCAGCCAGACCACCGGCTGCGAGCGAGACCTTCGCCGCAGTGGCGAAGGCATTCCCTGGAACGAACCCCATCGTTTCCGTCCAGGACGCCTCGCCGCCGCGGCCCGAGGTTCAACCTTCACTGACGGGAATTCCCCATGCAAACGATAGGCAACGTGTGGTTGTGGAGCGGTTTCGCGATCGTGGTGATCGCGGCGCTGCTGGCGGATCTGGTGCTGATGCGCCACGGCGGTCCGCACAAGGTCACCTTCAAGGAAGCGCTGTGGTGGAGCCTGGGCTGGATCGGGCTGGCGCTGGCCTTCAACGCCGGGCTGTGGTGGTACCTGCGCGAGACCATCGACGTGGCCACCGGCAACCAGTACGGGCTGGAGTTCCTGACCGGCTACCTGGTGGAGAAGTCGCTGGCGGTCGACAACATCTTCGTGTTTCTGATGATCATGAGCTACTTCGCGGTGCCGGAGGAGCAGCGCCAGCGCGTGCTGGTGATCGGCGTGCTCGGCGCGATCGTGCTGCGCGCGGTCATGATCTTCGCCGGCTCGGTGCTGCTGACCAAGTTCCACTGGCTGCTGTACGTGTTCGGCGCGTTCCTGCTGCTGACCGGCATCAAGATGTGGTTCTCGGCGGGCAAGGAACCGGACCTGGAAGCCAACCCGGTGCTGCGCTTCATGCGCAAGCACCTGCGCCTGACCCCGCAGTACCACGGCAACGCGCTGAGCGTGACCCAGGAAGGCAAGCGCTGGTACACGCCGCTGTTCGCGGTGCTGATGCTGATCGCCATCACCGACGTGATCTTCGCGGTGGACAGCATCCCGGCGATCTTCGCGATCACCACCGACCCGTTCCTGGTGCTGACCTCCAACGTGTTCGCGGTGCTGGGCCTGCGCGCGATGTTCTTCCTGCTGGCGGGCATGGCCGACCGCTTCCACCTGCTGCCGTACGGGCTGGCGATCGTGCTGGTGTTCATCGGCACCAAGATGCTGATCATCGACCTGTACAAGATCCCGGTGCTGGTCTCGCTGCTGGCGGTGGCGCTGATCATCGGCGCGACGGTGGCGCTGAGCCTGCTGCGCCCGGCCAAGCCGGCGCACTGAGGCGCGCCACGGCCGCGGGATTGTCCCGCGGCCGTGGCCAGTCCCTCCCACCGGCGGCGCCTTGCCTTGGACGACAGGCGCCGCCATCCAGGGACCATGGACACCTCTCCTTCGCTCTCCCCGCCCCCGCCTGCCGACGATGCGCAGGCGCAGGACCGCTTCGACCGGGCCCGGATCCTGCGCGCCTTCAACGCCAGCCTCGCGCTGATCGCGGTGTTGGTGGCGGTGTTCGCCAGCCAGGGCCTGTTCGACTGGCGGCCGTGGTCGGTGGGACCGCAGCAGGCCAGCGGCCTGCTCGGGCTGCTGACCGCGCCCTTGCTGCACGGGTCGCTGGAACACCTGGCCGCCAATGCCGGCGCGCTGCTGATCCTGGGCACCCTGGCCGGCAGCGTGTACCCGCGCGCCACCCTGGCCGCGCTGCCGTTGCTGTGGCTGGGCTCGGGCCTGGGCGCATGGCTGCTCGGCGAGCCCGGCAGCCACCATCTGGGCGCCAGCGGCGTCACCCACGGCCTGCTGTTCCTGGTGTTCGTGCTCGGGCTGCTGCGCCGCGACCGCGCCGCGATCGCGGCCAGCATGATCGCGTTCCTGTTCTATGGCGGCATGCTGGTGACGGTGCTGCCGCACGAGGCCGGGGTGTCCTGGCAGTCGCACCTGGGCGGCGCGCTGGGCGGCGCGGTCGCGGCGCTGCTGCTGCGCCACCGCGACCCGCTGCCACCGCGCAAGCGCTACAGCTGGGAAGACGAGGACGAGGAAACGCTGGCGCCGTTGAACGACGAGCTGGAGCCGCCACCGCCGGCGCAGGTGCCGGTGCTGTGGCAACCGCCCCCGGTCCCGCGCGGGGTGGTGTTGCGCTTCCCGCCGCGGCAGGAACGCGACGAGGGCTGAGGCCTCCGCCGCGGGCGTGGCCCCCGCTACGCAGCACGACAGCGGCTGCCTGCCTGCTGCGCTTCCCGGCGCTGCAACATGCGGTCCAGGTATTTGCGGTTGGCGCGCGCTTTTGTAGGAGCGACTTCAGTCGCGACGGGCCTTACCGGCAATGCGTCGCGACTGAAGTCGCTCCCACAGGGTGGCCGCCCGTTTCGGCATGATTGCTGCCGCCCCGGTCCGACACCGCCGCGCGCGCACCGGACGCATCGACCTGGCTGCTGCAGGCAGTACCGCTCCAGGCCCTCCGACCTGCGCCATGGCGGCCTGCCGCGCCACGGCACCGGCCGTACACTGAACGATCCCTCCTCGCCCGCCCGAGATCGCATGCCCGCGTCCCCTGCCTTCCGTTTCCGTTCTGCCGCCCTCGCCCTGCTGGCGCTGGCGCTCGCCGGGTGCAGCACGTCGCCCGCCCGTGCGCCGGCGGCGCCGGCACCGGAGCAGGCCGCGTCGGGCAAGGCGATCGGCTACCTCGCTGCTGCCGCGGTCCCGGCCAGCCTGCAGTTGCTGCCGGCACCGCCGGCCGAGGGTTCGCCCGGGCAGGCGCTGGACCAGGCGGTGAACCGCGAGGCGCTGGCGCTGCGCGGCAGTGCGCGCTGGCACCAGGCCGCGCGCGACGCCGACCTGAGCTTCCCGGCCGGCGCCGGCCAGTTCGCCTGCGCGCTGGGCGTGCCGATCGATGCGCAGCGCACGCCGCACCTGTACACCTTGCTGGAACGCAGCCGCATCGATGCCAGCGCCGCGACCAAGGCGGCCAAGAACCACTACCGGCGGCCGCGCCCGTTCATGCTCAACCAGCTGCCGGTCTGCACCCCGGACGACGAGGACGGGTTGCGCCACAGCGGCTCCTATCCCTCCGGGCACAGCGCCATCGGCTGGGCCTGGGCGCTGATCCTCGGCGAGATCGCGCCCGACCGCGCCGACGCCTTGACCGCGCGTGGCCGCAACTACGGCGAAAGCCGGCTGGTGTGCAACGTGCATTGGCAGAGCGACGTGCTGGCCGGCCGCTTCATGGGCGCGGCGACGGTGGCCCGGCTGCATGCCGACCCGGCGTTCCGCGCCGACCTGGAGGGCGCGCGCAGGGAGATCGCGGACGCGCGCGCGCAGGGCCTGACGCCGGCCCAGGACTGCGCCGCGGAAACCACGACCCTGCAGGTGCGGCCGGAAAGCGCGCTGTAGGCGTGCTGTCGCGGGCATTCCTGGCGCCCGGTCGCGGCTGAAGCCGCTCCTACAAAAGCGTGCGTGTCGCTTGTACCGATCCAGGCATGCTTTTCTGTAGGAGCGGCTTCAGCCGCGACGCGTTTCGATCCAGGGATCGTGCCACTTCGTTTCGTCGCGATTGACGTTGCTCCTGCAGGAAACATTCGGCGAACATCCCGCCCCATGCCTTTGGGCAGATGCGAACCGACCGGGCCGGCGGGCTAGACTCGCCGCAGATTTCCGCCAAGGACCCGCAGCCATGACCCAGTGGTACTTCCTGACCGGCAGCGAGCAGACCCGCTCCGGCCCGTTCGACGACGCCGACGCCATCGCCTTCGCCCGCAACAATCCCACCGCCATGGCCTGGCGCCAGGGCCAGAGCGGCTGGAAGCCGGCCAACCAGATCGACGAGCTGCGCGGCGCGAACGCGGCCAGCCTGCCGCCGGACCTGCCGCCCCCGCCCGGCAGCAGCGGTCGTGCCGACGACATCGACTTCCGCATCGTCGGCCACGAGATGCAGTTCGTGGAGATCGAGCTGGATCCGGGCGAGAGCGCGGTCGCCGAGGCCGGCGCGCTGATGTTCAAGGACGCCGTGGTGCAGATGGACACCGTGTTCGGCGACGGCTCCAACAGCCAGGGCGGCGGGCTGATGGGCAAGCTGTTCTCGGCAGGCAAGCGCCTGGTCACCGGCGAGAGCCTGTTCACCACCGTGTTCACCCACCAGGGCCAGGGCAAGGCCAAGGTCGCCTTCGCCGCGCCGTATCCGGGCACGGTGCTGGCGATGAAGCTGGACCAGCACGGCGGCCGCCTGATCTGCCAGAAGGACAGCTTCCTGGCCGGCGCGCGCGGCGTGTCGCTGGGCATCCACTTCCAGCGCAAGATCATGACCGGCCTGTTCGGCGGCGAGGGCTTCATCATGCAGAAGCTGGAAGGCGACGGCTGGGTGTTCGTGCATGCCGGCGGCTGCGTGGTCGAGCGCGAGCTGGCCGCCGGCGAGCGCCTGGACGTGGACACCGGCTGCGTGGTCGCGTTCCATTCCACGGTGGACATGGACGTGCGCCCGGTCAGCGGCATCAAGAGCATGTTCTTCGGCGGCGAAGGCATGTTCCTGGCCACCCTGACCGGCCCGGGCAAGGTGTGGCTGCAGTCGTTGCCGTTCTCGCGCCTGGCCGGACGCATGTTCGCCGCCGCGCCGCAGGGCGGCGGGCAGAACCGCGGCGAAGGCTCGGTGCTCGGCGGCCTGGGCCGGATGCTGGACGGCGACAACAACTTCTGAGCCGTGCCGGCGCGGTCGCGGCGGCGCAAGCGTGCGCCACTTACGCCGGTGCGACCGCCTCCAGCAGTTCGTCGCGCAACCACTGCTCCAGCACCTGCCCGATCAGCGCCGGATCATCGCCAGGCGCGTGCCGGCACAACACTCCGAACGGAACCCCGGCGAGCGCATCGCGCAGCATGCGCGCCTCCAGCGGCGACATGCTCTGGAAATAGGGCGACAAGCCCTTGCGCCAGACCCGGATCACCATCGTCTCTGGCAGGCGTACCGCAGCTGGCGGTGGGGTCCCTTCGGACAGCGCCCGCCAGATCATAGCGGCATTGCTGCGCATGCCGCGCCGGCGCAAGGTGGGCACGAAGCGCAGGCGCGCCTGCTCCCAGTCCACGCCGGCCAGTGACGCCAGCGTCACCGGCGCCGCGTCGGTCCCATCGAAGGCGCGGCGCAGGGCCAGGTCGAGCCAGGCCAGGTCCTCGATCTCCGGGCGCTCGGGATGGCACACGGCCAGGTGCGCGCCGAACCGATCGCCGTAGGCGCCAAGCGACCAGGCCGACGGCGGATGGCTCGCCACATAGCAGGCAGCGGCGGCATCGAACGCGGCCTCGCCCAACCAGGCCAAGGTCTTAGCGTAGGTATCGCGCAACGCATCGCCCAGCTGCGCACTGTAGGCGTGCCGGTACACGCGCAGGCCCGGACGCTGACGCGCGTCCAGCCAGGCATCTGCGTCGGCCGCGGGGTCACGCAGCCAACCCGAGAAGCGACGCTGCAGTTCCAGCAGGCTCATGCGGCCGCGCGTACCGCGCTGGAGGCGATGTCGCGGGCGATCTGAAGTTCGTCCAGCAATTCGGCCAACGGCGGTATCCGGTCGTCGCGCTCGATCATGGTGGCCACCGCACCGATGCGCTGGCATACCCTGGCGTAGAGCGCCCAGACCGGATCGCATATCGGCTGGTCGTGGGTATCGATCAGCAACTCGCGGCCCTGGCTGTGGCCGGCCAGGTGCACCTGGCGCACGCGGTCCCAGGGCAGCGCATCCAGATAGGCCTGCGGGTCGGCACCGTGATTGCTGGCGCTGACGTAGACGTTGTTGACGTCGAGCAGCAGATAGCAGCCTGTCCGCGCGCATATCTCACGCAAGAAGTCCGCTTCGCTCATGCTGGCGCCCGAGAAGGCCAGGTAAGTGGAAGGATTCTCGAGCAGCAGCGGCCGTTCCAGCACGTCCTGGGCGTGGGCGATGTTGGCGCAGACGACGTCCAGCGCTTCGCCGTCGTAGGGCAGCGGCAGCAGATCGTGCGCGTTGAACCCGCCGACCGCGCTCCAACTGAGGTGATCGGAAACCCACAACGGACGCACGCGCCGCGCGAGGCGCTTGAGCCGCAGCAGATAGTCGCGATCGAGCCCATCGGCCGAGCCCAGCGACATGGACACGCCGTGCAGCGCCACCGGGTAGCGCTCGCGCACGCGGTCCAGCACGTGCAGCGGCCGGCCGCCGGCGACCATGAAGTTCTCCGAGATCGCCTCGACGAAATCCAGCGCGGGCGGTTCCTCGAGATAGAGCGGATAGTGCGGCGGGCGCAGGCCCAGCCCGAAGCCGTGGAAAGGGGCGATCGTGTCCATCTGGCGCAAGGTCTCGTGCGTCGTCCCGGCCGGGCGCGCGGCGCCGGCCGGAACAGGGGCGTCGCCTCAGGCGGCGGGTGCGGTCAGCGAGCCGCCGGCCGACGTGCACTGCTTCACCGTCACATCCTTGAAGCCCTGGCCCTTGCACGCGTTCTGGCCCTTGCACTCGTGGCTGCCGGATTTGCAATCGGACTGGCCCTTGCAGCTGTTGATGCCATAGCAGGCGACGAGCTTGGCATCGCCCTTGGCGGCGGCGCTGGCGGTAGCGGGGACGCTGGCGGCGGCGACGGCGAGCAGGGCGGCGGTGGCGGCGAAACCGGTGACGGTACGGGTAGCGATCATGGACGTTCCTCGGGGATGGACAGATGCCGAATTGGCAGCGGGTACTTCGCCGCAAGCGTCGCTGCGGTTACAGCGCGCTGCGCGTGTCAGGCGATGCGCAACACACGGTCCAGCGATAGCGTGCCGGCGCCGCGCACCAGCAGATACGACAACAGCGCGGCCCAGCTCAGGTGCGTGGGCCAGGCATCGGGATAGACGAAGATCTCGATCACCGCGGTCATGCCCAGCAATGCCAGCGCCGACAGGCGCGTGCACAGGCCCAGTATCAGCAGCAACGGGAACAGATGCTCCGCATAGGTGGCCAGGTGCGCGGCCAGTTCCGGCGGAAGCAGCGGCACGCGGTAGTCCTCGCGAAACAGTGCGTAGGTGCTGTCGGTGATGGTCAGCACGCCGCTGACCTTGGTACGTCCGGACAGGAAGAAGATCGCGGCGATCGACAGCCGGAACAGCAGGGCCAGCGCGGAGTGGCCGACCCGCTGCGACAGCGCGGCGGCGAGACGATTCCACGCTGTGCGCGGGTCCGAAGAAGCGAGAGGGGGCGTCATGGAATTCCTTGCGTGGAAGAAAGGTCGAGGGAAGAAAACGCGCCGGCGCGCAGCAGCGTGGCGAACGTGTCCGCCAAGGCCAGCGCCGGCTCGGCCTGCTGCGCCCGCGCTGCGGCGGCCTGCAGCGTGACGCCGCCGCGGCAGGCCTCCAGCAGCGCGCAACCGCCCAGGCCCAGCGCCTGCCGATGCACCTGGCCGCCGTGCCGCAGCAGCAGCGCGCCTTCGCCGCGCCACGCAAGTTCGGGCACCGGCGCCGCATCGCGCTGCGCGCACCAGATCGCGTACACCGGCAGCGCCTCGAACCAATGCCAGCGCGCGCTCGGATGCACGGCCACGCGCGCGCCGGCCAGTTGTTCGCGCGGCAAGGCGGCCACGGCCTGCGGATCGAGTACCGCGGCATCGGCCGCGACATGCGCCTCGCGCCAGCTGCGATCCAGTTGCGCCACGCCCGGCAGGTAGGGCAGTTGCCGGGCCTCGGGAAGCGCGGCGAGAAACGCATCGAAGTCGTCGCCGTAGTTCAAAAGGCGCACATCGTCGGGTGGGCAGCGGCGGGCATAGGCACGCGCCGCCTCCTCGAACCATGCCGCGCCCACCAGCCGCTGCACGCTCGGAAAATTCGCCTGCAGCGCGTCGATGCAGGCACGCAGCACGGTGTTGCGATAGATGCGGAATCCCGGTTGCGCCGCCAGGCCGCCGGCGTCGCCATCGCCGTACAGCGCGCGCGCGAAGCCGTCCTGGAACTGCGCCAACGCATTCATGCCGCCCACCGCCGACGCGTCGCGGCCCGCTCCAGCAGCCGTTGCGCGCGATCGCGCTCCAGCAGCAGCGCATCGAACGCGGGCACGTCGCCATCGCGCTCGATCAACGTCGGCCGCGGCCCGGCGAGGTCCAGGAAATGCGCGTACAGGTCCCAGACCGCGTCGTCCACCGGCGCATCGTGCGAATCGATCAGCAGGGTCCGCTCGTCCGCCGCATCCTCGGCATGGCCGGCCACATGCACTTCCACCACCGCATCGGCGGGGAAGGCGTGCAGGTAGGCGTAGGCGTCGAAACCGAGGTTGTGCGCGCTGACATGGACATTGTTGATGTCCAGCAATAGCCGGCAGCCGCTGCGGCGTACCAGTTCGGCCAGGAACTCCGGTTCGCTCCACGCGTGCCCGGGCAGCGCCAGGTAATGGCTCGGGTTCTCGATCGCCAGGGGGCGGCCGAGCGCCTCCTGCGCCTGCTGGACATTGCTCACCACGCGCGCCAGCGCCGCGGCGCTGCGCGGTACCGGCAACAGGTCCGGATGGTAGCGGCCGCGCCAGACCGACCAGGCCAGGTGCTCGGACACCTGCCACGGCCGGACCCGCTCGGCGAGCGCGGCCAGACGGCGCAGGTGCCGCGCGTCCGGGTCGGCATCGGCCGCCAGCGACAGCGATACGCCGTGCAGCGACAGCGGGTGGCGCGCGGCGATCGCCTCGAGCCAGGCGAGCCGCGGCCCGCCCTGGACCAGATAGTTCTCCGGGTGCACCTCGAACCACAGCCCTGGCGCAGTGCAATCCAGCGCCTGCGCGTAGTGCTGCGGCTTCAGGCCGATGCCGGCGCCGAGCTGCATGGCCGCGGCGCCGCGCTCAGGCGCCGACCGGGGTCAGCGTGCCATGGCCCTTCGGCGTCTTGATGCCGACGCAGGTGCCGGCCGGCACATTCTTCCAGGCGTTGCCTTGGTAGTCGCGCTTCGACGTGCCCGCGCAACTGGTCCCCGCGCCGGCCTTGCAATCGTTCTGGCCGGCCTTGGCGATGCCGTAGCACTTCTCCATCGGCTTGGGCTGGGCAGCGGGATCGGCGCCCTGAGCCATCGCGGCTCCGGCGACGAGAGCGGCCAGGGTCAGGGCCGCCGTTGCAGCGTTGCGTACGTTCATGAGAATGCTCCTGCGGAAAAGGGAAGGGACGGACCGGGCCGCGAGTGCACGCGGCGGCCGGAACCCTTCTGCATTCGCGGCGAACGCCGCCGCGGTTACAGCCGGTCGCCGATGCGGGCGAAAAAGAATGAAGGCGGCGTCGGCTGTAACCGCCGCCGCGGATGCGGCGAACTACCGCTGACATGACCATAGACGGGGAAGCAACCGTGAACAGCCAGATGCCGGTGGCGGCCGTGGACGGACGGGCTGCGCCTGCAGCGCGATCCGTCGCGGCGGCGGGCGCGTGCGTTGCCCGCCTTGCACGACCGGCTGCGGCGCCTGGCGCTGCCTGGCGGCGGCAGCGATGACGGGCGGGCACGGGGGGCCGGTCCTGCGGCCAGGACAGCGCCGTCGTATCCTGCCTGTCCGGCGTCCGCCAGGCCGCCCTGGAGAACGCCGCATGTCCGTCCTCCGCCGTTCCCGCCGCGCCCCTCGCCCGGCCGCCGGCCGCGTGGCGCAATGAGCCGCCTGGACGCGCTGCAGGCGGTGGAGGTGCGTCTGCGCCTGTTGTTCGTGGCCGGCCTGGATGGCAACGCGCGCGACTACCGCGCCTTCCTCGACGAACTCAGCGCCCACTTGCGCGGCTTCCTGCGCCGACGCCTGACCCACGCGCCCGATGACGTGGAGGACATCTTGCAAGAGACCCTGCTGGCCATCCACAACAGCCGCCACACCTACCGCCGCAGCGAACCGTTGACCGCGTGGGTATATGCGGTCGCCCGGTACAAGCTGCTGGACTTCTACCGGGCGCACGCGCGCAAGCGTCCGCTGCAGCTGCCGCTGGATGACGCCGACGACCTGTTCGCGCATGCGGACGACGCTCCGGCGCACGCACGCCATGAGATCGGCCGGCTGCTGGAACAATTGCCGGACCGGCACCGCCTGCCGATCGTGCACGTGAAGCTGCAAGGCCTGTCGGTCAGCGAGACCGCCAGGCTGACCGGCATGTCCGAATCGGCGGTCAAGATCGGCGTGCATCGCGGACTCAAGGCGCTGGCGCTGAAGATCAGGAGTACGACATGAAGACCGATGAGCTGATCGCGCTGCTGGCGCAGGAACCGCTGCGCGTGGACCGGCATGTCTCCGCCCGGCGGTTCGCACTGGCACTGCCGTGCGGGATGCTGGGGGCGCTGCTGCTGGCGGCGGCGGTGTTCGGTGTCCGCCCGGACCTGGCCGCGGCGGCCGCCGATCCGGCGTTCTGGGCGAAGCTGGGCTTCGCCGCCTGCATGGCCGCCGGCGCCGGCCTGGCGACCTGGCGCCTGGCCACGCCGGGGCGGCGGGTCGGCGCAGCCGCCATCGCGATCGGCGTCCCGGTCGCAGCGGTGTGGATCGCCGCCATCGCCGTGCTGTGGACGGCACCGGCGGACCTGCGCCTGCCGTTGCTGCAGGGCCAGAGTTGGCACAGTTGTCCGTTCAACATCGCGCTGCTGTCGATTCCGACCTTCGCCAGCGTGTTCTGGGCCTTGCGCGGACTGGCACCGACCCGCCTGCGCGCGGCCGGCGCCGCTGGCGGGCTGCTCGGCGGCGCGCTGGCGACCATGGCCTATTGCCTCCATTGCCCGGAGATGGCGGTCCCGTTCTGGGCACTCTGGTACGCGCTGGGGATGGCGCTGCCGACCGCGCTCGGCGCCGCGCTCGGCCCGCGCCTGCTGCGCTGGTAGCCGGCGGCTCCGCGTGCGCCAGCGTGCATGACCTCCGGTCGTGGGCGGTGCAGGCCGATCCCGGTATGCTCGCGCCGGCTCCGCCCTCTCCTTCCACGACGCCGCATCCATGACCGCCTTCCGTTCCCCGCGCCTGCTCCTGTCCCTGTCCCTGTTCGGCCTGCTCGCGGCGTGCGGCGGCGAGCCCAAGCCGGCGCCGCCGGCACCGGTGGTGGTGGGGCCGGCACCGACCGCCGCGGCCAAGCCGCTGCGCATCGGCATCGCCCTGGGCGGCGGCGCGGCCAAGGGCTTCGCCCATATCGGCGTGATCAAGATGCTGCAGGCCAACGGACTGGAGCCGGTGGTGGTGTCCGGCACCAGCGCCGGCAGCGTGGTCGGCGCGCTGTACGCCAGCGGCATGGACGCGTTCCAGATGCAGCAGGCCGCGGTGGCGCTGGACGAGACCAGCATCCGCGACATGCGCCTGTTCTCCGGCGGCCTGGTGCAGGGCCAGGCCCTGCAGGACTATGTCAACGCCCAGCTCAAGAACCGCCCGATCGAAAAGCTAGGCAAGCCCTTCGCCGCGGTGTCCACGCGCCTGGAAGACGGCGAGCGCACCGTGTTCGTGCGCGGCAACGCCGGCCAGGCGGTGCGCGCCTCCAGCAGCATTCCCGGGGTGTTCGAGCCGGTGACCATCGGCAAGTTCCATTACGTGGACGGCGGCGTGGTCAGCCCGGTGCCGGTGGACGCCGCGCGCCAGCTCGGCGCCGACTTCGTGGTCGCGGTGGACATCTCCAGCAAGGCCAGCGGCAAGAACCCGGCCGGCATGCTCGGCATCGTCAACCAGTCGATCGCGATCATGGGCCAGCGCCTGGGCCAGCAGGAGTTGGCGCGCGCGGACATCGTGATCCGGCCCAAGGTCAACGACATCGGCGCCGCCGATTTCGCCCAGCGCAACGCCGCCATCCTGGAAGGCGAGAAGGCCGCGCTGGCGGCGATGCCGCAGATCAAGGCCAAGCTGGCGCAGCTGCAGCAACAGCGCGCGGCGGCCGCCGCGGCCGCGGCCAAGGCCGCGCAACCGGCGCCGCCGCCGTGCGAACCGCGCTCGCGCCTGGGCCGCCTGATCGGCCGCGACGATCCGTGCAAGGAACAGAAGTGAGCTAACCCCTCTCCCACCGGGAGAGGGGTTGGGGTGAGGGTACGGCGCGAAGCGGCTCGCGGAGTTGGGTACACGAGGCTGCGCCCGTACCCTCATCCGCCCCTTCGGGGCACCTTCCCCCGAAAAGGGGCCATGGTCCCGAGGGGAGAAGGAAACAAGCCGCTAGCCCCTCTCCCACCGGGAGAGGGGTTGGGGTGAGGGTACGGCGCGAAGCGGCTCGCGGCGTTTGGGTACACGAGGCTGGCCCGTACCCTCATCCGCCCCTTCGGGGCACCTTCTCCCGAGGGGAGAAGGGAACAGCCGACTAGCCCCTCTCCTCCCGGGAGAGGGGTTGGGGTGAGGGTACGGCGCGAAGCGGCTCGCGGCGTTTGGGGTGCACGAGGCTTCGCTCGTACCCTCATCCGGCCCTGCGGGCCACCTTCTCCCGATGGGAGAAGGAACAGCCACCGCCTTGCCGATCCTCAGTAGCGCCAGCGCAGGGTGAAGCTGACGAAGCGCGGCTCGCCGTAGTTCTGGTAGTCCAGGTTGGCCCAGTACTTCTTGTCCAGCGCATTGCGCACCGCCAGCGTCGCGGTCCACTGCGCGCCGAGCTGGTAGTTTGCGTTGAGGTGCACCAGCGTGTACGCGTCCTGCACCACGGTGACCGCGGTCTCGGCGCCGCTGCCGTCGCCGACCGGGCGCGGGATGTTGTAGCCGCGCACCGCGCTCTGCCAGCTGAGCCCGCCGCCGATGCTCAGCCGCTGCCAGGCGCCGGGCAGACGCAACTGCGTGGACAGCTGCAGATAGTCCTCAGGCAGGTTGGCGTAGATCGCGTCGGTCGGCGCACGCGTGACCTTGGCGCGGGTATAGCCGGCGTTGAGCGTCCAACCCGGGCGCAGCTCGCCGTTGAAGTCCAGTTCCCAGCCGCGGCTCTTGGTGCCGTCGATGCCGATGTAGGCCGAACTGCCGTCGGGCAGCGAAGCCTCGGGCTGGCTCATGTCGCGCACCGCGTAGTTGTCCTGGCGCGCCTCGAACAGTGCGGCGCCGAGCAGCGCGCGGCCGCCGAACAGCGTGGCCTTGAGGCCCGCTTCGCGGTTGGATCCTTGCACCGGCGCCAGCAGGTTGTTGTCCTTGTCCTTGTAGTTCTGCGGATTGAAGATCTCGGTGTAGCTGGCGTAGGCCGAGATGTCCGGAGTGAGCGCGTAGACCAGGCCGACGTAAGGCGTGACTTCGTCGCTGACCCGGTAACGCCCGCTGGTGCCGGTGTAGACGCCGCTGGCGTTGAAGTTGTGCGTGCGCGTCGTCCACGAACTGAGCCGCGCGCCGGCGATCAGCGACAGCGGCTTGGCCAGGCGCAGGCGCGTGGACGCGTACACGCCGCGCTGGGTGGTGCGGGCCACGCGCGAGGCGCCGGTGCGCGCGTAGGTGATCTCGGAAATGTCGCCGTCCCAGTCGTAGACGTTGGGAATGTAGTAGCAGCGCTCGCGCCCGCACGTTGCCCAGTCGCCGGGATAGCGCAGCGCCAGGGTGGAGGCGGTCGACTGCAGGTCCTGCCAGCTGCCGCCGACGACCAGGTCGTGGTCGCGGCCGAACAGCGGGAACGAACCGGACAGGTATACATCCGCGCCGTCGCGCCTGTCCGTGGTCTCGCCTGCGGCGGCGCGCAGGTAGATGCCGCTGCCGTCGCGCGTGTCCGGATAGCCGCTGCCGTACACGCGCAGGTTGCGCACGTCGCCGTCGGTGCGGGCCAGGTTGACCTTCAGCAGCCAGTCCTCGCCGAAGCGCTGCTCCAGATTGGCGAAGGCGGTATGCGTGTCGCGCTTCCAGTACGCCCATTTCGGCGCCAGGTTGGTCGAGCTGGGCAGGTCGGCGAAGGAGCCGGCGGCGGCGAAGTACGGCACCGTGCCCCAGGTCGAGCCGACCGGATCGTTGTCCTGGCGCTGGTAGCCGACGGTCACCGTGGTGGACTCGGTCAGGTCGCCTTCCAGCACCGCCATGCCCGACATCTTCTGCTCGTGGTAATGGTCGTAGTAATAGTCGCGGTCCTGCCAGGCGGCGACGAAGCGGCTGCGGAAGCGACCATCGTCGGTAAGCGGCGCGGTCACATCGGCCTGGGTGCGGCGGAAGTCCCAGCTGCCGGCGCTGGCCGCGAACGACGCATCGAAGGTCTTGCCGGGGCGCTTGCGCAGCATGTTGACCGTGGCCGAGGGAATCCCCGCGCCGCTGAGCAGGCCGTTGGCGCCGCGGATCACCTCGACGCGGTCGTAGAAAACCATGTCGTATTCCTGGTTGGTGGAGCCGCTGTAGGTGGGCAGGCCGTCGACCTGGAAGTCGGTGATCTGGAAGCCGCGCGCGAAGTACAGCGGGCGCTGCGTGTCGTAGAAGGACACGTTGACGCCGGTGACGTTGCGCAACACGTCGTTGATGCTGAACAGCGATTCCTCTTCCAGCCGCTGCAGCCCGAGCACGCTGACCGACTGCGGCGTCTCCTGCAGCGTCAGCGGCAGCCGCGTGGTGGTCGATGGCTGCGCGCGGGTGGGGCTGCCGTTGACCTCGACCTTGTCCAGCGTGGTGGGCTGGCTGGCGTCGGCCTCGGCGGCGCGCAACGGCACGGCGGCGGCGGACAGGATGGACAGCAGGGCGAGGTGCAGCAGGTGGCGCGGAGCGGAGCGGGTCATGGAATCGGCGTCGTCGTTGGGCGGCGGCACCAGCGCTGGCGCACCACCGGGAAAGGGAGAGGAAGCGGACGGGCGCAGACGGGCTCCACGGCACGGATATCCGGCATGGCTGGCCCAGGGACGGGGCTGGCGGGATCGAGCGGGGAGGCGCTGGCCGGTTGCGGCCGTCGTAGACGCAAATGTAAATCGTTAGCAACAACTTAACAAGCGTTGTCACACTTCGACACGCATCCGCCGTTGCCCGGGCGGCCCGGACGCAGGCTCAGCCGCGCGGCAGCGGCAGGCCGGCGAAGTCCTTGACCGTGCGCAGCACGAAGCTGGAATTGACGTCGGCCACGCCGGCGGCGTTGAGCAGCTTGTCCAGCAGGAATGCGGAGAAATGGGTCAGGTCGCGCACGTACACGTGCAGCAGGTAGTCCATGTCGCCGGTCAGCGCGTGGCAGGCGACGACCTCGTCCCAGCCCTGCACGCTGTCGGCGAAATGGGCGATGCCGGATTGCCCGTGCTTTTCCAGCTGCACACGCACGAACGCCTGCAGACCCAGGCCGATCGCGCCGGGCACCAGCCGTGCGGCATAGCCGGCGACCACACCGTCTGCCTCCAGCCGCTGCACCCGGCGCAGGCAGGCCGACGGCGACAGGTTCACCTGCGCGGCCAGTTCGGCGTTGCTGGCCCGGCCCTGACGTTGCAGGAGCGCCAGCAGGCGCAGGTCGGTGCGGTCGAATAGGGCCGATTCGGTCATTTATTGCTCTGCAGCATGGGTTCTCTGCAATAATCTTGCGCGCAACCGCTGGAATCGCGCAACTTCGCAAGCTCATTGCGTGGCCTGGCGCCTACCATCGTCGGTATCCCTTTCCGGAGCCGCCGCCCATGGACACCGCCCCGCGCCGCGTCGAACACCAGCAGACCGACAAGGGCTACGTGCCGGTCTACACCACCGCCGTGGTCGCGCAGCCGTGGGACAGCTACAGCGCCGACGACCACGCCACCTGGGGCACGCTGTACCAGCGCCAGCGCGAATTGCTGGTCGGCCGCGCCTGCGACGAATTCCTGCAGGCGCAGGACGCGATGGGCATGAGTCCGCAGGCGATCCCGCGCTTCGAGCAGCTCAACGAGGTGCTGGGCGCCGCCACTGGCTGGACCCTGGTCGGGGTCGAAGGCCTGCTGCCGGAACTGGATTTCTTCGACCACCTGGCCAACCGCCGCTTCCCGGTGACCTGGTGGATCCGCCGCCCCGAGCAGATCGACTACATCGCCGAGCCGGACCTGTTCCACGACCTGTTCGGCCACGTGCCGCTGCTGATGAATCCGCTGTTCGCCGACTACATGCAGGCCTACGGCCGCGGCGGGGTGAAGGCGCACGGCATCGGTCCGGACGCGCTGCAGAACCTTACCCGCCTGTACTGGTACACGGTGGAATTCGGACTGATCGCCAGCGCCGACGGCCTGCGCATCTTCGGTGCCGGCATCGTCTCGTCCAAGGGCGAATCGCTGTACGCGCTGGAATCGGCCGCGCCCAACCGCATCGGCTTCGACCTGGCGCGGATCATGCGCACCCGCTACCGCATCGACACCTTCCAGAAGACCTACTTCGTCATCGACAGCTTCGAACAGCTGATGCAGGCGACCGCGCCGGACTTCACTCCGCTCTATGCGACGTTGGCCGACCAGCCGCACCTGCCGGCCGGCCAGGTACAGCCGGAGGACCGCCTGTTCCACGCAGGCAGCGGCGAAGGCTGGGCCGACGGCGGCGATGTGTGAGCGATGGCGCTTGCGTCGTGCCTCTGTGCGGCGCTGTGGCACCACACCAAAGAATTCTGGCGCTGGATGCAGCTCGACCTGATTAGGCCCAAGCGGAAATCTGATCGTTCGGACCGTCCCTCGGAACGTCTCCTGCGACTCAGGGCAGCCCGATCCAGTTCTTGGATGCCATTGCGTCGAGCAGCGGAAAGGAAAGCGCCTTCAGCTTGTGGCTGGAGGACGCTGCCTGCACCAGTTCCGCAAGGCTTTTCCTGTATGTGGCGATGACTTTGAACAACTCGTAGACCTGCTTGTCCTCGATCTTCTTTGCGGGGTCCCTCGCGATTTGCTCAAGAATCCTGGCGGTCGAATATTGAGGGATCTGCTGCTTGAGCGAACACCAGAGCAAGATGGCTCGATAGACCTCCTTGTTCAATGGATCGATGCTCGCCGCTGAGAGGCCGGCAGCCGAAGAACTGCTGCCGGTTCCAGGGGAAGGCGCGCCCTGCGGTGCTGCGAACGGAGTGAACGCCTCGGGCATCACCTGGCCGATCCGCTGCAGGAATTGTTCGGCGCAGTCCTTGCCTACCGAAAACTGTCCTGCATCGGTGGGCCGGGTATTTGAGGTGTAGGTGAATACGATCTGCTCGTCCGACAGCTCGCCGCAGCATCCTTCGATCGTGGCTCCTGGTGCGATTGCGAAGCGACCGATCGCCAGCAATGTGTACTCGCGGACGATCCTGGCTTTGTTCGCGTCGCCGCGGCAGTCGTTCTTGTTGATCGGCATAGCAGATTCCCGTTGTTGCGTGTCGCCGCTTCATACCAGCATGGCGCGCTTGTCGCTACTCCGACGCCACCGGATAGGCCAGCATCACCACCAGGTCCTCCTCCCCCACCTGCTGCAGCGCATGCGTGCTGCCCGGCCGCGTCAACAGCGCGTGGCCGGGACCGACGGCATACTGCTTGCCGTCCAGCGCGTACAGGCCGCGGCCGCTGACGATGTAGTAGATCTCGTCCTTGTCGTGCAGGTGCAGGCCGATGCCGGCGCCCTTGTGCAGCACGCGCTTGCGCAGCACGAAGGCCAGGCCGGGGGCGTCGGCGAAGAACGGATAGGCGGTGGTTTCGCCTGGCCCGCCGTGCGGGCCGGGTTGCGTGCGGGCGAGCTCACGTTCCTGCAGCACCAGCGATGTCGACGACGTCGATTGCGCGACCGGCGAATGCGCTGCCGCCGCGCTGCCGGCCGGCATCCCGCAGTCGATGTCGCGGCGCAGCTGCGCCTTCAACGTCGGCTGCAACGCCGCCCAGTCGCGCACCACCAGGCAGGCCACCGCGGCCGCGCCGGCGTGGCTGAAATGGGTGCCGTCGGCCTTGCCCTGTTCCGGCACGAACAGGAAATACGGCCTGGCCGCCTGCTCGCCCAGCGCGCGGATCCAGGCGCTGCTGCTGGCGTTGAGATCGATCAGCGCCACCTGCTGCTCGGCGGCCAGGCGCTGCATCGCCTGGGTGTACAGCCCGTGGGTGTCGAGCAGGGAACCGAAGTCGTACAGCAGGCGCGCGGCGGGGGTGAGCAGGATCGGCGTGGCGCCCTTATCGCGGGCCAGCGCCACGTAGCGCGCCAGGAACTGCGGATAGGCCTGCTGCGGATCGTCGTAGCGGCTGGGGTCTTCGACCTTGGCGTCGTTGTGCCCGAACTGGATCAGCAATACGTCGCCGCGACGCAGGTCCTTGGCGATCGCGTCGAGGCGGCCCTCGGCGATGAAGCTGCGCGCGCTGCGCCCGCCCTTGGCATGGTTGCGCACCTGCCAGGCGGCCGGATCCAGATAGCTCTGCAGGGCCTGGCCCCAGCCGGCCTGCGGCGCGCGCTCGGGGCCGTAGTCGGCCGCGGTGGAATCGCCGGCGATGAACACGCGCTGCGGTTCGGCGCAGGCGCTATCTGCGCAGAGCAACAGCAAGACGGACAAGAGCAGGCGCATGGTGGGCTCCGGTGCGCGGTGTCCGCGCTTGCGCCGCCGCCGCTGTCACGGCGAGCGGGGCGAGGCAGTAGGGAAGCACGGTGCGGGTCGCTCAAACCGCCGGCCCTCACCCCCAGCCCCTCTCCCGCGGGAGAGGGGCTTGATGCGGTCAGGCCGCGGCGGCTTCCGGCTTGCCCAGCACGCCGGCGACGAAGGCGCGGATCTCCGCGTCCTGCGCGTTGTCGAAGAAGCACTGCTGGAAACGCGCGCCGCCGACCGCCTGCTTGACCAGTTCCGGATCGAGCGCGCGCAGGCCGTCCAGGTAGGACTTGGCGGTGGCCTGCTTGACCTGCGCCAGGATGCCGGCGTTGGCCTGCTGCGATTCGCGGCGCTCGGCCGGATAGCCCATGCCGCGTTCGCCGCTGAAGGCCTTCTCGAAGATGTAGCGCACGTTGATCTCCGCGCCCCAGCCGTAGCCCTTGGCGAAGGCCAGCGCCAGCGCGTTGCCGTTGTTGACCTGGGCGAACAGGTAGGCGTCGGTCGGCTCGATGCAGTAGCCGCAGAACACGCCCGGGTAGGCGTTGAGCGACATCATCGCGCCCTGGCCGGTACCGCAGCCGGCGACGACGAAATCGACCGCCTTCGAATTCAGCAGCAGGCTGGCGACGATGCCCAGGTGGATGTAGGTCAGGCGGTGATCGTTGTCGCCGTCCATGCCGACGTTGAACACGCTGTGGCCCTGTTCGCCGGCCACATCGGTGAGCTGCTGCAGGATCACCGGGTTTTTGCCGGCCTGGCTGAACTCGTTCATTAGTGCGATTTTCATGGGTGTCTCCGATTGCGGGGGAAGAGTGTTGCGTGTGATCGATGCGGTGCCTGCGGTACCGACCTTCATTTGCATCTGGTTGGTATGCGTGCGGGCCGACCCTCATCCGCCCTGCGGGCATCTTCCCCCAAAAAGGGGGCCATGGTCCCGCAGGGAGAAGGGAGGAGCGTCGGCTGCAGCGGCACGTGCTTGGCTCAGCGCGCCAGCCAGCCGCCGTCGACCGGGATGACGGTGCCGTTGACGTAGTCCGAGGCGCTGCTGGCCAGGAACACCGCGGTGCCGCCCAGGTCTTCCGGCACGCCCCAGCGCCCGGCCGGGATGCGTTCCAGGATCGACTGGTTGCGCGCGGCGTCGGCGCGCAGCTGCGCGGTGTTGTCGGTGGCCATGTAGCCGGGCGCGATGGCGTTGATGTTCAGGCCCTTGGCGCCCCATTCGTTGGCCAGCAGGCGGGTGATGCCGGCGATGCCGGACTTGCTGGCGGTGTACGAGGGCACGCGGATGCCGCCCTGGAACGACAGCATCGAGGCGATGTTGATGATCTTGCCGCTGCCCTGGGCGATGAAGTGGCGGCCGGCGGCCTGCGACATGAAGAACGCGGACTTGATGTTGACGTTCATCACGTCGTCCCAGTCCTGCTCGCTGAAATCCACCGCGTCGGCGCGGCGGATCAGGCCGGCGTTGTTGACCAGGATGTCGAGGCGGCCGAGGCCGGCCAGGGTCTCGTCGAGCACGCGCTGCACCGGCTCGATGCTGATCAGGTTGGCCTCGATCGCGACGAAGCGGCGACCCAGCGCCTTGACCTTTTCCTCGGTCTCGGTGGGCGCCTGGATGCCGGCGGCGGCGATGTCGGCGCCGGCCTGCGCCAGCGCCAGCGCGATGCCCTGGCCGAGGCCGGTATTGGCGCCGGTGACCAGTGCGACCTTGCCTTCGAGACTGAACGGATTCGTCATTGCGGGTGCTCCCTAGAGTGATGCGGATACGGTGGCGGGCGGCGGCGCAGGTGGCGCGCGCGGCGGCTTACTTGAGCTGGCAGATGTCCAGCACGTGCATGTCGGTGTAGTCCAGGTTCTCGCCGCCCATCGCCCAGATGAAGGCGTAGTTGCTGGTGCCGGCGCCCATGTGGATCGACCACGGCGGCGACACCACCGCCTCGTCGTTCTGGATCACGATGTGGCGCTGCGCGTCGGGCTCGCCCATGAAGTGGTAGACGCGGTCGTTGGCGCCCAGGTCGAAGTAGAAATAGACCTCGCTGCGGCGGTCGTGCAGGTGCGGCGGCATGGTGTTCCAGACGCTGCCCGGTTTGAGCACGGTCAGGCCCAGCAACAGCTGCGAGGACTGGCAGGTGGCCGGCACGATGTACTGGTAGATGGTGCGCTCGTTGCTGGTCTCCAGCGCGCCGCGGTCCAGCGCCACCGCATCCTTGATCGACAGCTGCCTGGTCTCGAAGCGCGCATGCGCCGGGGTCGAGGCCAGATAGAACCGGGCCGGGTTGGCCGCGTCGTCGGAGGCGAAGCTGACCTCGCTGCTGCCCATCGCCACGTACAGCCCGTCCTTCGGTCCCAGCGCATAGGCGGCGCCGTCCACGGTGACCGTGCCGCTGCCGGCGCCGACGTTGATCACGCCCAGCTCGCGGCGCTCCAGGAACGGGTGGCCGGCGGCCGAGGCCGGTTCGGTCTGCTGCGGCAGCGCCACCGGCTTGCTCACCGGTGCGGCACCGCCGAGCACGAAGCGCTCGTAGTGGGTGTACTTCAGCGTGACCGCGTCGGCGACGAACAGGCCATCGAGCAGGTACAGCTCGCGCAGCTGGTCGTTGCTGGCGCCCTTGATGGCGTCGGGATGGGTGGCGTAGTGGGTCTTGCAGTACAGGGACATGGGGATCTCCGGGGCAAGCAGGGACACGCGGCAGCCCGCATGAGGGCATTCTAGCGGCTCTGGTAAACCGGTGTCATTGCGCAGTGCACGAAAGGCTGGGATTCGGGATTGGGGATTCGAGGCCAGCGGCGGAGAGTTTGGACGGGCAATCGGTCGGCGCCGCGCGCCGCTGGCGCTCACGGACACGGCGACATATCGGGCAGGCCGATCTTCTTGGCGACGATTGCTGCATCCCGTCTGGAGCAAAGCCCCCTTTGGTAAAGGGGGCGCGCCGAAGGCGCGGGGATTCGGCAGGCTCGGCGCCGGGGCCCAAGGTTCTGCAACGCAGAACCTTGGGGGCACCTGCCCGCGCAGCGGACAGGTGCCGCGCTTCAGTCTTCCGGCGGCTGGCAGGAGTCGCGCACGATCAGGTGCGGACGCACGCTGGCGATCGCCAGCGCCGGGGTGCCTTCGGGCTGGATCAGCATCGCCGCGGCGGTGCGGCCGGTGTCGCGGGTGTGGCGGCGCACCGAGGTCAGCGACGGCCACAGGCGCGAGGCCAGCGGGCTGTCGTCATAGCCGATGATCGACAGCTGGCGCGGGATGTTGATGCCGGCGCGCAACGCGACCTTGTACACGCCGGCCGCCATCTCGTCGTTGCCGGTGAAGATCGCGCTCGGGCGCTGCTTGCCGAGCAGCAGTTTCTCGGCCGCGGCCACGCCGGATTCGAAGGTGTAGCCGGCCTCGACGATGCGCTCCGGCGGCAGCTCGATGCCGCGCCGGGTCAGCGCGTCGATGAAGCCGGCGGTGCGCTCGTGCGCGGAGCGGTAGGCACTGGGACCGGTGATCAGCGCGATCTCGCGGTGGCCCAGCGACAGCAGGTAGTCGGCGGCTTCGGCGGCGCCGTCGCGGTCGTGGGTGACCACCATCTGCGAGGTCTCGTCCAGCGGCAGCGAGGCGATGCGGGTGTAGCGCACGCCGATGCCGGCGAGCATGTCGGCCAGCGCCTGGTCTTCCGAGGCGCGCGGCACCAGGATCACGCCATGCAGTTTCTGCTGCTGCACGAAGCGGCGCACGCCCTCGATGTAGCCCGGGCTGCGGCTGTCGCAGGGATGCACCACCAGTTCGAAGCTGGAGCCGCGCAGCGCGTCCAGCGCGCCGTACTGCATGTCCACGATGTACTGCGCGGTCGGGTTGTCGTAGACCATGCCAATCAGGAACGAGCGCCGGAACGCCAGCCCGCGCGCCAGCGGATCCGGCGCGTAGCCGACTTCGCGCATCAGCGCCTCGACCTTCTCGCGCGTGTCCTTGCGCACCAGCGGCGAGTTGTTGATGATCCGCGACACCGTTTTCTTCGAGACCCCGGACAGGCGCGCGATGTCGTTGATCGTCGCGGCCTTGCCGTGGACGGAGGCGTGGACATCGGCGGAAGGGGGTTTGCTCGGCGCCATGGACGGAAAACCGGACGGAAGAGGACGGATTCTACCGGTAGTCATGTTCACTCCAGCGCACGGTAGCGGAATTGGCGGAAATGCACCTTTCCATTTCCGGCCGCATACAGCGCCGGCTTCAGCGCCAGGAACTTGCCGGCGACGTTGTGGTGATAGCCGGACACTTCCATCTGCACCGGGTACTTGGTCCAGGTGGTGCCGTCGCGGCTGCTGTGAATGGTGACGATGTGGCGGTCGTTGCGCACCCGCAGCCACAGGCGGCCGCCCTTGGCGCTGGGCGCCAGCTGCGCCGGGCGCTCCTCGCCGTAGCGGTGCATGACGAAGGCCTCGCCATTGCTGCCCACCCCGGCGTACAGGCGCTCGCTGTAGAACAGCAGCGCGCCGCCCTGCGCGCCGGGTTCGATCTCCATCTCCACCTCGAACTGGTAGGCGGGATCGGGCGCGATCACGGTCAGCGGCGAGCTGTCGCGCGGGGCGCGGCCCTTGCCCTGCACGCTCAGCGTGCCGTCGCCGAAGGACAGACGCTGGGACTCGTCGCGGCCCGGATTGAAGAACGACCACTGCGGGCCGAGCCGGCCGCCGCGGAAATCGTCCGACAACGCCAGCCCGTGCGGCAGCGCCTGCCCGCTGGGCTTTTTCAGCGGCATGCCGAGATCGCCGCCCTTGGCCACGAACCAGCCGTCGGCGGTCCACTCGATCGGGTCCAGCAGCGCCTGCCGGCCCAGCGTCCAGTAGCCGTTCTCGTAGCCGTGGTAGAGCATCCACCAGCGCCCGTCGGTGCCTTCGACCAGGGTCGCATGGCCGCGCGACCACCACGGCTCGGCCGCGCTCGTGGTGCGGGTGATCGGGTTGTTCGGCGCGTTGCGCCACGGCCCGTGGATCGAGCGCGCGCGCGCGGTGATCACCATGTGCCCGGTCGGCGGACCGGCGGTGCCGCCGACCGCGGTGGTCATGTAGTACCAGCCGTTGTGACGGGTGATCTTCGGCCCTTCCTGCGCATAGGCTTCCACGTCCCAGCTTTCCGGGTACGTCCAGCCGTCGTAGACATGCCTGGGCGTGCCGACGACCTTCAACCCGTCGTCGGACAACTGCACGTAGTCGCCGCCGCTCAGGAACAGGTAGCGCTTGCCGTCTTCGCCGACCGCATGGCCGGGATCGATGTACTTGCCCAGGCCGATGTCGATCGGCGCGCTCCATGGACCCCTGATGTCGTCGGCCCAGACCACGAAGTTGCTGCGCTGGCCCTGCTCGCCGCGCCGCGCCGGGAAATAGATGTAGTAGCGGTTGCCGTGCTTGATCAGGTCCGGCGCCCAGATCGCGCCGACGTTCTCGCTGATGGCATGGCCCAGCGGCTGCCAGTTGACCAGGTCGCGCGAGTGCCAGATCGGCAGGCCGGGGTAGGCGTCGAACGAGGACAGGGTGAGGTAGTAGTCGTCGCCGTCCTTGAGCACCGACGGATCGGGATGGTCGCCGGCCAGCACCGGATTGAGAAAAGTCCCGTTGCCCTGGTCGGCGACGCGTTGGTGTTCGATGCCGCGCTTCCAGTCGGCCGCCGCCGCCAGCGTGCTGGCGGCGAGCAGGCCGGCCAGCAGCAGCCAGCGCAGAGGCGAGGTTGTAGGCGAAGCCATGTCGTGCACTCCTTGGTTCGCGCCGCAGCGGCTGCGTGCGGCGCCGCGCATCAGGCACGCAGCGCGCGCGGCAACCACAGCGACAGTTCCGGGAAGAACGCCACGATCAGCAGCACGCACAGCGCCGCCAGCCAGAACGGCCAGATCGTGCGCATGCTCTGGGCCACGGTGATCTGGCCGATCGAGGTGCCGATGAACAGCACCGAGCCGATCGGCGGGGTGATCAGGCCGATGCCGCCGGCCAGCACCATCACCAGGCCGAAATGGATCGGGTCGATGCCGTAGGCCTTCACCACCGGCAGGAAGATCGGCGTGCAGATCAGGATCTTCGGCGCCAGGTCCATGAACATGCCCAGCAGCAGCAGCATCACCACGATCATCAGCAGCACGGTGTTCTTGCCGTCGGCGATCGACTGCAGCAGCGACACCGCCGCCGCCGGCACCTGCAGGTAGGCCAGTAGCCAGCCGAATACCGCCGCGGTGGCGATCACGAAGAGGATCACGCCGGTGGTGCGCGCCGCATGCGTGACCGCGGCGAAGAACTCGGCCCAACGCAATTGCCGATACAGCAGCGCGGTGACGATCAGCGCGTACACCACCGCGATGGCGGCGCTCTCCACCGCGGTGAAGATGCCGGCGCGGATGCCGACGAAGATCAGCGCGACCAGGCCCAGCCCGGGCAGCGCGCCGACCAGGCGCAGCGCCACCGCGCGCCAGCCCGGGAACGGTTCGGTGCCGTAGCCGCGATGGCGCGCCACCGCGTAGCCGGTGATCATCATCGCCGCGGTCATCAGCAGCGCCGGGAAGATGCCGGCCGCGAACAGATCGGCGATCGACAAGCCGCCGCCGGCCGCGGCAGAGAACAGGATCAGGTTGTGCGAGGGCGGCACCAGCAGCGCAACCAGCGCCGCGGTCATGCTCACGTTGACCGCGTAGTCGCGGTCGTAGCCGCGCTTGATCATCTGCGGAATCATGGTGCCGCCGACCGCCGACACGTCGGCGATGGCCGAGCCGGACACGCCGCCGAAGAACAGCGAGGACAGCACGCTGACCTGGCCCAGGCCGCCGCGCATGCGCCCCACCAGCGACGACGCCAGCGCGATCAGGCGTTCGGAGATGCCGCCGCGCAGCATCAGCTCGCCGGCGAAGATGAACAACGGAATCGCGATCAGCGACGCCGAACCGCTACCGGCGGAGATCTGCTGCACCAGCACGATCGCCGGCAGGTCCAGGTAGATGATGGTCGCCAGCGCCGCGGCGCCCAGCGCATAGGCGACCGGCACGCCGATCAACAGCAACAGCACGAACAGCCCGAGCAGGATTGCAATGGCCATGGCTCAGTTCACTCCTTCAGCGGTGGCCGGACGCAGCACCTGCCACGCCTGGTACAACGCGAACACGCTCATCAGCGCGCCGCCGATCGACAACGGCAGGTAGTTGATGCTCTGCGGCAGCGTGGCGCCGGCCATCTTGATGTCCAGCCCGTCCAGCAACAGCACCCCGCCCCACCAGGCGATCACCGCGCCGATGGCGACGATCATCAGCGGACGGATCAGGTCGATCGCCCGGCGCACGCGGGCGTGCATCTTCTCGGCCAGCAGGAAGAAACCGAAGTGGCGCTTGGTGTGCACGCCGGCGGCGGCGGCCAGGCTCATCGCGGTGCTCAGCAGCAGCAGCGTCACCGGCTCGGTCCAGCTCGGCGAATCGTTGAGCACGTAGCGGGTGAACACCTGCCAGCCCTGCACCACCACCAGCCCGAGCAGGGCGGCGGCGGCGATGCCGATGGCGAGGTTGGAGATCCGGTCCAGCAGCCGCTGCAGCGGCGCCACCGGGACGGCAATGGCGTGGTCGGTCATCGGCATGGCCTCAGGCGAAATCGCGGATGCGGCGGTACAGGGCTTCGATCTCCGGCTGCCGCCGGTAGTCGGCCAGCAGCGGCGCGGCGGCCTTGCGGAAGGCGGGCATGTCCACCTCGTTGACCGCCACGCCGTAGTCGAGCACTTCCTGGCGCGCCTGCGCCTCGGATGCGTCCCACAGCTTGCGCATCACCGCCACCGATTGCCGCGCGGTCTCCACCACCAGCGCACGGTCGCCCGGCGACAGCGCCTGGAAGCTGCGCCGCGACATCACCAGCACGTCCGGCGCATAGGAATGCTCGCTCTGCGACCAGTAGCGCGCGGCCTCGAAATGGCGGCTGGACTGGAAGCTGCGCATGTTGTTCTCGGCGCCGTCGATCATGTGCGTCTCCATCGCCGAGAAGGTCTCGCCCAGCGACATCGGCGTCGGATTGGCGCCGAGCATGCGCATCAGCTTGAGGAAGATGTCCGACGAGGCCACGCGCAGCTTGAGGCCGTGCAGGTCTTCGGGACGATGCAGCGGGTGCTTGGTGTTGTAGAAGCAGCGCGCGCCGGAATCGTAGATGGCCAGGCCGACCAGGTCGCGCTGCTCGAAGCTGGCCAGGATGCTGTCGCCGACATGGCCGTCGATCGCGCGGCGCAGGTGCGGCACCGAGTCGAACACGTACGGCAGGCACAGCGCCTGGGTCAGCGGGAAGGTGTTGTTGAGCGCGCCGGAGTAGACGCGGGTGATGTCGATGGCGCCGAAGCGGGCCATGTCGATCGCCTCCGCTTCGCGGCCGAGCTGGCCGGAGTGGTACTGGCGCAGCTTCAGCCGCCCGCCGGTCTGCCGTTCCAGGGTCTGCCCGAACCAGCGCACCGCCTCCACGGTGGGGTAGTCGGCCACGTGCACGTCGGTGGCGGTGAGCAGCTGGCTGCCGCCGCCGGCCTGGGCCAGCGTGCCCAGCGGGGCCGCCGCCGCGGCGGCCAATCCTGCGCCCAGGAAACCTCTACGAGTGATCATGCTGCGCCCTCCCGCGCGTCGTCGGCATGCCGCGGCTCAGGCCGCGACTGCCCTGCAATGAAGTTCGCCATAGCCGTCGAAACGGATCGTCGCGTGCTGGCCGATGGCGATGTCGTGGATGCCGGTGGCATTGCCGGTGGCGATCAGCTCGCCGCGCTTGAGCGGCCGACCGCGCCGCGCCGAACGCGCCAGCGCGAACGCGAACGCGGTGCGCAGCCCGCCGGGCAACAGCGTGGCACCGCCGCTGCCGACGCGCTGGCCCTCGATCAAGGTTTCCGCCAGCAGCGCGGCCTCGTCCAGCGTGGTCCAGTCGGGGACCTGCGGCCCCAGGATCAGGCCGTTGTTGTTGCCGAAGTCGGAAATCACCACGCGCGGCCCCAGCTGGTTGATCGTGGCCAGCGGGCTGCTGGCCACTTCCACGCCGATGAACAGCGTGGACGGCACCTGCGCGGCCTGCTCCGGCGTCCAGTGCAACTGGTCGGCCGGCACGTCCGCGTCCAGCCGCATCACGTACTCCGCCTCGACCGCGCCGAAGCCGCCGTCGAACACCGGAATGTCCGTTGTTCCACCGGTAGCATTCCAGAGGTTGCGGGCGAAGATCGGGCCGAGCAGGCGCTCGTCGCCGGAATGATCGCGGCGCTCGGCGGCGATGTAGCCGACCTTCCAGCCGACCACGCGGTCCGGCCATTGCGCGATCGCCAGGTCCTGCACGCGGTAGGCGGTTTCCAGGTCGTCGGGGATGATCCCGGGGAAATCGGGCAGCGAACGGCCCTGCTGGCGGGCCTGGACGAAGCGGGCCGCGATGTCGGCCAACGCGGGCGGTGGCGTGTCCGAAGGACCGGAATGAGTGCTCAAGGGCATCTCCGCAAGAATATGGGGGATCGAAAGAATTGCTGCGCCGCTCATCGACAGCGCGTTGCGCAGTGTATATGGTAAACCGGTGTCATTGGCAATGTGCGGTGCGGCAAAAAGCCGGGATTGGGCATTCGGGAGTGGGGATTCGCTGAAGCGCTGCGACCCGATCCCTTCTGCAAGAACCCGTCGCTTGCACGGCGCCGTGCGAGCGGATTAGCTGCACATCCTTGACCTGGGAGGGCGACGGATGCGGAACACGACGACAACGGGAGGCGCTGGCGTGGCGCTGGCGGATGCTGCCGACGACACCGGCCGGCAGCGCCGGGCCTCGCGCCCGATCCTGAGGCAGGCGGCCGGCGCGCTGGCGCTGGCGTGGCGCCAGCGCCGGCAGGGCGCACTGGGCGTTTTGCTGGCACTGGCGCTCGCCGGCCCCGCGCTCGCCGCCGAGCACCCGAGCAGCGAAACCGCGGCCGAGCAAGCGGCGCGCATCCCGCTGTGGCCGGATCCGGCGCCAGGCTCCGTGCCCGGCCCCGACCAGGTGCGCATCGTCGACCGCAGCGACGACCCGGCGCTGCCCGACCGCGCCATCAGCGGCCGCTATCAGCCCTATCTGGTGGTGTACCGGCCGAAGACGCCGAACGGCAGCGCGCTGCTGGTCGCCCCTGGCGGCGGCTACGCGCGCATCGTGCTGGACAAGGAAGGCAGCGCCTTGCTGCCGATCTTCGCCGAACAGGCAGGCATCACCCTGTTCGTGCTGCGCTATCGGCTGCCCGATGCGGAAGCGGCGGGCGCCGACGCCGCAGCGCAACGCGACCTGCCGCTGGCCGACGCGCAGCGCGCGCTGCGCCTGATCCGCGCGCGCGCCGCCGATTACGGCGTGGACCCGCACCGGGTCGGCGCGATCGGCTTCTCCGCCGGCGGCCATGTCGCCGCCAGCCTCGGCACCCGCTACGACGAACGCGTCTCTCCGGCGCGCGATGCGATCGACCGGCTCAGCGCGCGGCCGGACTTCCTGCTGCTGCTGTACCCGGTCATCGACATGGGCAGCGGCACCGCGGCGCATACCGGGTCGCGCCTGCGGCTGCTCGGCCGCCATCCCGATGCCGCCACGATGACAGCCTATTCGCTGCAGAACCGCGTGACACCGGCGATGCCGCCGACGTTCCTGGTGCACGCGCAGGACGACCGCGTGGTGCCGGTGGAGAACAGCCTGCTGTTCTACCAGGCGCTGCGCCAGGCCGGCGTGCCGGCGGAACTGCACCTGTTCGCGCACGGCGGCCATGGCTTCGGCACCCGCGGCATCGCCGGCCTGCCGCTGGCCGCATGGCCGACCCAGGCGTTGGAATGGATGCGCAGCGTGCAGGGCGACCCGGCCGCGCTGGCACCGATTCCGCCTGCCGCGCCGAAGCAGTAGCCGGCGCTGCCGCATCGCCATGCACCACGCCGCCATGACCCCGCGCCCGAACGCCGCCCGCATCGGGCCGTCTTGCGCCGCGCTCGGCATAGGCGTGCCGCGCCGCATCCACCCGCCCCTTTCCGCTGCCAGCCCGGGCCCATGGCCGGCGGCGTTTGCCCACGGACTCCGCCACGCATGACCCCACCCGCCGCCATCCTGCCTGCCGACCTTGCCACCACCGCATCCACCGCACCCGACGACCACGGCCGGCGCCGCTTCCTGCACGGCAGCGCGCTCGGCGCACTGGCGTTGAGCGGCGCCTTGCCTGGCGGCAGCGCCGGCGCCGCGCCCACGCCCGTCGATCCGGACGCGCCGCTGGCACGCACCCGCAGCGGCCGCATCCGCGGCTATCGCGAGCAGGGCGTACAGGTGTTCAAGGGCATTCCCTATGGTGCCGACACCGCGTCGCGCCGCTTCCAGCCGGCGCTGCAGGAACAGCCCTGGCGCGGCGTGCGCGATTGCAGCGGCTACGCCGCCTCCGCACCGCAGCTCAAGCTCGACCCGGTCAGCGAGGACTGCCTGTTCCTCAACGTGTGGACGCCCGCCCTGCGCGACGGCGCCAAGCGTCCGATCCTGTTCTACATTCACGGCGGCGCCTACAACAACGGCTCCGGCAGCGATCCGCAGTACGACGGCGCGCGCCTGTGCCGGCGCGGCGACGCAGTGGTCATCAGCGTCAACCATCGCCTCAACGCCTTCGGCTACCTGTACCTGGCGCAGCTGGGCGGCGCCGCGTTCGCCGCGTCAGGCAATGTCGGCCAGCTCGACCTGGTGCAGGCGTTGCACTGGGTGCGCGCGCATGCGGCCGAGTTCGGCGGCGACGCCGGCAACGTCACCGTGTTCGGCCAATCCGGCGGCGGCGCCAAGATCGCCACGCTGATGGCGATGCCGGCCGCGCAGGGGCTGTTCCACCGCGCGTGGACCATGAGCGGCCAGCAGGTCACCGCCGCCGGGCCGCGCGCGGCCACGCAGCGCGCGCAGTTGCTGCTGCAGGCCTTGCAGCTCGATGCCACGCAACTGGCGGCGCTGCGCACGCTGCCGATGCAACGCCTGCTCGAGGCCACGCGCACGCGCGATCCGTCGCGGGTGGAGAACACGTCCCTGTACCTGGGCCCGGTGCTGGATGCGCAGGTGCTGCACCGGCATCCGTTCTGGCCGGATGCGCCGCCGCAGTCGGCGCGCATCCCGATGGTGATCGGCAATACCCACGACGAGACCCGCGCCTTCCTCGGCAACGACCCGGCCAACTTCGCGCTGAGCTGGGACACGCTACCGGCCAGACTGGAGCAGGAGCAATTCGTGGATCTGCTGCCACAGGTGGTGATCGCCGAATACCGGCGGCTGTATCCGCACTACACGCCGAGCGAGGTGTTCTTCGCCGCGACCACCGCCGGGCGCTCGTGGCGTGGCGCGATCGAGGAAGCCGAGGCGCGCGCGCGGCAGGGCGCGCCGACCTGGGCCTACCAACTCGATTGGAGCTCGCCGCTGGACGGCGGCAAGTTCGGCGCGTTCCACACCCTCGACATCCCGCTGGTGTTCGACAACATTCGCCAGCCCGGTTCGCGCACCGGCGACGGCGCCGACGCGCAGCGCGTGGCCGATGCGATGAGCGAAGCGCTGCTCGCCTTCGCCCGCCACGGCGATCCCAACCATGCCGGACTGCCGCGCTGGGAACCGTATTCGCTGGCCCGGCGCGAGACCATGCTGTTCGATGCGGACAGCCGTCTGGTGCACGACCCGCGCGGCGGCGAACGGCGCCTCTACCAGCAGGTGCCGTTCGTGCAGCGCGGGACGTTCTGAGGTGGTGCAGGACGCCCGCCGACGCGCGCATGCCATCCGAGCTTGGTGACGGCTAGCTGCTTCCGATCGCATTCGCCAGCGCGTCTTCGCTCGAGATCGCGCCACGCCCTGTAGGCGCGGCTTCAGCCGCGACAGGCGTTACCGGGAAAGCCTGTCGCGGCTGAAGCCGCTCCTACAACGTGCAGGACATTCCGTGGAGACCGCACACCATCGCGCTCACAAGCTGGCAGAAAGGTAGTAGAGCTTGGAGGTCCGGGTGTCGTAGGCCAGCATGCTGACCTCGTCGACTTCATGCCAGGAAGGATCCTCGGTCCCTCCGTCGCTCGACGCGATGCGCAGGAACGCCAGCATGAAGCGCGGCGAATCCATGTCCGCCTGCGTGGGAAGCCACGGGCAGTCCGGCGAATCGTTGAACCCGATCGCCGTGCGCAATGCGTCCTTCTGCACGGCGCCATGCGCCGGTCCGCGCTGCCAGTGGCGCTGCGCCGCCTTACCGGCCCAAAACGCAGCGGGAATCTTCGCCACCTCGGCCACATAGAAATACGCGTAATCGCGCTGCATCAGTTCATCGGGTGGCTTGCAGGCGTGCTCCATCCGGCGCACGCGCGTCACCGCATCGTCGAGTCCGGCCTGCCGCATCGTCTCGCGCAGGCGGCCGGCATCGTCGCTGCGTTCGATGGCCTTGGAAACGGGGTTGGGCGGGAGCAGATCCAGCGCGACGCATCCCTGCACCGCTGCCGCCGCCACGATCACAAGGACCAGCACGATGTTGCGCAGATGCATGCAAAGCCTCCATTCCGCAAAAGACCACAAGCGTTCGCGGCCGGCATCGCACTGCGCATCCGACCCGCGCCGGCGCCGGCGCTGTCACCAACCCGTGTCCTCGGCCAGCACCACCTGGTTGCCGCCGCCGATGCGCGCGCGCTGCAGCAGCGCTTCGGCGCGTTGCATCAGCGTGGCGGCGGTGTCGGCGGGCGCGGCGAGCAAGGCGCCGACGCTGACGCCGAGCTGTTCGTTGGCCATGTCGGCGTGCGCGATCGCCAGCAGCTCGACCATGTCCCGCAGCGCCGGCGCCACCTGGCGCAGGTGCGCGCCGCTGGCGTCGTACAGCACCAGCGCGAAGCGGCCATCGTCGATGCGCATGGTCACGTCCATCGGCCGCAGCAGGCATTGCAGCACCTCGGCCACGTCCACCACGGCGCGGTCGGCCTCGCGCGGGCCGTAGCGCTGCACGAAGGCGGCGTACCCATCCAGTTCGACCAGGATCAACGCCAGGCCGCGCTGCAGGCGCCGGGTCTCGGCCAGCGCCACCGCCAGGTGCTCGTCGAAGCGGCGGCGGTCGCCCAGGCCGGTGAGCGCGTCGCGCAAGGCCTCGTCGTCGCGCACCCGCCGCTGCAGAAAGCCCTCGCGGCGCGAATGCTCGCGCAGATAGCCGCCGACCGCGCCGATCGGTACCGCCGCCCACAGCAACCATTGCAGCCGCAGGTAGCCGGCCTGCGCGGCGCCGTCCAGCAGCAGATGCGCGGCCGCGGCGCTGATCGCGCACAGCGTCAGCGCCACCGCCACGCTCTGCCACAGCGCCAGGCCCAGCGGAAAGAAACCGGCGACGATCACCAGGGTCATCACCGCGGCGGCATAGCGCAGTTCCTGCGGCGGATAGCCGATGCTCGACAGCACCAGCCCGGTGCCGCCGACCAGCAGCAGCAGCGCCGCCCGGCCCGGCCCGTGCGCATGCGCGCGATGGATCGCCACCGCCACCCACAGCAACGCCAGCAAGGTGGCCGCGCGCACCGCCACCGCGTAGCCGACCAGCCCGGTGCTGCCGGTCCAGCCGAAATGCAACGCGTCCCAGGCCAGCAACGCCAGCGCGATCAGCACCCCGAGCGAGGCCGCCACGCGCTGCGCGAAACCCATCGTCGATGCGGTATAGCGGCGATACGCCAGCTCCAGCGGCGGATCGAAGCGCAATGCGGCGAAGCCGCTACGCAACTGCCTGGCGTAGGCCTCGCCGGACGGAGCGTCGGGCGGTCCTTCGTAGCGTTGGTGCATGCAATCCCCTGTACGCGGCAGCGCGGAACAGAACGTGGTGGCGGTCACAAAAATTGCCGTGCGACGCCCAGCGCCAACGCTGCAGACTTCGACTTCCATGTACATGAGAAATCACTGGCGCGCGATTGTCCACTTTTCGCGGTCGGGCATGCGTGCGATGCGCAGCGCATGCGGGCGACAGGATGCGGCGTGGAGGCGCCGCGGCTGGCATACCACAGCGCGCGCGGCGTTGCCGCAGCGGCCCGAACGACGGCCGAAGTACAGCGCCAGCGCTCAGGTCTTCGCCGGCAGCGCCCACACGCTGTTGGGATCGCCGTTGCGGCCACGGCGACAGGTGGCGCGCGCCATCTGCCAGTACGCCCAGGCCAGGGCCACGGCACAGCCGTCCACCGCCAGCAGCAGCGGACTGCTCCACGGCGCCACCCAGCCGCCGGCGCCGCGCAGCGCGGCCAACGGCACCAGCGCGGTCAGCACCGCGCAGGCCAACAGCAGTTCGTAGGCGCCGCGCGCGGTGGGACGCAGCAACGCCCAGGCCACGCCCAGCCCGAACACGGCGTAGTACACGCCACGCTCCTGCCCCGGCGGCAACAGCCGCGCGGCGACGAACAACGCCGACACGCCGGCCACGCAGCCCAGGCAGACGCCGGTCGTTAGCCGCGCCAGCGCATGCGTGCGCCACGGCTGCGCCGGCTGGCGCCGCTTGCGCCGCGCCTCCACCCACAGCAGGTTGCCGCTGTAGAACAGGAACGCGCCGGCCAGGCCGAGCAGGAAATACAGCCATTGCAGCGGCGCCCCGCCGAAGTTGGCGAAATGCAGCGCCTGCAGTCCGCGCAGCGAGGCCACGCCCGGCGACATGCTCTGCGGCGCCAGCACCCGCAGCACCTTGCCGGTGGCCGCTTCCATCGCGACGCCGGCAAGCGTGTTGAGCCGGCGCTGCGGCTGGTGACCGTAGATCTCCACGCGCGCATTGGCGTCGCCGGCGTCGTGGAAGGACAGGCTCTCCGGCACGAAGCCGGGGCTGGCCGCACGCGCGCGCGCCAGCAAGTCGGCCACCGGCAACGGCGCCGCCTTCGCCTGCGCCGGCTGCATATGCGGGGTCAGTTCGAAATCCGGCGCCAGCACCTGCATCAGCTTGCCGTCGAACACCAGGTACTGGAACGGCGCCAGCAACAGCACGCCCAGGGTCAGCACCGCGCCGGACCAGGCGAAGATCACATGGAACGGCAGCGACAGCATGCCGATCGCGTTGTGCGCGTCCTGCCACAGGCGCTTGACGTTGCGCCCCAGGCGCAGCGCGAACAGGTCCTTCAGGAACACCGGCGCATACAGCACCACACCGCTGACCAGGGCCAGGCCGTACAGGATGCAGACCACGCCGAACAGGTAGGTGCCGAAGGTGCGCGGCAGCCCGGCGGTGAAATGCAGGTCGTACAGGAAATCGGCAAAGCCGCTGCGCTGCGGCAGCTGCACCAGTCGCCCGTCCGCACCGAGCTGGAACTGCACCGCCCCGCCGAACGGCTGCGCCGCCGGCCCGAACGCATACAGCCGCGGCAACGCACCGTGTTCCCCCGGCAGCATCAGCGAGAACGACTCGGCCAGCGCCGGATGCCGCGCCAGCACCGCATCCTGCAGGGCCTGCGCCGCCTGTTCCGGCGTCCGCGTCGCCGGGGCGGCATCCGCCGCCGCGCGCGGCCAGTCGTTGAGCTCGTGGGTGAACACGGTGATCGCGCCGGCATAGAAGGCGATGAACAAGGCCATGCCGGCCAGCAGGCCCATCCAGCTGTGGGCCGACAGGAACTGGCGCAAGGTCGCCGCCTTCATACCGTCACCTGCACCAGGCCGGCGGCCTTCAACGCGTACAACAGGCCATGGCACAGCAGCGTCGCCAGGCCCAGCCACAGCCAGGCGCGCGCGCCGCTGCGGAACACGAACGCCAGCGACATCGCGCCGATCCACAGCGGGAACACCAGCAGCAACCACGGCAGCGTATGCACCTGCAGCGCGCCCGGCCACAGCAGCACGCACAGCCCGACCACGCCCACCGCCAGCGGCAGGCCGAGCACGATCGCCGCCAGCCACCTAGCCCACATCGGCGCGGCCTCCACGCAGGTGCCGCCAGGCATCCAGGTACGGCAGCGCGACCGCGGCGAGCATCAGCGCGCTCAGCGCCGCGAAGATGCCGGCCCACACGCCGAGCGCGGCGATCGCCGCGGCCAGCGCCAGCACGCTCGACACCACGCCGGCCACGTTCAGCGCGCGCGCATGCCGGCGCCAGGCCGGACACAGGCGCTGGTGCGCGGTAGCCAGGTAGAACGCCAGCGCCGCCAGCGGCGCGGCGAGCAGGTACAGGGCGGTGGTCAGCGCGTGCATGGCCATCGTGGGTTACCAGCGCGCTTCGAAGCCGATGCCGACCACGCGCGGTGCGCCGAGGATGGCGATCGGCTGATCCGCCCAGCGGTACTGGATGTACTGCCGGTCGAGCAGGTTGTTGGCGAACACCCACGCGCTCCAGTCCAGGTTCTCGTAGCCGAACTTGGCGTTGAGCAGCGTGCGCGAGGCCAGCCGCGGCGCATCGCTGCCGATGTCGGTGTAGACCTTGTCGCGGAAGTTGGCGTTGAGATTGGCGACCCAGCCCGCGCCGAAGCGCCAGTTGCCGCCGAGCGCGGCGGTCCAGCGCGGCGCATAGGCGAACTCGCGGCCGGCATAGTCGGTGATCTCGGCATCGGCCACGGTCTTGAACTCGTCGAAGCGGGTGCGCGAATAGCCCAGCGAGGCGTACCAGTCGAAGCCTTCGCCGAGCCGGTGGCTGGCCTCCAGCTCGAAGCCGTACAGGTGCGCGCGGCCGGCGTTGACGGTGTTGTAGTCGTAGTCGTTGAGGCCGAAGAAGGCGAAGACCTGCTTGTCCTTCCAGTCGATGTAGTAGGCGTTGGCATTGACGCTCAGGCGCCCGTCCAGCCACTGCGAGCGCAGCGAGGCCTCGTAGTTCCAGGTGTATTCCGGGTCGTAGGCGAAGGCCTGGCTGCGCGCGGTGTTGAAGCTGGAGCCGCCGGAACGGTAGCCGCGCTGCACCACCAGGCTGGCGGCCAGGTCCGGGCTCCATTCATAGCGCGCGCCGAGCTTGGGCAGGAACGCGCTGAAGTCGCGCGTGTTGTCCGGCACCTCGCCGCTGGCCGCATCGACGATGCCGGCCACGCCCGCGTTGATCGCGGTGATCGCCTGGTACAGCGCGGTTCCGGGACTGGCGAAGCTGGCCGCGCTCGGATAGCTGCCGACGAAGGTCGCGGTGGTACTGGAGGCCATCTCGTAGCGCTGGCGGTCGTAGCGGAAGCCGCCGATCAGCGAGAAGCCGCCGCCCACATGCCATTGCCCGTCGGCGAACAGCGCGCGGTTCTCCGAGGTGGTCGGCGCGTCGCTGACGTACAGCACCGGGATCACCGGCAACGCCTGGCCGTAGGCGGCCGAGATCGCCGCGGCATTGGCGGCCGGGAAGCCGGCGCCGGTCAGCAGGCGGGTGATGGTGGCGAGCGGGGTATTCACGTTCAGACGGTTGACCACGTCGTTCTGGGTGTCGTGCTTGGCCCAGTACAGCCCGAACAGGCCGTCCACGGCCTGGCCGTCGTAGTTCAGGCGCACCTCCTGCGAAGTGGTGCGGGTGGTGGCCAGGCGCCTGGCGTAGGCGACCTGGGCGGCGCTGCGGTCGCCGTCCCAGCTGCTGTCCATGTCCACCTTGTTCCAGGCCGTCACCGCCGACAGCGACCAGGCCGCATCGATCGCGTAATCGACGTCGAGGGTGGCGATGTCGCTGTCGGTCTGGCTGCGGTTCGGGGTGTTGTCGTGATTGACCCGGCGCTTGAAATAGTCCGCCTCGTCGGTGGGCACGTACACGTACAGGTACGGCCCGTTGCGATGCGCCTTGGTGTAACCGAGCTGGACCTTCAGCCCCTCGATCGCCGACGGCGTCCACAGCAGCTTGCCGCGGTAGGTCAGCGCGTGCTGCGCATCGTCGGAGGCCTGGCGCGTGTCGTTCCAGCTGTAGCCCTCGAAGCTGCGCTGCTCGACCGAGGCGCGGAACGCCAGTTCGTCGGCCACCAGCGGACCGCCGAACGCCGCGGCCAGGGTCCGGTCGGACGGATCGGAGGCCAGCACCCGCAGCTTGCCCTCCCAGTCCATGGTCGGCTCGGCGGTGCGCAGGATCACCGCGCCGGCCAGCGCGTTCTCGCCCTGCAGCGTGGACTGCGGCCCGCGCAGGATCTCCACCTGCTGCAGGTCCCACAGGCTCAGCGGCGCCGAACTGATCGCGTTCTGCGGCAACGCTGCGCCGTCCAGGTAGATGGTGGCCAGCGGCGCATCGCCGCCGCCGTCGATCTCGCGGATGCCGCGGATGGTGAAGCCGGTATCGCCGTAGCTCTGCGCCACGTTGGCGGTGCGGTTGAACACCTCGTAGAGGTTCTGCAGGTTTTCCTGCTCGATCCGCGCCTGGGTGGTCACCGCCACGCTGCTGGTGGTGTCCTGCAGCGTGCGCGCGCGCTTTTCGCCGGTGACGACGACGCGGTCCAGGGTGGTGGGATCGGCGACATCCGCTTCGGCGGCCAGCGCAGGCGCTGGAGCATGCAAGGCCAGAACCGCGGCGACGGAAACAGACAGGGGCAGCAAATTGACGCGCACGCGCATCGCTCCGTAGAAAGAAGATCGGACGGAGGCATGGCGACGGCTGTGCCTGGCTGCCGGACCCGGCAGCGCTGGGCGCGGACTTTAACAGAGCGTGAAGATGGCGGCTACAAATTTGTGCGGTGTATCAAAGGCTGCCATGGCGGATCTTCGGCATGCCGTCTTCCCGCTCGCAAGGATGGAGCGGCCTTTTGTAGGAGCGGCTTCAGCCGCGACGGGCGTTACCGATAGATCCTGTCGCGGCTGAAGGGCACCTCGAACAACCGGTCAGATCATCGCGATGGCCTCTCAGCATCCGGCGCCCCAGTCTGAGAGCAGCA
>NZ_JAFIWB010000011.1 GCF_017163705.1 Xanthomonas bonasiae
CCCCGCCCATTCGAAGCCCACCTCATCATGTCCAAGCACCTGCTCATCGTCGAATCGCCCGCCAAGGCCAAGACGATCAACAAATACCTCGGCAAGGACTTCCACGTCCTGGCCTCGTATGGGCACGTGCGCGACCTGATCCCGAAAGAGGGCGCGGTGGATCCGGACGACGGCTTCGCGATGCGCTACGCGCTGATCGAGAAGAACGAGAAGCACGTCGAAGCCATCGCCAAGGCCGCCAAGGTCGCCGACGACATCTATCTGGCGACCGACCCGGATCGCGAGGGCGAGGCGATCAGCTGGCACATCGCGGAGATCCTGAAGGAGCGCGGGCTGCTGAAGGACAAGCCGCTGCACCGGGTGGTGTTCACCGAAATCACCCCGCGCGCGATCAAGGAGGCGATGGCCAACCCGCGGCAGATCGCCGTGGACCTGGTCGATGCGCAGCAGGCGCGGCGCGCGCTGGACTACCTGGTCGGCTTCAACCTGTCGCCGGTGCTGTGGCGCAAGGTGCAGCGCGGCCTGTCCGCCGGCCGCGTGCAGTCGCCGGCGCTGCGCATGATCGTCGAGCGCGAGGAAGAGATCGAAGCCTTCGTCGCCCGCGAATACTGGAGCATCGGCGCCGACTGCCTGCACCCCTCGCAGCCGTTCGCGGCCAAGCTGGTCAAGCTCGACGGGCAGAAGTTCGAGCAGTTCACCATCACCGACGGCGACACCGCCGAAGACGCGCGGATGCGCCTGCAGAAGGCCGCGCAGGGCGCGCTGCACGTCACCGACGTGGCCAGCAAGGAGCGCAAGCGCCGCCCGGCGCCGCCGTTCACCACGTCCACGCTGCAGCAGGAAGCCTCGCGCAAGCTCGGCTTCACCACCAGCCGCACCATGCGCGTGGCGCAGAAGCTGTACGAAGGCGTGACCCTGGGCGACGAAGGCACGGTCGGCCTGATCAGCTACATGCGTACCGACTCGGTGAACCTGTCGCAGGACGCGCTGGCCGAGATCCGCGACGTGATCGCGCGCGACTTCGGCACCGGCGCGCTGCCGGACAAGCCGAACATGTACCAGACCAAGTCCAAGAACGCGCAGGAAGCGCATGAGGCGATCCGCCCGACCAGCGCGCTGCGCACCCCGGCGCAGATGGCCAAGTACCTGGACGACGATGGCCGCCGCCTGTACGAGCTGATCTGGAAGCGCGCGGTGGCTTGCCAGATGGTGCCGGCGACGATGAACACCGTCACCGTGGAACTGGCTGCGGGCAACGAGCACAGCTTCCGCGCCAGCGGCACCACGGTGATCGACCCGGGCTTCCTGGCCGTGTACGAGGAAGGCAAGGACCAGAAGGCCGCCGAGGACGAGGACGAAGGCCGCAAGCTGCCGCCGATGAAGCCCGGCGACCGCATCCCGCTCGACCGCATCCATGCCGACCAGCATTTCACCGAGCCGCCGCCGCGCTACTCGGAAGCCTCGCTGGTCAAGACGCTCGAGGAATACGGCATCGGCCGCCCGTCGACCTATGCCTCGATCATCCAGACCCTGCTGTTCCGCAAGTACGTGGAGCTGGACGCGCGCCGTTTCCGCCCGTCGGACGTGGGCCGCGCGGTCAGCAAGTTCCTGTCCGGCCACTTCACCCGCTATGTCGACTACGACTTCACCGCCAAGCTCGAGGACGAGCTGGACGCGGTGTCGCGCGGCGAAGAGGAATGGCGGCCGCTGATGGAGAAGTTCTGGGGCCCGTTCAAGGAACTGGTCGAGGAAAAAAAGGAATCGGTGGACCGCTCCGAGGCCACCGGCGCGCGCGAACTCGGCACCGACCCCAAGACCGGCAAGCCGGTCAGCGTGCGCCTGGGCCGGTTCGGGCCGTATGCGGCGATCGGCAGCACCGCCGAGGACGCCGAGGACAAGCCCAAGTTCGCCTCGCTGCGGCCGGGCCAGAGCATGCACACCATCACCCTGGAAGACGCGCTGGAGCTGTTCCTGATGCCGCGCGCGCTGGGCGAGGACAAGGGCGAGGACGTCAGCGTCGGCATCGGCCGCTTCGGGCCGTTCGCCAAGCGCGGCAGCGTCTATGCCTCGCTGAAGAAGGAAGACGACCCGTACACCATCGACCTGGCGCGCGCGGTGTTCCTGATCGAGGAGAAGGAAGAGATCGCGCGCAACCGCATCATCAAGGAATACGACGGCAGCGACATCCAGGTGCTGAACGGCCGCTTCGGCCCGTACATCAGCGACGGCAAGCTCAACGGCAAGATCCCCAAGGATCGCGAGCCTGCAACGCTGACCCTGGAAGAAGTGCAGAAGCTGCTGGAAGAGACCGGCAAGCCGGCGCGGCGCGGCTTCGGCGCGAAGAAGGCCGCGGCGAAGAAGGAAGCGGCGCCGAAGAAGAGCGCAGCCAAGAAGGCCGCGGCCGACGCCCCGGCCAAGCCCGCGGCGAAGAAGGCGGTCAAGAAGGCGGCAAAGAAGACCGCGAAGAAAGCCGCAAAGAAAGTGGTCAAGAAGGCCGCGGCCAAGCCCGCCTGATCCACCACCCCGCTCCTGCGGATGCCACATCCGCAGGAGCGGCGCCGGATGGCCGCAATCGCCATCCATCGCGCCAAGCGATCCGTTAGCACTTGCCGCAATCGAGCTCCACCGGTGCATTCGGAAGCGGCGCCGCGCAGACCGGAACAACCGCAGCCGCCACAGCCTGCGCATCAGCCCCACCGCCTGCGCACCGCCCACGCCGCCCGACAGCAATCGAACCCGGAACCGGCAGCAAAGCGCGCTTCGCTCTTGCCAATCCCCAATCCCAAATCCCAAATCCCGGCCCTCCGGCATTGCCCCACAAAACAGCCTGCCGCATCATGCGCGCATGACCGATCTGTCGCTCAGCCAAGCCGTCGCCGCCCTGCGCCAGGGCGGTGTCATCGCCTACCCGACCGAGGCGGTCTGGGGCCTGGGTTGCGATCCGTACGACCAGGCGGCGGTGACGCGCCTGCTGCAGATCAAGCAGCGCCCGGTGGAGAAAGGCCTGATCGTGATCGCCGCCGAACTGGAGCCGCTGCGCCCGCTGCTGGACCTGCCGGCGCTGCCGTCGGAGCGCCTGGCCGCGGTCCTGGCCAGCTGGCCCGGGGCGCATACCTGGGTGCTGCCGGCCGCGACGCAGGCGCCGCCCTGGATCACCGGCGCGCACCGCAGCATCGCAGTGCGGATCAGCGCGCACCCGCAGGTGGCCGCGCTGTGCCGCGCCTGGGGCGGCGCCCTGGTCTCGACCAGCGCCAACCGCGGCGGCGAGCCGCCGGCGCGGCAGCGCGCCGAACTGGATCCGCACCTGCTGGCCGCGCTCGACGGCGTGGTCGGGGGCGAAACCGGCGGCCTGGCCCAGCCCACTCCGATCCGCGACGCGGTCAGCGGCGAGATCCTGCGCGCCTGAGCGCAGGGCGACTCCCCGCCCGCCTTCACTTTCCCTGGCCGGCGAAGGCGCGCAAGATGCGCGCATGCCCAGCCTCGCCCGCCCTGCCCTGCTCCTGACCGCGCTGTTGCCGTTGGCCGGCGCCGCCTGGGCGCAAAGCACGCGGACCACCAGCAGCGATGGCGCGCAAGGGTCGGTGCGCATCTACCGCTGCATCGGCAGTTCCGGCGCGGTCAGCCTGCAGAACGCGCCCTGCGAGAACGCGCGCCAGCAGCAGGTGCTGGACATGCAGCGCCCGCGCGATCCGCCGCCGCGCCCGACCACCACGCTCAGTACCGACCCGGCGCGCGACGCCGCAGCGCCGGCGCCGCTGCCGCAGCGCGAGATCCGCATCGTCACCGTGCAACCGCCGCAGCCGATGTACGAATGCGTCACCAGCGAGGGCCAGCGCTACACCAGCGACGACAACGAAGGCAATCCGCGCTGGGTGCCGCTGTGGACCGTCGGCTATGCCGGCAGCTATGGCTACGGCCATCGTCGTGGCGGTGGCAGTGGCAGTGGCAGTGGCAGTGGCAGTGGCAGTGGCAGTGGCAGTGGCGGCAATGGTGGCGGCGAAGGCGGCCACCCGCGCCCGCCGCGGCCGGTGTATCCCGGCGTCGGCGTGGTGGTCCCGGCCGGCAGCACCCTGATCCGCGACACCTGCAACGTGCTGCCGCCGCAGGAAGTGTGCGCACGCCTGACCGACCGCCGCTGGGAACTGATCCGCCGCTACAACAGCGCGCTGCAGAGCGAGCGCCGCGCGCTGGAAACCGAACAGCGCGGCATCGACGCGCGGCTCGACCGCGACTGCGGCAGCGGCTGAGATGCGGGGCGGCGCCTGCCTCGCCGCGCTCCTGGCCTGCGCCGGCGCCGCGCAGGCCGAGCAAGTGGTGTTCTATCGCTGCACCGATGCGCACGACAACCTGACCGTGCAGAACCAGCCGTGCCCCAAGGGCATGCGCCAGGAAAAGAAACTCATGCAGGGCGTCGGCCGCGCCCCCACACTGGCGCCGGCTGCCGCGCCAGCGGCACCAGCCGCGCCGACGCCGCCGGCCCCCGCACCGGCCGCTGTCGCCGCCACGCCCGATCCACCGCCGCCAGCGCCGGCAGAGACCGCGCCGCGCCTGCCGCCGCCCACGCTGTATGCCTGTACCACCTACGAGCAGCAACGCTACATCGGCGAAACCGCCGAGCCGACGCCGCGCTGCGTGCCGTTGCGCACCATGGGCCTGGACGGCAGCCCCGACAGGACCGGCGGCAGCGCCTGCGAAGTGCTGCGCGACCGCTGCGAGGCGCTGCCGGAGGCCGGCGCCTGCGAAGCCTGGGCAACCTACGTGGCCGAAGCCGAGACGCACTGGCGTTTCGCCACATCCGAGCACGCCGAGCAGCTGCGGCAGGAATTCCTGCGTCGCCAGCACCTGCTGCAGGCGAGCAGCTGCGGCGCGCCGGATTAGGGTGCCCCCGCGGATGTTCGATCCGACACTGCCCCTGCACCCGACACTGCCCCTGTAGGAGCGGCTTCAGCCGCGACAGGCATTGTCAGCAAAGCGTCGCGGCTGAAGCCGCTCCTACAGGGCTTGGCCAGCACTCGCGGTCTACCGGCGCCCTAGAACCCATAGCGCAGAAACCCGCCGTCCACCGCGATGCATTCGCCGGTGATGTAGCTGGCCGCCGGCAGGCACAGGAAGCCGACCGCGGCCGCCACTTCCTCCGGCTCGCCGATCCGGCGCATCGGCGTGCGCTCGATCACCTGCTCGTAGTAGTCCGGATCCGACAACGGCCCGGAGGTGCGGCGGGTGCGGATGTACCACGGCGCCACCGCATTGACCCGGATCCCGTCCTCGGCCCATTCGGCGGCCAGGTTGCGGGTCAGCTGGTGCAGCGCGGCCTTGGTCATGCCGTAGGGCGCGCCGCTGCGCACGTGGGTCAGCCCGGACACGCTGCCGACGTTGACGATCGCCGCAGACGCGTGCTGCGCCAGCAGCGGATGCGCATAGCGCGACAGCTCGAACGCCGAAAACAGGTTGGTCTCGAAGATGCCGCGCCACTCGTCTTCGGTGTAGTCCACCGCCGCCTTGCTCAGGTTGCCGCCGGCGTTGTTGATCAGCAGGTGCAGGCCGTCGGCATGGTCCTCGACCCAGTCCAGGATCTCGCGCCGGTCCTCGTCGTCGGCCACGTCCGCGGCCAGCGCCAGGATGCGCCGCTCCGGAAAGGCATCGGCCAGTTCGTCGCGCGCCGCTTCCAGCGCATCGATGTCGCGCGCCACCAGCATCAGCTCGGCGCCGAAGCCGAGCAACTCGCGCGCGATCGCCAGGCCGATGCCCGCGCTGGCGCCGGTGATCAATGCGGTCTGTCCGTCCAGCCGCCAACGTTGCTGCATCGCCTTGCCTGTCTGCACCGGGGTGGGCGTAGGATAACGCCCACGCTCAACGAGGTCGCTGCCATGACCGGTTCACTGCGCTTGATGACGTTGGCACTGTCGCTGCTGGCCGCGCTGGCCGCCTGCAAGCCGGCGCCGCCGAAACCGCCGGACAAGCCGCCCGAACCGCAGGCCGGCGCGCTGCGCGCGGCGATCGCGCAGCCGCTGGACCGCGCCAAGCAGGCGGCCGCCGGCACCGAGCAGTCCGCCGCCGCGCAGAACGCGGCGATCGACGCCGCCACCGGGAAATGAAAAACGCCGGCATCGGCCGGCGTTCGTCGTTGCTTGCAGCGCGCCCGCCAGTGGCGGACGCGCATGCATCAGGCCTGCATCAGAAACCGCAGAAGCAGTAGGCCAGCGCCTTGACCGGCGTCCCGTCGCGCTTGTCGGTCGCGTCCTGCACGAAGCGCAGCTGGGTATCCAGCTCCGGCATGCTGCGCGCCAGCACGGCGTGGGCCAGGGCCGAGTC
Organism: Xanthomonas bonasiae; assembly: GCF_017163705.1. Lineage (GTDB taxonomy): Bacteria > Pseudomonadota > Gammaproteobacteria > Xanthomonadales > Xanthomonadaceae > Xanthomonas_A > Xanthomonas_A bonasiae. Next base: position 6,313 of record NZ_JAFIWB010000011.1, read on the forward strand.
GCCCAGCATCCACGCGCCCATGCGGCTGCCGGCGAAACCGCTGACGAACTGCGCGAACGGCGTGGCCGGCTTCTCGATGTAGCGCACGCGATACTTGTCGCGATCGCCCAGCTTGGCCCGCGCGGCGGCATCGGCCACCGCGTCCTTGAAGCCGCCGAACGCGTCCACCAGGCCGCGTTCCTTGGCCTGCGCACCGCTCCACACGCGGCCGCGCGCGACCTGGTCGATGGCCTCGACCGGCTTGTTGCGCGCCTGTGCGACCTTGCCGGTGAAGTCGGCATAGCCCTTGTTGATCACCGACTGGATCACCTGCCCGACCACCGGATCCATCGGCCGGGTGACGTCGAACGCACCGGCGAACCGGGTGGTGCCGACGCCGTCGGTATGCACGCCGATCTTGTCCAGGCTGCGGGTCAGGTTGGGGATCATGCCGAAGATGCCGATCGAGCCGGTGATCGTCGACGGGTCGGCGTAGATGCGATCGGCGTTCATGCTGATCCAGTAGCCGCCGGACGCGGCCAGGTCGCCCATCGACACCACCACCGGCTTGCCGGCCGCCTTCAGCGCCACCACCTCGCGGCGGATCTGCTCGGAGGCGAACACTTCGCCGCCGGGCGAATCCACGCGCAGCACCACCGCCTTGACCGCCTCGTCGTCGCGCGCGTCGCGCAGCAGCGCCGCGGTCGACTCGCCGCCGATGCGCCCGGCCGGCTGCTCGCCGCCGCTGATCTCGCCAGCGGCGACCACCACCGCCACCTGCGGCCGCGAATCCACCGGCGAACGGCGCAGGTCCAGCTGCTGCAGGTAGGCATCCAGATTGACGTTGCGGAAGCCGGTATCGGCATCGTCGTCGGCGACGCCGCGCTTGGTCAGCAGTTCCTCGACCTCCTCGCGGGTCTTCAGGCCGTCGACCAGCTTCTGCTGCAGCGCGAACTTGGCCATGTCGCCGCCAGCCGCGGCGATGCCTTCGGGCATCGTGTCGATGCCGGCGGAGATCTGCTCGGGCGCCAGCTTGCGCGCCTTGGCGATGTCGGCCACGTAGCGCTGCCACACGTCGTTCATCCAGAACAGGTCGGCTTCCTTGGACGCCGGCGAGGCCGCGTCGAGCACGTACGGCTCGGCCGCGGACTTGAACTCGCCGACCTTGAACAGGTGCACGTCCACGCCGAGCTTGTCCTGCAGGCCTTCGCGGAAGTATTGGCGGTAGCGGCCCAGGCCTTCCAGCACCACCGAGCCCATCGGGTCCAGGTAGACCTCGTTGGCCTGCGCGGCCAGCAGGTACTGCGCCTGGCTCAGGCTGTCGCTGTAGGCCACGACCTGCTTGCCGGAAGCGCGCAGGTCCTGCAGCGCCGCGGACACTTCGCGCATCGAGGCGAACCCGCTCGGCTGCAGCTTGTCCAGGCGCAGCGCCACGCGCTCGATCTTCGGATCGGTCTTGGCCGCTTCCAGCGCGCGGATCAGATCGCGCAGTTGGATCTCCTCGGCGCCCTTGTCGCCCATCGCCTTGGTCAGCGCGCGGCTGACCGGATCGGCGCTGAACTGCTCGACCAGGGTGCCTTCCGGCGCGATCAACAGCGTGGTGCGGTCGCGCAGCGTCTTGGCGCCATCGCCACGCGCCATCGCGAACACGATCGCCAGCAGGAGCAGCAGCAGGAAGCCGAAGAACACCAGGTTCAGGATCAGCCGGCGGGTAAAGTTCATCACATCCCACAGGCCAACGAAGAAGCTGGCGATGGGGCTGCGACGCACGGGTTGGTTCATGGAAAACTCCGGAAGGAAGGCGTCTTGCGCGCGTGCAGCATACCGGCTGTGCCGGCGCCGCACATGCGCCTGAAGTCAGGGGTCAGGCAGCCGCGGCGGCGAGCAGGCGCCCGCTGCTGAGCCGGAAGCGCGCAGCCATCATCACCGCCGCGGCGGTCAGGCCCAGGATCAGCCCGATCCACATGCCTTGCGGTCCCCAGCCGAGCCACAGGCCGAGCCCGGCGCCCAGCGGCATGCCCAGGCCCCAGTAGGAACACAGCGCGAGCAGCATCGGCACGCGGGTGTCCTTGAGCCCGCGCAGCGCGCCGGCCGACAGCACCTGCACTCCGTCGGGGAACTGGAACGCGGCCGCGTACAGCAGCAGCGTGGACGCCAGCCCGGCCACCGCGATGTCGCGGGTGTAGACGCCGACGATGGCGTCGTGGCCGAACAGCAGCACCAGCGCCGACAGCGCCTGGGTGCCGAGCACGATCGTATAGCCGGCCCAGGCCGCGCCGCGCACGCCCACCGCGTCGCCGCCGCCGGCGGCGCGCCCGACCCGCACCGTGGTCGCCTCGGCCACGCCCATCGGCACCATGAAGCACAGCTGCGCCACGTTGATCGCGATCTGGTGCGCGGCCGCCGGCACTTCGCCCAGCCGCGCGATCAGCAGCGCGGTGACGATGAACAGCCCGCCTTCCATCAGGATGGTGATGCCGATCGGCAGCCCGGTCTTCAGCAGCCCGCCGATCGCGCGCAGGTCCGGCGCCTCGAAGGCCGCGAACAGGCGCAGCGGCGCGAAGCGCCTGGAGCGCGCCAGGTAGATGGCGAAACACAGCGCCTGCAGCCACATCATGATCGCCGAGGCCATGCCCAACCCGCCGGCGCCGCGTTCGCGCAGCCCGAACAGGCCGAAGGTCAGCACGTAGCCCAGCGGCGCCAGCACCAGCAGCCCGCCGAAGCCGAGCAGCATCGTCGGCAGCGTCCAGTGCATGCCCTCGCTGAGATAGCGCATGCAGAAGTACAGCACCATCGCCGGCACGCCCCAGCGGATCGCATGCAGGAAATCGCGCGCGCCGGGCACGATCTCCGGAGCGATGCCCAGCTGCGGCAGCGCCATCGGCATCACGCTCAGGAACGCGAACATCAGCACGCCCAGGCCCAGCGACAGCCACAGCGCCTGGCGGAACATCGGCCCGATCTGCGCATGGCGCTTGCCGCCGTCGAGTTGCGACACCGACGCGGTCAACGCGATCAGGGTGCCGATCGGAATCATCATCGGCAGCCACAGCAACGCGGTGCCGACCGTGACCGAGGCCAGCGTGCGGGTGCCGTGGTGGCCGGCGATCACGTTATCGACGAAGCTGATCAGGCCGGCGGAGATGTGCCCCAGGACCAGCGGCAGGGCGAGCTGCGCGGTGGTGCGCAGTTCGCGGCCCCGGACCGACGCCGGGGTGGAGGACGAAGACATTGCAAGACTCTGGCGATCCCGCCGACTGCGGCCGCGCAGGAAAGCGCCGGCGCCGGGTGGCGGAGGGGCGGCAGTTTAACCTGCGCGGCTGGTTGGCGCAGGCTTCGGGACTCGGGACTCGGGACTCGGGACTCGGAGAGCGGAGAGCGGAGAGCGGCGGATGCTGCGCTCAGCGCGCGGCGCGTTGGCGCAGCCAGGCCGCGCGCGTGTCCGCGCCCTGCGCCAGCAACTCGCGGCGCAGCGCCGCGCGCTCTTGCGGCGGGGTGCGCTGCGACAACAGCGCCAGGTGCTCGCGCTGCTCGGCCGGCAACGTGCGCAGCAGGCCCAGCAGCGCCGCACGCTGCGCGTCGGGCACATAGCCGAACAGCGGCTGCAACGCCCAGTACTCGCCGCCCAGTTCCGGGCCCAGCAACCAGCCGTGGCGTTCCAGCGCATCCAGTGCGGCGAATTGCGCGCGCAGCGTGTGCTGCTGCTCCACCGGCAAGCCGGCGAAGGCGCTGGCCACCTGGCGCAGGCGCGCCTGCACCGTGGCGTCCAGCGCCTCCCAGGCGGCCTCGCGCTCGCGCAACTGTGCCGGGGTCAGCGCCGGCGGCGGGTCGGCGGCCGCGGCTGGCACCGCCGCGGCGCTGCCGGTGGCGGCCTGGGCGGCGGCGGCTTCGGCGAGGTCCTCCGCGCTCGGCGCGCTGCGCTCGATCCGTGCCGGCGGCGCGCCCGCCGCGTACCAGGCGAAGAAGTCCAGGTCGTACACCGCCGGTTCCGGCAGCGGCGCCGGCGCGGCGGCCGGCAACGGCGGCGCGGTGGGCGCATCCGACTCGGCCGGCAGTTCCTCCACCTGCACCGGCCCGGTATCGCCCAGCGCCAGGCTCGAGCCGGCGTCCGTCGCCGCAGGCCGCGACGGCGCCCGCCCCCACCACAGCGTCCCCAGCAGCGCCAGGGCCACCAGCACGACGACCGCGGCCGCCAGCCGTGGCCGGGTCAGCCCGCGCCCGCCGCCGCGACGGCGCGGACGGACCGCAGCAGGCGCCGCCGGCGCCGCCGCGGGCGCGGGCGCGGGCGCCGCGCCGGCGATGGCCGCATCGCGCAGGTGCGCCAGCGCCTGCAGCCGCTGCGGCGGCAGTTCGCGCAGGTGCTGCTGGGCGGCGTCGGCCAGCGCGCGCCAGCCGGCGGCGTCCGGACGCCCGCCGGCATCGCGCGGACAGGCCCGCGCCAGCGCCTGCTGGTAGTCCTGGGTGGATTGGTTCAGGACCTGCGCCGCGGTCGGCTCGTCCAGCCCGGCCACGATCCGCAGCAGCAGCGCCAGGCGATCGGCGGCGCCCAACGCGCCCAGGTGCGCCAGCGGCGCGGGCCAGCCGCTGCCGGCGGCGGTCGCGACCTGGCGCAGCGACGGCACGGCGGCGAGCAGCTTCCAGAAGCGCAGCGGCCAGTCGGCCATCGGCAGGGTCGCGGCATGGCTGCGGAACGCGCGCATCGCCGCCGCCAACGCCGGCGCGCCGCGCTCGACGCTGCCGCTCTGCAACTCGGCCAGCACCGCGGCGCGGCGTTCGATGCCGCGCAGGAAGGCGGCAAGGGCGGGCGGTGCGACCGCGCCGTCGGAGGGGGGCGCGGCGGTCATCGGAACTCCATCATCGGCGCGATGATAGCGAGGCCGCCGCCGCGCCGCGCGCTTGACAACGGTGCGCCGATCGGCTGCTTCAGGCGCCAGCCGGGCGGATCGCGGCGACGGGTTGTGCACAGCGCCTCGGAGGCGCGGGCGGCGCCTCCTGTCAAGCCCCCGCGAAATCATGTTGCAGCCATGTTTCACGGCCAAGTTGTTGTTATTTATTGGATTTATCCGATTGGCGCTTTTTTGTCCAACTTGTGGCAGAGGCTTGTGAATCCGTCTTCACGGCGTGGAGCATCCCTTTCATGCACAGCTTTATCCACAGCGGGTGTGGATAAAATCGATTCTCCAAGCGGGGCAGCTATTTACGACTTGTTTATCACTTTGCGAGCAGCTATCGCGTGCAACTGGCGCTCCCTGCCGACCACCGCCGAGGGGACATTGGCCCCCGTCCCCGACCGCTAAACTAGCGCCGATGCCGTCCCCTGCCGCCACCCTCCGCGTCGCCCTGCCGCTGCCGCTGCCGCAGCTGTTCGACTACCTGCCGCCGCCTGGCGAGCCCGCCGGCGCTGGCGACATCGGGCGCCGGCTGCGGGTGCCGTTCGGCAATCGCGAACTGAGCGGGGTGGTCGCCGCGCTCGGCCAGGTCGAGGACAGCGAGGGCCTGCGCGCGGCGCTGGCCTGGCTGGACCCGGTGCCGCTGCTGCATGGCGAGCTGGCCGACTCGCTGCACTGGCTGGCCCGCTACAGCCATGCGCCGTTGGGCGAGGTGCTGGCGACCGCGCTGCCGGTGACCCTGCGCCGCGGCGAGGCGCTGCCCGACACCCACGCCAGGGCCTGGCGCCTGACCGAGGCCGGCGCCAGCCACCGCGCCCGCCCCGGCACCCGCCCGCACCGCTTCGCCGAATTGCTGCGGGCCGCGCCGCTGGACGAGGACCGCCTGGACCAGGCCATGGACGACTGGCGCAGCGCCGCGCGCAGCCTGGCCAAGCGCGACTTCGCCGAACGCATCGCGGTGCCGGCCAGCACCGCGGCGCCGCAGCCGCAGCCCGGCCCCACCCCGAACGACGAACAGCAGGCCGCGATCGACGCCGTCGTCGCCGCCCCGGGCTTCGCCCCGTTCCTGCTCGACGGGGTCACCGGCAGCGGCAAGACCGAGGTCTACCTGCAGGCCATCGCCGCCTGCCTGGCGCGCGGCCGCCAGGCGCTGGTGCTGGTACCGGAGATCGGCCTGACCCCGCAGACCCTGGCGCGGTTCCGCGCGCGCCTGGGCGTGCCGGTGCACGCGCTGCATTCCGGACTCACCGACAACGAGCGCGCGCGGGTCTGGGCCGCGGCCTGGCGCGGCGAGGCGCGGGTGGTGGTCGGCACCCGTTCGGCGGTGTTCGTGCCGCTGCCGCAGGCCGGCCTGATCGTGATCGACGAGGAACACGACGGCAGCTACAAGCAGCAGGACGGCATCCGTTACCACGCCCGCGATTTCGCCCTGGTGCGCGGCAAGGCGCTGGACGTGCCGGTGCTGCTCGGCAGCGCCACGCCGTCGCTGGAAAGCCTGCACAACGCCGCCAGCGGCCGCTACGCGCACCTGCGCCTGACCCGCCGCGCCGGCGATGCGCGGCCGCCGACCGTACGCGTGCTCGACGTGCGCAAGCGGCCGCTGCAGGACGGCCTGTCGCCGGAGGTCTTGGCCGGCATCGGCAGCGCGCTGGCCGACGGCGGCCAGGTGCTGGTATTCAAGAACCGCCGCGGCTACGCGCCGGTGCTGCTGTGCCACGACTGCGGCTGGACCGCGCCGTGCCAGCGCTGCAGTACCCCGCTGCACGCCACGCCGATGACCGTGCATGCCGGCGGCCGCCGCCTGCAATGCCACCACTGCGGCGCGCGGCAGCCGGCGCCGCTGGCCTGCCCGGATTGCGGCAGCCTGGCGCTGCAGCCGCAGGGCATCGGCACCGAGCGCCTGGAAGAACGCCTGCTGCAGGCCTTCCCCGACGTGCCGGTGCTGCGCATCGACCGCGGCACCACCCAGCGCCGCGATGCGCTGGAGACGCAACTGGCCACGCTCGGCACGCAGCCCGGCATCCTGGTCGGCACGCAGATCCTGGCCAAGGGCCACGACCTGCCGCAGCTGACCCGGGTGGTGGTGGTCGGCATCGACGAAGGCCTGTTCTCGGCCGACTTCCGCGCCAGCGAGAAACTGGCGCAGCAGCTGATCCAGGTCGCCGGCCGCGCCGGCCGCGCCGCGCGCCCGGGCGAGGTGTGGCTGCAGACCCACCATCCCGGCCATGCGCTGCTGGAGACCCTGGTGCACGGCGGCTACCACGCCTTCGCCGAGGCCGAACTGGCGCAGCGCGAGGCGGCCGGCTTCCCGCCGTTCGCGTATCTGGCGTTGCTGCGCGCCGAAGCCAAGCAGGTCGAACACGCCAACGCCTTCCTCGGCGCGGTGCGCGCACTGCTGCCGGAGCAGGCCGAGGTGCAGCGTTTCGGGCCGATGCCGGCGCCGATGCCGCGCCGCGCCGGTTTCCAGCGCACCCAGTTGCTGTTGTCGGCGCCGACGCGGCGCGCCCTGCATGCGGTGCTGGACGCGGCGGTGCCGGCGATCCATGCGCTGCCGCAGGCGCGGCGGGTGCGCTGGTCGCTGGATGTGGATCCGCAGGATCTGTACTGAGCCGAGCGCGTCGTTCGCGTCCCGCTGTCTCAGCCCGGCAAACCCAGCACGGCGACCAGCTGCGCGCGCAGCGCGGCGCTGTCGCCGGCTTCCACGCAGCGCCACGCGCCGTCGTCCGCGCCCAGACCGCAGGCGGCGGTGGCGATCACCGGCTTGCCCAGCGCCAAGGCCAACAGCACGCCACGCGGCTGTTGCTCGATCCAGGCCGGCAGCACCACCACCGCGGCCGCCTGCACGCCCGCGGCCATCGACGCGACCCGGCGCACATCGAAACCGCTCCAGAACTGCGGCGTCTCCTGCGCGCCTGGCGGCAACAGCAACTGCACCGGCAAACCGCGCAACGCCTCGCGCAGTTCAAATGCACCCTTGCGCGCCAGCGCCGACGCCGCCAGCAGCACCTGCGCGGCAGCGGCATCGCCGCTGGGCGATGGCGCTGCGGGCGGCAACGGCTGCCGCCATTGCAAGGCGATGCCGCGGCTGCCGGCCAACGCCAATAGCTCGCGATGCGGAGTGATCCAGTGCCGCGCCTGCGCCAGCGCCGCACGCTCGGCCTCGACCAGCCGCGGATCGGCGCGGAAATCGCGCAGCGTGGCGCTGTCGGGATGGCGCCGCGCCGCCACGTCCAGGCGCGCCTGCAGCAGGTGCATCGGCAGCGCGGTCATGCACACGTCCCAGCGCCGGCCCTGCAGTTCGCCGGCCAGCCACAGGCCCGGCAACAGGCTCTGCGGCACCACCAGTTCGACATCCTGCGCGCCGAGCAGGCGCTGCAGCGCGCGCAGGCGGATGCGCTGCGCGCGCTGCCGCACCTGCGGCAACGGCAGCCCGCGGCGCAGCCACCAGCGTTGCAGCAACGCCGCCTGCACCGCGGCGACGCTGCTCCGGCGCAGCGCCAGCACCCGATCGCCCGGCTGCATGCGGCGCCGGCGGTCGTCGGCGAATTCCGGCCAGTCCTCGTCCACCAGCCAGGTGCGGCGGAGGCCCTGCGCGCTCGCCGGCACATGCCGGTGGCATGCCTCGCGGCCGCAACGCGTGCAGTCGTTCGCCGCCGTCGCTGCCGGCGCGCGCCGCAGCGGCAGCAACGGCAACGCGGCGACGGCCGGCGCGCCGCCGAGGATGCGCACGTGCAGGTCATCGCCATCCAGCCACACTTCCAGGCGCCATGCCGACTCCGCGCGCAGGCGCAGATCCACGTAGTTCCAGAACACCACCGCGTCGCGGTCGCGCTCGGCCAGCGAGCCGGCGATCACCTGCGTATGCCGATGCCGCTCGACGATCTCCAGGCCCTGGCGCAACGCCGCGTCGTAGATCGCATTGGACAACTGGCACAGGCCGCCGCCGATCGACGGCACCAGGCAGCCTTCGCGCAGTTCGCGCCCGGCGGCGAAGCCGCGCCGGCGCGTGGCCCGGCCCAACTGCCGCCAGAAACTGAAGGTGGCGCCGGCCGGCACTTCGATCCCGTGCAGCGCACGCGCGGCCACGCGCAGGTTGTGGATCTTGCCGGCGACCAGCAGCGGCGAGGTCTCCTCCGACTCCGGCCATAGCGCGGTGACCGACTCGGACACCGCCGCGGCGGCGATCGGCAGTCCCGCATCGCGGCGATGCCGGCGCGGCCCGCCGCGCAGATCGCGCAGCGCGCGGCGCAGTTGCAGCACGCGGGTCTTCAGCGCGAACAGCAGGCCGCCCACCCGCGACGGCGTTGCCGCGGGCGAAACCAGAGGCCGATCCGTTGCTGTCGCTCGCATCTCCACGCGCCCTCCGCGTCCCTGCCTGCGCCTGCCATCGCGCTACTATAGGGCCATGCCGTTCCAGCCCCCAGTTCCTGCACGGCGCCGCGACCGCTGCGTGCATCACGGCGCCGCGCCGCACCGCGTGTGTGCAGCGTCCGCAGCCGTCGCCAGCGTGCCGACAGCCGCTTGCGCCTCGTCTTTGCCTGCCCCTGGAGTCCTGCATGGCTAACCCGCCCGTGCCGCACCTGATCGTGGTCGGCGGCGGTTTCGCCGGGCTGTGGGCCACGCGCGCGCTGGCCAAGGCGCCGCTGCGCATCACCCTGATCGATCGCCGCAACCACCACCTGTTCCAGCCGCTGCTGTACCAGGTCGCCACCGCCGGCCTGTCGTCGCCGGACATCGCCGCGCCGCTGCGCCAGATCCTGCGCAAGCAGGACAACGTGGAAGTGCGCCTGGGCGAAGTGGTACGCCTGGACAAGCAGGCGCGGCAGGTGCAACTGGCCAGCGGCGAGACGCTGGACTACGACTACCTGCTGGTCGCCACCGGCGCCACCCATGCCTACTTCGGCCACGACGAGTGGGCCCGGCACGCGCCCGGCCTGAAGACCCTGGACGATGCGCTGCACCTGCGCCGCCACCTGCTGCTGGCGTTCGAACGCGCCGAAGCCGAGAGCGACCCTGCCGCACGCGCGGCCTGGCTCAGCTTCGCCATCGTCGGCGGCGGCCCGACCGGGGTTGAACTGGCCGGCACCCTGGCCGAGATCGCACGGCATACGCTCAAGCACGAATTCCGCCGCATCGATCCGGCCGAGGCCAAGGTGCGGCTGATCGAAGCCGGCCCGCGCGTGCTCGCCTCGTTCCCGGAGCGGCTGTCGGCCAAGGCGCAACGGCAGCTGGAAAAGCTCGGCGTGGAAGTGCTGACCGGCGTGCCGGTGGCCGACATCGACGCCAGCGGCTATCGGCTGGGCAGTACCTTCGTGCCCGCACGCACCGTGGTCTGGGCCGCCGGCGTGGCCGCCTCGCCGCTGGCGCGGACCCTGGACGTGTCGCTGGACCGCAGCGGCCGCGTGCAGGTCCAGCCGGACCTGAGCATCCCCGGGCATCCGGAAGTGTTCGTGGCCGGCGACCTGGCCGCCCTGCAGCAGGCCGACGGCAAGCCGGTGCCCGGGGTGGCGCCGGCGGCCAAGCAGATGGGCCGGCACGTCGCCGAGAACCTGGCCAAGCGGCTGCGTGGCGAAGCCGGCGACGCGCCGTTCCGCTATGCCGACTACGGCAACCTGGCCACCATCGGGCGCATGGCCGCGATCGTGCACCTGGGCCGCCTGCAGCTGTCCGGCCTGCTGGCCTGGTGGTTCTGGCTGGCGGCGCACGTGTTCTTCCTGATCGGCTTCCGCAACCGCCTGGTGGTGCTGCTCAACTGGGCCTGGGCGTACTGGAGCTACCAGCGCGCGGCGCGCATCATCCTCGGCGACGACGAACGCCCGGCCGAGCCTGCGCCCGCGCCAGCCGAACCGCCAGCGGCCGCGTGACACCCCGCGGCGGGGCTGCGATCCTAGCCGCCCTTTGCCGCTGCGCAGTGCCGTCTTGGCGACCTTTCTGTTCCTGCTCGACCTGCTCGGCACCTTCGTGTTCGCGATCAGCGGCGCCACCGTCGGCGTGCGCCACCGCCTGGACCTGTTCGGCGTGCTGGTGCTGTCGTGCGCGGCCGCGGTCTCCGGCGGCATCGCCCGCGACGTGCTGATCGGCGCCACCCCGCCGGCTGCGCTCGGCGACGCGCGCTACCTCGGCGTCGCCTGCCTGGCCGGGTTGCTGACTTTCTACAGCCACAACACGGTCGAGCGCCTGCGCAACCCGGTGCAGATCTTCGACGCGCTCGGCCTGGCGCTGTTCGCGGTGTACGGCACCAGCAAGGCGCTGGCGTTCGGCCTGGGTCCGCTCAGCGCGACCCTGCTCGGCATGCTCAGCGGCATCGGCGGCGGCATCGTCCGCGACCTGCTGGTGGCGCGCACGCCGGTGGTGCTGCAGGCCGAGCTGTACGCGGTGGCGGCCTTGCTCGGCGGCGGCGTGGTCGCCGCGGCGCACGCGCTGCACCTGCCGCAGCCGTGGGGATTGGCGATCGGCGCCACGCTGTGCTTCGGCCTGCGCTTCATGGCGATCCGCTATGGCTGGCACCTGCCGGTGGCGCGGCCGCCGCCGGAGCCGTAACCCGCAACCCGGGCGGCCGCAATGCGGCTCGGCAGCGCCGGTCTTCGCTCGCGTTGGCGCAACGAAAAAGGCCCGGAAAACCGGGCCTTTTTTGCTTCGCTGATCGATCGCCCGCGTGGGCGCCACACTTACGCAACGAACAACGCCTTCATCTTCTTCAGCGCGTTGGCTTCGATCTGGCGGATGCGCTCGGCGGACACGCCGTACTCGTCGGCCAGCTCCTGCAGCGTGATCTTGCTGTCGGCATCCAGCCAGCGGCGCTTGATGATGTCGCGCGAACGCGCATCCAGTTCGGCCAGGCCTTCGCGCAGCAGCTGCAGCTGGTTGTCCTCGCTGTCGGCGCGCTCGTAGGCCTGCGAGGGATCTTCCTCGGCGGCCATCAGGTAGGCGGCCGGCGACGGCGGCGCATGGTCGTCGTCGTCGTCGGACGGCGCATCGAAGCCGATGTCGCGGCCGGACAGGCGCGACTCCATCTCCAGCACCTCGCGCTCGGACACGTTGAGGTCCTTGGCGACCGCGGTCACTTCCGCCGCGTTCATCCAGCCCAGGCGGGTCTTGGACTTGCGCAGGTTGAAGAACAGCTTGCGCTGCGCCTTGGTCGTGGCGACCTTGACGATGCGCCAGTTCTTCAGGATGTACTCGTGCATCTCGGCACGGATCCAGTGCACCGCGAAGCTGACCAGGCGCACGCCCATTTCCGGGTCGAAGCGCTTGACCGCCTTCATCAGGCCGATGTTGCCTTCCTGGATCAGGTCGCCCAGCGGCAGGCCGTAGCCGTTGTAGCCGCGGGCGACGTGGACCACGAAGCGCAGATGGGAGTGCACCAGTTCGCGCGCCGCATCCAGGTCTTCCTGGTCGCGGTAGCGCACCGCCAGCGCGCGTTCCTCTTCGGACGTCAGCACCGGGATCTGGTGCACGGCGCCGATATAGGCATCCAGCGAACCGAGCGGACTGGGGATCGGGAGGTTGTTGGCCACCAGCGCGGTGGCAGGTATGGTCTGGCTCATAGGGCTCATCTTAGCAGTCAACTAACTAGACTGCTGGGTACAGTAAAAAGTTCCTGCGTTCCGTTTATGGAACATTCGAATCAGGAAACGGACTGTGACAGAAGCCACTGGAACGCTGGAAAAGACAGGCGTAACCGGTTACGAGCACCAAAACTAGCACCCGGGCTGCGAAATTTGCGTACACGCGGCGCGCTCCGGGCGACGCCGTCGAACCACGGTTCAGCCGCCGGCCAAGGCCGGGTCCAGCGCCGCGCGCGGCGGCAGGCTCCAGTCGATCGGCGTGGCGCCGCGGCGCCGCAGGTACTCGTTGGCCGCGGAGAAATGCTTGCAGCCCAGGAAGCCGCGGTGCGCCGACAGCGGCGAGGGATGCGGCGCCTTCAGCACGCGATGGCGGCGGGTGTCGATGACCTTGCCCTTGGCCTGGGCATAGCTGCCCCACAGCAGGAACACCAGGCCTTCGCGCTCGCGGTTCAAGGTCTCCACGACGTGGTCGGTGAAGCCCTCCCAGCCCTTGCCCTGGTGCGCGCCGGCGCGGCCTTCCTCGACCGTCAGCACCGCGTTGAGCAGCAGCACGCCGCGCTGCGCCCACGGCAACAGGCAGCCGTGATCGGGACGGCGGATGCCCAGGTCGTCCTCGATCTCCTTGTAGATGTTCAGCAGCGACGGCGGCACCGGCACCCCGGGCAGCACCGAGAAGCACAGCCCATGCGCCTGGCCGTAGCCGTGGTACGGATCCTGGCCGAGGATCACCACCTCGACCTGGTCGAACGGGGTCGCGTCGAACGCGGCGAAGATCTGCCGCCCGGGCGGGAACACGCGTGCGCCGGCGGCCTTGCGCTGGCGCAGGAACGCGGCCAGTTCGCGCATCTCCGGGCGCAGCAGCCAGTCGCCGACCCGCGCCTTCCACGAGGGTTCCAGTTGGATCCGGGTGTCGTCTTCGCTACTCATGCAGGTTCGGCAGATCGGTCAGAAGGTCACGGCAGTGTCGTTGAGCTTGGCCAGGCGCAGCTGGAACAGCACCTTGGTGACCAGCAGGCGCTCCTCGATCGGCTTCTGCACCAGATCGTTGGCGCCGGCGCGCAGCAGTTCGGACTGGTTGTGCGGATTGCTGTCGCCGGTCATCACCAGCACCGGCATGCGCCGCTTGCCGTAGGCGAAGTCGATGCGGATGCGCTGCACCACGTCGCGGCCGTTGAGTTCGCCCTTCAGGGTGACGTCGGTCAGCACCAGGTCGATGCGGCGGGTGGTGCGGCCCAGCGATTCGGCGGTGAGCAGCGCGAACGCGTCCTCGGCGGTCAGCACGTGCACCACGTGCAACTCCTGCCGCTCGAGCATGCGCTTGGTCGCCTCGGCCACCACGCGGCTGTCCTCGACATAGAGGATGGTGGCGCCGACCACCGGCTGCGGTTGCACGTAGCCGCGGATGAAGGTCGCCAGCGCCTCGTGGCCCAGCGCCTTGTCGAAGTAGTCGGTGACGTATTCGGTGAAGCGGCGTTCGACCAGGTGCTGCTGCGCATCGCCGGAGACCACGATCACCGGCACGTAGGCCTGGCCGGCGGCCTCGCGCACGCTGCGCGCCAGGGCCAGGCCGTCGCCGTCGGGCAGCGCCAGCGAGGTGGTGACCAGGTTCACCGGGCCGGCCTCCAGCGCGGCGCGCGCCTCGGCGATGCTGGCGCAGCCGACCACTTCCACATCCGGCAGCTCGCGGTGCAGCACGTCGGCGATCAGCTTGCGCACCAGCTTGGAGCCGTCCACGACCATCACCCGCGGGGCGTCGCTGATCAGGTGCTTGAGCTCGTGCCGGGACATGCGCGCCTCAGGTATCGGTGGGACGCGTCTGGCGCAGGAAGTGGCCGGTCACCAGCCAAGCGCCGAGCCAGCCCAGCAGCAGGGTGCCGAGCAGCACGAACGCCGAGTGCAAGGCGTCCAGCCCGTGCAGCGCGAAATGGCTGCCGTAGCTGTCGGCCAGTTCCGCCAGCGGCGGCCCCAGCGCCAGCCCGGAAGCGGCGATCAGACCCAGCGCCAGTACCCCGGCGCCGAAGCCGTACCAGGCGCCCAGGTACAGGAACGGGCGGCGGATGAAACCGTCGCTGGCGCCGAGCAACTGCAGCACGCCGATTTCCTCGCGTCGCGACTGGATGTCCAGGCGCACGGTGTTGCCGACCACCAAGGCCGCGCCAGCGCCGAGCAGCACCGACAGCACCTGCACCAGGCGCTCGCCGAAGCGCAGCCAGCCGTCCAGGCGCTTGCGCCACAACGCGTCGTGCTGGACCAGGTCGGCCTGCGGCAGCGCGCTCAGCGAGGCCGCCAGCTGCGCGTCGTCGGCCGCGGCCGGGGTGACGATCAGCAGCGTCGGCAGCGGGTTGTCGTCGAGCGCGTCCAGCGCCTCGCCGAGCCCGGCGCTGTCGCGCAGCTCGGCCATGCCCTGCTCGGGCGTGCGCAGCGCCACCGCGGCGACGTCGGCGCGGCCGCGCAGGGTCGCGGCCAGCGCGTTGGCCGCGGCGGCATCGATGTCGGTCTTCAGGAACACGTTGATGTCGCGCGACTGCTGCACGCTGCCGGCGAACTGCTTGAGGTTGTCCAGCGCGATCGACAGCCCCAGCGGCAACGCCAGGGCCAGGGCCATCACCGCCATCGTCAGCAGCGTCGCCCACGGCTTGCGCATGGCCCGGCCGAGGCTGTAGACGATGCTGTGCAGGTGGTGGTCCCACCACACGCCCAGGCGCGAGGGCGCGGCGGCGCCGCCGGCATTGCGTGCGCTCATTCGGCCAGGTCCTGCGGGGAGATGTCGTCGGCCAGGCGGCCGTGGTCGAGGATCAGCACGCGCTTGCGCATCTGCTTGAGCAACGCCAGGTCGTGGCTGACCACCAGCACGCTGGTGCCGCGCGCCGGCAATTCGGCGAACAGCTGCATGATCTCGGCGGCCAGGGTCGGGTCGAGGTTGCCGGTGGGCTCGTCGGCGACCAGCAGGCGCGGTTCGGCGACCATCGCCCGGGCGATGCCGACGCGCTGCTGCTCGCCGGCCGACAGCTGCGACGGCAGCGCCTTCTCGCGATGGCCCAGGCCCATCCGCTCCAGCACCGAACGCACGCGCTTGCCGATCTCGGCGCGGCGGGTGCCGCGCAGGATCAGCGGCAGCGCCACGTTCTCGGCGATGCTGCGGTCCATCAGCAGGCGGTGGTCCTGGTACACGACGCCGACCTCGCGCCGGTGCAGCGGCACGCGCCGCCCGCGCACCTTCAGCAGGTTGCGCTCGCCGAACAGCACCGCACCGCGCGACGGGCGCTCGCTGAGGTGGATCAACTTGAGCAAGGTGCTCTTGCCCGCCCCGGAATGGCCGGTGACGAACAGCATCTCGCCCTCCTCCACCTGGAAGCTGACGTCCACCAGCGCCTCGTGGCCACCGGC
This sequence comes from Xanthomonas bonasiae, assembly GCF_017163705.1. GTDB lineage: Bacteria > Pseudomonadota > Gammaproteobacteria > Xanthomonadales > Xanthomonadaceae > Xanthomonas_A > Xanthomonas_A bonasiae. The sequence continues at coordinate 22,136 of NZ_JAFIWB010000011.1, forward strand.
GTACTGTTTGCTGACATTGTCGAACCGCAGAACGCTCATCCGGCGATTATGCCGGAGCGGCCCGGGTTTTCGTCCACCGTGCGCGCGCCGCGAACGGTGGAGGACCGGTTCATCAGGAGCTGGAGACCAGCGAACGCAGCTTGCGGCCGAGGCGGGTCAGGAACGAATCGTTCGCCGCGGCGGCCGGCGCGGCGGCGCGCTCGCCCTGGCGCGCGGCCCTGACCTGGACCGGCTTGGCCGGCGCGTCGCCGGTCGCGACGGTGGCAGCAGTCGCCGCACTCTCGGCGCCTTCCAGCGGACGGCCGCCGCGACGACGCCGGCGCTTGCGTGGGGCGCGCTCGCCGTCCGCCGCAGGCGCGCCGTCGACGGCGGGGCGGGCAGGCTTGGGCGTGGGCGCCGCGACCACTGCGGCCGCCTCGGTGGCGCCCGCAGCCGGCGCTTCCGCAACGGCTGCGGGCGCTGCCGCGGCGTCGGCCGGGCGCGGGGTACGCGGGCGCCGCGGCTTGCCGTCGGCACCGCGCGCTTCGCCGCGGCCGCCGGCACCGCCAGGACCGCTGCGGCCGCCGCCGGGCTTGCCGCGGCTGCTGCCGCCGCCGCGCCGCTGCTCGTCGGCCTCGCGCTGCGCGCGCGCCTCGCGGAAGATGTCGCCGATGCTCTCGTCGGCATCCGGGTCGACCTCGGCCGCTTCGCCTTCGACCACCGCGCGCGGGGTGCGCGGCAGCGCCACCAGCAGTTCGGCGGTGACCGGCTCGACCGGGATCTTCTGCTCGATGTAGGCCTCGATGTCCGGCAGGCTCATCGCGTAGCGCTCGCAGGCGAAGCTGATCGCGTCGCCTTCCTCGCCCAGCCGCGCGGTGCGGCCGATGCGGTGCACGTAGTCTTCCGCGTCGAACGGCAGGTCGTAGTTGTAGACGTACTTGACGCCGTCGATGTGCAGGCCGCGCGCGGCCACGTCGGTGGCGACCAGGATCTCCAGCTGGCCCTTCTGGAAGCGGTTGAGCAGGGTCTCGCGCTTCTTCTGCGGCACGTCGCCGGACAGCACGCCGACCCGGTAGCCGTTGCGCTCCAGCGAACGCGCCACGCGCTCGACGAAGGCCTTGGTGTTGACGAACACCATGGTGCGCGCGCCCTCGCTGCGCGACAGCAGGCCCAGCAGCAGGGTCAGCTTCTCCTCGTCGGAGGGGAAGTAGATGCGCTGGCGCACGCGTGCGGCGGTGATGCTCTCGGTCTCGACCACGAGCTTTTCCGGCTCGTTCATGTGCTCGTAGGCCAGCTCCAGCACGCGGTGGCTGAGCGTGGCCGAGAACAGCAGGGTCTGCCGGGTGCCGCGCTCGGGCATGCGCCGCAGCAGGAAGCGGATGTCCTTGATGAAGCCCAGGTCGAACATGCGGTCGGCTTCGTCGAGCACGCAGATCTCGCAGGCGTGCAGCGACACCACTTTGTGCTGCTTGACGTAGTCGATCAGCCGCCCCGGGGTGGCGATGATCACGTCCACGCCCTGCTGCAGCAGTTCGCGCTGCTTGTCGTAGTCCACGCCGCCGTAGACCAGCGCGAAGCGCAGGCCCAGGTCGGCGCCGAACTTGACCGCGTCCTTGTGGATCTGGATCGCCAGTTCGCGGGTCGGGGCCAGGATCAGCGCGCGCGGATCCTCGGGCTTGCGGTCGGCCAGCGCCGGGCGGCTGAGCAGGCGGTTCATCACCGTCACCAGGAACGCCAGGGTCTTGCCGGTGCCGGTCTGGGCCTGGCCGGCCACGTCGCGGCCCGGCAGGGCCACCGGCAGGGTCAGCGCCTGGATCGGCGTGCAGCGGGTGAAGCCGGCGCCTTCGAGGCCGGCCAGCAGCGCCGGTTGCAGCTCGAACGCGGAAAAAGTCACATCGGTCAGCGGTTTGTCGCTCATCATTCCATCTTCGTCAGGCCACCCCGCCCGAAGCGTAAGGTCGCGGCTTGCATCGGCCCCGGCAGCGTCGCACACTGGCTACTTCCATGCCGGGTCGCGCGACAGGGGGAATCCCTTGATTTCGCCGCGCAATGCCCCAGTTTACCGCAATGCGGCGGCCACCCGGTCCGGCCGGTCGCATTGGCCCAGGAGATACCCCTAGTGAGCGATAAGGTCCTACACGTCGGCGACGCCGATTTCGATACCGCCGTGCTGCAATCCGGCGAGCCGGTCCTGGTGGACTTCTGGGCGGAATGGTGCGGCCCGTGCAAGATGATCGCCCCGGTGCTGGACGACCTGGCCGACACCTACGACGGCAAGCTCAAGGTGGCCAAGGTCAACGTGGACGAGAACCGCGCCACCGCGATCAAGTACCACGTGCGCTCGATCCCGATGCTGCTGCTGTTCAAGGACGGCAAGGTCCAGGCCACCCAGATCGGCGCGGTCGGCAAGGGCCAGCTGACCCAGATGATCGACAAGACCCTGGGCGGCGCCGCGGCCTGAGTCTGTCGCCGGCCGTTCCGGATCGGAGCGGCCGCTGTGATACCGGCCTGCAGCGACGCTGCCGGCCGGCTGAATCGCCCGGTAACGCCTGCTTGCCGTGGTTGCGTGGCGATGATAGTGTCGGCGCATCCGGTGGCATTCGCGCACCGCACCCCCTCTGGAAGATTCTCTTCTAGACCCCTTCCCAACCCGTTTGCCCCCACGCTGGGCGCTCGCACTCATAGCGAGGAATCACCACTTGTCCGATAACACCACCACCGAACCCGGGAGCGTCGACGCCCCCGCCGAGAAGCGCGCGCGCAAGCCGCGTGTCAGCAAGGCCGTTGCCGGCGCTGACGGCGGAGCCGAGCACGGCGCGCCGGCGCAGCCGAACCTGCCGCTGAACCCGGCGCCGGCCCAGGCCGACGCGCCGCGTCCGGCGCCGCAGGAACGCCAGGAGCGTGCCGCGCCGCAGGAACACGCGCAGGCCCCGTCGCAGCAGTCCCAGCCCCAGTCCCAGCCCGCTCCCGCCTCCGGCGGCGATGCCCAGGGCCAGGGCGGCGGCAACCAGAACGACGGCGGCGAGCCGCGCGAAGGCGGCAACCCGCGCTTCAACAACCAGAATCCGCAGAACCAGAACAACCAGAACAACCAGCAGGGCAATCGCCGCGACCGCTTCCGCAATCGCCGCGATCGCGATCGCGATCGCAACGGTGGCGGTGGCGGCGGCGGTGGCGGCGGCGGCGGTCGCTTTCCGGACAACGGCCTGCCCAACGACAACGGCGCCAACGAAGTGTTCGTGCCGCGCCCGCACGCCAACGTGCCGGAAGGCTTCCCGATCTACTCGCTGAGCGACCTGAAGCGGATGCCGGCGCAGAAGCTGCTGGACATCGCCGAGCAGCTCAACATCCAGGACGGCGTGGCCCGCGCGCGCAAGCAGGACGTGATCTTCGCGCTGCTGAAGGTGCTGACCCGCCACGGCGAAGGCGTCGCCGCCGACGGCGTGCTGGAAATCCTGCCGGACGGCTTCGGCTTCCTGCGCGCGGCCGAGGCCAGCTACCTGGCCGGCCCGGACGACACCTACATCTCGCCCAGCCAGATCCGCCGCTTCAACCTGCGCACCGGCGACCACCTGTCCGGCCGCATCCGCTTCCCGAAGGACGGCGAACGCTACTTCGCGCTGTCGATCGTCGACACGATCAACGGCGAGCCGCTGGAAGCGAGCAAGAACAAGGTCCTGTTCGAGAACCTGACCGCGCTGTTCCCGCGCAAGCGCTTCACCCTGGAACGCGGCAACGGTTCCTCGGAAGACATTTCCGGGCGCATCCTCGATCTGATGGCGCCGCAGGGCAAGGGCCAGCGCGCGCTGATCGTGTCCCCGCCCAAGGCCGGCAAGACCATGCTGATGCAGCAGGTGGCCACGGCGATCACCACCAACCATCCCGACGTGCACATGATCGTGCTGCTGATCGACGAGCGGCCGGAAGAAGTGACCGAAATGCAGCGCACCGTGCGCGGCGAGGTCATCTCCTCCACCTTCGACGAACCGGCCGCGCGCCACGTGCAGGTCGCCGAGATGGTGATCGAGCGTGCCAAGCGCCTGGTCGAACACAAGAAGGACGTGGTGATCCTGCTCGACTCGATCACCCGCCTGGCCCGCGCCTACAACAACGTGGTGCCGTCCTCCGGCAAGGTGCTCAGCGGCGGCGTGGACGCCAATGCCCTGCACCGCCCGAAGCGTTTCTTCGGCGCGGCGCGCAACGTCGAGGAAGGCGGCTCGCTGACCATCATCGCCACGGCGCTGGTGGAAACCGGCAGCAAGATGGACGAGGTGATCTACGAAGAGTTCAAGGGCACCGGCAACAGCGAAGTGCACCTGAACCGCCGTATCGCCGAGAAGCGCGTGTACCCGGCGATCGACATCAACCGTTCCGGCACCCGCCGCGAAGACCTGCTGATCGAGCCTGAGCTGCTGCAGAAGATCTGGATCCTGCGCAAGCTGCTGCATCCGATGGACGAGATCGCGGCGATGGAATTCCTGCTGGACAAGATGAAGAACACCAAGTCCAACGACGAGTTCTTCGGTTCGATGAAGCGCTGAGTCCAGCGCCGGCGCGACCTGGACGCCCCGCTTCGGCGGGGCGTCTGCGTTTGTGCGGGGCCATCTGCGCGAGCCGCGGCCGCGGCGCTCCGGCATCGCGCGATCCGACCGGTTTTCGACATGCCGCTGGCGATGCTGGCCCGGTCCCGATCCGGCGTGCCGCCCCATGCAGTCCACTGTCGCCAAAGTCGCACCGGTCACCCTGGCGTTCTGGGCGATGAAGATCTGCGCCACCACGCTCGGCGAGACCGCTGGCGACCTGCTGTCGATGACGTGGGAGGTCGGCTATGCGCTCAGCAGCGCCGTGTTGCTCGGCGTGTTCGCGCTGTCGCTGTGGGCGCAGTTGCGCGCGCGCCGTTTCCGCCCGTGGCTGTACTGGTGGGTGATCCTGACCACCAGCACCGCCGGCACCACCGTGTCGGACTACATGGATCGCAGCCTGGGGCTGGGCTATGCGCGGGGCGCGCTGCTCCTGAGCGGCGGCCTGGCATTGACCCTCGGCGCGTGGTGGCTGAGCGAACGCAGCCTGTCGGTCGAGCGGATCGATGGCGGCCCCGCGGAAGTCTTCTATTGGGTGGCGATCCTGTTCTCCAACACCCTCGGCACCGCGCTGGGCGATTACCTTGCCGACGACTCGGGGCTGGGCTTCCTCGGCGGCGCATCGCTGATCGGGGCGACGCTGGCTGCGATCGCTCTGGCCGGCGCGTTCACCCGCATCGACCGCGTGGCGCTGTCTGGGCCGCCTTCGTGCTGACCCGACCGTTCGGCGCCACGCTCGGCGACCTGCTGACCAAGCCGGCCGCCAGGGGCGGCTTGGATCTGGGTACCGCCGGCGCCTCGCTGGTGCTGGCAGCGATCCTGGTCGCGGTGCTGTATGCCAGCACTCGCCATCGCGCGATCGCTGCGACCACCAGGTAGCTCTCGGCGCTGCGGGAAAACGCCCCGCGACGCGGGGCATCTTCCAGCGCAAGCGGACAGCGGTGCCGGGAGCGCCGCCCGCTGGCGCTCAACTGCCCTGCTGCAGCGGCGTCAGCAGGCGCGGGCCGTTGTTGTCGACCATGTACACGCCGCCGGCCGACAGCGTGTCGGGCGAGAAACCCGACGCGTCCTTGCCGGTGTCCCAGGGCGCTCGCGCGCGCGGACCGGGGACATAGCTGATCCAATGCCCGTAGCTGCTGTCCATGCCTTCGTTGGGCTGGTCGCGCAGCGAATAGTTGACCGGAACGCGCACCGCCCAGTACGGCTTCGACACGTCCTCGCCTTCGGTCGGCGGGCGGAACGTCCACTTGCGCGCCGCCGCCAGTGCGCTCTGGGCGAAGATCTCGCGCAGCTTCTTCATCTCGCTCTCCGAGCCGACGATGCGCAGATTGACCTGCTCGACCGCGGCATCGGCGACGCTGCCGTCGCGCGCCACCTTGAGCACCAGGTACGCCGAGCCCGACGCGCCCACCCGGTACGCGGCTTCCGGATAGGACGGCGGCGCCATCTTCAGCGACGTCACCGCGCGCGGATCCTTGGGATCGTAGGCGGCGAAGCTGGCATGGCGGATCTCCACCTGATAGCTGTCGCCCTGCTGGCGCTTGGCCACGATGCGCAGCGTCATCGGCGCGCGCGCCGGCACCGGCTTGCCGTCGCGCAGCGCCGGCTCGAATTTCCACTGTTTCACCGAATCGCGCACGAAGCGGATCACGCCCTCGGGCAACCTGTCTTCCCGATCGATCGCCAGCGCCGAGACCGCGCCGTCGGGCTCGATGTCGATCTTGCCGGTCACCAGCAGGCTGTTTTCGACCTGCTTGCGCACCGCGCCAGGCCCGGCGCCGGCGGCGAACGCGGTGGCGGCGAACAACGCCAACAGCAGACTGCCCCAACGCCACATCGAGATTCCTGACTTGCTGTGCATCGCGCTGTCCTTGCATGGATGAGGCGCCGATTACAACGCAGCCGGCTGACACAGACAAGTCAGGCCGGCAGGTCAGGCCAGGCGCAGCGATTCCGGATACGGCGGCGCGTCCGGATAGTCGTCCTCGCGCAGCCGCGCCTGCAGCTCGCGCCACCATTGCGGGTCGAACAGTTCGCCGTGCGCGCGCTTGACCGCCTCCAGCGACGCGGCAGGCAACCCCATGAACAGCGCGAAGCGCTCCGGGAACACGTCGCGCGCGGCGACGTGGAACCAGGGTTCGGCGGACATGGCTTCCTCGTCGTTGCGCGGCTGCGGCCAGTCGCGGAAGGTGCAATCGGTGACCAGGCACAGTTCGTCGTAGTCGTAGAACACGGCGCGCCCTTGCCGCGACACGCCGAAGTTCTTCAGCAGCATGTCGCCGGGGAAGATGTTGTTGCGCGCCATGTCCTTGATCGCCTGCGCATAGTCCAGCGCCGCCTCGCGCGCCGCCTCGGCGGTCTGCTCGCGCAGGTACAGGTTCAGCGGGCGCAGCCGCCGCTGCACGTAGCACAGCTCGAAGATCAGATCGTCGCCATCCTCGCGCAGGCTGCGCGCGCAACCTTGCAGCAGTTCGGCGAGCAGCGCCGGCGCGAAGCGCGCGCGCGGGAAGCGCAGCGAACGGTAGGGCTGCGCGTCGAGCAGGCGGCCGACCCGGTCCAGGTTGAACACCAGCGCGTACTTGTCCTCGACCTGCTCGCGGCTCATCGTCTTCGGGTAGGCGAAGCGGTCGCGGATCAGCTTGAACACCAGCGGGTAGCTGGGCAGGGTGAACACCGCCATGACCATGCCCGGCGTGCCGTCGGCGTGCACCAGTTGCTCGTTGGGCTGGGCCTGGAAGTGGCGGAAGAAGGTGCGGAAGCGCTCGGTCTTGCCCTGCTTGGCGCGGCCGAGCATGGTGTACAGCTCGTCGATCGGCTTGTGCGGCAGCAGGCTGCGCAGGAACACCACCGCGTCGCCGACGGTGGCCAGGTCGGCCTGGAAATAGCTGCGCGAGATGCCGAACAGCTGCGCCACGTCGTTGCGCCTGGTCAGCACCGCCTCGGCGCGCAGGCCGTCGGCGTCGTTGACCAGCGCGATCACGCACGGCGAGAAGCGGTGTTCGCCGAACACGCGGCCGACCAGGTAGGCGCGGCGCTCGCGGTAGAACACCGTCTCCAGCAGTTCGATGCCGCGCACCGGTTGCTCGCCCCAGTGCGCCAGGTCGTCCTGCAGGCGCACCGCGATGGCCGCGGCGCAGCGCGTGCGGTGCGCGTACGGCACGTCGAACGGGTAGTCGCCGAGCACGCGCACGAACGCATCCACCGGCCGCGTCTCGGAGACCACGTAGTTGTGCCGCGCCACCGGATGGGTGATCGCGTCGGTGGGTTCGATGTCCAACGCCACGAACTCGATCCGCGCATCCACGCCCTGGGTACGGAAGAAGCGCCGGGTCAGGGTGTTGTAGAAAGTCTTGTACAGCTCCTGGTCGATCAGCCCGTGCAGTTGCGCGGCGAAGCTGTCGCGCACCTGCGCCCACAGCGTGCGGTCGTGGGTCTGGCCGAGCAACAGCGTGCGCAGGCGCAGCATGCACTCGTCGATGCACTGGTCGTACAGCGCGATGCGCTCGACCGCGTCGTTGCGCGCGGCGTTCCAGTCGCGGCTCTCGAAGCGGCGGCGGGCGCGGCGGCTGATCTGCGCGAAGCGCGCGTGGTAGTCCTCGAAGGCGTCGCGGATGCTGCGCGCCACGGCGTCGGCGCGGGGTTCGGCGGGCATCGGCGGCGCGGGCGTGTCGGTCATGGCCGCAGTCTACCCGCGTGCGCGGCGGCGCACGCGCGTGCGACAGACGAGAACCATCGCGCGCGCTGTTGCGCCGCACGATGGCCGCGCTGTCGCCATTGCGCTGAGGCGACGGCGCAGTCGGGCGGCACGCGCACAAAAAAACCCGGCCGACACATGCGCGCCGGCCAGGTTCGGTTGACGGTCTCGCTAGCTGACTACTACGCCGTCAGCGTCGCCAGCGCGGCGTTGAACGTCGCGCTCGGCCGCATCGCTTCGCTGACCAGGGCCAGGTTCGGGCGGTAGTAGCCCTGGATGTCGACCGGCTTGCCCTGCACGCCGTTGAGTTCGGCGACGATGGCGGCCTCGTGCTCGGCCAACTGCTTGGCCAGCGGTGCGAAGCGCGCCTTCAGCGCCGCGTCCTCGTCCTGCGCGGCCAGCGCCTGCGCCCAGTACAGGGCCAGGTAGAAATGGCTGCCGCGGTTGTCGAGTTCGCCGACCTTGCGCGAGGGCGACTTGTCGTTGTCCAGGAACTGGCCGTTGGCCTGGTCCAGGGTCCGCGCCAGCATGCCGATGCTCGCGCTGCCTTCGCGCTGGCCCAAATGCTCCAGCGACGCCGCCAGGGCCAGGAACTCGCCCAGCGAATCCCAGCGCAGGTAGTTCTCTTCGACGAACTGCTGCACGTGCTTGGGCGCCGAACCGCCGGCACCGGTCTCGAACAGGCCGCCGCCGGCCATCAGCGGCACGATCGACAGCATCTTGGCGCTGGTGCCCAGCTCCATGATCGGGAACAGGTCGGTGAGGTAGTCGCGCAGCACGTTGCCGGTGACCGAGATGGTGTCCTCGCCCTTGCGGATGCGCTGCAGCGAGAACGCGGTCGCTTCCACCGGCGACAGGATGCGGATGTCCAGGCCCTTGGTGTCGTGGTCCTGCAGATAGCGCTCCACCTTCTGGATCATCAGCGCATCGTGCGCGCGCTGCGGATCCAGCCAGAACACGGCCGGGGTCTCGCTCAGCCGTGCGCGGCTGACCGCCAGCTTGACCCAATCCTGGATCGGCGCGTCCTTGACCTGGCACATGCGCCAGATGTCGCCGGCTTCGACCGCATGCTCGAGCAGCAGCTTGCCGCCGGCATCGCTGACCCGCACCACGCCGTCGGCGGCGATCTGGAAGGTCTTGTCGTGCGAACCGTACTCCTCGGCCTTCTGCGCCATCAGGCCGACATTGGGCACGCTGCCCATCGTCGCCGGATCGAACGCGCCATGCCGCTTGCAGTCCTCGATCACCGCCTGGTACACGCCGGCGTAGCAGCGGTCCGGGATCAGCGCCTTGGTGTCCTGCAGCTTGCCCTCGGCGTTCCACATCTTGCCGGAGTCGCGGATCATCGCCGGCATCGACGCATCGACGATCACGTCGCTGGGCACGTGCAGGTTGGTGATGCCCTTGTCGGAATTGACCATCGCCAGCGCCGGGCGCTGCGCGTACACCGCCTGCAGATCGGCTTCGATCTGCGCGCGCTGCGCGTCCGGCAGGGTGGCGATGCGCGCATACAGGTCGCCGATGCCGTTGTTCGGATCGAAGCCGACCTGCTTCAGCGCCTCGGCATGCTTGTCCAGCACGTCCTGGTAGAACGCGCCGACCACCACGCCGAACATGATCGGGTCGGAGACCTTCATCATCGTCGCCTTCAGGTGCAGCGAGAACAGCACGCCCTGCTGCTTGGCATCGGCGATCTGCGCCTGCACGAAGCTGGCCAGCGCGCGCTTGCTCATCACTGCCGCGTCGATGATCTCGCCGGCCTGCACGGCGGTCTTTTCCTTCAGCACGGTCACCGCGCCGTCCTTGCCGACCAGTTCGATTTTGACGCTGCCGGCCTGCTCGATCAGTACCGAGCGCTCGCTGCCGTAGAAATCGCCGGCGTCCATGTGCGCCACGTGCGACTTGGAGTCGGCGCTCCACGCGCCCATGCGGTGCGGGTGCTTGCGCGCGTAGTTCTTCACCGACAGCGGCGCGCGGCGATCGGAATTGCCTTCGCGCAGCACCGGATTGACCGCGCTGCCCTTGACCCGGTCGTAGCGCGCCTTGGCCTCTTTCTGCTTGTCGTCCTGCGGCTCGTCCAGGTAATCCGGCAGCGCGTAGCCCTGCTGCTGCAGTTCCTTGATCGCGGCCTTGAGCTGCGGCACCGAGGCGCTGATGTTGGGCAGCTTGATGATGTTGGCTTCCGGCGTGGTCGCCAGCTGGCCCAGCTCGGCCAGGTCGTCGGCGATGCGCTGATCCTCGCGCAGGTATTCGGGGAACTGCGAGATCAAGCGGCCGGCCAGCGAGATGTCGCGGGTTTCCACGGCGATGCCGGCGGTGCCGGCGAAGGCGGCGACGATCGGCAACAGCGACTGCGTCGCCAGGTACGGGGCTTCGTCGGTGAGCGTGTACAGGATCTTGGGCGTATTCGACATGAGTGACGTAGGCTCTCTTGCGATTCGGGAAGGACACGTTGCCGCGAACAAGACTGCGGGTGGCACGGCGCGGACGGCGTGCGGAGTGCAGCGCTTGCGACGCAGGGGAACCCTGCGACGGCGATGGCATGACGGACGCCGATTGTCGCGTTTTCTGCGGGCCGGAGAAAGCGCTTGCATGGAACGGTGGAGATCACCGCCGCCGCACCGGCGCATGCGCTTGCGCTGCGTGCGGCATGGCGCTGCGGCGATGGCTTGCGTTGGCTCGCAGGACAAATTCCGTCATCGCTTGCGGCGCAAGGCGACGCGCCTTCCCTGCGCATGCGTATGGGACACGCTGCAGCGCATGCCGATGCCATTGGTGGCGCAACGACGCGGGCCCGCCATGCGCCGGCGCATGGTCGCAGCCGGCGCATGCGGTGCGGCTTGCGCGGCGCCACGCGCGATGCACGCATCGGCGATAGGCGCCTTGCGTGTCCCGGCACGCACGTTCGCCCATAAAAAAGGGCGCAGTCTCGGGACTGCGCCCAGCGTGCCGCGCCGGCCGGGAGAGAGTCGGCTGGCGCGATCCGTGACTGCGGTGTCCCTAGCGGGACGCGATGCGCATCACTTGACTTCGAATTCCTGCGCCGTCCCGGCCGGCTGGCCGTTCACGGTGACCTCGGCCTTGTACTTGCCGGCCGGCCAACCCTTGGCGTTGGTGAACGAGACATTGGTGGTTTCCGCACCGGCCGTGGTCAGCGTCGCGCTCTGCTCGCCGGCGGTCTGGCCGTCCTGGAACAGCAGCTTGGCGCCGATCGCGGTGTTGGTGGAGGAACCCTCGGTCTTCACCGAGACGATGATGGTGTCCTTGCTGCTCAGCGTGGTCAGCGGCGCCACCGTCTTGTCGGCGCCGGCGGTGTTGCCCACGGTCACCGAGGCGACAGTGACCGCGCCGGCGTTGGCCGCGGCGGGCGCCGTCTCTGCCGGACCCGGCATCGCCTCGGTCGGGGCCGACGAGGTCGGATCCGGCGTGGCGGTCTGGCTCTGCTCCTGCTTCTTGCAACCGGCCAGGGCCAGCGTGCCGACCAGCGCCAGCAGCAGCGGAGAGGTGAATGTCTTCGAATGGATCTTCATGAGGTGGTGCTCCTTGGATGGAATGACGGATCGCGCGCGTGGTTCGGCGCGTCAGGCGCGGGCAGGCAGCTTCAAGGTCTGCCCGGGATAGATCTTGTCCGGATCGTCGAGCACGTCGCGGTTGGCTTCGAAGATGCGGGTCCAGGCGTTGCCGTCGCCGTAGTGCAGCTTGGCGATCTGGGACAACGAATCGCCCGACTTGACCACGTAGACCTGCTGCACCTGTTCGGCGGTGGTGTCCACCTGCGCCTGCACTGCGGAGAAATCCGCCTTCGGCGTGACGTCGGCGGTGGTGTCCACCTTGGCGGTGACTGCCGAAAAATCGGCGCGCTTGTCGCTGTTCATCGCATGTGGCTCCGTGCGTGGATTGGGATGCCGCCACGGTTGCACAGGATTTGTTAAAAGCGGATCGCGCAGCCGTGAACGGCGTTGGCCCGATTCAGCCCCCGCGCTACTGGCGCGGGTCGCGGTGGAAGGCGATCGGCTCGGCCACGTCGGGCGTGGCGCGCCAGGGATTGATGTCCAGGCCGCCGCGGCGCGTGTAGCGCGCCTCGACCTGCAGCGACTGCGGGCGGCAACGCGTCAGCAGGTCGTGGAAGATCTGCTCGACGCACTGTTCGTGGAAGCCGGCATGCTCGCGGAAGCTGATCAGGTAGCGCAACAGGCCTTCGCGATCGATGCGGCCGCCGCGATAGCGCACGCACAGCGTGGCCCAGTCCGGCTGGCCGGTGACCGGGCAGTTGGACTTGAGCAGTTCGCTGCTCAGCGTCTCCTCGACGATGTCGTCGGCCGCGGCGAGCAGGAACTGCGGACGTGGCGGGCCATAGCAGTCGATGGCGATGTCCAGCACATCCAGCGACTCGCCGTCGCCCAGCGGATCCACCGGCGGCAGGCCGAACTCCATGGTCACGTCGGCGCCGGCGCGCGCCGACAGGTCGGTGACGATGCAGGCGCGCACCGCTTCGGCGCTGTTGAAGCGCATCGCGTTGAGCGAGTTGAGGTAGAGCTTGAGCGACTTGGATTCGATCAGCTGCGGCGAGGTGCACGGCACCTGCAAGGTGGCGGTGGCCACGCAGGGCTTGCCCTGCGCGTCCAGCCAGCCCAGTTCGTAGGCATGCCAGCGGTCGAGGCCGAAGAACGGCAGCGGCGCGGCGTCCAGGCCGATCTCGGCGCGGCCGCCGGCGCGGGGGATCGGGAACAGCAGCGCGGGGTCGTACTGCGAGGGATACGCGACCTCGCGGCCGAGACTGGAATCCTGGGGGGTGTTCATGCGCGCCAGTCTAGCGGGCGCGGACTGGCTGGAAGGTGTATGGGGGGCCGGGATTGGGGAGTCGGGATTCGGGATTGGCAAAAGCGCGCCGCGCGAGCTGCGGCTTGGCCAATTCATCCGGATCCGGAAGTGCCGGGGAGTGCGGCGCTATCTCCGCCCCGGGCAACCGCTTTGACGAATCCCCAATCCCCAATCCCCAATCACCGCTTCATCCCCAGATAGTCCAGCGAGACCTGCAGCAGCGCGCGCAGGCCCACGTCCAGCGCCGATTCGTCGAGCAGGAACTGCGGCGAGTGGTTGCTCGGCGCGGTCGCCGGGTCGATGCCGGGGCCGGTGGCGCCGACGAAGAAGAACATCGACGGCACCTGCTGGGCGTAGAACGAGAAGTCCTCCGCGCCCATCTGCAACGGCGGCTCGTAGACGTTGTCGGCGCCGACCACCGCCTGCAGGCTGGGCAGCATCTTCGCGGTCAGCGCCGGGTCGTTGACCGTGGCCGGGTTGCCGTCCTGGTCGGGCACGTGCGCCTCGGCCTTGGCGCCGTGCGCGGCGGCGGTGTGCTCGGCGACGGTCTTCAGGTCGGCGAAGATCTGCTGGCGCATGCCTTCGTCGAAGGTGCGGATGGTGCCGACCATCTCCACGTCGTCGGGAATGATGTTGTAGCGGATGCCGCCCTTGATCGCGCCGAAGCTGAGCACCGCCGGCTGCCTGGAAATGTTGGCGCGGCGGCTGACCACGGTCTGCGCCGCACCGATCAGGTCGGCGCTGGCCACGATCGGGTCGATCCCGTTCCACGGCGCCGAGCCGTGGGTCTGGCGGCCGATCACCTTGATGCTGAAGCGGTCCGAGGCGGCCATCAGCGGGCCGCCGCGCACCGCGATCTTGCCCGCCTGCACGCTGGAGAATACGTGCAGGCCGAACATCGCGTCGGGCTTGAAGTCGCGGAACAGGCCTTCCTTCAGCATCAGCGAGGCGCCGCCCTCCTCGTTGCCCGGCGCGCCCTCCTCGGAAGGCTGGAACACCAGCATCACCTCGCCCGGCAGCTGCGCGCGCATCGCCACCAGCGCTTCGGCCACGCCCAGCAGGATGCTGGTGTGGGCGTCGTGGCCGCAGGCGTGCATGACCCCGACGGTTTCGCCGCGGTACTCGCCGGTGGCCTTGGACGCGAACGCCAGGCCGGTCTGCTCGGTCACCGGCAGCGCGTCCATGTCCGCGCGCAGGGCGATCTTCGGCCCCGGCAGCGCGCCCTTGATGATCGCCACCACGCCGTGGTGGGCGATCCCGGTCTGCGGCTTCAGGCCCAGCGCGCGCAGCCGCTCGGCGACCTTGGCCGCGGTGCGCTCCTCGCGGTTGGACAGCTCCGGGTGCTGGTGGAAATCGCGCCGCCAGTCGACCACCTTGGCCTGCAGCTTGGCCGCGGCGGCCGCCACTTCCGGGCGTTCGGCGGACTGGGCGCAGGCCAGCGCGGGGACGGCGAGCAGCAGGGCGGACAGCAGGCGGGACAGGCGCGGCATGGGCAATCTCCAATCGGTTCTTTGCATGGCGTTCAGTCAATGTATTGCATTCGCGGCGCGCCGGCACCGGCCGGCGCGCCGCCACGGCGAAAAAACCCTTAGGAATCCGTGTCAACCGATCCACCGCCGGTGCGTTGCCGCTATCAGCGCCCATGGCCGCGGGCGCACCTCCCCCTCCCTTAAGTCATGGTCCAATCGCAACGCGCCGGCGATATGCTTCACCGCTTGTCGCACCAGCCATTGCGGGAGGGTCCCCTACCCCGCCTCGCCACAGGAGTTCCCCCCGGATGTCGCGTTTCTGGAAGATTGCGCTGCTGATCGTCGCAGCGGTGGTCGTGGTGCTGGTGGGCGCGCACTTCCTGCGCAGCGGTCACGGCCATGGCCGCGGCGGCGCGGAGGCGGGCGGCGATGGCGACGACAGCACGCCGATCCCGGTGACGGTGGTCGCCGCCAGCAGCCAGGCGGTGCCGATCTACGCCACCTCCACCGGCACGGTGACCGCGCTGGCCACGGTCACGGTCAATCCGCAGGTCGGCGGGCAGCTGATGAGCCTGAACTTCCGTGAAGGCCAGGAAGTGAAGAAGGGCGACGTGCTGGCGCAGATCGACCCGCGCTCGCTGCAGGCCAGCTACGACGAGGCGGCGGCGAGCAAGCGCCAGAACCAGGCGTTGCTGGCCACCGCCCGCTCCACCTTCCAGCGCTCCGATTCGCCGGCCTACCGCCAGTACGTGGCCAAGACCGACCTGGACACGCAGCGCAACCAGGTGGCGCAGTACGAGGCCGCGGTGGCCGCCAACGACGCATCGATGCGCGCGGCGCAGGTGCAACTGCAGTACACCCGCATCCTCGCCCCGATCGACGGCATCACCGGCCTGCGCGGCGTGGACGTTGGCAACATCGTCAGCACCAGCAGCAGCATCGTCACCATCACCCAGATCCATCCGATCTACGTGGTCTTCAACCTGGCCGAGCGCGAGCTGCAGGGGCTGCGCGAGGCGCAGGCGGCCGGCCCGCTGACGGTGGCGGCGCTGGACCGCACCGATGCGCACGTGATCGCCGGCGACGGCAAGGTCGACGTGGTCGACAACCAGATCAGCAGCGACACCGGCACCTTCAAGGTGCGCGCGGTGTTCCCCAACCCCGGCAACGCGCTGTGGCCGGGCCAGTTCGTCAACGTGCGGCTGACCCTGCGCACGCTGGACAGCGGCGTGGTGGTGCCGACCCAGGCGGTGCAGCGCGGCCCCGACGGCGACTACGTGTACGTGGTGCAGGGCGACAACACGGTCAAGATGCAGACGGTCAAGCAGGGCGCGGAAGTCGGCGACAGCCAGGTGCAGCTGGCGCAGGGCCTGAAGGCCGGCGAGCGGGTGGTGACCGAAGGTCAGTTCCGGCTCAAGCCGGGCAGCAAGGTCGCCCCGCTGAAGCCGGGCGAGGCGCCGCCGCAGCCGAGCGAGGCCGAGCTGAAGGCGGCCGAGAGCAAGCAGCAGCGCAAGGACGGCGGCGGCGGCCGTCGCGGCGGCGGACCGCGCTGAGCAGGCCGGCATCGGCACGCGCGGCATGCGGTTCACACCCGCGGTGGCGGCGCGTCTGGATGACGGGCGGAGCACTCGCTCCTCGCCCGTCACCCTCAAGAGGAATCCCATCATGACCAATGTCGTCATCGCCTCCCAAGACCCGCTTGCGCAGAGTCTGCAGACGTTTCTGATCAACCAGCAGGGCTTCGTCGCCGGTCCGCCGCTCGACGCGCTGCAGAACGGCAACCAGCTGTGGATCGTCGCCCACGACAACGAACTGGGCGACGGCAGCGCGTTCCTGCAGGCGCTGCTGCAGCACACCGACTTTCCGATGGACGTCGCGTTCGAGGTGGTGCTGATCGTGTGCAGCGCCGGCAGCCTGAACTTCGGCAGCGACCTGCTGACGCCCGCCGAGCGGATCGCCAACGCGTTGAGCCGCACCGTCATCGCCTCGACCACCGACGTCTACGGGCAATGGGGGCCGCACGGATACGCGTTCCAGGGCAACTTCGTCACGGTCGCCCCGAACAGCGATCTGACCAACCTGTTCGACCAGATGTCGCTCGACGACTGACGCAACGGCTTTCCCCGGCCCCGGCCCGTCCGGGTCCGGGACCTCACCAGCAAGGATATTCCTGTGGGCTTTTCGACGATCTTCATCCGCCGCCCGATCGCCACCACCTTGCTGATGGCAGGCGTGCTGTTGCTCGGCATCCTCGGCTACCGGCAGCTGCCGGTGTCGGCGCTGCCGGAGATCGACTCGCCGAGCCTGGTGGTGACCACCCAGTACCCCGGCGCCAACGCCAGCACCATGGCCTCGCTGGTGACCACGCCGCTGGAGCGGCAGCTGGGGCAGATCTCCGGGCTGCAGATGATGACCTCCGATTCGTCGGCGGGCCTGTCCACGATCATCCTGCAGTTCGCGATGGACCGCGACATCGACATCGCCGCGCAGGACGTGCAGGCGGCGATCCGCCAGTCCACCCTGCCCTCGTCGCTGCCCTACCAGCCGGTCTACAACCGGGTGAACCCGGCCGACGCGGCGATCATCACCCTCAAGCTCAGCTCCGAGACGCTGCCGCTGCGCGACGTCAACAACTACGCCGACTCGATCCTGGCGCAGCGCCTGTCGCAGGTGCCCGGCGTGGGCCTGGTATCGATCGCCGGCAACGTGCGCCCGGCCGTGCGCATCCAGGTCAATCCGGCGCAGCTGTCGAACATGGGCCTGACCATGGAGGCGCTGCGCAGCGCGCTGACCGAGACCAACGTCAACGCGCCGAAGGGCTCGCTCAACGGCAAGACCCAGTCCTACAGCATCGGCACCAACGACCAGTTGTCCAGCGCCGCCGACTACCGCGACACCGTCATCAGCTACAAGAACGGCGCGCCGGTGCGGCTGTCGGACGTGGCGCAGGTGGTGGACGGGGTGGAGAACGACCAGCTCGCGGCCTGGGCCGACGGCAAGCCGGCGGTGCTGCTGGAGATCCGCCGCCAGCCCGGCGCCAACATCGTGCAGACGGTGGAACAGATCCGCACGATCCTGCCGCAACTGCAGGCGGTGCTGCCCAGCGGCGTGCACCTGGACGTGTTCTCCGACCGCACCGAGACCATCCGTGCCTCGGTGCACGAGGTCAAGTTCACCCTGATCCTGACCATCGGCCTGGTGGTCGCGGTGATCTTCGTGTTCCTGCGCCGTCTGTGGGCCACGATCATCCCGTCGGTGGCGGTGCCGCTGTCGCTGGCCGGCACCTTCGCGGTGATGGCCTTCGCCGGCATGTCGCTGGACAACCTGTCGCTGATGGCGCTGGTGGTGGCCACCGGCTTCGTGGTCGACGATGCGATCGTGATGATCGAGAACATCGTGCGCTACATCGAACAGGGCAAGAGCGGACCGGAGGCGGCGGAGATCGGCGCCAAGCAGATCGGCTTCACCGTGCTGTCGCTGACCGTGTCGCTGGTGGCGGTGTTCCTGCCGCTGCTGCTGATGCCGGGCGTCACCGGGCGCCTGTTCCACGAGTTCGCCTGGGTGCTGTCGATCGCGGTGACGATCTCGATGCTGGTGTCGCTGACGCTGACCCCGATGATGTGCGCCTACCTGCTCAAGCCCGATGCGCTGCCCGAAGGCGAGGACGCGCACGAACGGGCGGCCGCGGCCGGCAAGACCACCGTGTGGACGCGCACCGTGGCGCTGTACGAGCGCTCGCTGGACTGGGTGCTCGGGCACCAGCCGCTGACCCTGGCGATCGCGCTGGCGACGATGGTGCTGACCGTGGTGCTGTACGTGGTGATCCCCAAGGGCCTGCTGCCCGAGCAGGACACCGGGCTGATCACCGGCGTGGTCCAGGCCGACCAGAACGTGGCGTTCCCGCAGATGCAGCAGCGCACCCAGGCGGTGGCCGAGGCGCTGCGCCGGGATCCGGCGGTGACCGGCGTGGCCGCGTTCATCGGCGCCGGCTCGATGAATCCCACCCTCAACCAGGGCCAGCTGAGCATCGTGCTGAAGACCCGCGGCGACCGCGACAGCCTGGAGGAGGTGCTGCCGCGGCTGCAGAAGGCGGTGGCCGGCCTGCCCGGCGTGGCGCTGTATCTGAAGCCGGTGCAGGACGTGACCCTGGACACGCGCGTGGCGGCCACCGAATACCAGTACTCGCTGTCGGACGTGGACAGCGCCGAACTGGCGACGCAGGCCGCGCGCCTGACCGAGGCGCTGCGCAAGCGCCCGGAACTGGCCGACGTGGACAACAACCTGGCCAACCAGGGCCGCGCACTGGAGCTGACCGTCGACCGCGACAAGGCCAGCGCGCTGGGCGTGCCGATGCAGACCATCGACGACACCCTGTACGACGCCTTCGGCCAGCGCCAGATCTCCACCATCTTCACCCAGCTCAACCAGTATCGCGTGGTGCTGGAAGTGGCGCCGCAGTTCCGCAACAGCACCGCGCTGCTGCACCAGCTGGCGGTGTCCAGCAACGGCAGCGGCGCGCTGACCGCCAGCAATGCCACCAACTTCGGCCAGACCACCTCCAGCAACTCGTCCACCGCCACCGGCATCGGCAACCAGAACACCGGCATCTCGGTCGGCAGCGGCGGCACCGTGCCGCTGGCCGCGGTGGCCGAGGCCAGGATCGCGACCACGCCGCTGGTGGTCAGCCACCAGCAGCAGCTGCCGGCGATCACCGTCTCGTTCAACCTGGCGCCGGGCTACTCGCTGTCGCAGGCGGTGGCGGCGATCGAGGAGACCAACGAGCAACTGCAGCTGCCGCCGCAGCTGCATGCCGAATTCATCGGCAAGGCCGCCGAATACACCGGCAGCCAGACCGACATCGTGTGGCTGCTGCTGGCCTCGGTGGTGCTGATCTACATCGTGCTCGGCGTGCTCTACGAGAGCTACATCCATCCGCTGACGATCATCTCCACGCTGCCGCCGGCCGGCGTCGGCGCGCTGCTGGCGCTGATGCTGTGCGGGCTGAGCCTGTCGGTGGACGGCATCGTCGGCATCGTGCTGCTGATCGGCATCGTCAAGAAGAACGCGATCATGATGATCGACTTCGCGATCGACGCGCGCCGCGAGGGCGCCAACGCGCACGATGCGATCCGCCGCGCCTGCCTGCTGCGCTTCCGCCCGATCATGATGACCACCGCCGCGGCGATGCTCGGCGCGCTGCCGCTGGCGCTGGGCGACGGCATCGGCTCGGAGCTGCGGCGCCCGCTGGGCATCGCCATCGTCGGCGGCCTGCTGCTGTCGCAGCTGGTCACCCTGTACACCACGCCGGTGATCTACCTATACATGGAACGCGCCTCCGAGCGGATGCGCGCCTACCGCGAACGCCGCGCCGCGCGGCGCGAGGCGGCAGTGGCGGCGGCGGGGCGGACGGCATGAGTCGCCGGGAATGGGGAATCGGGAATCGGGAATCGCACGGCGTCTGCGGCCTGCGGTCCCCACGAACGCCTGACGACTTGCGCGAGCAAGGAGCGTGCAAGCGCGCCGCTTTCCGAATCCCCAATCCCCAATCCCCAATCCCGGCTCCATGAACATCTCCGGCCCCTTCATCCGCCGCCCGATCGGCACCACGCTGCTGGCCATTGGCCTGTTCGTGATCGGCATGATGTGCTACCTGCGCCTGGGCGTGGCGGCGCTGCCGAACATCTCGATTCCGGTGATCTTCGTGCAGGCCAGCCAGGCCGGCGCCGATGCCTCGACGATGGCGTCCACGGTCACCGCGCCGCTGGAACGGCACCTGGGCCAGATCCCCGGCATCGACACCATGCGTTCCTCCAGTTCGGAGGGGAACAGCCAGGTGTTCATGATGTTCCAGAGCGACCGCAACATCGATTCGGCCGCGCAGGACGTGCAGACCGCGATCAATTCCGCGCAGGCGGACCTGCCCTCGGGCCTGTCCACGCCGCGCTACCAGAAGGCCAATCCCAACGACGATCCGGTCATCGCCATCGCGCTGACCTCCGACACCCAGTCGGCCGACGAGCTGTACAACGTCGCCGACTCGCTGCTGGCGCAGCGCCTGCGCCAGATCAGCGGCGTGGCCTCGGTCGACATCGGCGGCGCCTCGACCCCGGCGGTGCGGGTGGACGTGAACCTGCGCGCGCTCAACGCGATGGGGCTGACCCCGGACGACCTGCGCAATGCGGTGCGCGCGGCCAACGTGACCTCGCCCACCGGCTTCCTCAGCGACGGCAGCTCCACCACCGCGATCGTGGCCAACGATTCGGTGGCCAAGGCCGCCGACTTCGCCCAGCTGGTGATCTCGCAGCAGGACGGCCGCACCGTGCGCCTGCGCGACATCGCCAACGTCTACGACGGCCAGCAGGACGCCTACCAGGCGGCCTGGTTCGGCGGCAAGCCGGCGGTGGTGATGTACGTGTTCACCCGCGCCGGCGCCAACATCGTGGAGACGGTGGACCGGGTCAAGGCGCAGATCCCGATGCTGCGCGGCTACCTGCAGCCGGGCACCAAGATGTCCGCCTACTTCGACCGCACGCCGACCATCCGCGCCTCGTTGAACGAGGTCCAGGCCACGCTGCTGATCAGCCTTGCGATGGTGGTGCTGACCATGGCGCTGTTCCTGCGCCGGCTGGCGCCGACGCTGATCGCCGCGGCCACGGTGCCGCTGTCGCTGGCCGGCGCGGCGCTGGCGATGTACGTCATGGGCTTCACCCTGAACAACCTGAGCCTGCTGGCGCTGGTGATCGCGATCGGCTTCGTCGTGGACGATGCGATCGTGGTGATCGAGAACATCATGCGCCACCTCGACGAAGGCATGTCGCGGCTGGACGCGGCGCTGGCCGGCGCGCGCGAGATCGGCTTCACCATCGTCTCGATCACCGCCTCGCTGGTGGCGGTGTTCATCCCGATCCTGTTCGCCAGCGGCATGATCGGCACGTTCTTCCGCGAGTTCACCGTGACCCTGGTCGCGGCGATCTGCGTCTCGGCGGTGGTCTCGCTGACCCTGACCCCGGCGCTGTGCAGCCGCTTCCTGTCCGCGCATGCCGAACCGGAACGGCCGAGCCGCTTCGGCGCCTGGCTGGAGCGCGTGCATGCCGGCATGCTGCGCGTGTACACCGTGGCGCTGGATTTCTCGCTGCGCCATGCGCTGCTCTTGGCGCTGACCCCGCTGCTGCTGATCGCCGCCACCGTGTTCCTGGCCGGCGCGGTGAAGAAGGGCTCGTTCCCGGCCCAGGACACCGGCCTGATCTGGGGCCGCGCCAGCTCCAGCGCCACCGTGTCCTTCGCCGACATGGTCAAGCGCCAGCGCCGCATCACCGACATGCTGATGTCCGATCCGGCGGTGAAGATCGTCGGCGCGCGCCTGGGCAGCAGCCGCCAGGGCTCCAGCGCCAGCTTCAACATCGAGCTCAAGCGCCACGACGAGGGCCGCACCGAGACCACCGCGCAGGTGCTGTCGCGGCTCAGCGCCAAGGCCGACCGCTACCCGGACCTGCAGTTGCGCCTGCGCGCGATCCAGGACCTGCCCAGCGACGGCGGCGGCGGCACCAGCCAGGGCGCGCAATACCGCGTCTCGCTGCAGGGCAACGACAATGCCCAGTTGCAGGAATGGCTGCCCAAGCTGCAGGCGGCGCTGAAACAGAATCCGAAGCTGCGCGACGTCGGCACCGACGTGGACACCGCCGGCCTGCGCCAGAACATCGTCATCGACCGCGCCCAGGCCGCGCGCCTGGGCGTGTCGATCGGCGCGATCGACGGCGCGCTGTACGGCGCGTTCGGCCAGCGCCAGATCTCCACGATCTATTCCGATCTCAACCAGTACAGCGTGGTGGTCAACGCGCTGCCCGAGCAGACCGCCACGCCGGCGGCGCTGGACCGGATCTACGTGCCCACGCGCAGCGGCGCGATGGTGCCGCTCACCGCGGTGGCGCACCAGGTGCCGGGCCTGGCGCCGCCGCAGATCACCCATCAGAACCAGTACACGACGATGGACCTGAGCTACAACCTGGCGCCCGGGGTGAGCACCGGCGAAGGCGACGCGATCATCGCCGCCACCGTCGCCGGCCTGCGCATGCCCGGCGACATCCGCATCGCCGACGGCGGCGGCTTCGGCGTGGCGCTGCAGCCGAACTCGATGCTGATCCTGGTGCTGGCGGCGATCGTGGTGGTCTACATCGTGCTGGGCATGCTGTACGAGAGCCTGGTGCACCCGGTGACGATCCTGTCCACGCTGCCGGCCGCGGGCATGGGCGCACTGCTGGCGCTGTGGGCCACCAACACCGAGCTGTCGGTGATCTCGATGATCGCGCTGGTGCTGCTGATCGGCATCGTCAAGAAGAACGCGATCATGATGATCGACTTCGCACTGGTGGCCGAGCGCCAGCACGGCAAGTCGCCGCTGGAGGCGGTGCGCGAAGCCTGCGTGGTGCGCTTCCGCCCGATCATGATGACCACGATGGTGGCGATCCTGGCGGCGGTGCCGCTGGCGGTGGGCCTGGGCGAAGGCTCGGAGCTGCGCCGTCCGCTGGGCATCGCGATGATCGGCGGCCTGCTGATCTCGCAGAGCCTGACCCTGCTCAGCACCCCGGCGCTGTATGTGATCTTCTCGTGCCTGCGCGAGCGTTGGCGCGCGCGGCGGGCACGCAAGCGCGAGCGGCGCCTGGCACGCACCGCACCGCAAGCGGCTGCATTGCACTAGCCGAGGTCGCCCTTCTCGCGTGGCGCCTGGTGCCATGGCAGTTCCCTTCTCCCATCGGGAGAAGGTGCCCCGCAGGGGCGGATGAGGGGACGGGCGCAGCCTCGCGCACCCCAACTCCGCGAGACGCTGCGCGCCGGACCCTCACCCCAACCCCTCTCCCGTGGGGAGAGGGGCTAGCGGCCGCTCAGCCCTGCAGCGCTTCCAGCGAGGCGCGCTCGATGCCGGCGTAGATCGCGAATTCGTCGTGCACCGCCGCGCCCAGCGCCTGTTCGAATGCGGCACGGTTGGCGTGCGCGGCATAGGCGCGCTGTTCGCCGCCACCCAGGTTGGACTGGAAGATGCCCGCGGCGCTGACCGGCAGGAAGTCCTCGTAGACGATCGGATCGGCGCTGGCCAGGCCGTCGGCGATCAGCGACTCGGCGGGCCGGCCGGCCAGGCCCATGGCACCAGCGGCGCGGCCGGCCTCGGTCAGCGCATAGCGGAAATAGCCCAGGCCTTCGCGGCGCAGCGTGGCGTAATCGTCGGGGAACTCGGCGAACGCGGCCTGCAGGCGTGTGGCGTAGTCGCCGCCGGCGCTGCCGTCGGCGGCGCGCGCGCGCTCCAGCAAGGCGTCGTAAAGCGCGCGGCCCTTCGGGGTCAGGGCCAAACCACGCTGCTCGATCTCGCCGAAGCGCGCGGTGTGGGTGCCGGCCTCCGCGGCGCCGTCGCCGGCCGGAAAACGCACCGTCTCCTCCAGCGCCTTGAAGCTGGTCTGGCGCAGCAGGATCGGGCAACGCCGCCGCGGCGGGCCTTCGATCACCGCCTTGGCATCAATGCCCCGGCGCAGCATGTCCGCCTGCGCGGCGTCGATGTCCAGCGTGCGCGGGGTCAGGTGGTTGATGTGCGGGCCGTGGAAACTGACCACGTCGGCGATCAGCTTGTGCGCATCGCTCAACGCGCGATAGGTCGGCAGCGTCACGGTGGCGTCGCTGTGCCAGCGGAAGGTCTCCAGCGCCTCGGCGACGAAGCGCTGCGCGTCGGCCTCGCCCAGCCCGCCGTCGCGCTCGCAGCGTTCGATCAGCTGCAGCGCGCCATCGGTGAAGATGCGCCGCTGCGCGAGGATCTGCGCGGCCTGCGCGCGCAGGGCCGGATCTTCGATCAGTTCCAGCCGCAGCAGCGAGGTGAACACGCGGAACGGATTGCGCGCCAGCGCCGCCGCGTCGAGCGGGCGAAACGCGGTGGAATGCACCGGCACCCCGGCCACCGACAGGTCGTAATAGCCGACCGGATGCATGCCCATCACCGCGAACAAGCGCCGCAGCGTGGCCAGTTCCTCGGCGCTGCCGACGCGGATCGCGCCATGCCGTTCCTGGTCCAGCCGCGCGCGCTCGTCGTTGCGCTGCAGCTGCGCGTCCAGCGTCGGATCGGCGGCCAGGGTCGCCGCGTTGACCTGCGCCACCAGCTCCATCAGCGCGCCGTACAGCGGCACCTCGGTGCGGTACATGTCGGACATGGCCTGCGCGAACAGGCTGCGGATGGCATCGGGCGAAACGAAAGCAGTGGTCATCGGACGGTCCGGAGCGGCGGTAGCGCCGGGCACCAGGTCCGGCAGAACGCCTATTCTCGCGCCGCGGCGGCGGCGCGGCCAGTCGTCCGCGTGGATCGCCGCCATGACGCGTGCAATGGAAGCGAAAGGTCCTGGCTTGGGTGGCTTGATCTGGAATCGAGCCGGAAGCGGTCGGCAGCAGGATCGGCGCGCTTGCCGCCAGGTGCCACGCGGTGAGGGCTTGCAAGTTGGCCGCAAGCCTCCTGTGGGAGCGACTTCAGTCGCGACGCGCCAGCAAGCGGCGCTTGGCGGTTTCCAGGGGCAACCGACCCAGGCTTGGCAAGCGAAGGACGAGATCAGCGCGGCGCGACTGAAGTCGCTCCCAAAGGGGTTTCGCTGGTTTGGCTTGGTATTGCGGGCATTTGAGCAGAGCCTCCGCATCGGCCACGCGCCGCCGACCGCTTCCTGTAAGGCGTCGGCGGCGCCTACTGCGCCGCCGCTTGATCGCGCTGCGCGCGGTCGCCGAGCTGCCGGCGCAACAGCGCATCCAGCTGGATCGGCCGGTCCCAGTGGTCGTAGCTGGCGACGATGGCATGGCGCAGCGCGCGGTAGGTCAGCGAACCCGGTTCGACCTGCAACGCGCTCGCCACGTCCGCCCAGCTGGCGTCCTGGCCGGCGCTGGCCCGCGCGCGTACCACCTCGCGGTACGGCAGCCCCGCCGCCTTGGCCAGGAAGCCGGCGAAGTAGATGTCGCGCGGCGGCCAGCGGCGCTCGCGCAGCAGCGCCTCGGCATAGCCGCGCGGCAACTGCGCGTAGCGCGCTACCTCATCCAGGAAACTGTCCGGATAGCGCGCGGCATAGCGGTCGATGTCCAGCAGCTGGCGGTCGACCCAGGCATCGCCGCTGCCGGGCTCGGCCGCATCCGCCACTGCAGCGCTCGGCGGCGCCGCCTCCTGGGCCACTGCGGCGCTCGCCATGCATAGCGCCAGCGGCAGGATCAGACAGACGGAGCGCAGGCGGGACGGCATGCGTCGATTCTGCCGGATGCCGGCATCGCTGTCAGGGTGGCGCGGTCGGTACGGTCGTCAAGCAAGGCCCGCGAGGCGCCGCATCCGCCTGGCATGGCAGATAGGCTCGGCTACCGCCCCGCACAAGCGCGCTTCCGATAAGGAAGCACCGGCACCGATGGTATGCGGCCACTCCGCTCGGGCCGCTCCCGCGGCGCACCGGCCAACGCGAGGCGCGCGCTCACGTGCTGCCGCTACCAGCGCCTGCTTTCGTACTCGCTGCACGCACTGGCGGCGCGGCAATCGAGGTCTCGGGGACAGGCGCCGCGAGCGCCCTCACGCCGGCGGCAAGCCACCTTGCGCCGCCGCATGCCGGTTCAGGTCGGCCACCGCCTGCGGCCACTCGGCCGCCGTGGCCACCTCGCGCAGACGCGGTTCGTCAGCGGCCACGCCATGCTCGGCCTCGTGCGCCCAGGTGGTGGCATAGGGCGTATGGATGCCCCAGCCGCCGAGCGCGATCACCGGTTCCACGTCCGAGCGCAGCGAGTTGCCGATCATCGCGAAGCGCTCGGCGCCGATGCCGAATTCGGCCAGCACCTTGGCGTAGGTCTTGGGGTCCTTTTCCGACACGATCTCGATGCGCGGGAACAGCGCGCCGAGTCCGGATTGCGCGATCTTCGCTTCCTGGTGGAACAGATCGCCCTTGGTGATCAGCACCACCTCGAAATCGGCGGCGATCGCCGCCACCGCCTCGCGCACGCCGGCGATCACCTCCACCGGATGCTGCAGCGTGGCGCGGCCGATCTCGACGATGCGCTGCAGATCGCGCGCGGAAATGCGCGCCTCGGTCAGCTCAATCGCCGCCTCGATCATCGACAGGGTCATGCCCTTGGCGCCGTAGCCGAACACCTTCAGGTTGCGCCGCTCCACCGTCAGCAGATGCTGCTGGGTGGCGACGTCGCGCAGGTCCAGGTAGTGGCCGAGAATGGCTTCGAACGCGGCTTCGGCGTCGCGGTAGTAGTCCTCGCTTTTCCACAGCGTGTCGTCGCCGTCGAAGCCGACCAGGGCGATGGCGGAGGAGCGCAGAGCGGTGGGAGTAGGCATCGCGCAAGCATAGCAGCGCCGCCTATTGCGCCGCAGGATCGCCGGGGCCGGGCTGGTAGTGCGCGTACTCCTCGCGCGACAACGCCCCGTCGGCATCGGCGTCGAACGTGTCGAAAGTTTCGCGCAGGACCGGGTCGGCGGCGGCCTCGGGACGGCCGATGCGGCCATCGCGATCCAGATCCAGGGCGGCGAAACTGCGGGCGCCTGCGGCGGCGCCGACGTCGCTGGCCGGCGCTGCCGGTACCGGGAGGGTCGATGCCGGCGGCGCAGGCAACGGCGGCAGTGCGGCCGGCGCCGGGGTGGGCGCGGGTGTCGGCACAGGGATGGGCAGGACCGGTGCGGCAGGATCCTGCTGCGGCGCGGCCGTGCCGGCTGCGGCAACAGCCGCCAACGACGACGCCAGGCACAGACGCAGCGAATAGCGTGAAGAACTCATGGGCAGCCCCATCCAACGGCGAATGGACACCCTACTCCTTGCGGCGCTGCTGATGGCCGCACCGATACCCGGCCGTGCCGATTCTTCGGTAGCAGCGCAAAAAAGGAAGGGCGGCACGAGCCGCCCTTCCTCCTATGCATCTGTCACGTTCGATTGGGCCGTTACGCCGTGTCCGCGCCGCGGTCGGCACGCGCCCTCGTCTCTGCGCGTACCGGCCGCGGCGCTTTGCCGCCGTCGGCGTTACTGACCGTTGCTGCCGGCGGCGGCGCCGCCCTGCTGCTGTTTGGCGACGTACGCCTTGTATTCGTCCGGGGTCAACTTGCCATTGTGATCGGCATCGGCCTGCGCAAAGATCTGGCTGAGGCCTGCATTGACCTGCGCTTCCTGCTTGCTGATGGCGCCGTCGCTATCGGTATCGACATCGGCCCAGGTCTGGCCGCCGCCCGAAGCGCCGGATTGTGCGGGCTGCCCGGTCGCGCTGGTCGGCGATTGCGCCTGGGTGGCGGCATCGCTCTGCGCATCCTGGGCGAAGGCCGGCAGGGCCAGTGCGGCGGCGAGAATGGCGGCGGTCCCGATCAGCGGCGTGCGGTTGCGAATGTTCATGGGTGGTCTCCTGTGCTCTCTCGGTTGTGGCATGCCCGGTTGAATCCGGTGCATGGCCACACCGTGCCGGTGCCAGGCTGAATCCATTCCCTTGCGAAAAAACGCAGGCAACGCTTCGTTAACCACAGCGTGGAAAACACGCGTTACCGGCTTGGTTAGCAAGCGGTGAGCGTGCGGTAAGCCATTCGTTCGAGGTGTTTGCAAACCAGAAAAAAACCGTGTGTTTCACACGATTTCGCGGTCGCGCTCGCCGGATTTTTCGCTTGAACGCGAACTGAACGCGACCCAGGCCGCGGCGACACCGGCAAGCGCACCGGACACTTCCAGCACCACCCGCGAGCCCAGCTCGTTCGGATCGTGGATGCTGGCCAGCGCCAGCCGCGCATACAACGGCGACTCCAGGCGCACGATGCCGGTGTAGAACAGGTTCCAGCAATCGATCCCGGCCGACACCGCGACCGCGATCAGGCACGACCAGCCCAGCGCATGGCCTTCGGACCATTGCAGCCAGCGGCACAGGCGGTGCCACAACGCGTACACGAGGAACCCGACCGCGAACGCGATCAGCCCGGCTTCGAGCGAGCCCAGCAGGCCGAAGTGCAGCGGGAGATTCATTGCGGTGCTTCCTGGTTGTCGGGGAGGGCGCCAGTCTAGGTGGTGTGGCGGCCGGTGTGCGGTCCTCACCGCGCATACGGGCATCGTCGCAAAGGGCGATGTCGGCGGCGTCTGCGTGACTATTGCCCGAGGCCGCCGGGAGCCGCGCTCACGCTGGCAATCGACCGACAGGCACGCATCAGCCCTCGTTCTCGGCAGTGGCGCTCACCACCGGTGCGCCGTCTTCGTCCCAGCGCACCGTCACCAGCATCGGCCGGCAACACACCTGGCAATCCTCCACGTATTGCTGCGCCTCGACCGACGGGTCCAGCGCCAGGTCGATCCATTCGCCGCAATACGGGCACTGCAGGTCGATGAAGCTTTGTTGCATGCCGGACATGATGTTGGCCTGGGAAGCGAGACGAACGGCTAGCGTACCGGTACGTCGTAGGCGGTGCCGGGACTGGGTTCGGGCTGGAAGGTGTAGTGCCACCATTCCAGCGGGTAGTTGGCGAAGCCCTGCGCCGCCATCGCGCGCAGCAGGCGCTGGCGGTTCGCGCGCTGCGCCGCATCGATCGCGGCCGCATCGGTGTGCGCCAACGGGTCGAAGAAGTCGAAGCCGGTGCCCATGTCCAGCGGCGCGCAATGGCCGCTGCGGCAGTCGAGCAGGCCAAGGTCCACCGTCGCGCCGCGGCTGTGGCCGGAGCTCTCGGCGATGTAGTCGCCGAGCAGCACGCGTTTGTCCAGGTGCGGGTAGTAGCGCACCTTGGCGACCTGGTCGCCGAGGTCGCCCGCCCAGGCCACGAAGGCGCGCACCGAACGCTGCGGCCGGTAGCAGTCGAACACCTGCAGGCCGTAGCCCTCGGCGCGCAACGCGCGCTGCACGCGCGCCAGCGCCTGCGCGGCCGGGGCCAGCAGATAGCACTTCGGCGCGTCGTAGCCGGGCACCGGGCGGCCGGTGAAGTTGTCGTGGCCGGCGTAGCGGATGTCCATCGCGATGTCCGGCACGACGTCGTGCACGTCCACCAATCCGGCTTGCGCGGGCGTGGTCGCCGGCGATACGGCCGGCGTGGCCGCTGCGCTCAGCGCGTTGCCCGGGCCGGCAAGCGCACATGCGGCGAACAGCACGAGCGCGACCCGGCGCGCGCGCAATGCCTCGCGCAGCTGATGCGGCACGGGATGCAGCACAACGGAGCAGAAATACGGCATGGGCCCAGCATAGGCCATCACACCACACGACGGCTCTCCCCCATTCGCTTCGCTCACGGGCACATAAAGGCGATCGCCCGTTTGCCGCTCAGACGTCGTTGCTCATGGTGCTCGCCGCCTCGCGCCCGCGACGCGGCGCCGGCTCGCCCATGGCCTTGCGCGCGGGCGACGGCGCAGGACCGCCACCCACCGCCGTGTCGGGCCACGGCTGCAGAGCAGGCTCCGACGCTGCTTCCTGGGCCGGGCGATGCGTCAGCAAACCGAAGACCATGCCGCTCGACAGCACCGTGATTGCACTGAGGATGTAGAGCAGGATGCGAAAGGCGTCGCCGTAGCCGTGCACCAGCAAGGCCTGATCGATACCGGGCAATACGCTCCCCGCATGCGCCAGGTCGCCCATCGCCAGGCGCTGCGCGGCCTCGGGCAGGGCGTGCGCGAGATCCGCCGGGCCCACATCGCGCAAGCGTGACTGCACCAGGCCGGCGAGCATGGCCGCCACCACGGCCAGCGCCACGCCTTCGCCGGCCACGCGCGTGGTGCTGAAGATGCCCATGGCCATGCCGGCGCGCTCCCTGGGCACCACGCTCACGGCCAAGCCATCCATCAGGCCCCAGGGCAGGCTGGTACCCAGGCCGATCACCAGCAGCGGCGCCAGCCAATGCGCGGCAGGCTGTCCCGGCGTGCACTGCGCCAGCCACGCCAGGCCGCCGGCGGCGGTCAGCAATCCGATGCCGGAGATCAGGCCGGCCGACAGCCAGCGCGTCAGCATGCCCGCCAGGATCGGCACGATCAGCATCGGTGCGGACAGCGCGATCATCATGCGTCCGGCCGCCATCGCGCTGTACCCCTCGATGCCGATGAAGCGCGCCGGCAACAGCACCTGCAGCACGACGTAGCAATAGGCCGGCGCCGCCGCCAGGAACTGCACGCCGACGAAGCGCGGGTAGCGGAACAGGGACAGGTCCAGCATGGGCCGCTTCGCCCTGGTCTCGATCAGCACGAAGGCCGCCAGCAGCGCAGCCGCAGCAGCCAGCAGGCCGGCCACCCTGCGGTCGCCCCAGCCGCGCTCCGGCACCTGCAGCAGCGCATAGGTGAACAGCGTCAACGCCGCCGTGAAACCGAGGGCGCCGAGCCAGTCCAAGCCTTGCGCCTCCGGGTCGCGCGATTCGGGCATGCCGCGCCAGCCGCAGAACAGCGCCAGCGCACCGAGCACGGTGGCGCTCAAAAAGACCGAACGCCATCCCAGGCGCTCGATCAGCAACCCGGAGAGCACCGGCCCGAACGCCAGGCCGACGCCGAAGGTGGTACCCAGCAGGCTGAAGGCCCGCGCCCGCGCGTGGCCGTCGAATTCCTGGGCCAGTGCCGCCGCGCCGCCGGCAAAGGCCGCCGCGCCGGCCACGCCCTGCACGGCGCGCAGCGCATCGAGCCAGACGATGTCCGGCACGAAGACCAGGGCCAGCGAGGCGGCGGCGAACCCGCCCACGCCGAGAACGAACAGGCGGCGACGGCCGAACTGGTCGGCGAGCGCGCCGGCCGCCATCAGGCAGCCGCCGAAGCCCAGCATGAAGGCATTGGTCACCCAGTTCAGGGCGACGGGACTGCCCCCCAGGCTTTGCCCGATGGCGGGCAGCGCCACCGCCGGGCCGGTGAAGCTCAGCGGCATGGACAGGGCAGCGAGCAGGACCGCGCCGAGAAGCACCCATTTCTTCGCGTTGGCAGCGTGCGTGGGGTCGGGGAAATGCATGTCGGATCCTTTGTCGAGCGCATCCACAAAATGGATCGACAAAAGATAGGATGGCTCCAATCGGCTTGGAACAAGCCATGATTCCGGACAGAAACGACAAATAGTCGTCAATCCGTTCCCCGAAAGGCCAAAAAAATGGACCATGTGAGCGGGCTGACCGCGTTCGTCCGTGCCGCCGAGACCCGCAGCTACGTCGCCGCATCCAGAGTGCTGGGGCTGTCGCCCTCGGCCATCGGCAAGAGCATCGCGCGGCTCGAAGCCAAGCTCGGCGTGCGCCTGTTCCATCGCAGCACGCGCAGCATCGCCCTCACCGAGGAAGGCATGCAGTTCTTCGAGCGCTGCCGCCGGATCCTGGAAGACCTGGAAGATGCGCAGGCCGCGCTCGGCAAGAACGCGAGCGCGCCGCGCGGACGCCTGCGCATCAGCGTGCCCGCCGCGGGGCACCGGCTGCTGATGCCGGTGTTGCCGGCCTTCGTCCGGGCATATCCGGAGGTGGAGCTCGACATCGATTTCAGCGACCGGCTGGTGGACGTCGTCGACGAAGGCTTCGACATGGCGATCCGCAGCGGCACGCTGGCGGACTCGCGGCTTTCGGCGCGCGGCCTGTGCCCGTTCCGCTTCAGGCTGTGCGGCTCGCCGCAGTATTTCGCCAACCACGGCATGCCCGCGCACCCGCAGGACCTGGCCGCCCATCGCTGCCTGCGCTTCAAGTACCCCTCGAGCGGCAAGCTGCAGGAGTGGCGCCTGAGCGAGGCGGGTGCCGACCTGGCCGAACTGCGCGTGCCCACCACCATGACATTGGGCAGCATCGAAGCCACGCTGAGCGCGGCCATCGGCGGCATGGGCATCGCCTATCTGCCCGATTTCGCAGTGGACGACGCGCTGCAGCAGGGCCTGCTGCAGACGGCGCTGGAGCACTACAACGTCGTCGACGGCACGTTCTGGATGCTGTGGCCTTCGCACCGCCACGTGCTGCCCAAACTGCGCGTGTGGATCGACCATCTCTCGGCCAGCCTGGGCAAGCGCGGCGACCAGGCGGGGCGATGAGCTTGAGCATTGCTGCCGCTTGCGTCAGCAATGCCGCCCGAACGTTGTGTCCTTGCGCGAGCCAGGCAGACGCTGGCGCAGCGTTCCTGCAAATGTCCCGTACATGCAGCAGCTCCCGATGCGCGGCGCTGCATCGCAGGACAAGCGAAATCGAATGCCGGTGCGAGCCACAAGCGACTGCGCCGCGGCGGCTCCCTGCTGCACGAGACACATTGGCCACCAGCCCGGTGAACCCGAGCGGGTGCCTGGTGCAACGTAGTTGGCGCCGGCGACAATCGCCGGCGCCATAGGCCTCAACGTCCTTGCGACGGTGCCGATTGCGCCTGGGTGCGCTGCTGGTCCTGGGTCTGCTCCTGCACCTGCGCCTGGCGCTGGGTTTCGGCCGCCAGCTGTTGCTGGCTCTGCTCCAGCGGCACCGTGGCGGCCTGCTGCCGGTCCACGTAGGCGCGGTTCACGTCGTGCGGGTTGTTCGGGTTGCGCTCCACCGCGATCATGCCCTTGCCGTCGGTGCTGTGCACCAGGTCGTCGATGCGCGACATGCCGTTGACCTTGGCCTCGAACGCGACCTGGCCGGCCGCGCGCTGCATCTCCTCGCGGCTGCCGAAGCCGCCGTTCGGCCCCTGCTTCTCCAGTTGCTTGACCGCCTGGTCGAACATCGGATTGTCGCGGCGCAACTGGTCCACGCCCTGCTGCCGCTGCAGGCTCTTGTCGATGGAGGCGAGCGTCTCCGGGCCGGCCTTGCCGTCCACGCCCTTGAGCCGGTTGTCCTGCTGGAATTTCTCCACCGCCGCTTCGGTCTTCGGACCGTAGGTGCCGATGGCGTCCTTCGCGTCCAGGTAACCGAGCTTGGACAGCTTCTCCTGCATGTCCTTCACCGCGGCGCCCTGCTCGTTGCGCTTGAGCACGCCATCGCCGTTTTCTGCATGCGGGCCATTGCCTCCATGCGCCTTGTCCGCATGCGAGGTGCGCTCATGCTTGGCCGGCTGCTCGCCGGTCCGGGTGACCGTCTTGTCCTGGTCGGCCAGCTTGAGCAGATCCGCCTTCTCGTTCTCGGCGCGGTTCTGCAGCGAATCCAGGGTCTTCTGCTTCTCCACCCGCGGGAACAGCCCCTTGACGTGGTCGGCCTTGTAGTCCTGCACCGCGCCGACGATGTCCTTGTCGGAGAGCTTGGACAGGTCGTAGTCCTTGCCGAACTTCTCTTCCATCCCCTTCAGGAACACGCCCGAGCCGCCCGGCTTCTTGTCGCTGCCGGGGCCGTACTGGACCGCCGTGCTCCACAGCGCGTCCTGCACCGCCGGACCGCGGTCGGACAGGTCCAGGCCCTTGTCCTTGAGCCGATCGACCAGCTTGTCGTAGTGCGTGCGCTTGATGTAGTCGTGCTGTTCCTGCGCGAAGCTGTCGTCGGTCCTGGCCAGGTCCTTCCACTTCGCGCTGAAGTCGGCCGAGCCGGGCTTCAGGCCGGCGAAGTCGTCGGCGTACTTGCTGTCCTTCACGAAGGCCGCGACGGTGCCGCCCACGATGACCGTGCCTTCCTTGGTCTTGACCTGCGAGGTCATCTGATAGGAACCGTAGGACACGCCGCCGGGATCGTCGATGCCGGAGGACACCGTGCTCGCGCCGCGTCCGCCGGTTTCGTAATGCTTCGAGGTCTGACCCAGTTCCCAATCCTTGTCGCTCATCGTCCATCTCCTTGTCTAAAAAAGTTCATCGCAAAAACCACTGCAGCAATCAGCGCGCTTCCAGTTCGTCCGCGCGCTTGGCGGTCATGTCGAGACGGCACTCGGCGGCATCCACGCGCCCCGCCTGCCCGCTGTCGGGATCGTAGAAACACTTCTCGTCGCGGTCGGCGATCCACTTGCGCTGCTGCTCGCGCAGCGCGTTCTTTTCCGCATCGCCCAGCTTGGCCATCAGCGCCTTGTAGACCGTGTTCAGGCGGCCATCCTGGTACGCGTATTCGGTGTCGATGCAGTCCTGCATCGTCGGGGTCACGCCTGCGGCGGCGCTGATGCAGGCGTCATAGGAAGGTCGCAGCACGACGTTTTCTCCTGAAGGTTTCGATGGTGCGGCGGCGGCATCCGCCTGGGTGGACGGCGCGCTCGGCGCTTGCGGATTCGCCGCAGGCGCATCGCTCGCGGGCGGTGCCGATGCTGGCGCTGGCGCAGCGGCGGCGGATGCCGCAGCCGGCGCCGGAGCGGAAGACCCGCCGTTGCACGCCGCGGTCAGACCGCAGAGCGCGAGCAGGCAGGAAAGGGGAAGAACCTTGACGATGGCCACTGTTGGAATTCGCCTTGTGGTGATGCGTGTAAGGGAGGGCAGTTCTAAACGATCGTCGAAACCGTGTCCATCGGATCGCCGGATTGCCACGACACCGCTACACGGCCGTTCAAACAACGCAGACAGTCTGCCGACAACGTCTCGACGAGCCGCAAGCGTCTTGCATCCGCAACGTCCACTTCACGGGCACGATCGAGAGCTTCGCACGCGGTCAACGGCTCGATGCCGCGTGCGCCGCCCAGCAGGAACGCCATGCAGTTCCGAACGCGCGTGGATGCCAGCCCGATCGATGATCGAACCGGCATCGGCTGCCATCCGACACGCCTGACGGCGGCAGCCGATGCCGCGACACGCATCAGCGCGTCGGTGTCTGCGACTGCGTCTGGGTGCGCTGATCCTGGCTCTGCTCCTGCGCCTGCCGCTGGGTTTCCGCTACCAGCTGCTGCTGGCTCTGTTCCAGCGGCACCGTCGCGGCATGTTGCTTGTCCACGTAGGCGCGGTTCACGTCGTGCGGGTTGTTCGGATTGCGCTCCACCGCGATCAGGCCCTTGCCATCGGTGCTGTGGACCACGTCGTCGATGCGCGACATGCCGCCGACCTTGGCCTCGAACGCCACCTGCCCGGCCGCGCGCTGCATTTCCTCGCGGCTGTTGAACCCGCCGTTCGGCCCCTGTTTCTGCAGCTTCTCCAGCGCCTGGGTGAACAGCGGATTGTCGGCACGCTGCGCCTCGGCGGCGGCCGGGTTGAGCTTGGCGTCGGTCTTGCCCTGCGTCTGCAGCTTGCTCAGCGCATCGAGGGTGATCTTGTCGGCGATGCCGGTCGGCTCGATGCCCTTCTCGCGCTGCAGGTTGGCCACCACTTCCTTGGTCTTGTCGCCGTAGTAACCGGTGCCGGTCAGCAACTTGCCGCTGTTGTCCTTGATGCCGAGCTCGATCAGGCTCTGCTGCATCGCCTTCACGTCGGGACCCTGCTCGCCCGGCTTCAGCGAGGTGCGCGCGTCATGGCCTTGGCTGTGATTCTGCGACTGCGTCTGCTGCCTGTCCTGCAGCAGGTCGCGTGCCTTGGCCAGCGGATCGGACGCGAACAGCTTGGCGTTCTTGTGGCTGGCCAGATAGTCGTCCAACGGCATGGTGTTCACGCCCTTGCTGCCGCTGGACTGGCTGACCTGCAATTCGCCGCTCTTGGGATCGCGCACCACCATCAGAATGTGGTCGATGCCCTTCCAGTGCTCGTGCTTGGTATTGCCGGCATCCACGCCGATGACCATGCCTTCCTTCAGCGCGCCAGGCTTGAACACGTCCTGGCCCTGCAGCAGCACGCCGGAACTGTCGAAGGCTTTCTTGACGATGCCGCCGGAACCGTTCATGCCTTGCGCCAGCATGTCCTGACGGCCGAACACGGTATGGCCGGCCTTCTGGTTGATTTCCCGCATCGTGGCGTTCTGCAGCTCGGACACCCAGCCGGAGCAATCGATGTAACCCTGCTCCAGGTGCTTGCCGTCCACGCCGGGGTGATAAAGCTTGTGGCCCTTGATATTGATCGCGTACTGCACGTCGTCGTACTTGACGCCCATCGCGTGCGCGGCGGTGAGCTGGATGCCGGCATGCTCGCCCTGCTGCTTGGCGGCGGCGGGCGTGGCCTGCGCGGCAGCCTGCGGCGCCTGCGCGCGCTGCTCGGCGTGCTGGGCGGGAGTGGCCTGGGCCTGGCCCTCGGCGACCGGCTTGATGCCCTTTTCCGGGATCGCGATGTGGTCGAACTTGGTGTCCCAGTACTTCAGGAACGTCTTGGCCATGTCCTGGTCGGACATCTTCTTGAACTCGGCCAGCGAAGATCCGGTGTAGGCCTCGAACTGCCTGGCCCCGGCCGCATCCTTTTCGCGCGGTACGTTGTTGAGGATGTTCGGACGCGTGTCTTCGCGCGCGAAGCTGCCGGTGGCGACCGCGGCCTGGATCGAGCGGTAGCCGCCGGCGCCCTGCTGGTGCGCCATGTACATGTCCAGGCCATCGGGCTGCGGCTTGCCGGACAGGTACGGACGGTGGTCCTTGTCGTGCTGCCGGGTCAGCGAATGCTGGTTGTCCTGGTACAGACGCGCCGCGGCGTCGGTATTGGCCACTGCATCCAGTTCGCGGCCGCTGATGCCGTAGGCCGCTGCGGTGCCGGGGGTGAACTGGAACAGGCCCTTGGCGCTGTTCGGGCCGCGGCTGGCCTGCTCGTTGAACTTGCCGCCGGTTTCGATATAGGCGAAACGCATGAAATCGTCGACCGGAATGTGGCGTTCCTTGGCCTCACGCTCGATGATGTCGAGGTTCTCGGCCTTCGTGTAATCGCGTGCCATCTCGTGTTACTCCTTGAGGTTGATATACGGCGGCGTGCGCCGACAAGGTCAACCGAGCTCGTCCGTGAGCTTGTTAGTGCGCGGTCAACAAAACAATTCGGGTACTGCGGGGAATGCGTTCTTGCTGCTGCCGGTGCGCCGATCGGCGGATCGGCGCGCCGGCGGATTCATGGGCCATCTTTCGGCAGGTACTGTCCGCTCGCCTGGTCGTACGCGTAGACCACTGCGTCGGATGCATCGAGCATGCGCGCCCTGCCGGGACCTGCGATCGCGGTGCCGCTCAGCGCCACGCGCAGAGCAGGCATGGGTTCGCCCGGTACCGTCTCGAAGCTCAGCGTGCCGACGCTGGAGACATGCGGGACGACGCCTTCTTCGTCGCTGCTGGCTTCGTTGTCCTCGCCGGCGGCGACCGTTCCCAGATATACCCAGCCCCGGTAGTCGCCCAGGTCGTTCTTGTCCGGATCGAACGTGAACAACGCGAAGCTGGCGCTGGTGACGCCATTGCCGAAGCTCGACGTCGGCACCGCCAGCAGCAAGTGGCCATTGTCCAGGACGTGCTGCTGCGGCTTGCGCGTCTCGTCGAGCGCATCGGCGCGCTCGTAGCCGCCGAAGCTGCCGACGTACTGCTGCGCATGCCACAGCATCCACGGCCGCTCGCTGCCGGGCGCGGCCAGCAGGAACGTGGCCTGGCTGATCGACACGCCTTCGCCCGGATCCGGAAAGGTCTCGGTGTCGTCGTTGCCGTACTTGTTCGGCGTGGCATAGGCGAAGCCGGTGTAGTAGTGCTTGCCGCCCAGATCAAAGTGCTGACCGTGCCAGAAGCTGGCCACGGCGCCGTTGTCGATTTCGTACGAGAGGGCGCCATCGCCGTCGATCCCGTAGATCAGATACAGCACGCTGCCCGGATAGGGCGGCGCTTCGGTCGCGACGGCGAGCTTGTTGTCATTGGACATGTGCAGAACATCCTGTATTCGTTGAAGAAGCCGAAAAACACTCCTGAAAATCCCGACACGCCACGCCGCCGTATCCGGATGCCGCCCTCTTGCGCATCGCAGACACAGCGCGACCTACGCGGACGAAGAACTCCTCGCAGGCGCGGCTTCGGACAGAGAACGGTGGATTGCAATCCGGCCCCAAAGCAGGGGCGGTGATGGCGTTCGCGCATGGCGAACCGCAAGCCGGCGATCCACTCCGGCATTTCGGGCGAGTGCAGCATCCATTGCCGCTCGCGAATGACTCGCCTGATCATCAGGCCCCGTGCCGGCATCTTACCCAGTTCCATTGCCGGCTACCAGCGGGCAGCGCCCCTCCGCGCCGGCCTCCGACCGGCCGCGGCGCGGGCCGGTCGGCGGGTGTTCAGCGATCCAGCGGCGGCGTGTACTTGCCCTTGGCCTGATCGTAGGTATAGGTCGCCACGTCGGCGGGGCCGAGCGTGCGGACCTTGCCGGGGCCGGCGATGGCGGTGCCGCTCATGGCCACGCGCAGGCCCGGCAGCGGGCCGGTGCCGGGTTCGAAGCTCAGCGTGCCGGTGCTGGACGCGCACTTCATCGTGCCCTGATCGTCGCAGGCCGCGCCGTTGTCTTCGCCGGTGGCCACGGTGCCCAGGTAGACCCAGCCCTTGTAGTCGCCCAGGTCGTTCTTGTTGGGGTCGAAGGTGAACACGGCGAACCCCGAGCTGGTGATGCCGTCGGCGAAGTGCGTGGTCGGCAGCGCCAGCAGCAGGTGGCCGTCCTTGGTCTCGGTGCTCTGCGGCTTGCGCTTCTGGTCCAGCGTATCGGCCTTCTCGTTGCTGCCGAAATCGCCGGCCCATTGCTGGGCATGGAACAGCGTCCAGGTCGGCTTGCCGTCGGTGCTGTCGAGCACATAGGTGGCCTGGCTGATGCTCACGCCGACGGCGGGATCCGGGGTGTTCTCTTCCTCCGACTTGCCGTACTTCTCCGGACCCGCATTGGCGAAGCCGGTGTAGTAGTGCTTGCCGCCGAGGTCGAAACGATAGCCATACCAGAAGCTGGCCAGGGCGTTGTTGTCGATCGTGTAGGACGCCGAGCCGTCGCCCTTCATGCCATAGATATCGGCGAGCACCTGCCCGGGCGCCGGCACCTCGACGCCGACCGGCTCGGGTTGCGCGGCCGCGGACGCGGGTGCAGGCGCGGCGGCAGCGGTCGCCGCGGGTTGCGCCTGCGTGCCCGCCGGCGCGGGGTCGGCGTGCTTGTCCGTGCAACCGCCGATCAACAGGAGCGTTGCCGCCCACAGGGCTGTCTTTGCGAGCCTCATCACTGCGTCCTTTGGAGTTCTTGGCGCGCTCATGCTACCAAGAACGCGTTGGCTCCAATGGATGCCGCGCCAGGTCGGCGCGGCGCCACAGGCGTGGTCGCCTGCATGCAGTGCCGGACGACCCGGCAACGCTACGGCACGTCCTGTTCCTGCGCCGGGGTCGGCTGCGGCTGCGGTCGCGCCTGCGCCGGCTGGGTCAGTGCATAGAGAATGCGCAGGTCCTCGGCATCGAACGCGGTGGCGTCGTTGCCGCGGTAATGGTGGTGGAAGGCGCGCAGCGTGGCCGCGCGGTCGTCGATCGGATAGCCGATCAGCGCCAGCGCCTGCCACGGGTCGAAGCCGGGCGGCGCCGGCGGCGTGTCCGCGGCGGGCCAGCGGCCGAAACCGGCGTCGGCGAGGCGCTTCCACGGAAACAGCGGACCCGGATCGACCTTGCGCGTGGGTGCGAAGTCCTCGTGCCCGACCACCTGCGTGCGCGGGATGCGCAGCCGCGTGCACAGGTCCTCCAGCAACAGCAGCAGGCTGTCGATCTGCGCGGCGGCGAACGGGGTCTTGCCGTCGTTGTCCAGCTCGATGCCGATCGAGGCGGAATTGATGTCGGTGATCGTGCCCCAGCGCCCGGCGCCGCCATGCCAGGCGCGGCGCTCGTCGCTGACCAGCTGGTAGCGCTTGCCGTCGCGACCGATCAGGTAATGCGCGCTGACCTTGCCCTTGCTGTTGTGCGAACGCAGCGTGTCCAGGCTGCGCTGCACCGAGTCCTGGTCGGTGTAATGGATCACGATCAGGATCGGCCGGCGCAGATCCTGGTTCGGCGACGGCACCCACTCGGCCAGCGGATTGCGCTGCGGCGCGTGCGCGCAGGCGCCGAGCAGGGCGACCAGCGCCAGCGGTGCCAGCCAGCGGATGCGGGGCGATGCGGGAGGGGGAAAGCGTCGGGTCATGGAGAAGATTCCGGGGCATCTGACAGTGAGCGGCAAGCGCAAGCAACAGCAGTATCTAGAATCCTGGTGAACGAGCGTGTTGTTGTGGGAGCGGCTTCAGTCCCGGCAGGCTTTGCCGCCAAAGCGTCGGGACTGAAATCCCTCCCACACGATCGGGACAGGATCCCACCCGCACGAACTCCAGGTCGGCATAGTCGTAGCTGAAATCCGCGTTCGGATCGACATGCGCCAGTTGCATCCGTTGCACGCCGTCGGCACCGACAGCGAAGTCCAGCCACGGCTCGGCATCGACGCTGGCATCGTCCCAGTCCACCAGCCAGCGCGCGCCGGCCTGCAGGACCCGGCCGCGCAGCAGCGGCGACTTGCGCGCCTGGAAGCGCAGCAGTCCCTGCTGCGGGCAGAGCAGGACCTCGCCGAACCACGGATCGCGCCACACGCCTTGCCGATCGCGCGAGGCGGCGCTG
This sequence comes from Xanthomonas bonasiae, assembly GCF_017163705.1. Classification (GTDB taxonomy): domain Bacteria; phylum Pseudomonadota; class Gammaproteobacteria; order Xanthomonadales; family Xanthomonadaceae; genus Xanthomonas_A; species Xanthomonas_A bonasiae. The sequence continues at coordinate 62,931 of NZ_JAFIWB010000011.1, forward strand.
GCGACCGGTGTGCGCGCAGACGTATCCACTGCGGCAGGCGCCGCCTTGTCGGCCTGCGCACGCGCGCGTTCGAGCAACGTGGCGTAGTGCACGACATCCAGCGCACGCTCGCCGGGACGGGTGAACTGCTTGAGCAGCGCCTCGCCCAACACGGTCCGCATCTCGCCGCCCTCGCCGTTGCTGAGGATGACGAAACCGCTGCGCCGATCCGGCAGCAGCACCAGCGCCGAATACATGCCCATCAGGGTGCCGGTGTGCGCGACCTGCCACTGCCCGTCCACGTCGGACAGGCGCCAGCCGTAGCCATAGCCGTACAGGCGCGTGCCGTCCCAGTCGCGCATCTGCGCGGAGATCGGCATCGGCGTGTGCAGCGTCCACAACGCCTGGCGCTGCGCCGGCGACAGCCAGGGCACAGCGCCGGTGTCGGGCGACAGCCAGGCGCGCATCCAGGCCAGCATGTCGTCGAGACTGCAGCGCACGCCGCCAGCCGCCATCGACGGCGTATCCGCGATCCGCGCCGGGTCCGCGCGCACCACGACGTTGGCCTCGCCCTGGCGCATATGCGGCTGGGCGACGTTGCCGACCGCGTCGCGCTCCCAGGCGCCGACCTGGCAGCGGCGCATGCCCAGCGGCGCGAACACCTGCTCGCGCAGCAGTTGCTCGTAGGGCTTGCCGCCGACGCGCGCGGCCACTTCGCCCGCGACCACGTACAGCAGGTTGTCGTAGGCGTAGTGCGCGCGGAAGCTGTGGGTCGGCTTCAGGTAGGCCAGCCCGGCGATGATGTCGGCGCGGCCGAACGCATTGGGTTCCGGCCACAGCATCAGATCGCCGGCGCCCAGGCCCAGGCCGCTGTTGTGGATCAGCAGGTCGCGCACCTGGATGTTGCGCGTGACCCACGGATCGTACATGCGGAATTCCGGCACATACCGGGTCACCGGATCGTCCCAGCGCAGCTTGCCGGCATCGACCAGCCGCGCCAGCAATGCGGTGGTCATCGCCTTGCTGTTGGAGGCGATCTTGAACAGCGTCGCGCCATCGACGCGCTCGCCGCTGCCGGCACGCAGCTCGCCGGCGCTGCGCGTGTAGACCACTTCGCCGTTGTCGATCACGCCGACTGCCAACCCCGGCAGCCGGTAGCGGGTCATGGCCTGCTCGAACAGGCGATCGAGCTCGGCGCGCGGCGGCGGCGTGTCCGCAGCGCCAGGCGCGGCCGCCGCCAACGCCGGCAACACCAGGCAGACCGCGAGCAACGCGCTGCGCAGGCGTCCCGCGCTTGCAACGCTGCGCGACGGCGTCCCCGGTCTCGTCGACTCCAGCGTGGCAGCCTCGCTTCGCACGCGCGTCCTCAAAAGGTGTAGGTGAAATTGGCGTACAACTGCCGCCCGATCGCACTGTACACGCGCGGGAAGTACGGCCAGGCGGTGTAGGTGTCGTCGCGCGGATGGATCTTGTCGAACACGTTGAGCACGCTGATGCCGAGCGTGGCCTTGTCGGTGATCCGCTTGGCGATGTCCGCGTTCCAGATCACGTACGGCGCCACGCGTCCGCTCTCGGCGTAGTTGGGACGCGAGCCGTAGCGGTAGCCGTACAGGCTGGTCGACCAGTCGCCGACGCTCCAGTTCGCACGCCAGTTGGCGCGGGTACGGAACGCCAGGTAATCGACGTCGTTCATCACGTCCACCGGCTTGGCCCCGTCAAACTGCGCCACTTCCATCTTCAGCACGCGGGTATAGCCGGCCTGCAACCCGAACGCGCCCCAGTCGCCGAGGTCGAAGCTGTAGCGCAGGTTGGCGTCCACGCCGTCGGTCCGCATCAGCGACTGGTTGATCGGGAAGGTCTCGAACGCGGTGATCTGGCCTTCGGCGGTGAGGTCGGTACCCGGGCTGCGGGTCACCGACTGGATGTAGAACTGGCAGGCCGCCGATGCGGTATCGACCGCATTGCCGGCGCGGTCGCTGCCGAGCAGGCAGTTGGCGTTGTTCTCCAGCAAGGTCTCGCTGGAAATCGACTCGACCCGGCCTTCCAGTTCGATGCGGTAGTAGTCCGCGCTCAGCGACAGGGTCGGCAGCACGTCCCACACGAAACCCAGCGTGGTCGACTTGCCTTTCTCCTCTTCCAGCAACGGATTGGAGGACTGGGTGGAGAAGGTCTGGTATTCGTGCGCGGCCGAACAGGCATCGGACAGCGGATCCAGGCCATCGCGGCGGCACAGGTATTCGTCGGTGACGGTGGGGTTGTTGGCGCTGGTGCCGGCGTAGATCCACAGCAGGTCCGGCGCGCGGAAACTGGTGGCGTGGCTGCCGCGCAGCAGCAGGCTGTCGAACGGCCGCCACTCCAATCCCGCCTGCCAGGTCGCGGCATCGTCGACCGCGGTGATGTCGTCGTACTTGTCGTAGCGCGCGGCCAGCGTCGCGCTGAGCCGGCGGAAGATCGGCACGCGCAGTTCCAGGCCTGCGGCGTAGCGGTCGCGCGGGCCGCCGCCCGGGGTCTGGGTCAGGTTGTAGATGCGTTCGCTGCCGGTGTAGTCCACGGTGGTGCGCGGATCCGGCGCGAGGTCGTACTTCTGCCGCGCCGCCTCCAGCACGGTGGCGATCTGCACCATGCCGGCCGGCAGGGCGAACAGGTCGCCGCTGAACACGAACTGGGCCTGGTCGGTGCTGGATTCGCCGCGGCTCACCACCTCGGTGGTGAGCTGGTCGTACAACGCCGCACTGCCCGGCGCAAACAGTTTGTCGGCGTAGAACTCGCGGATCTCGGTGCCGTCGGGCCGATAGCCGAGCAGCGGCCCCATGTAGTAATCGCGCACCGCGTTGGTGAGGAAGCGCGGGCGCCGCGTGGTGATGTCGTAGCGCGACATCGACACGCTCGCGTCCCAGTCGAAGCGGCCGTCGAACAGCTTGCCGCGCACGCCGGCGTTGAGGTTCCAGGATTTCTCGTCGTACTCGATGTTCTTGATGCCGCCCACTTCCGAGGGCAGGAAGATGCGCTGCGCGGTGACCAGGCCCAGGTCCGGATCGTAGACGGTGAACGCGCCTTCGCCGATGTAGTAGTGGGTCTGGCTGGAGCTTTCGTCCTTGGAGCGGTTGGCCAGCACCTGCGCATAGCCGGTGACTTCTTCGCTGAAATCGAAACTGCCGGACAGATACGCGGACGTCTTGCCGTAGCCGTTCTGCACCGAGCGGCCTTCGTAGTAGCCGAACGCACCGCAGCGGTTGGCCGCGGCCAGGCTGTCGGCGGTCTTGTACGGCCTGAATGCCGGATTGGTCGCCGCACACGCCGCATCCAGCGCGCTGGCCGACGTGGACAGGCTGCCGCCGCTGGGCCACAGATAGGTATTGCCGCGACGCAGGTAGACGCCGGAAATCGAGGCATTGGGGCTGGACGGATCGGCCTTGTTGCCGGGGTGGTCGTCGTACGAATCCAGGAAGTCGCGCTGGCTGGCGACGATGGCTTCGCGGTCCAGCCGTTCGAACGCGTAGGTCAGGCTCCAGCGATCGCCGGTACGCCCGCCGCTCCATTGCAGCTGGCCGCTGTCGCCGCCGCCGCGCGTGGTGGTGCCGCCGCGCAAGCGCAGCGTGTCGCCGCTGAAATCGCGCTTGGTGATGATGTTGACCACGCCGGCCACCGCGTCGGAACCGTAGATCGCCGAGGCGCCGCCGCTCATCACCTCGATGCGCTCCACCGCCGCCGCCGGAATGCTGCCCAGGCTGACCGCGGTGCCGTTGGCGTTGTAGGACTGCGGGTAGTCGGCCATGCGCTTGCCGTTGAGCAGGATCAACTGATAGCCGGGCCCCAGGCCGCGCAGGTTGAGGTACTGGCCGTTGGGCGAACTGCCGGTCTGGTCGCTTTCGTTGAAGGCGCTGCCGCTGAACTGGGTCAGCGTGCCGAGCGATTCCCACACCGTGCTGAAGCCCTGCTTCTGGATGTCCTGCGCGGTGATGACGGTCACCGGCGCCGGCCCTTCCACCTGCGAGCGCGCGATGCGCGAACCGGTGACGGTGACCTTGTCCAGGTCGCGCGTGGCGACGGCGGTGTCCTGCGCCGCGGCGAGCGGCGGCAATGCGCATCCGGCCAGCAGCGCGAGCGCGAGGCGGGACGGTCGGACGTGGCAACGGGAACGCTGGACTCGGATGGGCATGCGGCTCTCTCCTGCAATCGACGACGGACGCTGACAACGGCGCCCCAAGTCGACGCAGGCCGGCAGCCGGCCGCCTTCCCTGGGCACCCACGCGGACAACATGGCGCACGGCCGTAGCACGGCGCCGTTCTCTGTACTCGCTACTTTCCCCAGGTGCGGATGCCCAACAGCGCCCCCTGCGACGTACGCCCGTGATCCCCAGGCCAGCGCCTCGCTGCTGACGGGAACGGCACCTGTCGCCACCGCTTCCTCGCCCCTGCGTTTCGGGTGTAGCACGCTGCGAAATCGCATGTCAATCGCGCATTCTTGACAAGCCCCATCGAGGAAAAGACTATTCGGAAGCCGGCGCGCAGCGGTCCGGCATTCTTTCCACCGCCCGGGGTCCGATGAATACGATGCGTGGCCTGTGCCTGTTACTGGCCGCCGCATTCAGCGCGCCCATCGCCGCGGCCAGCGTCGCCAGCGAGGCGCCGTTCCAGTTGCAGGCCAGCCAACTGCAGGCGGAGTACTGGATCGCGCGTTTGCCCGATGCGCCGCGCCCGCTGCTCGACGCGGCGCAGGTGCAGGCCTTCAACGCGCACCTGCTGCGCCACGATGCCTCGATGCACGACCTGCAGGCGCTGCCCGAGCGCTACAGCGCAGCGCAGGTGCGCGCGCAAGTACTGGCGCTGTCGGCACCGCCGACGCGCACGCTCTACGACGCGCACGGCGCCGCGCTCGACGCCGCGCAGCTGGCCGCCCTGCAATCGGCGCTCGCCCTGGACGCGATTCCCGCGCAGGTCGCGCCGCGCTACGCGCTGGTGGTGCGCCGCGCCGATCTGCGTACCTTCCCGACCCGACAACGCGTTTTCAGCACCCGCGACGACCACGACATCGATCGCTTCCAGGAATCGGCGCTGTATCCCGGCACCGCGGTGGCGATCCTGCATGCCAGCCGCGACGGCCAGTGGCTGTTCGTGCTGGCGCCGAACTACGCGGCGTGGATCGCGCGCGAACGCGTGGCCGAAGGCGATCGCGCCACGGTGCTGGACTACGCGCAGCGCACGCCGCGGCTGGTGGCGACCGGCGCGCGCACGCTGACCGCCTTCACCCCGGAATTGCCTGCGGCGTCGCACCTGCCGCTGGACATGGGCAGCAGCCTGCCGCTGCTGCAGGACTGGCCGGCGCAACAGGCGGTCAACGGCCAGTCGCCGCTGGCCGCCTACGTGGTGCAACTGCCCTTGCGCGACGACGATGGCCGACTGCGGCTGGCACCCGCGCTGGTGCCGCGCGGTGCCGACGTCGCCGCCGCGCCACTGGCGGCGACGCAACGTAACCTACTGCGGCAGGCCTTCAAGTTCCTCGGCGAGCGCTACGGCTGGGGCAACGACTACGACGCGCGCGACTGCAGCGGCTTCGTCTCCGACATCTACCGCAGCCTGGGCATCGCGTTGCCGCGCAATACCGGCGACCAGGCGCGCAGCCCCACCCTCGCCAGCGTGTCCTACATCGCTGACGCGCCACTGGCGCAACGGCGGCGAACGCTGGCGCGGCTGCAGGTCGGCGATCTGGTGTACATCCCCGGCCACGTGATGATGGTGATCGGCCACGACCGCGGCCACACCTGGGTGATCCACGACGTGGCCGGCGCCGGCTACCGCGACGCGTCCGGGCAATTGCAGCGCGTGCGCCTCAACAGCGTCTCGGTGACGCCGCTGGAGCCGATGCTGTTGGGCGACGGCACGCCCTTCATCGACCGCATCACCCGCATCCAACGCGTCCGTCCGCTGCCTATCGAATGAAGATCACCGACATCCAACTGGGCATGCTGCGCGTGCCGTTGAAGACCCCGTTCAAGACCGCGTTGCGGACCGTGGAGACGGTCGAAGACGTGGTGGTGCTGGTGCATACCGACAGCGGCCACATCGGCTATGGCGAAGCGCCGGCCACCGCGCCGATCACCGGCGACACCCACGGTTCGATCATCGCGGCGATCGACCGCTTCATCACACCGCGCCTGATCGGCGAGGACGTGGCCGACCTCAACCGGATCACCGGGCGGATCCAGGGCGCGCTGGAGCGCAACAGCAGCGCCAAGGCCGCGGTGGAGATCGCGGTCTACGACCTGTGGGCGCAGCTGTACGGCGCGCCGCTGTACAGGATGCTCGGCGGCGGTACGCCGGCCATCACCACCGACATCACCATCAGCGTGGACGCCATCGACAAGATGGTGGCCGATGCGCTGTCGGCGCTCGCGCGCGGCTTCGCGGCGCTGAAGATCAAGGTCGGCAAGGACATCGACGTGGACATCGCGCGGGTCAAGGCGATCCACACCGCGGTCGCAGGCCGCGCCTCGCTGCGGCTGGACGCCAACCAGGGCTGGACGCCGAAACAGGCGGTGTACGCGATGCGTGCGCTGGAAGACGCCGGCGTGGCGCTGGAGCTGCTGGAGCAGCCGGTCAAGGCCTGGGACATCGACGGGCTGAAGTACGTGACCGAGCGCGTGAACACGCCGGTGATGGCGGACGAGAGCGTGTTCGGGCCGGCGCAGGTGTTCGACCTGATCCAGCGCCGTGCCGCGGACATCGTCAACATCAAGCTGATGAAGACCGGCGGCCTGTCCAACGCGATCCGCATCGCCGACATCGCCGCGCTGTACGGGGTGGAGTGCATGATCGGCTGCATGCTCGAGTCGAGCATCAGCGTGGCGGCGGCGGTACACCTGGCGGTGGCCAAGGCGGAGGTCATCACCAAGGTGGACCTGGACGGCCCGTCGCTGGGCCTGTTCGACCCGGTGCAGGGCGGAGTGCTCTTCAACGACTCGCAGATCACGATCACCGACGCGCCGGGCCTGGGCATCCGCGAGATCCGCGGCCTGGAACTGCTGCCGCCGCGCGGGTGATCTTGGCGCGCTGGCGCCTGCGCTGCAATGCGCACGGCCGACGCATGCGATGGCTTCCATCGCGATCGCGCTTGCCTTCACCGCGTATCGCTGTGACGCCATTGCGCGCCAGGGCGGACAACCACCGGGACTCCGGCACGCGCATCTGGAACGCTAAACAGATCCCGGTTGCCACCTGCCTCTGCTCTGCTCTGCTCTGCTCTGCTCTGTTCTGCTCTGTTCTGCTCTGTTCTGCTCTGCCTCTGCTCTGCTCTGCTCTGTTCTGCTCTGCCTCTGCTCTGCCTCTGCTCTGCTTCTGCTTTGCTCTGCTTCTTTTTCTTCTGCTTTGCTGTTGCTTCTGCTGTTGCTTTTACCGGGTTCCCTTCCGCAGCGGCGGATGGACCGGGGAAAAACCCGAAGGGCGGCGCACAAGGATGTGCGCCGTTCGCGGCAGGGGCAGGATGCCCCTTCCGCGAATCCCCGGTGCATCCGCGGACCCGTAGCGCGCAGCGCGGAGGGCGCAAGGCAGGGCGTGCTTTCTTTTGGTTACTTTTCTTTGCACGAGCAAAGAAAAGTGACCCGCCAAGGGCGGAAGCCTTTGCTTTGCTGTTGCTTTTTTGCTTGGGCATTGGCTCTTGTAGGAGCGGCTTCAGCCGCGACACCTTCCTGACAGAACCGGTCGCGGCTGAAGCCGCTCCTACAATGATTGCTTCATCGCCATCGCCATCGCCATCGCCGTCGCCGTCGCCGTCGCCGTCGCAAAGGCAAAGGCAAAGGCAAAGGCTTTCGCCTACGGCGAGTTACTTTTCTTTGCTTGTGCAAAGAAAAGTAACCAAAAGAAGCGCTTTACCACAGCCGAAGGCTGGTCAAGCACACCCTCCTCCGCGCCCTCCGCGCTGCGCGCTCCGGGTCCGCGAATAGGACGGGATTCGCGGAAGGGGCATCCTGCCCCTGCCGCGAACGGCGCACATCCCTGTGCGCCGCCCCTTCGGGGTTTTTCCCGCCCTATTCGCCGCTACGTAAGGGACCCGGTAAATCAAGATCAAAAGCAAAAAAAGCAACAGCAACCCCAACCGCAGCAGCAATAGCATCAGCCGCAGCCGCACCACACGATCGAACTGCGTAGCAAGCCGACCGAGCTTGCCGCGTCGTGCATTGCCAACAGCCCCAAGCACACCACACCATCGGCGCACCAATCCACAGCGCCTACCGACACCGCACGGACGGTCCCCGTGCCTGATCCAGCGCCGCAGATCGAACAACTGTTGTACCGTGCAGCATTGCCGCATCTGCTCGACTTCGCGGTCGGGCCGACGCGCCAAACCCACCCCGACCGCAGGCGGCAGCCGGCGGTGAACCTGCAGCGGGCCCAGCACCCGCTCGATGCCCGATCGCGACCGGAGATGCGCATGCCGAAATTCCCATGGTGGTCCGCCCTGACGCAGACCGGCCGCGTCCGCCGCAGCTGCCTGGCGGCCATGGCAGTGCTGTGCACCGCCGTGACCGGCACGTGCCTGGCCGCCACCGGCGACACCATGCCGCCGGCACTGCAGCAGGCGCGCCAGCTGGTGCTGGTCGTGGCCCCGGATTGGGACAGCCCGCGCGGGCAACTGCAGGCGTTCGAACGCACGGCGCAGGGCTGGCGCGCGCACGGCCAGCGCTTCGATGTCGCGCTCGGCCGCAACGGCAGCGCCTGGGGGCTGGGCCTGCACCCGACGCAGACCGACGGCCCGCAGAAACGCGAAGGCGACGGCCGCAGCCCGGCCGGCATCTTCACCATCGGCGAGGCGTTCGGTTATGCGCAGCGCATCGACAGCGCGCTGCCGTACCAGCCGATGCAGCAGAGCAGCTATTGCATCGACGTGCCCGATTCGCCGCTGTACAACCGCATCGTCGACGCCGACCGGGTCGGCGCCGACGCGGTGGCCGGCTCGACCGAGCCGATGCGCCTGGACCTGCACCACGACGGCGACCGCCGTTACCAGGAAGGCTTCGTGATCGGCCACAACCCGCAGGCGCGGCCCGGCGCCGGCAGCTGCATCTTCGCCCACCTGTGGCGTGCCGCGGGCGAAGCCACCGCCGGCTGCACCGCGATGGAGCCGGCCGACATGCAGCGCCTGCTGGCCTGGCTGCAGCCGGACGCCGCGCCGCTGTTCGTGCTGCTGCCGCGCAACGACTACGAGCGCCTCCGCACCGCCTGGGCACTGCCGGCCGTGGAGCCGGCACCATGAGCAACGCACCCGAACCGAGCCTGGTCCGCGCGGTCAGCCGCTGGCAGATCGTCGGCCTGTCGATCAACGACGTCATCGGCAGCGGCATCTATCTGCTGCCCGCCGCCACCGCCGCGCTGCTCGGGCCGATGAGCCTGTGGGCGGTGCTGCTGGCCGGGCTGGCGGTGGGCTTGCTGGTGCTGTGCTATGCGCAGGCGGCCAGCTATTTCGACGAACCCGGCGGCAGCTACCTGTATGCGCGCGAGGCGTTCGGCCGCTTCGCCGGCTTCGAGATCGGCTGGATGATCTGGCTGACCCGGATCAGTTCCGCCGCCGCGCTCGGCAACGGCCTGGCCGATGCGGTGGTGCGCTTCTGGCCGGCCGCAGCAGGTGGCGGCGCGCGCCTGGCGATCGTGGTCGGCTCGCTCGGCCTGCTCACCGCGATCAACGTGATCGGGGTGAAATCGGCCGCGCGCACCGGTGTGGCGCTGGTGATCGGCAAGCTGGTGCCGCTGCTGCTGTTCGTGGCCATCGGCCTGTTCTACGTGGACTGGTCGTGGGCGTTCTCCGGCCAGGCGCCGGACCCGCGCGACTTCGGCAACATGGGCGAAGCGGCGCTGCTGTTGCTGTTCGCCTACGCCGGCTTCGAGAACATCCCCGCCGCCGCCGGCGAATACCGCAATCCGCGCCGCGACGTGCCGTTCGCGCTGATCACGATGATCGTCACCGTCACCTTGATCTATGCCGCGGTGCAGGTGGTCGCGCAGGGCACGCTGGCGAACGTGGCGCAGTCGGCGACGCCGTTGGCCGATGCCGCCAGCGGCTTCGGCGGCGAGGCGCTGGCGCTGATCCTCACCGTCGGCGCCACCATCTCCATCCTCGGCACCACCAGCAACACGGTGATGCTGGGGCCGCGCTTCCTGTTCGCGCTGGCGCAGGACGGTTACGGCCCGGCGTTCCTGGCGCGGGTGCATCCGCGCTTCCGCACGCCCGCCGCGGCGATCCTGCTGCAGGGCGTGCTGTCGCTGGCGCTGGCGCTGTCCGGCTCGTTCGTGCAGCTGGCGCTGCTGTCGATGGTCACCCGCCTGTTCGCCTACATCGGCACGGCCGCGGCGGTGCTGGTGCTGGCACGGCGCTACCGCGACCGGCCGGGTGCGCTGCACCTGCCGGGCGGCCCGCTGATCCCGGTCGCCGCGTTGCTGCTGGCGTTGGCGTTGCTGCTCAGCGCCAGCTGGCAGAACCTGGCCGCGGCCGGCGTGGCGCTGCTGGTGGGCGCGCTGTTCTACCGCTTCCCGCGCAAGGCGCCGTAGCGCCTTCACGCGGCCTTGCGCCGCTGTCACGTGCGGGTAACCGCATCGCTTCGACTCTGGGCGCCAGCCTCAGCGATGGAGTCCGCGATGAAACTACGCCGTGTCTACAGCGCCCCCGATCTGGCCACCGCCACCCGTGCCCTGCAAGCGGCACGCGGCGCCGGCATCGACAACGACGACCTGTCGTTGATCGCCCGCAGCGACATCGAACTGGACGCGATCCCCGACGAGCGCAAGGACGTCAAGACCGACGCCTTGCCCGCGGCCGCACGCGGCGCGTTGGGCGGCGGCGCGGCCGGCCTGCTCGCTGGACTCGCGGCGATCGCGGTGCCGCCGCTGGGAATCACCCTGGCCGGCGCGGGGGTGATGGCCATCGCCGGCGCACTGGTCGGCAGCTGGTCCTCGGCCCTGGTCGGTGCCACCGTGCCGGATCCGGTGCGGCGCAACTTCGAAGAGGAAATCGAGGCCGGCCGCATCCTGGTGGTGATCGAGGGCGAAGCGTCGCAACTCGATGCCGCCGATGCGGCACTGCGTGGCGCCGGCACGATCGCGCTGCCCTACCAGTCCGCCGCTGCCGCGCAATGACGCGGCCCTGCGCGTTGCAGGCGGCGCAGGCTTCGCGCCGCTAGGAGGCTTGCGCCGGCGCCAGCGCGCGCATGCGCAGCAGCAAGCCGCCGGTGTGCACCAACGAATACGCGATCAGCACCGCGGCGATCGCCAGGGTCAGCGGGCTGGCGTTCTGCAGCGACTGCGCGCTACCGCCGGAAAACGCACCGCTGGCCCAACGCCACGCCAGGCGTCCGATCAGCAGCACGCTGAGTCCGGCGCCGATCCAGGGATTGGGCGTGTAATAGCGCCGGCCCTCGATCACGTCGATGCGGGTGTGGTGCAAGGCGAAGGCCCCCAGCGCCGCGCCGGCCAAGACCCCCAGCGCCATGCCGAGGCGGACCGGCGGCACTACCGCCGCCAGGTAGGTCAGCCCTGCCGCCGCCAGCGCCAGCAGCAGCATCCGCGCCACGGTCCGCCGCGGCTGCCATGGCTGGCGGCCGAAATAGCGGCGGATGCGCCGGTAGTACAACCAGCCGATGCCGGCGGTGGCCAGGTACGGGGTGAGCAAGGCGATACCGGTGGCGGCCATGGAATCCTGCGACGGGGGACGAGCGGCGTTGCCGGATCGTAATCCATCCGTGGCCCGTGGCGTAGCCGGCGCCGGCGCGGCGGCGGCAATCGACCGCCGCGCCGTGCTTCATGCCTCGATCACGCGATGCTGGAATCGCATTAACGGCGCCGTCGCTAACGTCGGACACCCCATTCGCACAGGAGACAACGATGAGCGTTCCTTATCAGATCCCCGGTCGCGCGCCCAACGACGACGATCGCAGCCTGGTGTCGCAATACTGGCGCGAGCGTTTCGCCGAGGAGCCTTACTACAGCGACGGCGAACGCTTCGAGGACTACGAGCCGGCCTATCACGCCGGACACGAGGCGCGCGTACGCAACTTCAATCTGGCCTACGAACAGGTCGAGGCCGAACTGCACCGCAACTGGGACAGCACCAAGGGCTCGCAGACCCTGAGCTGGAGCAAGGCCCGCCATGCGGTGCGCCGTGCCTGGGAGCGGGCGGGTCAGGACTGAGGGTGATCGCAGCCGGAAGGGCTACAGTTGCGGTCGCTTCGGTGGGTCTTTCCGAGTCGCTGCGCGGTTATCGACGTGGCGCGGATTCGGGTTTGCGCGATGTCGGATGAGCTTGTGCGTTTCGGCGAGCGTCTCATGCGGACGGTTTTGGTCGCGGCTGAAGCCGCTCCTACACGAAGCGGCCTAACAACGCGCGGCCCACCTTGTAAGAGCGGCTTCAGCCGCGACCGGCGCAATCGAGCGACCGATATGGCCGCAACGCACACCATTTCCCACGCATAGCGGCCACATCCCGCCACCAGTCGCCACGCCGCTCTCAGCGGCGCGGCAACGCATCACCCGTCGGCTCGGGTGGCGTCAGCTCTCCACCGGCTGCAGCTGTAGCAAACGTCCGCCGCTACCGTCTTCCAGCAGCCACAGCGCGCCATCCGGGCCCTGTTCCACTTCGCGGATGCGCTTGCCCATGTCGTAGCGCGCCGCTTCGCGCGCGTTCTCGCCGTTGAACTCGATCCGTACCAGCGACTGCGAGGACAGCCCGCCGATGAAGCCGTTGCCGCGCCACTGCGGGAAAGTGCTGCCGTTGTAGATCACGAAACCGGCCGGCGAGATCACCGGCGTCCAGCTGACCTTGGGCGCGGCGAATTCCGGGCGCGTGGAATGGTCGGGGATCGGCCGGCCGTCGTAGTGGTCGCCGTTGGAGACGATCGGATAACCGTAGTTGGCGCCGCGCTGGATCAGGTTCAGTTCGTCGCCGCCGGCCGGGCCCATCTCGTGTTCCCACAGCTGGCCGTTGGCGTCGAAGGCCAGGCCGAGCACGTTGCGGTGGCCGAGCGACCACACCTGCGCGGCAACGCCGCCGCGGCGCGCGAACGGATTGTCGGCCGGCACGCTGCCGTCGTCGTTGAGGCGCACGATCTTGCCCAGGTTGCCGCTCATGTCCTGCGCCGGATCGAACTTCTGCCGCTCGCTGGAACTGATCCACAGCTTGCCGTCGGGCCCGAACGCCAGGCGGTGGCCGTAATGGCCGTTGCCGGACACCTTGGGCTGCTGGCGCCAGATCACCTTCAGCTGCGACAGCGCGCCGCCGCCATTGCCGTCCAGGGTCAGCTTGGCGCGCGCCACCGCGCCACCGCGGGTGTCGCCGCTGCCGGCCTCGGCATAACTCAGGTACACCCAGCCATTCTGGGCAAAGCCCGGATGCGGCAGCACATCGCCGAAACCGCCCTGGCCGCCATAGGCGACCGCGGGCACGCCGCTGACCGTGCCGGTTCGGCCGCTGGCCGGATCGAAACGCTTGAGCGTGCCGCGCTTCTCGCTGATCAGCGCGCTGCCGTCGGGCAGGAAGCTCATCGCCCACGGTTCGTTGAAGGTGGCGAACGGCGTCGCCGAGAACGGCCAGTCGCCGCGCCGTTCGGCGCTCTTGGCGGGCGGCGCCGCATTTGCCGCGGACACGACCAGACTCATCGCCAATGCACAGGCCAAACCCAGGGGAGAACGTTGCATGACGCGCACCTATCGAATGGGGTCGAAGGCCGAACCTAGCAAAGCAGGTGTGGACGGCAAGCATGCAATGGCCAAGCCGTGGCCGCGGTCACGCGCGGCGTTCGCGCGGCGTAGACAGCGGCCTGCGCGCGACGCAACGGCGGGCAAGGGAGACGTGCGCGCAGACGACCGTGACGCGGCCGCCTGCGCGCGGCTGTCAGGCCTGCGGCAGCAGTTCGAAGCCGACCGGCTCGCCGCTGGCCGACGACGCGCAGACCCACAGGTCGAACAACCCCGGCTCGGCCTCGAACCGGCCGTCGCGGCCGCTGAAGGCCAGGGCGCGGCGGTCCAGGGTGAACACCACATCCATGCCCTGCCCCTGCGCCAGCCGCACCTTGCGGAAGCCCTTCAGTTCGCGCACCGGGCGCACCCGGCTGGCGACGCGGTCGTGCACGTACAGCTGCACCACTTCCTCGCCGTCGCGCTCGCCGACGTTGTCGATGCGGGTGGTCACGGTCAGCGTGTCGTCCCAGCCCAACTGCACGCGATCCAGTTGCGGCGCGCCGTAGGCGAAGCGGGTGTAGCCGATGCCGTGGCCGAACGGATACAGCGGCGCGTTCGGGATCTCGCGCCAGCGCGCCTTGAACTCGCTCATCGTCGGCAGTTCCGGCCGGCCGGTGCGCGCGTGGTTGTAGAAGTACGGCTGCTGGCCCGGGTCGAGCGGAAAGCTGACCGGCAGCCGCGCCGAAGGGTTGTAGTCGCCGAACAGCACGTCGGCCACCGCCGGGCCGGTCTGCGTGCCCAGGTACCAGGTCACCGCGATCGCCGCCGCGTCGCGCACCGCGCCCTGCAGCGCCAGCGCGCGGCCGTTGCGCAGCAACACCACCAGCGGCGTGCCGGTGGCGGCGACGGCTTCGGCCAGCGCCTGCTGCACCGGCGGCAACACGATCTGCGTGCGCGACTGCGCCTCGCCGCTGTAGCGCTGCGGCTCGCCCAGCGCCAGCACCACCACGTCGGCGGTGCGCGCGGCGGCCACCGCCGCGTCGATGCCGCCGTCCAGCGGCGCTTCCAGCTCGCAGCCCGGCACCACGCTCAGCGCATCGGCGTCGTCCAGCGCCGCGCGTACGCCGGCCTCCAGGGTCACGTAGCGGGTCTTGTCGCCGAACAGGGTCCAGCAACCCTCGATGTTCTCGCGGTCCTGCACGAACGGCCCGATCAGCGCGATCTTCTGTCCACGCTTGCGCAGCGGCAGCACGTCGCCGTCGTTCTTCAGCAGCACGATCGAGCGCCGCGCCGCCTCGCGCGACAGCGCATCGTGCGCGGCGATGTGCGACTGGTCGGCCTCGCGCTGCGGGTCAAGCGAACGGTACGGATCGTCGAACAGGCCGATGGTTTCCTTCAGCGTCAGCACCCGCCGCACCGCTTCGTCCAGCGCGGCCATCGGCACTTCGCCACCCTCTATCAGCGACGGCAGGTGCGCGGCGTAGAAACCGCTCTGCATGCTCATGTCCATGCCGGCGAGGAACGCCTTCTTGGTCGCGTCGCGCTCGTCGGCCGCATAGCCGTGCGCGATCAGTTCCATGTCGGCGGTGTAGTCGGAGATCACGACGCCGGGGAATTTCCATTCGCCGCGCAGGATCTCGGTCAGCAGTTCGTGGTTGGCGCTGGCCGGCACGCCGTTGATGTCGTTGAACGAGGTCATCACGCTCAGCGCGCCGGCGCCGAACGCGGCCTGGAACGGCGGCAGGTGCACGTCGCGCAGGGTCTGCGGGGCGATGTCCACGCTGTTGTATTCCATGCCCGCGGCGACCGCGCCGTAGGCGGCGAAATGCTTGGGCGTGGCCAGCAGCGCGTCGTGCGCGCGCAGGTCCGGGCCCTGGAAGCCGCGCACGCGGGCGGCGGCGAACGCGCAGCCCAGTACCACGTCCTCGCCGGCGCCCTCGGCGCCGCGGCCCCAGCGCTGGTCGCGGGCGATGTCCACCGCCGGCGCATAGGTCCAGTGGATGCCGGCGGCGGTGGCCTCGACCGCGGTGGCGCGCGCGGTGCGCTCGGCCAGCTCCGGCTCGAAGCTGGCGGCCTCGCCCAGCGGGATCGGGAACACGGTGCGCATGCCGTGGATCACGTCCGCGGCCAGGATCACCGGAATGCCCAGGCGGCTCTCTTCCAGCGCCGTGCGCTGGATCCGCCGCCCCAGCTCGGCGCCCACGCCGTTGAACAGCGAGCCGACCAGGCCGGCGCGCACCTGCTGCAGCACCTCGTCGGCATTGCTGACGTTCGCTTCCGGATTCACGTCCGGCGCGAACGGGCGCACCATGTCGGCGAAGACGCCGAGCTGGCCGACCTTCTCTTCGACGGTCATGCGGGCGATGAGCGATTCGATACGATCCGAAGCCATGGGGTCCTTTGAGAAAACGTTTACATAGCCGTCAATTCTAGCTCTCCGGCCAGACGAAAGAGCAAATCCCGGCGCCGGATCCGCCTATTCAGGGAACTGTCTACCGTCGCCCGCCGCCGGCGACCAACGCCGCCATACGCCCCCGCATCCCGCTGCTGAACCGTTTGCGCCGCGCGCGTCGCACTCCGCACTGACCGGCGCAGGTGTCTCGTGCCCAGCGGGCGCGGCTGCGATCGTAGCGGCCCTGTGCCCTGGGTCCATGCCGGATTGCGTCTCAACCGCCTTGCGACGCGCTGGCCGCACACCCCGGGCGGCAACGCGAGGCGACCGGCGCCGCGCCGGCCAGGCGCCGCTCACGAGCTGAAGTAGGCCTCGGCGATCGCGCTGTGCAGGTAGCCGAGGTGGGTCTGGATCTCGTCCATGAACTCGGCCGGATTGTGCCGCGCCAGATAGGACGGGTCGGCATTGCGCACCAGCCCGTTGATCCGCATCAGCGCGCGCTCCACGGTCGGCCGCGGCGGCATGGTCGGCAGGATGTGCTGGGCGCGGGTCAGGCAGAAATGCACGCTGCGCGGGAAATCGTTGTTCTGCAGCAGGAAGCGCAGCGCATGCTCGCCGGTGACGCGCTGGCGCACGTGGCGCCGGTACATCTGGTAGGCGGCCAGCGAGCGCAGCACGCTCATCCACTGCATGTTCTGGTAGGCCTCCAGATCGTCGGCCTTGCGCGGGGTGATCAGGCCCGAGGCGCCGGCATCGATGATGCGCGTGGTCATGTCGGCCTGTTCGATCGCCGTGCCCAGGCGCAGGAACTGGAAGCCGATGTCGCGGCTGACGTTGGCGGTGAGCAGGCCGGAGACCTTCAGGCAGGCGTCGGTGACGTGGCCGAGGAATTCCATCCGGTAGCGACGGCCGACGCTGCGCTCGCCGTTGGCGTCGATGTACAGGTGCAGGTCGTTGACCGCCTCCCACACTTCCTGCGGCAGCGTGTCGCGGATGCCGCGCAGCAGCTCGCGCGCCTGCCGCGCCGAACTGCGCAGCGAGGACGGATTGCGCTCGTCCAGCAGCAGGAAGCGCACCACGTCGGCGTCCCCGACGTCGTCGCCGGCGTTCGGGAACCAGACGTTGAAGATCTCGCCGGCGCCGACCGTGTCGATCATCGGCCGCCAGGCGAAACGCACCGAGCGCGGCAGGTCCAGCTGCAGCAGGCTGCCCACGCCGACCAGCCGCGCGGTGGTCTCGGCGCGGCGCACGTAGCGGCTGAACCAGTAGAGGTTGTCGGCGACCCGCGACAGCATCAGTCCATCTCCTCGTCCAGGTCCACCACCCAGGTGTCCTTGGCGCCGCCGCCCTGCGAGGAATTGACCACCAGCGAACCCTCTTCCATCGCCACCCGGGTCAGCCCGCCGGTAGTGACGTAGACGTCCTCGCGCGACAGGATGAACGGGCGCAGGTCCAGATGCCGCGCCGACGGGCCGACCTCGGTCACGATCGGCGCGGTGGACAGGCCCAGCGTCGGCTGCGCCATGTAGTTGCGCGGATCGGCCTGGATCAGCTTGCGGAACTCGTCGCGCTGGCGCTTGGTCGAGCGCGGCCCGATCAGCATGCCGTAGCCGCCGGATTCGTTGGCCGGCTTCACCACCAACTGGTCGAGGTGCTCGAGCACGTACTTGCGATCCTTGTCGTCGTGGCACAGGTAGCTGGGCACGTTGGGCAGGATCGGCTCTTCGTCCAGGTAGTAGCGGATCATCTTCGGCACGTAGGCGAACACCACCTTGTCGTCGGCCACGCCGGCGCCGGGCGCATTGGCCAGCGCCACCTTGCCGGCGCGCCAGCTGCGGATCAGCCCGGGCACACCGAGCACCGAATCGGGGTGGAACACTTCCGGATCGATGAACAGGTCGTCGACCCGGCGATAGATCACGTCGACCCGGCGCGGCCCGTAGATGGTGCGCATGTAGGTGCAGTCGTCGTCGGCGACGAACAGGTCGTCGCCCTCGACCAGCTCGATGCCCATCGCCTGGGCCAGGTAGGCGTGCTCGAAATACGCGCTGTTGAAGATGCCCGGGGTCAGCAGCGCGATCACCGGCTGGTCGCCGGGGCGCGGCGACAGCGCGGCCAGGGTGTCGTACAGCTGCGCCGGATATTCGTCCACCGGCAGGATCGCGCTGGTCTCGAACAGTTCGGGAAACACGCGCTTGGCGACCATGCGGTTTTCCAGCATGTACGACACGCCGCTGGGAATGCGCAGGTTGTCTTCCAGCGCGTACAGCGTGCCGTCGGCGTCGCGCACCAGGTCCGAGCCGCAGATATGCGCCCACACGCCCAGCGCCGGGGTGATGCCCACGCACTGCGGACGGAAGTTCACCGAATGCTCCAGCAGCATCGCCGGAAACACCTTGTCCTTGACGATGCGCTGCGCGCCGTAGACGTCGCCGATGAACAGGTTGAGCGCGCGCATGCGCTGCTTCAGCCCGGCCTCGGTGCGTTGCCACTCGCGCAGCGGGATCACCCGCGGGATCAGGTCGAACGGCAGCGTGCGATCGACGTTGCGGCCATCGGAATAGACGGTGAAGGTGATGCCCATGACCCGTGCGGCGACATCGGCGGCGAGCTGGCGCTCGGACAATTCGCGGCCGGACAGGCTGGACAGGTATTCGATGACCCGGCGGGCGGCGGGACGCGGCTGACCATCTGCCTGGATCAGCTCGTCGTAGGTGGCCGTGCGGTACTTGCTCCAGTCCATCGTGCCCCGTCGGTGTACGCCACCGGGCGCGATCGGCCGAGTGTTGCGTTGCACAGCAACATGCCCGGAACCGGAATGAGCGTCAAGCGGCTGCGCCGATGCCGCGCCGGCGCGCGCTCAGCCGGCGTCGCGGCATCGCTCGATGATCACGCCCACCGCCTGCGCGCCGCGCACCGCCCCCGGCTTGCTCAGCTTCAGCCGCAGCCAGCGCACCTCGAACTCGTCCAGCACCGCGGCCGCACAGCGCTCGGCCAGCGTCTCCACCAGGCCGTAGTCGGACTGCTCGACCAGCTCCACCAGGCGTTTGCTGACCGCCTTGTAGTTGAGCGTATCGGCGATGTCGTCGCTGGCCGCCGGCACCCGGTTGTCGAAGCCCATCTCCAGATCGAAGCGCAAGGTCTGCCGGATCCGCCGCTCCCAATCGTAGATGCCGATCAGCGCGTCGATCTCTAGACCTTCGATGAAAACTTTATCCATTGGGGGCCGGGAATGGGGAGTCGAGAATGGGGAATGGTAAGAGCAAACGCAAAAGCGGAGGCAAAGGCAAAACCGCACGGAGCCCGCTTTTACGATTCCCGATTCCCCGTTCCCGATTCCCCCGCTGCCGCCGCCAACGGCGGCAGCTCCGCCATGTCCCACCGCGGCGTCACCCGCACCGCCGCGTCGCTGGACTGGCCGGCCTGCAGGCGCAGCGCGCCGGCGAAGGCGATCATCGCGCCGTTGTCGGTGCACAGCGCCGGGCGCGGGAAACAGGCGCGGCCGCCGCGCGCCTGCGCCATCGCCTGCAGCTTGGCGCGCAGGCGCACATTGGCGCCGACGCCACCGGCGACCACGATGGTGTCGCTGCCCGCCGCCTGCAGCGCGCGCTCGCACTTGATCGCCAGCGTGTCCACCACCGCATCCTCGAAGCCGCGGGCGATGTCGGCGCGGGTGCTCTCGCTCTGGTCGCTGCCGCGCCAGGCCAGCAGCACCTGGGTCTTGAGTCCGGAAAAACTGAAATCCAGCCCGGGCCGGTCGGTCATCGGTCGCGCGAAGCGGTACCGGCCCGGCGTGCCCTGCGCGGCCAGCGCGGCCAGCTGCGGGCCACCCGGGTACGGCAGGCCCATCATCTTGGCGGTCTTGTCGAAGGCCTCGCCGGCGGCGTCGTCCAGGGTCTCGCCGAGCAGCCGGTACCGGCCGATCGCCTCTACCGCGATCAGCTGGGTATGCCCGCCGGACACCAGCAGCGCCACGAACGGCGGCGCCGGCACGCCGTGCACCGGGTCAGGGTCCTCCATCAGCGGCGCCAGCAGGTGGCCTTCCATATGGTGGACGCCGATCGCCGGCACCTCCAGCGCCCAGGCCAGCGCGCGGGCGACGCCGGCGCCGACCAGCAAGGCGCCGACCAGGCCGGGGCCGGCCGTATAGGCGACCCCGTCGATGTCGCGCACCTGCAGCCCGGCCTCGGCCAGGGTCTGGCGGATCAGCGGCAGCAGCTTGCGCACATGGTCGCGGCTGGCCAGTTCCGGCACCACGCCGCCGTATTCGGCGTGCAGCGCGATCTGGCTGTACAGCCCGTGCGCGCGCAGCGCGGCCGCGCCGGACAGGGCGGTGTCGTAGACGGCGACGCCGGTTTCGTCGCAGCTGGATTCGATGCCGAGGACTCTCATGGCTGCCATTGTGGGGCCGAATCGGCGGCAGGCAAACGTCCCGCTTGCAGCCAGGAAATCAGTCGCTATAATGTGCGGCTCGCCGGGCGTGACCCGGTCACCATTGTGTCCCGGAGATTCCATGCCCAGCGTCAAAGTCCGCGAGAACGAGCCCTTCGAGTTTGCGCTCCGTCGCTTCAAGCGCACCTGCGAAAAGGCCGGCGTGCTGGCCGAAACCCGCAAGCGCGAGTTCTACGAAAAGCCGACCCAGGAACGCAAGCGCAAGGCCGCAGCCGCGGTGAAGCGTCAGCTGCGCCGTACGTCTCGCGACGTCACCAAGCGCCAGCGTCTGTACTGAGGATCGCGGTTTGCGGTAGCGGGTTGTGCCGGTTTCGGCATCCGCTACGGTAAGCCCACGAAGCCGGCACGCGCAAGCGTCGCCGGCTTTTTGTGTGGCCGTGGGTCAGGCCCGGCCAGCCCGCGTCGCGGCGCACCGCCTTCCGCATCGCGCCGGCGCACCCGCCACCGCCCCTGCGCCCGCCTCGGCGCGTGATCGCCTGCGCCGTGCCCGGACCGATGCGGCGCAGCGCCTAGAATGTCCCCCCTTCTTCCCTTTCCCCTGGAGCCCCTCATGACCCTCAAGCAGCAGCTCACCGACGACATGAAGGCCGCGATGAAGGCCCGCGACGCGCACAGCCTGGGCGTGATCCGGCTGATCAACGCCGCGATCAAGCAGAAGGAAGTGGACGAGCGCAAGGACGTGGACGACGCCGCGGTGCTGGCGCTGATGGACAAGATGGTCAAGCAGCGCAAGGACTCGGTGAGCCAGTACGCCGCGGCCGGGCGCGAGGACCTGGCGTCGATCGAGCGCGAGGAGATCGTGGTGATCGAGCGCTACCTGCCGGCCAAGCTCGGCGAGGCGGAGATCGTCGCCGCGATCCAGGCCGCGATCGCGCAGACCGGCGCCAGCAGCGCCGCCGACATGGGCAAGCTGATGGCCGTGCTGAAGCCGGCGCTGGCCGGCAAGGCCGACATGAGCCTGGTCTCGGTGCTGGTCAAGCAGCAACTGGCCGGCTGACCGCGCAGGCGGGCTTCACCCGCCTTTCGGCGCCGGGCTGCTACAACCCCCGCGAGCCTGCGACACCTTCCACGCGCATCCGCGGGCCCGGCATCACCTGCCGCGCCCGCTGCAAGGCCGTTGCCGTTCCCATGTCCCTGTCGCTGTCGCCCACCCGCCTGCAAAAACACCTCGAACGCCTGCAGCAGAGCCTGCCGGCGGCATTGCTGCGGCGTTTCGTCGAGATCGACGTGATGACCCAGGCCGCTTCGCTGTCGTTCTACGCGCTGCTGTCGCTGGCGCCGCTGCTGGTGTTGCTGCTGTGGCTGACCGCCTCGCTGTACCCGCAGGCGCAGCAGGCCTTCATCGAGCAGATCGGGCAACTGGCCGGGCATGGCGCGCGCGAAGTGGCGCAGACCATCATCGACAACGCCAAGAACCAGCCCAACGTCGGCTCGCTGGCCGGGCTGTGGAGCACGCTGCTGCTGTTCGTCGGCGCCACCGCGGTGTTCGCGCAGCTGCAGAACGCGCTGAACCTGATCTTCCGCACCGACAAGCAGCGCCTGGAAGGCATCGTGGCGTGGCTGAAGAAGCGCGTGTTCTCGTTCGGCGTGGTGTTCGCGCTGGGCTTCCTGCTGCTGATCTCGATGATCCTGACCACGGTGCTGCAGGTCGCCTTCGCGCGCCTGCCGTCGCTGCTGCCGGCGGTCGGCTACGCCTCCACGCTGGCGATCTACGTGCTGGCCTTCGCCGTGCTCTACCACTACCTGCCGGACCGGCGCGTGGAATGGCGCCAGGCGGTGATCGGCGGCGCCATCACCGCCTGCCTGTTCGTGGCCGGGCGCTACGCGATCGGCCTGTACATCGCCACCGCCGCGCCGGGCAGCGCCTACGGCTCGATGGGCGCGCTGGTGATCCTGCTGGTGTGGATCTACTACGCCACGGTGGTGTTCTTCGTCGGCGCGCTGATCACCGCGGTGATCGACGAGCGCCTGCGCTCGCGGCGCAAGCTCGCCGCGGCCGGGATCGACGCCAGCGCGATCACCGCGATTCCGCCGCCGCTGTAGCACCGCAACGCCAGGGTTTGCGGGCCGATCCGTGGCGGCGGCGCGGACGCATGGCATCCTATCGCCCATGGCCCGCATCCCCGACGCGTTCATCGACGACCTGCTCGCCCGCACCGACATCGTCGAGGTGGTCGGCACGCGCGTGCCGCTGAAGCGCCAGGGCAAGGAATACGCGGCGCGCTGCCCGTTCCACGACGAGCGTTCGGCCTCGTTCACGGTGTCGCCGACCAAGCAGTTCTACCACTGCTTCGGCTGCGGCGCGCACGGCACCGCGATCAGCTTCCTGATGAACTACGACCGCCTCGAGTTCCTCGACGCGGTCGACGAACTGGCCAAGCGCGCCGGCATAGAAGTGCCGCGCGACGCGCAACAGCGCGGCGCCGCGCAGGCCGCCGGCGACGACCATCGCGACCTGTACTCGGCACTCGATGCGGCGACCAAGTTCTTCCAGCGCCAGCTCGACGGCAGCGACAAGGCGCGCAGCTACCTCGACGGCCGCGGCGTGGACGCGGACAACCGCGCGCGTTTCCAGATCGGCTACGCGCCGGACGGCTACAGCGCGCTGAAGGACGCGCTGGGCACCGACGAGCGCCGCCACAAGCTGCTCGAGCGCGCCGGGCTGTTCTCCAAGAACGAGCGCGGCCACGTCTACGACAAGTTCCGCGACCGGGTCATGTTCCCGATCTTCGACCGCCGCGGCCGGGTCATCGCCTTCGGCGGCCGGGTCATGGACAAGGACGACGGCCCCAAGTACCTGAACTCGCCGGAGACCGCGCTGTTCCACAAGGGCCGCGAGCTGTACGGCCTGTGGCAGGTGCGCCAGGCCAACCAGAAGATCGAGCGGCTGATCGTGGTCGAGGGCTACATGGACGTAGTCTCGCTGTTCCAGTTCGGCGTCACCCAGGCGGTGGCGACGCTGGGCACCGCGACCACCTCCGAACACGCCGAGCTGCTGTTCCGCAACGCGCCGGACGTGTTCTTCTGCTTCGACGGCGACGCCGCCGGCCGCCGCGCCGGCTGGAAGGCGCTGGAATCGGTGTTGCCGCGGATGAAGGACGGGCGCCAGGCGTTCTTCCTGTTCCTGCCCGACGGCGAGGACCCGGACAGCATCGTGCGCAAGGAAGGCGCCGACGGCTTCGCCGCGCGCCTGCAGCAGGCCACGCCGCTGTCGCAGTTCTTCTTCGACGAACTCTCGCGCGAGGTCAACCTGGCCACGCTCGACGGCAAGGCGCGGCTGGCCGAGCGCGCGCGGCCGATGCTGGCGCAGATTCCCGATGGCGCGTTCGGCGACCTGATGCGCCAGCGCCTGGCCGAGATCACCGGCATCGGCGGCCCTGCGCCCGCCGCCGCGCAGCTGGCCAAGCCGCCGCCGCGCGCAGCGGCACGGCCGACGCAGAAACGCAGCCTGGTGCGCGAGGCGATCGTGCGCCTGCTGCACACGCCCTCGCTGGCGCTGGACCTGCCCCCGCCCTACCCGTTCGCCGGCCTGCGCCTGCCCGGCATCGAACTGATGATCGAACTGCTGGAGATCGTGCACACGCGCCCGGACATTTCCACCGGCGCCCTGCTCGAGCATTTCCACGAACGCGAGGAACTGCCCGCGCTGCAGAAGCTGGCGGTGCAGGAGATTCCCGGCGAGACCGCCAGCTGGCGCCAGGAACTGCACGACGTGGTGGTGCAACTGGAACGGCAGACGTTGCAGCAGCGGCTGGAGGAACTGCAGGCCAAGCAGCGCGCGCAAGGCCTGGACGAGACCGACAAGTACGAACTGCGCGAGTTGTTCAAGGCGCGCGCGGCGCTGCATTGAGGGCGGCAGGCGGGATCAGGCCATGGCCCGATCCCGCGAGCGGCGGCGGCGATCATTCCCCGAGTGCGGCGCGCTCCTCGGCCTCCAATGCCTTCACCGTGTCGCTGCCCGCATCCAGACGCCTGGCCAGTTCGGCCAGCAGGGCATCCATGTCCACCTCGGCGGTCTGCAACGCGCGCCCGAGTGGCACCACCGGCTGCAACCAGTCCGCGATCAGCGCTTCATAGGCCGTGCCGTGCTGGATCCGCATCTGCTCGAGGAAGGCCAGCGTGGTGGTCGGCGGATCGCCGCTGCGCGTCCCCTGCAGCGGCTGATTGGTGATCTGGCTGTAGATGACCCCTGAGGCGCGCGCATTGGCCCTGGCGAAAGAGACCAGGGCATCGACACCTGCGATCGGCTTGTTGCCGTAGAGCGATTTGATCTGCCGCAGCATCGCCAACACCCATGCATGCGGCACCGCGTCGAGCGTGTTCCACAGATCGCGATTCCAAGTCTGGTACGGCTTGTTCCCGATGACCGGCGGCAGCGTCGCCTGAAAGAGCGCCGCGAAATCGGTGTTTCCTGGCGTGGCGCCTGCTGTCGGATAGCAGTACACCGCTTTGCAGCCATCGAGCCTGCCGGTGCGCTCGAACCAGGTCGCCATGGTCGGCGCCAGCGCGCCGCCCAGGCTGTGGCCGGCGAAGATCACGGTCGCGTTTTCGCTCGCGGCGGTTTGCAGAAAGCTGGCCAGGGTCGTGCCTGGCGCCGATGCCGACGCCGGGCTGACCATGTCGAGCAGATGCCACACCCCCAGCGCGGTTCCCATCGAAATGACGACCGTCCCCGGCGCCACCGGCTTCGGGGTCCTGACCGGGGCGGTGCCGGCCAACGGGTCGTAAGTGGCGAAATCGACCACCACGGACACATCGAAATCCTCCACCAACCAGTCGTAGAGAGAATTCGGATTGGTGGCGCAGATCGCCACGACATAGACATCGCCTTCGATGCCCGGCACCGCACCCGCCTTGGCCACGAACATCGCATTGTCCGACCGCTGCGAGTCCGGCGCCTGCCAGACCTGCGGTCCCCAGACGAGCTCCCAGGTGCCGATGGCGTTCTGCGCCGCCGCCGAGGCCAGCGTCGCATGCAGCACATGTTGGTAGTCGGCCTGCAGCGCCTGTGCGGTTCCCTTGCGCGTGCTGACCCAGTTGGACAGGCTCGAGAGCGCGAACACGGTCTGGTATTGATCGTATTGCATGGCTTGCTCCTTCTCCGTTGCGATCCTTGGAAAGGCAAGCGCCGACGATCGCGTGACCCAGCGCTCGCTCGCCGCGCTCATCGACGGGGCGTGGGCAATCTAGCAAGCACGCGATCGCCGGTTGTGGCCGGAGCGGCGTACGCAGCAACATGTCTGCGAGTTGTCTACGGCTTGCTGACGGATTCGCATCCGCGCGCAGCGCTTCCTAGAATGAGCCTCCCCTCGCCCACCTCCCCGCCATGATCAGACACTGGCTCGCCCGCCTGCGCATCGAACCGTTCACCCTGGCCTTGCTCGGTACCGTGCTGCTGGCCTCGCTGTTGCCGGTGCAAGGGCAGGCCGCGGCGATCATGGACGACGTCACCGACATCGCCATCGCCGCGCTGTTCTTCCTGCACGGCGCGCGCCTGTCGCGCGAGGCGATCGTCGCCGGCGCGCTGCACTGGCGCCTGCACCTGACCATCCTCGCCGCCACCTTCGTGCTGTTCCCGCTGCTGGGGCTGCTGCTCAAGCCGCTGTCGCACTGGCTGCTGACCCCGGAGCTGTACATCGGCGTGCTGTTCCTGTGCGCGCTACCGTCCACGGTGCAGTCGTCGATCGCGTTCACCTCGATGGCCGGCGGCAACGTGCCGGCGGCGGTGTGCAGCGCCTCGCTGTCGAGCCTGCTCGGGGTGTTCCTGACGCCGCTGCTGATGGGCCTGCTGGCCGGCGCGCAGAGCGCGATGGCCAACCCGCTGGAGGCGATGGGCAAGATCATGCTGCAGCTGCTGGTGCCGTTCGTCGCCGGCCACCTGCTGCGGCCCTGGGTCGGCGGCTGGGTCGAGCGGCGCCGCGCAGTGCTGCGCTACACCGATCAGGGCGTGATCCTGCTGGTGGTGTACACCGCCTTCAGCGCCGCGGTGATCGAGGGCCTGTGGCGCAAGACGCCGCTGCCGGCGCTGCTCGGCGTGGCGCTGGTCGCCGCGCTGCTGCTGGCGCTGGCGATGGGGCTGATCACCTTCGCCGCGCGGCGGCTGGGCTTCAGCCGCCGCGACGAGATCCCGATCGTGTTCTGCGGCTCGAAGAAGAGCCTGGCCACCGGCGTGCCGATGGCCAAGGTGCTGTTCGCCGGCGGCAGCCTGGGCGCGATCGTGCTGCCGGTGATGATCTATCACCAGATCCAGCTGATCGTCTGCGCCTTCGTCGCGCAACGCTATGCGCGCGATGCGAAGACGGCCAAGCACGACTAGCGACCGCGGCCCGTCGCGGCGGCAGCGGCCCGGCGCGGCCTGTCCCAGTTCAAGCCGCGGCCGCTGCCCGCGCTCGGGCGCCACACGCCGATCGATCAGGTCTGCGCTAGCGAGAACGCTGCGCAATGGCGCTCGCCCGGCGCCGCGCCATCGCCATCGCCATCGCCATCGCCGGTGCCGCGAGCCGCAAGCGCGCTGGCCGCCGCCGCTGAGTCGCGGCATATGCAAATGCGCAACCGCCATGTCCGCCAGGTACACGCAGCGCGATCGGCTAGGTAGAGTGCGCGATTGGCGCCATGGCCTGCACGGCATCCGCCGTTGCCGCCCTCCCCTCTTCGCCCGGTGACCGACGTATGCGCCGTACGCTCCGCCTTTCCGTCATGACCTCCGCCAGCCTTGCCGCACTGCTGGCGCTGGGCGGCTGCGACAAGCCGCCCGCTCCCGCCAAGCCGCAGGCCATCGCGCCGGCCAGGGCGCCCGACAGCGCCGGCATCGCCTGGCGCGAGGGCGACGTCGACGACGCCTTCGCCGAAGCGCGCGAGCAGAACAAGCCGGTGCTGCTGTACTGGGGCGCGGCCTGGTGCCCGCCGTGCAACCGGCTCAAGGCCACGCTGTTCAAGGACCCGGCCTTCATCGCCCGTACCCGCGCCTTCGTCGCGGTGCATCTGGACGGCGATTCGGAAGGCGCGCAGGCCTGGGGCGAACGCTTCGGCATCAAGGGCTACCCGACCATCATCGTGCTGCGCCCGGATCGCAGCGAGATCACCCGCCTGGCCGGCGACAGCGACACCGGGCGCCTGGCCGAGGCCTTGCGCGTGGCCGCGACCCGCACCACCACCTCGGCGCAGTTGCTGCAGAAGGCACTGCAGGCGCCGGCCACGCTCAGCGCCGACGATTGGACCCTGCTCGGCGAATACGGCTGGGCGGTGGATGCGAGCAAACTGGTCAAGCCGGAGCAGGCCGCCGGCGTGCTCGCGCAACTGGCCGCGGCCGCGCCGCAGCCGGCGCTGCAGCGCCGCTTCGCGCTGCTGGCGCTGGCCGCGCGGGAACCGGACAAGGCCGGCGCCACCGACGCCAAGCGCCGCGCCGCCGATCGCCGCCTGCTGCAGGCGGTGCTCGCCGATCCGGCCGAGGCGCGCGCCAACCGCAGCACCCTGACCTATTCGGCGCGCGAACTGGTGCAGGCCGCGGCGGCCGATGCCAGCGAACGGACCACACTGTCCAATGCGCTGACCGGCGCGCTGGACCGGGTCTACGCCGACAGCAGCCTGCCGATCAGCGATCGCCTGGATACCGCGTACGCCGACATCCAGCTGGCGCGGCTGGCGCAGGGCCAGCCGGCCGACGCCGGCGACGCGCCGCATCCGCCGCTGCCGGCTGCGGTGGTCGCCAAGGTCCAACAGCGCGTGCAGTGGGCCGAGCAGGCGGCCAAGACCGATTACGAACGCCAGTCCACGATCAGCAATGCCGCCGGCCTGCTCGACGACGCCGGCGACAGCGCCGGCGCCGAACAGCTGCTGCTGGCCGAGCTGGGGCGCAGCAAGACGCCGTACTACTACATGCCGGAACTGGCCGGCCTGGCCGAGGCGCGCGGCGACAAGCAGACCGCGCTGTACTGGCTGAAGAAGGCCTACGAGAGCGCCGAAGGCCCCGCCACCCGGGTGCAGTGGGGCGTGCTCTATGTCGACGGCCTGATCCGGCTGCAGCCGGACAATGCGGCCGCGATCGAGGCCGCCGCCGGCCAGGTCATCGGCGAACTGGCCGGGCAGCCCGGCGGCTACCACCAGCGCACCAGGCAGCGCTTCGACACCCTGGCCAAGACCCTGCAGGGCTGGAGCAAGGGCCATGGCGGCAGCGCCGTGCTCGCACGCCTGCAGCACAAGATGCAGCAAAGCTGCGGCAGCCAGGACCGCGACAGCTGCCAGCATTGGCTGAGCTGAGCGCCCGGGTCATCGCGGCATGCGTCGGTGCTGGCGCACGCGCCTGCCGAGCAGCGCGCGCGCCGCACCGGGCGCCATCGAACGAAGGCCGTGCACCATCGGAGCCGCTCCGGCCTGCACCGGCTGCGGCGCCAGCGCCCGCGCGCCGCGGTCGATCGGCGCGGCTCAGTCGGCCGCAGTTTCCGGCCACAGCGTCGCCACCACCTTCAGCCTGACCCGCGGCGGGCCGAGCGTGGAGGCCACGCGCCAGCCGTCCGGCGCGGGCTGCTGCTGCAGCGTATAGCGCACCCGCTCGCTGCCGCCATGCGGATGCGGTATCAGTTGCCATGCCGCCGGCAGGGCCAGCGTGTCGGCGTATTCGAACAGCACCACGACCTCGCAACGCGCGGGATGGTCGCAGCGCACCGCGCCGCGCTGCCAGCCGCGCACCGCGTGCAGCACGTCCCAGCCCGGTTCGTCGTAGCCGCGCGGCGCCACGATGTAGCGCGCGAACGGCCAGGCTTGCAGCCGCCCGCCGTCCAGCTCGAAGGCCAGGTAGGCGTCGATCGCCTGTTCCGGCGTGTCCCACGCCGATGCCGGCAACGGCAGCGCCGCCAGCGCCAGCAACCCGGCGTGGCGCAGGCGGCTCACGCGCCGGTCGGCATCGGCAGTGCCGGCAGCAACCAGTGATCCACCAGCAGGAACGCGAACAGCGCCATCAGGTACACGATCGAATAGCCGAACATGCGCATCGAGAACATCTCGTCCGGCGGGTCGAGCATGCGCCAGGCGTACCAGACGAACACCGCGTTCAGCACCAGCGCGCCGCCGAGGTAGAACACGCCGCTCATGCCCACCGCCGCCGGCAGCAGCGTCGCCACCACCAGCAGCAGCGTGTACACCAGGATCTGCTTGCGCGTATGCGCCACGCCGTGGGTGACCGGCAACATCGGCACCGACGCCTTGGCGTAGTCGGCGCGGCGGAAGATCGCCAGCGCCCAGAAGTGCGGCGGCGTCCACACGAAGATGATCAGCACCAGCAGCGACGCGTAGGCCCAGTCCCACTGCCCCTGCATGCCGGTGATCGCGGCCCAGCCCAGCAGCGGCGGCGCCGCGCCGGCCAGGCCGCCGATGACGATGTTCTGCGGCGTGGTGCGCTTGAGGAACACGGTATAGATCACCGCATAGCCGATCAGCGAGGCGAAGGTCAGCACCGCGGTGATGGTGTTGACCCAGATCACCAGGATCGCCATCGACAGCGCGGTCAGCGCGGTGGCGAACAGCAGCACCTGCCACGGCAGCACCTTGCCCACCACCAGCGGCCGCCACGAGGTGCGCGCCATCTGCGCGTCGATGCGCGCGTCCAGCAACTGGTTGATCGCCGCCGCGGCCGATGCCGCCAGCCAGATGCCGAAGAAGCCGATCAAACCGGTGCGCACCTGCGCCCAGGTCGGCACGCCCGGAATCGCCAGGCACATCCCGACCAGCGCGGTGAACACGATCAGCGCCACCACCTTGGGCTTGGTCAGGTCCCAGTAGTCGCGCCAGTGGAGGCCCTTCGTGCTCATTGCGGCGCCCGCAGGCGCGCCAGCAGCGACACCAGCACGAACAGCAGCGCCACCGCGCCGGCGTTGTGCAGCACCGCCACCGGCAACGGCAGCGCCAGCTTGACGTTGAGGATGCCCAGGCTGACCTGCGCCACCAGCAGCAGCGCCAGCGCCGCGGCCCAGCCGCGCATGCCCGGCGAGCGGCTCAGCCGCCAGCCCAGCCACAGCAGGTAGGCCGCCACCAGCAGCGCCATCATCCGGTGCGCCATCTGGATCGCGATGCGCGCCGCGCCGTCGAGCACGCCGCCTTCGTAGTCCACGCCGATGCCGCGCCACAGGGTGAAGCCTTCGCGGAAATCGTGCGGCGGCCACCACTGGCTGACGCAGCGCGGGAAGTTGTCGGCCGACCAGCTGCCGCCGCCGCAGGCCAGCGCCGCATAGTTGGCGCTGACCCAGCCGCCGAGCGCGATCTGCAGCGCCAGCACCGCCACGCCGATGCGCAGCAGCCACTTCAGCCGCGACGCATCGGCCAACGTGATCGGCAAGTGGGTGGCGCGCCAGGCCATCCACACCAGCAGCGAGAACATCAGCAGGCCGCCGAGCAGATGCCCCATCACCACGATCGGCTTGAGCAGCAGGGTCACCGTCCACATGCCGAGCAGCGCCTGGAAGATCACCACCGCCAGGGTCAGCACCGCCGCGCGCGCCAGGTCGCTATTGGACCAGCGCAGCGCCGCCAGCAACAGGATCGCTTCGCCGGCAGCGGCCAGCGCCATCGCCAGCGACGGCCAGCCGGACATGTACAGCGGGATCGACAACGCCACCAGCAGCGCGGCGCCGACGATCTGGACGATGCCCAGGCGCCGCCGTCGTGCGGCCAACAGCGACAGCACCAGCACTTCCACGCCCAGCGCTCCGGCCAGGAAGCGGTGCACCTGCTCGCGCCAGGCCTTGTGCGTCTCCAGCGGGCGGATCTTGCTGGCCGCATGCGCGTTGGCCTCGTCGCTGCTCTGCGGCCAGGTCACCCGGCCATAGCAGGTCGGCCAGTCCGGGCAGCTCATCCCCGCGTCGGACAGGCGCACGAACGAACCGAACATGATCGTGCTGGCGGTGAACAGCGCCGCCAGCCAGGCCATGCGGTGGAAGTGCCGAAACAGCGCCGGTGGCGCGAACAGGTTCATAGGGGGACGGCTCACAGGAGTTTCAGCAGCTTCGACAGGTCCGCGCGCAACCCGGCCGGGTCGAAGCCCGGCGCGTAGCGCAGCACCACGAAGCCGTTCGGATCGATCACGTAGACCGGCACCCCGGCCGCGTCGTGCACGCGCGGCAGACCGTCAAGCAATGCGGCGTCGGCACGCAGCACGCGTACCTGCGGCAGCGCGCGCACCGCCGCCGGCGGCGTGCCGATCCACAGGATCTGCACGTGGTCGGCGTCGTGGCCGAACAACTGCCAGACCTTGTCCAGGTCGCGCGCCAGCGCCTCGCAGGCGCTGCTGCAGTCGCGCGGCGGCGCCAGCGCGATGCGCCACAGGCGCTGCTGCGGTTGCCAGGCGTAGACGCTGCCGTCGTCGAGCCGCGGCTGCAGCGCGCGCAGGTCGGCCGGCGGCTTCAGCAACTCGCCATGGTTGCGGCTGCCGGGCGGTTGCCAGCCGGAAAACCGCAGCGCGCCGGCGACCAGCATCGAGCCGAAGAACAGGGCGAACAGCGCGATCAACGTCCAGCGACCGCGTGCGGTCGCCTGGCGTGGAGCCGAAGGGGAGGCATTCATGCCGGGGATTTTCTCATGCGCGCGCGCTCAGCGCCCGCCTCGCCCCTTGCGCGCGCGCCAGCTGAGCAGGCCCGCGGTGATCAGCACGGCCAGCGCCAGGCCGAACCATTGCACCGCGTAACCCAAGTGGCGCTCGGGCGGCAGCGTGTTCGGCAGCATGTCCAGGTCGCGCGGATAGCCCAGCGGCAGGGCCGGATCCAGGCGCAGCACCTGCGACAAAATGTCGCGGCGGCCGAGCGCCCGGCCGATCGCCGCCGGCTCGAGGCGCATCGCCAGCCACAGCTGCGGCGCCGGCGCGGCGACCAGCGCCGGCCCCAGGGTCAGCCCATGCGACGGCACCGGCCCGAGCAGGCCGACCAGCGTGTACCTCCCCTGCAACGGCAGCGGCCTGGGCAGCGCGCGGTCGGCCGGCAGCGGCAACCAGCCCAGTTCGACCAGCAGCGGCGCGGAGGCGCCATCGGCCAGGAACGGCTGGTAGACCTTGACCCCGCTGCGGCCCTCGCGCAGCTGATTGTCGAGCAGGATCTGCCCGGGCAGGAAACGGCCAGCGCCATGCACCCAGGCCAGCTGCGTCGGCCGCGCCGCGCGCAGCGCAGCGGCCAAGGCCTGCGGACGATCGCGGATGTGCGCGGCCTGCGCGAGCAGCGCCTGTTTCTCGTGCATGCGCAGCAACTGCCAGCGGCCCAGGGCGCAGAATCCCAGCGCCACCGCCAGCGCGATGCACCAGCCGAGCCACAACGGCATGCGCGCGCGCGCGGCGACGCGCGAAGACGCGGCGAGGGTCATAATGCGGCGATACCGTGCACCGAGACGCCCATGAACGACTCGCTGAAAACCCTGCTGATCGTCGCGTTCCTGCTGGTCATTCTGTGGAACCTCGGCGCCGGCCTGTACTACCTGTTGGTGGACCGCGGCCAGAGCAAGCGCACGGTGAACGCACTGACCTGGCGCATCGGCCTATCGGTATGCCTGATCCTGCTGGTGATCCTGGGCATCTACACCGGCGTGATCAAGCCGCATGGGCTAGGCCGCTGACGCGGCCTAGCCGGGAATGGAGAATCGGGAATAGGGAATCGCAAGAGCAGCGCCCTGCTTTGCCGAATCCCCAATCCCGAATCCCTAATCCCTAATCCCTAATCCCAGCCGTCAAAGTACATAGACGAACAGGAACAGCGCCAGCCACACCACGTCGACGAAGTGCCAGTACCATGCCGCCGCTTCGAAGGCGAAGTGGTTGTCGCGGCTGAAATGGCCGCGCGCCGAGCGCAGCCACATCACCAGCAGCATGATCGTGCCCAGCAGCACGTGCACGCCGTGGAAGCCGGTGAGCATGAAGAAGGTCGAGCCGTAGATGCCCGAACCCAACGTCAGGTTGAGCTCCTTGTAGGCGTGGATGTATTCCTCGGCCTGGAAGTACAGGAAGGCGCAGCCCAGCAGCACGGTCAGCCCCTGGAACACCAGCAGGCGCGTGCGATGGCCGGCTTTCAGCGCATGGTGGGCGATGGTCAGGGTCACGCCGGAGCTGAGCAGGATCAGCGTATTGATCAGCGGCAGGCCCCACGCCGGGATGGTCTGGAACTGGCCGCCGATCGCGCCCGGGCCGTTGGTCGGCCAGGCCGCCGAATAGCCGTCCCACAGCAGCGCGTTGGTCATCACCCCGTCGCCGGAGCCGCCCAGCCACGGCAGGATGAAGGTGCGGGTGTAGAACAGCGCGCCGAAGAACGCGCCGAAGAACATCACTTCGGAAAAGATGAACCAGACCATGCCCATGCGGAACGACACGTCGACCTGGCGGTTGTAATGGCCGGCGATCGATTCGCGGATCACGTCGCCGAACCACATGAACAAGGTCGCCACCAGCATCGCGATGCCGATGAAGAAGGTCCACTTGCCCCAGGCCGCGTCGTTGAGCCAACTGGCCACGCCGATCATGGTCACGAACATCGCGATCGAGCCGATGAACGGCCAGCGGCTCTGGCTGGGCACGTAATAGGCAGTGGCGTCGGTGCTGGGCTGGGCCATGGCGGGCGTTCCGGGTGAGGTCAAGGGGCCGCGCGCGCGGAACCGGCCAGTTTCGGCGATCCCAGTTCCGCGCTCAGCGCATCGTTCTTGAAGAAGGTGTACGACAGGGTGATGGTGGTGATGTCGCCGGGCAGGTTCGGATCGACGATGAAGCGCACCGGCATGTCGCGCTTCTCGCCGGCCTGCAGGGTCTGCGCGGTGAAGCAGAAGCACTCGGTCTTGGTGAAGTAGCCGGAGGCGCGCGCCGGCGCCACCGACGGCACCGCGCTGCCGACGATCGCGCGTTCGCCGTCGTTGCGCGCGTAGTACAGCGCTTCGTTGAGTTCGCCGGGCACCACCTGCATGGTCAGCTGCTCGGGATGGAACGACCACGGCAGCTTGGAATTCACCCCGCCGTCGAACTCGACCTTGACCGTGCGCTTGCCGAGCAGCGGCTTGCCGGCCTGCGGGCCTTCGCCCGGGCCGCGCTCCAGGCGCACGCCGAACACCTTCTCGCAGGCGATGCGGTACAGCGGCACCAGCGAGAAGGTCAGCACGAACACCGCCAGCGCCACGCCGACCAGCTTGAACAGCCCGGCGCTGCTGTGCACGCGCGGCGCCGGCGCGCTCATCGGCCGATCACCCCGGACAGGATGAAGCCGGCATAGATCAGCACCGCGACCGCGCCCACCACCAGCGCGGTACGCACGGCGCGCTTGCGGCGCAGGGCCAGATCGTCGAGCGGCGTCTGCGCGGTCATCAGTGGCTGATGTCGTCGTGGGCCAGGTCGCCGGGCTTGAGCACCGGCGGCAGGGTGAAGGTATGCGCCGGCGCCGGCGACGGCACCGTCCATTCCAGGCCGCGCGCGCCTTCCCACGCCCGCGCCTCGGCGCGTGCGCCGTTGCGCAGCGACGCCAGCAGGATGCCGGCCATCAGGAACGGAGTGACGAACATGCCGAACGCACCGATCGAGCTGACCAGGTTCCAGTCGGCGAACACCACGTTGTAGTCGGGAATGCGCCGCGGCATGCCGGCCAGGCCGAGGAAGTGCTGCGGGAAGAACAGCAGGTTGACGAACAGCATCGTCCACCAGAAATGGAACTTGCCCCAGGCCTCGCTGTACATGCGCCCGGTCCACTTCGGCCACCAGTAGTACACCGCGGCGATCAGCCCGAACACCGCGCCGGTGACCAGCACGTAGTGGAAGTGCGCGACCACGAAGTAGGTGTCGTGGTACTGGAAGTCGGCCGGCACGATCGCCAGCATCAGCCCGGAGAAGCCGCCGATGGTGAACAGGATGACGAACGACACCGCCCACAGCATCGGCGCCTCGAAGGTCAGCGAGCCCTGCCACATGGTGCTGACCCAGTTGAACACCTTCACCCCGGTGGGGATGGAGATCAGCATGGTGGCGAACATGAAGTAGATCTCGCCGCCCAGCGGCATGCCCACGGTGAACATGTGGTGCGCCCAGACGATGAAGCTCAGGAACGCGATCGCGGCGATCGCGTACACCATCGCCTGGTAGCCGAACAGCGGCTTGCGGCTGAAGGTCGGGATGATCTCGCTGACCACGCCGAACGCCGGCAGGATCATGATGTAGACCTCCGGGTGCCCGAAGAACCAGAAGATGTGCTGGTACATCACCGGGTCGCCGCCGCCGGCCGCATTGAAGAAACTGGTGCCGAAGAACTTGTCGGTCAGCAGCATGGTCACCGCGCCGGCCAGCACCGGCATCACCGCGATCAGCAGGAACGCGGTGATCAGCCAGGCCCAGCAGAAGATCGGCATCTTCAGCAGGTCGATGCCGGGCGCGCGCATGTTCAGCACGGTGGCGATGATGTTGATCGCGCCCATGATCGAACTGATGCCGGCGACGTGGATCGCGAACACGCTGAAGGCGACGTTGTAGCCGCCCTGCAGCGACAGCGGCGGGTACAGGGTCCAGCCGCCGGCCGGCGCGCCGCCGGGCAGGAAGAAGGTCAGCAGCAGCAGGGTGAACGCCACCGGCAGCAGCCAGAACGACCAGTTGTTCATGCGCGGCAGGGCCATGTCCGGCGCGCCGATCTGCAGCGGGATCATCCAGTTGGCCAGGCCGACGAAGGCCGGCATCACCCCGCCGAAGATCATCACCAGCGCGTGCACGGTGGTCATCTGGTTGAAGAATTCGGGCTTGACGAACTGCAGGCCCGGTTGCGCCAGCTCCGCACGGATCACCACGCTCATCGCCGCGCCGACGATGAACATCGTGAAGCTGAAAAGCAGGTACAGCGTGCCGATGTCCTTGTGGTTGGTGGAGAAGAACCACCGTTCCACGAAGCTCTGCTGATGCCCGTGCTCGTCGTGGTGATCGACTGCGGAATGGGCCATGGCGGCTACCTCAAAAAAGAATGCAGGAGATCAGGCGGCTTGCACGGTCAGGTGCGAACCGGAACGAAGACGGGGCAGCAGCGCCTGCGGCGGCGCGGCCGGCGCAGTGGCCTCGGGCGCGGGCGCAGCGGGAGCCGCCGGCGCGGCGGGCGCTTCGGCAGGTGCGGCGGCCGGCGCGGCCGGGGCCGCCGCCGGTGCCGGCTTGCGCGCCGCCAGCCACTTCTGGAAGTCCTGCTTGGACACCGCCTCGACCACGATCGGCATGAAGCCGTGGTCCTTGCCGCACAGTTCGGCGCACTGGCCGCGGTACACGCCGGGAGTGTCGATGTCGGTCCAGGCTTCGTTGATGATCCCGGGGATGGCGTCCTGCTTCCAGCCCAGCGCCGGCACCCACCAGGCGTGGATCACGTCGTCGGAGGTGATCACGAAGCGCACCTTGGTGTTCACCGGCAGCACCAGCCGGTTGTCCACGTCGAGCAGGTAGTGCGGATTGCTCTCCAGGCTCGGCACCTGGCCGCTCTGGCGCATGCGGTCCGAGTCGCGCGCCAGGCGGCTGGTGAAGGAGACGTTCTCGCCCAGGTATTCGTAGCGCCACATCCACTGGTAGCCGGTGACCTTGACCGTCAGCTCGGCGTCGCGGGTGTCGTACATGGCGATCAGCTTGGCCGTGGCCGGCCACGCCATCGCGATCAGGATCAGCACCGGGATCACCGTCCAGATCACCTCGGCCTTGGTGTTGTGGCTGAACTGCGCCGCGACCGCGCCCTTGGACTTGCGGAACTTGAACATCGCATAGCCCATCGCGCCGAACACCAGCACGCCGATGACCGCGCAGATCCACAGCGACAGCATGTTCGAATCGTAGGCGTTGCGCGCGCTCTGGGTGACGCCGCGGCCCATGTTCAACTGCCAGGGTTTCGGATCGGCCGATTGTGCCCACGCCATCGGGACGGCCAGCGCCGCCGCCAATGCCATCCCGCCCCTGACCGCCTGTTGCTTCCATCTGCCGCTTTGCTTCATTGCCTAGACCCCTTGGAGCGTCATCGGTTGCGGCCGGTCGCGGCCGCCAGCAAGCCTTCCAGGGTCTGCGCCAGCTCGCGGCGCTCGCCCGGGCCGAGAAACTCGCCGACCCGGACCTGCTTGCCGCTGCACGCCAGCACCACCCTGTCGTCGCCTTCGATCCGCAACCGCACCCAATGCGGGTGGGCGCGGAACGCCGGCGTTCCTGCATTCGTGCGGGTCACTTCCACGCAGCCCGGACCCACCCGGATGTCCTCTTCGCGCTCGCCGCTGCGCCATGACCAGCGCAGCGCGAGCGCCACCACGATGCTGTGCAACAAGGCGAACGCCGGCGCGAACACGTTGCCGGCGAACCACCCCAGCACCGCCACCGCCCACATCGCCCCGGCCAGCGCCGCGAACAACATCACGAATTGCCGGGCACTGAGCGCCCGCGGCGGCCGCAGCCGCAGCTGCGTACCCGCTCCCTCCGCAGAAAACGGACACATTTCGATCATGTCGAACCGCGCTTCCGAGCCGCCGCGCTGTACCAGCCGCGAGCAACGATTCGATGGTAGCCCCGGGCCTGCGCGCCGGCAAGCGCGCGTTCATCATAAAAAATGCTGCATTGCAACCAAATTCTCGCCGCAAGCGTTCAGCCATCGGTGCCCGCCGCAGGCAACCGTGCACCGCGCCGACGCGCTGCACGAGCGGGCGCTGGCATAAAATGCGCGCATCTTCCCTGGTCCTCCCTGCATGAACGCTCTGTCTGGCGCCGGTTCCTCACCGGCGATGCCGTCCGCGTCTCCCTCGCCGTTGCTTGCCCCCGAACTGCCCCCCGCCTCCCACGCGCTGCGCGCCGCGATCACCGCCGCATGGCTGAAGGACGAGGCCGACCACGTGCGCGAACTGCTCGAACAGGCGCGCCTGCCCGCCGCCGACCAGGCCAAGGTGCAGGCGCTGGCCGCCGACCTGGTCACCCGGGTGCGCGCCCGCGCCCAGAACCAGGGCGCGATCGAAGCCTTCATGCGCCAGTACGACCTGGGCAGCGAAGAGGGCGTGCTGTTGATGTGCGTGGCCGAAGCGCTGCTGCGCATCCCCGACCAGGAAACCGCCGACAAGCTGATCCGCGACAAGCTCGGCGACGCGGACTGGAAGAAGCACATGGGCGAAAGCGACTCGGTGCTGGTCAACGCCTCCACCTGGGGGCTGATGCTCACCGGCAAGCTGGTGCAGATCAACGACCTGACCCGCGCCGACGTGGCCGGCGCGTTCAAGCGCCTGATCGGCCGCGTCGGCGAGCCGGTGATCCGCCTGGCGGTGCGCCAGGCGATGAAGATCATGGGCCACCAGTTCGTGATGGGCCGTACCATCGGCGAGGCGCTGTCGCGCTCGAAGAAGGGCGACAACGCGCATTACCGCTACTCGTTCGACATGCTCGGCGAAGGCGCGCTGACCATGAAGGACGCGCACCGCTACCTCGACGCCTACCGCCAGGCGATCCACGCGATCGGCCGCAGCGGCCCCAACGGCTCGTACAAGGGCAGCGACGTGTTCGCCGCGCCCAGCATCTCGATCAAGCTGTCCGCGCTGTATCCGCGCTACGAGCACGCCAAGCGCGCGCGGGTAATGGCCGAACTGGTGCCGGGCGTGCTGGAGCTGGCGCAGCTGGCCCGGTCCTACGGCATCGGCTACACGGTGGATGCCGAAGAGGCCGACCGCCTGGAACTGTCGCTGGACATCATCGAGGCCACCTTCTCCGATCCGTCGCTGGACGGCTGGGAAGGCTACGGCCTGGCGGTGCAGGCGTACCAGAAGCGTACCCCGTACACGATCGACTTCCTCGCCGACCTGGCGCGCCGCGTCGGCCGCCGCATCCCGGTGCGCCTGGTCAAGGGCGCGTACTGGGACGCGGAGATCAAGCGCGCGCAGGTCGAGGGCCATCCGGGCTACCCGGTGTTCACCCGCAAGCAGAACACCGACGTGTCGTACCTGGCCTGCGCCAAGCGCATGTTCGCGCACAGCGACGCGCTGTACCCGATGTTCGCCACCCACAACGCGCAGACCATCGCCGCGGTGCGCGCCATCGCCGGCAGCAAGGACTACGAACACCAGAAGCTGCACGGCATGGGCGACGACCTGTACGCCGAGGTGATTCCCGCCGACCGCCTGGGCGTGCCGTGCCGGGTGTACGCGCCGGTCGGCTCGCACGAGGACCTGCTGCCATACCTGGTGCGGCGCCTGCTCGAAAACGGCGCCAACTCCAGCTTCGTCAACCGCATCACCGACGAGGACGTGGCCATCGAGGACCTGATCCGCGATCCGGTCGAAGCCGTGTCCGCATTCGCCTCCATCCCGCATCCGAAGATTCCGCTGCCGGCCGATCTGCTGCGCAGCCAGAACCACAACAGGAAGAATTCCATGGGCGCCAACCTCGCCAACGACAACGACCTGCGCGCGCTGGCCGACCAGCTCAACGCCGCGATCAAGCCCTGGCAGGCCGTGCCGCTGGTGCCGGGCGCGGTGATCGCCAGCGCGCCGCTGGACGTGACCAACCCCGCCGACCGCCGCCAGGTGGTGGGCCGCTGGCAACCGGCCGACGCCGCCACCGTGGAGAAGGCGCTGGCCAACGCGGTCGCCGCGCAGCCGGGCTGGAACCGCACCCCGGCCGCCAGCCGCGCCACCATCCTCGAGCACGCCGCCGATCTGCTGGAAGCGCGCATGCCCGAGTTCATCGCGCTGTGCGTCAAGGAAGCCGGCAAGACCCTGCCCGACGGCGTCGCCGAAGTGCGCGAGGCGGTGGATTTCCTGCGCTACTACGCCGGCCAGGCGCGCGCCCAGTTCGGCGCGCCCGAGCGCCTGCCCGGGCCGACCGGCGAGTCCAACGAACTGCAGCTGCACGGCCGCGGCGTGTTCGTGTGCATCAGTCCCTGGAACTTCCCGCTGGCGATCTTCCTCGGCCAGGTCGCCGCGGCACTGGCCGCCGGCAACAGCGTCATCGCCAAGCCGGCCGAGCAGACCAACCTGGTCGGCCATGCCGCGGTGAAGCTGCTGCACGAGGCCGGCGTGCCGGAAGCGGCGGTGCAGTTCCTGCCCGGCGACGGCGCCACCGTCGGCGCCGCACTGACCCGCGATGCGCGCGTGGCCGGCGTCGCCTTCACCGGCTCGACCGAGACCGCGCGCGCGATCAACCGCGCGCTGGCCGCGCGCGACGCCGCGATCGGCGTGCTGATCGCCGAGACCGGCGGCCAGAACGCGTTCATCGCCGACTCCTCGTCGCTGCCCGAGGCGGTGGTCAAGGACGCGATCTCCAGCGCCTTCATCTCCGCCGGCCAGCGCTGCTCGGCCGCGCGCGTGCTGTTCGTGCAGGACGACATCGCCGACAAGGTGATGACCATGCTCGCCGGCGCGATGGCCGAACTGAAGATCGGCGACCCGGGCCTGCTGTCCACCGACGTCGGCCCGGTGATCGATGCCGACGCGTTGCAACTCCTCACCGACCACGCCGCGCGCATGGACCGCGAAGCGCGCCTGATCGCGGTGGCCGCCAGCGACGACGGCACCGCGCACGGCAGCTTCTTCGCCCCGCGCGCCTACGAACTGCAGTCGCTGGCGCAGCTGCAGCGCGAGATCTTCGGCCCGGTGCTGCACGTGATCCGCTGGAAGGCCGACCAACTCGACGCGGTGATCGAGCAGATCAACGCCACCGGCTACGGCCTGACCCTGGGCGTGCATTCGCGCATCGACGAGACCATCGAGCGCATCGCCGCCCGCGTGCAGGTCGGCAACGTCTACGTCAACCGCAACCAGATCGGCGCGGTGGTCGGGGTACAGCCGTTCGGCGGCCAGGGCCTGTCCGGCACCGGCCCCAAGGCCGGCGGTCCGCACTACCTGTTGCGCTTCGCCACCGAGAAGGTGGTGACGGTCAACACCACCGCGGCCGGCGGCAATGCGTCGCTGCTGACCCTGGGCGACTGATCGGCGCAAGGGTTCTGTGCGGCATTCTGTAGGAGCGGCTTCAGCCGCGACAGGCACTCTCCGGTAAGCCAATGTCGCGGCTGAAGCCGCTCCTACACGACAGCGAAGCGCAATTGGCGGCGGATCAACGGCTCCGCCGCCACGTCCTCATGCACCCATCAGCCATGCCAGTGCATCGGCCCCTGGCACAGGCACTGGCCGTCGTCGCTGAGATGCCCGAACAGGCTCTCCAGCAAATCGTGCGACGGCGTCCATTCGCCGATCGCCGGATGGATCAGCATCGCCTTGCGCGCGGTCAGGCGGCTGCCCGACAGCACCGCCTCGATCGCCGCGCGCTCGTAGGCCTTCACCGCGCGGATCAGGCCATGGACCGCATCCGGCAGCGGCGCGGTCGGGCACGGCACGATGCGGTCGCGGTCGATGTGCGAGGAAATCTCCACGATGTCGTCGTCGGGCAGATCGGCGATCGCGCCCTGGTTGCGCACGTTGACCACGATCTTCGCCGGCACCGCGCCGGTCAGCGCGCTCATCACGTCGATGGCGATGCGGTGGTAGCCGGTGCTGACCCGGAACGGATCGGCCTGCAGGCTGACCCCGGCATCGAACGCCGAACCGCCTTCGGCCTCGAGCTTCATGTACGAGCCCGAGCGCTGGTTCAGATACGCCGCATAGGTCTGCACCGCACCGTGGCCGTCGCCGGCCTGCAGGCGGCTGCCCAGCGTGGCGATCAGGGCATGGTTCAAGGTCTCGATCTCGGCGCCGCGGCTGCCGCCCTGCGTGCGCTGGTTGGCCAGCGCGCGGCGCCGCTCGTAGTAGAAGAACAGGTATTCGCTGGGAATCAGCCGCAGCTCGCGGATCATGTCGAAGTCGAACAGCGGCGCCAGGTACAGCTGGCGCAGCAGCGCGTCGTCCTGCAGCAGCCGGTCGATGACCTCTTCGCCGTGCAGGCGCACGCCACGCACCCAGCCCAGGTGATTGAGGCCGACGTAATCGCACTCCACCGCGTCGTGGTGCGCGCCCAGCGCATGCGCGATGTTGTGGAACAGTTCGGTCGGGGTGTCGCAGATGCCGACGATCTTGGCGCGGGTATGCGTGGTCACCGCCTGGGTGATCAGCCCGGCCGGATTGGTGAAGTTGACCAGCCATGCGTCCGGGCTCAACTGCTCGACCAGCCGCGCCTGCGCGATCGACACCGGCACGGTGCGCAAGGCCATGGCCACGCCCGCCGGGCCGGTGGTCTCCTGCCCCGGATAGCCCTGGTCGATGCTCACCCGCTCGTCGGCGGCGCGCTGCGCGATGCCGCCGATGCGGATGCTGTTGAGCACGAAGTCCGCGCCTTCGATCGCATCCTCCAGCGAATCGGCCGCGCGCAGGCGCAAGTCGCCGCCGAACTCGCTCACCACTGCGCGGCCCATCGCGACCATCAGCTGCACGCGCTCCGGATCCGGGTCGTACAGCACCATCTCCTCCACGCCCAGTGCCGCGGCCGCCTCGTTGACCCCATACACGACCAGTGGCGAGCGCACCCCGCCACCGCCGATCAAGGCGATCTTACGATTCGTTGCTGTCATTGCGGTTCCTCAGTTGGTCGAAATCGGGGAGGCCGTCCAGCGCGCCGAGCGCGGCGCAGCAGGACGCGCCGCAGAAGCAGGCGCGGCGCAGGCAGTCGTCGAGTCCTGCGCCGTCGAGCAGCGCATCGATGAAGCCCGCGTCGAAGGCGTCGCCGGCGCCGGTGGTGTCGCGCACCTGCACCGCGGGCGCGGCCACCAGGCGCGCGCCGGCCGCATCGACCGCCATCGCGCCGGCGCCGCCGAGCTTGATCGCCGCATGGCGCAAGCCCAGCGTCTGCGCCCACTGGCGGCACGCCTCGGCGCCGTCGCCGCAGCCGAGCAGCGCGGCCTCTTTCTGATTGGGCAGGAAATAGTCCACCTCGCGGCAGGTGGCCAGGTTCTGCGGCGCGCTCAGCCAGTCCGGGCTGAAGCCCACGTCCAGCGACGTCGTGCAGCCGGCCGCAGCCAGCGCCGGCAGCAGCGTCTGCGCCAGCGCGCGCGACAGCGGCATCGCGAAATGCACGTGGCGCGCCGCGCACAGTTCGTCCAGCACCTCGGCGCGCGCGAGCAGCGCGTCGAGCTTGGCGTTGGCGCCCAGGTAGGTGAAGAACGCACGGTCGTCGGGCATCGACACGCTGACCGTGATCCCGGTGCCGGCCGGGTCGCTGCGCAAGCCGTCGCTGCGCACCTGGAACTGGCCCAGGCGCTGTTCGAACCATGGCCGGTCGCTCTCGCCGATCAGGCCGATCAGCCGCGTGCTGCGCCCCAGCCGCGCCAGCCCGCAGGCGGTGTTGACGGTACCGCCGCCGAGTTCGCGCAGATAGGCGCTGGCCAGGGCTTCCTCGCCCGGCTGCGGCCAGCGCTGGAACCCGCTGAGGATGTGATCGGCGTAGATCTCGCCGACCACGGCGACGTCGCACGCGCTCATCGCGCTACCCAAGGCCATGTGCCCTGCCTCCTGGCTTGAATCAAGAACAGCGCCGTGCCCACACACAACGCCACGACCGCCGCGAGCAGATGGCGGCCCTGGCTGGTGGCCAGGATGTACAGCCAGCCGGCCACGCTCACCCATAGCGGCCACGGATACAGCGGCATCGAGAACGCCTCCGGCGGACGCTGTGCCTGCCGCCGCAGCAGCACCACCGCCAGGCACTGCGCCATGAACTGGAACATGATCTGGATGACCATCAGCGTGGCGATCAGGTCGTCCAGCGACAGCAGGCAGGCCAGCGCCGAGGTCGCGCCGACGAACAGCAGCGACACGGTCGGGAAACGCCCGCGCGGATGCAGCCGCGCGAACACCCGGAAGAACTGCCCCTCGGCCGCCGCCGCGTACGGCACCCGCGAATAGCCCAGCAATACCACCAGCGCGGAGCCCCAGCTGGCCAGCATGATCAGCGCGACCGCGATGGTGCTGCCGACATGCCCGTAGATCGCCTGCATGAAGTCGGCGACCACCGCCTTCGACTGCGCCGCCTGCTGCCACGGCAGCACGCCGAGGATGGCCACGTTCAAGCCCAGGTACAGCGCCGCCACGATCGGGATCGAACACAGCACCGCCAGCGGGATGTTGCGCCGCGGCTGGCGGATCTCGCCGCCGAGCATGCACACGTTGTTGTAGCCGCCGTAGTCGTACACCGCGATCAGCGCCACCGCGCCGAAGCCGAGCCAGAAGCCGTGCGGCGAGACCGCACCGGCATGCAGGAAACGCCGCGCGATCGCCATGTCGAAATGCAGCAGGCCGCTGGCCACGATCCACACCACCGCCGCCACCACCGCGGCGGTGACCAGCAGCGACAGCACCTGCACCGAGCGCACTTCGCGGTACAGCAAGACGGTGTTGAACAGGCACAGCGCCGCGGCGATCGCGGTCAGTTGCCATGGCGCCAGGCCCGGCGCCAGAAAGGCCAGGTACTGGGTGAAGCCGACCGCCGCCGCGCCGATCGACAACGGCGCGGTCAGCAGCGTC
This sequence comes from Xanthomonas bonasiae, assembly GCF_017163705.1. GTDB lineage: Bacteria > Pseudomonadota > Gammaproteobacteria > Xanthomonadales > Xanthomonadaceae > Xanthomonas_A > Xanthomonas_A bonasiae. Next base: position 107,830 of record NZ_JAFIWB010000011.1, read on the forward strand.
TGCCACAGGTAGAGAAAACCGAACAGGCTGCCCAGGCGGTCGCGGCCATAGGCCTCGCGCAGGTAGTGGTACGGCCCGCCGGATTTGGGAATCGCCGAGCCCAGTTCGGCCCAGACCAGGCCGTCGCACAGGCACAGCAACGCGCCGGCCACCCAGCCCAGCAGCACCATCGGTCCGGCCAGCGCCGACAACGCCAACGGGATGGTGATGAACGGGCCGATGCCGACCATGTTCAGCAGGTTCGCGGACAGCCCGCCCCAGAATCCGATCGCGCGCGGCGGCACGTGCTCGGCATCGTGACGCGTCGCATCGGGCGTGGTCAGCAGCATGCAGACTCCCTTGTCGCCGGCGCGACGCAGTGGATCGGATGGAGACGGTCGGTGTGTACGCGGCGCAGGCTCATGCGTGTGTTCCCCGCAGCGAGTCCGCGCAATGGATCGCGGCGGCGCGGCGGCGATGCAGATCGAGCACCAGCACCTCGTTGCGGCCTGGACGCAGCCACGGCCCGGGGCAGTACAGGCCTTGCTGCGGCCCGATCCGCCAGTAGCGGCCGAGCAACCGGCCATTGACCCACAGATAGCCCTTGTCCCACTCGCGCATGTCCAGGTAGGCGTCGCCGGGCGTCTCGACCACGATCTCCGCACGGAAGAACAGCCCCGGCCGCGACGACGCCGCGCGCAGCGGCAGCAGCGTCTTGATCCAGGCGTCGTCCAGCGCGATCGGATACGCCTGCCACTCCTGCAGCGGCGCGCCTTGCAACTGCACGGCGCCGACCAGCCCCTTGGCATCGCCCAGCGCCGGACCGAAGTTCACATGGCCGAAGCTGTCGACCAGGATCTCCAGCGTGCGCTCGGCCTGCTGCGCCCGCGGCAGCGTCAGCTGCGGCGAGGACTGCAACGTGCGATGCCGCACCCGCGACACGTGCCCCACTTCCTCGCCATCCACCTGCACCACCGCGTAGTCGTGCGCGCCGTCCACACGCAACTGCGCGCCGGGACCGATGCGGCGGCGATACAGCACCAGTCCCTGGTCCTGGCCGAACAGGAGTTCGTTGCCGGCCGGCGCCACGGTCGCGACCGGTGCCGCGGGCAGGTTGTCCCACAAGGACGCATAGGGCAGCGCCAGGGTCGGCGCGAACGTCGTGCGTGGCGGCGCCGCCGGCGGCAACGGCAAGCGCTGTGGCACAGACGCGGCGATCGCGTCGCGCATCGCCCAGTACGCCGGCGTCGCCGCGCCGCGCTCGTCGATCGGCGCGCCGTAGTCGTAGCTGGTCAACGCCGGCTGGAAGTTGGAGCCGTCGTCGTCGGCATTGGCGCCGGCGCTCAGGCCGAAGTTGCTGCCGCCATGCACCACGTACAGGTTGAACGAATGGCCATGCGCCAACAGCCGGCGCAGCGTCGGCAGGTAGTCGCGCCGCGCGAAGTCCGCCTCGCCCCAGTGCGTCAGCCAGCCCGGATAGCCCTCGGCCACCCACACCGGCGCGTCGCCGGCGAACACGCGGCCGTGCTCCAGATCGGCCAGGTCGGCACCGTCCAGGCCCAGCGCCGCGCCGGGCAGGTACGCCTTGCGCCGGCGCAGGTCCTTCATCCCGTCGGCGACCGCGAACGGCCCGTCGATGCCGTGCTCCTGCCACAGCGCGCGCAACGCCTGCAGATAACCGACGTCGTCGCCGAACATCGAATACTCGTTCTCGATCTGCAGCATCAGCACCGGCCCGCCGGCCGCCGCCAGCAACGGCGCGATGCGCGGCGCCACCGCCGCGATGTAGCGCCGCACTGCGGCCATGTAGCGCGCATCGCCGGCGTCGCGCAGGCGCATGCCGGGTTCGCGCAACAGATAGGCGGGCAGGCCGCCGAGCGTCCACTCGGCGCAGACGTAGGGACCCGGCCGCAGATAGACCCACATGCCTTCCTGCGCGCACAGGCGGATGAAGGCGACGAAATCGCGGCGATCGCTGTCCAGGTCGAACACGCCCGGTGCCGATTCCAGCGCGTTCCACATCAGATACAGGGCGATGGTGTTCAGGCCCATCGCCTTGGCCATGCGGATCCGCTGCAACCAGTACTCGCGTGGAATGCGCAACGGATGCATCTCGCCGCTGCGGATCTGCCACGGCTGGCCGTCGAGCACGAACTGCTTTTGCGCGAAACCGAACGCGTGCGGGCGTCCGTCCGGTTCGGGCGCGACGGCCGTGGCGACGGCACCCGCTGGCGCGGCCGCCATCCCGAGCGGCGCCAGCACACTCAGCAAACAAAAATGGCGACGTTTCATCGAAGTCTCCGTGGGCAGCGCGGCACGGGGCGATGCAGGCCTGCATCGCCCCGATCCCGCGGAGAACTGGCTAGAACGCGTACTTGGCGGTCAGCAACGTGGTCATGCCGGCATCGACGATGTCCGAGACCGCCAGATCGCTGCGGCCCACGTGCGCCCAGTAGCTGTACTCCTTGGTCAGGTTGGAGATCGACAGATCCAGGCTCAGGCCGTTGTCGAAGTGGTAGCCGGCATGCAGGTCCACGCGCCGGGTCGGACGCGCCCACAGGTCGTCCCAGGTCGCGCCCTGGTGCAGATAGTCGTAACTGAGCAGATACGAGCTGCTGAAGTGGTAGCTCAGGTTCACCGAGAAACGCTCGCGTTCGTAGAACAGCTCGACGTTGGCCATGGCATTGGGTGCCGACTGCATGTGCTCGTTCTCGAAGCCGTCCATGCCCAGGTCGGCGCGCGCATGCTGACGGGTGGCGTTGAAGCTCACGCCCAGGCCGTTCAGCGGTTCGGGCAGATCCTGGAAGCGCTGGCGCGCGCTGACCTCCAGGCCATAGACGCGGCCGTCGCCGCCATTGGTCGGCATCGAATAGAACACCGTGCCGCTGCCGCTGGTGCCGGGATTGGCCTGGCCGGAGCCGGCGTCGTAGATGTAGTTGCGCAGGCGCTTGTAGAAGCCGGCGACCGAGAAGAAGCCGCCATGCTCGGTCGACCATTCCCCGGACAGGTCCAGGTTGGTCGCTTCGATCGGCTTCAGGTCCGGGTTGCCCTGGGTGATCGTGGTGACGGCGGGGACGCTGTTGGAGATGCTGATGTTGGATCCGCCGCCCAACTGCACGAACGCGGGCCGGGTATAGCTGGTCCACAGCGAGGCGCGGTAGGCGGTGCGCGCGTCGGGGCGCCAGGTCAGGAACACGCTCGGCAACGGTTCGTCGTAGGCGGTGTGGTTGCTGTCGAAATAGCCGACTGTTTCGTTGCCGTCGGCGTCGGACGGCGTCACCCAGAACGTGTTGTGGATACTGCTGTGCTCGAAGCGCACGCCCGGCACGATTTCCAGGTTGCCGAGCGAGAAGGTCGCCATCGCATAGGCTGCGGCGACCGCCTCGGTGCCGCGCATCGTGTTGCAGTTCCAGTTGTTGACGTAATACGCCTTGCCGCAGCTGTCCAGGTCGTCGTCGCGCAGATGGCTGTAGATGACGTTGCTGACCGCGGTCTCGCTGACCTTGGGCGTGACCCAGGGATACTTGCCGGGAAAGATGGCGCTGTAGTTGCCGTTGAAGATGCCCAGGTCGCCGAGCGTGCTGGTGTCGTCGACGCCGCCGGTCCACCAGTCGCGGTTGCTGAAATTGCGCGAGCTCTTGCTGTACTTCACCCCGAACTGCAGCGCCGACAGCGCGCCGTCCTCGAAGTCGTAGCGCACGTCGAACTTGGCGCCGCCCTTCTTCTGCCCGGAATAGATCTTGGTCAGTTCGCCGTAGCTGCTGGCGTACAGCGATGGGATATTGTTGACCTGCGCCAGCAACGCCGGAGTCAGTTGCGGATACGGGAAGGCGCCGCTGCCGTAGTTGACCAGGCTGCTGCCGGAGTAGGCGTAGTTGGTCTGCGAGAACTTGTCCTCGCGGCCGTCGATCTCGACATGGTCGGGACGGTCGTTGTCGCCGAAGCTGTAGAACAGGTTCGGCATGAAGGTCCAGCCGCCGGAGGTCTTGCGCGCGCCGATCTGGAACGTCGCCAGGTCGGCGATTTCCGGATTGGTCTCGTACCAGAAGCGCGAGGCGATGCGGCCGATGTTGGGCGTGTAGACGCCTGCTGTCGCGCTCGGCACATAGGTCACGTCCTGCGGCAGCAGCTGCACGAAGGTGGTGCCCTGGTCGGTCTTGGCGTAGGCGTAGGTGGCGCGCGCGTACAGCGACAGGCTGTCGTCGACCTGCCAGTCGAACGAGGCGTTGCCGCCGTAGCGGCGTTCCCAGCCGGCGACCACGCCGACATTCATGCCGGTGCTGGTCAGGTTGTGCTGCGGATCGTAACCGGCGGCGTTGCCGCCGTCGGCATCGGCATGCAGGAACGCCCACGAATGGTCGTTCAGCGCGCTGGTCGCCGCGGCGACCTCGCTGTTGGTCGAAGTGCGGTAGTCGTAGTAAGCGCTGGCATAGAAGCCGAACTGCTGTTCGTCGCCGAACTTGTGCTGGAACTCGCCGGCCAGGCCGCCGCCCAGGCCGTCGCCGCCGTAGTCGCGCGCGCGACTCTCCAGCCGGCCGCTGCCGGTCACGCTGCCGCTGGTGGTCTGCTTGAAATCGAACGCGGTAGGCGTACGGAAGTCGATGGTGCCGCCGATCGCATCGCCGTCCATGTCGGCGGTGGAGGTCTTGTTGACCACGATGGTCTGCAATCCCGACGGCGGCAGCAGGCTGAGCTGCACGCTGCGGCTGTAGGGCATGCCCTGCGCGACGGTGACACCGTCGATCAGGTTGACGTTGTACTCCGACGGCAATCCGCGCACCGAGGCGAACATGCCCTCGCCGCGCGCCGCGCCATCCACGCCGCCGAAATAGCCCGAACCGGTGGTGGTGATGTTGATGCCCGAGATCAGCCCCAGCGCCTCGGCGACATTGTGCACCGCGGTGTGCTGCAGGTCGTTGGCGGACAGCACGTCCACCGTGTTCACGGCATTCATCTTCAGGTTGCTGGCGTCGTAGCGGTTGGCGACGACGGTGATGTTCTTCAGCTGCTTGACCTCGTCCAGCGCGACGGTGAGCGCGGTGGTGCCGGTGTCGCTCACCTCGAAGCTGGTCTGCGCCGCGCTGAAACCCGGATAGCTCGATTCCAGCGCGTATTGCCCGGCCGGCACATCGGCGATGGCGAAATGCCCATTGGCATCGGTCACCGCGCTGTACGCGGTCCCGGCGATGCCGACCCGCGCGTTCGCGGCGGGCTTGCCGCCTTGCACGCTGACCTGACCGGTCACCGTCCCCGCCACCGCCGTCAATGCGGCGCTCGCCCCCAGTACCGCCAGGATCGCCTCAACCAGGATCTTGCCGTTCGAACGCTTGCCACTGCACATGATGCTTCCCCTCGCCAAAAGTGCCATGCACCGGGCGCGACGCATGTCGGCAACCCGGATGTCGTTTGGACCGACCGGACGCAAGGCGAATGCATGGCGCGCACGCTGCGGCGCTGCGCGCAAAAACGGGCGCGCACGGGCAACGGGACACGGGAAACAAACGCGACGGCGTCGGTCAGATCAGACCGCGATGCACGATTAGCGTCGAGGCGGCGAGTAGCCGGCGACGCACTTGTCGCGTGAGCGCAGGGCACTCAGCTTGTGGCGAACGGTCATGCCGGCCCGCCTCGAGAAACGCGGACGGCAGCCAGTGCCGAAGGCGCGGTACAGGAAAACAGCGGCGTTGCAGCGCAGGACGAAGGAGTCGATTCGCGGTGGTGCATTGCCAACCTCTCCCATTCGACGACCGCAGGCCGGATGGCGACGGCATGACTGCCGTGGCCGCATGCCGATGTCACATCCCCATCGGCTTCACAAGCCTTCTACGCCCGGGTGGGATGCCTGTCAAGCATTCGCGACGATATGCGCGAAGCCGCGTCAGGGGAAGGGAAACACGCACAAAAAAGCCCCGCCGAAGCGGGGCTTTGGTGGCTCGCGGCCTGCGCCGCGAGACTGTCGCGCAAGCGCTCGATCAGAACTTGTAGTTGACCGACGCCGCCAGCACGTTGCCGCTGACGTCGTAGCTGCCGATCAGGGTGTTGCCGGTGGCAGTGGTCGAGTTGATGCTCGGATCGCTGGTGAACAGGTGGGTATAGCCGAAGCTGTACTCGGCCTGCTCGGACGGACGCCAGCTCAGACCCAGCGAGACCCACTTGCGGCTCGCGTCGGGCACGCGCACGTCGCGGTGCTCGTTGCTGGTCGGGGTTTCGTCGTAGGCCAGGCCGCCACGCAGAGTCAGCGTGTCGCTCATGCGGTAGTCGGCACCGATCGAGACGAAGGTGGTGTCGTTGTAGGCGAAGTTCAGCACGCTGTCGGGCTGGTTGTTGGCGAAGTCCACCGTCACCTGGTCGAACTTGCTCCAGGCGGTGCGGCTGACGTCGGCCATCACCGTCCACTGCTCGTTGATGGTGTGGGTGAAGCTGGCGGTCGCGCTGGCCGGCAGCGTGACCGTGGCGCGGCCCTTGGTGTCGACGAAGGTGCCCGGCGCAGCGACGGCCAGCACGGTGGCGGCGTTGGCCGGCGTGGTGAAGTCGGCGGTGCCGTCGGTGATCTTGTGCTCGACCTTCGACCGGTAGCTGAAGCCGATGTGGGTGTTCTCGTCGATGCTGAACAGGCCGCCCAGGGTGTAGCCGATATCGGTGCTGTCGCCCTTGATGCGCGAGTAGCCGTCGGCGCTGCCCGGCGCGAAGCCCGGCACGCGGCGCGCGGCCAGGACCGAACCCAGATCGATCGCGTTGGACAGATCGATGTCCAGGCGCTCGGCGAACACCGACGCGCCGAACGACACGTACGGGTTCACGTCGTAGGAGAAGGCGAGGTTGAGGTCGATCGCCTGCAGCTCGGTCTTGACGCCGTTGTAGCGGCCTTTCCAGTCGCGGTCGTATTCGGTCTTGAAGCCGTACGGCACGGTCAGCGAGGTGCCGAAGTGCATGTTGTTGTTTTCGCCGAACGGCAGGTGGAAGTAGACCGCCGGGACCGGCGCGATCGTGCCGGCATCGCCGCCGTTGCCGCCGGAGATCGCCGAGCCGGTGGCGTAGGTGCCGGTGCCCTCGTACTTGGCCGCGAACTGGATCGCGCTGACGTCGGCCTGGAACACCTTGCCGTCGAGCTGGCGCATGCCGGCCGGGTTGTTGGCGATGATCGAGGCGTCGCCGGGGGCGCTGCCGGAGCCGGCGAAGGCGCGGCCCAGGCCCTTGGCGCTGTTTTCCTTGAGCTGGAACGCGGCGCCGTGCGCCTGACCGATGGTCAGGGCGCCGACGATGCCGACGGCCAGGGCGGTGAAGCGGACGAACTGGGTTGCGTTTTGCATGGCTTGTTACTCTCCGGAAGACGAAAATGTCTGTGTTCGCGTCTGCGCATCCCCGCTGAGCAAGCCGGAAATGCGCGCCGGAGTCCCCTCCCGACATACGACGCCGTATGCAGTATACCCCTCTGCGTTAACCGAACAATAACAATACCGCCCGTTCAGTTTCGCGCGGAGTAGGCGTGCGTTCAGCCGGAGGGAGCCGGTATCGTTACGGGCCGCGTCCCCCGGTACTGGCATGTTCGTCTCCATTCCCTCCCGCGACCGGACCACGCTGCGCTGGGCCACGCCGTTGCTGTTCGCGGCGATGTGGCTGGCGTTCCTGTGGTCGATCAGCCGCCCCAACCAGGCCCGCGCCACGTTGTGGCTGGACTGGGGCGCGCTGTCGGCCGGCGTCGCCAGCCCGCGCGACTGGCTGGCGACGGTGCAGGACGGCAGCGTGCTGCGGCTGTTCACCGCGCTGTTCCTGCATGCCGACTGGTCGCACCTGCTCGGCAACCTGGTGTTCCTGCTGATCTTCGGCCTGCCGGCCGAGCGCGTGCTCGGGCCGTGGCGCTTCCTGCTGCTGTTCCTGGGCGGCGGCGCCCTCTCCAACCTGGCCGCGGTGTTCGCGATCGGCACCCCGGACCGGGTCATCATCGGCGCCAGCGGCGCGGTCTCGGCGCTGATCGGCACCTACCTGGCGCTGTTCCCGCGCGCCAAGCTCGGCGTGGTGCTGCCGCTGGGGCTGTTCCTGGAATTCGTGCGCGCGCCGGCTTCGCTGCTGATCGGCACCTGGGCGGCGCTGCAGGTGGTGTTCGCCTATATCGGCCCGGCCTTCGGCATGGTCGCCTGGTCCGCGCACCTGACCGGCTTCACCCTGGGCATGGCGTACGGGCTGTACGTGCGCGCGGCGATCGCGCGGCGCCTGCGCAAGCGCAAGGGCTTTTGATCCGCCACGCCATCGCGCTACCGCGCTCTATACTTCGCGCATGGCCAAGTCCCTGTACAAAGTGACGTTCCTCAACCACGGCAAGGTGTACGAGCTGTACGCGCAGCACGTGGGCAGCAGTCACCTGTGGGGCTTCAGCGAGATCGGCGGGCTGGTGTTCGACCTGCACGACGGCCTGGTCGTCGACCCCACCGAAGAACGCCTGCGCGAGGAATTCGGCGACACCAAGATGCTGCACCTGCCGATGCAGAGCATCGTGCGCATCGAGGAAGTGGAGAAAAAAGGCCAGTCCGCGATCCGCGACGCAGCCACCGGCGAAAAGGTGATCACCCCGTTCCCGATGCCGGGCAAACCGCGCTGAGCGCATGCGGGGTGAAGTGCCGCCAGCGCCACGCCGCTGTCGGCATCCGGTGATTCTGTAGGAGCGGCTTCAGCCGCGACCGGGCGTTGCCGGTAACGCGCGGTCGCGGCTGAAGCCGCTCCTGCAAGAGCATCGTGCGGATCGCAATGCGCTCGATCGCAGGTGGCGCGCCATGCACGGCGCACCACGCCGCGCACCCTGCCGGCGCGGCGAACGGCAAGCGCCGCGTCAGTCGCCCGAAGGCGGCGTCGGCGTGTCGGTCTTGGGCGGATCGACCTTCAGCGTCTCTGCGGCCGGCGCTTCGGTCTTCGGCGCCACGCTCTTGGGCGCGAGCGTCGCCGGCTTGGCCGCGGTCGGCGCGGCCGCCTTCGGCTTGGCCTTGGCCTGCTTGGCCGCAGCGGCCCTGGCCACCGCGCCGGGCTGTTTCAGTTCGGCCAGCGCCTGCGCGATCGGTGCGTCGCCGGGCAGCACGTCGCCGGCGCTATAGCCCTCGGCGCCTTCGTCGTCGCCGTGCAGGTGGCCGGGCAGCGTCGCTTCGCTGTAGTCGGCCAGCACCGCCGGCTTGTCCGCGTCTTCCTTGCTCTCTTCCGGGCGCAGTATCACCTCCGGCACGATGCCGCTGGCCTGGATCGACTTGCCGCTGGGGGTGTAGTAGCGCGCCGTGGTCAGCTTGACCGAATCGCCGTTGTCCAGCGGCAGCACGGTCTGCACCGAACCCTTGCCGAAGGTGCGGCTGCCGACGATGCGCGCGCGCTTGTTGTCGCGCAGCGCACCGGCCAGCACTTCCGAGGCGCTGGCCGATCCGGCATCGACCAGCGCGACCATCGGCGCACCGTTGAGCAGATCGCCGGGCGTGGCATCGAACTTGGAATCGCTGACCGAGATGCGCCCGCGCGTGGTCACGATGGTGCCCTTGTCGAGCAGGTCGTCGGCCACCTGCACCGCCGCGGTCAACAGGCCGCCGGGATTGCTGCGCAGGTCCAGCACCAGGCCGCGCAGCTTGCCGCCGGACTGCGCCTGCAACTGCTGCAGCTGCTTGTGGAAGTCCGCGCCGGTATCGGCCTGGAACGTGCTGATGCGGATGTAGCCGTAGCCCGGCTCGAGCATGCGGCTGCGCACGCTGGCCACGCGGATGGTCTGCCGGGTCAGGGTCACGTCGAACGGCTTGTCCACCTTCTCGCGAACGATGGTCAGCACCACCTTGCTGCCCGACTCGCCGCGCAACGGCTCCATCGCCTTGACCGCGCTGATCGGCTTGCCGTCGATGGCGACGATGATGTCGCCCGAGCGCACGCCGGCGCGCGCGGCCGGCGTGTCGTCGATCGGCGACACCACCTTGAGCGTGTTGTCCGGCAGCTGCAGCAGTTCCACGCCGATGCCGTCGTAGGCGCCGGTGGCCTGTTCGTCGAAGGCCTCGGCGTCTTCCTTGCTGAAATAGGTGCTGTGCGGATCCAGGTCGAGCAGCAGGCCGCGGATCGCCGACTGCATCAGCTTCTTGTCGTCGACCGGGTCGACGTAGGCTTCCTTCACCGCGTTGTACACCGCCACGTAGCGGCGGATCTCGTCCAGCGGCACGCGCGAGGTGGCCGATTCGGTGGCGTCCGGATCGTCAGCACTGGCGGTGGAGGCCGAGGGCGTCTGTTCGCCGGCGCTCTGCGCCATCGACGGCAGCGGCGCCAGAGCAAGCAACAGGGCAGCGGACAGAACTACGCGCATGAAGCACTCCGATTGGGGGATGACCTGCACCGTCCACGGCGCAGCTGTCCGGATTATGCGCGAAAGCGGGCTAAATCCGCGTTGAATGCACGGCCTCGGTGGCGCTCAGCGCCGCTGCAGCCACGACGACGGATCCACCGGCTGGCCGTTGCGGCGCAATTCGAAATACAGCGCCGGGCGCCCCTGGCCGCCGGAATTGCCGACCTTGGCCACCGCATCGCCGCGCTTGACCCGCGCGCCGGGATCGCGCAACAGCGTGTCGTTGTGCGCGTACAGGCTCATGTAGCCGTTGCCGTGGTCCACGATCAGGATCATGCCGTACCCGGTCATCCAGTCGGAGAACACCACCGTGCCGTCGGCCACCGCGGTGATGGTGCTGCCGGCCGGCGCGGCGATCAGCACGCCGTTGCTGGTGCGCCCATCGGGCAGCTTGCCGCCGTAGCGCGCGATCAGGTCGCCGGACAGCGGCCAGCCCAGGCCGCCGACCTTCAGCGCCGGCGCCGAGGCCACCACCTTGGGCGGCACCTTGCTGCCGCCGCGCGACGGATTCTTCGCCGCGGCCTTGGCCTGCGCGGCCTGCTCGGCCGCCGCGCGCCTGGCTGCCGCACGGCGCTCGGCCTCGGCCCGCGCCGCCGCCGCACGCAGATTGGCCAGCAACGTCTCCAGCGCCTTGGCGTCCTGGCCCAGCGCCTTCTCGCGCTCGCTGCGGTCCTGGTAGCGCTCGTCCAGTTCGGACACCAGGCTGGCGCGCTGCTTGCGGTCGCGCTGCAACGCCGCCGCCTGTTCCTGCTGCTGGCGCTGCGCTGCGCTGAGCTGTTGCCGCTTTGCCGCGACCTCGCGCTGTACCTGCTCCAGCGCCTGCAGCTCATGGGTCAGTGTGGCGATACGCTGCGCGCGTTCGCGCTGCAGATAGCGGTGATAGGCCAGCAGGCGGTTGGCGTCGGCCACCCGGTCCTGCGCCAGCAGCAGCTTCAATGGCGCATTGCCGCCGATCGCATAGGCCGCGCGCAGCAGCTGCGCCAGTTCGGCGCGCTGCCGCACCAGGCCGTTGCGCAGCGTGTCGCGCTTGCGCTCCAGTTCGGCCAGGGTCTGCTGGTGCTGCTGCAGCGCCTGCTGGGTCTGCGCCAGGCTGCGCCCGGTGGTGGCCACCTTCTCGTCGGCCTCGCGCAGTTGGCGCGCGGCATCGCCGCGCTTGCCTTCCAGCTGGCGCCGCTCCTCGGCCACGCTCTTCAGCTCGCCGCGCACCTTCTCCAGGCGGCGCTCGGCCTCGCGCGGGTTCTGCGCCAGCGCCAGCGTCGCGATCAGCAGCAACACCGTCCCCGCCAGCCACCTCGTTGCCGCGTGCCCAGGCGCGCGCAGGCGCCGCCCCGGCGCGGCAGGCGAGGCGGAGCGCAACGAAGCGGAGGCGGTTGCGGGCAAGGGCTGGTCCAATGACTTCAGGCAGGTGCGGATTGTAACGAAGCATGTTGTGATCGCCGCACAAGTAGGTGCCGCGACTGGCCGGCGTCCCGGAGGTGGGTGATGAAGCGTACGCATGTATCGGTCCTGTTGGCGCTGGCCCTGGCCGCCGGCCCCGCCCTGGCCGCAGAAGGCATCAGCAAGGTCAACGGCAGCATCACCGCCGAATCGGGCAAGCAGTACGGCGACCTGGAAACCGTGAACGGTGGCATCACCGTCGAATCCGGCGCCAGCGTCGGCGATGTGGAAACCGTCAACGGCAGCCTCAAGATCGCCGACAACGCGCAGACCGGAGGCTTGTCCACGGTCAACGGCGGCATCCGTGTGGGCCAGCAGGTGCAGATTTCCGAGTCCATCGAGACGGTCAACGGCGGCATCTTCGTCGACCGCGGCGGCCGCATCGGCGGCAGCGTGGAGAGCGTCAACGGCAGCATCGGCCTGGTCGCCACGCAACTGGAAGGCGGCATCGAGACGGTCAACGGCGACATCACCGTCGGCCACGATTCGCACCTCGGCGGCGGCATCGAGATCAAGAAGCCGAGCTTCAGCATCTCGTTCAAGCCGACGCGCAAGCCGCGCATCATCATCGGTCCGCGCGCGGTGATCGACGGTCCGCTGCATTTCGAGCGCGAGGTGACCCTGTACGTGCATCGCAGCGCGAAGACCGGCCCGATCAGCGGCGCCACCGCGCAGCCGTTCGACGGCGACACCGCGCCGGAGAATTGATCCGGCCGCGTCGTCCGCACTGCCGGCGGCGCGCGCGCGGGACTTGCCTATAGAATCGGGATTCCTCACACCCCAGGAGCCCCCATGTCCCGCAAGCTTGTGCTGTGCCTGGCCGCCGCGGCCACGCTGACCGCGTGCAAGCGCGAGGCGCCGGCCCCGGCCGCCGATGCCGCGCCGCCCGCGCCCGCTCCTGTGGCCGCCGCAGGCCACGCCTTTTCTCCCGAGATCACGCCGGCCGACTTCGGCGAGCTGGTCAAGACCCTGTCCTCGGACACGTTCGAAGGCCGCGGTCCCGGCACGGCGGGCGAAGAGAAGACGGTCTCCTATATCCGCGATCAGATGCAGCGTATCGGCCTGCAGCCGGGCAACGGCGACAGCTGGTTCCAGGACGTGGCGATGACCGAGACCACGGCCGATCCGAACACCACGCTGAAGCTGGAGCAGAACGGCAAGCCGCGCGAACTGAAGTTCGGCACCGACATGGTGATCGGCACCCGCACCGGCCAGACCGAGGTCAAGATCGACACCAGCGACATGGTGTTCGTCGGCTACGGCGTGGACGCGCCCGAGCAGAAGTGGAACGACTACGCGGACCAGGACTGGAAGGGCAAGACGGTGGTGATGTTCGTCAACGACCCCGGCTTCCACACCGAGGACGGCGCGTTGTTCGAAGGCAAGCGCATGACCTATTACGGGCGCTGGACCTACAAGTTCGAGGAAGCCGCGCGCAAGGGCGCGGCCGCCGCGCTGATCGTGCACGACACCCCCGGCGCCAGCTACGGCTGGGACGTGGTGAAGAATTCCTGGTCCGGCGCGCAGTACGACCTGCCGGCCAAGGACGATCCGGAACCGCGCATCCCGGCGCAGGGCTGGATCACCGCGCAGGCCGCCAAGCAGCTGTTCGCCGACGCCGGGCTGGACCTGGACCAGGCCTACAAGGACGCGAGCAAGCGCGGCTTCAAGCCGGTGCCGCTGAAGGCCAAGCTGTCGGTGGACCTGAAGAGCACGATCTCCGAGAAGAAATCGCGCAACGTGGTCGGCGTGCTGCCCGGCAGCAGCCGTGCCGACGAAGCGGTGCTGTACATGGCGCACTGGGATCACCTGGGCAAGCACGAGGGCGAGACCGGCGACAACATCTACAACGGTGCGGTCGACAATGCGACCGGCGTCGCCGGCATCCTCGAGATCGCCGACGCATTCGTGCACCAGCAGCCCAAGCCGGAACGCTCGGTGGTGTTCCTGGCGGTGACGCTGGAAGAGTCGGGGCTGCTCGGTTCCAAGTACTACGTCGCCCACCCGACCTTCCCGTTGAACAAGATCGCCGGCGTCATCAACCTCGACGCGATGCCGGTCGCCGGCCGCGCCAAGGACCTGGTGGTCAACGGTTTCGGCAGCTCCGAGCTGGAGGACCTGCTCAAGCCGATCGCCGCCGCGCAGGGCCGCGTGCTGCATGCCGAGTCCTCGCCGCAGAGCGGCTTCTACTTCCGCTCCGATCACTTCAACTTCGCCAAGGCCGGCGTGCCGGCGCTGTACATCGATGGCGGCGAAGACCTGGTCGACGGTGGCATCGATGCCGGCAAGCGCGCTGCCGAGGACTACGGCAAGCATCGCTACCACACGCCCGCCGACCAGTACGATCCGGCGACCTGGAAGCTCGACGGGGTGATGGACGACCTGCAGGCCGTCTACGGCGTCGGCAAGGGACTGGCGGCGGGCGACGCATGGCCCAACTGGTATCAGGACAATCCGTTCAAGGCCGCCCGCGACAGCATGATGGGCAATGCCAAGCAGGCAGCGGCGACGCCGGGCAAATGACCGGCTGACGCGTTCCTGGCGATGGTCACGACAACGGCGCTGCGGCGCCGTTGTCGTTTCGAACTATCGGCCATCGCCGCTGGCGAGTGAGCCAGCGCTTTCCTGTAGGAGCGGCTTCAGCCGCGACAGGCGTTCCCGATATGGCCTGTTGCAGCTGATGGTCCTGGGATTCCCCCGAACCGCCTCTACGAGTTTCGTTGCCTGTTAACCACCGGGACGCAAACCGCTCCAACGCAAGGTCATGGCGCATGACGCGCATAAAAAACGCCTGGACACTCGCGTGTCCAGGCGCATCGTCGAACGTTTATAGCGCATGGGCCGACCGCGACGTTGCGCGGCCGACCATGCCGCTGCGTCAGGCGGCCTGCTTGGCTTTCTCCAGGCTGGCCATGTCGATGACGAAGCGGTACTTCACGTCGCCCTTGAGCATGCGCTCGTAGGCCTCGTTGATCTGCGCCATCTCGATCGTCTCGATGTCCGACACGATGCCGTGCTTCGCGCAGAAATCGAGCATTTCCTGGGTCTCGCGGATGCCGCCGATCAGCGAGCCGGCCAACTGCCGGCGCTTCATGATCAGATTGAACACCGTGGGCGACGGATGCGGCTCGGCCGGCGCGCCCACCAGCGTCATCGTGCCGTCGCGCTTGAGCAAGGTCAGGAACGCGTCCAGGTCGTGCGAGGCCGCGACGGTATTGAGGATGAAGTCGAAGCTGTTGGTATGCGCCGCCATCTCCTCCGGCAGCTTGGACACCACCACTTCGTCGGCGCCCAGACGCAGCGCATCCTCCCTCTTGTTCGCCGAAGTCGTGAACAGCACCACATGCGCGCCCATCGCGTGCGCGATCTTCACGCCCATATGGCCCAGACCGCCCAGGCCGACGATGCCGACCTTCTTGCCCGGTCCCACCTTCCAGTGATTCAGCGGCGAATAGGTGGTGATCCCGGCGCACAGCAGCGGCGCCACCGCGGCAAGGTCCTTTTCGGCATGGCGGATCTGCAGCACGTACTTCTGGTCGACCACGATATGGTCGGAGTAACCGCCATAGGTATTCTCGCCACCGAACATCGGGCCGTTATAGGTGCCGACGAAGCCGCTTTCGCAATACTGCTCTTCGCCGTCCGCGCAGGACGCGCAATGCCGGCAGCTATCGACCATGCAACCGACGCCGGCCAGGTCGCCGACCTTGAAGGCCTCGACCTGCTCGCCGACCGCGATCACGCGGCCAACGATTTCATGTCCCGGCACGGACGGATATTGGGTGTTCTGCCATTCGTTGCGCGCCGTATGCAGGTCGGAATGGCAGACGCCGCAGTAGAGGATCTCGATGCTGACATCCTGCGGCCCGGTCGCGCGGCGCTCGAACGCGTAAGGGGTCAGCGGCTGATCGGACGCCAGTGCGGCGTATCCATTGGCTTGGCTCATGGGAGAGTTCTCTCGTGACGGGGGAAGGGGTAGCGGCTTGAGGGACTCCGGTGTCGTCGGAGCCGACAGCGCAGGTCGAAGCCGGCTGGCGCGGCAGACGAAAAGTCTAAGCCGCGATGCATTAAAAGCACGCATCGCCGGTGGAACGGAGCGAACCATCGTGGCAGGCAGGCCAGGGAACCAAGGACGCCGTCGCGGGATCGCTCGGATCGGCCACGGGCGTTCGACTGGGGAGGTATATGCGAACCCGTTGGACGGGCGTGTGGTGAGCGCGGAGGGGGATTGAGGCGCTGGGTGTCACGCAGGTCCACGACCTGAAGTACGAGGACGGGCTGTGGGAAGCACGTGCGCACAGTGCGACGGGTCAGCGGGTGG
>NZ_JAFIWB010000012.1 GCF_017163705.1 Xanthomonas bonasiae
CGCGGCTGAAGCCGCTCCTACAGGAACTCCGCGGCGCGCCGGCTGGGTGCACTGTAGGAGGGACTTCAGTCCCGACATCCTCCAACACCGATCGGTCCACCGCTTCGCTCGTCGCGGCTGAAGCCGCTCCTACAGGAACTCCGCGGCGCGCCTGCTGGATGCACTGTGGGAGGGACTTCAGTCCCGACTGCACGATGCGTGGAAAACCACCCCAGCCGGCGGAAGCGAGCGAGGGGCCGCGAGCATCGAGCGGAGCGCGGCGCATCTGCCCAGCGCACGTTGGCCCGCGTCGTCGCGTCTTCGGAAACGGCCGTCCCCGTCAAAGCCCCTACAACGCGTCGAGATCGCCCAGCGCGCGGATCAACCGCCGCGCGCGCTTGTCCGGCTTGCCCTCGGGCGCCTGGTAGCCGTTGCGTTCGGCGCTGCGTTGCGCGCGTTGCTGCGCGCGCCGCTCGCGCGAGGCCTCGCTCTCCTGGTACAGCGTCTGCGCGACGCTGGCCGGGCCGCGGTCGTCGCTGAGCGCCAGCACCTGGATCTCGAACACCTCCTCGCCGCGCTCCACGCGCAACTGCTCGCCCACGCGCACCGCGCGCGAGGATTTCGGCCGCTGCCCGGCCACGTCGACCTTGCCGGTCTCCACCGCCTGCTTGGCCACGCTGCGGGTCTTGAAGAAGCGTGCGGCCCATAGCCAGACATCCAGCCGGACCACACTCGGTTGCGCTAGCGGTTCATTCATCGCGTTTACGGAAATCCACGTTCATCGGTCGATCGTCGCGTCGCTCGCCGGACCACTGCAGCGACTCCTGCGGATGGCAGCGCTGCTGGCGCTGGCTGGCGGCCAGGCCGTCGGCGCGGCGCGGGAGCGCGCTGGCGTCCTCGCCGACCAGGCATTCCGGGCGCTCGCCCGGCCGCAGGTGGGCCTCGTCCCGGCGCGCGTTGTCGGCACAAGCGGCCAGTGCCAGCGCCAGCGCGCTGCATCCGATCCACTGCAGGTTGCGGCGCGATCGCGGCATTGCAAGTTCCTCCGGTGAGTGCAGCGCCGACAGCCTGCGCCCAGGCCTGAAACTGCACCGAAAGGCCCGGCCGCGTGCGCCTGCACCGCCGACGGGCCGGCGCACCATCGGCGGGCGGCGATCGCCGCTTCAGCATCGACGCCTTCAGTCTAGGACGTTCGCCGCCGCGCCACATCTGCCATGCGTCGCCTCCCCGGGGTCGCGCGCAGGTGCTAGTGTGCGCGGCTCCCCGCTCCCGTCCCTGCAGGCAAGCGATGGCCAAGCCCGCCACCCTCACCGAAGGCCCGATCGGCCGGCAGTTGCTGCTGTTCGCGCTGCCGATCCTGGCCGGCAACATCGCGCAGTCGCTGAACGGGTCGGTCAACGCGATCTGGGTGGGCCGCTACCTCGGCGAGGCGGCGCTGACCGCGGCGGCCAACGCCAACAGCATCATGTTCTTCCTGATCGGCTCGGTGTTCGGCATCGGCATGGCCGCCACCATCCTGATCGGCCAGGCGATGGGCCGCGGCGACGTGGTCCAGGCGCGGCGGGTGATGGGCACCAGCGCCACGTTTTTCATCGGCATCTCGGTGCTGATCGCGGCCGGCGGCTGGTGGCTGGCGCGGCACCTGCTCGCGGCGATGGGCACCCCGGCCGCCTCGCTGCCGCTGGCCGAGGCCTACCTGCGGGTGATCTTCCTGGCGATGCCGCTGCTGTACGCGTTCGCGTTCCTGTCGGCGGCGCTGCGCGGCACCGGCGACTCGCGCACCCCGTTCCGCTTCCTGCTGCTGTCGGTGGCGCTGGATATCGGCTTCAATCCGCTGCTGCTGTTCGGGCTGGGGCCGTTCCCGAAGCTGGGCATCGCCGGCGCGGCCTGGGCCACGCTGATCGCCCAGGCCATCGCCCTGGGCGGCCTGCTGCTGTACCTGCGGCACAAGCGCCATGTGCTGTGGCTGGGCCGGCAGGACGCACGGCTGTTCCGCATCGACCCGACGATCCTGCGCGCGCTGGTGGTCAAGGGCGTGCCGATGGGCCTGCAGATGGTGCTGATCTCGCTGGCGATGATCGTGATGATCTCGATGGTCAACGGCTACGGCACCGATACCTCGGCCGCCTACGGTGCGGCGATGCAGCTGTGGACCTACGTGCAGATGCCGGCGATGGCGATCGGCGCGGCCTGTTCGTCGATGGCCGCGCAGAACGTCGGCGCGCAGCGCTGGGACCGGGTCGCGGCGACCGCGCGGCAGGGCGTGCTGTTCAACTTCCTGCTGACCGGCGCGCTGATCGCGCCGCTGATCCTGCTCGACCGCTGGACCCTGGCGCTGTTCCTGCCGCCGCACAGCGCGGCGCTGGAGATCGCGCGCCACCTCAACCACATCGCGGTGTGGTCGTTCCTGTTCTTCGGCGTGACCTTCGTGATCTCCGGCGTGGTCCGTGCCACCGGCGCGGTGATGCCGCCGCTGCTGATCCTGGCGCTGGCACTGTGGGGCATCCGCGTGCCGTTCGCGCAGCTGCTGCAGCCGCAGTTCGGCGCCGATGCGGTGTGGTGGAGCTTCCCGACCAGTTCGATCTGCGCGATGGCCTTGTCGCTGGCCTATTACCGCTGGGGCAACTGGCGCAAGGCGCAGATGCTGAGCCAGCCCCGCCCCGAGGAAATGGCGCATCCGGCGGAAGTGCCGGCGGCGCCGCCGGCCGCGGTCGCGGACGTGTCGATCGTGCAGGAGCCGGCGCGCTGAGCGTGCGCGCCCGCGTTTCGATCGAGGCGATCGCCTGTGGGAGCGGCCTCGATGGCGACGGGATTTCCCGGGAAGTCCCGTCGCGACTGAAGTCGCTCCCACATGCCGCCTTCGATGGCTCCGGGAAGCCCGCTCACTCCGCCTCGGCCGAAGCGGCATCGAGAGAACGCCGTCGGGGCTGAAGCCGCCGACGCGTTGGCCACGGATGGTCCGCGGCTTCGCTCGGTCGCGGTTGAAACCGCTCCTACAGGATTTGCGGCTGGCCGGCCCGGTGCGCTGCGGCAGGAGCCTTCGCCCCCGACCGGAAATCCCCTGCCCGCGTCATGCCGAGCGCACGCCCGACATATCGAGCGCAGCGGCGCAGCCACGCGCCATCGCGGCCACACCGCCGCCCAAACGCAAACGGCCGCCCGAAGGCGGCCGTCGCGGCAGCGACCGAAGTCGCCGGGGATTACTCGGCCTTGGCGGCGGCCGCAGCGGCCTGACGCGCGACCTTGGCCTGTGCAGCGGCGGCCAGATCTTCCTTGATGCGGGCGGCCTTGCCTTCCAGGCCACGCAGGTAGTACAGCTTGCCGGCGCGGACCTTGCCGCGGCGCTTCACTTCGACCGAGTCGATGATGGCGCTGTGGCTCTGGAACACGCGCTCCACGCCGAAGCCGTGGGAGATCTTGCGCACGGTGAACGAGGAGTTCAGGCCGGCGTTCTTGGTGCCGATCACCACGCCCTCGTAGGCCTGGACGCGCTCGCGGTTGCCTTCCTTCACCTTGACGTTGACGACGATGGTGTCGCCCTGGTTGAACTCCGGCAGCTTGCGCTGGATCTGGGCGGCTTCGAAGTCGGCCAGGATGGTCTTGTTGAGCTTGCTCATGGTGGGCACCGCTTGTGTCTGGTGAGGTGGTCCGGCAGTCGCCGCACGGCGATTGCGCGATATACGGATGGGCCAAGCGCAGATGGCTAGGCCGGAAAGCCGGGCATTTTAACCCAGTCGTGCCGCCATGGCTAGGGCTTGGATGGATTTTCCTGCACGGGGGCCGGATCGGCCTGCAGGCCCTGGCGGAATTCCTCCAGCAGGCGGCGGTCGGCCGCGCTCAGCGCCGCCTCGTCCAGCAGGTCCGGGCGCCGCAGCCAGGTCCGGCCCAGCGCCTGCATGCGCCGCCAGCGCGCGATCGCGGCATGGTTGCCGGAGCGCAGGATGGCCGGCACCTCGCCCAGCGCGTGCTCGCGCGGATGGGTGTAGTGCGGGCAGTCGAGCAGGCCGTCCGGGCCTTCGAAGCTGTCCTGGGCGGCGGACTCGGCATCGTTCAGCGCGCCCTCCTGCAACCGGGTGACCGCATCGACCAGCACCGCCGCGGCCAGCTCGCCGCCGGACAGCACGTAGTCGCCGATCGAGAGTTCCTCGTCCACCGCCACGGCGACGAAGCGCTCGTCCACCCCCTCGTAGCGTCCGCACAGCAGCACCAGCCGCGGCAAGGCCGCCAGCTGGCGGGCCTTGGCCTGGGTCAGCGGCGCGCCCTGCGGGCTCAGGTAGATGACCGGCGCCGGTTGCGGGTCGGCCTCGCGCACCGCCTGCAGGCAGGCCTGCAGCGGCTCGATCATCATCACCATGCCCGGGCCGCCGCCGAACGGGCGGTCGTCCACCTTGCGGTAGCCGCCGGTGGCGTAATCGCGCGGATTCCAGCCGTGCAGCGCCAGCAGCGCGCGCTCCTGCGCACGCCCGACCACGCCGAACGCGGCGCACTGGGCGACGAACTCGGGGAACAGGCTGATGACGTCGATGCGCATGGGGCCGGGAATGGGGAGTCGAGAATGGGGAATGGGAACAGCAAGAGCGAAAGCGGCCGCATGGCCGCCTTGCTCAGAACTCGGGGTCCCAGTCGACCACGATCAGGTTGGCCTCGAAATCCACCGACTTGACGTAGTCCGGCTGCACGAACGGCAGCAGCCGCTCGCGGTCGCCGCGCACCACCAGCACGTCGTTGGCGCCGTTGGAGAACAGGTGCGAGACCTGGCCCAGGGCCACGCCGTCGACGGTGCGCACGTCCAGGCCTTCCAGGTCCACCCAGTAGTATTCGTCGGGCTTGGGCGGCGGCAGGGTGTCGCGCGCCACGTAGATCTCGGTGCCGCGCAGCGCCTCGACCGCATCGCGATCGGTGACGTCGGGCAAGGTGACCACCAGATGCTTGCTGGATTCGCGGCCGCGCACCCCGCTGAGGGTGCTTTCGCTGCCGTCGGGCTTGCGCACGATCCAGGGCTGGTAGCGAAAAATGGCGAGGCGCGGCTCGGTCCACGACTCGAGCTTGGCCTCGCCACGTACGCCGAAGGCGCCCAGGATCCTGCCCAGCAGGATACGGCGCTGGCTGTCTTTCATGGGTGCAAAAACCGAAGGGCCGCGCCAGGCGCGGCCCGCAGGATCAGGCCGCGGTGGCCTGGGCCTTGGTCGCTTCCTTGTACAGGTTGCGCACCTTGTCGGTCAGCTGCGCGCCATTGGACACCCAATGGTCAACGCGCGGCAGGTCGAGCACGATACGCGGCTCGGCGCCCTGCGCGACCGGGTTGTAATAGCCCAGGCGCTCGATGTTGCGGCCGTCGCGCGCGCTGCGCACGTCGGTGACGATGATGTGGTAGAAGGGGCGCTTCTTGGCGCCGCCACGGGTAAGGCGAATCTTGACCATGGTGAGTTTTCCGGTGTTGCCCAGTCGCCAGGATGGCGCGGTAAGCCGGCGATTATAGCGGGCGGGCGGAACGCTGCCAAGTCGCCCCCAGACCGGTCAGATGGCTTGCCAGGCCTGGGTCTCGACGGCGGCGTTCAGTATCCGCAACAGCTCCGCGGCCGGCCCCAGCGCCTGCCCGTCCACCGCGGCGATGGCCTGCTGACCGCGCGCATTGCAGGCGAAGGCGGCGGCACACCCGGCCAGTTCGCGCAGGTGCAGCGGCCGCACCTGCTGGGCGATGCCGAGCTTGGCCAGGCCGGCCTGCAGCAGCCGCTCCTGGGTGCCGCGCAGGGCCGGCGCCTGCGGCCACACCACACCCTGCCCGTCCCACACACCCAGGTTCCAGATCGACCCCTCGGCGACCAGCCCTTGCGCGTCGACGAACAGCGCATCGTCGAAGCCGGCCTGCAGCGCCAGCCGGCGTTGGTGGAACAAGGCGAACGTGCCAGCGTGCTTGATCTGCGGCAGTTCGCGCGCGAACACCGCGCTGCGCAGCCGCAACGGCGTGGCATCCGCCTGCGCGGGCGCCGCCAGCGAGACCAGCAATTCCGGCGTGCAGGCCGCATCGGCGCGGCGGAAATCGAAGTCGCGGGCGAACACGCTGGCGCGCAGCGACGCATCGCCGCTGCCGAATGCCTGCAACGCCGCGCGCAGTTCGGCGCGGATCCGGGCGGCCGGCAGTTCGCTGCCGAACAGCGTGCGGGTGGCCTCATCGAGCCGCCGCAGATGCAGGTCGAAGCCGCGCACCGCGCCGTCGCGGACCTGCATCGTGCTGAAGTGGCCGTAGTTGACCAGCGCCGGCGCGGCCAATGCCTCCGCGCTCGCCGGCCGTCCGTTGCAGAACAGCCTCGCGCTCACAGCAGCGCCTGCGCCTGGTCCCACCAGCTGTCGAGCAGCGTCGCCGCCGGCAGCGCCGGCGCCATCCACGCCGACTGCCCGGCCCAGGCCTGCATCGCCGCCAGGCGACCTTCGCGCACCGCGGCCTGGCGCATCGGCGCGGTCAGCCCGCGCTGCACCGGGTAGGGCCGCGGCGGCGGCGCCGTCGGCTCGGCGGCGGCGCGCACGTAGTCGGTGGCCAGCGCGCGGCCGAGGCGGCCGGAAAAGGCGCGGGTCGGCACGGTCTGTTCCGGCTCGGCGCGTGCCAGCGCCTCGGCCCAGGCTGGCGCCAGCGCCGCCTCCGGGGTGCGCAGGAAGGCGGTGCCGATCTGTACCGCGCTGGCCCCCAGGGTCAGCGCCGCAGCGATGCCGCGGCCATCGGCGATGCCGCCGGCGGCGATCACCGGCACGTCCAGCCGATCGGCCAACCGCGGCAGCAACGCGAACAGCCCGGTCAGCTGCTGCTCGGCGCGCGCCGCATCGAACGCGCCGCGGTGGCCGCCGGCCTCCGCGCCCTGCGCGACCACCGCATCGGCGCCGGCCGCCTGCGCCGCCAGCGCCTCGTCCAGCGTGGTGGCACAGGCGAACCAGGCGATGCCGGCCCGCTTCAGCTGCGCGACGAAGGCGGGCGGGAACAGGCCCATGATCGAGGACGCCACCGCTGGCCGCGCGGCCAGCAGCGCGGCGCATTGCGCGTCGAAATCGGCTGGACCGGCATCGCCGGCGGCAGCCTCGACCGGCGGCCCCCACTGCGCGAGGAACGCGCGCGTGGCCGCCTCGGCCGCGGCATCGCGCAGCGGCGGCGGATCCGGCACCCACAGGTTGACCTGCGCCGGCCCATCGGTATCGCGCCGAAACGCGTCCATCCAGGCGCCGATGTCCGCGACCGAGGACAGCACCGCGCCCATCGCGCCCATGCCGCCGGCCTGCGCGACCGCCACCGACAGCGGCACCGGGCAGGCCCCGGCCATCGGCGCCAGCAGGATCGGCGCGCGCAACCGGTAGCGCTGGCAAAAGTCCGATGCGCGCGTGCGTGTCAACAAGGACGCCGCCGAAGGCCTCACGTCAGCCCGCCTGTTGCAGCAGTTGCACGATCCGCGGCCACTGCATCTGCTGCGCCAGCTCCAGCGCCGTGCGTCCCAGCGGGTTGCGCAGCGACGGATCCGCGCCGTGCTGCAACAGCATCGCCACCGGCTGGTAGTTGCCGGCCAGCGCGTCGCGCTGCAGCAGCGTCCAGCCCTGCTCGTCGAGCACGTGCACCGCATCGGGGCGGCCGCGCAGGTCTTCGTCGATGCGCGGACCCATGTTCTCGCTCATCGGGTGCTCGCGCAGCGACAGCGCCTCGGCATCGTCCTCGGCGCCGTCGTTGCGACCGAGCATACCGGCGAACAGCCCGCGCTTCGGCGCGGGCACCAGCCGCACCTGCCCGGGCGCACCGAATTCCAGGCCCCAGGCGGCGTCGTGCTCGGCGCGCTCGGCGGCCGACATGCCGCGACGCAGCGCATCGATGGTGTAGCCGCCATAGACCTTGCCGTCGATGACGTACATCCAGTCCTCCAGCTCCGCGACCGGAGCGGCGACCGCGGCGCCGGCCTGCAACGCAGCGATGTGGTCCGGATCGTTGAGCAGGGTGCCGGAGACGGTGTGCCCGTCGAACTGCACGTCGCCGACCCACATGTGTTCGACCGATGGCACGCCTTGGTCGGTGGCATCGGTCGCGAACGCCAGCTTCACCGCCGCCATGTCCAGTCCCGGCACGATGCGCCGGTATTCCCAGGACATCTCGCGCCAGAAGAACTTGAAGGTGCCGCGCGCGGCGACGTACGCCGCCTGCATCGCGGCGTCTTCGCCGCCCACGGAATAGGCTGAATCCTCATTCATCGCACTGACTTCCTCGTCGAGAACAGATCGCAGTCGACGCGCTCGCGGCGCCGCGAGCGCAGGAGCGCACGGCGCGACCGGGGATGCCGCGGCTCAGGAGCGCTGCGCGCGCGCAGCGCATGCGCACCGGCCTCAGCGGAACGGCAGGCCGCCGCGGCCGCCCATGCCGCCCATCATGCCCTTCATGCCGCGCATCAGGCCCTTCATGCCGCCGCCGGCCATCTTCGACATCATCTTTTCCATTTGCTGGAACTGCTTCATCAGCTTGTTGACGTCGGCCGGCTGGGTGCCGGAACCGCGCGCGATGCGGGCGCGGCGCGAACCGTTGAGCAGGGTCGGATTGCGCCGCTCCTTCTTGGTCATCGAGCCGATGATCGCGATCATCCGCGGCACGTCCTTGTTGCCGGCGACCTGCTGCTTGAGGTGCTCGGGGATCTGGCCCATGCCCGGCAGCTTGTCCATCAGCCCGGAAATGCCGCCCATGTTCTGCATCTGCTCGAGCTGGTCGCGCATGTCGTTGAGGTCGAACTTCTTGCCCTTGGCGACCTTCTCGGCGAGCTTCTGCGCCTTGTCCTTGTCGACCTGGTGCTCGACCTGCTCGACCAGCGACAGCACGTCGCCCATGTCCAGGATGCGGCTGGCCAGGCGGTCGGGATGGAACACGTCCAGGCCGTCGGGCTTCTCGCCCACGCCGATGAACTTGATCGGCTTGCCGGTGATGTAGCGCACGCTCAGCGCGGCGCCGCCGCGGGCGTCGCCGTCGGTCTTGGTCAGCACCACGCCGGTCAGCGGCAGCGCTTCGCTGAACGCCTTGGCGGTGTTGGCCGCGTCCTGGCCGGTCATCGCATCGACCACGAACAGGGTTTCGGCCGGGTTGATCGCGGCGTGCAGCGCCTTGATCTCGGTCATCATCGCCGCGTCGATGGCGAGGCGGCCGGCGGTGTCGACCAGCAGCACGTCGACGAAGGACTTGCGCGCGTCGGCGATCGCGGCGCGGACGATGTCCACCGGCTGCTGCGAGGCCTCGGACGGGAAGAACAGCACCCCGACCTGCTCGGCCAGGGTCTTGAGCTGCTCGATCGCCGCCGGACGGTAGACGTCGGCGGAGACCACCATCACCTTCTTCTTGCGCTTTTCCTTCAGGTGCTTGGCCAGCTTGCCGACCGTGGTGGTCTTGCCCGCGCCCTGCAGGCCGGCCATCAGCACGATCGCCGGCGCCGGCACGTTGAGGTTGAGGTCGCTGGCGGCCGAGCCCATCACCGTGGTCAGCTCGTCGCGCACGACCTTGATCAGCGCCTGGCCCGGGGTCAGGCTCTTGAGCACTTCCTGGCCGACCGCGCGCACCTTGATGCGCTCGATCAGCGCCTGCACCACCGGCAGCGCGACGTCGGCCTCGAGCAGCGCGATGCGCACTTCGCGGGTGGCTTCGCGGATGTTCTCCTCGGTCAGGCGGCCGCGGCCGCGCAGGCGCTGCATGGTGCCGGAGAGGCGTTGGGTGAGGGATTCGAACATGCGGGCGGGTCGCAGACGGGAAACGGTCGTCGATTATAGCCGCGCCGGCCGGCGATCCCGGAGCCGGCCCCGGCTCGGGCCCGTAGCGGCATAGGCAGGCCGCCCCGCCCTGGCGCCGCCGCCTGCCGGCTTCCTCGCGGTGCCGCCGATGCCGTCGCGCATGGCGCGCTGCCGTGGGCGCGGCGCGAGCGGGTGCGTCCGATCGACCGGGCCGCCGCCACGAGCGCGGGCCCGATATGCGAAACTGGCGCGATGCTCCTGATCCTCGTCGCGACCCTGCTGTACCTGACCGCTACCGGCCTGCTGGTCGGCTCGGTGGTGCGCGACCGGGTCGAACGCAGCCGCGCCTGGCTGTGGGCGGCGCTGCCGGCGGTGGCGCTGCATGCGGGCTATCACGTGGAAGTCGCGCTGCACACCGCCGGCGGGCCGGACATGCACTTCTTCGCCGCGCTGTCGCTGGTCAGCCTGGGCATGGCGCTGATGACCGCGCTGGTCGGCGCCAGCGGCCGCATGGCGGCGCTGGGCGTGGTGGTGTTCCCGCTGTCGGCGGCGCTGCTGCTGGCCTACCACTCGCACGGCCACGAACCGGCACCGCTGCTGGACTGGCGGCTGCAGCTGCATGCGTGGATGGCGCTGCTGGCCTACGCCACGCTGGGCATCGCCGCGCTGCTGGCGGTGATGCTGTGGCTGCAGGAGCGCGCGCTGCGCCGCCGCGATTTCCACCCGTGGCTGCGCGCGCTGCCGCCGCTGACCGCGCTGGAGACGCTGCTGTTCCGCACCATCGTGGTCGGCTTCATCCTGCTGACCCTGACCCTGCTCACCGGGGTGCTGTTCGTGCAGGATT
Source organism: Xanthomonas bonasiae (assembly GCF_017163705.1). Classification (GTDB taxonomy): domain Bacteria; phylum Pseudomonadota; class Gammaproteobacteria; order Xanthomonadales; family Xanthomonadaceae; genus Xanthomonas_A; species Xanthomonas_A bonasiae. The sequence continues at coordinate 10,553 of NZ_JAFIWB010000012.1, forward strand.
TCCTGGCGCAGCGGCTGGTGCAGAAGACCGTGCTCAGCGTGCTGTCGTGGATCGTGTTCGGCGCGCTGCTGTTCGGCCGCTGGCGCTATGGCTGGCGCGGGATCAAGGCGGTGCACTGGACGCTGGCGGCGATGCTGTTGCTGCTGCTGGCGTTCTTCGGCAGCAAGTTCGTGATCGAACTGGTGCTCGGGCATCCGCAGTAGCGGCTGGGATGCGCGATGCATCCTGTGTAGGAGCGGCTTCAGCCGCGACAGAATGTTTCCGCAGCTGACATTCCTCGGCGCCCGGTCGCGGCTGAAGCCGCTCTACAGGAATCGCGCTATCTGCCCGCGGCGATCTGCATCGCAGCTCAGTCTGCCAGCGCCGCCTCCACAGCCTCCCAATCGGCATCCGCGCCGACCTCGGCGAAGCGGTATTCGATGCGGTGCCGGTAGACCTGGCCGGGACGCAGGATGGTATCGGGAAAGCCCGGCTGGTTCGGCGCATCCGGATAGCCCTGCGGCTCCAGGCACACGCCGCGGCCCAGGCCCGGATGCTGGCGGTCCAGCCAATGCCCTTCGTACAGTTGCAGCGCCGGCATCGCGCTGGCGATGCGCATGGCCACGCCGCTGTGCGGCGAATACAGGATGGCGCTGCAGTCGCGCGCCTGCGCCAGCACCAGGCAATGGTCGTAGCCGCCGCTCAGGCGCAGCTGCGGATCGGCGGCACTGTCCTTGTCGGCGATCGCGCGCGGCGTGCGGAAGTCGAATGGGGTGCCGGCCACACCGGCGATCTCGCCGCTCGGCAGCAGCGCCGCGTCGGCCACCGGCAGGTAACGGTCGGCCGGCACCCGCAGCCACTGCGCGGCAGCCGCCACGCTGGCATCGCCGGCCAGGTTGAAGTACGGATGATGGGTGAGATTGAGCGGGGTCGGCGCATCGGTCTGCGCGGCGAACTGCAGTTCCAGGGTGCGGCCATGCAGCTTGAACTCGGCGCTGACCTGCAGGTTGCCCGGATAGCCTTCCTCGCCGGCCGGCGAGTCGTAGTGCAATTGCAGGCTGCGCTCGGTCTGCGCCTGCAGCGACCACACCCGGCGCCCGAATCCGCATGCGCCGCCATGCAGATGATTGGCGCCCTCGTTGGCGCTGAGCGCGTAGCGCTGCCCGTCCACGCTGAAGGCCGACCCGGCGATGCGGTTGCCGAAGCGGCCGACCAGCACGCCGAGATAGGCCGGGTCGTGCAGGTACGCATCCAGCGTCGGCAGGCCGAGGACCAATTCGGTGCGGCCACGCGCGGTGTCCAGGCTGAGGCTGCGCAGCAGGCCGCCATAGGTCAGCAGTTCCGCGCGCAGGCCCGCGCCGCTGTCCAGAACCACGCGTTGGATGGCGGTACCGTCGGGAAGCTGGCCGAAGATCGATGACATGCAGAGGTCCTGGTTGGGTGAGCGCGCGTTCCACGCGTGCCGCGCAGCATAACCAGCGCAGCCGGTCGCAAGCCATCGCCGCGTCCTTGGCCACGGCGACGCTGGGACCCGTCGCGTGGACGCAGGCGCGTTGCGTGCAGCGACGGCACGCGCTCGCCGCGTCGAGCGTCAGCGAAAAATCTGCGGCATTGCAGCATTGCAATCCCCATATCGATAAGTCGATTTAAATCATTAGTCGGTTATTCGTCGCTCCTCTATTCTCCGCTCGCTGAACCTGGATGGGCACGCCCGTGATCCCCGCCGCGACTGCGCCGCAGCCGAGCGTGGGGACTGCGCCCCCTTGCACCTGCCTTCCTGGCGCAACGCGTCGGGCCATCGCGATGTGGCCCGACGCGCGCTCTGCGCATGCACCCAGTCGCACCACTCGGAATGGCCTTGCCACGGCATCGCCAGTCCCGCACACCGAAGGCGACCGCACTGCATCGCGGCGCCATCGCGCCATCGTCCGCACGACTCTGGGAGGAGTTACCTGCGATGAAGATCGTGACCACGAACCGCCGGCCCACGCCGCGTCCCTTGCCGCATGCGCTGGCTGCGGCGCTGAGCCTGATCCTGGCCGCGGGCAGCGCCGCCGCGCAGCAGACCGAACCGGGCTCGGACGCTTCGGCCGCCGACACCGCACAAGCCGCGAGCGGCGCTCAGGCGCCGACGCAGCTGGACACGGTCGAGGTCAAGGGCGTGCGCGGCAGCATCGCCAGTGCTATCGCGCTGAAGCAGAACAGCACCCAGATCACCGACTCGATCGTGGCCGAGGACGTGGGCAAGCTGCCGGACAACAGCGTGGCCGCGGCGCTGCAGCGGGTCACCGGGGTGCAGGTGGCGCGCAGCGCCGGCGAAGTGAGCACGGTGCTGGTGCGCGGCCTGCCGGACGTGGTGACCACGCTCAACGGCCGCAACGTGTTCACCACCACCGGCCGCAGCATGACCCTGGCCGACATTCCTGCCGACCTGCTGCAGCGCGTGGACGTGTACAAGACCAGCGGCGCGGAAAACATCGAGGGCGGTATCGGCGGCTTGATCGACGTGCGCCTGCGGCGGCCGTTCGACTTCCAGAACGACTGGACCCTGGCCGGCAGCGCACGCGCGTTGTACAGCCGCAACTCCGGCGAAGCCGACCCCAACGGCAGCCTGACCGCGAACAAGTTGTGGCACACCGATGCCGGCAAGTTCGGGGTGATGGGCAGCGTCTCCTACCAGTCCCAGCAATATCAGGAAAGCAATACCTTCAACGGCACCTACACGCTGAAGGACAACCCGGCCAATCCCGGCGAGCAGATCTACGTTCCCGATACCATCGGCTCGATCTACACCATCGGCGACCGCGACCGCCGCTCGGCCAATCTGACCTTGCAGTGGGCGCCGAACGAGAACACCGAGCTGTACTTCGAGAATTTCTACGTCGGCTACCGCAACGATTCGCAGGTCAACTTCTGGATCCCGCTGCCGACCCTGGTCAACGCCGACAACGTGGTCAGCGTGACCACCAAGCCGGGCACCAACGTCGCCCAGAGCATCACCGCGCGCGACCTGTTCACGCTGACCAGCAACCAGGCCTACGCCAACACCTCCGACACCTACCAGAGCGCGATCGGCGGCAGCTGGAAGGGCGAACGCCTGAGCCTGTCCACCGATCTGGCCTATACCTACAGCAAGGCCGACAACCGCAGCTTCATCCTCGATACCGCATTCATCGCACCATCGATCACGATGAACTTCGACAACAAGGGCGCCTCCGACGCGCGGGTCAGCAACGCCGACGGCAGCGCCTACGGCGTCGCCGACGCGTCCAACTACTGGCTGCACCAGTACTACGACGCGTGGAGCCGGCAGGAAGGCAAGGACTGGTCGTGGAAGGGCGACGGCAGCTTCAGGCTCGACGCCGGCCCGCTCGCCGCGCTGGACTTCGGCTTCCGCGCCAGCCGCCGCGAGGCGAAGAACGTCGCCGCCGATACCGGCGGGCGCACCAACATCAGCGGCGGCACCGTGTTCGTCGACGACCTGGCCGGCCTGGCCTCGACCACGCCGAGCAACTTGCTCAACGGCGAACGTTCGGTGTCGACCTCGCAGTGGATGGTGGCCGACCGCGACTACCTGCTCGCCAACGCAGGACTGATCCGCGCGGCGATGGGCTACGACGCCGCGGCGCCGACCGCGAGTCCCTCGCTGTACTTCGACGACAAGGAAGACAGCTACGCGGCCTACCTGCAGGCCCGCTACTCCACCAGCGTGGGCGGCATGAACCTGGATGGCGCGGTCGGGGTGCGGGCGGTGAAGCTGGACGCGCAATTGCAAGGCACCCAGATCGTCGATGGCGCCAACTCGCCGGTCAGCATCGACAAGAGCGACACCGAACTGCTGCCCAGCTTCAGCGCCAACCTGTCGATCCGCGACGACCTGCTGCTGCGCGCCTCGTACGGCAAGTCGATCACCCGCGCCAGCTTCAGCGCGCTCAATCCGCAGCTGTCGCTCTACCAGGCCACCGCCACCGTGCCGGCGACCGGCAGCGGCGGCAATCCGGATCTGAATCCGGTCAAATCGGAGAACCTGGACCTGTCGCTGGAATGGTATTTCCGCCCCGGCTCGCTGCTGTCGGCGGCGGCGTTCTACCGCCGCATCGACGGCTACATCCAGACCTACGCCAGCGACGAAGTCATCAACGGGGTGACCTACTCGGTGAGCCGCCCGCGCAATACCGGCGACGGCACGCTGAAGGGCATCGAGCTTGCCTACACCCAGTTCTACGATTTCCTGCCCGGCTGGCTGTCCGGCTTCGGCACCCAGCTCAACGCCACCTTCATCGATGCGCAGACCGAGTCGCCCAGCGGGCAGATGCAGGACCTGGTCAACGTCTCCGACCGCGCCTACAACGCCGTGCTGATCTACCAGAAGGGCGCCTTCTCCAGCCGCCTGGCCTACAACTGGCGCAGCGAATACGCGCTCAGCTACACCGCCAGCGGCGACCAGCCGCAGTCGATCTACGTGGCGCCGACCGACTCGCTGGATTTCGCGATGAACTACGACATCGACGACGCCATGACCGTATCGCTGGAGGCGACCAACCTGCTCGGCCAGGTCACCCGCAACTACTTCGGCGATTCGTACCGCTTCCCGCGCGACATCGGGGTCGCGGAGCGCACCTTCAGCCTGGGATTGCGCTTCCGCTTCTGAGACCCGCGCAGCGCTGTGGCGCCCACCCGCCACGGTCGCATGCGACCATCACCGACGCGGCGCCCGTGCACGGATGCGCCGCCCCTGCCCACTAGGAGACACCGATGCTCTCGACCCGTTCATTGAAGAATGCCGCGATACGCTGGCGGCGGCGCCTGCCGCTGGCCGCGGCGATGGCGGCGCTGACGCTCTGCGCCGGCCTGGCGCAGGCAGCCGACGTCGAGGTGCGTGGCACGCTGCGCGCCGACCAGCCCGGCGCGCAGGTGTCGCGCAACATCTTCGGCCAGTTCGCAGAACACCTCGGCACCGGCATCTATGGCGGCCTGTGGGTCGGCCCGGATTCCAAGATCCCCAATACCCGCGGCTACCGCAACGACGTGGTCGCCGCGCTGAAGGATCTGCAGATTCCGAACGTGCGCTGGCCGGGCGGATGCTTCGCCGACGAATACCACTGGCGCGACGGCATCGGCCCGCGCGCCAAGCGCCCGACCAGCATCAACACCCACTGGGGCGGCGTCGAGGAACCCAACAGCTTCGGCACCCACGAATTCATGGACTTCGTCGAGCTGATCGGCAGCGAAGCCTACGTGGCCGGCAACGTCGGCAATGCCGCGCCGGACGAGATGGCGCAGTGGGTCGAGTACATGACCGGCCCGGCCGGATCGACGCTGGCGAAGGAGCGCATCGGCAACGGCCGCCAGCAACCGTGGAAGGTGCCGTACTTCGGCGTCGGCAACGAACTGTGGGGCTGCGGCGGCAACATGCGCGTGGAATATGCCGCCGACGTGTACCGCCGCTACCAGACCTTCGTCAAGGCGCCGGCCGGCGCCACCATCCTGAAGATCGCCCCAGGACCCAACAACGACGACTATCACTGGACCGAGGTGATGATGCGCGAGGCCACCAAGTTCATGGACGGCCTGAGCCTGCACTACTACACCCTGCCCGGCGGCGGCTGGCCGCCGCGCGCCTCGTCCACCGACTTCGACGAGACCCTGTGGATCGAGACGCTGTCGCGCACGCTGCGCATGGACGAACTGATCACCAAGCACAGCGCGGTGATGGACAAGTACGACCCGGAAAAGAAAGTGGCGTTGGTGGTGGACGAATGGGGCACCTGGTACGCCGGCCTGCCCGGCTCCAACCCCGGCTTCCTGCACCAGCAGAACACGCTGCGCGACGCGCTGGTGGCCTCGATCAATCTGGACATCTTCACCGCGCACGCCGAGCGCGTGCGCATGGCCAACATCGCGCAGATGATCAACGTGCTGCAGGCGATGATCCTCACCGACGGCGACAAGATGCTGCTGACGCCGACCTACCACGTGTTCATGATGTACAAGCCGTACCAGGACGCCACCTATCTGCCGCTGCAGATCAAGACGCCCGACTACAAGCACGATCAGTACACCGTGCCGGCCGTGCACGGCTCGGCGGTGAAGGCCAAGGACGGGCATGTCTACGTGGCGCTGACCAACCTGGACCCGAACCGCGAAGCAGAGGTTTCGGTGCAGGTCAGCGGCGCGCAGGCCACGCGCGTCAGCGGCCAGATCCTGACCGCGCCGAAGATGACCGCGCTCAACAGCTTCGAACAGCCGCAGGCGGTGAAGCCGACCGCCTTCGGCGGCGCCAGCCTGCAAGGCGGCACGCTGAAGGTGGCGTTGCCGGCCAAGGCGATCGTGATGCTGAAACTGCAGTAGTCGCCGGACGCCACCGCGCCATCCCCTCCCGCTGTAGGCGCGGGCAGGTCGTCCGAACCGCGCCGACGCAGGTCGGCGTGGTTTTTTTATGCGCGGCGCCTATTCCGACGCATCGGACAGCCGCGCGAACAGCGATTCGCCGGCCGGCGAGATCAGGTCGCTGACCGCCCAGCAGCCGTTGCCGCGGCGCTGCAGTTCGATCTTCACCGTGCCGGTGCCACCGAGCGCGCGTCGATAGTCCATCCGCACCTCCAGCACGGTGGCCAGGGAGCCGCCGGACACCAGGGTGAAGCGTGGCGCGCCCTCGATGGCGCCCTGCGCATCGGTCCACGGATCGTAGCCCAGGCGGCAGGCGCCCTTGCGCTTGGTGCAGCCGAGCCCCGCCTCGACCGCATGGGCGAAGGACGGCGTCAACAACCCGTCCAGGTTCTGCGGCCGCCGATAGAAATCGCGCGCCTGGTACAGCTTCTCGGCCACCTGCAGCGGCGTCGCGCACGGTGGCGCCTGCGCCGCGGCAAGCGCAGGCAGAAAGGCGAGGATGGCGAACAGTCGACGCATGCACGGCTCCGGTGTGGGGGGCGCCTATGAAGCCCGGATCGCGGCGCGCGTGCAAGCGCCGGGCAAAAAAAGAGGAGCCGGCGAACCGGCTCCTCGACCTCATGCAGCTTCTCTTCGGCAGGCGAGCCGACTCATGCCGCCCTGACCGCCGCGTAGCCGTCGAAGGTCATGCTGGCCGACGCGCGGCCCTGGGTCAGCGAACGCAACGCGGTGGTGTAGGCCTGCAGTTGCGCCAGCGGCGCCTGCGCGACCACGTCGGCGCGGGTGCCGCGCTCGGCGATCGCCACGACGCGCCCCTCGCGCCGCTGCAGATCGCCGAGCACGTCGCCGACGCTGGCGGCCGGGGTATCGATCGCCAACGCCATCACCGGCTCCAGCAGCAGCGTGCCGGCCTGCGCCAGCGCCGCCTTCACCGCGTCCGACGCCGCACGCTGGAACGCCAGGTCCGACGAATCCACCGCATGCGCCTGGCCATCGACCAGCACCACCTCCACGCCGACCACCGGGTAGCCGCGCGGACCTTGCGCCAATACCGCGCGCACGCCCTTCTCGGTCGCGGCGACGAACGCCTTCGGCACCACGCCGCCACGGCTGCGGTCGGCGAAGACCACCTCGCCGTCCGCACGCGGCACCAGGTCCAGCACCACCTGCGCGAACTGGCCATGGCCGCCGTTCTGCTTGGACAGCCGCCCGACCACGCCCAGCGCCGCGGCGCGCAGCGTTTCCTGGTAGGCCACGCGCGGCGCACCGGTGCGCACGTCCACCTGCCACTCGCTGCGCAGGCGCTCCACCATCACCTCCAGGTGCAGCTCGCCCATGCCCCAGACCAGGGTTTCGCCGGTCTCGGCATCGCTGTCGACGCGGAACGAGGGATCTTCCTGCGCCAGCCGCGCCAATCCCTGCCCCATCCGCACCAGCTCCGCGGCATTGGCCGCGCCCAGCCGCCACGCCAGCACCGGCGGCTGCGTGCGGATGCTTTCCAGCACCCAGCGCGCATCGCCGCCGCTGAGCGTCTCGCCGCTGGCCGCCTCCTTCCAGCCGAGGATGGCCACGATCTCGCCGGCGCAGGCCTGCGCCACGTCGTGGGTGCGCTGCGCCTGCACCACCGCCAGCCGCCCGACCCGGCGCAGACGCCGCGCCTGCGACGTCCACACCATGTCGCCGACGCGCAAGGTGCCCGCATACACGCGCACGAACGCCAGCGGCCCCTGTGCGGTATGCGCGACCTTGAACACCAGCGCCGCCAACGGGCCGGACGGATCCGGCGCCAGCTGCGCGGCGAGCGCCATGTCCGTGCCGCCGACGTCGTCCGCGTCGCGCGTCGCCGGCACCGGCGGGCGGTCCAGCGGCGACGGCAGCCAGTCGACGATCGCGTCCAGCAGCGGCTCGATGCCCTTGCTCTTGAATGCCGAGCCGGCCAGCACCGGCACGCCGGCGCCGGCCAGGGTGGCGCGGCGCAGCGCGGCGCGCAGCGCGTCGTCGTCGATCGCACGTTCTTCCAGATAGGCCTGCGCCAGCGCGTCGTCGTGCTCGGCCACTGCGGCGACCAGCCGTTCGCGCGCCTCGGCGAACGCAGCGGCATCGTCCGTGTTCCATGCACGCGCGGCCATGCGTCCGTCGCCGTCCCACCCCAGCACGCGGCGGCCGACCAGGTCGACCCAGCCGTCGAAGCCGGAATCGCCCGGCAGCGGCACGCCGACCGCCCACACCGTGGCGTCGAGCTTGCTGCGCAGCTGCGCCAGCACGCCCTCGAACGAGGCGCCGGCGCGGTCCATCTTGTTGACGAACGCGACCAGCGGCACGCCGTGCCGGCGCGCCTGGCGCCACACGGTTTCCGATTGCGGCTGCACGCCGTCGACCGCGGAGAACACCGCGACCGCGCCGTCGAGCACGCGCAGCGAGCGTTCCACCTCGATCGCGAAATCGATGTGCCCGGGAGTGTCGATCAGGGTGAGCCGATGCGCCGGCTGCCCGCGCGGCGCCCACTGCGCCTGCACCGCGGCCGCGCCGATGGTGATGCCGCGGGCGCGTTCGATGTCGGAGAAGTCGGTGGTGGCGGCGCCGTCGTGGACTTCGCCGACGCGATGGATCGCGCCGGTGACCCACAACAGGCGTTCGGTGAGGGTGGTCTTGCCGGCGTCGATGTGGGCGATGATGCCGAGGTTGCGCCAGCGGGAAAGGGTTTGGGTGTTCATAGAATGGATTCCAGTGCCAACACGGGGAGGCCGCATGCCCCGGTTGGCGCGTGGGCATGCGGCTAGGTTTCGGGTTCGGCGGCGTGGTGCATGGCACGTTCTCCTTCGCGTCGGTTCGGTGAAGTGGAAAGCTGAAAAAAGGCAATAAAAAAGCACCCATCGGGTGCTTGTCTGCGGCGGATCGGCGGCGGCGGAGCGCTACGGCTCGGCTCGTTCCATCCCGTCAGGCAGGCGCACCCGGCCCGCGCTGGCGCGCAGGGCGTTGGTCGGCAATATCAGTAGCGGTGCGTGCGGCATGGGATGGCGGACGATACGGTGAATGAGGGCGCAAGTCTGGACCTGCGCCGTAGCCGGGTCAATGCGCTGGGCGCATCGCCGCTGGAACAGTCCGGCGCGGCGCATGCAACGGCGCGGCACACCGGCGCACGCGATCTGGGCGTGCCTCAGGCCGCCCAGATCTCGCCGAACACCCGATCGAAGTTCAACCCCAGCACTTTCTCGGTCACCCGCGCGCCGTAACCATGGCGCAGCAGGCCGTCGGCGACGCGTTCGAGCTTGCGCACGCTGTTGACGTCGGGCAGGTACGGGGTGCGGTTCTCGCCGGGCGCACCGACGCCGTCGCGGCGGCGTTGCTGCATCTGCTCGTCCAGCTCGCGCATGTCCTGTTCGGTGACCGGAAAGAACAGCGAATCGGTGCCGATGCCGACGTGGTCCTCGCCGCACACGTCCAGCGCATGCCGCATGTGCCGCAGATAATCGGCCAGCTGCGGCTGGCGGCTGTCCTCGGTCAGGAACGGCAGCATGTAGATGCCCATCACCCCGCCCTTGTCGGCGAGCGCGCGCATGTCGCGGTCGAGCTTGTTGCGCGGATGCGCGAACACCGCGCTGCAGCCGGCATGGGTGAACACCGGCGGACGCTGCGACAGCGCGATACCGTCGCGGGTGGTCTGCGCGTTGGCATGGCTCAGGTCCAGCGCCACGCCGAGCCGGTTCATGCGCGCGATCGCCTCGCGCCCGAGCGCGGTGACGCCGCCGGCATCGCCGTCCAGGCAGCCGGTGCCGAACGGCGAGGCGCGGTTGTAGGACAGCTGCATCACGCGCACGCCGAGCTGGCGGAACAGATCGATGCGCTCGGGCTTGTCCTCCAGCATGGCCGCCGATTCGAAGGAGAAGATCAGCGCGATCCGGCCCTCGCGCTTGGCCCGCTGCAGGTCGTCGTGCTGCAGCACTTTCAGGAAGTGCTGCGGATAGGTTTCGACCAGCGCCTGCGCCGCGGCGATGTCCTTCACCGCCGCTTCGAAGTCGCCGTCGGCATCGCCCAGCGTGGTCTTCAGCGCGGTCACGCCGGAATCGCGCAACTGGCGTATGCGATCGGCGCTGTCGCCGTCGCCGGCCAACCGGCCGATCGAGGCCAGGGTGTTGGCGTCGAGCACCAGGGCGCGCCGATACAGCGCCTCGGCGTCGGTCGCGTGCGCACCCTGGTCGGCCGCGCCCTTCGCCGTCCCTGCCGCTGCGCCGCTTGCCGTCGCCGTACCCGGCAGCAGCCCCGCAAGCAGCGCGCTGCCGGAAAGGCCCAGCCATTGCCGCCGCGTCCATGCTTCGCTCATCGTCCTCTCCCCCACCGTATCAAGTGATGCCCCGCCCGTGGCCGTTGACGGCCGGGCGTGCCGCCCCGCATAGCACTGTATCCGGCGCGCGGCGGTCAGTGCCGAAAGTACCGTCGGCGGTTCGCTGCGACACCCGCGACGCCGCCCGGCCGCTCCGGCCGGCAGGCGGCGCAGGCGCCGGGCATGCGTGGCTTTCTCCGCGCCGCGCTCCTATCATCCGCCGACATATCAAGGATGCGTGCCAATGACCACACCGCAGATGTCCGTCTATTTCTTTCTGCAGGCGGCGGCAATCCTCCTGATCTGCCGGCTGGTCGGCCTGTTGGCCAAGCGCGTGGGCCAGCCGCAGGTGGTGGGCGAAATGATCGCCGGCGTGGCGCTGGGGCCGTCATTGTTCGGCTGGCTGCTGCCGGACGTGCAGCAGGCGCTGTTCCCCAAGCAGACCCTGGACATGCTGTACGTGTTCGCCCAGTTCGGCGTGGGCCTGTACATGTTCCTGGTCGGCACCGACTTCCGCGGCGACCATTTCCGCGCGCGCTACCGCAGCGCGATGAGCGTGTCGCTGGCCGGCATCGCGGTGCCGTTCGTGCTCGCGTTCCTGCTGGTGCCGTGGCTGCTGCACACCCCGGGCCTGTTCTCGGCCAAGGCCAAGACCCTGGAAGCCTCGCTGTTCCTGGGTGCGGCCATCGCCATCACCGCCTTCCCGATGCTGGCGCGGATCATCCACGAGCGCGGCCTCACCGGTAGTTCGCTGGGCACCCTGGCGCTCACCGCCGGCGCGGTGGACGATGCCGCGGCCTGGTGCATCCTGGCCATCGTGCTGGCCAGTTTCGGCGGCAGCTGGAACAGCGCCTACCTGGCGATCGGCGGCGGCGTGGGCTACGCGCTGTTCATGCTGCTGGTCGGCCGCCATTGGCTGCGGCGCCTGGCCGATCACGTGCGTCCCGACCAGCCGCTCAGCGCCAGCGTGCTGGCGGTGGTGCTGATGCTGTTCTGCCTCAGCGCCTGGGCGATGGACGCGATCGGCATCCATGCGGTGTTCGGCGGCTTCCTGCTCGGCGCCTGCCTGCCCAAGGGTGCGCTGACCGAGAAGCTGCGCGAACAGCTGCAGCCGTTCGTGGTGGTGTTCCTGCTGCCGATGTTCTTCACCTTCTCCGGGCTCAAGACCCAGCTCAGCGTGCTCCTGGACCCGCAGATCCTGCTCGCCGCCGGCGCGATCCTGCTGGCTTCGTTCCTGGGCAAGGGCATCGCCTGCTGGGCCGCGGCGCGCGTCAGCGGCGAGAACAACCGCGACGCCATGGCGATCGGCGCGCTGATGAACGCACGCGGGCTGATGGAGCTGATCATCATCAACATCGGCTTGCAGGCCGGGGTCATCGAACAGGGCCTGTTCTCGATCCTGGTGCTGATGGCGATCGTGTCCACGCTGATGGCCACACCGCTGTTCAACTGGGTGATGCGCCGCGCCGCCGCGCGCGAGGCGGCGCCGGCGGTGGCCGGCGGCAGGCTGTAGCGCGCCGCCTGTCGTGCCGGTCTAGGCCGTGGGTACGCGCCACGACTGCGGCAGGCACGCCACGATGTGCTCCTGAAAAGCGCGCACCTTCGCGGTGAAATCGCGGCGGTCGGCCACGCACAGGTAGAGCCGCATCGGTTCGGGCGCGGCGTTGACCGCGCCGGTGGCGTCGTACTCGAACAAGGCGCGCAACGCGCCACTTTGCAGGTAAGGCTGTGCCACGAACGCAGCCAACCGGGTGATGCCGCCGCCGGCCACGGCCATGCCGGCGAGCGCGTCGATGTCGTCGCCGACCAATGCCGGCGTCACTTCCGCGTCGAAGCGCAGCCCGTCGCGAACGAAGCCCCAGCGCAGGTAGCGGCCGTCCACCGGCCAGCGCAGCAGCAGGCAGGCGTGGTCCTTCAGGTGCTCCGGCGTCGTTGGCGTGCCGGCACGCGCCAGGTAGTCGGGCGCCGCACAGAACACGAACGGCACCGCGGCGATGCAGCGCGCGACCAGACCGTCCTGCAGCTGCGGCTCGATGCGGATGCTGACGTCCACGCCCTCCTGCGCATGGTCGACCCGGTGATCGGCGCTCAGCAGTTCGATCGACAGGCGCGGATGCCGCGCCGCCAGTGCCGGCAGCAGCGGCGCCAGCACGTGCCGGCCGAATGCGGCGGTGCTGGCCACGCGCAGCCGCCCTTCCGGTTCTGCCTGCGGATCGGCGACCGATTGCCGCGCACGCTCCAAATCCAGCTCGACCTGCCGCACCTGCTGCAGATACAGCGCGCCGCGCTCGGTCAGCGCCAGGCTGCGCGTGCTGCGATTGAGCAGGCGCACCCCCAGGTGCGCCTCCAGCCGCGCGATGTTCTGGCTCACCGCTGCGGCGCTCACGCCCAGCGCCTTGGCGCCAGCGGCGATGCTGCCGGCCTCGGCGGTGTGGATGAAACTGCGGATGGACAGAAGAAGGTTCACTGACGACAGCTATACGCGATGCATTCGTAAGTTGCAGTTTACAAAGTCGCAAGCCGCCCTCGCCTACTGGCGCCACGGAGCGCTTGCTAACGTGCCGCCTCCCGAGCTGCCAGGCTCGCAACGACCATCGAGGCATCGCCCATGCAGGATTTCGACATCGCCGCGCCACGCCGCCTGAAGCTGGGCGTGCGCGCCACGCCGTTCGTGTTCGCCTTCTACATGGCCACGATCATGGCCATGCTGATGTGCCTAGTGATTACCGCGGCCAATGCCGGGCTCGGCGAGGACTATCTGCCGCGGGTGCTCGGGGCGTACCGGCTGGCGATGCCGACCGCGTTCTGCTGCATTCTGGTGGTGCGGCCGCTGGTGATGCGGCTGGTGGCGGCGACGGTGCATGCGCCGCGTTGAGCGGTTTTCGCGTGCCGTCTCCGCAGCAAGCGTGTCATGCAGCGCAACGGTGGCGATCGGTCTTACGGTGACATCCTGTCGCGGCTGAAGCCGCTCCTACAGCGGCGTGGCGTGCACGGATGCAAGAAAAGCGCCGGCTTACAGCGGCGTCAGCCGCCATAAGCCGTAGGGATTGGCGAACAGGTCGCCGGGCTGGAACTGGGTGCTGGGTTCGGCATCGATCCGATAGCGCGGCGCATCCTCCGCGACGGCGAAGGTGTGGCCCTCGCGTATCGGCGGCGCTTCGGTGAACAGATACCAGCTGAAGGTGTGCAGCAGCGCCACCGGATCGGGCGCGGCCTGCGCATCGACGATCGCGTCCTTCATGCCGAAGTGATGCATGCCGCAGGAATGGACCTGCTCGCCGGTAATGTTCAACACCTAGGCACGATGGGCGCTGCAATGCGTCAGGTCCGCGCACAGCTGGCGCCATGCCCCCGGGCCGTGCGCGACGCCGCTGCTCTCGACCTTCACTCCCAGGCCGCCTGCATCCAGCAGCGCCGCGGCGGCCAGCATCATCGCCTCGGCGCGCACCCTGGAACCGCCAGCGCCGATCAGGTACACGACCGAGGCATGCGCGTGGATGCGCGCCATCTCGTCGGAATCGAGCCAATGCGGCCCGGCGGCAGCGAACGCGGCCGCCATGCGCGGGTCGCGCGGCTCGTATTCCAGTTCGAACGCGTCGCCGCTTTCCATGTGCAGCAGGACCCGTCCGGCAAACAGATAACCGCCGCTGTCGCGGACGATACGCGCCAGCAGCTCCGAGCGATCCTGCCACGGACCGGGAATGCACAACACGATTTTCGGGGTTTCGATCAAGATGGCGGCTCCTTGCCGTCAGGTGCCGGGCGCGCCCGACTGGAATGGCCGCCGCCGCAAAACCGGTGCGGCAGCGCTGGCAGGAGAAAAGCCGTGTTCAGGTGAGCGGCGTCATCACGCCCTTGCGGTAGGCCGGACGCTGTTGCAGGCGCGCATACCAGTCCTGCAGATGCGGCAGCGCAGGCCGTTCGATCGGCATCTCGAACCAGGCGTAGGCGAAGCTGCCCAGCGGGATGTCGCCCATCGCGAACTGCGCACCCGACAGCCAGGGCCGCTGCGCCAGCGCCGCATCGGCAATGCCCAGCAATTCGCCGGAACGCGCCAGCGCGGCAGCGATCCTGGCCTCGTCGCGCGCTTCTGGCGCGGTGCGCAGCGTGCCCCAGAACAGATCGCGGAATACCCCGGCGAAGCTCGAGGTGGTCCAGTCCATCCACTTGTCGCCGAGCGCGCGCTCGGCCGGGTCTTCGGGGTACAGCACGCCCGGCGCGTAGCGCGCGGCCAGGTAGCGCACGATGGCGTTGGATTCCCACAGCGCCAGGCCGTGGTCCTCGATCGCCGGCACCAGGCCGTTGGGATTCATCGCCCGGTAGTGCGGATCGTCGGTCCTGCCGAACGCGCCGCCGGCCTCGATCGATTCGTACGCCACACCGATTTCCTCGGCGCACCACAGCACCTTGCGCACGTTGCTCGAATTGTGTCGTCCCCAGATCTTCAGCATGGCAGCGCTCCTGTTGCGAGTGCCAATTCTATGCTCACACGCGTAGCGCAGGCCGATGCATGCGCTTGCGCCCGCTGCGACGCCAGCGCAACGGTGCAGATCCGGCCGCACCGACCGGCGCGGCGCGCAACAGCAGCGCCGCTTGCCACCGGCATCCCCAGGCGCGACTGCGACCACGCCTGCCGCTGCGCACGCCGCAGGCGCGCTCAGTCAAACTGCAACACGAAGCCGCCGCGCGCCGGCAATGCCACCTCGAGGTTTTGCGTCGGCCCCACGTCGATGCGGCGGCTGGCCAACCCCAGCGGGCCGTCGCCATCGACGATCAGGCGTGCGCCGCGACCGGCCACACCCAGCTCCGACAAGTTCAGGCGCAACGTGCGCGGCTGCGCATCGGCATTGATGCCTGCCACGTACCAACGCGTGCCGCCGCGCCGCGCGAACACCGCGAAGCGCCCGGGATAGCCGTCCACATAGCGGCTGTCGTCCCACACCGAGGGCAGCTCGCGCAACAGCGCGCGCACCTCCGGCGCTGCCTTCTCAAGATTCTCGGGCGTCTCGGCGTAATGCTGGATGCCGGAGACGAACAGCACCGTCTCGGCCAGTTCGAAGCCCGGCGTGGTGCGGCGCTGCACCTTGTCGTTGAGCTTGACCAGGGCCAGCGGGGTGAAGTCCATCGGGTCGAACACGTTGCGCGCGAACGGCAGCATCGCCGCATGCGCCGGCACCTGGTCGGCGTTGACCTGCTCGAAGGTGGCGAATTCCAGCCCGCGCACCGCCTCCATCGTCATCAGGTCCGGCCAGGTGCGCTGCCAGCCGCGCGGCAAGGTGGCGCCATGGAAGTTGAGCATCAGCCCGTACGGCGCGGCGTCCTGCATGATGTCCAGGTAGTAGCCGATCATCGACTGCCCGTCGCCGCCGAAGAAGTCGATCTTCACCCCGGCCACGCCCATCGTCTTGAGCCGTTCGAACTCGCGGATGCGGCTGGCGTGGGTCAGCATGCGGTCGCGCGGGGTCTGCGGCGCATCGTTCCAGCTGCCGGCCGAGTTGTACCAGAGCAGGATGGCCACGTGCTTGCCGCGGGCGTAGTCGATCAGCTCGCGCATCCTGTCTTCGCCGATCTGCGTGTCCCACAAGGCGTCGATCAGGGTGTAGCGCCAGCCCATGCGCGCGGCGAAATCGATGTAGCGCTTCTGCACCTCGAAAGTGGTGGCGCCGTCGCCGAGCAGCGGCCAGCTCCACGATGCCTTGCCCGGCTGCGGCGGCGCGACCGGCGCGACCGCGGGCGGGTCGGCCAGGTCGGTGCCGAGGGTGGACTCGGCGATGGTCTTCAGGCTGCCGATGGCGACGATGCGCCAGGGCGAGCGCCACGGCAGCGCGAAGCTCGGGTTGGCGGCGCCACCGGGGAGCACTTCGCGCGGATCGGGCATGCCGATCGCATACTCGCCGGGCACGTCGGCGACATCGCGCAGGCGGCTGCCGGCATGGCCGCGACCGAGCGCGCCCTCGCTGAGCAAGACCCAGTCCGCGCCATGGCGGAACAGCGCCGGATACACCCAGCCGGCCGCGAGCGGCGACGGCGTGCCCACCGCGATGTCCTGCAGGTAGTACTCCTCGTACGCGGGGTTGGTCCTGCCGAACCCGGTCTTGGCCGCCGACATCGGCTGCAGCCACGCACGGGTCTGGGCCGCGAAGCGGAACGTGCTGGCGTCCTCGCGCAGCTGGCGGATCGTCGCATCGCGCTGCGGGAAGTCGTAGCGGAACGCGACGCCGTCGTCGGACACCTGGAATTCGATCTGCAGGCGTTCGCCGTTGGCGCCGCGCCAGGAGAACACGCGCCGGTTGGCGCGGTAGTCGTTGATCCGTCGCTTGCCGGTGAGCAGTTCGTAGCGATCGCGCACGGCGGCGACCGGCGACACCTCGATCAGCTGCAGGCCCTTGGAAAAATCGGCATCGTCGCGCACCAGACCGAGCCGCGAGGGCAGCAGCACCTCCCGTCCCTGGCGCAGCACGCGGTAGTGTGCGGTGCCGGCCGAGTCCAGGGTCAGCTGCGCGCGCAGCGTGGCGTCCGGGCTGAGTACCTCGCCGACCATGCGCTCGGCGGCCAGCGCCGGCAGCGCGCACAACAGCAGCGCGCACGCTGCCGCGATCGTGGCCCAGCCCCTGCGCCAGCGGCTCAGAATTGCGGATTCTTTTCCCATACAGCCCTCACTCGGCAATAGACCGCATAACGCTGGTGGACTCGGCGTTGCTCACCTTCCCCAACATGTCGCTAGCGCGTATCGACCGTGCGCTGCACCTGTCCAAGCAGCACGGACGCGACGCGATTACCGTGTTCAGCGGCGGGGCCGAACCCGCCGGCGCCCGCGGGACGGCGCACGCGCCGGCTCACTTCTGCAACGCTGATGCATCCACCTGCGGCCATTGCTGCGCGTCCCAGCGCAACGGCAGCACGTGCAGCTTGGGCCGGCCGTTGTCCTTGCTGTCGTAGGCATGGAACACCAGGTAGTCCTTGCCATCGAAGGTGTACGCGCTGTTATGGCCGGGACCGGCCCAGCGTGCGCTGCCTTGCAGCACCAGGCTGCCGCCGCCCTGATCCAGACGCTTGCCGTCCTTGTCCAGGTACGGGCCGGTCACCTCGCGGGCGCGGCCGACCATGATCTTGTAGTCGCTCTTGACGCCGCGGCAGCAGTGGTCCCAGGACAGGAACAGGTAGTACCAGCCGTTCTTCTTGAACACGAACGGCGCCTCCAGTGCGGCCGGCTCCGGCTCGGCGTCGTCCACCAGCAGCGAGCGTTCGCGCTTGGCCAGGGTCTGCCATTGTTGCGGCTCGGCCAGATGCAGGCGGTCGGGCGCGAGCCGGACCAGCTTCAGTCCGCCCCAGAACGAGCCGAAGCTGAGCCAAGGCGTGCCCTGCGCGTCTTCGACCAGGTTCGGATCGATGGCGTTCCACAGGTCGCGCTGCGGCAGCGAACGGATCAGGATGCCGTGGTCCTTCCAGGCGAAGGCGGGATCCTTGGGATCGAGCGTGGTGTTGGTGGCCACGCCGATCGCCGAGGTGTTCTTGCCGCCGCTGGAAACGGAGTAATACAGCGTGTAGACGCCGTCGTGGAAGGAGATGTCCGGCGCCCAGATATGCCCGTTGAAGTCCTTGACCACGCTGGCGGTCCAGGCCGGACTGTGCGCGAACACCGGCGGCTCGGCCTTCCAGGTCTTCATGTTGCGCGAGCTGTAGACGCTGATGCCCGGGCCGGTAATGAACAGGTACCAGGTCTTGCCCTGGCGGATCATCACCGGATCGTGCGCGAGCACATCGGCGTGGTAGCCCTTGCGCGGCGCGGCCACCGGCGGTTGGTCGAGCATCGAGGCACCGGCGGCCGACGGCGGCGTCTGCGCGGCCGCAGTGGCGCACAACGCGACGCCCAGCAGCAGGCCGGCGAGCCGTGGCAGGCGCCGGCTCATGCGCCATCCTCGCCGACGATCGCCTCGCGTTGCGGGCGGCCGAACACCGGCATGCCATCCGCGTCCCACTGCAACGGCTGCACGCAGGCGTGGCGGTCGGGATTCCATAGCGGGTCGCCTTCGATGTCGCGGTAGTTGCGCGCGTGGTAGACCAGCAGGTCCTGGCGGCCGTCTGCGGAGACGGTGAAGCTGTTGTGGCCGGGGCCATACACCTGTCGCTCCACATCGGTCGCGAACACCGGCTGCGGCGACTTGTGCCAGGACGCCGGGTCGAGCAGGTCGTCGTTCTCGTCGGCCCACAGCAGGCCCATGCAGTAGCGCGCGTCGGTGGCGCTGGCCGAGTAGCTGACGAACACCTTGCCATGCCGCAGCAGCACCGCCGGGCCTTCGTTGACCAGGAAGCCCTGCACTTCCCATTCCAGTTCCGGCCGGCTCAGCAGCACCGGCACGCCGGCCAGTTGCGTGGGCGTGGCCATCGGCGCGATGTACAGGTTGGAGTTGCCGGCGATCTGCGGCGCCTTCTGCGCCCACACGTAGTAGCGCTGGCCGCGGTGGGCGAAGGTGGTGGCGTCCAGGCAGAACGCATCGATGCCGCTGTGCACCTGGCCGAGGAATTCCCAGTCGCCGCCGAGCGGATCGTCGGCGCCGCAGCGCAGCGCGTACATGCGGTGCTGGAACAGGCCGTCGCGGATCTCGCGCGACGGCGCCGCGGCGAAGTACACGTACCAGACGCCGTCGATATGGTGCAACTCCGGCGCCCAGATCAGCGCGCTGGCCGGGCCGCTCGGCGGCGCGTGCCACACCGCGACCGGCGCGGCGTCGGCCAGGCCGTCCAACGTGCGCGCGCGGCGCAGTTCGATGCGGTCGTATTCGGGCACCGAGGCAGTGAAGTAGTAGTGGCCGTCGTGGTGGCGCAGCACGAACGGATCGGCGCGTTGCGGTACCAGGGGGTTGCTGATGTGCATGGTGTGCGTCCGTGGGTCGTCAGGTAGGCGTGGCCGGCGGGGCGGCCGCCACGCCTTGCAGCGACAGCGGCAACGTGCCCTGGGTGAGCCGGCGGTAGTAGTCGTCGGTGATGCGGTAGCCGAACATCAGCGCCCCCATCAGCGCATGGAACAGGCCCGGAATCACCGACAGCATCAGCGCGATGCCGGTCAGGGTGAAGGTGCTCTGCGGGCGGTCGGGCACATACTGGTAGTAGGTCAGCAGCCAGCCGACCAGCGCGCCGGCCACGCCCATGCCGGCCTTCTGGCAAAACGAGATGCCGCCGAACGCCAACCCGGCCACGCGCTTTCCGGTCTTGGCCTCGCCGTAGTCCACCGCTTCGGCGATGGCCGACCAGAACACCGGCGCGTGCAGGTCCACCACGAACGAGATCAGGAAATACAGCACGAACGCGAGCAGCGTATCGCCGGGCTTGACCAGCACGAACATCAGCACGCTCAGCAGCGCCACCAGCAGCTGGCTGTAGCGGAACAGCTTGATCTTGCAGAACGCCTTGGTGATCCAGGTGGAGGCGACCATCGCCAGGATCGCGGCCGCCACGCCGGTGGACAGGAACGCCGACAGCAACCGCGCGTCGCCGCCCAGGTAGTACTTGGCGTAGTAGGCGGCGACCGAGCCGCGCACCACGTAGCCGACGGTGCCGGTCACGCACACCGCGCACAGGATCAGCCATTGGTCGTTGCGCAGCAGCAGGCGCAGTTGCTCCAGGAACGGCTTGCGCTCCACTTCGTGCTGCACGCGTTCGGTGGTGGTGAAGAAGCAGAACAGGAACAGCAGCGTGGCCATCGCCCCCATCAGTCCCATCGCCCATTGGTAGCCGCGCGCCAGGTTGCCGTCGCCCCAGGCCACCGCCAACTGCGGCACCACGATGGTGACCAGGAACGCGGCGACCTTGGCGAAGAACAGCCGGTAGCCATTGGCCGACAGGCGCTCCTTGGGATCGGCGGTGAGCACGCCGATGATGGAGATGTAGGGAATGGTGACGCCGGTGAAGATCAGCATCACCAGCAGATAGGTGGCGTAGGCGTAGGCCAGCTTCAGGTTGTAGGCCAGGTCCGGGGTGCTGAAGGTCAGGAACACCGCCAGCCCGAACGGCACCGACAGGAACAGGAAGTACGGCCGGTAGCGGCCCCAGCGCGTATTGATGCGGTCGGTGACGATGCCCATCAGCGGGTCGGTGACCGCATCGACCATGCGCACGGCGATGAACAACAGCGCCAGGTCCTGCGGTTTGAGGCCGTAGATATCGGTATAGAAGAAGGTGATGATCAGCATCATCGACGACATCACCACGTTCACGGCCATGTCGCCGGCGCCGAAGCCGACCTTCTCGATCACGCTCAATTTGTGTTGCATGCGCCCCTCCTGCGAAGCTCGCGCGATGATTCGTAGAGCCCGGCCGTGCCCTCCACGCGCCGGGATGCAAGCACGCTCAGCCGGACTGCGCCACGTCGCCTCCCGGTGGCGGGGACGCGCCGCAGCAGGACACGCCACGCGCGCGTGGCGGGGTCAGAATTGCGGGTTCTTTTCCCACACCGGCCTCGCTCGGCAATAGACCGCATAGCGTTCGTGGGCGATACGGTAGAACGGCACCAGGGTGATCGGGCCTTCGATGCCGTCGGCCTCGAACACCTGCTCCTGGCCGTCGCGCCGGCGCGCCCACAGTGTGTCCGGCGCGAAGTAGACCGCCGGCAACTGGCGGCCGACGATCTTGTTCAACGACGGCCGCTGGTCGGACACGTGCAGCTGCGCCGGATCGATGCCGTCGCTGCCCAGTTGCGCGGCCAGCACCAGCGGGCCGTACATCATCGCCTGCAGGCTGGGTTCATCGGGCAGCGGCGCGGCGTGCAGCGCCATCGGCAGGTCCAGTTCGATGCGGTCGCCGTCGGCGAAGCGGCGCTGCAACTCCAGATAGCTGCCCGGGGTCGCCTTGACCGCCTGCGCCTTGCCGTTGATGCGCAGGCGCACGCCCTGCGTGGCCCAGTACGGGATGCGCAGGCGCAGCGTCATCTGCTGCGCGCGCTTGCACTGGAACTCGAGCGCGGTGCCTTCCTGCTGCGGGAAGCGCGTGCGCTGGACCACGCGCATGCCGCGCTCTGGCCAGTCCAGCTGCGAGGCGATGAACAGGTTGACGGTGAGGCCGGCATCGTCGCGGAAGTAGATGCTGTCGTTGCTCTTGGCGAATTCCTCCACGCCGGTGCCGGTGCAGCACCAGAACGAAGCGAACGGGGTGTTGTAGAGCTTCCAGTACCCGGCATCCATCGGCACGAAATACATCATCATGCCGGCCTCGTCCTGGGTGCCCAGGCGCGCGTTGAACAGCACGCGCTCGTAGTAATCCATCAGCGCCGCGTCCGGCTGCCAGGTGTACAGGTGCCTGGTCAGCTTGAGCATGTTGTAGCTGCAGCAGCACTCGTGGCTGTGCCCGCTCAGGCGCCCGGCGAAGTGGCCCGGCTTGCCGAACATCTCGAAGTCGCTGGTGCCGCCGGTGCAATAGGCATGGTGGCCGCTGACGGTGCGCCAGAAGAATTCGGCGATCTGGCGCTGGCGCGGCTCGCCGCCGATCTCGTAGGCGCGCGCGGCGGCGACGATCTTCGGGATCTGGGTGTTGGCATGCAACCCGGCCAGCGCGTCGCGGCCCTGCGCCAGCGGCTCTAGCAGCGATGCCTGCTCGTAGCGCGCGGCCCAGCGCCGGTACTTGTCGTCGCCGCTGAGCAGGTACAGCTCCAGCAGCGACTCGTGCACGCCGCCGAACTCCACGCCGAGGATGCGCTGCCACTGCGCGTCGTCGAAGCCGTCCATCCACGCGCCCAGCCAGTCGGCGAAGCGCTGCGCGGTGCGCAGCGCCTGTGCGTTGCCGGCATGGCGGGCCATGTCCAGGTGCCCGGCGAGGATCTTGTGCGCGGTGTAGATCGGCACCCACACCTCCTCGCGGCGGCCGAGCCGGTCGTAGAACGAGGACGGGTATGCGCCGAGGTAGCCGTCCGCGCGCTGGCAGCGCGCCAGCTCGGCGACCAGCGCATCCGCCTTGTCCTTCAGCGCCGCGTCGCCGGTCGCCGCGTACAGCAGCGCGCAGGCCGACAGATAGTGGCCACCGGAGAAATGCCCGCGGATTTCGCAGTGCGGCGATTCCCAGCCGCCCAGCGGCTCGGCGTGCGAGTCCAGTCCCGCGGCAAGCCGGAAATTGTGCAGCAGGCGATCGTTGGGAATCGACATCAGGTAACGGCGGTCGCGTTCGCGCGCCTGCAGGAACGGGCCGTCGAGCAGTTGCACCTGGCCCATCGCGAACGGCTGCTCGCGCAATTGCACTGCTGGCTGCCGTTTCGCGGCGGCCGGCGCAGCCGACGGCGTCACGGCCAGCGCCTCGCCCTGCGCCAGCACACCCAGCGCGGCCAGCGAGGCGCCGCCGTAGTGCAGGAAATCGCGCCGTGTGCAGGCCATGCCTGCCTCTTCATGTTCCGTCATGCGTCCGCTCCCGAATCCGGCGTGCGCCGGGTCAACAAGCGCTGCAGCAGGCAGAACACCAGCAGCAGCGCGCCGATCACGATGCGTGTCCACCATGAGCTGAGCGTGCCGTCGAACACGATCAGGGTCTGGATCACGCCCAGGATCAGCACGCCGAACAGCGTGCCGATCACGTAGCCGCTGCCGCCGGCCAGCAAGGTGCCGCCGATCACCACCGCGGCGATCGCATCCAGTTCCAGGCCCAACGCATGCAGGCTGTAACCGGACAGCATGTAGAACGTGCACACCACCCCGGCCAGCGCCGAGCAGAACCCGCTGAAGGCGTAGACCTTGACCTGGGTCGCGGCCACCGGCAGGCCCATCAGCCGTGCCGAGGCTTCGCTGCCGCCCAGCGCGTACACGCCGCGGCCGAAACGCGTGCTGTGCGCCAGCCACATGCCCAGCGCCACCGTGGCCAGCGCGATCAGCGCGCCGATCGACAGCGAGGCGCCGGCGCCGATCGGCACGCGGAACTGGGCGATGGCCACGTACAGCGCATCGTCGATCGGGATCGAATCGACGCTGATCAGATAGCTGGCGCCGCGCGCCAGGAACATGCCGGCCAGGGTCACCACGAACGGCTGCAGCCGGTAGCGCTGGATCAGCATGCCCATGAACGCGCCGAACAGCGCACCGAGCAGCAGCACCAGCGGGATCGCCGCCAGCGGCGACCAGCCGTGGTGCTGCACCAGCGACGCCGACAGCACCGTGGTGAAGGCGATCACCGCGCCCACCGACAGGTCGATGCCGCCGCTCAGGATCACGAACGTCATGCCGACCGCGGCGATGCACAGGAAGGCGTTGTCGATCAGCAGATTGGCGAACACCTGCGGCGACAGGAAGCCGTCGTAGAGCGCGCCGCCGGCGCCGGCCATGGCCACGAACAGGGCCACGGTGATCGCCAGCGGCAGGCGCGCGCCATGCAGCAGCGCGCCGGCGCGGCGCAGGCCGCGCGCGGTCTGGACCGGTACGCCGGCCGCGCTCATCGCCCCGCTCCCGGCTCGGGACGCCGCACCCAGCCGCGCACGCTGGCGCGGAACTGCGGCGATTGCAGCAGCATCACCGCGAACACCAGCAGCGCCTTGATCAGCATGTTGACCTGCGCCGGCACGCCGATCGCGTAGATCGTCGCGGTCAGGGTCTGGATGATCAGCGCGCCGATCAGGCTGCCGGCCAGGCTGAAGCGGCCGCCGTCGAGCAGCGTGCCGCCCAGCGTCACCGCCAGGATCGCGTCCAGTTCCATCAACTGGCCGGCGTTGTTGGCGTCGGCGCTCTTGACGTTGGAACTGATCAGCAGCCCGGCCAGGCCGGCGCTGAACGCGCAGAACACGTACAGCAGCACCGCGATCAGCCGCGCCTTGACCCCGGCCACCCGCGCCGCGCGCGGGTTGTGCCCGATCGCGCGCACGAACAGGCCCAGCGCGGTGCGCCCGAGCAGCAGCTGCAACACCACGAACACCGCGGCCACCACGAACAGCGCGAACGGCAGGCCGAGCAGGAAGCCGTTGCCGAGGTAGAAGTACGGCGGGTAGTAGATGGTCAGGATCTGGCCGTCGCCGATCAGCTGCGCCACGCCGCGTCCGGCCACCATCAGGATCAGCGTGGCGATGATCGGCTGCATGCCGACCTTGACCACCAGCAGGCCGTTCCACAGCCCGCACGCGGCGGCGACCAGCAACGGCGCCACGATCACCGCCCACAGCGGAAAGCGGCTGTGCTCGCCGCCGCCGATCATCCATGCCGCCACCGTCGCGGCGATCGCCACCACCGCGCCGACCGAGATGTCCAGGCCGCGCACCGCGATCACCAGGGTCATGCCCAGCGCGACCAGCGCCAACGGCGCGGCGCGGTTGCCGATGTCCACCAGGTTGCCGTACAGATGCCCGTCGCGCCATTGCAGCGCCAGGAAACCGGGATTCCACAGGCCGTTGCCGAGCAGCAGCAGTGCCAGCGTCGCCAGCGGCCAGAACAGCGGGTGGGCGGCGATGCGCGCCGGCAGCCGCGGCGCGCTGGGCGATCGGGTGGCCGCCGCGCTCATGCCGCCGCGCTCCCGGCGATCAGGTCGAACACCGCGCGCTCGCCGCAGCCACCCGGCAGTTCGCCGACCAGGCGCCGTTCGCGCAGCACGGCGATGCGGTCGGCGATGCGTTCGATCTCGGCGACCTCGGCGGAAATGAACAGCACCGCCATGCCCTCGCGGGCCAGCGCCAGGATGCGGGTCATGATGTCCTGCTTGGCGGCGATGTCGATGCCGCGGGTGGGTTCGTCGAGGATCAGCAGCCGCGGCCGCGTCGCCAGCCAGCGCGCCAGCACCACTTTCTGCTGGTTGCCGCCGGACAGCAGGCCGACCGGCGTCTCCACGCTGGCGGTCTTGATGCCCAGCGCGTCCACGTAGCCCTGCGCGATGCGCACCTGCTCGGCCAGCGGCAGGAACCGGCGCAGGCCCATGCGCGCCTGCAGCGCCAGCACGATGTTCTCGCGCACCGACAGCTCGGCGACGATGCCGTCGGTCTTGCGCTCTTCCGGGCACAGCGCCAGGCCGTGGCGGATGGCGTCGGGCGGGCCGCGCAGCGCCACGTCATGGCCGTCGATCGAGACGCGGCCGCAATCGGCGCGGTCCAGGCCGAACAGCAGCCGCGCCAGTTCGGTGCGGCCGGCGCCGAGCAGGCCGGCCAGGCCCAGCACCTGGCCGCGGCGCAGCTGCAGGTCGATCGGGTGCAGCTGGCCGCGCCGGCCCAGGCCCTGCGCCTGCAGCAATACCGGCGCGGCTTCGGGCGGCGCGGCGTCCACCGCCGCGGCGGCCGCGGCGGCCACGTCCAGTTCGCGCCCGACCATCGCCGCGATCAGCCGCGGCGCCGGCAGGTCCGCGGCCAGGTATTCGCCGACCAGGCGGCCGTTGCGCAGCACGCTGATGCGGTCGGACACCGCGTACACCTGGTCGAGGAAATGGGTCACGAACAGGATCGCCATGCCCTGCTCGCGCAGGCCGCGCATCACCCGGAACAGTTCGGCGACCTCGCCTTCGTCGAGGCTGGAAGTGGGTTCGTCGAGGATCAGCACCCGCGCCGACACGCTCAGCGCGCGTGCGATCGCCACCATCTGCTGCACCGCCACCGGATAGGCGGACAGCGCGCGGCGCACGTCGATGTCCACGCCCAGCCGCTGCAGGCACTCGCGCGCCTCGCCCTCGACCCGGCGCCAGTCGATGCGCCGCGGCCAGCCCTTCAACGGATAGCGGCCGGCGAAGATGTTCTCGGCCACCGACAGGTTCGGGCACAGGTTCACTTCCTGGTACACGGTGCTGATGCCCAGCTGCTGCGCCTGCAGCGGCGAGTTCGGCGCAATCGCGTCGCCGCCCAGCGCCATGCGCCCGGCGTCGGCCGCGACCGCGCCGGTCAGCAGTTTGATCAGGGTCGATTTGCCGGCGCCGTTCTGGCCCATCAGCGCGTGGATCTCGCCGCGGCGCAGACACAGCGCCACGTCGTCCAGCGCGGCGACGCCGGCGTAGGCCTTGCTCAGTCCCTGCGCGTGCAGCACCACCGGCTTCATCGGCAGGCTCCGTCAGTACTTGCGCTTGGGCAGCTCGGCGGCGGCCTGCTCCTGGGTGTAGACCGATTCCTCGACCACGATGCGCTTGGGCAACGCCTTGCCGGCCTTGACGTCGCGGATCGCCTGCACCAGTTGCGGGCCGAGCAGCGGATTGCATTCCACGGTGACGTTGAGCTTGCCGGCCTGCATCGCCTCGAACGCGCCCTTCACCCCGTCGATGGAGATCACCAGGATGTCCTTGCCCGGCTTCAGCCCGGCTTCCTCGATCGCCTGGATCGCGCCGATCGCCATGTCGTCGTTGTGCGCGTACAGCACGTCGATGTTGCGCCCTTCCGACTTCAGGAACGCCTCCATCACTTCCTTGCCCTTGGCGCGGGTGAAGTCGCCGCTCTGCGAGCGCACCACCTGGAAGCGCGGGTTGGCCGCGATGATCTCCTTGAAGCCCTTCATCCGGTCGATCGCCGGCGCCGAGCCCACCGTGCCCTGCAGCTCGACGATGCGCACCGGCTTGTCGCCATCCTTCAACGGCGACTGTTCGAGCAGCCAGCGCCCGGCCTTGCGTCCTTCCTCGACGAAATCCGAACCGATCAGCGTGGTGTACAGGCTGTCGTCGGACACCTTGACCGCGCGGTCGGTCAGCACCACCGGGATGTTCGCCGCCTTCGCTTCGCGCAGCACCGTTTCCCAACCGGATTCGACCACTGGCGAGAACGCGATCACGTCCACGCGCTGGGCGATGAACGAGCGCAGCGCCTTGATCTGGTTTTCCTGCTTCTGCTGCGCGTCGGAGAATTTCAGCTTCATCCCCGCCTGCTCGATCGCCTGCTTGACCGAGGCGGTATTGGCGGTGCGCCACTCGCTCTCGGCGCCGACCTGGCTGAAGCCCACGGTGATCTGGCCCGGCTTGCCGGCCGCGTCCTTGCCGCCGCCGGAACACGCGCTCAACGCCGCGCCCAGCAGTACCGCCATCCCCAGCACCGCCGCACGCACAGCTGACTTCTGCATAACCCCTCCTCGTTCGTTGCACGCTGGCGGTCGCGCGGCGTTCGGGCCGCGGCGGCCGCCCACCCTCCCAGGCAGGCGCGCGAATGGATCGATCAGTTCATCCCGCGAATGTATAGGCCGTCTTGACCGTCGTATAGAACTCCACCGCATAGCGGCCCTGCTCGCGCGGGCCATAGCTGGAGGCCTTGCGCCCGCCGAACGGCACGTGCGGGTCGACCCCGGCGGTCGGCAGGTTGACCATCACCATGCCGGCCTGCGCATGCCGCTTGAAATGCGTGGCGTGCTGCAGCGAGCGCGTGGCGATGCCGGCGCACAGGCCGAATTCGGTGTCGTTGGCCAGCGCCAGCGCGTGTTCGTAGTCGTCGGCCGGCATCACCGCCGCAACCGGGCCGAACACTTCCTCGCGCGCGATGCGGTGCTGCGGCTGCGCGGCGATCAGCGCCGGACGCATGTAGTGGCCCTGGTGCTCGCACTCCATCGCCTCGCCGCCGTACACCAGCTCGGCGCCTTCTTCCTGGGCGATGCGCACGTAGTCGCGGTCCTGCGCGAACTGGCTGGCGCTGGCGACCGGGCCGATATCGATGCCCGGGGTCAGCGCATGGCCGATCTTCAGCGTGGCCAGGCGCTTGCTCACGCGCGCGACGAAGTCGTCGTAGACCGCGCGCTCCACGATCAGGCGGCTGGACGCGGTGCAGCGCTGGCCGGTGGAGAAGTAGGCGCCGTTGACCGCGATCTCCACCGCCAGATCCAGGTCGGCATCGGCCAGCACCACCAGCGGATTCTTGCCGCCCATTTCCAGCTGGATCTTCAGCCCGCGCGCGGCGGCCTGCTTGAGCAGGTGGTTGCCGGTGGGCACCGAGCCGGTGAAGCTCAGCGCATCGATGCCGCGGTCCTCGACCAGCGCCTGGCCGACGGTGCGGCCGCTGCCGATCACCAGGTTGAACGCGCCGCTGGGCAGGCCGGCGCGGCTGAGGATCTCGGCCAGCGCCCAGGCGCAGCCGGGCACGATCTCGGCCGGCTTGAACACCACGGTGTTGCCGTAGGCCAGCGCCGGGGCGATCTTCCACGCCGGGATCGCCAGCGGGAAATTCCACGGCGCGATGATGCCGACCGTGCCGACCGGCTCGCGGGTGATCTCCACGTCCACGCCGGGGCGGGTGGAGGCGAGCTTTTCGCCGGGAATGCGCAGCGCCTCGCCGGCGAAGAACTTGAAGATCTGCCCGGCGCGCGCGGCCTCGCCGATGCTCTCCGGCAGAGTCTTGCCTTCTTCGGACGCCAGCAGCGTGCCCAGTTCCTGCTTGCGCGCCAGGATCTCGCTGCCGACGAAGTCGAGTGCGTCGGCGCGCTGCTGCGGCGTGCTCGCCGCCCACTTGGCCTGCGCCGCGTTGGCCGCGGCGATCGCGCCGCGCACCGCGTCGGCGTCGACGCTGCCGACCTCGCCGACCGGCGCGGACAGGTCGGATGGGTTCTCGTCCGCCGCGATGTCGCTGCCGGCCACCCACTGGCCGTCGATATAGCTCTGGAAACGTTGGCTCATGCCGTTCTCCTGTTCGGTTACAGCGCGCGCACGCCGCCCAGTTCGAACCCGGCCGACACCCGCTGCAGCGGATTGACCAGGGCCGCGCCCAGCTCCGGCAGTTCGATCTCGAAGCGGTCGCCCGGCTCGGCCTGCACGCCGTCGGCGAAGCTCAGCGTGGCGGTGCCGAAGAAGTGCAGGTGCACGTCGCCGGGCACGCGATGCGCGGCGTACTTGAAATGGTGGTATTCCAGATTGGCCAGCGAATGGCACATGTTGGCCTCGCCGGTGACGAAGGGCTTCTCCCAGATCACCGCATCGCCGCGGCGGATGCGGCTGCTGCCGCGCAGGTCGCGCGGCAGTTCGCCGCTGCGCAGCTCCGGCCCGACCGCGCAGGCGCGCAGCTTGGAATGGGCCAGGTACAGATAGTTCTGGCGCTCGGTGACGTGGTCGGAGAATTCGTTGCCCAGCGCGAAGCCGAGCCGGTACGGCACGCCGTCGGCGCCGATCACGTACAGCCCGACCAACTCCGGCTCCTCGCCGCCGTCCAGCGCGAAATCCGGCGACGGCAGCGGTGCGCCCGGCGCGACCAGGATGCTGCCGTCGCCCTTGTAGAACCATTCCGGCTGCGCGCCGGGCTGGCCGTCGCGCGGGATGCCGCCTTCCACGCCGAGCTGGAAGATCTTCATCGAATCGGTGAGCGTGCCCTGGTCGGCCTGCTGCTGCAGGTTCTGGTGCATCGCGTCGCGGGTGGCGGCGCTGCCCAGGTGGGTCAGGCCGGTGCCGGTGACGCGGCAGTGCGCCGGGTCCGGATGGGTCAGCGGCGACAGCACGCGGTGGTTCGCCAGCAGTTCGGCGTAGTCGAGCACGATGTCGCCGAGTTGATGCGTGGCGTAGTCGTCCAGGCCGAGGCCGGCGGCGAGCGCGGCGTTGGCCAGCGCATAGGTCGAGCCGACTTCGCGCAGCAGGCGCACCTGGGTGCCGTCCGCCGCCACCGCGCCCACGCTGGGGATGCCGGACTCGTCGAGCAGTTGGATCAATCGCATGAATCGGTCGCCTGTCGGAATACGAAAGAGCCGCGCGGCAGCACAGACCGCCGGTGCCGCGGATGCGCTTCTATTCTGGCCGGATGACCTATATGCAACAAATATCGTTTTTGGCTTAATGTATACGAACATTCATATGCATAGGGCCGCCATGCCTGCCGCCACGCCCTGGTTCGTCCGCGCCCGCCTGAAGACCCGGCAATTGATGCTGCTGCTGGCGATCGAGGAGGAAGGCAACATCCATCGCGCCGCCGAGACCTTGAACATGTCGCAGCCGGCCGCGTCCAAGCTGCTCAAGGACCTGGAGGACATGATGGAGGTGCCGCTGTTCGAGCGGCTGCCGCGCGGCATGCGCCCGACCTGGTACGGCGAGGCGATGATCCGCCACGCGCGCATCGCCCTGTCCAGCCTGGGCGAGGCCGGCGCCGAGATCGAGGCGTTGAAGGCCGGCTATTTCGGCAGCGTCAGCGTCGGCGCCATCGCCGGGCCGGCGATGACCCTGCTGCCGGCCGCGCTGGCCCAGGTCACCGAACAGCATCCGCTGCTGCGCGTGGCGCTGCGCGTGGACGGCAGCGACGTGCTGCTGGAGCAACTGGCGCAGAACAAGCTCGACATCGTGGTGGCGCGGCTGTTCGCGCGCCACGACAAGCGCAACCTGCACTACCAGGCGCTGGCCGAGGAAGAGGTGTGCGCGATCGCCCGCCCCGGCCACCCGATCCTGGCGATGCCGCAGCCGGCGCTGCGCGAACTGGCCGACGCCGGCTGGATCGTGCCGCCGGACGGCAGCGTGCTGCGCCACCGCTTCGAGCTGATGTTCCAGAACGCCGGGCTGGAGCCGCCGAAACGGGTGGTGGAGACCTCGGCGCTGGTGGTGCTGCCGCAGCTGCTGCGCCTGGGCGACTATCTGGCGGTGGTGCCGGTGGACGTGGCCCGGCATTTCGCCGACCACGGCAGCGTGGCGATCGTGCCGGTGGAACTGTCGTGCCGGATGGACGCGTTCGGCATCATCACCCGCACCGACTGGCTGCTGTCGCCGGGCGCGCGGATCATGCTGCAGGCGCTGCAGGCCGCGGCCGGGCCGGTGTACGGCTATGTCGCGCCGGCCGAGGATGCGGTGGCGCCGGCGGATGCGCGAACCGAAGGATGAGGTCGGGGCTGAAGCCCCTCCTACAGTGCACCCAGCCGGTCAACCGCAAACCCCTGTAGGAGCGGCTTCAGCCGCGACCGAACGCAGCGGTAGACATTCCGTCCGTCTGCGCACACCGTCGGGGCTGAAGCCCCTCCCACAGTGCACCCAGCCGACCAACCGCAAGCCCCTGTGGGAGCGGCTTCAGCCGCGACCGAACGCAGCGGTAAACATTCCGTCTGCAGACACCGTCGGGGCTGAAGCCCCTCCCACAGTGCACCCAGCCAACCAACCGCAAGCCCCTGTAGGAGCGGCTTCAGCCGCGACCGAACGTAGCGGTAGACATTCCGTCTGCGCACACCGTCGGGGCTGAAGCCCCTCCCACAGTGCACGCAGCCGACCAACCGCAACCCCCTGTAGGAGCGGCTTCAGCCGCGACCGAACGCAGCGGCAGCCCAGGCGTGCCGCCAAACCATCTGAGCCGAAGCCCTCCCACCCTGCAACCCGCCAGGCAATCGCGACCATCTTGTGGGAGCGACTTCAGTCGCGACGAGCGGAGCCTGGAAGCGCGACCGTTTCAACGATCGGTCGGAGCCCAAGCCCCCCCGACATGTCAGCGATGCACCCGCTCGCTCAGGTCCACCCACCATCCACCACGAACTCCTGCGCGGTGATCGCGCGCGACTCGTCCGAGGCCAGGAACAGCGCCATGCGCGCGATATCTTCCGGCATCACCTTGTCCGGCAGGCACTGGTTGCGCGCCAGTTCGCGCTCGCCGGCCTCGTCCAGCCACAGCGTGACCTGGCGTTCGGTCATCACCCAGCCCGGGGTCAGCACGTTGACCCGGATCCGCGCCGCGCCCAGCTCGCGCGCCAGGCCGCGGGTCAGACCGTTCACCGACGACTTGGCGGTGGCGTAGACCGGATAGCCGCCGGTCTTGGTCTGCCAGCCGGTGGAGCCGAGATTGACGATCGAACCGCCACCGAGCCGCTTCATGCCCGGCACCGCCGCCTGGATCGCGAAGAACGCGGCGCGCTGGTTGATCGCCACGCAGCGCTCCCAGTACTCCGGGGTCACCGCGTCCAGCGCATGCCGGTCGTCGCTGCCGACGTTGTTGAGCAGCACGTGGAAATCGCCCAACTCGGCGGCGGCCTCGCCCAGCGCCGCCTGCAGCGCGGCCACGTCGGTGACGTCGCAACGGCGCCACCACGGCCTGGCCAGGCCGGCCGCGGCCAGCCGCTCGGCCAGCGCCGCGCTGGCCTCGGCGGCCACGTCGACGAAGGCGACCTGCGCCCCCTGCCCGGCAAAGGCCTCGACCAACGCCGCGCCGATGCCCGACCCGCCGCCGGTGATGAAGACGCGGCGCCCGTGCAGGCTGCCGTAGGTTGCGTTGCCGGTGCCGGGAGACGCCGCGCTTGCCGTGTTGTCCATGCCGTTTCGCTCTAGGTGGATAGGATTTTGATATACGAAAAGAAATATCTGAATGCAGATATTTGTTATTTTTCATGTATCAATATGCCCGCTAGCATCGCCGACGTAAAGCACCCGGGCGACGCCGCGCAGGCACCGATCCGGGCCGATCAGGTCTCGAGGATTCCGCCAGCATGGGCTCACCCACCAAACCGGTCCGCCGCAGCCAGGCGTGGTTCGGTCGCGAAGGCAAGCAGGGTTTCTACTACCGCAGCTGGCTCAAGAGCGCGGGCCACCCGCACGACATGTTCGACGGGCGCCCGGTGATCGGCATCTGCAACACCTGGTCGGAGCTGACCCCGTGCAACGGCCACCTGCGCGAGCTGGCCGAGCACGTCAAACGCGGCGTCTACGAGGCCGGCGGCTTCCCGCTGGAATTCCCGGTGATGTCGCTGGGCGAAACGCAGATGCTGCCCACCGCGATGCTGTTCCGCAACCTGGCCAGCATGGACGTGGAGGAGTCGATCCGCGCCAATCCGCTGGACGGCGTGGTGCTGCTGATGGGCTGCGACAAGACCACCCCGTCGCTGCTGATGGGCGCGGCCAGCGTGGACCTGCCGACCATCGGTTTATCCGGCGGCCCGTCGCTGTCCGGCAACTGGCGCGGGCAGCCGTTGGGTTCGGGCACCGGGGTGATCCAGATGTCGGAGATGGTCCGCGCCGGCACCCTGAGCCAAGACGAGTTCGTCGAGGCCGAAGCCTGCATGCAGCGCTCCAAGGGCAGCTGCATGACCATGGGCACCGCTTCGACGATGGCCAGCATGGTCGAAGCGCTGGGCATCTCGCTGCCGGAAAACGCGGCGATCCCGGCGGTGGATTCGCGCCGCGCGCGGCTGGCGCGGCTCAGCGGCCGGCGCATCGTGCAGATGGTCGAGGACGACCTGCGCATGTCGCAGGTGCTGACCCGCTCCGCGTTCGCGAACGCGATCAAGGTCAATGCGGCGATCGGCGGCTCCACCAATGCGGTGATCCACCTGCTCGCCATCGCCGGGCGCCTGGGCGTGCCGCTGAGCCTGGACGACTGGGATCAGTTGGGGTCGCGGCTGCCGTGCCTGGTCAACCTGAAACCGTCCGGCCAGTACCTGATGGAAGATTTCTACTACGCCGGCGGCTTGCCGGCGGTGATGCGCGAACTCGGCGCCGAGCTGGACCTGGACGCGCTCACCGTCAATGGCCGCACCCTCGGCGAGAACGTGGCCGACGCGCCGTGCTGGAACCGCGAGGTGATCCATGCGCTGGACACGCCGTTCCGCGAACAGGCCGGCATCGCCGTGCTGCGCGGCAACCTGGCCCCGGACGGCGCGGTGATCAAACCCTCGGCCGCCTCGCCGCACCTGCTGCGGCACCGCGGCCGCGCGGTGGTGTTCGAAAGCATCGAGGACATGAAGGCGCGCATCGACGACGAAGCGTTGGACATCGATGCCGACTGCATCATGGTGCTGAAGAACTGCGGCCCACGCGGCTACCCCGGCATGGCCGAGGTCGGCAACATGCCGCTGCCGCCGAAACTGCTGCGCGCCGGCGTCACCGACATGGTGCGCATCTCCGATGCGCGCATGAGCGGCACCGCCTACGGCACCGTGGTCCTGCACGCCTCGCCCGAAGCCGCCACCGGCGGCACCCTGGCGCTGGTGCGCGACGGCGACATCATCGAACTCGACGTGCCCGGGCGCTCGCTGCACCTGGAGGTCAGCGACGAGGAACTGCTGCGCCGGCGCAGCGAATGGACGCCGCTGCCGACGCCGCTGCGCGGCTGGAGCAAGCTGTACGTGGAGCACGTGCAGCAGGCGCACCTGGGCGCGGACCTGGATTTCCTGGTCGGCGGCAGCGGCGCCGACGTGGCGCGCGATTCGCACTAGCGCCGCGCTGTTGTAGGAGCGGCTTCAGCCGCGACAGGCCTTACCGACAGCGCCTGTCGCGGCTGAAGCCGCTCCTACAAAAATCGATATCCGGCGCAGCCCTGGCCGCATGCCATCAGGCTTCTCCGCGAAAGCCCTGTCCAAGCATCGGACACGCAGCCCGTCACCGAAACGTCATCCGCAGCCTCTAGCCTGCGCCGCATCCAAGGGGCAAGGCAGGTCGGTGGCGGCACATCCCAAGCGCGCGTGGGCGCGCATGTTCGCGGAACATGGTCCGGTGCTGCGCGGCTTCTTCGTGCGCCGCGGCGCCAACGAGGATGCCGAGGACATGGTGCAGGAAACCTATCTGCGCCTGCTGCGCGCGCACCAGCACCAGGGCGAGGCGATCGCCAATCCCGAGGCCTACCTGTACACGGTGGCGCTGAACCTGGCGCGCGAACAGGCCGCGCGGCGCAAGCAGGCGCCGCTGCGCATCGACGAGATGGAGCAGTTTTCGCAATTGCTGGCCGCAGGGGACGACGTGGAAGACACGGCACAGCGACAGCAGCGGCAACAGCGCCTGCAGGCCCTGCTGGCCGGCTTGCCCGAACGCACCCGCGCGGTGCTGGTGATGCAGTACCGCGACGGCCTCAGCTACAAGCAGATCGCCGAACGCATGGGCGTGTCCGCGCACATGGTCAAGAAGCACGTGGTGCGCGGGCTGTCGGCGTGCCGGCGGGCGCTGGCCGAGAGCGGAGAAAGCTGGTGAACGAGGCCGCCTTCCCGCCGCGCAGCGCCACTGCCGAGGCCGCGCACTGGCATGCCCTGCAACGCATGCAGGCGCTGGACGCGAGCCAGCAGGCGCAGCTCATGGACTGGCTGACCGCATCGCCGCTGCACCTGCGCGAATACATGGCGGTGCTGCGCGTGGCCGGCGAACTGGGCGAGGCCATGCGCGGCATGGACCTGGACGTGGACGCGCTGCTCGACGCCGACCGTCGCGCCGACACCGACGCGGCGCCGCGCAACGTGATCGCGCTGCCGCTGCCGCAACGGCCACCGCGCCCCGCCGCGCAGATGCCCCGCGCCGCAGGCCGGCACGCGCGCCTGCGCGGCTGGGGCATGGGCCTGGCCGCGGCGCTGTGCGGCGTAGCGGTGCTGGCCGCCTGGGCCTGGCCGCGCACCACGACCTACAGCACCGCGCACGGCGAACAGCGCAGCGTGCAGCTGGCCGATCGCAGCACCGTGCACCTCAACGCGCAAAGCGCGCTGCGCGCGACGATGACCCCGTGGAGCCGGCGCCTGCAGTTGCTGCATGGCCAGGCCAGCTTCGTGGTCGCGCCGGATCGGCGCCCGCTGCAGGTGCTGGCCGGCACGCTGCGGGTCGAGGACATCGGCACCACCTTCGATATCGCCCTGTACCGGCAACAGGCACGCATCGACGTGGCCGAGGGCCGCGTGCACGTATGGCGCGCCGATCGCCCGCGGCAGCCGATGCTGGCCGATCTCGGCGCCGGGCAGAGCGCGCGCATCGACGCCGCCAGCGGCCGGGTCGAACTGGCCAGCGAGGACGTCGCCGCGATGCATGCCTGGTGGCAGCGCCGCATCGTGTTCCGCAACGAACCGCTGGCCAACGTCGCCGAGGATTTCAACCGGCTCAACCGCACCCGCCTGCTGATCGACGACACCGCCGCCGGTGCGATGCGCCTGACCGGCAACCTGCGCGGCGACGACATCGCCTCGCTGCGCGCGTTCCTCGCCGACCAACCGACGTTGCGCGTCACCGCCAGCGCCGACGCGATCCGCGTCGGCAGCCGCGCCGCGCCGCGGCCGGTCGCACGCTGACCGCGGCGTCGGTCGCCGAACGCGGCGACCTCCGTCTGCGCGCCTGGCCAGATCGCTGCGCAACCGCGAGCGCCGTGGCACTACGCGCGCAGACGCGCCACCCACCACCGTCCAGCGCGCACCCGGTCATGGTGCAAGCGTTCGTTCGCACGCGCACGCGACCAGCGGAGAAAACGACCGATCGCCCTCGCCCCACGCACGTGTCACAGAAAATTCATCGAAAAGCGGTGCCCGATCGTCGCTGTCGATCCTCGTAGTCCAGGCACAACGCAGCATTCCGCCCTTGCGGCAGCGCTGCGCCCCACCTTCCGCTCCCACTGGACAACGACGATGCGCCGCACCCTGTTCCTTTCCATCGCCCTCGCCCTGCATGCCGGTACCGCCGGCGCCCAGACCACGTCCGTCGCGGTCGATGCGATTCCCGCACAGCCGTTGGCGCGCGCGCTCAACACCCTGTCGCGGCAGAGCGGACTGCAGTTCGTCTATGCCGCGGGCGTGGCCGGCAATCCGCAGACCCGCGGCACCAGCGCCGGCGCCACGCCGGAACAGGCCCTGCGGCAATTGCTCGACGGCACCGGCCTGCGCTACCGCTATCTCAACCCGACCACGGTAACGATCGAAGCCGCAGGCGCAGAGGCCGACGCGGCGCAGGCGGCACCGCCAGCGGCATCCGCCGCAATGCCGGCCGCCGCGCCCACGGCGGACGCGCCGGTGAAGGAACTGGACCGCATCCAGGTGCTGGGCAGCTACGCCGGCAGCCTCAGCGCCGCGCTGCGCGAGAAGCGCTACGCCGACAGCGTGGTCGACGTGATCGCCGCCGAGGACATCGGCAAGCTGCCGGCGCAGAACGTGGCCGAAGCGCTGCAGCGCGTGCCCGGCGTGTCGA
Source organism: Xanthomonas bonasiae (assembly GCF_017163705.1). Taxonomy (GTDB): domain Bacteria; phylum Pseudomonadota; class Gammaproteobacteria; order Xanthomonadales; family Xanthomonadaceae; genus Xanthomonas_A; species Xanthomonas_A bonasiae. The sequence continues at coordinate 47,943 of NZ_JAFIWB010000012.1, forward strand.
TCGTGCGCGACCGCGGCGAAGGCGTGTACGTGCGCGTGCGCGGCCTGGGCCCGAACTTCCAGGTCACCACGCTCAACGGCCAGACCATGGCGGTCAACGAGAACGTGCGCACCTCCGGCCAGACCGGCCGCCAGTTCCGCTACGACACGCTGCCGGCCGAACTGGTGTCCGGCCTGGAGGTGATCAAGAGCCCCACCGCCGACCTGGACGAAGGTGCGATCGGCGGCATCGTCAACGTGCGCACGTTCCGTCCGCTGGAACTGGGCAAGACCCTGACCAACCTGTCGCTGGAATCGAGCCAGGCGCAGCGCACCCACGCCAACGATCCGCGCGTGTCCGGCCTGTTCAACTGGGTCAACGCCGACGGCAGCTTCGGCATGCTGATCTCCGGCGCCTACGCGCAGCGCAGCCTGCGCCAGGACCGGGTCAACGAAGTGAGCTGGGACTACTACCCCAACGGCGTGCCGGGCGCGCCCGGCGCCTATTACGCGCCGACCGGCCTGCGTCCGACGCTGGAACTGGAGCAGCGCGAGCGCACCGGCGTAGCCGCCTCGCTGCAATGGAAGCCGAGCGCGGCGTGGGAGACCAACCTGGACCTGCTCTACGCCAAGCAGACCGTGCACTACGACGAGTACAGCATGGGCGTGGGCTTCGACAGCCTGGCGAAGATGAGCAACATTCGCGTCGAGCACGGCGGCATCACCGGTTTCGACTACCGCAACGGCCAGGTGCAGATCTCGCGCGAGACCTCCGGCATCACCGACGACAACCGCAGCGCGCGCCTGTCCAGCGCCTGGAGCGGCGATCGCTGGACGCTGGGCGCGGTGGCGTTCCACTCGCAGGCGCACAGCTACGATTCGGACCCGATCCGGCGCACCCGCCTGCGCAGCGGCACCAATCTGTCGATGCGCGTGGAGATGCCGCAGGCCGACGGCGACAACGTGCCCGACTGGAGCTTCACCAACGGCTTCGATCCGAACAACCCGTCCACCGTGGCCGGACGGCGCCTGGAATGGCGCGAGATCGACGCGCGCGACAAGGAGGACGCGCTGCAGTTCGACGCCAAGCGCGCGCTCGACGGCGACTTCTTCCGCGACCTCAAGGTCGGCGCAAAATACCGCCAGCGCTCGCGCAGCTACGACCGCGCCGATCTGCTGCTCAACAGCATCGCCGGCGTGCGTTTCCCGGCCGGCAACTTCACCGCGCTGCCGGTGGACGACATGCTCGCCGACGCCAACGGCACCCTGCCGCGACAATGGCTGGCGCCGATCGAATCCACCTTCTGGGGCAACTGGCCGACCGCCGCGGACCTGGCCAACACGCCCAACAGCGCCGACCTGCAGAACTCCTACGAGGTGAAGGAAAAGATCGGCTCGGCCTACGCCATGGCCGATTTCGGCAGCGAACTGGCCGGCCGCGCCCTGCGCGGCAATCTCGGCGTGCGCCTGGTGCGCACCGAACAGACCACCGATGGCCACGCAGACGTCAACGGCACCGCGCAGCCGGTGCATTTCGAGCGCAGCTACAACAACGTGCTGCCCTCGTTCAACGCCGCCTGGGACGTGCGCGAGGACATGGTGCTGCGCGGCTCTGCGGCCAAGGTCATCACCCGCCCCGACCTCACCGACCTGTCGTCCAAGCTCACCTTCAACTCCAGCGGCGAGATCCTCACCGCCAGCGGCGGCAATCCCGGGCTCAAGCCGTTCGAGGCGTGGCAGTACGACCTGACCTTCGAGTGGTACATCGACGGCACCTCGGCGCTGACCGGCGGCGTGTTCTACAAGGACATCTCCAGCTTCATCCAGACCCAGATGTCGAACCTGGTCTACCAGGGCCAGACCTATCTGCTGTCGTCCAAGACCAACGGCAGCGAGGCCAAGGTCAAGGGCGCCGAAGTGGCCTACCAGCAGGTGTTCGCCGGCCTGCCGGCGCCGCTGGACGGACTGGGCATGCAGCTCAACTACACCTGGACCGACAGCGAGGCCAGCTACCGCGACGGCACCCGCACCTTCACCGACAGCCTGGAAGGCGTGGCCAGGAACACCTACAACGCGGTGCTGTTCTACGAGAAGGGACCGCTGATGGCGCGGGTCAGCTACGGCTGGAGCGACGACATCCTCAACGCGGTCGGCACCGCCAACGTCGCCACGCTCAACAGCGACAAGTTCGGCAGCCTGGACGCGAACGTGGCCTACAAGGTCAACGACAGCCTGTCGGTGTTCGTCAACGCGATCAACCTCACCGGCGAAGTGCAGCGCCAGTACGTCGGCGACCACCTGTTCGGCGGCTACACCGACTACGGCCGCACCTGGTCGGTCGGCCTGCGCGCACGATTCTGAGCCGAGCCCGCGCGGTCGCCGCCGTCGTGCGGCGCCGCGCGCGAGGGCGGCCGCGCCCGCTGCGGCGCTGTCCGCCGACCCGTCTTCCCGGCCGGTGCCTCGGCCAGCGGCATGGCGCGCCTTGCCGTCCCGCCTCTTCCGGAAACATGCGATGCCATCGATCCCTCGCCTAGCCGTCGCCGCGCTGCTCGCGCTCGCCCTGCTGCCGTTCGCCGCCGCGCACGCCGCCGTCGCGGCACCGCAGGACACCCTGGAAAAAGTCCTGATCCTCAAGCGCCACGGCGTGCGTTCGGCGATGTCCAGTCCGGAGCAGCTGGGCCGCTACTCGGCGCGCCCATGGCCGCACTTCGGCGTCCCCGCCGGGCACCTGACCGAGAACGGCGCGCGCCTGGAAGCGCTGTTCGGCGCCTACTACCGCGCGCGCTATGCGCCGCAGGGCCTGTTCGCCGGCGACGCCTGCGCCAGCGCCTACTACTGGGCCAATCGCACCCAGCGCACCATCGCCTCGGCGCAGGCGTTGGCGAGCACGCTGACGCCGGGTTGCGCGAACGAGGTGCACGGCGTCGCCGACGGCGCGTCCGATCCGCTGTTCGACGGCGCGCCGGCCCTGCGCACGCCCGCCGCCGCCGCGCTGATGCGCGCGGCCATCGCCGGCCGCATCGGCGGCGACGCCGCCGCCTGGAACGCGGCGCAGCGCGATGCGATCGACACGCTGCAGCAGCTGCTGTTGCAGTGCGCGCAGCGGCCGTGCCCGGCCGACGCGGACGCCGGCAAGCAGCGCCTGGACGCGGTGGCGGCGCGGATGGGCGACAGCGAAGACGGCATTCCCGGCGTCGAAGGCCCGGCGGCGGCGGCCTCCGGCATCAGCGAAAGCCTGCTGATGGGCTGGGCAGACGGCCAGGACTTCGCCGCGCTGGGCTGGCAAGGCCTGGACGAGGCCAGCCTGCTGCGCGCGTTCGCCCCGCACCAGGCCGAGTTCGCGCTGCGCCTGCGCGCGCCCACGGTGGCGCGCATGGCCAGTTCGCCGTTGGCCGCGCGCGTGCTGGCCACGCTGCAGCAAGGCAGCGACAGCCCCGCGCATGCCGCGCCGATCGGCGGCGCTGCGCGGCTGGTAGTCGTCTCCGGACACGACGGCACGCTGACCCTGCTGGCCGGCATGCTCGATCTGCACTGGCAGTTGCCCGGCTACCAGCCGGACCAGACCGTGCCCGGCGGCGCGCTGGTGTTCGAGCGCTGGCGCCGCGCCGATGGGCAACGCGTGATCCGCCTGCGCTACACCGCGCAGAGCCTGGCCCAGCTGCGCGAACAGCGCGCGCTGACGCTGCAGGCGCCGCCGCCATCCGCGCCGGTGTTCATTCCCGGCTGCAGCAGCGCCACCCCGGACTACGACTGTGCGCTGCCGACGCTGGCGGCGCTGATCGGCACCGCGATCGACCCGCACTTCATGAGCGAATGACGCCATGCCTCCGGCCGTCGGCCGGCGCCATGGCTGCCGCATCGGCGCATCCCGCGCCGCTTCCCTGGCCATCGTGCCAGCCGCTGTTCCCCACCACCGCAAGAGGCGATTCATGATCCAGCATCTACGCACCCTCGTGAGCTTCGGCATCGGAGTGAGTCTGGCCTGTGCCGGCGCGGCGCACGCGCAATCGGACACCGGCGTGCTCGACGTCCTCAGCTACAACGTGGCCGGTCTGCCCGAAGGCATTTCCAGCAGCAACCCTTCCGCCAATACCGCGCAGCTGGCACCGAAACTGGCGCCGTACGGCCTGGTCCACGTGCAGGAGGACTTCAACTACCACGCCACCCTGTATGCCGGCGACGCGCATCCCTACCGCACCGCCACCAGCGGCGGCGCCGCCATCGGCGACGGCCTCAACACGCTGAGCAACTATCCCTTCAGCGACTTCACCCGGGTCAAGTGGAACCAGTGCAACGGCACCGACTGCCTGACCCCGAAGGGCTTCAGCTACATGCGCGTGCGCCTGGCCGACGGCGTGCTGCTGGACGTGTACAACGCCCACCCCAACGCCGGCACCGAAGCCGGCGACCTGTCCGCGCGCCGCGCCAACATCGGCCAGCTCTCGCAGTTCATCCAGACCTGGTCGGCCGGCAACGCAGTGCTGGTGATGATGGATTCCAATACCCGCTATACCCGCGCCGACGACAACATCCGCACGCTGATCGCGGCCAACGGGCTGACCGATCCGTGGGTGGAACTGGTCAAGGGCAGCGCGCCGGCCGCCGGCGCCGAGCCGCTGCTGTGCGGCACGCCGCCGACCAATGCCTGCGAAGTGGTCGACAAGATCCTGTACCGCGATGCGCCGCAGCTGACCCTGGTCGCCAACCGCTACCAGCTCGACCCCGGCACGTTCTACGACAGCGCCGGCAAGCCGCTGTCCGACCACTACCCGCTGTACGCGCAGTTCGGCTGGGCGGTGGGCACCGACGTGCGCACCAGCGACCAGGTCGGCGGCCCGCACGGCATCCCGTTCAACGATCTGGCCGACAGCGCCAGCGGGCGTCCGCTCAGCGGGGTCACCCTGCGTGGCGGCGAGCGCCTGGACAACGTCGGCGCGATCCTGGACACCGGCAAGCTGCTCGCGCACGGCGGCACCGGCGGACAGGCGACCACCCTGTCGCTGGGCGCCAACGAGACGCTGACCTCGGCCACCGTCAGCGTCGGCAAGTACAACGACACGACCCGCGTGTTCTCGCTGAGCCTGCGCACCAGCACCGGCCGCAGCGTGCAGGCGGGCAAGCCGACCAGCGAGACCTATACGCTGACCGCGCCCAGCGGCTGGCACATCGCCGGCTTCACCGGCCGCGCCGGCGACGCGATCGACAAGCTCGGCGTGGTGTACCGGAAGAACTGACGCGTCGCGGCGGGTCGCTCGCGTTCGCGCACCAACGAGAACGGCGCTCGCAACAGCGAGCGCCGTTTCGGTTATGCGGATTGTCCCTGCGCTGCACCTGCGGCCGGCATGCCGGCGAACGCCGATGCGTCGCGGCGCGTGCAGCGCCACAGCGCTGCGCCCCGGATCGGGGTGCCGCGGTTTCCAGCGCCGATGCCGGCATCACCGCAGGCGGCGCATGCGCGCCAATGCATCGGCAGCGGCCGGATCGCGAGACCCGGCCGCTGCGGGATCGAACCGCAGATCAGGCCTGCTTCGGATCCGGACCGTAGGCGTTGGCGCCCCTGACCCCTTCCATGCACATGAAGACGAGGATCACCACGCCGCCCAGCCAGGGGATCAGGCCCAGCAGCACGTACCAGCCGGACTTGCCCTGGTCGTGGAAACGGCGCACCTGCACCGCGATCGACGGCACCAGCACCGCGAGCGAATACAGGCCCAGCAGCACGACCGCCACCAGCGACAGCGCGCCGGTGCCGTTCTGGCCGCCGACGCCGCCGCCGATTCCCATCAACACCATCAGCACGGTGATCACGACGATGTTCAACAGCGTGAACATCCAGTACTCCTTGCGCCGCGAACGCCCGGAAAAATCCGCGTAGCGCTTGAGCGGCATCAACATCCATTCCATTGTATTTCCCTTTTTTTCGAACCGCTGCGTCACTGCAGCGGGCGGCATGGTGGCATAAACCCCGCCGCAGGGAAACGCTTGCAGCTACTCGCTCGCCGCCTCCAGCGCCTGCGCCAGGCGCTCCACCGCGATCACCTCCATGCCCTTGACCACGCCGGTCTTGGGCGCATTGGCCTTGGGCACGATGGCGCGCTTGAAGCCGTGCGTGGCCGCTTCGCGCAGCCGGTCCTCGCCGTTGGGCACCGGGCGGATCTCGCCGGACAGGCCGACCTCGCCGAAGGCGATGGTCTTCTCCGCCAACGGCTTGTCGCGCAGCGAGGACAATACCGCTAGCAGCACCGGCAGGTCGGCCGCGGTCTCCTGCACGCGGATGCCGCCGACCACGTTGACGAACACATCCTGGTCGCCGACCAGGATGCCCCCGTGCCGATGCAGCACCGCCAGCAGCATCGCCAGGCGGTTCTGCTCCAGGCCCACCGCCACCCGCCGCGGATTGGACAGCGGCGAGGCATCGACCAGCGCCTGCACTTCCACCATCAGCGGCCGCGTGCCTTCGCGCGTCACCATCACGCAGCTGCCGGGCTGGTTGGCGCTGCTGCCGGACAGGAAGATCGCCGACGGGTTGGAGACTTCCTTCAGGCCCTTCTCGCCCATCGCGAACACGCCCAGCTCGTTGACCGCGCCGAAGCGGTTCTTGAACGCGCGCAGCAGGCGGAAGCGGCTGCCGCTCTCGCCCTCGAAATACAGCACCGCATCGACCATGTGCTCGAGCACGCGCGGCCCGGCGATGCCGCCTTCCTTGGTCACATGGCCGACCAGGAACACCGCCGTGCCGGTCTCCTTGGCGTAGCGCACCAGCCGCGCCGCGCTCTCGCGCACCTGGCTGACCGAACCGGGCGCGGCGGTCAGCGACTCGGTCCACAGGGTCTGCACCGAATCGGCCACGATCAGCCTGGGCCGCGCCGCGCTGGCGTGCTGCAGGATCTGTTCGATGCCGGTCTCGGCCAGCGCGTTGAGGCCGTCCAGCGGCAGATCCAGGCGCACCGCGCGCCCGGCGACCTGGGCCAGCGATTCCTCGCCGGTCACGTACAGCACCGGCAGCGTGCCGGCCATCTTGGCCAGCGCCTGCAGCAGCAGCGTCGACTTGCCGATGCCCGGGTCGCCGCCGATCAGCACCACCGCGCCTTCGACCAGGCCCCCGCCGAGCACCCGGTCGAACTCGCCGATGCCGGTGGACACGCGCGCCTGGTCGCGATGCTCCACGTCCTTGAGCGCGGTGATCTTCGGCGCCTCGGTCTTGCCGGCCCAGCCGCTGCGCCGCGCCGCGGCCGGCGCCTTCGCCGTCGCCGCGCTTTCCAGCACGATCTCGCTCAGCGAATTCCACGCTCCGCATTCGGTGCACTGGCCCTGCCACTTGGTGTATTCGGCGCCGCAGTCGCCGCACACATAGGCCGTTTTCGCTTTTGCCATCTCGTTCTTGTCCGCTGCCAGGAGGCAACAGCATAGGCGCTGGCGGTCTCAGGTTGCGCGACAGAACGTCGTCACGACGTGGGTGCCTCAGGCACCAGTGTCCTCGGGCTTGAGGCCCATCGAGTATTCCTCGATCTCCTTGCCATCGACCCAACCGGTGGCGCAGTCGCCAGCGTAGTGGCCATCCGGCTTGAGTGCGCAGGCGATGCCGGTTGTCGGGCGTTTCCATTCGGTCGGCGAGTCGGCGCCCTTGCACATCGCGTTGCCCCGACAGAGCTTCACGGTACGGGTTGGAATCGCCATGACCAGGGCACGAACCAAAACCCCTTCCTTGCGTTGGGCCGCCCGCAGGCAGAGCAGCTGGTTTACTCCGACATGTGCGACGGGCTTGCCTGCGGCTGGTTTGAAACTGTCCTTGAGTGTGACGCCGTTTTCCGCTGCAACAGCGCCGAACGACAGGTTCGAGGTGCAGTCATCGCCGGCGTCGATCGCCATGCCGTCAATGGTGCAGGCAGGGTTACCGTGCGTGTCGCTGGTGCAGGACACGGCAGAGCCAGGTGACGACGCCTGCAACATAACCTGCAAGGCGTGCGCATCGCCTGGCGCGGCTGACGCCGCCGAGGCTGTTAGCAGCACAACCAGGCTCAGCGCCCATCCAGAAGAATGGATGCTCTGTCTGCTACCGAGAAGTCCCCTCACGCTGCCTTTGACGGAGCCGGCGATGGCCTTGCAGCTGGAATTGACGAGCATGATTGTCACGGGCTTCTCCTAAGCGACCTTTTGCACAATGCATACATCCGGGCCATCGACTGCACCTGTGGGGCCGGCATGACCTGGACCCTGGCGATCAGCGACCAGCCGAAATCATGGTCTGGGGCGCTCATCGTGATTTGACACCGCCCTTTCCAGCTGCGCGCTTTCATGTGAGCTCGCTCTCCACATCTTGCAACGTCGGCGTCGTGGAATGCACGCAGCGCTCAACGCGCCTTGTACAGCTCGCTCAACCGGTCCGGCTTGCCGGCGATGCGTTCCAGGTGCGGATACTGCAGGCCGCCGTGATAGGCGATGCGCAGCGTGTCGTAGCGGTTGCCGCGCTTGACCAGCAGCTCGATCGGCGCGGTGCCGCCCTTGGCCGCGGTGATCGCCTCCTTGATCGTGTCGGCGCTGAACTCGCGGCCGTTGACTGCGACCACGCTGTTGCCGGCGATGATGCCGGCATCGAACGCCGGACCATCCCACAGCACGTCCTGCACGCTGCCCTTCTCGTCCAGGCTCAGGCCCAGCGAATAGGTCAGGCCGACGCCCTTCTTGGTCGCTTCGTAGGTCTTGATCGCCTCGTTCGGCTGGTCGGTATAGACCAGCTTCCAGCCGCTGGCCTCGATGCCGCCGACCAGCGAGCCGTGGCCATCGACGCGGCTGCGCAGGAACGTCGCCCAGTCGTACTTGGCCACGCCGTCGAGCGTGGCGACGATGTCCTCGAAGGTATACGGATTCACGTCCCAGGCGCCGTCGTGCATGCCGAAGAAGGCCTTGGCGAAGTCGTCGATCGAGCGCTTGTTGCCGCTGAGCTCGCGCAGCTTGGCGTCGGTCTCCAGCCACAGCATCTGCCCGCCGGAATAGTAGTCCTCGCTCATCTGGTAGCTGCGGTAGGCGCGCGGCCGGCGCATCGACATGGTCGGATCGTTGGTGGTGTCCTGCAACGCGCGCCAGGCCATGCCGGGGCGGCCGCGCTGGTAGGTGGCGGCGACGTCGGCGAGCATGTCGCGTGCCTGGCTCTGCGTCCACAGGCCGGAACGCGCGGACAGCACTTCGCCCCAGAACTGGGTCTGGCCTTCGTACAGCCACAGCAGGCTGTCGCCCATCGGCACGTTGAAGTTCGGCGTGGCCAGGTCGGCGCCGCGGCGGTACTTGCCGTTCCAGGAATGGTTGAACTCGTGCGCAAGCAGGTCGCGCCGGTCCCAGCTCTTGTCCCACTCGGTGAAGTAGTTGAGCGGGCCGCTGTTCTCGCTGGAGCGGTGATGCTCCAGGCCGATGCCGCCGAGCTTCTCGGTCAGGGCCAGCAGGAATTCGTAGTGGTCGAAATGGCGCGCGCCGTACAGCTTGTCCATCTGTTGCACCAGCGCCGCGTGCGCCTTGATCTGCTCGGGCCTGGCCTCCAGCGACTTGGCCTCGTCGGCGAACACGTTCAGGTACACCGGCGCCTTGCCGCCGGCATCCAGCGCGATGCGCTTGTAGTACTTGCCGGCGAACATCGGCGAATCCACCAGGTCGTCGAAGTCGATCGGCTTGAACGTCACCGTGTCGCCGACCCGCGTGGCGGTCTCCAGCGCGGTGGCGTAGCTCCAGCCCGGCGGCAGGGTCACGCTGGCCTGGGCCTTGATGTTGCGCGCGTAGTAGCCGGCCGGGTACAGCGCGGTGGTGTTCCACTGCAGGTTGAGCAGTTCCGGGGTCATCATCACCCGGCCCTGGCCGTCGCCCTGCGAGGACAGGAACTGGAACTCGGCGACGATCTCGCTGGCGCCCTGCGGTACCTCGACCTTGAACGCGTACACGTCGAACTGGTCGCGCTTCCACGGCAACACCTGGCCGTTGGCCTTGATCACCAGCCCGGCCAGCTTGTCGATCGGCCCGGTCGGCGAATGGTTGCCGGGGATCCACTGCGGATACAGCAGGGTCATCGGACCCGGCGCAGCCGGCATCGTGGTGCGCACGCGGAAGATGCGGTGCGCCAGGTCGGTGGCATCGACATCGATCTTCAGCGTGCCGGCGAACGGCACGTCCTGCGGCGGCGCGGTCTGCGCCGAGGCCTGGAACGCGACAGTGGCGGCCAGCAGCAGCGGCGCCATCCAGGCGGTGGACTTGTTCATGGGGTCTCCAGTGGGGGTGCGGCGGACGAGCAACCCCTGATCCTATGCCGGCGGCGGCGTGGCGCTCTATGCCATTGGTCATGCATCGGTGCCATTGGCGCCCTCGATACCGACGCGTTCACGCCTCGCCGTGCCGGCCATCCATCGCTGCCGCCAGCGCCTGGCGATCGTTCGGCGAGAGGAGCGCGCGCTACGGCATTGGCGCGCGGATCACGCCGGCAGCTTGCCGACGGCGCTGCCTGTCAGGCGCACGTCCGTGCAGTCTCTGCCGCAAGCCGCGCGATGGCGCTTCAAGACCGCTTCAAGCGCGATTGAACTTCCCGAGCAGCGCCACCAGTTGCGCCAGCTCGGCATCGTCCCAGTGCGCCAGGCGCGCCAGGAACATCTCGGCCTTGACCGCATCGGCGGCCTGCAGGCGCCGGTCGCCCGCATCGGTCAGGCGGTATACCGTTCCGCGGCCGTCGTCCGGATCGGCCATCGCCTCCACCAACCGGTGTTCGCTCAGCGACTTCGCCAGCCGGCTGACCGCGCTCTTGTCCATGCCGAGCAGCTCGGCCAGGCGCCCGGCCTTGCTGGGACCATGCCGCGCGAGCGCGGCGGCAAGCTGATACGCGGCGGGCTGCAGAGCGGGATGGAAACGCGCGGCCGACGCGGCCATGACCGCGCGCGATGCCGCCAGCAAGGCGCTCAGTTCGCCACCCAACTCCCCGACCAGTGCCGCATGACGTCTGCCCATGTGTTCTCCGCATGCATCAAAAGTGCGCATGGACAGTGCGCGGCTTTCGTGATTTAGTTGATATATATCAACCAAACCGATGCCACGCCATGCCCACCCTTCCCACGATCCTCATCACCGGCGCGACCGACGGCATCGGCCAGCTGGCGGCCCTGGCGCTGGCACGCCGCGGGGCACGCCTGGTGCTCACCGCACGCAGCCAGGTCAAGGCGGACAGGACCCGCGCCGCGATCCTGGCCGTCGCTCCAGCCACGCCGGTCGATGTGCATTATGTGGATTTTTCGGATCTCTCGGCGGTCGCGGCGACCGGCAAGGCGATCGCCAGGCAGCATCCGCGCATTGACGTGCTGATCAACAACGCAGGACTGCATGCCTTCCGGCAGCGCGTCAGCACGGACGGCTATGCGGAAATGATCGCGGTCAACTACTTCGCCCCGTGGCTGCTGACCCATGTCCTGCAGGAATCCCTGCTGCATTCCGCGCCGTCGCGCATCGTCACGGTCGGCTCGGAGGCCTCCCGCCATAGCGGCGCCCTCGCCATCGAACGCGACCTGCTCGACATCGCCCCTTTCGGCGTACGCGGATCCTCGCGGATCTATGGCCGCAGCAAGCTGCTGGACATCATGTTTTCCCTGGAATTGGCGCGTCGGCTTCGCGGCAGCGGGGTGACGGTGAACTGCCTGTGCCCCGGTTTCAACGTCACCGGCCTCGGCCGGGAATTGGGCTTCGCACGGCCGCTGGCCAGGCTGCTGCGATGGTTCGACATCGGCAACCCCCGACACGGCGCCGACGGCATCGTGCGGCTTGCGGTCGATCCGGTTTTCGGCCGCCAGACCGGCGCTTACGTGTCGGCGAAGCATGCCCGCGCGCTGACCCCGTGGGGACCGGGAAACAGCGACGCGGCGAGGCGGCAGTTGTGGGATGCGACCGCCAATCTGCTTGCCCGGTTCGTCGCATCCGCCCCCGCGCACTGAAGGCGCCACGCGATCGCCAACGAAGACACGCCTGTGCCGCAACGAAGAAGGCCGCCCGGAGGCGGCCTTCCTGCGTTCACGCGGATGACGACATGCGCATGCCGTTGCGCGTGCCCGGCCTCAATGCATCATGTTGACGTTGAGGTTGTGCATGACCCACAGCGAGCCGACCACCACGATGCCGATGATCAGCAGCGAGAACAGGCCCACGTGCACGTTGGAGCGCTGCTCGGCGGAGCGGTCCATGTGCAGGAAGTAGATCAGGTGCACCAGCATCTGCACCGCGGCCAGCACCGCGATGACGATGACGGTCACGCCCTTGGGGAACGCGCCGCTCATGACCATGCCGAACGGGATCACGGTGAGCACCACCGCCATCACGAAGCCGATCAGGTAGGACTTCAGGCCGCTGCCGTGCGACTGCTCGGCGTGTGCGTCGGAAGGATGGTGGTTGGCCATTACAGCGCTCCCAGCAGGTAGACGATGGTGAACACGCCGATCCAGATCACGTCCAGGAAGTGCCAGAACAGGCTCAGGCACGCCAGGCGGGTGGTGTTGCGCGGGGTCAGGCCGTTCTTGGAGATCTGGATCACCAGCACCGCCATCCACAGCAGGCCCGAGGCCACGTGCAGGCCGTGGGTGCCGACCAGGGTGAAGAACGCGGACAGGAACGCGCTGCGGCCGGGGCCGGCCCCTTCGTGGATCAGGTGGTGGAACTCGTAGATTTCCATGCCCAAAAAGCCCAGGCCCAGCGCCGCGGTGACCGCCAGCCAGCCGTACAGGCCGCCCAGGCTGCGCTTGTGCGCGGAGATCATCGCCAGGCCGAAGCTCAGGCTGCTGAACAGCAGCAGGAAGGTTTCCACCAGCACGAACTTCAGGTCGAACAGTTCCTTGGCGGTGGGGCCGTCCACCGTCGCGCCGGCCAGCACCGCGTAGGTCGCGAACAGGCCGGCGAAGATGAGGCAGTCGCTCATCAGGTAGACCCAGAACCCGAACACGGTGTTGCCGCCGCTGTCGTGGTGGGCGTGGTCGTCGTGGCCGTCGGCGTGGACGGCGTGGTTATCGAGCGTCGTGGAGGACATGGTTCAGACCGCCTTTGCGGCATGTGCCGCCTGTTGCTGCTCCAGCAGGGCGAAACGCGCGTTCTCGATGCGTTCCACTTCCTCTGCCGGCACCCAGTAGTCGACGTCGTCGTCGAACGTGCGCGCGATGAAGCTGCCGATCATGCCGACCAGGCCGATGATCGCCATCCACCAGATGTGCCAGATCAAGCCGAAGCCCAGCACCACGCTGAAGGCACCGATCCAGACCCCGGCCGCGGTGTTGCGCGGCATGTGGATCGGTTCGTACTTGGCCGGACGCGTCCAGCCCTTGCCCTTGAGCTTGTCTTCCCAGAACTGGTCGCGGTCGTCGATGTGCGGCAGCACGGCGAAGTTGTAGAACGGCGGCGGCGAGGACGTGGCCCACTCCAGCGTGCGCCCGTCCCACGGGTCGCCGGTCAGGTCCAGGTTGTCCTTGCGCTTCCAGACGCTGTAGCCGATCTGCACCAGGTTCAGGAAGATGCCGATGCCGATGATCGCCGCGCCGGCCGCAGCCACCATCAGCCACGGCGCCCACTCCGGGTGGTTGTAGCTGTTCATGCGCCGGGTCATGCCCATGAAGCCGAGCACGTACAGCGGCATGAAGGCGATGAAGAAGCCGATGATCCAGCACCAGAACGAGGCCTTGCCCAGCGTCTCGTTGAGCTTGAAGCCGAACGCCTTCGGGAACCAGTAGGTCAGGCCGGCCAGGTAGCCGAACACCACGCCGCCGATGATCACGTTATGGAAGTGCGCGATCAGGAACAGGCTGTTGTGCAGCACGAAGTCCACCGCCGGGATCGCCAGCATCACCCCGGTCATGCCGCCGATGGTGAAGGTGATGATGAAGCCGATCGTCCACAGCACCGGCGCGGTCATGCGCACCCGGCCGCGGAACATGGTGAACAGCCAGTTGAAGATCTTCACCCCGGTGGGGATGGAGATGATCATCGTGGTGATGCCGAAGAACGCGTTGACGTTGGCGCCCGAGCCCATCGTGAAGAAGTGGTGCAGCCACACGATGAACGACAGCACGCCGATCGCCGAGGTCGCATACACCATCGAGGTGTAGCCGAACAGGCGCTTGCGGCTGAAGGTGGCGATCAGCTCGGAGAAGATGCCGAACGCCGGCAGGATCAGGATATAGACTTCCGGGTGGCCCCAGATCCAGATCAGGTTGACGTACATCATGGCGTTGCCGCCACCGTCGTTGGTGAAGAAGTGGGTGCCCAGGTAACGGTCGGCACCCAGCAGCGCCAGCGCCACGGTCAGGATCGGGAACGCGGCGATGATCAGGATGTTGGTGATCAGCGCGGTCCAGGTGAAGATCGGCATGCGCATCAGGGTCATGCCCGGCGTGCGCATGCGCATGATCGTCACGAAGAAGTTGATGCCGGTCAGCAATGTGCCTAGACCCGATATCTGCAAGGCCCAGATGTAGTAATCGACGCCGACCCCCGGACTGTATTCCAGCCCCGACAGCGGCGGATACGCCAGCCAGCCGGTCTGAGCGAATTCGCCCACGCCCAGCGAGATGTTGACCAGCGCCGCGCCGGCCACGAACAGCCAGAAGCTCAGCGAGTTCAGGAACGGGAACGCCACGTCGCGCGCGCCGATCTGCAGCGGCACGATCAGGTTCAGCAGGCCGGTCATGAACGGCATGGCCATGAAGAAGATCATGATCACGCCGTGCGCGGTGAAGATCTGGTCGTAGTGGTGCGGCGGGAAGATGCCCTCGTTGCCGCCGTGCGCGATCGCCTGCTGGGTGCGCATCATCGCCGCGTCGGCGAAGCCGCGCAGCAGCATGACCAGCGCCACCAGGATGTACATGACGCCGATGCGCTTGTGGTCGACCGAGGTGAACCACTCCTTCCAGAGATAGCCCCACAGCTTGTACTTGGTGACCGCCGCGACCACCAGCAGGCCGAGCAGGCCGGCGCCGCCGAGCGCCGCCATGATGATCGGCTCGTGGTACGGAACCGCCTCGAGCGTGAGTTTGCCTAGCATCACTTGTCTCCAGAAGTGCACATGGCGACCGGCTCAGCAGCCGATGCCGGATGGGCGTCGTGGCCTTCCATCTTGTGGCCCTTGCCCATCATGTATTTGTCGAGCAACGACTTGAACATGCCGTCCTGCACCGACGAGTAGTAGGTCACCGGGTACTGCGCCTTGTCGTTGCGGTTGGCCGCCAGGATCTGGAACTCGGCCTGGTCCAGCGCCTTCGGCGCGGCCTTGACCTTGGCCACCCAGGCGTCGAAGCCGGCCTGATCGGTGGCGTGCGCGGTGAAGCCCATCTTCGAGAAGCCGTGGCCGCTGTAGTTCGCCGACAGGCCGAAGTAGTCGCCCGGCTCGTTGGCGATCAGGTGCAGCTTGGTCTCCATGCCGGCCATCGCGTAGATCTGCGTGCCCAGGTGCGGGATGAAGAACGAGTTCATCACCGTGTCGGAGGTGATCTTGAAGTTCAGCGGCGTATCCACCGGGAACGCGATCTCGTTGACCGTGGCGATGCCCTGCTCCGGATAGATGAACATCCACTTCCAGTCCAGCGCCACCGCCTCGATGACGATCGGCTTGACCTTGGAGTCCAGCGGCTTGTACGGATCCAGCTCATGCGAGGAGCGCCAGGTCAGCACTGCCAGCACCAGGATGATCATGCACGGGATCGACCACACCACCACCTCGATCGCGGTGGAGTGCGACCAGTTCGGCTCGTAGCGGGCCTTGGTGTTGGACGCGCGGTAGCGCCAGGCGAAGGCCAGGGTCATCACGATGACCGGGACCACCACCAGCAGCATCAGCACCACCGAGGTGATCAGCAACGTCTTTTCGTCGTGGCCGATCTGCCCCTTGGGGTTGAGAATGGCCGCGTCGCACCCGGCCAGCAGCAGCGCGAGCAGGAGCAACAGACCGGAGCGCAGCGAGCGCCGGAGTTGTTTCAACGGAATCATCGAACGATCCAATTGCGTAGGGGATGCGGACCGCGCAACGGCAAACGGGAGCGGCCCGGGGGGCGTTTCCGCGTTTCCTGCGGCATCCTGGCCGGCATGCGCGATCGACCACGCATTTTATGCTGCCGTGCGGCATCTCCGAAAGCCATTGACAAGGCCGAGCGTGCGCACAGGCGTGTTTTTGCGTGCGACACATTGCCGCACCTGCGTGCGACGGATCGCCGCATGCGGCCCGCGACGCGCAGCCGGCGACGTCGATCTCGTTACAATTTGAGATGAAATCGGGCGCGACCGGCACCCGCGTCGGCACGGCATTCGTTCTTTCAACGAGGGGCGACCGTAGCGACCGGCCATGGCGTGAGCGCCGCAGGCCCCGGCCGCCCCTGCTCCAGCGCTACGGCCGCGCCGCCGCCTTCTTCTGCTTGATCTGCTCGATGTAGTTGTAGATGGTGAAGCGGCTGACCCCCAGCGCCGTGGCCACCTGTTCCACGCTGTTGCGGATCAGGAACAGGCCGCGATGCATCATCGCCTCCACCGCGTACATCTTCTCTTCCTTGTTCATCAGCGCCGGCGGCTTCATGAAGCGCTTGACCGCGTCGTCGATGATCTCCTGCATCATCGCCTCCAGCCCGACCTCGCCGGCGGGCGCCTCGCTGCGCGGCGGCTTCGCCTTCCGGTGCAGCATCTGCTCCAGCCAGCCATGGGCCATCTCGAACACGGTCATGTCGGCGTTGAGGCACAGCGCGGCCACCGGCTGGCCGGCGCCGTCGCGGAACAGCAGCGTGGCCGAGCGCAGGTGGCGGCCGGCGGCATTGGTGGTCTGGTACTCGTCGACGATCGCCCAGCTGATCGTGCCGGTGCCGGCCACGTCGCGGTAGAGCTCGCTGAAGCCGGCGTCCTCGCGCGGGCCGCTGAGGATCGGGTCGCCGAGGTTGCGCCCGGACACATGGCCATTGGCGATCGCCAGCACCGAGGCCCCGGGCGCGGACAGGTCGTGCAGCACCACTTCGATGTTCTCGCCGATCACCCCGCCGAGCAGCGCCACCACCGGCTTGAGCAGTTCGAACAGGTCGCGCACCTGCACGCCCGCGCCCAGCCCTTGCGCAGGCGCGGGAGCGTGCGCCGCCTTGCCGCGCTTGCGCTTGGCGGCGGGTGCCGTGCCCTTGTGCGGCGCCCCGCCCTGTTTCGCTATTGCCATCGAATCGTCCCGTCCTGAGCAGTGCTCGGCGAATGCGCACCGGCCATCTTGCCGGCTACGCCCGCGGGCGTCGAGACGGCAACGCAACGGCGCAGGTCCGCACAGGAACTATGTGACGCGCTCTTGACATACAAATTATTTTTGTATATCAACAAACTGTTGAAGCAACATTCAGCCCGCGGCGCCACCGGTTCCGCGGGCCGGTCAACCACCGTCGCGCCCTCGCATCGGGTGCGGCGCCACGCTCCAGGGGACAACCAAGCAGACCATGTCGACGTCCATGCCGTCCGTCAGATCGTGCTGTCGCGCCAACGCCTGGCTGCGTCCGTTCGCAGTTGCGTCGGCGCTGTGGCTGGCCGGCGTCGCCAACGCGGCGGCGGCGGTCCCGGCGCATGCCGACGTGCAGGTACGCTCGGCCGGCAGCGTCGCCGTCGAGGGCCATGGCACGTTGCGCTACGCGGCCGAGGCCGGGCTGCTGCCGATCCACGACGATCCGACCGGGCGGCTGATGGCGTCGGTGTTCTTCGTCGGCTACAGCGCCCCGGCCAGTGCCGGCGCGGTGCGGCCGCTCACCTTCCTGTGGAACGGCGGCCCCGGCTCCAATGCGGCACAGCTGCACATGGGCGTCGGCCCGCGCCGCCTGGACACCGCCGATCGCCTGCCGGACTGGACGCCGGCGCAGAGCGAGCGGCCGCTGGTCGAAAACGCCGACAGCTGGCTGGGCGCGAGCGATCTGGTGTTCGTCGATCCGCTGGGCACCGGCTACAGCCGCGCGGTCGAAGCCAAGGACCTGCCGACGCTCTACACCTCGCATGGCGATGCCGAAACGATCGCCGAAGCGATCCGGGTCTATCTCACCCGCCACGACGCCTGGGACCGCCCGCTGTACCTGGCCGGCGAGAGCTATGGCGTGACCCGCGCGATGCTGGTCGCCGCGGCGCTGCAGCGGCGCGGCATGCCGGTGCGCGGCGTGGTGCTGGTGTCCTACAACTTCGACCTGGGCACGCCGCCGGCGGCCTACCCGGAAGACGCGTTGAACGTGCCGCAGTTCACCGCCGCGGCGCACTACCATCATCGCCTCGACGCCACGCTGCAGGCGCTCGACGAAACGACCGCGGTGGCGCAGGCGCAGGCGTGGACGCAGCAGGACTACCTGCCGTTCCTGGCCGCCCCGGCGGCGCAGACGCCGGAGGCGCGGCGCCGGATCCTGGCCGCACTGGCGCGCTTCAGCGGCCTGCGCGCGCAGGACATCGATGCCAAGCAACTGACCATCTCCATCGCCGATTTCGCCGACCGCTTGCTCGCCGACCAGGGCCGTGAGCTGGGCCGCTACGACCTGCGCATGACCGCGCCGCGCCGTGCCAAGGACGCGCCGTGGATGCCGGGGATCGACCCGAGTCTGCTGCCGATGGCCGGCCTGATGAACGGCACCTCGCGCGTGTTCAACCGCTACCTGCGCCAGCAGCTCGGCTTCGAGAGCGACCTGCTGTATCGCGGCCCGTTCGGCAACGCCTTCCATCCGCTGCCGCGCTACGTCGACCAGAAGTCCGGCATGCCCGACGACTGGATGGCGCAACTGTGGGATTTCTCGCAGAAGCTTCCCGAAGGCGCCGACGCGCCGCTGCGCAAGGCGATGGACCAGGACCCGCAGCTGCGCGTGCTGAGCCTGCGCGGCCGCTACGACGGCTGGCCCTGCGAAAGCTCGGTGGAGACCACCCGCGCCGCCGGCCCGCGCTACGCCGCGCGGGTGACCAACCTGTGCCTGCAGGGCGGACACATGTGGTACTCCGAACGCGCCAGCCGTGCCCAGGGCCGCCGCGCGTTCGAAGCCTTCCTCGCCGCCTCTCCCTCTCTTCCCAGCACGGACTAGCCCATGCGCTCCGCGACCGCACGCCCCGGCCCTGTGCCGCCGAAGACCCGAGTGCTGCAGCCGCTGCTGGCGCTGGCCCTGGCGATGGCCTTGCCTGCCGGCACCGCGCACGCCGCGGAGCCGGGCTTCGTCGATCCAACCACGCTGGGCCCGGTGTCGTTGCCCTCGCCGGTCACCACCCTGCACCGCGGCGTGTTCAACGGCCAGCGCATCGCCTACGCCGCGACGGTGGAAACCTATGCCACTACCGACGCCGACGGGCGCCCGGCGGCACGCCTGGTCTCCACCGCCTACGTCGCCACGTCCGCCGCCAGCGCGCGGCCGCTGCTCTTCGCCTTCAACGGCGGCCCGATCGCCGCCAGCACGCCGCTGCATTTCGGCCTGCTCGGCCCGCAGCGGCTGGCCGTGCCCGACGACCTGCATGCCGACGCCGCCGGCTTCAAGCTGGTGGACAACCGCTATTCGCCGCTGGACGCGGCCGACATCGTCATCTTCGATCCGGCCAGCACCGGCTACAGCCGCGTCGCCGAGGGCGTGGCGCCAGCCAGCCAGTTCTCCACCCGCGCCGATGCGCGCCAGCTCGCGCAACTGGTCGCGGCATGGCTGGACCGGCACGGCCGGCGCGGCTCGCCGGTGTACCTGCTGGGCGAAAGCTACGGCACCTTGCGCGCGCCGGAAGCGGCCACGCAACTGCAGGCCGCCGGCATCGCGGTGGACGGCATCGTCCTGCTCGGCCAGGCCGCCAACATCCTCGAATACGCACAGCGCCGCGACAACATCGTCAGCTACGCGGTGTCGCTGCCGACCCTGGCCGCGCTCGGCTGGTACCACGGCAAGGTCGAGCGCAAGGGCCGCAGCCTGGCGCAGTTCGTCGACGACGCCTCCGCCTACGGCCGCGAGCGCTACCTGAGCACCCTGTTCCTCGGCAACCGCGCCAGCGCGCAGCAGCGCGAGGAAGTGGCGCAGGCGCTGCAGGGCTTCACCGGCCTGTCGGCGGAGGCCTGGCTCAAGGCCGATCTGAAACTGTCCAAGGTCGCCTACGCGCGCCAGCTGTTCCCGGGCCGGATCCTGGCGTCCAGCGATGGCCGCTACCTGCTCGATGCGCAGGGCAATTCCGGCAGCGTGCCCGACTACAACGCCGCCGCCGAGCGCTACTACCGGCAGGTGCTGAAGGTCCCCGCGCAGGCGGGCCACTACTCCACCGCGATGCCGACCTCCAGCGACTTCAACGCCTGGGACTGGGACGCGAACAAATCGCCGTTCGGCGACTACCCGTGGGTCGGGCAACTGCGCGAGCTGCTGGCGGCCAATCCGACGTGCCGGCTGCTGGTCGGCAACGGCTACTACGACAGCCAGACCACGATCGGCGCGATGGATTATCTCGCCGCGCAGTCGGGGTTTCCGATGCAGCAGGTCCGCACCCGCTACTACGAGGGCGGACACATGATGTACACGGTCGAGCGCACCGCCGCCGGCCTCGCCGACGACATCCGCCAGATGGTCCGCCGCACCTGGTGACATGACATTCCGCAGTCCCCGCAGCACCCGTGGTTCGCGCTCCACCCATCCCGCCCACCGCCCGCCAGACGAGTCCCGCCCATGTCATCCGTAGCCCGCCGCAACCGTCTCTCCCAGTTCATTTCGCGCGCCCTGTGCTGCCCGGCCAGCGCGCTCCTGCTGCTGCCGTCCATCGCGCTCGCCCAACAGGACGACGGCGCCACCGCGGCCAAGCAGCTGGACACCATCACCGTGACCGCGCAGAAGCGCAGCGAGCGGTTGCAGGACGTGCCGATGTCGATCCAGGTGCTCAACACCGAGAAGATGAGCAGCGAAGGCAGCTACAAGCTGGCCGACTACTTCGCGCAGTTGCCGGGCCTGTCCTACATCCAGTCGCCGATGAGCAGCAACATCGTGCTGCGCGGCATCGCCACCGACTCCGGCCTCGGCAGCCGCCCGACCTCGGGCATCGTCATCGACGACGTGCCTTACGGTTCGGCGCTCAGCACCGGTGCCATCCCCGACCTGGACCCGTCCGACCTGCAGCAGATCGAAGTGCTGCGCGGCCCGCAGGGCACGCTGTACGGCGCCAGCAGCATGGGCGGCCTGATCAAGTACGTGATGACCGATCCGGACACCAGCGCGACCTTCGGCCGCGTCGAGGCCGGCGGCTCCACGGCCGCGCACGGCGGTTCCGGCTACAACGCGCGCACCTCGGTGAACCTGCCGTTCTCCGACCGCTTCGCGCTGCGGGTCAGCCTGTTCCAGCGCCAGGACCCGGCCTTCGTGCACAACACCAACAGCGACGACGAGAACGACAGCCAGGTGCGCGGCGGCCGCGTCTCGGCGCTGTGGAACGTCAGCGATACGGTGACCGTGCGTTCCTCGGCGCTGTTCCAGGACACCGAGACCGGCTCCAGCTCGGTGGTCGACACCGATCCCGAGCTGCATCCGCTGTACGGCCAGTACAGCCACGACCGCATCAACGGCGGCGACACCTTCAAGGGCCAGGTGCGCTTCTACACCACCAAGGTCAGCTGGGATCTGGGCTGGGCGATGCTGGACAGCATCAGCGGCTACGCCCAGCACCGCAGCCGGGCCTACCAGGACGTGGGCTACACCACCATCGGCCGGCTCGCGCCGGTGTTCGCCGGCATCTTCGGCCTGGACAGCGACAACCCCAGTTCGCTGATCGACAACCGCTACAACACCGACCGCACCACCCAGGAAGTGCGCCTGGTCTCGCAGGGCGAGCATGCGCTGGACTGGCAGGTCGGCGCGTTCTACAGCGACGAGGAAGCCAAGAGCACGCAGAACTTCTACATCGCCGACAAGTCCAGCGGCACCATCTACCGCGACTTCCCGCTGCTGGTCTCGCTGGGCGACAGCACCTACCGCGAGAAGGCGGTGTACGCCGACGGCACCTATCACTTCACCCCGCAGTTCGACATCCAGGTCGGCGCCCGCTACGCGCGCAACAGCCTGCGCGAGAACAGCGACACCGGCGGCCTGCTGCAGGACCCGACCCAGAGCTTCGACAGCAACAAGGACAGCGCCACCACCTACCTGTTCTCGCCGCGCTACCGCTTCAACGACGAGCTGATGACCTACCTGCGCGTGGCCTCCGGCTACCGCGCCGGCGGCAGCAACGGCACCCTGGTGGCCAACGTCCCGTTCTCCTACGACTCCGACAGCCTGTGGAGCTACGAGCTGGGCCTGAAGACCCAGTTGCTGGACCACTCGCTGAGCCTGGACGCGGCGCTGTTCTACATCGACTGGAGCGACCTGCAGATCTCGCAGGTCGAGCCGACCCTGGGCAGTAGCTACACCACCAACGCCGGCAAGGCCACCAGCCAGGGCCTGGAACTGTCGGTCAACTGGGTGCCGTCGGCCGACTGGAAGGTCACCGCCAGCTACGCCTACACCGACGCCACCCTGGCACAGGACATCCCCGGCTACACCGAGGGGTCCTCCGCCTACGGCAAGGACGGCAATCGCCTGCCGTACTCGGCGCGCAACAGCGCCTCGGCCTCGCTCAAGCGCTATTTCCCGCTGGGCGGCAACCTGGAAGGCTTCGCCGGCGCGGACGTGGCCTACATGGGCGATCGCGACATGGAGTTCACCACCTCGGTCAGCATCCCGCGCATCCACCTGCCCAGCTACACCACCGTCGGCCTCAACGCCGGCGTGCAGGGCCAGGCCTGGAGCGCCACGCTGTACGTGCGCAACCTCACCGACGAGGTCGGCTACATCAACGCCAACCGCCGCGGCTCGCTGGCCAGTTCGACGCTCGGCGCCACGCTGATCCAGCCGCGCACGGTCGGCCTGACCCTGGCCTGGGACTATTGATGCGCCTCGCCGGCCGCCGCACGGCGACCGGCCCTTCCTCCTGTTGCGGAATTCCCCGATGAAATGGATCCACGGCCTGGCCCTGCTGCTGTGCACGGCGCTGCCGTTCGCCGCAGTCGCCGACGACGCGGCACCGCTGCCGC
The DNA here is from genome assembly GCF_017163705.1 of Xanthomonas bonasiae. GTDB lineage: Bacteria > Pseudomonadota > Gammaproteobacteria > Xanthomonadales > Xanthomonadaceae > Xanthomonas_A > Xanthomonas_A bonasiae. The sequence goes on from NZ_JAFIWB010000012.1 coordinate 70,956, forward strand.
GACCGACCCTGCTGTCCAGCCCGCAGCAGGCCCGCATCGGCGAGCAGCGGCTGCGCTATCGGGTCAGCTTCGACCAACTCGACTTCGCCGCCGCGGACGGCGCCCGCGTCGCCTCGATCAGCGCCATCGGCTATCTGGCCGAGCGCACCGATGCCGGTACGCGGCCGGTGCTGTTCGCCTTCAACGGCGGGCCTGGCGCATCGTCGGTATTGCAGGTGGAAGGCCTCGGCCCGCGGCTGCGCGTGCGCAACGGCAAACGGCAGACGCTGATCGCCAATCCGCACAGCATTCTCGATGCCGCCGACCTGGTGTTCATCGACCCGCCCGGCACCGGCTTCAGCCAGGCCCCGGCCGATGCCGGCGCACGCGCGCGCTACTGGTCCGACCACGGCGACGCCAAGGCCGTGGAGGCGATGATCCGCCACTGGCTGAAGACGCACGGGCGCGAACACGCGCCGCTGTACATCGCCGGCGAAAGCTACGGCGGCTACCGGCTCGCCCTGCTCGCCGCGGACATCGCCGACCTGCGTCCGGCCGGCGTGCTGCTGGTCGCGCCGCTGCTCGACGCCACCAGCGGCGACGACAGCCCCGGCAACGACCTGCGCGCGATGTTCGACCTGCCCTCGCTGATCGTCGCCGCCGCCGCCCACGGCAAGGGCGAACTGGCCGGGCAACCGGTCGCAAGCGTCTATGCGCAGGCGCGTACGTTCGCGCTCGGCGACTACGCACAGGCCCTGTTGCAGGGCAGCGCCTTGCCCGCCGACGCACGCAGCCGCATCGCCGCGCGCCTGGCCGCGCTGCTGGGCCTGCCGGCGCAAGCGCTGCTGGCGGCCGACCTGCGTCCGGACGTGGAAACCTTCCGGCTCGGCGTGCTCGCCGCCGACGGCCGGCAGATCGGCCGGCTCGACAGCCGCATCGCCGCGCCGCTGCCGGCGCCGCACGCGGCCGACAACGGCCGGCCCTCGGCCGCCAACGATCCGGCGCTCGGCCTGGGCCGCAGCAACCAGATCACCTCCACGGTGATGGCCGACTACCTGCACGGCCTGTTCGGCACTGCGTTGCCGCGCGACTACGTCAGCCTGGACATCGACATCGCCATGGCCTGGCGCTTCGCCGCCGACGATGGCGCCGGCCCGCGCCCGTTCGGCAGCGCGCTGCGCTTCAATCCCACCCCGAACCTGGCGCGGCTGGCACAGGCCAATCCCGGCTTCCATGTGCTGGCGCTCAACGGCTATTACGACCTGGCCGTGCCCGCGCTCGGCCCCTGGTACGCGCTGCACCACAGCGCCCTGGATCCGGCGCGCATCGATTTTCGCCTACTGCCCGGCGGCCATGCGGTGTTCGCGGAAGACGCATTGCGCCCGCAGTTGCACAGCCTGCTGAAGGACTTCCTGCAATGACCCGCACGCTGCCGCTGTCCGCCGCCCTCGCCCTCGCCCTCGCCTGCACGTTCGCCGGCCACGCCGCGAGCGCCGCCACCGCGCCGCAATCGCTGGTGCTGATCGCCAACGGCGAGAACGTCGGCTACCTGAAGGCCACAGCCGACGGCGACACCTACGAAGTCGATTACCACGTCGACAACAACGGCCGCGGCCCCAAGCACCACGAGACGATCGTGCTCGGCGAGCACGCGCTGCCGTTGGCCTGGTCGGTCGCCGGCACCTCGCTGATGGGCGGCCAGATCGCCGAGCGCTACCAGTGGCGCGACGGCGTCGCCGAATGGAGCAGCCAGGCCGACAGCGGCCGCCGGCCGCAGCCGCGGCCGGCGCTGTACATCACCAACGACAGCAGTCCGTGGGCGATGTGGACCTACGCCAAGGCCTTGCTGGCCGCGCCCGAGCACGCCCTGGACGTGCTGCCCAGCGGCCGCATGCAACTGGAACTGGTCGGCACGCTGGCGCTGCAAGGCCAGGCCGGGGCGCCGCCGCTGCAGGCGCGGCTGCTGCGGCTGTCCGGCCTGGACCTGGAACCGCACTACCTCGCCGTCGATGCCGACGACGCCCTGCTGGCCGACATCGACGACGACGCCGTGGCGATCCGCGACGGCTACCAGGCGCAGGTGGCGACCATCGCCGACGCGGTGAAGGCGCAGCAGTTCGCGCATGCGCAGGCATTGCAGCGCCAACTCGCGCATCCGCTGACGCGCGGCCTGTGGCTGCGCAACGTGCATGTGTTCGATCCGGTCAACGGACTGCGCAGCGACGCGGTGAACCTGCATGTCGCCGACGGGCACATCGTCTCGATGGACGCGCGCTGGCAGCCGGCGCCCGGCGACAGCGTCTACGACGGCAACGGCGGCACGGTGATCCCCGGCCTGCACGACATGCATTCGCACAGCACCCTGTCCTCCGGACTGTGGTACCTGGCCGCGGGCGTCACCAACACCCGCGACATGGGCAACGACAAAGCCTTCCTGCTCGACCTGACCGCGCGCATCGAACGCGGCGAGATCGCCGGCCCGCGCATCGTGCGCAATGGCTTCCTGGAAGGCCGCAGCGCGTACTCGGCGCGCAACGGCTTCGTCGTCGATACGCTGGACGACGCACTGAAAGACGTCGCCTGGTACAAGGCCCACGGCTACTGGCAGATCAAGCTCTACAACTCGATGAACCCGGCATGGGTGGCGCCGATCGCCGATCGCGCGCATGCGTTGGGCATGGGCGTCACCGGGCACATCCCGGCCTTCACCAACGCCGACGCGATGATCGCCGCCGGCTACGACGAGATCACCCACATCAACCAGCTGATGCTGGGCTGGGTGCTGTCTCCCGAGGAAGACACGCGCACGCCGCTGCGGCTGACCGCGATGAAGCGCGTGGCCGCGCTCGACCTCGACGCGCCGAACGTGCGCCACACGCTGCAGCTGATGCGCCAGCGCGACATCGCCCTGGACACCACCGACGTGATTCTGGAGCGGCTGATGCTCAGCCGCGCCGGCAGCGTGCTGCCCGCCGATGCGCCGTACCTGTCGCACATGCCGATCGCCTACCAGCGCTATCGCCAACGCACCTTCGTCCCCGACCTCAACGCGCAGACCGATGCGCAATACCGCCAGGCGCTGGACAAGACCCTGCAACTGATCGGCCGCCTGCACCGCCAGGGCACCGTGCTGCTGCCCGGCACCGACGACACCACCGGTTTCACCGTGCACCGCGAACTGGAACTGTACGTCGCCGCCGGGCTGACCCCGCAGCAGGCGCTGCGCGCCGGCACCTGGCAGAGCGAGCAGCATTTCGGCCGCACCGACCGGCTCGGCAGCGTGCATCCGGGCAAGCAGGCCGACTTCGTGCTGCTGCCCGGCGATCCGACCACCGACATCGCCGCGATCCGCCAGCCCGCGCTGGTGGTGAAGGACCAGTCCCTGTACCTGCCCGCCGAGATCTACCGCGTCCTGGGCGTGGCCCCGTTCGCGCCGGCCCCAAAGAAACTTCAATGAGCCCGATCCCCCATCCCATGCAGACCCCGCACGTCCCTCCCTCCGACACCGTGAGCGCGCGCCTGCGTGCGCTCGGCATGACCCTGCCGCCGCCGCTGCGCGTGCCCGACGGGGTGATCCTGCCGTTCGCGCCGGTGCACGTGATCGGCACCCGCGTGCTGATCTCCGGCCACGGCCCGCAACACGCCGACGGCAGCATGGCCGGCGGCGTCGGCCGCGTCGGCGACGAGTTGGACGAAGCCCAGGGCTATGCCGCCGCGCGCGCCACCGCCCTGTCGATGCTGGCCAGCCTGGAACGCAGCCTGGGCAGCCTGGAGCGGATCAAGCGCTGGGTGCGCGTGTTCGGCATGGTCCGCTGCGCGCCCGGCTTCCAGCGCCTGCCGAACGTGATCAACGGCTGCTCGGATTTGCTGCTGGCGCTGTGGGGGCCGGAACTGGGCCAACATGCACGCAGCGCGGTCGGCATGGCCGAGCTTCCGTTCGGCATCCCGGTCGAGATCGAAGCCGAAGCCGAACTGCATTGAACTGACCCTCGCCTGCCGGAACGCCACCATGGACACGCGCTCGCCCCGTTTCGATCCCACCCGCCGGCACTTGCTGGCGGCCGCCGGCGCGCTGCCGCTGTCCGCCGCGCTGTCCGGCCTCGCCGGCAATGCCGCCGCGGCCACAGCCACTGCGTCCACCCCCGCACGCGGCCTGCAAGGCCTCAACCAGGCCTTCGAGATCGCCGGCTGCTATCTCAACGGCGCCTACATGCATCCGGTCAGCCGCGCCGCCGCGCAGGCGCAACGCGGCTTCCTCGATGCGCGGCTGATGAACGCCGGGGCCGACAAGGTCGACATGGGCGGCGACCGCGCGCGCGCGATGGCCGCGCTGGGCCGGCTGCTGCATGCGGACCGCGACGAACTGGCGTGGATTCCCAGCACCATGTTCGGCGAGAACCTGGTACTCAACGGCTTGGGCATCCCGCACAGCCGCCAGCGCGTGGTCACCGACGCCTACCATTTCAACGGCTCGCTGTTCATGTACATGGAACTGGCCAAGCGCGGCCTCGACGTGCAGGTGGTGCGCCCGCACGACAACCGCATCCGCCTGGAGGATCTGGACAAGGCGATCACCCCCGGCACGCGCCTGGTCGCGCTGACCCTGGTGTCCAGCGTCAACGGTTTCCAGCACGACCTCAAGCCGGTCTGCGACCTCGCCCACAGCCGCGGCGCGCTGGTCTACGCCGACCTGATCCAGGCCGCCGGCAACACCCCGATCGACCTGCACGGCAGCGGCGTGGATTTCGCCGCCAGCTCCACCTACAAATGGCTGATGGGCGACTTCGGCCTGGGCGTGATGTATGCGCGCCGCGCCAGCCAGGACGCGTTGCGGCAGATGGTGTGGGGCTACCGCCAGGAAGGCGAAACGGTCTCGCACATCCTGCCGTTCGACCCGCCCGGCGAGCCGCCGCTGGAGACGCAGGCGATCGGCGGCCTGGCCGGCAAGATCGAGGTCGGCACGCTCAACAATTCCGCCGCCGCCGCGCTGGCGACGTCGCTGGAACTGATCGAGCGCATCGGCGTGGACGCGATCCAGAAATGGCGGCAACCGCTGCTGGCGCGCCTGCACGCCGCGATCCCGCGGCTCGGCTTCGACGCGATGACCCCGCCCGATTCCAGCTCCGCGCTGGTGTCCTTCGCCCAGCGCGACGTCGGCAAGCGATTGGCGCCGAAGCTGAAGGCCGCCGGCGTCGAAGTCACCCTGTACCGCAACTACTTCCGCGTGTCGCCGTCGTTCTACAACGGCAGCGACGATGTCGAACGCCTGATCGAGGCCCTGTCATGAAGCGACTCCCATTGCTATTGCTGTGCACGCTGCTGCCTTGGACCGCACAGGCCGCGCCGGCAGCGTTGCACCACTACGGCACCGCGCCCGGCGCGCCGTTCTCGGCCGCGGTGCGTGCCGGCGACACGCTCTACGTCTCCGGCCAGATCGGCAGCGCCGCGCCGGGCGGATTGCCCGAGGATTTCAGCGCCCAGGCCAACAACGCGCTGGACAACGTCGCCAGCGCCCTGGCCCTGGCCGGCGCCGGCATGGACGACGTCGCCAAGTGCACGGTGATGCTGACCGACATGGCGCAATGGCCCGCGTTCAACGCCCTGTACGTGCGCCGTTTCAAACCCGGCCACCTGCCCGCACGCAGCGCCATCGGCGCCAACGCCCTGGCGCTGGGCGCCAAGGTGGAAATCGAATGCATCGCCTACCTGCCCCAGGCCACACCATGACCGCACGCATCTCCCGCTGGCTCCCCCTCGCCCTGCTCCTGGCGCCGGCCTGCGCCGCGCTCGCCGCCGAACCGCCGACAGCCCCGGTCCAGCTCGACGTGGTGCTCACACCCAAGGCCGACGCCGGCCGGATCGGCGCGCTGCAGGTGCACCTGCACCTGCCCGCGCCCAAGGTCGCCGCAGGCGCGCCGCTGCTGCGCATGCCGGTGGAACTGGTGTCCACGCCGACCGCCGCCTACAGCGCCGAACAGATCCAGGTGCGCGACGCACGCGGCGCCCTGCCGCTGCGCGCGGTCGACGAAGCGCCCGACCCGTCCGGCAAGTACCGCAACTACCTCGCCACCCGCGCCAGCGTCGGCGACGTCGACGTGGACTACGCCACGCCGCCGCGCAAGGTCGATGCCGACACCCGCAACGGCCCGCTGTTCGACCTGCGCGCGCAGGACGGCGGCCTGATGGGCGCCGGCGTCTACTTCATGGCGTTGCCGCCGGGCGAGGCGCCACGCCGGATCCATCTGCGCTGGGACCTGAGCGCGCTGCCGGCCGGTGCGCGCGGCGTGTGGAGCGTCGGCGAAGGCGAGCAGCGCACCACCGCGCCGACCGACCTGCTGCGCTTCTCCTACTACGCCGTCGGCGCGATGCACCGGGTGCCGGAAAACGACGACGACGTCTTCCATTTCTACTGGATGGACACCCCGCCGTTCGACGCGCAACTGCTGGCCAAGCAGACCGGGCAGCTGTACCGCTACATGGCGCGCTTCTTCGGCGACGACGGCTCGGACTATCGCGCCTTCGCCCGCCGCAATCCGTATCCAGCGGGCGGCGGCACCGGCCTGGCGCACTCTTTCATGTTCGGCTACGGGCCGCAGGGCCAGACCATCGCCGAGGGCCCGCAGGCGCTGCTGGCGCACGAGATGGCCCACACCTGGCCCAAGCTCGACGGCGAAGAGCACGCGCTCACCGCCTGGTACACCGAAGGCACCGCCGAGTTCTACTCGCTGCTGCTGTCGCTGCGCGCCGGCGTGTACGACAAGGACGCCTTCCTGCAGGCGATCAACCACCGCGCCGACGGCTACTACGACAACCCGTTCCGCGCGCTCGACAACAGCGCCGCCGGCGAACGTTTCTGGAAGGACGCGCGCGCCCAGCGCGTGCCGTACGGCCGCGGCTTCATGTACCTGGTGAGCGTCGATGCGCAGTTGCGCCAGCACGGCCGGCAGGCGCATTCGGTGGACGACCTGGTGCTGGAAGTGCTGAAGCGCCAGCGCGCCGGCGAGACCATCGGCGTACCCGAATGGCGCGCGATGGTGGTGCGCGAACTCGGCGCCGGCGCCGGCAGCGAGTTCGACGCGATGGTCGCCGGCAAGCTGATCGTGCCGCCCGCGCCGGCGTACGGCTGCTACCGCGTGGTGCCGGCGCCGCACCAGCCGTTCGAACTCGGCTTCGATCGCATGCGCATGGGCGTGGTCAAGAACCTGCTGCCCGAGTCCGCCGCCGCCCGTGCCGGGGTGCAGGAAAACGACCGCATCGTCGAGTACACCCCGCTGGAACAGGCGATGGCCGACAAGCACACGCACATGCAGCTGAAACTGGAGCGCGACGGCAAGCCGGTGCAGATCGACTACCTGCCGCGCAGCGCGCGCGTGGACGCCTGGCGCTTCGCCGTCGATCCGGCGCTGGCCGCCCGCTGTTCGCCCTGATCCCCACCTGCCGCGACCCTTGCCGATGAAGATGCCACGCCAACGCTGCCTGTTCCTCGCCCTCGCCGCGGCCGCGTCTCCGGCCCTGGCCGCGACCGATGCGCCCTACGCGATCACCATCCATGCGCAGGCGGACGCCGCCGGCAGCAGGATCGAGGCGCTGCTGGTGGACGAAGCCATCCCGCTGCCGGCCACGCCGGCCGGCACCACCGTGCTGGCGATGCCGCACGTGACCAGCAACGTGCCCACCATCGCCGCCAGCGTCGGCGAACTGGCCGCGCGCGACGATCAAGGCGCCGTGCAGTTGAGCTATCGCGACCAGGGCGAAGGCCCGACCCGGCAGCGCGAGTGGTACGCCGACCGCGCTGTCGCCGGCACCCTGCGCTTTTCCTATCGCGCGGCGATGACCGAAGCGCTGGCCGCGCGCGGCGCCGCGCCGCCGATCGAACTGCGCAGCGAGGAAGGCGCCTTCTCCGGCGCCGGCGCCACCTTCCTGCTGCATCCGACCAGCGGCCGGCACGACATCGAGCTGCACTGGGACCTGTCCGCACTGGGCGCCGGCGCGCATGCCGTGAGCAGCCTGCAGGACCGCAATGCGCGCGACGTCGGCATGGAAGCGCTGGACAGCAGCTACTTCATGGCCGGCAAGATCGGCCTGTACCCGCAGGCGCCCGACGCCACCGGCTTCTTCTCCGCCTGGCAGGGCAACACCCCGTTCGACGCGCAAAAACTGCTGGCGTGGACCCAACAACTGCGTCAGCACTACCAGGCCTTCTTCGCCGTGCCGGCCACGCCCTACGGCGTGTTCCTGCGCCGCAACCGGGTCAACCCCGGCGGCGGCATGGGCATGTACAACTCCTTCATCGTCACCTACGACGACGACCGCGGCAACGACCCGGAACAGCTGGAACTGACCCTCGCCCACGAGATGTTCCACACCTTCCAGCCGCACATGAGTTCGCAGTACGACGGCGAGACGCTCGCCGATGCCTGGTTCAACGAAGGCACGGCGGTGTTCTACCAGGCGCGCCTGCCGTTCCGCTACGGCATGATCGACGCCGATACGTTCCTGAAAGACCTCAACTTCACTGCCGCCCGCTATTACACCAACCTCCTCGGCAACGCCCCCAACAGCGAAGTGTCCACGAAGTTCTGGCAGGACACCCGCATCCGCACCCTGCCCTACGACCGCGGCTTCCTGTACTTCGTCACCGTGGACGACGCGATGCGCAAAGCGAGCGGCGGCCGCAAATCGCTGGACGACCTGATCCTGGCGATGCTGCACCGCCGACAAGGCGACAAGCCGCTCGGCATCGCCGACTGGGAAGCGCTGCTGCGCGACAACCTCGGCGAGGACGCGGTGCGCCAACTGCACGCCATGCTCGACGGCGCCGCACCGCTCCCGGCCAGCGACGCCTTCGGCCCCTGCTTCGAACGCATCTCGCAGCCCATGCGCCGCTACGAACTCGGCTTCGCCCCCGCCGTGCTGACCGAATCCCCGCGCATCGTCCGCGACCTGATCCCCAGCTCGGCCGCCGCCAAGGCTGGCGTTCGCAACGGCGATGAAATCACCCGCCCGGTTGGCCAGGACCAGCTGCAGGGCGAACAGGACGGCATCCTCACCCTGCAGTTGCAGCGCGACGGCAAGGCATTGACGGTCTCGTACAAGCCGCGCGGCGAGACCGTGGCGACGTGGCAGTGGTGGCGCAAGCCACGCAGCGCGCAAAGCGCCTGCTCGCTGCCCGCCACCGCGCCTGCGCATAACCAATCGACTCCAGCTCGAGGGCGGGAAATACGCCTGACACAGCTCTAGCCGCTGGCGCGGGCGGGGTGCACCTCACGCACGGGTGTTGCCTCGGCCTCAAATGGTCTGTGCAATCAGCACCGAGGCCATCCTGTGCATCGGTCGGTGCCACCAAGACAAGCTAACGACAGGAGCATGCGATGGACTTGTGAGAAGTCTCAAGTTCTTTGAAGACTTCGCCTACGAAGGAGGTCGCCAACCTCCTATGCATCCGGTATGGGTATTGTCATTAGTCTCGAGACATACCCGTCGATGCCTTCTGAAAACCAAGAGTCTTTCGCAAAACGCTCGGACTCAAGCCTCGGCACGACAGTCTTGTGATCGCCCCTCCCCCAAAATACCTGGTCGCCAGAGTCGGCACGACCAATAGCAATACAATTGCTATTCTGACTTAGTGCAACGAGCCTGACCTGTTCAAAATTCATCGAGTCAATCGCGCAAACAACGTTCCAATCTCCCCAACCCAACATCAGTCTCACGGGATCCAAGTCAGCCGGCCCCGCAGTCATTCCCGCACGCATCTGGATCAAATCAAGCGTTATGGATACCGAGCTTGCGAGTGCAAGTTGCTCCAGACTTGGCAACAAGCCATCAGAGTTATCGATAGACGCCTTAACCAAGCCTTGCCGACTAAGAGCAGCCATAACCTCATTCTGTGCAGTTGGTCGAAACAACGGACCAGTGCGATCTGCCTGATCTCCTGCGCGAACCGCTAGCGCATCTCTCCAAAACGCTGGAGGCTTTCCTATCAGTACGATCAAGTCTCCACTAGTAGCTCCCCGCCGAGTTAACGGCAGTCGATCAACACACAAGCCAAGGGCAGTCCCAGTCGCCGAGAGGATCTCGGCCTCCTTGAGATTACCACCCAAGTATCGAATTTTATGAGCCCTACACGCATCCCTAATACCCTCAACTAAACGTCCAAATGCATGGACATCCCAGGCTGAAGGACACTCTAGAGCAGCGAGGAAGCCAATTGGATCACAGCCGGATGCCGCAAGATCAGACGCATTTATAACAACGAGAAGCCACCCAACCCAATACTTGTCGTCGTCGCCACCAATCACATAAGCAGCGGGAACTGGCACTGGATCCGTCGTCAGCACAGCGATGCCTGCATCGACACGCACTTGAGCGCAGTCATCACCCAACCCAGCCACGAGCGGAGAAAGAAACCTCCGAATAATTTCCCGCTCGCCAATATCTCGAAGTGTGATCATCTAACCTTCCGATACACAGCAATCTGCTCAGAAAGAATACTCGGATTCTGCCTTCTCTGCTCGGAAACCACGCGCTCAACGAGATGCACAACATGGAAACCTATCCCTTCCATGGCATCATGCAACTGTGCAATATATCCACGCCTAGAGCGTGATTCACCAACCACCAAGCAGCAGAAACCACCGTACACCAACTTCTCGCGACAAGCATCCATTACGCCAACAAGTTCATCCATGTAACTCTCATAAGCATCTTTACGATGCCTCTTGCTCCGCGCCCCAATCTCCTTGAGGCGCACATTCTCCACATCTGCACCCATCCATTCGGCTGTAAGTCTCTGCGCCTTAGCGTAGTCGCTGACTCCGAAGTACGGCGGAGACGTTACAACAAGATTCACCGATCCTTTCAAACGTGCCAACTCGACGAGCGCATCACCATTTATTACTTGAGCCGGCCGTAAACGCTCGCCCGGCCTGATATAAAGCTCTCTAGCGGCATATGCTCGCTCGATCATCGAAAGAGAACGATGAAACTCAGCCAAGACGTCAGCCCGCCGGCTGGACAAGGGCATAGTGTTGTCGCATATGTAACCCCAATGCCTAGTCTCCCGACAGACTCTAATAAGAATCGAAGAGAAAGCCAAACATCCAAGCTTACTGGAATCGCCGCGCAAGCCACTCAACAGAGCCCAAAGCGCACTCAGCTGCCGCCCAACTTCAGGCATGTACCACTTTTCCATCTGCACTGTGGCGGGATAAATCAATGGCATACTCTTGCGCGGCCGCAACAAATCCCCTTCTAGCTGGACACGCGCTAAATCAGCCAACTCCTGAAGTGTTCTTTTAATTAGAGGCTGCCGCTTCGGAATAGTCTTTGCCGAAGCGATCATCGCCGCGACTGGATTAATCTCGACGCCGACCCCCCGCCTCTTCAGGCGCTGGGCCTCAACCAATGTCGTCCCCGAGCCCAGAAAAGGATCAAGCACCACATCGCCATCATCAGACAACAAGCTAATCAAGCCCGCTGGTATCTGAGAGACGAACCTACAGGGGTGCCAGTGGAGCGCCGAAAACTCGGACTCGCTGCGAGCCCCCACAAAATCCCAATTTATGTCCCGCAATCTAGAAACTGAAGCTACTCTGGCTTTCATCAAGAATCTCGCGCTCAATAGAAACTCGCAACACCTGGCTTTCGTCGATCTCCAACTCGTTCAGAAATCGTCTTACCGCATTAATTCGCGCACCTTTCTGCAGGCTTCCAGAAAGAAGGAATGCATAAACTACAATCCCACTTGAATCTTCACCAATACTCCAACTACTTAGTGAATCATGCGTATTAAACACCATTCTCCTGCCAAATGTCCTCTTATCTTTCTGAAAAAACGGCAATATATCAGACTTTATATCAGAAGACAGGGACTTACAAACATGGCCATATATCTCACGTCTACTCAATACATCGAGAACCGTCCCTGACTGCACATGAATGCAATAAGCGAGTACAGGAAGCTGACCAAAGAAAGAATCAAGCAAGCGCTTGTCAACGAATTTGCTTGCCGCCATCTTCGCTAACAGCTGTTCATCGGTCAGCGACCAGTCGTCCTCTGAGACTTCGGACGAGCTCATCACCTGACCCACAGCTCTAGACAGCAGAGCCTGAGACGCGACCGTCATCGCATCAAAAAACAGCACTTCGTAGACACGCCTTCGCACTGCGAGCCATTCTAAAACGTCGACCGACCACTCTCTTGATAGCACCAAGCACCCAGTCCTCGTAACATCCAGTTGGGATGCGAGCCGCGAAGAAAATCCCTTATCGAATGTAAATCCAAGAGCCCACGCCATTCTGGCAACGTTATCGAGATTGTCGAAATCAAGGGTTCCGAATAAAAGAACAGACAATGGATGGCGCTTAGAAAGGATATCTAGCACCAAACCTTGATCTATACCATTTCGCGCAAGAATCTTTAAGAATCCGACACCTCTATTCGCGAACACTGCGTGAGCCGCATTGGAGGAAACACTCTGTCCGAGGAGCACGTCGCTAGCGACTCTCTCATGATTCCACCCAATCTCTTCTGCGAGCAGAGTCTCGAAAAGGTGACCAAAGGGCGGGGTTCCCACATCATGGACCAGAACACACGCAAGAAGAGCCCTTCGCTCTTCCTCGTCAAAGCCTGCCAACCGCGCAGTCGCACAGATGTGCAATACGCCCATCGTATGTGAAAAGCGGCGAAGATCACCTAGCGTCGCGGTTGTTGGCGCAGTTGTATTGAGAAGTCGAACACTGCCTAGCCGCCTAACTTCAGGGGCGAGCGCGAGGGCCTCGATGTACTTCGGTACGTCGAATGCACCATAAAGAGGATCAAAGACCCTCATGACCTTCGCCAGACCAAGCTGATTGAGTTAGATGTTATCCACCCGAGAATAATAAGAAGCACCGCAGCTCCACCCTTCGCGATGGGAACATCTGGTGCAAACGCGGAGAGGAATGTCCCAAGGCAGACAGAAATTGCAGGGAACCACTTATCAAAAAACTTGTTTTTACGCTTCTTGAAAAGAATCAGGATTACGCGCAGTCCTTTTTGCGAGCTGAATTGGAGCGAGCTACCCGCAATGAGAATCGAAGCCCAAGCCTGATTTAGTGAAGACGCCCGGGCGCCCTCGCCAACAATATAAAGACCATTTCGCGACACCATTGACTTCGCTACCGCGTTTGCCAGATCGAGACCCACCAGAGAGGCCAATGTCTTTTGCTTACACTGAAGGGACGCAATACCAGCCAGCAGATTCACAGGAGCAATCACATACTCGCGACCGTGAAGAAGGCGCTTCTTCACGCGCCACTTGTAGTCATAGAAGTGAACAGCTAGGTAATCCCCCTCCTGCATGAGATCCCGCCACGCCGCAGATTTCAGGATGCGGTAGAACTCACCCATATCATTTTGGCGATTCACCACTACAGCCAATGTGTGTATAACTGCATCCAGTTTTGATTTCCCCGCGCCAGACATTGGCAGCGGCGACTGATTACTAGCCCACCTCACCGAAACATCACACACTCCACTCGAGCCTGGCGCCCTCAATGAGAGACCCAGCACGACCATGGACGAAGCAAGTGTCTTGCCAATCTCGTCGTGCTCACCACCACTAACCCACCACTCGCCCCAGGATCCGTTAGGCAGCTGACGGGCGATCAGGTCGCGTCGGATATCATCCGCAAATCTCCCAAATTGTGCACCAGCCATTCGAATTGCCATGAGGACCAACGCCAAGCGCACGTTCTGAGAGAAAAGCTTCAGCTGCTCACTCTCGCCTTGCCTGTATAAATTCCATTCATTTTCCAGCTCTTTGACGGCCTGATTGTCCACGGGAAGGCCCACCTGACCATTTGCGAGCGCACTAACGATGATGCCCGCAGATGTTCCATAGGGCCCTATCTGCGTATGCTCTCTATCTCCATCAATGAATTGCCCCCATCCTCGCCCAACTTTTCCGGCAACGCTCGACTCGGAGAATCGGCTGGATAGCAAATCTAATGCATGCCTGGCACTGCCCTCACTCATGGCGCATTTCCCATTCTTGCCGTAGCTCTTCAGCGTACCTAAGAGCGTCTTGGCGATTTGGATATTCCCTCCAAGACGCAAGCTCTGGCCTTTTAATCGAACTAGCTACCATTCTTCTTAGGAGCTGACGCGGAGCCCCACTTGGTCCCGAGCAAATATCCCACGAGTACTCATTCTGAGAGAAAAGAAAGTACTCGTCAGGACCGGCGGCTCTTAGAGAATCACTCCATGCGGAATGTTTTGTAGTGACCCCAAAGTTAGATAACAATTCAGGACTCTGCTCAGGAACATTTGGAAATACGAGAAGATGCGCATGATAGCAGTGCCTATCCGCAACCAAAGTCTCGACGCAAAGCGGAACTCGCCCATGTTCTCCGACGGCGACCTCCATCCCCATCCGTCGGAACATCGCACGTATTTCCAATAGAAGCGGGAACAGTGAATTGCCGCCATCTAAATGATCGTCAGCCCAAGACGGGACATGCCCGTGCGCAGCTATAATCGTATAGTAGGGAACAATCGGGCCGAGTCCGCATAGGGCATAAGCAGCCCCCTTTCTCGCAAACACAAGATCCTCAGGCGGCGCGCACAAGAAGCACCCGTCTGCTACGCTCGTTGTCGTCGGGTCCATTTCCACAACCACTAAGCCCCCCCCGGGCGATAGAGATTTTCGCTGTAACTGATGCCACAGAACGGCAACCATCCAATTAGCATTCTAGGCACCTCGCGTTCCTTGTAACAAGCTGGGTCGTGCTAGCGCTTACATCACTCCGGATAGCGAGGTCAATTTACCTCTCTACCGCTCAAGCTGTCTCCTCTCAGCCACCCAAGCCCAGTTCAGCTAGCGCTTGTACTCAGTGCATCTATACCCTAGTTCGCTTCGGCGCGCACGGGCTAGCGTTCCGAGTCCGCCCTGAGACTTAGATCCCGTGATGCGAATCGTCCCTACCTGAGTCGATTAGGGGGCTGGCGCGTGAGCGAGCACCTGCACGCACATCCTTTTATATCAATAAGATGTGTCGACCATCCCTCCCGATAAGCACCATATAGCCGATAAGGCCAGTCCTACAAGCGGGCCTGAATCTGCGATTTCTTAGCGTCTAATTTTCTGCAGAATCCGCCTCATGATCACCAATAGGCCGCGTGAACTTCTTGAATACCACCTTTGAGCCCGGATTGGTACACGCAAAATTTCGTGTAAACAGCTCGGCCTAAAGAGCGCTGCGGTAGTCACGCAAGGCTAGGACTAGAGATGCATTACTGCCCGCTATTTCGCCACTATCATCTCTACGTTAGACCCGGGCTAAGCTCGGCTTAGAGCTAGTGAGCATTTACCTAAGTTGTTGTGAAGCCAGGCGATTAGAACCAACCTATGCCTTCCGCGCGGAGACGGACCATCGCAGCTAGCAGCAAGAAGCGCGGCTCCAGCGACCAATTCACTTCTAGTCCTTGGCCATCAGTGGGGTCCAAAGACATTGCCTAACAAAAAACCCCGACCAAGGCCGGGGTTCTTCGCTGCATCTGGTGCCGGAAATAGGAATCGAACCTACGACCTACGCATTACGAATGCGCCGCTCTACCAACTGAGCTATTCCGGCTGAACCGCCAATTCTAGGGGGGTGCCGGCCGCTGGTCAATTGACCAGGCGCAGGCGCAGTTCCTTGGGCAGGGCGAACACCATCGACTCCGGTTCGCCGGCCAGTTCGCCGACGCCGTCGGCGCCCAGCTCGCGCAGCCGCGCGATGACCCCGTCCACCAGCACCTGCGGCGCCGAGGCGCCGGCGGTCAGGCCGATGCGGCGCTTGCCGGCGACCCAGGCCGGGTCGATCTCGTCGGCGCCGTCGATCAGGTAGGACTCCACCCCGTCGCGCCGCGCCAGCTCGCTGAGCCGGTTGGAATTGGAGCTGTTCGGCGAGCCGACCACCAGCACCAGGTCGCACTGCCTGGCCAGGTCGCGCACCGCGTCCTGGCGGTTCTGGGTGGCGTAGCAGATGTCGTCGTTCTTCGGCCCCTGCATCGCCGGGTAGCGCGCGCGCAGCGCGTCGATGATGCCGCGGGTGTCGTCCACCGACAGCGTGGTCTGGGTGGTGTAGGCCAGGTTCTCCGGCTGCTGGATGTGCAGCGTGGCGACCTGTTCGATGTCCTCGACCAGGTAGATGCGCCCGGCGCCGCGTTCGCGGTTCCACTGGCCCATCGTGCCCTCCACCTCGGGGTGGCCGGCGTGGCCGATCAGCACCACGTCGCGGCCGGCGCGGCAGTGCCGGGCCACCTCGAAATGGACCTTGGTGACCAGCGGGCAGGTCGCGTCGAACACCTTCAGCCCGCGCCGCTCGGCCTCCTGGCGCACCGCCTGGGACACGCCATGGGCGCTGAAGATGACCGTGTTGCCGTCGGGCACCTCGTCCAGTTCCTCGACGAAGATCGCGCCGCGCTGCTTCAGGTCGTCGACCACGAAGCGGTTGTGCACCACCTCGTGGCGCACGTAGATCGGCGCGCCCAGGGTCTCGATGGCGCGTTTGACGATCTCGATCGCACGGTCGACGCCGGCGCAGAAACCACGGGGATTGGCGAGCAGGACGTCCATGCGCCAATTATCCCGCTTTTCGCTTCGACTTGCCGTCGAACACGCCGAACAGGGCGATGCCCACGGCGCCGGCGACGATCGCCGAGTCGGCGATGTTGAACGAAGGCCAGTAGTGGTCGCCCACGTACCACTGGATGAAATCGACCACGTGGCCGTGCATCAGCCGGTCGATCACGTTGCCGATCGCGCCGCCGATGACCAGGGCGTAAGGCATTGCGCTGCGCCAGTCGCCGCGCGGGGTGCGCGCCAGCCACCAGGCCAGCAGGCCGCTGATGCCCACCGCCAGCGCGGTGAAGAACCACAGCTGCCAGCCGCCGGCCTGGCTCAGGAAACTGAACGCGGCGCCGGTGTTGTAGGTCCGGTACCAATTCCAGAAGCCGTCGATCACCGGCACCGCGGTGAACTCGGGCAGGCTGGACAGCACCCAGGCCTTGCTCCACTGGTCCAGGCCGATCACCAGCGCGGACAGCAGCAGCCAGATCAGGGCGGAGGGGTTGGGTCGTACGGTCATGCGCGGGGTCCGCCTCGGGCGAAGGATGGATGCAACGGAAATCTACGCGGGGACGCCGGCGGCGACGCCGAACGCGTCGCCGCCGCGGTCCCCATCGCGCAGGGGCGGATCAGAACCAGTGGCGCTCCTCGCCCGGTCCTTCGACGTTGCCGACACAGCGGCCGCACAGTTCCGGGTGCGCCGGATCCACGCCCACGTCGGCGCGGTGGTGCCAGCAGCGCACGCACTTCTGCTTGCTGGTGGCCTGGGCGCTGACGAAGATCTCGTCGGTGCTGGCCTCGCGCACCACCACGTCGCCGCTGATGAACAGGAAGCGCAGTTCCTCCTGCAGCGGCTGCAGCTTGGCGGCCGTGGCCGCGTCGGCGGCGACGGTGATCTCCGCCTCCAGCGCCGCGCCGATCACGCCGTTGCCGCGCATCGGCTCCAGCACCTTGGCCACCTGCTCGCGCAGCGCCAGCAGCTGCTCGAAATCGGCCGCGCTCAGCGGCGCATCTTCCGGCAGCGGCGCCAGACCTTCGTACCAGGTCGCGAACAGCACGTTGCCGACATGCGCGCCGGGCAGGTAGCCCCACAGTTCGTCGGCGGTGAAGCTCATGATCGGCGCGATCCAGCGCACGAACGCTTCGGCGACATGGAACATCGCGCTCTGCGCCGAACGCCGGCCGTGCGAGTCCTCCGGCATGGTGTACAGCCGGTCCTTGGTCACGTCCAGGTACAGCGAACCCAGGTCCACGCTGCAGAAGTTCAGCAGCGCCTGCACGATCGCGGCGAAGTCGTAGCGCGCGTAGGCGGCCTTGATCTGCTCCTGCACCTCGTAGGCGCGATGCACGATCCAGCGGTCCAGCGCCACCAGCTCCGGCAGGGTGCGCAGGTGCGCGGCCGGATTGAAGCCGTGCAGGTTGCCGAGCAGGAAGCGCGCGGTGTTGCGCAGGCGCCGGTAGGCGTCGGAGTTGCGCTTGAGGATCTCCTGCGACAGCGACATCTCGTTGCTGTAGTCGCTGGAGGCGATCCACAGACGCAGGATGTCCGCGCCCAGCGTCTTCATGATGTCCTGCGGCTCGATGCCGTTGCCCAGCGACTTGGACATCTTGCGGCCGTGCTCGTCCACGGTGAAGCCGTGGGTCAGGCACTGCCGGTACGGCGCCGCCTGGTCCAGCGCCACGCCGGTCAGCAGCGAGGACTGGAACCAGCCGCGATGCTGGTCCGACCCTTCCAGGTACAGGTCGGCCGGCTTGGGAATGCCGCGCTCGGCCAGCACCGCCTCGTGGGTCACGCCCGAATCGAACCACACGTCGAGGATGTCGGTGATCTTGTCGTAGTCGGCGGCTTCGTCGCCGAGCAGTTCGGCGGCGTCGAGCGTGTACCACACGTCCACCCCGCTCTCCTCGACGCGGTCGGCGACCTGGCGCATCAGTTCGGTGCTGCGCGGATGCGGCTCGCCGGTCTCGCGGTGCACGAACAGCGCGATCGGCACGCCCCAGGTGCGCTGCCGGGAGATGGTCCAGTCCGGGCGCCCGGCGACCATGCCGGCGATGCGCGCCTGGCCCCAGGACGGATACCAGTGCACGCCCTCGATCGCCTTCAGCGCGTCGGCGCGCAGGTTGGCCTGCTCCATCGAGATGAACCACTGCGGGGTGGCGCGGAACGCGATCGGGGTCTTGTGCCGCCAGCAGTGCGGGTAGCTGTGGACCATGCTCGCGTGCGCCAGCAGCGCGCCGCGCGCGGCCAGCACCTCGGCGATGGTGTCGTTGGCCTTCCAGATGTGCAGCCCGGCCAGCGCCACGCCGTCGGCCGGCGGAGTCGACGGCAGGTACACGCCGCGGCCGTCGATCGGGTTGATCTGCGCGGCGGTATAGCGCTCGATCAGACCGTACTGCTTGGCCGCCACATAGTCTTCCTGGCCGTGCCCGGGCGCGGTGTGCACCGCGCCGGTGCCGTCCTCGTCGGAGACGTGGTCGCCCAGGATCAGCGGGATGTCGCGCTCGTCGTAGAACGGATGCGCCAGCAACTGGTGCTCCAGCGCCGCGCCGGCGACGCGGCCGTGCACCACCACCTCGGTCACGCCGTAGCGCTGCAGCGCGCGCTCGGCCAGCGCATCGGCCAGCACCAGCCAGCGGCGGCGGCCATCGTGCGCCGGGCCTTCGACCAGGGCATAGCTCAGATCCGGCCCCAGCGACACCGCCAGCGAGGCCGGCAGCGTCCACGGCGTGGTGGTCCAGATCGGCACCGCGACTTCGACATCCTCCGGCAGCGCGACGCCGAACGCGGCCGCCAGCGCCGCGCCGTCGCGCGCGGTGTAGGCCACGTCCACGGTCGGCGACTGCTTGTCGGCGTATTCGATCTCCGCCTCGGCCAGCGCCGAGCCGCAATCGAAGCACCAGTGCACCGGCTTCACGCCGCGGGTCAGGTGGCCGTTGTCGACGATCCGGGCCAGCGCGCGCATCTCGTTGGCTTCGAAATGGAAGTCCAGCGTGCGGTACGGGTTGTCCCAGTCGCCGATCACGCCCAGGCGCTTGAAATCGCGGCGCTGGATGTCGATCTGCTCGTTGGCGTACTCGCGGCACTTCTGCCGGAACTGCGCCGCATCCAGCTTGACCCCGACCTTGCCGTACTTCTTCTCGATCGCGATCTCGATCGGCAGGCCGTGGCAATCCCAGCCCGGGATGTACGGCGCATCGAAGCCGGCCAGGTACTTGGACTTGACGATGATGTCCTTGAGGATCTTGTTGACCGCATGGCCGAGGTGGATCGCGCCGTTGGCGTACGGCGGGCCGTCGTGCAGCACGAACAGCGGCCGGCCCTGGGCGTTGTCGCGCAGCTGCGCGTACAGCCCCTCGCTCTCCCAGCGGGCCAGCGTGTCCGGCTCGCGCTTGGGCAGATCGCCGCGCATCGGAAAGTCCGTCGCCGGCAGGTTGAGGGTGGCTTTGTAGTCCTGGGTCACGGGGATTTACCGGTTGTCTTCAGTGGAGAGTCCGCGCGCGGAGGCGCGGGCTTGTGCGGGCGGCAGCGCGGGGCGCTGCGCCGACGCGAGCAGGCGCCGGGCCAGCGCGGCGTCGCGGTGCATCTGTTCGGTCAGCGCCGGCAGATCGGAGAACGTCTCTTCGTCGCGCAGCTTGGCGACGAATTCCACGGCGATGTGGCGTCCGTACAGGTCGCCGTGGAAATCGAACAGGTGCGCTTCCAGCAACGGCTCCACGCCCTGCACCGTCGGCCGCGTGCCGAAGCTGGACACCGACGGCCACGGCTGCTCGGTCACCCCGTGCACCCAGGTCGCGTAGATGCCCGAGAGCGCCGGCGTGCGCGGAAACCGCAGGTTGGCGGTGGGATAGCCGAGGGTGCGCCCGAGCTGCTTGCCGCGCACCACGCGGCCGTCGATCGCGTACGGGCGGCCGAGCAGTTCGGCGGCATGGGCGAATTCGCCGGCCACCAGCAGTTCGCGGATCCGGGTGCTGGAAATGCGTTCCTCGCGCAGGTGCACCGGCTCGATCTCGCCGGCGGAAAAGCCCAGGTGCGCGCCCATCTCGCGCAGCAGCGCGATGTCGCCGCCGCGCTTGTGGCCGAAACGGAACGCCGGGCCGATCCACACTTCGCGCGCCTGCAACCGATCGACCAGGGTGCGCTGCACGAAGTCCTGCGCGCTCATCGACGACAGGCGCAGATCGAAGCGCAGCAGGCCCACGCTGTCCACGCCGAGCTGCTGCAGGCCTTCGACCTTGGCCCGCGGCAGGGTCAGCCGCGGCGGCGGCGCGGCCGGCGCGAAGAACTCGCGCGGCAGCGGCTCGAAGCTCAACGCCACCGCCGGCACGTCCAGCGCGCGGGCACGCGCCAGCGCATGGCGCACCAGCGCGCGGTGGCCCAGATGCAGGCCATCGAAGGCGCCGATGCAGACCACGCTTCCCTGCGGGAACAAAGTCCCGCCCTCGACGTCTCTAAACAGCCTGCTCATTCCTCGGTCCGAAGCGCCGGCGCTGGAATGCGCCGGCCGATGATGCGTAACCGTCGAGTATAGCGGGGAGTGGCAAGACCCGGGACGGCAGGCCCGCTGCCAGTGGAATCGCCGCCAGGCCATCGGACCGAGGCGGGCGCCGCTTTTCTGTAGGCGGGGCTTCAGCCCCGACGCCTTACCGGCAGAGCATCGGGGTTGAAACCCCTCCTACAGAAAGCGCAAATGCCGCACTTGCGAATTCCCAATCCCCAATCCCAATCTCCCGGCCCTCAATGCTCGCGCAGATCCCGCGGCCGGAAGCCCAGCGCCAGCAACGCCAGCAGGTACACCGCCCCGCCGCCGCCGACCAGCGCCAGCAGGCTGCCGATCCGGTGCCACTTGTCCATCGTGGTGAACCCCGGCAGCCAATGCAGGCCCAGCCCCAGCACCGCGGCCATCGCCGCGCAGGCCACGCCCAGCCGCAGCAGGTAGCCCGCCCAGCCCGGCCGCGGCCGGTACACCTCGGCACGGCGCAGCCAGCGCCACAGCAGCGACAGGTTGATGTAGCTGGCCACCGCGCTGGCCAGGCCCAGCGCCAGGTGCAGGCCCGGCACCGCCGCCAGCGCCGCGCGCACGCCCTGCGCACGCAGCTCGGCCGGCACCCACAGCTGGTACAGGATCGCCAGGAACAGCAGGTTCAGCACCATGTTCGCGATCAGCGCCACTACGCCGGCACGCACCGGGGTGCGCGTGTCCTGACGCGAGTAGAACGCCGGCAGCAGCACCTTCAGCAGCGCGAACGCGGGCAGGCCGAAACTCAGCCCGAACACCGACATCGCCGCCATGCGCGTGTCGAACGCGGTGAACTTGCCGTACTGGAACAGCGTGGCCACCAGCGGCTGGCTCAACAGCATCAGCCCCAGCATCGCCGGCACCGCGATCAGCAGCGTGGTGCGCAGGCCCCAGTCCAGCGCATTGGAGAAGCCGGCGTGGTCGGTCTTGACGTGGTGCCGCGACAGCGCCGGCAGGATCACCGTGCCCAGCGCCACGCCGAACACGCCCAGCGGCAGTTCCAGGAAGCGGTCGGCCTGCGACAGCCAGCTCTGCGAGCCGGCGAACAGGAACGAGGCGATCACCGTGTCCAGCAGCAGGTTGATCTGCGCGATCGAGGAGCCGAACAGGGTCGGCACCATCAGCGTCAGCACCCGGCGCACGTCCGGATGGCTCCAGCCCCAGCGCGGCAGGGTCAGCAGGTCGATGCCGCGCAGCGCCGGCAACTGGAACAGCAGCTGCAGCGCGCCGGCGACCAGTACCGCCCAGCCCATCGCCAGGATCGGCACCTCCAGCTTCGGCGCCAGCCACAGCGCGCCGGCGATCATGCACAGGTTGAGGATCACCGGCGTCAGCGCCGGCAAGCCGAAGCGGTTGAAACTGTTCAGCGCACCGCCGGCCAGCGCGGTCAGCGACACGAACAGCAGGAACGGGAAGGTCAGCCGCAGCAGGTCCACGATCAGGCCGAACTTGGCCGGGTCGTCGCTGGAGCCGGGATTGAACAGCAGCGCCACCTGCGGGGTGAAGATCAGCCCCAGCGCGGTGACCAGCAGCAGAATCCCGCCCAGGGTGCCGGACACCCGCGACATCAGCGCGCGCAGGTCGGCATGCGGCCGGGTTTCCTTGACCTCGGTGAACACCGGCACGAAGGCGGTGGCGAACGAGCCTTCCGCGAACAGCCGGCGCAGGAAGTTCGGAATGCGGAACGCGACCCAGAAAGCGTCGGTGGTCGCGTTGGCGCCGAACGAAATGGTGATAGCCTGATCGCGTACCAGCCCCAGCACGCGCGAGACCATGGTCATGCTGCTGAACGAAAGCAGCCCGCGGGACATGCGCGGCGCGCTCATGCAGCGACCCTCTTGACAATTGGCTTGACGCAGTTGTTTAGAACCTTCATACTCTCCCGCTTGTTTTTATCCACCACACAGCTTTCCAGGAAACCACCACCGTGGCCAATATCAAGTCCGCCAAGAAGCGCGCCAAGCAGACCGTCGTGCGCAACGCGCGCAACACGGCTCAGCGTTCGATGCTGCGCACCGCCGTCAAGAAGGTCATCAAGGCCCTGGACGCCAACGACGCCGCCGGCGCCGAAGCCGCTTTCGCCGTTGCCCAGCCGATCCTCGACCGTTTCAGCTCGCGCGGTCTGATCCACAAGAACAAGGCTGCGCGCCACAAGAGCCGCCTGACCGCCCGCATCAAGGCGATCAAGACCGCCGCCTAACCGGCTGCGGTCGTTGCCGGAGGCGCCAGCGCTTCCGGCACTACGAAAAAGCCCGGCCTCGGCCGGGTTTTTCGTGTGCGTGCGATCCGTTGGCGACAACCGTGCGCCGGACCGGCCGCCGCGCTCAGAGCGCATCGGCGGCAGGAGCATTCGCGGCCGCTTCCAGCGCATCCTCGCGCTGGCGGTCGAAGAACGCCATCACGTCCTTCATGATCGGCCAGGTGCCGTCGCGGCCCAGCGCCGACACCAGGTACCACGGCTGGGTCCAGCCGAGTTCGGCAACGACCTGCTCGGCCAGCGTGCGCGCCTCGTCCTCGAACAGCAGGTCGGCCTTGTTCAGCACCAGCCAGCGCGGCTTGGCCAGCAGCTCCGGGTCGTGCTTTTCCAGCTCGCGCTCGATCGCGCGCACCTGCTCGGTCGGCGAGACGCCATCCACGCCGCCTTCCATCGGCGCCAGATCCACCAGGTGCAGCAGCAGACGCGTGCGCTGCAGATGGCGCAGGAACTGCGCGCCCAGGCCGGCGCCATCGGCCGCGCCCTCGATCAGGCCCGGGATGTCGGCGATCACGAAGCTGCGGTAGGCCTCGACGCTGACCACGCCCAGGTTCGGATACAGCGTGGTGAACGGATAGTCGGCGACCTTCGGCGTGGCCGCGGACACCGCGCGGATGAAGGTGCTCTTGCCGGCATTGGGGAAGCCGAGCAGGCCGACGTCGGCGAGCAGCTTCAGCTCCAGCTTCAGCACGCGCTCCTCGCCCTCCTCGCCCGGCGTCGCCTTGCGCGGCGCGCGCGTCACCGAGCTCTTGAAATGCATGTTGCCCAGGCCGCCCTTGCCGCCCTGCGCGACCAGCAGCTTGTCGCCGTGCGCGACCAGGTCGCCGATGGTCTCGTCGGTATCGACGTTGATCACCACGGTGCCGACCGGCACGGTGATGACCAGGTCTTCGCCGGCCTTGCCGTACATCTGCCGGCCCATGCCGTTCTCGCCGCGCTGCGCACGGAACGCGCGCTGGTGGCGGAAATCGACCAGGGTATTGAGGTTCTCGTCGGCGACCAGCCACACGCTGCCGCCGTTGCCGCCATCGCCGCCGTCCGGCCCGCCCAGCGGGATGAACTTCTCGCGGCGGAAGCCGATGCAGCCGTTGCCGCCATTGCCGGCACTGACCTGGATTTCTGCTTCGTCTACCAACTTCATGGGATTTGGGATTCGCGATTCGGGATTGGAAAAACCACCGGATGCCGCAGTTTAGCGGCCCCGGCAAAGAACGGAGGCAACGAATCAGGGACTCGGCGGGATCCGCTTTCGCGAATCCCCAATCCCCAATCCCAATATCCCGGCCCTCCAACGAAAAACCCCGCCGAAGCGGGGCTTTCGTCAGCAAGCCCGCGCCGTGGCGCAGGCCCTGGAGGCGAAACGCTTACGCCTCGGCAGTCGCCGCTTCGGCGACCACGCTCACGGTGCGACGCTTCTTGGCGCCCTTCACCGAGAACTCGACCTTGCCGTCGACCAGCGCGAACAAGGTGTGGTCGCGACCCAGGCCGACGCCCGAACCCGGGTGGAACTGGGTGCCGCGCTGACGCACGATGATGTTGCCCGCCTCGATCGCCTGGCCGCCGAACATCTTCACGCCCAGGTATTTCGGGTTGGAGTCGCGGCCGTTGCGCGAGGAACCTACGCCTTTTTTGTGTGCCATGACTGCTGCTCCTTACTTCTTGTCGCCACCGGCAATGCCGGTGATCTCGATTTCGGTGTAATGCTGACGATGTCCCTGACGCTTCATGTGGTGCTTGCGGCGGCGGAACTTGATGATGCGCACCTTGTCGGCGCGGCCATGGGCCACGACCTTCGCGGTGACGGTGGCGCCGTTCAGCGCGTCACCGAGCTTGATGCCGTCGCTGTCGCCCAGCATCAGGATGTTGTCGAACTTGATCTCGTTGCCGGCTTCGACTTCGAGCTTTTCCACGCGGAGCGTTTCGCCCTGCGCGACGCGGTATTGCTTACCGCCGGTTACCAGTACTGCGTACATGACCAGACTTCCTCTGTAGTTATTGTGGTCGCCCCTGCCGTGCCTCTTCGGGCAGACAGGAGCGGAATTGTAATGGCTTCAGCGGGTTAGGGTCAAGTCCCCAACCCGGCGCGGATGCGGCCCCGGCGCCCCGTCGCGATTGGCTGAACCGGCCAGCCGCGGCCCGCCCCGAATCCTGGCAAATCCGGCAATTGCCCCCACCTGACAAGCTGGGTACGCTGATCGATTGCCGTCCCCTCTCCGCCCCCACGCTGGCCCCGGGCTGTCGCCCGGCCGGCACAACACGGACCCCTCATGGCGATGGATTTCATCCGCATCCGCGGCGCGCGGACGCACAACCTCAAGAACCTCGACCTCGACCTGCCGCGCGACAAGCTGATCGTGATCACCGGCCTGTCCGGCTCGGGCAAGTCGTCGCTGGCGTTCGACACCATCTACGCCGAAGGCCAGCGCCGCTACGTGGAGTCGCTGTCGGCGTACGCGCGGCAGTTCCTCAGCGTGATGGAAAAGCCCGACATCGACCACATCGAAGGCCTGTCGCCGGCGATCGCGATCGAGCAGAAGTCGACCTCGCACAACCCGCGCTCCACGGTCGGCACCATCACCGAGATCTACGACTACCTGCGCCTGCTGTACGCGCGCGTGGGCCAGCCGCGCTGCCCCGACCACGGCTATCCGCTGGAGGCGCAGACGGTCAGCCAGATGGTGGACCACATCCTGAGCCTGGACCCGGAGCAGCGCTACATGCTGCTGGCGCCGGTGATCCGCGACCGCAAGGGCGAGCACGCGCAGGTGTTCGAGCAGCTGCGCGCGCAGGGCTTCGTGCGCGTGCGCGTGGACGGCGAGCTGTACGAGATCGACGCGGTGCCGGCGCTGGCGCTGCGCCAGAAGCACACCATCGAGGCGGTGATCGACCGCTTCCGCCCGCGCGAGGACATCAAGCAGCGCCTGGCCGAGAGCTTCGAGACCGCGCTGAAGCTGGCCGACGGCATGGTGTCGGTGCAGTCGCTGGACGACACCGCCGCCGCGCCGCACCTGTTTTCCTCCAAGTACAGCTGCCCGGTCTGCGACTACTCGCTGCCGGAGCTGGAGCCGCGGCTGTTCTCGTTCAACGCGCCGATGGGCGCGTGCCCGAGCTGCGACGGCCTGGGCGTGGCCGAGTTCTTCGATCCCGAGCGCGTGGTGGTGCATCCGGAGCTGTCGCTGTCGGCCGGCGCGGTGCGCGGCTGGGACCGGCGCAACGCCTACTACTTCCAGCTGATCGCCTCGCTGGCCAAGCACTACAAGTTCGACGTGGACGCGCCATGGCAGTCGCTGCCGGCGAGCGTGCGCCAGGCGGTGCTGTACGGCAGCGGCGACGAGACCATCACCTTCACCTACTTCACCGATGCCGGCGGCCGCACCCAGCGCAAGCACCGCTTCGAAGGCATCATCCCCAACCTGGAACGCCGCTACCGCGAGACCGAATCGCCGGCGGTGCGCGAGGAACTGGCCAAGTACATCAGCCAGCGGCCGTGCCCGGACTGCAAGGGCGCGCGCCTGAACAAGGCCGCGCGCAACGTGTTCGTCGCCGACCGTCCGCTGCCGGACCTGGTGGTGCTGCCGATCGACGACGCGCTGACCTTCTTCCGCCAGCTCGACCTGCCCGGCTGGCGCGGCGAGATCGCCAGCAAGATCGTCAAGGAGATCGCCGAGCGGCTCGGCTTCCTGGTCGACGTCGGCCTGGATTACCTGACCCTGGAACGCAAGGCCGACACCCTGTCCGGCGGCGAGGCGCAGCGCATCCGCCTGGCCAGCCAGATCGGCGCCGGCCTGGTCGGGGTGATGTACGTGCTCGACGAGCCATCGATCGGCCTGCACCAGCGCGACAACGAGCGCCTGCTCGGCACGCTGACGCGGCTGCGCGACCTGGGCAACACGGTGATCGTGGTCGAACACGACGAGGACGCGATCCGCCTGGCCGACTATGTGCTGGACATCGGCCCCGGCGCCGGCGTGCACGGCGGCGAGATCGTCGGCCAGGGCACGGTGGCGGACCTGCTGAAGGCGCCGCGCTCGCTGACCGGCCAGTACCTGTCCGGCAAGCGCCGCATCGAGATCCCGGCCAAGCGGCACAAGGCCAATCCGAAGATGACCCTGCACCTGCGCGGGGCCACCGGCAACAACCTCAAGAACGTGGACCTGGACATCCCGGCCGGGCTGCTGACCTGCGTCACCGGCGTGTCCGGCTCGGGCAAGTCGACGCTGATCAACGACACCTTGTTCACCCTGGCCGCCAACGAGATCAACGGCGCCTCGCATACGGTGGCGCCGTACCGCGAGATCGAACACCTGGACCTGTTCGACAAGGTGGTGGACATTGACCAGTCGCCGATCGGGCGCACCCCGCGCTCCAACCCGGCCACCTACACCGGCCTGTTCACGCCGCTGCGCGAGCTGTTCGCGCAGGTGCCCGAATCGCGTGCGCGCGGCTATTCGCCGGGCCGTTTCAGCTTCAACGTGCGCGGCGGCCGCTGCGAGGCCTGCCAGGGCGACGGCCTGATCAAGGTCGAGATGCATTTCCTGCCCGACGTGTACGTGCCCTGCGACGTGTGCCACGGCAAGCGCTACAACCGCGAGACGCTGGAGATCCTGTACAAGGGCTTCAACATCAACGACGTGCTGCAGATGACCGTGGAGGACGCGCTGCGGCTGTTCGAGCCGGTGCCGACCATCGCGCGCAAGCTGGAGACGCTGGTCGATGTCGGCCTGAGCTACATCAAGCTCGGGCAGAGCGCGACCACCCTGTCCGGCGGCGAGGCGCAGCGGGTGAAGCTGTCCAAGGAACTGTCGCGCCGCGATACCGGCCGCACCCTGTACATCCTCGACGAGCCGACCACCGGCCTGCACTTCCACGACATCGAAGCGCTGCTGGGCGTGCTGCACAAGCTGCGCGACGAAGGCAACACCGTGGTCGTGATCGAGCACAACCTGGACGTGATCAAGACCGCGGACTGGGTGGTGGACCTGGGCCCGGAAGGCGGCCATCGCGGCGGCACCATCCTCGCCACCGGCACCCCGGAGGACATCGCCGCGCATCCGGATTCCTACACCGGCCAGTTCCTGGCCAAGCTGCTGCCCGCCGGCACCGTGGCCAAGCCGACCAAGCCGGCGGCGATGGCCAACAAGCCCGACGCGCTGCCGCCGCGCAAGAGCAAGGCCGAGAAGGCCGCCGCCAAGAAGGCGGCTAAAAAGACCACGACCAAGAAGGCCGCACGATGAGCGCATCCCCCACCGATTCCTCCCCCTCGCACAAGCCGCTGGCGCGCGTGCCGATCAGCGTGCGCTGGCGCGACATGGACAGCATGGGCCACGTCAACAACGCCAAGTACATCTCCTATCTGGAAGAAGCGCGCGTGCGTTGGCTGCTGAACGTGGAAGGCTTCTCGATGCGCAACCGCATCGCCCCGGTGGTGGCCGCGACCAACGTCAACTACCGGCGCCCGATCGTGTGGCCGAACGACATCGTGGTGGAGCTGTTCGTCGAGCGCATGGGCAGCAGCAGCATCACCGTCGGCCACCGCATCGTCGACCAGACCGACGAGCGCGTGCTGCATTCGGACGGCAACGTGGTGGTGGTGTGGATCGACACCGAAACCGGCAAGAGCGCGCCGCTGCCGGACGAGATCCGCGCGGCGTGCAGCTGATTGAAAAGCCGGGATTGGGGATTCGGGATTCGGGATGACCAGCCGTTCGGCTGTGGAAAGCCGGGATTCGGGATTGGCAGACCCGCGCAAGATCGCTTTTGCTAATCCCCAATTCCGAATCCCGAATCCCCGCCCTTGTAGGAGCGGCTTCAGCCGCGACGGGCTTTACCGGTAATGCCTGTCGCGGCTGAAGCCGCTCCTACAGGACTCCATCGTGTTGGCCGGAGGTGCTGTGGGAGCGACTTCAGTCGCGACGCGCCGAACCCAAAGGGTGCAGCGGCAATCGTGGCGATCGCCATCGCCATCGCCATCGCAATCGCCACCGCTCGGCCACCCCGCTACGGCTTGGCCGCACTCACCTTCAGCTCGCCCTGCACTTCGCGCCCATCCTCCAGCACGAAGGTGATCGGCAGGCTCGCCCCCTCGCGCAGCGGCTGCGCCGGCTGCATCAGCATCAGGTGCAGGCCGCCGGGCTGCAGCACCGCATCGGCGCCGGCGGCCAGCGGCAGGCGCTCGATCTCGCGCATCTTGCTGACCCCATCCACCTGCGTGGTCTGGTGCAGGCTCACGTCGGCGAACGCCGGGCTGCGCGCCGACACCACCGCCAGCGCCTGCTTGCACGGGTTGTGCAGGCGACCGAAACCGGCGGCCATCGGCATCGCCGCGCTCGGCGGCAGCCTTGCCCAGCCCGCCTGCCACTGCGGCAGGCAGCCATCGGCCTTGGCCGCCGCCGGTGCCGCGAAGGCCGCCCCCGGCGCCAACCCGGCCAAACACGCCAGCCCGATGGCCAGCCCCCGTACGCATGCGGATGGTTTGAGCTTCATGGCCCTATGATAGCGGTCCCGCACCGCGCCGCCTTCGGAAGCTTTCGCATGACCTCGCTGATCCAGGTTCTCGACCACGGCCCCATCCGCCAACTGCGCCTGGCGCGCGCGCCGGTCAACGCGCTCGACACCGCCCTGTGCGCCGACCTGGCCGCGGCGATCGCGCAGGCGCAAGCCGACGCGGTGCACGCGCTGGTGCTGTCCGGCAGCGAGCGCATCTTCTCCGCCGGCATGGACGTGCCGCATCTGCTCGGGCACGGCGACGATCGCGCCAAGCTGCTCGACAGCTGGCAGCAGTTCTTCGGCGCCGCCCGCGCGCTGGCCGACAGCGCGATCCCGGTGGTGGCGGCGCTGACCGGCCACGCGCCGGCCGGCGGCTGCGTGCTGGCGCTGTGCTGCGACTACCGGGTGATGGCGCGCAGTCCCGAGCCGGCGCACCCGGTCAGCATCGGGCTCAACGAGACCCAGGTCGGCCTGATCGCGCCGGAAGGCATCCAGCGCCTGCTGCGGCGCGTGGTCGGCGCACACCGCGCCGAACGGCTGCTGGTCGGCGGCGAGCTGGTCAGCGCCGAGCGGGCGCTGGAGATCGGCCTGGTCGACGAACTGGTCGATGCGGAACTGGTGGTCGCACGTGCGGTGGCCTGGCTGCAGGAGCTGCTGCAACTGCCGCGGCAGCCGATGCTGCAGACCCGCGCGATCGCCCGCGCCGACCTGCGCGCCGCGCTGGCCGACGAGCACATCCAGCTCGAGCGCTTCGTCGACGGCTGGCAGGCGCCGGACACCCAGGCCGCGCTGCACGCGCTGGTGGCCAGGCTGGGCAAGCGCTGAGCCGCGCCGGCACGCAGGCGGGCGCGGGCGGCCCGGTATAATCGTGGGCATTCCTCGCCCAGGCCCCGCCTCTTGTCCGCCAAGCCGCCCGCTCCCGTCGTGTCCGAACTGATCGAACTGCTGTCGCTGGAACGGCTGGAGGACAACCTGTTCCGCGGCCAGAGCCGCGACATCGGCACCAAGTACGTGTTCGGCGGGCAGGTGCTGGGGCAGGCGCTGTCGGCGGCGCAGGCGACGGTGGACAACGGCCGCCGCGCGCATTCGCTGCACGCCTACTTCCTGCGCGCCGGCGACATCGACCACCCCATCGTCTACGACGTGGACCGCACCCGCGACGGCGGCAGTTTCTCGGTGCGCCGGGTCACCGCGGTCCAGCACGGCAAGGTGATCTTCTTCTGCGCCGCCTCGTTCCAGGAGCGCGAAGACGGCGCCACCCACCAGCTGAAGATGCCGGAAGTGCCGCAGCCGGAAGACATCGAGCCGACCCAGGCCGCGCGTCCGGACGTGCTGGCGACGCTGCCGACCAAGGTGCAGCGCTGGCTCTCGCGCGGCGGCCCGTTCGAGTTCCGCCACGTATACCCGCGCGACGAACTGAACCCGCCCAAGCGCCCGCCGTTCCAGCAGATGTGGCTGCGCCTGAGCGAGCCGGTCGGCGACGCGCCGGAACTGCACCAGGCGCTGCTGGCCTACGCCTCGGATTTCCACCTGCTCGGCACCGCGACCTTTCCGCACGGCATCAGCTACTACACGCCCAACGTGCAGATGGCCTCGCTCGACCACGCGCTGTGGTTCCACCGCCCGTTCCGCGCCGACGACTGGCTGCTGTACTCGCTGGACAGCCCCAGCGCGCAGGGCTCGCGCGGCCTGGCGCGCGGCCAGTTCTTCACCCGCGACGGGGTGCTGGTCGCCAGCACCGCGCAGGAAGGCCTGATCCGCGTGGTGCCCGAGGCCGGCGCCGCGGCGCAGGTTCCGGCCAAGGACTGAGGCGACGACGATGCGGCAGATCTTCAGCAGTCAACGCGTGGAAACCGCCGAAGGCGTGGCCAAGCTGTTGCGCGAGCAAGGCATCGAGGTGCGGCTGAGCAACGGCCGTTCCTACCGCAGCCGGCGCAGCGGCCAGTTCAGCTACATCGACCCGGTGGCGACGCAGGTGCAGCCGACGGTGTGGGTGGTGCACGCCGACGACCAGCCGCGCGCGCGCGCCCTGCTGCGCGAGTCCGGCCTGATCGACAGCACCCGCCAGGACCCGGCGCAGACGCTGCCGTACCTGAGCGAATTCCGCTCGCAGGCGGTCCCGGACAGCGGCAAGCGCTGGGCGTGGCGGCTGCGGGTCGCGCTGCTGCTGGCGATCGGCGCGGTGGCGCTGGTGACGGTGCTGCGCCATCGCGGCAACCAGGCCGCCACGCCCACCCCGGCTGTCGCGCCAGCCGCCGCACCGGCCTCGCAACCGGCGCAGGACAGCGACGAAGTGCGCGTGCGGGTGCAGCCGGCGCAGCGCGGCAACTGAGCCGTCGGCGGCAGAGGCATCCTGTTTCTTGCAGGGTTTGGGGGCCGCTGACGCCTGACCTCCGCCGAAGCCGGCGATTTCGTCACCGCGCCTGTGGCGGTTGAAACCGCTCGCGATCGACTGATTGGCTGCACTGCTGGCTGGCTGCACTGTAGGAGGGGCTTCAGCCCCGACAGACTGCCGAAGTTCACCACTTCGCCATGGACCTGCCGCGATTGAAATCGCCTGCGATCGGCTGACTGGGTGCATTGTAGGAGGGGCTTCAGCCCCGACAGGACGCCGAAGTTCGCGCCTTCGCCAATGGGCCTGTCGCGGTTGAAACCGCTCCTACAGGAGCATGGCGATTGAACCGATGCGTTGCTTAGACAAATAAAAACGCCCCTGCGCATCGCTGCGCAGGGGCGGTCGTCGATCGGCGCCTTGTTGCTTGTTGCCTGTTGCGGGGTGGAACGGTCAGTTCGCGTCGGATGCGGCCGGCATCGGCTTGGCGCCAGGCTTCTGCCCGGGCTTCTGGCCGGGCTTGTGCATCCACATCGACTGCGCCGCGTCGAACTCGGCGCGGCTAAGCATGCCGTCCTTGTTGGTGTCGGCCTTGGCGAACCATTCGTCGCGATGCTGCTTGGCGCGCAGCTCGAAATCGGCGCGATCGACGAAGCCGTCCTTGTTCGCGTCCATCTTGTCGAAGCGCGCGGCGAACTTCGGATCGGCCTTGGCCTCGTCGCGGCTGATGCGGCCGTCCTTGTTGGTATCCAGCTTGGCCCACATCGCGCCGTGCTCGCCGCGTCCGCCGCGCTCGCCGTGACGGCCATGGCGCGGGAACTCGTCGGGGGTCAGCTTGCCGTCGTGGTTCTTGTCCAGGGCGTCGAAGTGCTCGGCCAGGCGCGGATTGGCCGCGGCCTCGCTGCGATCGACGACGCCGTCGCCATTCTTGTCCAGCCTGGCGAAGCCGCCGGCATCGGCCGGCGCGGCGGGATCCGACGGCGGCGGGTTGGCGGCATAGGCGCCGCCGGACAGCACGGCGAGCATGGCCAGGGCGAGCAGCGGGTTGCGATACTTCATGGAAAACTCCCTGAGGGAAAGGAAGACACCTGCCGGCGCGGCAAGCGCGTGCGGCAGTCACCAGCGCAGCAGGAACGGACCGCCAGGCGGGCCGGCGCAGCGGCGCCTTCACTGCAATCAACGCCCCGCTGCAGGCGCGGTTGACCCAGGCCGGGGCGCATTCATGCGGCGGACAGTCGCGGCCGCTGCGATCGCGAAGCGCTATGCTCGGTGCATGGCCATCCACACCGACGCCAGCGACGACCTGCGCCTGTTCCAGACCGGCCAGCACGCGTGCGGCTATTGGCCCGAGCGGCAAGCGCGCGATCTGGTGCTGGACCCGCACGACCCGCGCCTGGGCGCGCTGTATCCGCTGGCGCTGAGCTGGGGCTTCCGCCGTTCCGGCGACCTGGTCTACCGGCCGCATTGCGACCACTGCCGCGCCTGCGTGGCGGTGCGCATCCCGGTCGCGGAATTCGTGCCCGACCGCAGCCAGCGCCGTTGCCTGGCGCGCAATGCCGACATCGACACGCGCATCGTCGCCGCCGAACGCAACGAGGAACAGTTGGCGCTGTACCAGCGCTACCTGCGCATGCGCCACCCGGGCGGCGGCATGGATGCGCACGGCGCGCACGAATTCGACCAGTTCCTGATCGGCCGCTGGTCGCACGGGCGCTTTCTGGAGATGCGCCAGAAGACCGCGGACGGACAGCGCGGACCGCTGCTGGGGGTGGCGGTCACCGACATCGCCGAGCAGGCCTTGTCGGCGGTCTACACCTTCTACGATCCCGACGTCGCCGCGCGCGGGCTGGGCACGCTGGCGATCCTGCAACAGATCGCATGGGCCAGGCGCGAAGGCCTGAGCCATCTGTACCTGGGCTACTGGATCCGCGGCCACCAGAAGATGGACTACAAGCGCCGCTTCCGGCCGCTGCAGGCCTACGACGGGCGCAACTGGCGCGCGTTCGACGACTACGCCGGCCGCCTCGGCGATTAGGGCGCCCGCACCGCGATTCGGCCTTCCGGCTTACCGACCGACGGGAGCGAGAGAGGCAATGAGCGATGCACGGCGCGACCGTGAGAGCTGACGGCGAGCGAGACGCTCGTCGTCCCGCGCCGCCTGCCGGTGGCGCAACCCGCGGCGTGCATCGCCTCGGCAGGCGCGTTTGGCACGCCGCCACGGCGCCATCGTTCGGACATGCGCCGCGTGCGAAAATGCGCGCATGAAGCCACGTGCCCTGTTGTTTGCCCTGACCCTGCTGTGCGGCGCCTGCTCGCACACCGGCTCCGCCCCGACCGCCGCCACGCCCGCGGCGCCCGCCCCTGCGGCATTGCGCCTGGCCACCTACAACACCTCGCTGAATTCGGACGAGGACGGCGGCCTGATCGCGGCGCTGCAGGGCGACAGCGCGCAGGCGCGCAAGATCGCCGCGGTGCTGCAGCAGGTGCGCCCGGACCTGGTGCTGCTCAACGAATTCGACTACGACGACGCGCACCGCGCCGCCGACCTGTTCCAGCAGCGCTACCTGGAAGTCGCCCAGCCGCTCGGCGGCGCCGCGCTGCACTACCCGTACCGCTACCTGGCGCCGGTCAACACCGGCGTGCCCAGCGGGCTGGACCTGGACAACGACGGCAGCGTCGGCGGCAACGGCCGCGCGCGCGGCAACGACGCCTGGGGCTACGGCCTGCATCCCGGCCAGTACGGCATGCTGCTGCTGTCCAGGTACCCGATCGACGCCGCGGCGGTGCGCAGCTTCCGCCTGTTCAAATGGAGCGCGATGCCCGGCGCCCTGCGGCCGATCGATCCGGCCACGGGTCGCACGTTCTACAGCGATGCGGTGTGGGCGCAACTGCGGCTGTCGTCGAAATCGCATTGGGACGTGCCGGTACGCACGCCGCTGGGCGTGGTCCACGCGCTGGTCGCGCATCCCACGCCGCCGGTGTTCGACGGCGCCGAGAAGCGCAACGCGGCGCGCAACCACGACGAACTGCGGCTGTGGCGCGAATATCTGGACGACCGCGACAGCGCGACATGGCTGTGCGACGACGCCGGCCGTTGCGGCGGCCTGGCCGCCGGCGCGCGCTTCGTGATGCTCGGCGATCTCAACAACGACGTCATCGACGGCGAAGGCCGCCACGACGCGATCCGCGCGCTGGTCGAACACCCGCGCGTGCTGCACTACCCGACCCCGCACAGCGCCGGCGGCGAAGAAGCCGCGCGCGCCTATGCCGCGCAGGGCATCGCCCACCGCGGCCCGCCGCAGCAGGTCACCGGCGATTTCGGGCCGAAGGCCGGCGCGATGCGGCTGGACTACGTGCTGCCGTCCAACGGCTTCCGCTATCTGGACAGCGGCGTGTTCTGGCCGGCCTCCAGCGCCGCGGCCGCGGCGATCGCCGACGGCAGCGACCATCACCTGGTGTGGGTGGATGTGACTGTGGAGCCGGGATTGGAGAGTCGGGATTAGGGATTCGTGGCGCTGGCGGTCGGCCGGCGACTGAATTGATCCGGGTCCGCGGGGTCGCCGCACCCCGGCCTTGATCCAGATCAAGGGCAAGACCGCGCAAACGCTATCCAATGCATGCCGCACCCCGTCGGGATGCGTCACCGGATAGCGAGCATGCGAACGCAACAGCTGCAACAGGCGCTGGAGGGACTCAACGGCGCCACCGCCGACATCGAGGCCTCGGCGCTGATTTCCTTGGATGGACTGATGATCGCCTCGGCGATGCCGCAGGGCATGGACGAGGACCGCGTCGGCGCGATGTCCGCCGCGCTGCTGGCGCTGGGCGAGCGCAGCGCGCGCGAGCTGGCGCGCGGGCCGCTGGAGCGGGTGCTGATCCAGGGCGAACTCGGCTACGTGATCATGAGCGCGGCCGGGCGCGAAGCGGTGCTGACCGTGCTCGCCAAGCCCAGCGCCAAGCTCGGCCTGGTGTTCCTGGACATCAAGCGCGCCGCCCAGGCGCTGCAGCAGATTCTCTAGGAGCGCCGCCATGCCGCTGCCGCCGATGGATCCGCCGCACGAGCCGCACCGCAGCGCCGAGCTGCGTTACCACGACGGCAGCCGCCGCCTGGTGTACTGGAGCGAACGCGAAGTGGCCTACCCCGACGGGCGCCTGATCGTGTCGCGCACCGACCTGGACGGGGTCATCACCCACGCCAACGACGCCTTCGTCGAACTCAGCGGCTGGCCGCGGGCGACGCTGATCGGCGCGCCGCACTGCATCCTGCGCCACCCGGACATGCCCAGGCGTGCGTTCCGCGACCTGTGGGACACTGTGCTGGGCGGCGAGAAATGGCACGGCTACGTCAAGAACCTGCGCCGCGACGGCGCCTGCTACTGGGTCTACGCCACCGCGCTGCCGAACGTGCGCAACGGCCAGGTGGTCGGCTTCACTTCGGTGCGGCGCAAGCCCTCGCGGCGGCGCATCGACGCACTGCAACCGCTGTACGCGCAGTGGCTGCAGGACGAGCGCGCGGAGACGCCGGCATGAGCCTCGATTTCCTGGTCGCGCCGGACTTCGCGCCGGAGAACTTCTGCGGCTGGTACCTGCTCAGTACCGTGCTGCAGCGCCGCACCGGCGTCGGCCTGCACCTGTTGATGCCGGCCGATGCCGCGGAACAGAGGCAGTTGCTCGACGACAGCGTGGTCGACCTGGTGTACGCCAGTCCGTTCGATGCCAGCGCCCTGATCCGCACGCGCGGCTATCTGCCGCTCGCACGCCCGCGCGCGCATGCCGACGAAGTGGTGATCGCCGCCGCCGCGGACGCGCCGGCGCGCCGTGTCGAAGACCTGTCCTACGGCTGCCGCATCGCGCTGACCGACAACCACGACGTGCGCCTGATCGCGCTGCGCCTGCTGGAGCCGGCCGACCTCGACCCCGAGCGCATCGCCTGGCGTCCGGCCAGCAGCTATGCCGCGGTGGCGCGGCTGCTGCTGGAAGGCGAAGCCGATGCCGGCCTGTTCCTGGCCGACGCCTATCGCCGCCTGTCGCGGCTGACCCGCGAGCGGTTGCGGCCGCTGGTGGAGAGCGCACTCTGCGACATCGGCCACGTGCTGCTGGCGCATCCGCGCATCGCCGCGCAGCTGCCTGCGCTGCAAACGGCGCTGCTGGCGCTGGGCGACGCGACGCACCGCGAGGACCAGGGCGTGCTCGATGCGCTGGGCCTGGAGCGCGGCTTCGAGGCGATGGCGATGGAAGACGCGGAATTCATGATCGACCTGATCGACACCTTGCTGGACTGAGCGCACCGCCATGGCCAACCGCACCACCGCTGCAGATCCGGCCCGCCTGGTGATGCGCACGCATGCGCGCGCCCTGCTGCGCGATCCGCGCGACGCCGCCGCGCATCTGGCGCGCCTGCATGCGGCGCTGCAGCTGCACGACAACGAGCCGGCGCAAGGCGTGCTCGCCGACCTGTTCGTGGCGCTGCCGCGACACGACACCGCGTTGCGCCAGGCGGCATTGCAGATGGCCGCCGCGCATCTGCCGCCGCATGTGGCCGAGGCCTTCCAACGCCACAGCCATGGCCACGCGTTGCTGCCGATCAATGCCCTGGCCACACGCTGGAGCGTGCTGGCGCGCCCCTCGGCCGACGTGCCGGCACGGGTCCGCCGGGCCAGCCCCGACCATTCGCGGCGCATGGTGCGCGAGGTGGTGGAGGCGTTGTGCGAAGGCGCCCCGCTGACCGCGGCGCGCTGCGAGCGCGAGTTCCTCGACTACTGCATCAGTTGCCAGGACAAGCTCGCCTTCATGCTCGCCAGCCGCGAGCTGCGCCGCCATGCGCTCGCCCTGGGCGACCGCTGGGACCGCACCGCACGCTGGCTGCAGCAACGCGACCTGCTCGGCGGCCGCAATGTCGCCGCCGACCTCCCTCTTTCCATTGCAAGCCCTCGGCCATGAACGACGACCAAGAACCCACCTGGCTGATGCCCACGCCGCACGGCGTACTGCATGGTTTCGCCAGCGCCGCCCCGGACCGCATGCAGCGCGCCCTGCAACTGCTGCTCAGCGCGCACGGCGCATTGTCGCTGCCGGAATGGCGCATGCGCGTGGACGGCGACGCGCAGCGCCTGCTGCACGAAGCGCGCGAACGGCAGTGGATCCAGCTGTTGCGGCGCCCGGTGCCCGGCCCGGAGATCCGCCTGGACGATTTCGCCCAGCACGTGATCGCGCCGCTGTCGGCCGAACGCCGCGCCGTGCTGGCCTCCGACGGCGGTTTCTGCCTGGGCCATGCCGGACTGAACCAGGACGAGGCCGACACGTTGAGCGTGGCCGCGGCCGATTTCTCCGGCTTCGCCCAGCGGCAGGGCGCACGCGGCTGGAGCGGCGCGCAGCACTACGTGTCGTTCTACAGCGAGCCGCAGCTGTTGCTGCCGGACTGGTCGTTCGTCCCGTTCTGGGTGGACGGCAGCGGCTACTGGCTGATCCTCGGCGGCGAAGCGCTGCTCAACAACCTGGCGATGGTGGAGCTGGTGTGGAGCATCCGCCTGGCGGCGGCGCGGTTCGCGCCGCCGGTTTGAAGAGCCGGGATTGGGGAATCGGGATTGGGGATTCGGAAAGGCGGTCCGCTCAGGCTTTCAGTTCGATGGTCAGGGCAGCTGCCGCATCGCGGGCGGTCTGGCGCGCTTCGTCGATGCTGGCGCCGCGCGCCAGGGTCACGCCGACGCGGCGGTGGCCGTGCACGCTGGGCTTGCCGAACAGGCGCAGCGCGGTGTCCGGAGCCTGCAGCGCGGCGGCGACGTTGCCGAACAGCGGCACGCCTTCGCCGTGCGCCAGCAGCGCGCACGAGGCCGACGGCCCGCTCTGGCGGATGACCGGGATCGGCAGGCCCAGGATCGCGCGCGCATGCAGCGCGAACTCGCTCAGTTCCTGCGAGACCAGGGTGACCAGGCCGGTGTCGTGCGGCCGCGGCGACACTTCGCTGAACCAGACCGCGTCGCCCTTGACGAACAGTTCCACGCCGAACAGGCCCCAGCCGCCGAGGTCGTCGGTGACCGCGCGCGCGATCTCCTGCGCCCGCTGCAGCGCCAGCGCCGACATCGGCTGCGGCTGCCAGCTCTCGCGGTAGTCGCCGTCCTTCTGCCAGTGCCCGATCGGATCGCAGAACGACGTGCCGGCGGCATGGCGCACGGTCAGCAGGGTGATCTCGTAGTCGAAATCGATGAAGCCTTCGACGATGCAGCGGCCGGCGCCGGCGCGGCCGCCGGTCTGCGCGTATTCCCAGGCGGCATCGATCTCGGCTTCGCTGCGCAGCGTGCTCTGGCCCTTGCCCGAGGACGACATCACCGGCTTGACCACGCACGGCAGGCCGACCGCGGCGATCGCCGCGCGGTACTCCTCCGGCGTATCGACGAAGCGGTACGGCGAGGTCGGCAGGCCCAGCGTCTCGGCGGCCAGG
The DNA here is from genome assembly GCF_017163705.1 of Xanthomonas bonasiae. Classification (GTDB taxonomy): domain Bacteria; phylum Pseudomonadota; class Gammaproteobacteria; order Xanthomonadales; family Xanthomonadaceae; genus Xanthomonas_A; species Xanthomonas_A bonasiae. Next base: position 110,554 of record NZ_JAFIWB010000012.1, read on the forward strand.
CGGCGGATGCCCTCGCGGTCCATGGTCAGCCGCGCCGCGCGCGCGGTCGGGATCACCCGCTGGCCATGCTCGCGTTCCAGCGCCACCAGCGTCTCGGTGTGGATCGCCTCGATCTCCGGCACGATCAGGTGCGGCTGCTCGCGCGCGATCAGCTCGCGCAGCGCCATCGCATCGAGCATGTCCAGCACGTGCGAACGGTGCGCCACCTGCATCGCCGGCGCATCGGCATAGCGATCGGCGGCGATCACTTCCACGCCGAAGCGCTGCAGCTCGATCGCCACTTCCTTGCCCAGTTCGCCCGAGCCCAGCAGCAGCACGCGGGTGGCGGAAGCGGACAGCGGGGTTCCCAGGGTGGTCATGGCGGCGGTGCCTGCGCGAAAGAGGGGCGCCATTCTAACGGCCCGTGCCGTTTCCCTGTCGCAGACGTCCGCAAACGCCCCCTTGCAATCAGATATCAAAGTGATATCTTTCCGCCACACACCTGGGAAGACCGCCATGAAAGAACGCACGCTTCGCTCGCTGCCCGGCATTCCGCTTCTGCTCGGCGTCCTGGCGCTGTCCGCGCTGGCGCTGTGGCTGTTCGTGATGGGCGTCATCAAGGATCCGGTGAGCGGCGGGCCGAGCTCGCTGCCGCTGGTGCTGCTGTCGCTGCTGCTCGGCGCGGCCGCCCTGTTCAGCCTGTGCGGCCTGTACACGGTGCAGCCGAACCAGGCCGCGGTGCTGAGCCTGTTCGGCAAGTACGTGGGCACGGTCAAGGACAACGGCCTGCGCTGGAACAACCCCTTCTATTCGAAGAAGAAGGTCAGCCAGCGCGTGCGCAACTTCGAGAGCGGCCGGCTCAAGGTCAACGAACTGGACGGCAGCCCGATCGAGATCGCCGCGGTGATCGTGTGGCAGGTGATCGATGCGTCCGAGGCCGTGTACAACGTCGACGACTACGAGAGCTTCGTGCATATCCAGTCCGAATCGGCGCTGCGCGCGATGGCCACCAGCTATCCCTACGACCAGCACGAGGACGGCCAGATCTCGCTGCGCAGCCACCCCGCCGAGATCAGCGAGCAGCTCAAGCGCCATCTCGACGAGCGCCTCACCCAGGCCGGCGTGGACGTGATCGAGGCGCGCATCAGCCACCTCGCCTATGCGCCGGAAATCGCCCAGGCGATGCTGCAGCGGCAGCAGGCCAACGCGGTGATCGCCGCACGCACGCGCATCGTCGCCGGTGCCGTGGGCATGGTCGAAATGGCGCTGGCCGAACTGGAGAAGAACGGCACCGTGCAGCTGGACGAGGAGCGCAAGGCGCACATGGTCAGCAACCTGCTGACCGTGCTGTGCTCGGACCGCGGCGCGCAACCGATCGTCAACGCCGGCTCGCTGTACTGATGCGCGAGTCCTGCCACCTCCGTGCGGCAGCGGCCGCACGGATGCAAACGAGCCGTCCCGCATGAGCGAGAAGAAGGCCTATCCGCTGCGCATCAACGCCGACGTGCTGGCGGCGGTGCAGCGCTGGGCCGACGACGAGCTGCGCAGCCTCAACGCGCAGATCGAATACGTGTTGCGCGACGCGCTGCGCAAGGCCGGCCGGCTGCCCAAGCCCGGCGAGGACCAGGAACCCAAGCCATGACCACGCGCTGGACTTACCTCACTGTCGAAGTGAATCTCAAGCCCACCTTTCTCGGCAAAGTGGACGCCGAACCGATCCAGGCCGAGCTGAACAAGCAAGGCGCCCTGGGCTGGGAACTGGTCAACGTGATCAGCTCGCCGCGGCTGTGGCCGGTGCTGCTGGTGTTCAAGAAGGCGAGCTGACATGCGCCCACGCCGCCACCTCGGTCCCATGCTGGCATCACTGCTGTGCCCGGCCGCCGCACTGGCGGCTTCGCCCCAGCAGACGGCGAACACGCTGCTGGACCGCCTGCAGGCCGGCGACATCGCCGCGGCCGAACGCGACTTCACGCCCGCGATGGCGCAAGCGGTGCCGGCCGAGAAACTGGCCGAGGCCTGGCACATGGTGTCTGCACAGATGGGCGCGTTGCAGCAGCGCGGCACGGCCAGCGAACGCCAGCAGCAAGGGCTCAGCCTGATCGAGCGACGCCTGCAATTCGAACGCGGCGCGATGCTCTTGCATGTCTCGGTGAACGCCGAAGGCAAGATCGCCGGCCTGCTGCTGACCCCGGCCGCGCCACCCGCTCCACCGCCGCCCGCTGCCGATGCCGGCTTCGCCGAACAGGCGTTCGCGGTCGGTCCGCTGCCCGGCACCCTGGCCTTGCCGGCCGGCAAGGGACCGTTCCCGGCTGTGGTGCTGGTGCAGGGCTCCGGCCCGCTCGACCGCGACGAGACCATCGGCCCGAACCGGCCGTTCCTCGATGTCGCGCGTGGCCTGGCCGCACAAGGCATCGCGGTGCTGCGCTACGACAAGCGCACCTTCGCCATGCCGGAAAGCTTCGCCGGGCGCATGCAGGACGGCTTCACCATGGACGACGAAACCACCGACGATGCCGTCGCCGCAGTCGCGGCGCTGGCGCGCACGCCCGGCATCGACCCCAAGCGCATCTTCGTGATGGGCCACAGCCAGGGCGGCATGCTCGCCGCGCGCATCGCGCGCATGTCCGGCAAGACCGTCGGCATCGTCCTGTGGGCGGCACCGGCGCGCTCGCTGCTGGACCTGCTGCTCGACCAGAACCGCTATCTGCTCGGCCTGCAAGGCACGCCGTCCGCCGAGGGCAAGGCACGCGTAGCCGAGATCGAGCGGCGCGTGGCCAAGGTCCGCGGCGACGGTGCGGTGGCGCGGACCGATTCGCCGCAGGACTTGCCGGCCGCGTACTGGCGCGCGTTCGACAAGGTGGATCCGGTGGCCGACGTCCTCGCCTTGCGCCAGCCGGTGCTGTGGCTGCAGGGCGAGCGCGATTTCCAGGTCACCGCGCCGGACTGGCAGCGCTGGCAGCAGGCGCTGGGCGACGATCCGCGCGCGACCCTGCACCGCTACGCGCAGCTCAACCACCTCGGCATCGCCGGCAGCGGCGCCCCGAACCCCGCCGAGTACGCGCAGCCCGGGCATGTCGACGCGCAGCTGATCGCCGATACCGCGCAATGGATCCGCGCACAACCGTGACCGCCATGCACAGCCATTCCCCAGCCGCACCGACCTCCCGCGACTACCGCGTCGCCACGCCCGGGCGCCTGCCGCTGCTGGGCCTGTGGCTGCCGCTGCTGCTCGCCGCCGGGCTGGTCGCCGCCGTGGGCCTGTCCAGTCCGGAGCGCGGCCACCGCCTGCACTGGACTACCCTGGCGCTGCTGCCAGCCACCGGCACGGTGCTGAGCCTGTTCTACCTGCGCCGCGGCATCCGCCTGCAGGAACGGACGCTGCTGGTCCGCTCCAGCCTATTCGCCGCGCGCACCGACATCGCCCAGATCGACCTGGCGCAGGCACGCGTGGTGGACCTGGCCGAGCACGGCGAATTCGCGCCGACCCGCAAGACCATCGCCTACGCGTTGCCCGGCTTCAAATCCGGCTATTTCCGCATGCGCAACGGCCAGCGCGCGTTCTGCCTGGTCACCGATGCCAGCCGCGTGCTGGCGCTGCCGTTGCGCGACGGCCGCTGGCTGCTGCTGAGCCCCGAACAGCCGCGGCAGTTGCTGCAGGACCTGCAACGGCTGGCCGCGCACCGCGCTTAGCCCTACCCTGTGCGGATGCGCCCCGCTCCCGCCCTGCTGCTCAATACCGAATGCATCGAACTGCTGCCGGCCAGGTTGCTGCGCGCGCGCAGCAATGTCGATGCGCGCCTGCTCGCGCAGGCGACCTGGCTGTTGCGGCGCAAGTGCGACGGCCGCTACCTGGCGGCCGCCTCCGCGCACGGCCTGCATGCGCTGCTGCCGCGGCTGATGCACGAACCCGGCATCGATGCGGCGCTGGATCGCCTCGACGCCCTGCCCCTGCGCCGGCAACCCGACGACGCCGGACCGCTGCCGCTGAGCGCCTTGCACGAACGCCTGGCCGGCCTCGGCCTGGACGCCGAGGACTACGCGCGCAGCACCGGCCTGCCGCTGCACGCCGAACCCGCCACCCTGCATGCCGCGGGCCGCGACCGCTACCGGCGCCCGCTGTGGCTGAGCGCCGGCGCCGCGCGCGCCTGGCAGGCGCTGCGGCGCGCCGCCGCCCGCGACGGCGTGGTGCTGGAGGCGATCTCCGGCTACCGCAGCCACGCCTACCAACTGGGCATCTTCGCGCGCAAGTTCGCGCGCGGTCAGAGCCTGCAGCAGATCCTGCAGGTCAATGCCGCGCCCGGCTACAGCGAGCACCACAGCGGCGACGCGCTGGACATCGGCACGCCCGGCGAGCCGCCAGCCGAGGAGAGCTTCGAGCGCACCGCGGCCTTCGCCTGGCTGCGCGCGCATGCCGCCGACTTCGGCTACCGGATGAGCTATCCGCGCGACAATCCGCACGGCATCGTCTACGAACCCTGGCATTGGCGCTGGCACGCGGGAGCGCCGGCATGAAGGTCGGCATGGAGCAGCGCGCAGAGCGCCTGTCGCGCGGCGGCCTGGCGTATTGCGCGCTGGCATTGCTGGCGCTGCCGTTCGGCGCCTCCGCGCAGTGGCACGATCGCCAGGGCAAGCCGGTCGCCGACAGCGCCGAGCGCGCGCACGACAAGAACTTCGCGGCGACGGTCCACGTCGCCGATGAAGCCGAGTTCGCGCGTTTCGGGAAAGAGTGGACCGAGACCGACAGCAACCACGGCCCCCAACTGCGCACGACCGCCCGCGTGCGCCGCGGCGAACCGCTGCGCGTGGTCGTGCTGTATTCGGGCTGCGCGCCCAGCCCCAACAACGACGGCGCCTGCGACGCGCGCCTGAGCCTGCGCATGCTCGGGCCGGACGGCCAGGTCGCGCTGCAGGAACCGCCGCGACCGCTAACCACCGGCGGCAAACCGGCCGCGCCGGGCATGCTGGAACTGGCGCCGCTGTCGCTGCAGCTGCGCTTCGAACCGGAGGATCCGCTCGGCACCTATACGCTGCACGCCACGCTCAACGATCCCAGCCAGGATGCCTGGGTGCGCGTGCAGACACAGGTGGAACTGGTCGCCGATTGACTGCCGTACACCCTGCCAATCCCACTGAGAACACCTTGCTTATGGACGAGCACATCGACAAACAGCGCCGTGCGGTCACCGCCGCCCTGCTCGGTGCCGGCGCCGCTCTGGCCTTGCCCGGATGCGCGCGCGAAACATCCGCCGCGGCGCAGGTCACCGACATCGCCGGCATCGACCGCACCGCGGTCGCGCGCATCGCCACGCCGCGCAGCGTGGCCGAAGTCGCCGCGCTATTGCGCGGCAGCCGCGGCGCGGTCTCGATCGGCGGCGCGCGCTACAGCATGGGCGGGCAGATCGGCGCCGCCGGCTCGCTGCACCTGGATCTGCGCGACCTGGTCGGGCTGGTGCGGCTGGATCCAGCCGCGCAGCGCATCCGCGTGCGCAGCGGCATGCGCTGGCGCGACGTGCAGGACCTGATCGACCCGCACGATCTGGCGGTCGCGGTGATGCAGAGCTACAGCAATTTCAGCGTCGGCGGCTCGGTCGCGGTCAACTGCCATGGCCGCTACCTGCATGCCGGGCCGATCGCGCATACGGTGCAGGCGCTGCAACTGGTGGATGCGCAGGGCGAAGTGCACGAGCTCGACCGCGAGCACGATGCCGAATTGTTCTCCGCGGCGATCGGCGGCTACGGCGGACTCGGCGTGGTCACCGAAGTGGAAGTGTCGCTGGCCCGCAACGACATGCTGGAGCGGCATGCGCAGCGCGTCGCGCTGGCGGACTATCCGGCATTCTTCGCCGAACGCATCGCCGCCGACCCGCGCGCGGTGATGCACAACGCCGACCTGATGCCGCCGCACTTCGATCGCCCGCTGGCGGTGACCTGGCTGCGCAGCGACGCCGCGCCCACCGACACGCGCCGGCTGGTGCCGCGCGGGCAGGACTACGCACGCGAACAGAATCTGATCTGGGCGGCCTCCGAACTGCCGCTGGGCGAGTCCTTGCGCGAGCGCTACCAGACCGAACCGCTGCTGCACACGCCGGCGGTGATGCGCCGCAACTGCCAGGCCAGCCTGGACGCGCGCTCGCTGGAACCGCGCACGCGGCGCATGTCCACCTACCTGCTGCAGGAATACTTCCTGCCGCTGCCGGCGTTCGCCGCATTCGCGCGCGCGATGGGCGCGATCCTGCGCCGCCACGAGGTCAACGCGCTCAATGTCTCGATCCGCCACTCGCCGGCCGATACGGTGTCGTTGCTGCGCTGGGCGCCGCAGCCGGTGTTCTCCTTCGTGCTGTACTACAAGCAGCGCAGCGGCGCCGCTCCGGACCGGGCGGCGGCGGTGTGGACCCGGCAGTTGATCGACGCGGCGCTGGCGCACGGCGGGCGCTACTACCTGCCGTACCGGCTGCATGCCACGCCGCACCAGTTCGCCGCGGCCTATCCCGAAGCCGAGGCGTTCGCGCGCATCAAGCGCCGCATCGATCCGCAGCAGCGCTTCCGCAATCGGCTGTGGGACAAGTATTTGCCGGCATGAAGCCGGAGGCGATGGCGCGCGCGGCGAGCGTCTGCAGCGGCCAGGCGCTCAAGTTGCCGCGCACGCGACCGATATCGCAGCGACATGTCCAGGAGATCCACGCTGATGGAACAGAACCCGTACTCGGCGCCGGCAGCCGACTTGCAGGCAAGCCCCGCCGCGCCGCCGGGAAAGGCACCGGACGACGTGCTGCGCAGGATCAAGGTCGGCTGGATCGTCGCAGCGCTGCAAGCGGGGGATCACGCTACTCAGCGGACTGCTCGCGCTCAAGAACGGCAACACCGTTATCGGCGCGACCAGCGAGATCGAAGCCATCTTCATCGCGACACTGGCCTACGGCGTCCGGCGCAAGCATCGGGTGGCGGCGAGCGTGCTGCTGGCCTACTACGTCCTCGTCCGGATCGCCTTCCTGCTCGCCGGAAGTCTCAATGGTGCGGCCCTCGGGGTGATCGTGATCCTGGTCTACCTGAGCGCGGCGCGCGGCACCTTCCAGTACCACCGCTGGCTGCAGCAGGAACGGCGTTTCCCGTCCTCGCAACGCCCACGGTTGAGCGACGATCCGTTGTGGCGGACGCCGCCGCGGCCGATTGCGGCGACGCCGGGTCAGGCCAGCCAGGATGCCCCCATTCCGCCGACCGCCTGACTGCCCACGGCCACCGGTGGGGGGCGGCAGCGATACCAGGCGTGGACATCGCGCCCCTTCCGACTTCTGCGAACGCGGCGCAGGACGTGCTGCCGAACACCGCCGCAGCCTGCGACCAAACCTGTAGGAGCGGCTTCAGCCGCGACCGGGGCCTTCCTCCCCGGTAACGCCCGGTCGCGGCTGAAGCCGCTCCTACAGAGGAGCATCACGATGCCGCGCGCCCCTACTCCTGCGACCGCGGCGTGGGCAGCGTCGCGGCGGCGCTGAAGTCGGCGATCTTCCACAGGTAGAACGCCACGTAGCTGCGATACGGGCTCCAGCGCTCGCCGCGGGCCAGCAACTCCGTCGGCGTCGGCGGCCGTTCCAGTCGATCCACCCGCTGCGCGCCCTTGCGCACGCCCAGGTCGTCCACCGGCAGCAGGTCGGGACGGCCCAGGCGGAACAGCAGCATCATCTCCACCGTCCAGCGGCCGATGCCGCGGACCGGCAGCAGTGCCTGCACGATCGCCTCGTCGTCCAGGAAGGCAAGCCTGCGTAACGAAGGAATCTCGCCGGCCGCCTCGCGCCGCGCCAGATCGCGCAGCGCCAGCGCCTTGTTGCCGGACACGCCGCAGGCGCGCAGGCCGGGATCGTCGATCCGCGCCAGCGTGTCGGCATGCAGCCGGGTGCTGCCGATGGCCGCTTCGACGCGGCCGACGATGGTCGCCGCGGCCTTGCCGCTGAGCTGCTGGAACAGGATCGCGCGCGCCAGCGCATCGACCGGATCGAATGGCTTGGCCCAGCCCGGTTGCGGCGCGATCGGGCCGATCCGGCGCATCCACGCGCCAAGCTTGCGGTCGCGCCGGCTCAGGTAGTTGAAGGCAGCCTGGGTGTCGAATCCGCGCGCGTAACGGGGCATCTCAACGCCTCAGCGCATCCAGCGCGTACAGCACCCAGCCCAGCATCAGCGTCGTCCCGCCGACCGGGGCCAGCCGGGTCGGCCACTGCTCCAGCGCGTTGCCGGCCAGGCTGCCGGAAAACAGCAGCGTGCCGAGCAGCAGCAGCGCCAGTGCGACGCGCGCGAGCAGGCGCTCGCTGCTGCGGCCCAGCGCCGCCAGCGCCAGCCCGTGGCCGAACGCATACAGCGCGGCGGTCTGCAGATGCGATTGCGCCAGCGGCTCGGCGACGCCGTGCGAGGCATAGGCGGACAGGCCGATCGCGGCGGCCGCCAACAGGCCGCCGGCACAGGCCAGCCAGGAGCGTTTGCGCGAACGCCGATCGAGATTCAGCATGACGATGCTCCGTTGCGGCAGGTGTTCCGGCCCCAGAAACGAAACGCGCCGCAAGAAGCGGCGCGTTTCGGGTCACTCATCCATCCAGGCGACGGCTTACTTGATCGCCCAGTAGATGTCGTACGTGCCTTCCGGCGTGAACGACTTGTCCACGCCGCCCTTCCAGGCCTCGTACGGACGGTCGGTCACGTCGTAGCCGCTGGTCGCGGCCCAGGCGCGGACCGCATTGCGCGCCGCATCCAGGCCCGCCATGTGGCCGGTGTAGCTGGCGAACGCGGAACGGTGCGCTTCGGTACGCAGGTAGGTGACCGGCGCGCCCTGCGGGATGGTCAGCTTCAGCGGATCGCCGCTGGCGGCGACCGGGGTCGCATCGACCGGAGCCGCAGGAGCCGCCGCATCGTCCTTCTTCTCTTCCGGCTTGGCCGCCGCGTCCGGCTTCGGCGCGCCACCGGCACGCTTGCGTACCGGCTGGGTCACGTCGAAGGCGTACTTGTCGGAACCGAAATCGGTGGTGACGATGCGCACCGGACCGGCCGCTTCCAGGCCGTTGGCGTCCATCACCCGCTTGATCCACTCCTGGTTGTCCTTGATGGACTTCTTGATGGAGTCGTTGTCGCGGTCGATGTTGCCGGCGTTGACGACCAGCAGATCCTCGGCCGGAACATCGACGACCTTCAGGTCGGTCAACGGGGTTTCCTCGGCGCGGTAGTCGACGTTCGGCACGGTGGCCAGCACGTTGCTCAGCCGCGACAGGCCCAGCTTGATGTCGTCGCCGACATGACGGCTCACGTACAGGCCAGCGTAGCGACCGAACAGGTCCCAGCCGTACTTGACCGTGTAGTCCTGGGTGATCTTGACGTTGCGACCGCTCTTGCCGGTCGGCTCGAGCTTGAACGACGTGGTCTTGTCGCTGCCCTTGCTCTCGTCTTCGATGCCGATGACGACCTGCTTGTTCTTCTCGGTCGAGGTGATGGTCCAGCTGCCCTTGCCGATGTAGCCCTCGTTGGAGGTGTAGTCGAGGCGGGCGCCGACGCCGGCTTCAGGACCGGAAAGCTTCAGTTGGATACGCGGATCGCGTAGCACCAGAGGATTCCAGTCCTTGAAACGACGCAGGCTGTTCACCGTGTCATAGACAATGGTCATGCGCCGATTGGTTTCGACGCTCTCGGACATGTGACGCTCCGAAGGCAGCACCAGGCCGACGATGACGAACAGGCCAGCCACGATCCCCAGTGCGATCAGGAATTCGATAATACGGGTCATTCAGGAGGTCTCCGGGGCCGATCCCACGGCCGGGTTAATGAAGCGAAGCGCCCATCCTAGCAGGCTTCGCGGCTCGTGGTCAGCAGATGGCGACGCGGAATTCGGCATAGTGGCGAAAACCCCGCGAACGCGCCGTGCAAAGCGCCGCCGCGGCACCGGGCGGGCGACCAGACCATTGTCGCGCCGGCAACGGCGGACAGGCCGTTGCCGGCGCCGGGTCGCTGCGGGCAGGCCAGACATGGCGCGGCGTTTGCGCTTGGCCGCGGGCGACACCGCCGATCCGGGCGGCCAGACCATTGCATCCCGAGCGTTGTAACGCCGGGGCTGTCGGCCCAGACCGCATCCGGACTCGGCGCGCCTGCCGCTGCGTTCGTCGCGACTGAAGTCGCTCCTACAGGGGGCTGGCGCGGCACCGGTGCGCGCGAACGCCCGACGCCCGGCGCGCTGCGCCGGGCCGGGCATCCTGTCCCGTCAGACCAACTGCAGCTCGAACGCCTTCAGTACCGCCCGGGTGCGGTCGCGCACACCCAGCTTGGACAGGGTGAGCGGGCGCTGCTTGCGAGCCACCGGCTCGCGCGCCCGCGAACGCCCGGCGCGCTGCGCCGGGCCGGGCATCCTGTCCCGTCAGACCAACTGCAGTTCGAACGCCTTCAGTACCGCCCGGGTGCGGTCGCGCACGCCCAGCTTGGACAGGATGTTGGACACGTGGTTCTTGATCGTGCCCTCGGCCACGCCCAGCGAGTTGGCGATCTCCTTGTTGGAGAAGCCGCTGGCCATCAGCCGCAGGATCTCGGTCTCGCGGTCGGTCAGCGGGTCGGGCCGGTCCAGGCTGACGAAGTCGTTGCGCATGTGCTCCAGGCCCGACAGCAGGCGCTGGGTCACCGCCGGCTGCACCAGCGAACCGCCGGCGGCCACCGCGCGGATCGCGCCGACCAGTTGTTCCAGCGACACGTCCTTGAGCAGGTAGCCCTTGGCCCCGGCCTTGAGCCCGGCCAGCACCAGCTGGTCGTCGTCGAAGGTGGTCAGGATGATGGTCGGCGGCAGCGTGCCGTTGCGCGACAGCATCTGCAGCGCCTCCAGTCCGGACATCGCCGGCATGCGCATGTCCATCAGCACCACATCCGGCTTCACCTGCGGGATCAGCTCCACCGCCTGGCGGCCGTCGTTGGCCTCGGCGATCACCTCGATCCCGCCGTCCAGCGCCAGCAGCGAGCGGATTCCCTGCCGCACCAGGGTTTGGTCGTCGACCAGGCAGACACGGATCATCACAACACTCCTTGTGAAACGGCGGGCGGCAGCAAGGCGGCCGCGCTCGGAACCGAGGCGCGCAGGCGGAAGCCCGTGCCCTGCGGCGCATCGATTTCCAGGCTGCCACCATACTGGCTCAGCCGCTCGCGCATGCCGCGCAGGCCGTTGCCGGGCAGCAGCACCTCGCAGCCGCGGCCATCGTCGTGGGCCCGGATCACCACCTGCGGGCCGTCGCGGCGCACCTGGATCCACAGGTTGTCGGCCTGCGCGTGGCGCACCGTGTTGGTGATGATTTCCTGGGTGCAGCGCAGCAAGACATGCGCGCGCTCCGGATCCTCGACGGTCAACGGCTCGTCCACCTGCAGGTGGATCCGCAACGACGGCACCCGCTCGACCAGCGGCCGCAGCGCCGCGGCCAGGTCGATCGCGCCGCTGTCGCGCAGATGGCTGACTGCCTCGCGCACGTCGGTCAGCAGCAGCTTGGCCAGGGTATGCGCCTGGTGCACATGTTCCTGCGCGCGGCCCTCGGTGATGTGGCCGGCCACTTCCAGGTTCAGGCTCAGCGCGGTCAGGTGGTGGCCGAGCAGGTCGTGCAGTTCGCGCGAGATGCGGGTGCGCTCGTTGACCCGGGCGCTTTCGGCCAGCAGCGCGCGGGTGGCGCGCAACTCGGCATTGAGCTGGCGCTGCTCCTCGCGGGCCTGGGCCTGCTGCCGCGCGACCAGGCTGGTGACGAAGATGAACATGGAGAAGCCGCCGTACAGCAGCGACTGCATCAGCGCGTCGAACAGCGGAAAGCCGACCAGCAGGTAGTAGACCGGCAGCACCGCCAACTGGCTCAGCACCAGCCACAGCACGCCGATACGCACCGGCAGCAGCCACGGGATCACCCCCGCCGCCACCATCATCAGGATGCTGCCCAGCCCGCTTCCGGTCAGATAGCTGACCGCCAGCGCGCAGACGGTCAGCAGCAGCAGGATCAGGCGATCGTACCAATGCGCGTGGCCGCCGCTGCCCAGCCCGCGGGTCAGCCAGTAGTAGCTGCCGCCGAAGGCGATGAAGAAGCCGGACATCATCGCCGCCTCCCAGCCGCCCCGCCGGTTCACGCCCTCCTCCGGGATCCAGTAGGTGTAGACCAGCGGCATGGCGATCATGGCCCAGGTGAACAGGCCGGCGAAGCGCAGGACGCGGGTATGGCTGAGGTTTCCCAACATGCATGCATCTTAGGATGAACGGCGCGCAATGCACTCCCACGGAAGTCATGCATGCGCGGCTCGCCGCCCCGGGCCACGCGTGCGATAATCCGGCTGGCGGTCCGCATCTGGCCGCGCGCGCATCAGCAACGGAGTCCCAATGTCGATCGTCATCCGCGACGTGCGCGAGCACGAGCTCGATTCGGTCCTGGCCCTGAACAACAACGCCGGACTGGCGATCCTGCCGCTGGATTCGGCCAAGCTGCACCGCTTCTACGAGACCGCAGAGTACTTCCGCGTCGCCGAGCGCGACGGCAACCTGGCCGGCTTCCTGGTCGGCTTCGGCGGCGACAGCGATCACGACAGCAGCAATTTCGCCTGGTTTCGCGAGCGCTATCCGGCCTTCTTCTATATCGACCGCATCGTGGTGGCCAGCCGCCGCCGCGGCGGTGGCGTCGGCCGCGCGTTCTATGCCGACGTGCAGAGCTACGCCGAGCTGCGCTACCCGCAGCTGGCGTGCGAGGTTTTCCTGGACCATGGCGCGGACGCGGCGCTGCTGTTCCACGGCAGCTTCGGTTTCCGCGAAGTGGGCCAGAACACGATGAACGAGGTGGAGGTGCGTGCCAGCATGCTGTTGAAGGATCTGTGCAGTTACGCCTGGGTCCGCGAGACCTACGGCGAGCAGTTGCCCGACCTGCCCTGGGTCGGCCATGCCCGTCGCCTGCAACGGGCCCAGCGCCCGACCGGGACCTGAGCGTGTCGTCGGTGAATCTGGATTTCGAGCAGGCAGGCGAACTGAAGATCGGCCAGGTCGGCATCGCCAACCTGCGCATCCGCACCCTGGACGTGGCGCGCCTGACCCAGGAAATGCGCGAGCGCGTGCAGCGCGCGCCCAAGCTGTTCGGCCGCGCCGCGGTCATCATCGATTTCGGCGGCCTGGCGCAGACGCCCGACACCGCCACCGCGCGCGCGCTGCTGGAAGGCCTGCGCGCCGCCGGCGTGCTGCCGGTGGCGCTGGCCTACGGCACCCGCGAGACCGAACAGCTGTCCGAGGCGCTGGGCCTGCCGCTGCTGGCCAAGTTCCGCGCCCAGTACGAGCGCATCGACGGCGGCGCCCCCGCCGCCGTCGATGCGCTCGTACTG
>NZ_JAFIWB010000013.1 GCF_017163705.1 Xanthomonas bonasiae
GTGGTAGTTCAGTCGGTTAGAATGCTGGCCTGTCACGCCGGAGGTCGCGGGTTCGAGTCCCGTCCACTCCGCCAGTTGCACCGAAGCCCCTGAGAAATCGGGGGTTTCGTTTCTCGAAGCATCCGCCGCGCCCTGCGCTGCGCAGATGCTGCAGAGATTGCGGGCCTCGTGCCTGCCTCCGTTCAAAAAGCGGAGTGGTAGTTCAGTCGGTTAGAATGCTGGCCTGTCACGCCGGAGGTCGCGGGTTCGAGTCCCGTCCACTCCGCCAGTTTTGTACGCGAAACCCCCGAGCGATCGGGGGTTTCTTTTTTTCCGGAGTGCGTTGCCGGCACCCCCCAAAGCGGGCCGCGGATTCCATGCGGGCGCAGGCCGCGCGGCACGCCATTCCGCCGCAGGGCGTGAAGCGGGTTAAACTGCGCGGCTCGCCAACAGGCCTCGGTTCCCAACCAATGCTGCAGAAACTCCGCGAAAAGACCTCGGGCTGGATCGCCACCGCGATCATCGGCCTGTTGATGATTCCGTTCCTGTTCGTCATCGACAGCAGTTATCTCGGTGGCGTCGGTGCCAACAACGTCGCCAAGATCCAGGCGCCGCCGTCGTGGTGGTCGTCGGCACCGTCGTGGTGGCCGGCCTCGCTGCTGTGGCGTCACCACGAGGTGAGCACCGAGCAGTTCCGTGCGCGCTTCGAGGAAGCGCGGCAGCGGGAGCGCGAGCAGCAGGGCGAGAACTTCGATCCGCGCGAGTTCGAGAGCGCCGACAACAAGCGCAAGGTGCTCGACCAGTTGATCGACGAGCAGGTGGTGAAGCTGGCCGCCGAGCAGGCGCACGTGGTGGTCGGCGATGCCGCGGTTCGCGACTACATCGCCACCATTCCGGCGTTCCAGAACGACGGCAAGTTCGATCCGGAGCGCTACCGCCTTGCGCTGGCCTCGGGCACCCCGCCGCGCACGCCGGCGATGTTCGACCAGTTGGTGCGCGATGGCCTGCAGCAGTCGTTGATCCCGTCCGCGCTGATGGAATCGGCGTTCGCGACCAAGCAGGAAACCGAGCGCCTGCTGAAGATGCTCGGCGAGACTCGCGACGTCGACCTGGCGCTGTTGCCGGAACAGCCGGCCGACACCACCCCGGTCAGCGACGCGCAGGTGCAGCAGTGGTACGACGCGCACCAGGCCGATTTCAAGCAGCCGGAGCGGGTGTCGATCGAATACGTCGAGCTGGACGCGAGCAAGCTGCCGCCGGCCAAGCCGGCCGACGAGGCGGCGCTGCGCAAGCGCTACGAGGACGAGAAGGCCCGCTTCGTCGAACCCGACCAGCGCCTGACCTCGCACATCCTGATCAGCGCCGGCAAGGATCCGGCGTCGCAGAAGGCCGCCGAGGCAAAGGCCGCCAAGCTCGCGGCCGAAGCCAAGCAGCCCGGCGCCGATTTCGCCGCGCTGGCCCGCGCCAATTCCGAGGACCCGGGTTCCAAGAACGCCGGCGGCGACCTGGGCTGGGTCGAACGGGGCGTGATGATCAAGCCGTTCGAGGACGCCTTGTTCGCGATGAAGGCCGGCGACATCGTCGGCCCGGTGAAGAGCGAGTTCGGCTACCACGTGATCCAGCTGCGCGAGATCAAGGGCGGCCAGGGCAAGAGTTTCGAGCAGGTGCGCGACCAGCTGGCCGGCGAGCAGCTGCAGGCCGACAACGAGAAGGTCTACAGCGATCTGAGCGGCAAGCTGGTCGATCTGGTGCTGAAGAACCCGACCGCGCTGGCGCCGGCGGCCAAGGACGTTGGCTTGCCGGTGCAGACTCTTGGGCCGTTCTCGCGCGCCGACGCCAGCGGCGTCGCCGCGCAGCCGGCGGTGCTGCGCGCGGCGTTCTCCGACACGCTGGTGCAGGACGGCACGGTCAGCGATCCGATCAACCTGGGCCCGAACCACAGCGTGCTGATCCGCGTCACCCAGCACCTGCCCGAGCAGACCCAGCCGCTGGCCAAGGTGCGCGAGCAGGTGGTGGCCGCGGTGCATGCCGATCGCACCGCCAAGGCGGCCGCGGCGAAGGCCGACGCGCTGCTGGAGAAGCTGCGCAAGGGCGAAACGCTGCAGGCGCTGGCCGGCCCGGAGAAGCTGCAGATCAACCCGATGCCCGGGCTGCCGCGCACCGTGCCGATGCCGAGCCCGGAAGCCAACCGCGCGATCTTCAGCGCGCCGCTGCCGGCCGCGGGCAAGCCGTCGGTGGGCAAGGTCGAGCTGTCGGCGAACGGCGTGCCGGGCGGTGCCAAGCGCTACGCGCTGTTCGTGCTCAACAAGGTGAACCCGGGCGACCTGAGCAAGGTGCCGGCGGAGCAGCAGGCGACGTTGAAGCAGCAGTTGGGCCAGATCGAAGGCGCCGCCGCGGCGAAGGCTTACATCGACGCGATGCGCAAGCGCTACAAGGTCAGCGTGCAGGAAGCGGATCTGTAACTGCCGCTGGCCAATGCATGATGCGAACAAGCCCGGCACTGCCGGGCTTGTTCGTTTCTGGATCCTGCGCTCTGGGCGGCAGGGCAGTCGGATGCGCACTGGTGCGTTGCGCGATCAGTTGCGGCGTCGGCCAATGTGGGAGCGCTTGAGACCTCCAGCTTTTCTCCCGGGAGTTCGCAATGCTGTAGGAGCGACTTCAGTCGCGACAGGCTTTACCGGTGAAGCCCGTCGCGACTGAAGTCGCTCCCACAAGTAGCCAGCTTGAGCTGGCCGACATCGACAGCGCTGCCGGTGCCGTTGTCGCGATCTCGCCGCGCCCCGCCGCAGCGGGAGGCCGGCTATTCCTCGTAGCTCAGCACCATGCCCGGGCGCAGCACGCTGCGCGCGGACAGGCCGTTCTTCGCCAATAGCGTCTGCACGGTGATGCCGTAGCGCTTGGCGATGGTCCAGGCGGTGTCGCCGTCGCGGACCGTGTGGGTGCGGCGCGCCGATGGCGTGCGCGAACGAATGCGCGGCGGCGTGGGCTCGGCGATGCTGGCGACGGCGCGCGTCGCCGGCGCTTCGGCCTGCTGCGGTTGCGCCGCCGCCGCCATGGCATCGGCAGCGGCCGTGGCGGCGCTGCCGCCGCTGCCGACCGGCGCCAGCACCGGCAGCGCGCGCTTTTTGTTGCGCACGCTGCCCAGCGCCGGATTCAGTCGCGCGACCTGGTTGCCCTGCAGCGCCTGCTGCCGCGCCCACTCGTCCAGCGCCATGCCGGCGGGCAGGGTGCGCGCCTGCAGGATCGGCACCTCGCGGTCCAGCGAGGCCATCCATTCGTCGCGGGTCTGCGCCTGCTCCAGCACGCAAGCCAGCGCGTGCAGCTTCTCGACGTAGGCATAGGTGATCGGCGACAGCCCCGGCAACTTGGCCGGCTGCGCGTTCTGCGCGTTCATGCCGGCGCGGCGCATCGACTGCAGCACGCGGTATTCGCCGGCGTTGTAGGCCATGATCGCCAGGCGCCAGTCGCCGCCGAACATGCCGTGCAAGGTCTTCAGGTAGCGCACCGCGGCGCGGGTGGAATCCACCGCGGACAGGCGGCCGTCGTAGCCGCCTTCGACCGGCACGTCGTGGTTGCGGGCGGTATCGGCGATGAACTGCCACAGGCCGGCCGGGCCGCCGCTGTTGCGCGCGGCGGGGCGGTAGCCGCTTTCCACGAACGGGATCAGCGCGAATTCGGTCGGCAGGTCGGCGGCGCGCAATTCGTCCACCACGTAGCCGAACAGCGGCAGCACGTCCTCGTCCTCGTTGGCCAGCCGCGCCGGCGCGCGCGCGAACTGCTGCTTCCAGCGCGCATCGGTGGCGCCGCCGTCGCATTGCGCGTCCGCCAGGCCGTCGCGGAAGCTGGCGAGGATGGTGTGGCCGTTACGCGTGGTCGCCGGCGGCAGCGCCGCGGCGTCCATCGGCAACACGTTCAGTCCGGCGACGGTCTGCTCCAGCGCCGCACCGATGGGGGCCGCCGCGCTCGCGGAGGGGGCTGTCGAGGCGATCGCCAACGTCAGCGCCGCCGTCAAAAGCAGCGACCTCATGCGCGGAAATCGTCTTTCCAGCGCCTCAATTCGGCGAATACTTCCACTTCGTCCTGGGCGTCGCGGCCGAGCCGGGCGCCGACCGCCTGCTGGATCGCCGCCGAGGCGGTGCGCAGGAACGGATTGGTCGCCACTTCGCTGGCGAGACTGACGGGAACAGTGGGACGGGCAGCATGACGCATGGCCTGGACTTCCTGATGGCGCTGCCGCAAGGCAGCGTTGGTGGGATCGACCTTGACGGCGAATGCCGCATTGGCCAGGGTGTATTCGTGTCCGCAACACAGCAGCGTGGCGCCCGGGAGGGCGGCCAGCCGTTGCAGCGAACCCAACATCTGGGAGGGCGTACCTTCGAACATGCGTCCACAGCCCAGGCTGAACAGCGTATCGCCGCTGAACAGATGGCCGTGGCCGACATAGGCCACGTGCGAGCGGGTATGCCCCGGCACGAAAAGCGTCTGGAACTCCCATTGCAGCACCTGGACCCCATCGCCGTCGCCGACGCGCTGGCTGGCGAACGGGATCCGCGGCTCGTCCGCCGGGGCATACACCGGCAGGTCCGGCCAGCGCTCGCGCAGGGCCGCCACGCCGCCGATGTGGTCGTCGTGATGGTGGGTCAGCAGCACCGCGGCCGGTTGCAGCCCTTGCGCGGCGGCGTCGAACACCGGCTCGGCCTGGCCCGGGTCGACCAGCACGGCGCGGCCATCCGCGGCGGCGATCGCCCAGATGTAGTTATCCTGGAATGCGGGCAGGGCGATCAGTCGCATAGAATTGGCACCATGCCTGCCACCCCGTTCCCCCGTCAAGCCGCCGTCTCATCCTGGTTTGATACGGCGGTGGCGCAAAAGCTGCTCCAGGCCGAGCAGCCGTTGATCCTCGACGCCTTGCTCGGACGCCCCGCGCAGCCCTGGTTGTGGCTGGCGCCGGTGCCGTTCGCGCCGCTGGCGCGCGAGCTGCCGGGGCGCGGCGTGCGCCTGCACCGCACCGCGCGCGGCTACGCCGGCGACCTGGTGTGCACGCTGCCGCTGCCGCTGCCTTCGGAAAGCGTCAACGCGATCGTGCTGCAGCACGTGCTCGGCGCCGACGCCGCGGCGCTGCTGGAAGAATGCGAGCGGGTGCTGCTGCCGGGCGGCCGGATCTGGCTGTTCGCGCTCAATGCGGTGAGCCCGTACCGGCTGCGCTGGCGCCGCCAGGGCCTGGTGGCGCGGCCGCCGGGCAGCTGGCGCGGGCTGCTGGAGCAGGCCGGGCTGCCGTGCACCGATCCGCTGCGCTACCTGGGGCCGGTGTGGCCGACCCGCGGCGGCGTCGGCTCGGCGACCTCCGGCGCGCCGCTGCGCGCGGTGTGCCTGCTGCAGGCGGAAAAGCGCACCGCCGCCGGCATCGGCCCCATTCCGTTGCGCGCGCCGGTACGCTGGCGCGGTTCGACCGCCTCCATTTGATTCCTGGACGTACATGAAGACTGTTGATATCCACACCGACGGCGCCTGCCTCGGCAATCCCGGCCCCGGCGGCTGGGCCGCGCTGCTGCGCTACAAGGGCCTGGAGCGGGAAGTCGCCGGTGCCGAGGCGCACACCACCAACAACCGCATGGAGCTGATGGCCGCGATCATGGCGCTGGAAACGCTCAGCGAGCCGTGCCAGATCGTGCTGCATACCGATTCGCAGTACGTGCGCCAGGGCATCACCGAATGGATGCCGGGCTGGGTGCGGCGGCAGTGGAAGACCGCCGGCGGCGACCCGGTCAAGAACCGCGACCTGTGGGAGCGGCTGCATGCCGCCGCGCAGCGGCACGCCATCGATTGGCGCTGGGTCAAGGGCCACAGCGGCGATCCGGACAACGAGCGGGTGGACGTGCTGGCGCGCAACCAGGCGCTGCGGGTGCGCGCCGGCGGCGCCGCGGTCGCGTCCTGATCCTTTCCACGCCTCATCCTGCAGCGAGCCCCATGCGTCAGATCATCCTCGATACCGAAACCACCGGCCTGGAATGGAAGAAGGGCAACCGCGTCGTCGAAATCGGCGCGGTGGAACTGCTCGAACGCCGCCCCAGCGGGCGCAACTTCCACCGCTATCTGCGCCCGGACTGCGACTTCGAACCCGGCGCGCAGGAAGTCACCGGCCTGACCCTGGAGTTCCTCGCCGACAAGCCGGAATTCCACGAGGTGGTGGACGAGTTCCTGGCGTTCATCGACGGCGCCGAGCTGATCATCCACAACGCCTCGTTCGATCTGGGCTTCCTCGACTACGAACTGTCGCGGCTGGGCGACTCTTACGGGCGCATCCTCGACCGCGCCACGGTCATCGACACGCTGCTGCTGGCGCGCGAGCGCTTCCCGGGCCAGCGCAATTCGCTGGACGCGCTGTGCAAGCGCTTGGGCGTGGACAACTCGCACCGGCAACTGCACGGCGCGCTGCTCGATGCGCAGATCCTCAGCGACGTCTACATCGCGCTGACCTCGGGGCAGGAGGAGATCGGCTTCGCCCTGGCCGACGAGCGCGGCAACCACGCCGACGGTCAACGCGCGGTGTTCGACATGGCGACGTTGCTGCCGCGGCCGCGGGTGCTGCCGACCGCGTCGGAGCTGGAGGCGCACCAGGCGCGGCTGGAAAAGATGCGCAAGAAGGCCGGGCGCGCGCTGTGGGACGCCGCCGAGCCGGCGCTGGCCGAGGCTGTCGCCGGCTGAGTCGCCGCGGCGCCGGGTGCTGGCGTTTGTCGGCGTGCGTCGGCGAGGTTCGCCACGCCGGTGCCGGAGCCGGTCCGTGCGGCAGTGACCCGGGACGCCGCCCGGCCATCTCGGCATGTCGGTGCAGCGGGACATGACCCGGTAGGAGCGCGCGCGCTGGCGCAGCGGTGGCGCGCGGCTTCTTGTGATGGCACGCGCTGCGGCATCGATGCCGCCGGCCTGCCGCTACCGCGCTCGCGGCCGGCGCCGGTCGTGCCGCCTGCCTGCGCTCAGTGGCAGCGCACCAGGATCGCGGTGATGTTGTCCGAGCCGCCGCCGTCCAGCGCGGCCGCCACCAGCGTGTCCACGCATTCCTGCGCGCTGCAGTCGTCGTGGCCGAGCGTGGCGGCGATGCCGGGGTCGTCCACTTCCTCGGTCAGCCCGTCGCTGCACAGCAACAACTGCATGCCCGGGCGCAGTTCGCCGGTCATTGTGGCCACGTTGAGGTGCAGCGGATCGGTCACGCCCAGCGCCTGGGTGACCACGTTGCGGTGGGGATGCGCGCGCGCCTGCTCGGCGGTCAGCGCGCCCTGCGCGATCAGTTCCTGCACGTAGCTGTGGTCCTGGCTGAGCTGGGCCAGCTTGCCGTCGCGCCACAGGTAGGCGCGGCTGTCGCCGACCCAGGCCACCTCGAAGCGGTTGCCCTGCACGCGCGCGGCGACCACGGTGGTGCCCATCGGCAAGGTGTCGTTGCGCCGGCGCGAGGCGCGGATGATCTCTTCGTCGGCGATGCGGATCGCCTGCGCCAGCGGCGTGCCGCCGCGCACCTCGCGGACGATGGCCTCGCGCGCCAGCGCGCTGGCGACCTCGCCGCAGGCATGGCCGCCCATGCCGTCGGCGACCAGCCACAGGCCGAGCTCGTTGTCGCCGTAATAGGTGTCCTCGTTGAGTTCGCGGCGCAGGCCGACGTGGGTGAGGTGTCCGAATTCGATCATTGCGTGCCCGCGGCTGGCCCGGCTTCCTGTCATTCAAACGGCATCATCGCGGCCAAGCGGACATCAGGCAATCGCCGGCCGCGTCGCGGGGCAGGCGGGGTTCATGGCGGTGTGGGGGTGGGGACCAGGCCGCCTTGCGACGCGGCGCTTGTCCGCGCGCGGCGGGAACCGTATGATGCACGCCCCCGGTCCGCCGGGGACCACCCGGGAAGGTGGCAGAGCGGTTGAATGTACCTGACTCGAAATCAGGCAGGCGTTTATAGCGCCTCGGGGGTTCGAATCCCCCCCTTCCCGCCAGTTTTGCAGAAGGCCCCGTCAGGGGCCTTTTGTTTTTTGACGGCTGCGGCCGCGCCGCGCCGACATGGCTTTAAGGCCTGCTCGTTACACTTCCTCTCAACTCTCGCCTGGGTGTGCCCATGTCCGAAATCCTCGTCCCCGTGTCCTTCGGCGAACTGCTCGACAAGATCGCCATCCTGCAGATCAAGTCCGAGCGCATCGGCGATGTGGCCAAGCTGGCCAACGTGCGCGCGGAGCTGTCGGCGCTGGAAAAGACCTGGATGGCGCATCCGGCCGCCAGCGGCGACGTCGCCCGCCTGCGCCTGGAGCTGAAGGCGGTCAACGAGCGCCTGTGGGTGATCGAGGACGAGATCCGGATCAAGGAGAAGGCGCAGGCCTTCGACGAGGAATTCATCAAGCTCGCCCGCAGCGTGTACTACGAGAACGACGAGCGCGCGCGGATCAAGAAGGAAATCAACCTGGCGCTGGGCTCCAGCTACGTCGAAGAGAAGTCCTACCAGGACTACCGCGGCGCGGCGTCCTGAGCGAAGCATCCGTGAGGCGTCGCCGCCTCCCGGTGCGGCCCGTGCGGGCCAGGGACGGGTGGATCAGGCGCGGGCGACCAGGAGTGCGGTCAGCCGGCGCACCAGCGGCAACGCCAGCAGCAGGGTGGGGAAGGCGATCAGCCACGACAACGCCCAGGCGCCCAGCCACAGCGCGTATACGCCCGGCGCCAGGCCGACCGTGCGCAGGGTACTGATCATCGAGACCACGCAGGTCATCAGGATCGACAACAACAGCGGCATCACCCAGCCGGCATGGCGGGGATGCAGCTTGCGCGGGAAAAACCGAGGGGAACGGGACATGGTGCGAACTCCGTAAGCCGGTCGAAGCAAAGGCGCCACCCGCACGCGCCGGGGCGCTCACGGGAAACGGCCCCGGACGAATCCGGCGCGGTTGGCGCGTTGCTTGACGTAAACGCTTACGGCGGCGTCCGCAGACCGAAACGGTGGCGAACGCGCTCGCGCATGGTAAGGCCGCGCTCGGCCCGCGCACAAGCCGGCTTACATGCCCTGGTCGGTGCGGTAGCGCTCGAACGCGGCGATCGCGTCGTCCACGCCGATCAGCGCCATCACCGCGTCGACTTCGATCTTGCTGCCCCATTTCAGGTGTTCGGCCGGTTTGCCGAGGAACTTGCGCGCCGCCGCGTCGTACTTGTCCACGCAGTAGCGGATGTCCGAATACGGGCCGCTGCGGCGCGGGTTGCTCGCCGCGTGCAGGCCCAGCACCTTGCTGCCCACGGCATTGGCGATGTGCATCGGGCCGGAGTCGGGAGTCATCACCAGCGCGGCGCGCTGCAGCAGCGCCGGCAGCTGCTTGAGCGTGTCGCGCCCGACCAGGTCCAGCACCGGCGCGCGCATCGCCGCGACGATGGCATCGGCGGTACTGCGCTCCAGCTCGCTGCGCCCGCCGCACAGCACCACCCGCCAGCCCTGCGCGGCGGCGTGGTCGGCGACCGCGGCGTAGCGGTCGGCGTACCAGTTGCGCCGCACGTGGCTGGAGCAGGGCGAGATCAGCAGCGCCGGGCGGCCGTCGTCGGGCCATTGCGCCCGCGCCCAGGCGTGCGCGTCCTCGGGAATCGGCAGGTCCCAGCGCACCTCGGTCTGGCGCAGGCCCAGCGGTTCGCAGAAGCTGCCGATCGCGTCGAGCACATGGATGCCGGGGCGGTCGGGGATGCGTTCGTTGACGAACAGGCCGTGCAGGTCCTTGGAGCGGCTGCGGTCGTAGCCGATGCGGCGGCGCGCGCGAACGAACGCGGACAGCACGTTGGCGCGCAGCGCCACCTGCATCTGCAGCAGCGCATCGAAGCCCTGTGCCGGCAGGTCGCGGCGCAGCGCGCGCATGCCGGCCAGGCCGCTGCGCTTGTCGTAGTCGTGGAAAATCACTCCGGGCAGGCCGTCGAGCAGCCTGTGCCCGGCCTTGTCGATGATCCAGTGCAGCGGCGGCGCGGCGGGCCAGGCGCGCTGCAGGGTGCGGACCAGCGGCACCACATGGGTCACGTCCCCCAGCGCCGACAGGCGCAACAGGCACAGCGAAGGGAGCGTTGCTGCCATGGTGTTGTTAGACTCGCTGAATGGTTGCATTCGACGCCACCGAAGCGCTGACGCCGTACCGCGAGGGCCGCGGCTATGGCGCCATTCTGTTCGACCGCCAACGGCTGCGGCAAGCCGAGCCGGCGCTGTTCTCCGCCGCGTACTGGGCCGAGCGCGCGCGCCCGGTGGACGAGGGCGGCCGCGGCGGCGCCTGGTTCGTCGATGCCCCGTTCGGCGCCAGCGTGCTGCGCCAGTACCGGCGCGGCGGCCTGGTCGCCAAGCTCAGCCGCGATCGCTACCTGTGGTCCGGCGCCGACCGTACCCGCAGCTTCGCCGAGTTCCGGCTGATGCGCGCGTTGATCGCGCGCAAGCTGCCGGTGCCACGGCCGCTGGCCGCCTGCTACCTGCGCCAGGGGCTGCGCTACCGCGCCGCGATCCTGATGGAAAGGCTGGAAGGGGTGCGCTCGCTGGCCGACCGCGCGCATGTCGCCGGGCGCGGCGCGCCGTGGGAGGAGACCGGGCGGCTGGTCGCGCGCTTCCACCGCGCCGGGCTGGATCACGCCGATCTCAACGCGCACAACATCCTGTTCGACGGCAACGGCCGCGGCTGGCTGATCGATTTCGACCGCGGCGTGCTGCGCATCCCGGCCACGCGCTGGCGCGAGCGCAACCTCAAGCGCCTGCACCGCTCGCTGCTGAAGCTGCGCGGCGAGCGCAGCGTGGACGAGGTCAACAAGGACTACGCGCGCCTGCGCCGCGCCTACGACCTGGCCTGGAACCGGGGCTACTGATGGCCTGGGCGCTGCGCTTCCAGGGCGTCGGCAATGCGTCGGCGGTGGAACTGGGGTCGCCGATGGCCACGATCGAGCGCGATGGCGCGCCGTGGCTGAGCATCGACTGCGGCGGCGAAGGCCTGAGCGCCTACCAGGCGCACTATGCGGCGATGCCGCAGGCGCTGTTCGTGACCCATGTGCATCTGGACCACGTGGCCGGGTTCGAACGGCTGTTCGTGGACGCCTATTTCTCGGCGCGGCGCGGCAAGGTGCGGGTCTACGTGCCGGCGCCGGTGCTGCCGCTGCTGCATCGCCGGATCGGCGACTACCCGAACGTGCTGGCCGAGGGCGGCGCCAATTTCTGGGACGCGTTCCAGCTGATCGCGGTCGGCGATGCGTTCTGGCACGACGGGGTGCGGCTGGAGGTGTTCCCGGTACGCCACCACTGGCCGGACACCGCCTACGGGCTGCGCCTGCAGGGTGCGCTGGTGTGGAGCGGCGACACCCGGCCGATCCCGGAAATGCTGAGCCGTTATGCCGGCGACGGCGAGCTGGTCGCGCATGACTGCGGCCTTCACGGCAATCCGTCGCATACTGGGGTGGATGACCTGGAACGGGAATATCCCGCCGAGTTGCTGCAACGCATGATGCTGTACCACTACGCCAGCGCCGAGGATGCCGAGGCCTTGCGCGCGCGCGGCCACCGCGTCGCGCGGCCGGGCGAGTGCGTGGCGCTGCAGACGCCGCGCGCGCCGCAGGTGCCGGCGCCATGAGCGCCGTCCTGCGTCCGCCGCTGCCGCTCGCGCCCATCGCGCCGTTGGATCGGCTGGGGCGGCCGTTGCGCGACCTGCGCCTGTCGGTGATCGAGGCCTGCAATTTCCGCTGCGGCTACTGCATGCCGGCCGACAAGGTGCCCGACGACTACGGCTTCGATGCGGCCTCGCGGTTGTCGTTCGAACAACTCGAGACGCTGGTGCGCGGCTTCGTGCGCAACGGCGTCAGCAAGCTGCGCCTGACCGGCGGCGAGCCGCTGCTGCGCCGCGACCTGCCCGAACTGGTACGGCGCCTGGCGCGCATTCCCGGTCTCGACGACCTGGCCATGACCACCAACGGTTCGCTGCTGGCGCGGCACGCGCAGGCCCTGCGCGATGCGGGATTGCGCCGGGTCACGGTGAGCCTGGATGCGATCGACGCGGCGACCTTCCGGCGCATGTCCGGCGACCGCGGCGAGGTGGCGCAGGTGCTGGCCGGCATCGACGCGGCGGTGGCGGCCGGGCTGGGGCCGGTGAAGATCAATTGCGTGGTCCAACGCGGCATCAACGACGACCAGGTGCTGCCGCTGCTGGCGCACTTCCGCGGCAGCGGCCACGTGCTGCGTTTCATCGAATACATGGACGTGGGCACCTGCAATGCCTGGCGCCGCGAACGGGTGGTGCCTTCGGCCGAACTGCATGCGCGCATCGCCGCACGCTGGCCGTTGCGCGCGCTCGATCCGCACTACGTCGGCGAAGTCGCCGCGCGCCATGCCTTCGTCGATGGCGGCGGCGAGATCGGCTTCGTCAGTTCGGTCAGCGCGCCGTTCTGCGGCGATTGCCATCGCGCGCGCGTGTCGGCCGACGGCCAGCTCTACACCTGCCTGTTCGCCGCCGCCGGCACCGACCTGAAGCCGGCCCTGGCCGGCGGCGAGGACGCGCTGGCCGAGCGCGTGCGGGCGCTGTGGGGCCAGCGCGGCGACCGCTACAGCGAACTGCGCGGCGATGCGCGTGCGGCGCGCGGCAAGCACGTCGAGATGTTCCTGATCGGCGGATGAGCGGAATGGACGAGGCGCTGAAGCAGCGGTTGTTCGCGCTGGAACTGGAATTGCTGGAGCCGGCGACGCGCGCCTCGCTGGCGCGGTTGTCGGCGCTGCTCGACGAGGCGTTCGTCGAATTCGGCGCGTCCGGGCGACGCATCGACAGGCAGGCGCTGCTGCAGGCATTGCCGGCAGAGGCCGGCGCGGTCCGCTATCGCGCGTTCGATTTGCAGGCGTGGTTGCCGGCGCCGGATCTGGCGCAGCTGCGCTATCGCAGCGAGCGCCGCGATGGCGACGGCGCGCCGGTGCGGCATGCGCTGCGCAGTTCGCTGTGGCGCTGCCGCGACGGCGAATGGCGCATGCTGTTCCACCAGGGCACGCCGATTCCCGGCGCCGCCTGAGCAAGGTGCCGTGGGAGCGGCAGCGCAGTCTATGAGCGAAGAAAAGGCCAACTACGCCGTCGCGGCGAGCAAGCGGCTGACCCATCTGGACCCGCAGGGGCTGCCGACGATGGTGGACGTCTCGGCCAAGGCCGTCACCGCGCGCGTCGCGGTGGCCGAGTCGCGGGTACGCTTTCCCGCGGCGGTGGCCGCGCAATTGCGCGCCGACGCGCTGCGCAGCGCCAAGGGCGGCATCGTCGACACCGCGGTGATCGCCGGCACCATGGCGGTCAAGCGCACCCACGAACTGATCCCGTTCTGCCATCCGTTGCCGATCGACGGCTGCCGCTTCGCGATCGACTGGGCGTCGCCGCAGGTGCTGCGGATCGAATGCACGGTGCGCACCGTGCACCGCACCGGCGTGGAGATGGAGGCGCTGACCGGCGCCAGCGTCGCCGCGCTGACCGTCTACGACATGTGCAAGGCGCTGACCCACGCGATGACGATCGGCCCGATACGGCTGCTCGGCAAGCGCGGCGGCAAGCGCGACGTCGGGAGCGCGGCATGAGCGTGCGCGTGACCGTGCTGTATTTCGCCAGCCTGCGCGAGGCGGCGGGCATCGAGCGCGAACAGGTGCAGACCGCGGCCGCCGATCTGCGCGCGCTGTACGCCGAACTCGACGCGCGGCATGGCCTGCGCTGGCCGTCGCAGCGCCTGCGCGTGGCCGTGGACGGCGCCTTCGTGGGTTGGGACGACGCGCTGCGCGAGGGCAGCGAAGTGGTGTTCATTCCGCCGGTCTCGGGAGGCTGACCGATGTCCGACGCGCACCGCTTCCATCTTGCCGACAGCGCCCTCGACATCGCCGCGCTGCGCGCGCCGCTGGCGCATGCGCAGGCCGGCGCCTACGCCAGTTTCGAAGGCTGGGTGCGCGACCACAACGATGGCCGCGCGGTCGATGGCCTGCGCTACGAGGCCTATGCGGCGCTGGCCGAGGCCGAAGGCCGGCGCATCGCCGACGAAGCCCTGGCCCGCTTCGACATCCTCGACCTGCGTTGCGTGCATCGCGTCGGCGACCTGGCGATTGGCGACCTGGCGGTCTGGGTGGGCGTGGTCGCGGCGCACCGCGAGGCCGCCTTCGGCGCCTGCCGCTACGTCATCGACGAGGTCAAGGCGCGGGTGCCGATCTGGAAGCGCGAGCGCTACCGCGAAGGCGATGCCGGCTGGTTGCACCCGGAGACATAGCGCCTGCGGTGTCGGCCGCGACGCGGCGGACCAGCAGGCGCGAACGGCGCAAGCCGGCGTCGAATCGGCCCGTGCGGCTGCGCTGCGAAATTAGGGTGGCGACCCCGCCGGCTGACCGCGCTGAGGGAGCGCTGCCGTTGCGGGAATGTCCGGGCCGTCGCCACGGCCGGTGCCAATGACTGGCCAGGACTTGAGCGGATTGCCGCCATGCGATCCATGGCCATAGCTCGCGCGGACAACGCCATCTGTACAGGCGTCGAATCGACCCGTGCGGCTGCGTTTCAGAATTAGGGTGGCGACCCCGCCGGCTGACCTCGGCGCCCGCGTCGATCGATACCGTTGCTGCCTTCCGGCCCTGGCGGAGTTTTCGACCTAGCGTCGCGAGGGGCCGACGGGGCCACCATAGAGACGAAACCGCGCCGTGGCGCGGTCTTTCCCTTTGAGTTCTTTCGCCGGCGGCGAAGGAACCCTGCGAGGGAAGCGCAATTCGAATCTGGCGGAGAGAGGGGGATTCGAACCCCCGAAGCGCGGTTTAGACGCTTACACACTTTCCAGGCGTGCTCCTTCAACCACTCGGACACCTCTCCGGACCTGCCGGCGCGAGGTAGCCGACGGCAGGGGCGGGATTCTAGCCGTCGCGGGCCCCGTTAACAAGGAGAGCTGCCTGCGGAAGCGGGGACGCGCCGCCAGTGCCGGCTGCCGGTCGCGGAAGCGCGCTGGCCGGCCGCCGTCCTGGCCAGTGGCGGCGGGCCGGTCGCGGCTGCCGCTGAACGATCGACGCGGCGCGACATGGCACAATGGCGGTTCAGATGAAGACGGTTGCCTGATGTCCTATCTCGTTCTCGCCCGCAAGTGGCGCCCCAAGCGTTTTGCCGAGCTGGTGGGGCAGGAGCACGTGGTCCGCGCGCTCACCAATGCGCTGGACAGCGGGCGCGTGCACCACGCGTTCCTGTTCACCGGCACCCGCGGCGTCGGCAAGACCACCATCGCGCGGATCTTCGCCAAGTCGCTGAACTGCGAGCAGGGCACCAGCGCCGACCCGTGCGGGCAGTGCCCGGCGTGCCTGGACATCGACGCCGGCCGCTACATCGACCTGCTGGAGATCGACGCCGCGTCCAACACCGGCGTGGACGACGTGCGCGAGGTGATCGAGAACGCGCAGTACATGCCCTCGCGCGGCAAGTACAAGGTGTACCTGATCGACGAAGTGCACATGCTGTCCAAGGCGGCGTTCAACGCGCTGCTGAAGACGCTGGAAGAGCCGCCGGAGCACGTCAAGTTCCTGCTGGCGACCACCGACCCGCAGAAGCTGCCGGTGACGGTGCTGTCGCGCTGCCTGCAGTTCAATCTCAAGCGCCTGGACGAGGAGCAGATCCAGGGGCAGATGACCAGGATCCTGGCCGCCGAGCAGATCGAGGTCGATGCCTCGGCGATCGTGCAGCTGGCCAAGGCCGCCGACGGCAGCCTGCGCGACGGCCTGTCGCTGCTCGACCAGGCCATCGCCTACGCCGGCGGCGCGCTGCGCGACGACGTGGTGCGGGCGATGCTGGGCACGGTCGACCGCACCCAGGTCGGGGCGATGCTGGAGGCGCTGGCCGATGGCGACGGACAGCGCCTGTTGCAGGTGGTCGCCGGGCTGGCCGAGTTCTCGCCGGACTGGGGCGGGGTGCTGGAGGCGCTGGCCGAGGCGCTGCACCGGATCCAGGTGCGGCAGCTGGTGCCGGGCGCGGCGGCGGCCGGCCTGGACGGGCTGGACCCGGCGCCGTTCGCCGAGCGCCTGCGTCCGGAAATCGTGCAGCTGTGGTACCAGATGGCCTTGAACGGCCGCCGCGATCTGTACCTGGCGCCGAGTCCGCGCGCCGGGTTCGAGATGGCGGTGCTGCGCATGCTGGCGTTCCGCCCGGCGGGCGCGGCGCCGCTGCCGGCCGCATCCGGGTCGGGGACGACGACGGAAGGCCGTGCGCCCGCCGCACCGGCGGCGGCGCCTGCTGCCGCTGCGGCCAGTGTCGCCACGCCATCCGTCGCCGCGATGCCTGCACCCGCCGCACCGATGATGGCGCCAGCGCCGACAGCGGCCGCGGTCGCAGACAAGCCGGCACCGGCGCCCGCACCGGTCGCGGCGCCCGCCGTGCTCGACCCGCCGTGGGAAACCGCGGCACCGGCACCGGCAACGCCGCCCGCCGCGACCATGGCGCCGGTCGCGCCGGTTCCCGCGCCCGCGGCCGAGCCGGAAATGGCGATGGTGCCACCGCTGGCCGTCGCTGCGCGCACGCCGACCGAATACGCCGCGCCGCGCGTGCTGCACGCGGCCGAAGACTGGCTGGAACTGGTCGCCGATTGCGGCCTGACCGGACCGTCGCGGCAGCTCGCGGCCAACTCGGCCTTCGTCAGCCACGCCGACGGCGTGCTGCGGCTGTCGCTGTCGCCGGGCTTCGAATACCTGCAGTCCGAGCGCTCGCTCGGCGAACTGGCCGCGGCGCTGGCCGACGCGCTGGGCAGCCGACCGAAGATCGTGATCGAAAGCGGCATCGCGGTCGATGCCGAGACCCTGCACGAGCGCTCGCACCGGCAGCGCGGCGAGCGCCAGAGCGCGGCCGAGACCGCGTTCCTGCACGACCCGGCGGTGCAAGCGCTGATCCAGCAGCAGGGCGCGCGGGTCGTGCCCGATTCCATCCGCCCCTACCAAGAGTAATCAAGCATGCGTGGGAACATCGCCCAATTGATGCAGCAGGCGCAGAAGATGCAGGAAAACCTGCAGCGCGCCCAGGAAGAACTGGCCCAGCTGGAAGTCACCGGCAGCGCCGGCGGCGGCATGGTCAGCGTGACCCTGACCGGCGCCAAGGAGTGCCGCAAGGTGCGGATCGATCCGAGCATCCTCTCCGACCAGGAGATGGCCGAGGATCTGATCGCCGCCGCCTTCAACGATGCCTCCAACAAGATCGACGCCGAGTCCAAGTCGCGGATGGGCGCGGCCACCGCCGGCATGCCGATCCCGCCGGGGATGAAGCTGCCGTTCTGAGCAGCCGGGATTCGGGAATGGGGAGTGGGGATTCGCCAAGGCAAGAGCGAAGCCGCTGCGTCCCGATCCCGGATCCCGACGTCCGACTCCCGACTTCATGTCTTCCCTGCTCGAACAACTGATCGAGGCCTTCCGGATCCTGCCGGGCGTGGGCCAGAAGTCGGCGCAGCGCATGGCCTATCACGTGCTCGAGCGCGAGCGCGAAGGCGGGCTGCGCCTGGCGAACGTGCTGGCCGAGGCGGTGGAGAAGGTCGGCCACTGCACGCAGTGCCGCGATTTCAGCGAGACCGAGCTGTGCGCGATCTGCGCCAGCGCCGGACGCGACCGCCAGCAGCTGTGCGCGGTGGAGTCGCCCGCCGACCGCCTGGCGATCGAGCACGCCACCGGCTACCGCGGGCTGTACTTCATCCTGCAGGGGCGGCTGTCGCCGCTGGACGGCGTCGGCCCGCGCGAACTCGGCCTGGACCGGCTGGGGACGCGGCTGGCGCAGGGCGAGATCGCCGAATTGATCATCGCCACCAATTCCACCGTCGAAGGCGAGGCTACCGCGCACTATCTGGCGCAGCTGGCGCGCCGCCATGGGGTACGCCCGAGCCGGCTGGCGCAGGGCCTGCCGCTGGGCGGGGAACTGGAATACGTGGACCGCGGCACGCTGTCGCATGCGTTCGGCAGCCGCAACGAGGTCCCGCGGGGCGGCGCAGGCGAGTAGGGCCTGTCGTCAGGTTGCACCGCTCCTGCGCGCGCGCACGGGGACAAGAACCAGCAAGGACGACGCGGGGGCCTCGCGCGGCAGTGCCTGCGTGCCGCCGAATTCGGCTATAACGACTGCCCCTTTCCGCTGTGCGAGCCAGCCCATGGACACCATCTTCGGCAAGATCATCCGCCGCGAAATTCCCGCGAGCATCGTGTACGAGAACGACGACGTGCTCGGCTTCAAGGACATCGCGCCGCAGGCGCCGGTGCACGTGCTGTTCATTCCCAAGCAGGTGGAGATTCCCACCCTCGACGACCTGGCGCCGGAGCAGGCGCCGCTGGTCGGCAAGCTGGTGCTGGCCGCCGCCGCGTATGCGCGCGAACAGGGCCTGGCCGAGGACGGCTACCGGGTGGTGATGAACTGCCGCGAGCATGCCGGGCAGACCGTGTTCCACCTGCACCTGCACCTGCTGGCCGGCGCGCCGCTGGGCCGCTTCGGCACGCCCTGAGCGGCCGGCGCGCGGCGCTGCCGGGCAAACGGAAAACGCCGCTTTTCAGCGGCGTTTTCTTCTCCATCATGGCACAACGCGTGCCAGCGGGCGGCTTACCACCAGCCGCGGCCCCAGCCCCAGCGCGGACCCCACGGATCCCACGGGCCCCAGGGGCCGTACGGGTAGGCGGGCACCACGTCGACCTGGCGCACCACCGGCCACAGGTAAACCACGTCGGCGTCGATCTTCGGCAGGCGGTAGTCGTACTCGCCGATGCGGGTGCTCTCGTAGCCGGCGACGTGGCCGATGAAGGTCACCTCGCGACCGGGTTCGAACACCGCCGGGTCGTAGAAGCCGGAGCGGCAGGCGATGAAGCGGCCGTCGCTGGCGTCGGCCGAGTCGCTGTCCGGGCGGCCGCTGGCGCTCAACGGCCGCGACAGCATCTGGAAGCAGGTCTGGCCCTGACCGGGCTTGGTCTGGATGATCTTGCCGCCCCAGCGCACCGAGGTACCGACCTGCTGGCCGGCGACCGAGTCGCGCGGGGTGACGGTGGCGAATTGGCCTTGCAGCGGCTTGGGCGCGGTCGCGCAGGCTCCCAGGGCGAGAACGGCCAGGACGGGGAACAGCAATCGGATCTTCATCGAGATGCTCCGGTGTGCGGACGGTGCCTGCGCAGGTCGCGCAACAATGAAGCCCTGTCCGAATCAGCGCCAGCGTAGCGCGAATCAGCGAAACGTTGGCTGAGCGAAAGCAACGCGTTTGCCTCCATCACCTGGTGTACACGCAGCGCCCACGCCAAGGCCGGTTCGTGCGCCTCGCGGCCCAGGCCGAGCCGGGCGTAGCGCCGGCCCAGCCGGCGCCAGGCGCGCAGCAGCGGGTCGCGCTCGCGTTCGCCGCGGGCCAGCAGCCAGGCCATCCAGCCCAGCAGCAACGCGGCGAAGCCGGCGAACAGGGCGACCAGTTGCGCCGGCTCCAGCTTGGCGATGCCCAGCTCGCTCAGCAGCCGCTGCTGGCGGTTGGCGTCGAAGGACAGCACCAGGTCGTTCCAGCCGCGGCGCAGCCAGTCGCCGACGTCGCGCAGCTGCCAGTCGGCGATGCCGCCCTGGGCGCCGGCAGCGCTGCCGAGGCGGTCCTCCAACGTGTCGTAGATGCGTTCCGGGGCGACCGCGGCGGTCGGGTCCACGCGCACCCAGCCGCGCTGCGGCAGCCACACTTCGGCCCAGGCGTGGGCGTCCATGCGCCGCACCACCCAGTAGTCGCCGAACGGATTGCGGGTGCCGCCGGCGTAGCCGGTGACCACGCGTGCGGGGATGCCGGCGCCGCGCATCAGCACCACGAAGGCGGAGCTGAAGTGCTGGCAGAAGCCGGCCTTCTGCTGGAACAGGAATTCGTCGACGCCGTCGCGGCCGGGCAGCGGCGTCTCCAGCGTGTAGGCGAAATCGCGGCGGATCCATTGCAGCGCGCGCGCCACGATCGCGGCGTCGTCGGCGCCGGCCTGTTGCCGCCATTGCCGGGCCAGCGCCAGGGTGCGCGGGTTGTAGCCGGGCGGCAGCGCCAGCGCGCGCTGGCGCTGCGCCGGCGTCAGCGTGCTCTCGAAGCGCAGCGGCGGCGCCGAGCGCAGGCGCCAGCGGCTCAGCGCGCCGAGCGGGCGCTCGCTGTGCAGCACGTAGTCGGCGGAGAGCCTGGTGCCCTCGGGTGCCTGCAGCGGCAGGTCCAGCGCGACCAGCTGGCGGCGGTCGGTCGGCTCGACCTCGATCTCGTAGTCCCATGCGTTCGCGCCGGTCTGCACCGCCGGCGCCGGCAGGTAGTCGTTGCCGCGTTGCGCACGCCAGGTACGGCCGTCGAAATCCCACAGCACCGGCCCGCGCCAGTATCGCTGCGCCGGCGCGGGCACGCGGCCGAAGAACTGCACGCGCAGCGCCGGGGTGTCGTCGGCCATCAGGTCCAGCCACTGGCCGGGACTCATCGTGTCCGACAGGCCAGGCCGCGCCAGCGCGCGCTCGGGTACGCCCCACAGCGGCGAGCCCAGCCGCGGGAACAGCCAGAACGCGGCCAGTGCCAGCGGCAGGCCCAGCGCCAGCAGCCGGCCGACGCCGCGCAGCTGGCCGCGCAGCGGCGGCGCCGCGCTATGACCTTCCTGGTCGGCCAGGCGCTGCATGCACAGCAGCGCGGCGATCACCGCGGCCAGTCCGAGCAGCATCGTGACCGGTCCCTGGTCCAGCAGGAACGCGGCGAACGGCGCGAACAGGGCGAAGCCGAGCAGGCTGCGCGCGTCGCGCAGCGTCTTCAGTTCCGACGGCTTGATCGCCAGCATCGCCGCGAGCATGGCGCAGCCGGTGTCGCGGCCGAAGCGCATGCCGACCTGCCAGTAGATCGCCGCCAGCATCGCCGCCACCAGCAGCAGGCGCAGCGCGGCCGGCAGCGGCCGCCATGCCGAGCTGGCACCGATCAGCAACGCGGTCGCCGCGAACAGCAGTGCCAGCGCGCCAGGCAACTGCAGCAGCAGCGGCAGCAGCGCCAGCAGGCCGGCGGCGAGCGCCCAGTGGCGGCTGGCGTCGCTCAGCGCGGGCGAGCGCGGCTCAGCCATGCGGCAGCAGCGCCAGCGCGCGCAGGCACAGGTGCCGGTGTTGCGGGCCGCGGCCCGGACCCAGCGGCGGCTGCCCCGGCAGCAGCAGGCGGTAGCGGCGGCCGTCGCGCTCGGCCTCGTTGACCCAGCGCGCCAGCCGCGCGATGCGGCGCTCGTAGGGCAGCGCCGGCAGGGTGCGCCAGTCCAGCACCACGTCCACGCCGATCGGGCGTTCGTATTCGCGCACCAGCAGCGTGTCGCGGCGCGCCGAGTGCTTCCAGGAGATCGCGCGCGGCGCATCGCCGGCGCGGTACGGGCGCAACTGGTGCAGCTCTTCGCCGAGCGCGTGCAGGCGGGTCTGGGTCGGGGTGCCGTCGCCGTGCGGCAGCGGCGGCCCGTCGTGTTCCGGTTGCGGGTAAACCAATAGCGGCGCGTCCGGCCAGAACCAGGCCCAGGCGCGCAGCAGGCCCAGCGGCTGGGTGGTGGAAACGCGGATGCGCTGCAGGTCCAGCCAGCCGCGGCGTTCGGTGGGCAGCTCCAGATCGGCTTCGTTGGCGCCGTCGTCGTGCAGGTCGATGTAGGTGTGCCGGTCGGCATGCGCCACGCGCAGGCCGCGGCGGTGCCGGGCGTCGTCGGCGGCCAGCGCCAGGCGCAGCCGCAGCGGGGTGCCGGCCGCGACCGGTTCGGCCGACAGCGCGTCCAGGCGCAGTCCCGACAGCTGCAGGTGCGCCGCGATCGCGCTGGCGATGGCGGCCGCGCCGAGCAGCATCGCCAGCAGCAAGGCGGGGTTGTTGTTGTAGTTCAGCGCGCCGAGCAGCATCGCGCCGAGCAGCAGCGCCAGGAAGCCGCCGAACGGCGTGGGCAGGATGTAGATCCGGCGCCGGTCCAGCCGCGCCGGCAGCGGCTCGGGATCGCGCGGCCGCGCCAGCCGTGCCAGTGCCTGCCGCCACTCGCGCAGCCGTGCCCGCATTCGGGTCAGTCCACCGCGACGCTGTGCAGGATCGCCTTGGCCAGCGCTTGCCCGGAGGCCGATTCCTGTTCGGCCACCAGGCGGTGCTCTGCGACCGCCACGAACAGCGCCTGCACGTCCTCGGGCAGCGCATGCGCGCGACCCAGTAGCAGCGCGTGCGCCTTGGCCGCGCGCAGCAGCGCGATGCCGGCGCGCGGCGACAGGCCCACGCGCACGCCCGGATGCTGGCGGCTGCGCGCCAGCAGCGCCTGCACGTAGCCGACCAGCGCGTCGCTGGCATGGATCTGTTCCGCGCTGTGCCGCAGCGTGGCCATGTCAGTGTCGCTGAGCAGCGGCCGCGCCTGTGCGATCAGGTCGCGGCGGTCGCTGCCGCTGAGCAGCGCGCGTTCGGATTCGGCGTTGGGATAGCCCAGCGCCAGCCGCAGCAGGAAGCGGTCCAGCTGCGAATCGGGCAGCGGGAAGGTGCCCGACAGGTCCACCGGATTCTGCGTGGCGATGACGAAGAACGGCGCCGGCAGCGGATGCGTGGTGCCGTCCAGCGTGACCTGCTGTTCGGCCATCGCTTCCAGCAGCGCACTCTGCGTGCGCGGCGGCGCGCGGTTGATCTCGTCGGCGAGCAGCACGTGCGCGAACACCGGGCCGGGATGGAACTGGAACTGGCGCGATTGCGCGTCGTACACCGACACGCCGAGCACGTCGGCCGGCAGCAGGTCGGAGGTGAACTGCACGCGCTGGAAGCTCAATCCCAGGCTCGCGGCCAGCGCATGCGCCAGCGTGGTCTTGCCCAGCCCGGGCAGATCCTCGATCAGCAGATGTCCGCCGGACAACAGCGCGACAAACGCCAGCCGCACCTGTTGTGGCTTGCCCAGGACCAGCGAATTGACCTGCTGCTGGGCCTGCGCGAGCGCCTCGCGCAGCGTATCGGTTAGCATTTCCGGCAAGCGGGGCGGAGTAGGCATCGCATTCTCGCAACGGTTTAGGGGAGTCTAAAGGCAATGCAAGGCGAACAACGTGCACGCACCACCTTCATGGTGCTGTGGATGCTGGTCACCGCAGCCAAGCTGCTGGTGGCCGCGCGCCTGCCGTTGTTCGTCGACGAGGCGTTCTATTGGCAGGAAGGCCAGCACCTGGCCGCCGCCTATTCGGATCTGCCCGGGCTGACCGCCTGGCTGGCGCGGCTGGGCGTGGCGCTGGGCGGCGAGCACCTGCTGGCGCTGCGCGCGCCGTTCCTGCTGGTGTCGGCGGCGATGCCGTGGCTGATCGCGCGCATCGCCACGCGCTGGTTCGGTGCGGTGGCCGGTTGGCGCGCCGGCAGCCTGACCTTGCTGATGCCGCTGTCGGGCACGCTCGGCATCCTCGCCCTGCCGGACGTGCCGATGGCGCTGGCGACGATCCTGTGCATGGACGCCAGCGCGCGGCTGCTGCGCCAGATCGATGCGATGAGCGCGGTGGAGCTGGCGCTGGGCCTGACCCTGGGTGCGTTGAGCCACTACCGCTTCGCCGGGGTGATCGGGGTCGGCGCGATCGCGCTGCTGCTGATCCCGCAGGGCCGGCGCATGCTGCGCGATCCGCAGGTGTGGGTGGCACTGGCGATGGGCATCGTCGCCTGGCTGCCGTTGCTGGCCTGGAACGCCGACAACGGCGAGGCCGGGGTCAGGTTCCAGCTGATCGACCGGCATCCGTGGAGTTTCCAGCCCAGCGGCATCGCCTTCGTGCTGATCCAGGGCCTGCTGGTCACGCCGCTGCTGGCGGTGGCGATGTGGAAAGTGGCGCTGGTGGCCACGCGCGGCGGCGGCAGCGGTGGCGCGCGCGTGCAGTGGCGCTATTTCGGCCTGCTCGGCGGCGTGTCCACGCTGGGCATCTTCCTGCTCGGCTTCTTCACTGATGCCGAGCGCATCAGTTTCCATTGGCCGTTGCCGGGCTACCTGGCCTTGCTGATCGCCGCGCCGGTGATCCTCCACGGCTGGCCGAAGCCGCTGCGCCGCGCGACCTGGCTGCTGACCGGGCTGGGCCTGGTCGGCGCGTTCGGCTACTACCTGGCGGTGTCGGTGCCGGCGGTGCGCGAGCATGCCGCCGGCGACAAGTACTACCCGCGCAACTTCGCCGGCTGGAAGCCGCTGGCGTCGGCGGTACGCCGCGAACTGGCGGCGATGCCGGCGGGCACCCAGGTGCTGGCCGACAATTTCAAGGTCGGCGCCGAGCTCGGTTTCGAGCTGGGCGATGCCGACATCCAGGTGCTGCCGCATCCGCTGAACGACAAGCACGGGCGCAGCGCGCAGCTGCGCCAGTGGGGCCTGCTCAGCGACGGCCGGCGCGATGGGCCGCGGCTGCTGGTGCTGTCGCCCAGCGACATGAAATACCGGCTGCTGCTGCAGCGCTATCACGCGGTCTGCGAGCTGGTCGGCCCGTTGCCGCCGCCGAAGGTGGTATCCAGCGATCACGGCAGCCAGCGCTTCCTGCTGTTCGCGCTGCCGGCGCAGCGCCTGCCGGGTCCGTGCACGACGCCGGCGATGGCCTGGTTCAATGCGCCGGAGGTGGGCGACAAGGTGGCGCCCCATTTCGCGGTGTCCGGCTGGGCGTTCAAGGACGGCGTGGGCATCGCCCGGGTCGAGGTGCTGCTCGACGGCAAGGTCGCCGCGCAGGCGCGCTACGGCGAGAACTACGACATCACCGCGTTCTGGAAGATCTCCACCGATCCGGGCCATCCCAACGTCGGCTTCCGCGCCGAACTCGATGCCAGCGGATTGGCGCCGGGCACGCATTGGCTCGGCCTG
The DNA here is from genome assembly GCF_017163705.1 of Xanthomonas bonasiae. Lineage (GTDB taxonomy): Bacteria > Pseudomonadota > Gammaproteobacteria > Xanthomonadales > Xanthomonadaceae > Xanthomonas_A > Xanthomonas_A bonasiae. The sequence continues at coordinate 24,728 of NZ_JAFIWB010000013.1, forward strand.
CGCCTGCATGGCCGCGACGGCAGCGTCGAGCAGTGGTGGGAGCAGCCGATCGAACTGCGCCGCCGCTGATAGCATGGCGCGCCTTTCCACGCCCGCCGCGCAGGACCGCCCACCGCCCATGCCGAGTCTTTCTGCTGCCCACGCCGCGGCCATGCCGCGGATCGCGGTGCTGGTTCCCTGCCACAACGAAGCGGCCACGATCGGCCAGGTCGTCGCCGCGTTCGCCGCGCAGTTGCCGACGGCGAGCATCCACGTGTTCGACAACAATTCCAGCGACGCCACCATCGCGCGGGCGCGCGCGGCCGGCGCGCAGGTGCGCGAAGTCGCACTGCAGGGCAAGGGCAACGTGGTGCGGCGCCTGTTCGCCGATGTCGATGCCGACGTGTACGTGCTGGTCGATGGCGATGCGACCTACGACGCGGCGATGGCGCCGGCGCTGATCGAGCGCCTGCTGCGCGATGGCCTGGACATGGTGGTCGGCGCGCGGCGCAGCGACGAGGCCGCCGCCTACCGCGCCGGGCACCGCGTCGGCAACGTGCTGCTGACCCGCTGCGTGAGCTTCCTGTTCGGGCGCAGTTTCGACGACATGCTGTCCGGCTACCGGGTGTTCTCGCGCCGCTACGTGAAGTCGTTTCCCGCCCATGCCGCCGGCTTCGAGACCGAGACCGAACTGGCGGTGCACGCGCTGCAGCTGCGCATGCCGGTGGCGGAAGTGGCCACGGCCTACGGCGCGCGGCCACAAGGCTCGCAGAGCAAGCTGCGCACCTGGCACGACGGCACCCGGATCCTGCTGACCATCCTGCGCCTGTTCAAGGCTGAGCGACCATTGCTGTTCTTCTCGCTGGGCTTCGGCGCCTGCGTGCTGCTGGCGCTGGGGCTGGCGGTGCCGCTGGTGCTCACCTACGCGCACACCGGCCTGGTGCCGCGCTTCCCGACCGCGATCCTGTGCTCGGCGCTGGTGCTGCTCGGCTTCCTGTTGCTGGCCTGCGGGCTGATCCTGGACACGGTGACCCGCGGCCGGGTCGAGGCCAAGCGCCTGGCTTATCTGGCGATCCCGGCGCTGCCGTTGCGGTCGCCGGCGGCGTCTCCCGCAGCCGAAGACGACGCCGCATGAGTGCTGCAAGCGCCGCAGTGCCCCATCCGAATCGCCGCCAGCGCCTGCTGCGCGCGCTGGATCGCCGCTTCGCCTTCCACAGCCGCGGCAACGTGATCGCCGCCGGCATCGCGGTCGCGCTGCTCGGCGGCCTGCTGTCGCTGCTGCTGGGCCAGGACGCCAACTGGGATCTGCGCAACTACCACCTGTACAACGGCTATGCCGCGCTGCACGGCCGCCTCGGCACGGACCTGGCGCCGGCGCAGCTGCAGAGCTACTTCAATCCGCTGCTGGACATGCTGCACTACGCGCTGATGACCGGCCTGCCGGCGCCGCTGGCGGGATTCGCGATGGGCGCGCTGCACGCGCTGGCGTTCCTGCTGCTGGCCGGCATCGCCTGGCAGGTGCTGAATCCGCGCCTGGACCGGGCGCGGCTGGCGCCGTGGCTGGCCCTGGCCGGCATGTGCAGCGCCGCGTTCCTGTCCGAATTCGCCGGCACCATGGCCGACAACAGCAGTGCGCTGCCGGTGCTGGGCGCGTTGCTGGCCGCGCTGCACGCGCAGCGCCGGCAACAGGCGGCCGGGCAGGGCGTGGCGATTGCGTGGTGGGCGCTGGCCGGTGCGTTGCTGGGCCTGGCGCTGGCCTGCAAGCTGACCAATGCGGCGTTCGCGCTCGCGCTGGGCGTGGCGGCGCTGGCCGCGGGCGGCCGCATGCGGCAACGCGTCGGCGGCGCCGCGGTACTGACCGCGGTCACCGTGCTCGGCTTCGCGGTCCTGGCCGGGCCGTGGTTGCTGGGCGTGTGGAAGGCCTTCGGCAACCCGCTGTTCCCGCAGTTCAACAGCCACTTCCTGGCGCCGCTGGCGCAGCCGGTGGCGCTCAGCGATACGCGTTGGCTGCCGCAGGGTTGGCTGCAGCGGCTGAGCTGGCCGCTGCACTTTTCGTTCGCGCCGAACCGGGTCAGCGAGGTCGCCTTGCGGCAGATTGTCTGGCCGTTGCTGTACCTGGTCGGCCTGGCCACACTGCTGCGGTTCGCGCTGCGCCGGCCACCCCGGCCCACGGCGGCCAGCGACGTGGTCGCGCCGGCGTGGCGCGCGCTGCTGGTGTTCTTCGTGGTCGCCTACCTGGCCTGGCAGTCGGTCTTCAGCATCCAGCGCTACCTGGTGGTGCCGGAGTTGCTGGCACCGCTGGTGCTGTGGGTCGGGCTGCGGCACTTGCTGCCGGCACGCATCGCCGCCCCGGCGGCGCGCTGGGCGCTGATCGCCTGCGCGCTGGTCGCGCTACAGGGCTGGGGCGACTGGGGCCACGAGCGCTGGGCGCGCGCGGCGTTCCGGGTGCAGGCGCCGAGCATGCCGCAGCCGGCGCGCAGCCTGGTGCTGCTGGTCGGCGACGTGCCGCAGTCGTGGCGCATCCCGTTCCTGCCGGCGCAGGCGGCGTACGCGTCGGTGGCGTCCAATTTCCCCGAATCGCCGGCCTACGCCGAGCGCGTGCAGGCGCTGCTGGCCGAACGCGGCCAGGGCTATGCGCTGTTGCCGGCGACGGTGGATCGCAACGTCGCGCGGTTGCAGCGGCTCAATGCGCTGGCTGCGCGGCTGGGCCTGGACCGGGGGCCGGACTGCCGGCTGATGCGGCGCCTGGCGCACCGGCCGGTACGCGCGGCGGTGACCGAGCGCGATGGCCGCTGCCAGTGGACGATCCTGCCGGAGCGGGCCATCGACATCGCCGCGGGCGATCGCGCGGCGCTGGCCCTGGCCGACCAGCAACTGGCCCGCTACGGCCTGGCCTTGCAGCTGGACACCTGCGCAGTCCACGAGTCCTGGGTCGGGCAGGCGCGCTTCCCCTACCAGTGGTGCCGCGTCGGCCGGCGTTGACGCCGGCCTCGCCGGGCTAGGGCGTGTCATCGATTCCCGAGTAGGTCGCGTTGGGTCTGTCAGGTCGCCAGCCGGCGCTGCGTGGCGCAGCGCCTGACTGGCGGTCAGGTCAAGCCGCGCGGCGCCGGCTGGCGGCCTGACAGGCGCAACCCGCAGGGCCGCTCTTGTGCGCCTTCGGCGCTACGTCATCGCGCGGGCGAAACCATCCTCCATACCTTCCCGCTCTTGCTTGCCTCGTGCACCCACAAGAGCGGCGCGATCTGCTCGGGGATCGATGGCGCGCCCTAGGGCAGCACGTAGCCGGCCTCGCGCAGCAGCCCGGCCAGGCCGATCAGCGGCAGCCCGACCAGCGCGGTCGGGTCCTGGCTGTGGATCGCGCTGAACAGGCTGATGCCCAGGCCTTCGCACTTGAAGCTGCCGGCGCAGTCCAGCGGCTGCTCGGCGGCGACGTAGCGGGCGATCTCCTCGGCCTGCAGCACGCGGAAGCGCACTTCGGTCAGGTCGCACAGCTGCAGCGCCCGCTCGCCGTGCAGCAGGCACACCGCGGTATGGAAGCGCACGCTGCGCCCGGACATCGCCGCCAGCTGCGCCTGCGCGGCCTCGGCATGGCCGGGCTTGCCCAGCGGCTGGCCGTCGAGTTCGGCGACCTGGTCGGAGCCGATCACCCAGGCATCGGCGGCGCCGGCGGCCACTGCCGCGGCCTTGGCCCGCGCCAGGCGCTGTGCCAGCGCCAGCGGCGCTTCCCCGGGCAGTGGCGTCTCCTCGACCTGCGGGCGGGCGCTGTCGAACGGCAGGCGCAGGCGCTGCAGCAGCTCGCGGCGGTAGACGGAGGTGGAGGCCAGGATCAGGCGCGGCATCGGCGGTCGGGCAGGGCGGCGCGGGCGCCGGGGCCGGCAGTCTGCGGCGCTGCGTGCGGCCGGGCAAGCAGGAGGACAGGACGGTTTGACAGAGCCTGTCCTAGTCCTTAACATTCTGCGGCTTATGTCCGCGAACGTGCCCGAACTGTTGGATGCCTGGCGGATGGTCGCAGCGCGCAGGGTCTTCGAAGACCGCCTGCCGCTCTCGGCGATGACCCGTCTGCAAGGCAGCCTGGCCGATACCGAAGGCGAATGCCGCTACACGCTGGAATTCGGCCGCGACGCTGTACTGCAAGTGTCCTACGTCGAACTGACGCTCGAAACCGAGCTGCCGCTGATCTGTCAGCGCAGCCTGCAGCGCTTCCTGCTGCCGGTGTCCAGCGTACAGCGGCTGGGACTGATCCGCAGCGAGGCCGAAGAGGCCGCGCTGCCGCCGGATTACGAGGCCTTGCTGGTGCCGGACGACGGCATGCTGCGGCCCGCCGATCTGGTCGAGGACGAGTTGGTGCTGGCGGTTCCGCTGGTGCCGGTGGCGCCCGGAAGCGAGGCGGTCGAACAGGACTGGCCGGCGACCGAGGAAGAGGTGAGCAAGGCCAACCCGTTCGCGGCGTTGGCGGCGCTGAAGAAACAGTAGCGGTCGGCCCGCCGGCGCGCTGCCTTGAAGGTTGTTGCCGGACGCGCGCGTCCTGCGCGACGTAATGACGACAGATGTAAACGAACCGAGTTTGGAGCAATCCCATGGCTGTGCAGAAATCCCGTGTCACCCCGTCCCGCCGCGGCCAGCGCCGTTCGCACGACGCCCTCAGCGCCAAGCAGCTGTCGACCGACCCGACCAGCGGCGAGATCCACCTGCGCCACCACATCACCGCCGACGGCTACTACCGCGGCAAGAAGGTGATCGCCACCAAGACCTCGCAGGTCGAAGAAGATTGATCCGTGCCCGTCCCTCGCGCCGCGGCGGACGGAGTCACCCATCTTCACAGGCCGCGCCCGTGCGGGCGGCCTGCGTAACAGGCAACAGGAATCAGCATGAGCAAGCGGATCTATTCCAGGATCGCGGGCACCGGTAGCTATTTGCCTGAAAAAGTGTTGACCAACGACGATCTGTCGCACATGGTCGATACCAGCGACGAATGGATCCGCAGCCGTACCGGCATCCGCGAGCGGCACATCGCCGCGCCGGGCCAGACCGCCGGCGACCTCGGCTACGAAGCCGCGTTGAAGGCGATCGAGGCGGCCGGTATCGAGGTCGCCGCGCTCGACATGATCGTCGTCGGCACCACCACCCCGGATCTGATCTTCCCGTCCACCGCCTGCCTGATCCAGGCACGGCTGGGTGCGGTCGGTTGCGCCGCGCTTGACGTCAACGCCGCCTGTTCGGGCTTCGTCTATGCGCTCAGCGTGGCCGACAAGTTCATCCGCTGCGGCGACGCCAAGACCGTGCTGGTGATCGGCACCGAGACCCTCAGCCGCATCGTCGACTGGACCGAGCGCACCACCTGCGTGCTGTTCGGCGACGGTGCCGGCGCGGTGGTCCTGCGCGCCGACGAAGACACCGGCATCCTCAGCACCCACCTGCACGCCGACGGCAGCAAGAAGGAACTGCTGTGGAATCCGGTCGGCATCTCCACCGGGCTCGGCGACGGCACCGGCGACGCCTCCGCCGGCGGCATCCAGATGAAGGGCAGCGAGGTGTTCAAGTACGCGGTCAAGGCGCTGGACGCGGTGGTCGACGAGACCCTCGATGCCAACGGCCTGAACAAGGGCGACCTGGACTGGCTGATCCCGCACCAGGCCAACCTACGCATCATCGAAGCCACCGCCAAGCGCCTGGAACTGTCGATGGACCAGGTGGTGGTGACGGTGGACATGCACGGCAACACCTCGTCCGCCTCGGTGCCGATGGCGCTGGACGTGGCGGTGCGTTCCGGCCGCGTGCAGCGCGGCCAGCTGCTGCTGCTGGAAGCCTTCGGTGGCGGCTTCACCTGGGGCTCGGCGCTGCTGCGCTACTGATCGTCGCGCGGGCGCCCGCCGCCCGCGCCACCGCGTCTCCTGTCCTGCAAGACACCTGCGCGCCCGGCCGGCGCTCCGCCGGGCGCGGGGCTGTGGTCGCGCGGTTCCGTGCCCGCGGCCGTGTGCGCCATCCATGCATGTCGATTTCCGTCTCCGCCGAGCGTCGTCAGGACAGCAGCGCCTCCGCGCCTGCTCCGGTCTTCACTTCGAGGTGTACGACGATGTCATTGACGCTCTATGCCCATCCATTCTCGTCCTACTGCCAGAAAGTCCTGGTCGCGCTGTACGAGAACGGCACGCCGTTCGCGTATCGCCAGCTGGCCGGCGGCGACCCGCAGCCCATGGCCGAACTGGGCGCACGCTGGCCACTGAAACGCTTTCCGCTGCTGGTGGACGCCGGCCGCAGCGTCGCCGAGGCGACGATCATCATCGAGCATCTGGCCTTGCACCATCCCGGGCCGGTGCCGTTGCTGCCGGCCGATCCGCGCGCGGCGCTGGAGGTCCGCTTCATGGACCGCTTCTTCGACAACTACCTCGCCACGCCGCAGCAGAAGATCGTGGCCGATCGCCTGAAGCCGGAGGGCGAGCGCGATCCGCGCGGCGTGGCCGATGCGCGCGCCACGCTCGACACCGCGTATGCGTGGCTGGATCGGACCATGGCCGGCCGGACCTGGGCCGCCGGCGAGGACTTCAGCCTGGCCGATTGCGCGGCGGCGCCGTTCCTGTTCTATGCGGACTGGACGCATCGCATCGCCGCCTCGTTCGCGCATGTCCGCGCGTATCGCGCGTGCTTGCTGGCGCGCGCCGCGTTCGCCCGCGCCGTGGACGAGGCGCGGCCGTATCGCGGCCTGTTCCCGCTCGGCGCGCCCGACCGCGATTGAGCGTTTCCGGCAGCGCCCGCGCCTGGCGCGGCGCCGGCGTTGCTGCAGGCGCACATACGCCCGGGTACAGACGCACGGCCGGTTTCGCCCTTATCATCGCCGCTCGTTTTTCGCTGTTGGGCATTTCAGTGACCGATTCCACACTCGCCTTCGTTTTCCCCGGCCAGGGTTCGCAGTCGCTGGGCATGCTGGCCGAACTGTCCGAACTGCACCCGCAGCTGCGCGACAGCTTCGTCGAGGCCTCCGACGGCGCCGGCGTCGACCTGTGGGCGCTGACCCAGGGCGGCCCCGAGGAAATGCTCAACCGCACCGAATACACCCAGCCGGCGCTGCTGGCGGCGAGCGTGGCGCTGTGGCGGCTGTGGCTGGCCCAGGGCGGCGCGCGGCCGGCGTTGCTGGCCGGGCACAGCCTGGGCGAATACAGCGCGCTGGTCGCGGCCGGTGCGCTGTCGCTGCACGACGGCGCGCACCTGGTGCGCCTGCGCGGCCAGTTGATGCAGGACGCGGCCCCGGCCGGGGTCGGCGCGATGGCCGCGGTGATCGGCGCCGAGGACGCGCTGGTCGAGGAGGTCTGCGCGCAGGCCGCCGGCAGCCAGGTGGTGGTCCCGGCCAACTACAACTCGCCCGGCCAGGTGGTGATCGGCGGCGACGCGGCGGCGGTCGACCGCGCGCTGGCGCTGCTGGCCGAGCGCGGCGTGCGCAAGACGGTGAAGCTGGCGGTCAGCGTGCCCTCGCACACGCCGCTGATGCGCGAGGCGGCCAACCGCCTGGCCGAGGCGATGCGCGGCATGGCCTGGCACGCGCCGCAGCTGCCGGTGGTGCAGAACGTGGATGCGCAGGTGCACGACGGCATCGATGCGATCCGCCAGGCGCTGGTCGAGCAGTTGTACCTGCCGGTGCGCTGGACCGGCTGCGTGCAGGCGCTGGCCGCGCGCGGCGCCACCCGCGTGGCCGAATGCGGCCCGGGCAAGGTGCTGACCGGGCTGATCAAGCGCATCGACAAGTCGCTGGACGGGCGCGCGCTGGCCACCCCGGCCGACTTCGCCACCGCGCTCGAGACCTGGGCTGCCTGATCCCGCTGCCGCGCGCGGGCGCTTGCGCCCGCGGCGGCGGCCCTTCCCGCGGCGCTTCGCGCGCCGTCCTTCCCCCAAGGAACAGCAGATGAGCAAGCCATTGCAGGGCGAGATCGCCCTGGTCACCGGCGCCAGCCGCGGCATCGGCGCGGCCATCGCCGACACCCTGGCCGCGCAGGGCGCCACCGTCATCGGCACCGCCACCTCCGCCTCCGGCGCGCAGGCGATCGGCGAGCGGATGGCCGCCAACGGCGGTCACGGCCGCGCGCTGGACGTCACCGACCCGGCCGCGGTCGAGGCGCTGATCGAGGCGATCGGCAAGGAATTCGGCGCGGTCTCGATCCTGGTCAACAACGCCGGCATCACCCGCGACAACCTGCTGATGCGGATGAAGGAAGAGGACTGGCAGGCGATCATCGACACCAACCTGACCAGCGTGTTCCGCACCTCCAAGGCGGTGCTGCGCGGCATGATGAAGGCGCGCAAGGGCCGCATCGTCAACATCGCCTCGGTGGTCGGCGTGACCGGCAATCCGGGCCAGGCCAACTACGCCGCGGCCAAGGCCGGGATCATCGCCTTCTCCAAGTCGATGGCCAAGGAAATCGGCTCGCGCGGCATCACCGTCAACGTGGTCGCGCCGGGCTTCATCGACACCGACATGACCAAGGCCCTGCCCGAGGCGCAGCGCACCGCGCTGCTGGAGCAGATCGCGCTGGGCCAGCTCGGCCAGCCGGCCGACATCGCCAACGCGGTGGCGTTCCTGGTCGGCCCCGGGGCCGGCTACATCACCGGAGAGACCCTGCATGTGAACGGCGGGATGTACATGCCATAAGCCTGCGGCGCAAGGACTGCGCCTAAGTGGCTGATCGATGGGCGTTTGTGCAGCGATGCAAGCGCCGGGCGGTTTCCACTACACTATCCAACGCGGCCATCGCAGCCCGATGGCGTTTCGAACCACCACTACTCCATCTGGAGCGATATCCCAATGAGCACCATCGAAGAACGCGTCAAGAAAATCGTCGTCGAACAACTCGGCGTCAAGGAAGAAGAAGTCACCAACAGCGCATCGTTCGTCGATGACCTCGGTGCCGACTCGCTGGACACCGTCGAGCTGGTGATGGCGCTGGAAGAAGAGTTCGAGTGCGAAATTCCGGACGAAGAAGCCGAGAAGATCACCTCGGTGCAGCAGGCCATCGACTACGTCAAGGCGCACGTCAAGAGCTGATGCTCCGTTCTCGATCGCGATCGGCGCCTGCGTGGGTCCGGTCCGCGTGACAATCCCATGGGGCCGCGCATGCGGCCCTGTGTTTTTACAGCGTCAACGCCGCGCGCATCGCGGCGAGGAGATTTCGCAATGAGCCGTCGCGTCGTCGTAACCGGCATGGGCCTGGTATCGCCGTTGGGCAATGACCTGGCCAGCAGTTGGGAAGGAATCGTCAACGGGCGTTCCGGCATCGGCCCGATCACCCAGATCGATGCGTCGCAGTTCACCACCAAGATCGCCGGCGAGATCAAGGATTTCGATCCGACCAAGTTCGTGTCGGTCAAGGACGCCAAGAAGATGGATTCGTTCATCCACTACGGCGTCGGCGCCTCGTTCATGGCGCTGGACGATTCCGGCCTGGTGATCGACGAAAGCAACGCCGAGCGCATCGGTGCGATCCTCGGCTCGGGCATCGGCGGCCTGCTCGGCATCGAGGAGCAGACCATCAAATTCCACGAGGGCGGCGCGCGCAAGATCTCGCCGTTCTACGTGCCCAGCACCATCATCAACATGCTCCCCGGGCAGGTGAGCCTGATCAAGGGCCTGAAGGGCCCGACCTTCTCGGCGGTCTCGGCCTGCGCCACCTCCAACCATTCGATCGGCACCGCGCTGCGCATGATCCAGCACGGCGATGCCGACGTGATGCTGGCCGGCGGCGCCGAGCGCGGCTCCTCGCCGACCTCGGTCGGCGGCTTCTGCTCGATGAAGGCGATGTCCACCCGCAACGACGATCCCGCCGCCGCCTCGCGGCCGTGGGACAAGGGCCGCGACGGCTTCGTGCTCGGCGACGGCGCCGGCGTGCTGGTGCTGGAAGAGTACGAACACGCCAAGGCGCGCGGCGCGCGAATCTATGCCGAACTGGTCGGCTTCGGCGCCAGCTCCGACGCGTTCCACATGACCGCCCCGAGCGAGGACGGCGAAGGCGCCGCGCGCAGCATGCTGGCGGCGATCAAGGACGCCAAGCTCAACACCGACCAGATCGACTACCTCAACGCGCACGGCACCTCCACGCCGCTGGGCGATCTGGCCGAGACCCTGGCGATGAAGCGCGCGCTGGGCGACCACGCCTACAAGACCATGGTCAGCTCGACCAAGTCGATGACCGGGCACCTGCTCGGCGCGGCCGGCGGCGCCGAGGCGATCTTCTCGGTGATGGCGCTGCACACCGGCATCATCCCGCCGACGATCAACCTGGAAGAGCCGAGCGAAGGCTGCGACCTGGACTACGTGCCGAACGTGGCGCGCGAGAAGAAGATCGACGTGGCGATGTCCAATGGGTTCGGCTTCGGCGGGACCAACGGGACCTTGGTGTTCAAGCGGATGTGATTGAGCCGGGATTGGGGAGTGGGGATTCGGGATTGGCAAGAGCTGGAGCCGTCCCGGTTCCTCTCGCGATCCGCGCTTCGTTTGTTTGTCGGTCTGCCAAGACGCCTGGTGGTGCGGATGCTTCTGGGGTCGCGCGTTGTCCGGTACGCGCGATGACGCGCCTGCAGCGCTGAGGCGTGGTCCGCACGCGCCAGCGCTCTGGCGGCGCGCGTCGCCAGGTCAATTGCAGTCGCGGTGGTGCCGGATAGGCGTCGTGTAGCCTGGCGGTTTGCTGCGGTGACGGCGCCGGTTCGTTCTATCGCATGCTGCAGCACGCCAGTGCCAGGCGCTTCGCGCGGTAGCGGGTTGTAGGCGCCGATCGTTCGCATGGAGCAGGGCACCGCCGCCTGCGTCCGCATCACCTCCATCTTCCACCGGGTCTTCGATGCTGCGTACCGTTCCCCTGCCGGCCGACACCGATCTGCTGGCGCTGCATCGCCTGGCGCCGCAGCGCTATCCGTTGCTGCTGGAATCGGCGGCGTCGGGGACCGCGCAGGGCCGCTGGGACCTGTTGCTGATCGCCGGCGGCGAGGGCCTGCGCCTGGACCGCGATGGCGTCACCCGCGACCTGCGCGGCGCGGTTGTCGAGGGCGATTTCCTGGCCGCGCTGGACGCGCACTGGCAGGCCGAACGCTGCGCGCGCGACGAACCGCGCTGGCCGTTCCGCGGCGGCTGGGCGCTGCTGCTGGACTACGAACTGGCGGCGCAGGTCGAGCCGGTGCTGCAGTTGCCGCAGGGGCAGGCGGCGGCGCCGGTCGCGCTGGCGTTGCGCTGCCCGGCCGCGCTGCTGCGCGACCATGCCAGCGGCGAGTGCGTGGCGCTGGCGGAAACCGCACGGGCAGGGCTGCTGGACCAACTGCTCGCCGATCTGCAGGCCGTGCCGGCCGCCGCGCCGCTGCCGGCCTGGACCCCGCCGCTGGCGATCGACGAAGACCCGCCGCAGCGCTTCGTCGATGGCGTGCGCCGCATCCTCGACTACCTGCGCGCCGGCGACGTGTTCCAGGTCAACCTGTCGCGGCGCTGGTCGGCGCGCTTCGCCGCCGCGCTGGATCCGGCTGCGCTGTACGCGCAGCTGCGCCGCGCCAATCCGGCGCCGTTCGCCGGCCTGTTCGCCGGCCACGGCCGCGCGGTGGTCAGTTCCTCGCCGGAACGGCTGGTATCGGTGCGCGGCGACGTGGTCGAGACCCGGCCGATCGCCGGCACCCGTCCGCGCGCGCCCGGCGACGACGAGGCCGCGCGCATCCGCGAGCTGGTCGGGCACCCCAAGGAACGCGCCGAGCACGTGATGCTGATCGACCTGGAGCGCAACGACCTGGGCCGGGTCTGCGCGCCGGGCAGCGTCGAGGTCGACGAGCTGATGACGGTGGAGAGCTACGCCCACGTGCACCACATCGTCAGCAACGTGCGCGGGCGGCTGCGCGCCGGGGTCAGCCCCGGCGACGTGATCCGCGCCACCTTCCCCGGCGGCACCATCACCGGCTGCCCCAAGGTGCGCTGCATGCAGATCATCGCCGAGCTGGAACAGACTCCGCGCGGCGCCTACACCGGCGCGTTCGGCTGGCTCAACCGCGACGGCGACATGGACCTGAACATCCTGATCCGCACCGCCGAAGTGGACGGCGCGCAGGCGCATTTCCGCACCGGCGCCGGCATCGTGGTCGACTCGCAGCCCGAGCGCGAACTCGACGAAACCCGGGCCAAGGCGCGCGGCCTGCTGCGCGCGCTGGAACCGTGAGCGGCACGGTCGCGATACCGGCCGATGCCGGCCGCGCGGTATCCTGCACCCCGTTGAATTCGCTTCGAGGTGGTCGTGTCTTGGGCTAAACGCGGGTGTCTGACCCTGCTGGCGGCATTGCTGGTGCTTGCGCTGCTGGCCGCCGCGGCCGGCGCGTGGTGGTGGCAGGGCTATCGCGCCTTCTCCGACCAGCCGCTGCGCGCGGCGCAGCCCAGCGTGGAGGTGGCACGCGGCGATTCGTTCAACGGCGTGCTGCGCAAGTTGCGTGCGGCCGGGGTCGAACAGGGCAGCAACCTGCAGTGGCAACTGCTGGCGCGCCAGCTCGATGCCGCCGGCAAGCTCAAGGTCGGCGAATACGCGCTGCAGCCGGCGCTGACGCCGCGCGAACTGCTGATCCGCATGCGCAAGGGCCAGGTGATCCACTACCGCTTCACCATCGTCGAAGGCTGGAACATCCGCCAGCTGCGCGCGGCGCTGAACGCGGCCACGCCGCTGCGCCACGTCGCCACCGAGCTCAGCGACAGCGAACTGATGGCCAAGCTCGGCCAGCCCGGGCAGCACCCGGAAGGCCGCTTCCTGCCGGAGACCTACCTGTACCAGCGCGAGGACAGCGATCTGGACGTGCTGCAGCGCGCCCATGCGGCGATGGACAAGGCGCTGGCCGAGGCCTGGGATGCGCGCGCCGACGGGCTGCCGCTGCAGTCGCCGGAGCAGGCGCTGACCCTGGCCTCGATCGTGGAGAAGGAAACCGGTCTGGCCGCCGAGCGGCCGCAGATCGCCGGCGTGTTCGTGCGCCGCCTGCAGCAGGGCATGAAGCTGCAGACCGATCCGACCGTGATCTACGGCATCGGCAGCGCCTACGACGGCAACATCCGCAAACGCGACCTGGAAACCGATACCCCGTACAACACCTACACCCGCAGCGGCCTGCCGCCGACCCCGATCGCCATGCCCGGCCGCGATGCGCTGCGCGCGGCGACCAATCCGGCGCCCGGCGACAGCCTGTACTTCGTCGCGGTCGGCGACGGCAGCGGCGCGCACGTGTTTTCCGCCAGCTATGCCGAGCACACCGCGGCGGTGGCGCGCTATCTGCAGCGCTTGCGCCAGGCGCGCAGCGGCGCGGCGGTGACGCCATGAGCGAGGCCGTGCTGCGCCACCATCGCTTCGTCAGCCTGGAAGGCGGCGAGGGCGCCGGCAAGACCACCGCGATCAACGCGATCCGCGACTGGTTGCAGGCGCAGGGCCACGAGGTGGTGCTGACCCGCGAGCCCGGCGGCACCCCGCTGGCCGAACGCATCCGCGAGCTGCTGCTCAACAACGCGCCGGCGCTGCAGCCGGCCGAGCCGCTGGCCGCCGAGACCGAACTGCTGCTGGTGTTCGCCGCGCGCGCCCAGCATGTGCGCGAGGTGATCCGTCCGGCGCTGCAGCGCGGCGCCTACGTGGTCAGCGACCGCTTCACCGATTCCAGCTACGCCTACCAGGGCGAAGGCCGCGGCCTGGACCGAGCCTGGATCGCCGACCTGGAGCGGCGCGCGGTCGGCCTGCAGCCGGGCCTGACCCTGCTGCTGGACCTGGACGTGCAGATCGGCCGCGCCCGCACCAGCGGCCGCGACCTGTGGCCGGACCGGATCGAGAGCGAGCAGGACGATTTCTTCCAGCGCGTGCGGGCCGGCTTCCGCCAGCGCGCCGCGCAGGACCCGCAGCGCTTCCGCACCATCGACGCCAGCCAGCCGCCGAAGGCGGTGGCGCAGGACGTGGCCGCGGCGCTGGCGGCCTGGGTGCGGCAGGGGGGCACGCCATGAGCGAGCTGCCCTTCGCGCCCTGGCAGCAGCGCGCCTACGAGCAGACCGTGGCCGCGCTCGACGCCGGCCGGCTCGGCCACGGCCTGCTGATCTGCGGCCCGGACGGCCTGGGCAAGCGCGCGGTGGCGCTGAAGCTGGCCGCGCACGTGCTCGGCCAGGGCGAGCCGGCCGCCAACCTGCGCAGCGCGCAGCTGATCGCCGCCGGCACCCATCCCGACCTGCAGCTGATCTCGTTCATTCCCAACCGCACCGGCGACAAGCTGCGCACCGAGATCGTCATCGAACAGGTGCGCGAGATCTCGCAGAAACTGTCGCTGACCCCGCAGTACGGCGTCGCCCAGGTGGTGGTGGTGGACCCGGCCGACGCGATCAACCGCGCCGCCTGCAACGCCCTGCTCAAGACCCTGGAGGAGCCGCAGCCCGGCCGCTACCTGTGGCTGATCAGCGCGCAGCCGGCGCGGCTGCCGGCGACGATCCGCAGCCGCTGCCAGCGCCTGGAATTCAAGCTGCCGCCGGCCGACGAGGCGATCGCCTGGCTGCTGGCACAGGAGTTCCCGGAAAAGACCGCGCGCGAAGCGCTGGCCGCCGCGCGCGGCCATCCCGGCCTGGCCGCGCAGTGGCTGCGCGAGGACGGCCTGAAGCTGCGCCGGCAGGTGGCCGCGGACCTGGAGCAGGTCGCCGCGGGCAAGCTGGGCACGGTCGAGGCGGCACAGCGCTGGAGCGCCGACGGCTTCGCCGAGCAGCGCCTGGGCCATGCCGCCGACCTGGCGCTGGCGCAGGCCTCGCAGGCCGGCTTGACCGACCCGGCGCGATTGCACAAGCTGGCCACCTGGTTCGACGCAGCCAACCGCACCCGCGACCTGCTGCGCACCACCGTCCGTGGCGACCTGGCCATCGCGGAACTGTTGTTGGCCTGGCGCGATGGCGATCGCCCGGTCCGGAGAGGGGGACAACGATGAGTGCGATGAGCGGACGCCAGGGCATCCTGTCGCTGGCGGTGAAGGACAAGGCGGCGCTGTACAACGCGTATATGCCGTTCGTGAAGAACGGCGGCATCTTCGTGCCCACGCCCAAGCGCTATTTCCTGGGCGACGAAGTGTTTCTGCTGCTGACCCTGCCCGATTCCAGCGAGCGCCTGCCGGTGGCCGGCAAGGTGATCTGGGTGACCCCGATGGGCGCGCAGGGCAACCGCACCGCCGGCATCGGCGTGCAGCTGCCGGACAACAGCGAAGGCGAGACCATCCGCAACAAGATCGAGACCCAGCTGGCCGGCACCCTCAACGCCGACAAGCCCACCCAGACCATGTAGCGGCCGCGCCGGCACGGCCTCCGCGTAGGACCGTTGACGCCAGCCACGACAGCCCTATAATGTGCGGCTCGCGACACGGGCGGTTAGCTCAGCGGTAGAGCATTGCCTTCACACGGCAAGGGTCGCAGGTTCGAACCCTGCACCGCCCACCACGCGACAGACGACCAAGGCCACCCTCGCAGGTGGCCTTTTTCGTTGCCGATGAGTACGGCACGCTCGCCCTAGCCGTCGTCGTGTCGATTGCTGCGACTGCCGCAGGCGCATGCCGGAAGCGGGCATGTCCGGTGGCTGGCGATCGCGCTGTGTTTTCGTAGCAAGAATCGCCGAGCAGTGTCTGCCCTTGCTGCATAGGATCGAAGAAGTGTCCCTGAGTGAAACGGAAGTCGCGGCTGCGCTCGAGCGCATGCTTGGGAAGCTCAAAACGCTACCGGCGTGTTCAAGCAAAGAGGACGTGGTGCAAGCGCTCAGGGAGGCTGCCGCCAGTGCTCACGCCGACTGGACAGTTCCATCGCTTGCTCACGAAATGACCAAGTCATACGACGATGGGTCCGTACGCGTCGTACTCAACGCACATTTGCTTTTGATCAACCCAAGCGGGGCTTACAGAATCATTGATGTCCGCAAGGAAAAGATCTTCCATGAGTGTCCGTCGGCGTCTGGCGATCCATTCAAGATCCCGGAAGGATTCCGCATCTGACGGCAGATCACTAGCGTTCGCTTTCGGAATCACGAACCGCTCACGGCCGCCATCGATACTGCGGTCATGCCCGAAGGTCCTTCGATCGTCATCCTGAAAGAAGAGGCGGCCGCGTTCGCGGGGCGCAAGGTGTTGCGGGTGTCCGGCAACAGCAAGCAGGACCTGGAACGGATCCGTAACCGCAAGATTTTGTCGCTGCGCAGCTGGGGCAAGCACTTCCTGATCGAGTTCGGCGGGTTCAGCGTGCGCATCCATTTCCTGCTGTTCGGCAGCTACCGGATCAATGCGCGCAAGGACGCAACGCCGCGGCTGAGCCTGGGCTTCGCCAAGGGCGAGGAACTGAACTTCTACGCGTGTTCGGTCAAGTTCATCGAGGGCGCGCTGGACGAGGCCTACGACTGGCGTGGGGACGTGATGAACCCGGATTGGGACGCGGCGCAGGCGCGGCGCAAGCTGCGCCTGCGGCCGCGCACGCTGGCCGCCGATGCGTTGCTGGACCAGGACGTGTTCGCCGGGGTCGGCAACATCATCAAGAACGAAGTGCTGTTCCGCATCCGCGTGCATCCGGAGAGCGAAATCGGGGCATTGCCGCCGCGCAAGCTGGCCGAACTGGTGACGCAGGCGCGCGAGTACAGCTTCGATTTCTACACCTGGAAGAAGGCCTTCGTGCTGAAGAAGCACTACCAGGTGCATACCAAGACCACCTGTCCGCGCGACGGCCATCTGCTGACCTATCGCAAGCAGCTCGGCAAGGCGCAGCGGCGCGCGTTCTTCTGCGAGCATTGCCAGCGCCGGTACGCGCTGGACGCTTCCGAAGCATGAGCCTTCTAAAAAAACGTCGTTCGCGGCCGGTGAGTTCGGATCCCTATACGATCGCCGCGGCGCTCCTCGCTGTCGCGCGATCCGATGCTGAGACTCCTGCGTAGCGCATTGCAACCGTCGGAATGGTTTGCCGCTCAGGAAGCGAGCGGCAGTTCGTCCCCGGCAAGCCGGCCGATTCCCAGCTCGGTCTGCAGGCCGGCCCAGCCGATGTCGGTAATGTGGATCGCACGCGTGCCCTGTTCGCGGCGCAGCCAGTGTTTGGCGCAAAGCAGCGCAAGCAATTCGACGCCGAGCGGACCGGCGAGGTGGTGCTTGCGTTCGGTCCAGTCCAGGCACTGTCGTGCGATGCCGAGCCTGGTCGGGACGAGGCGCGAAACGTCCAGGCCCATCCGCGCGAACCATGCGCTGCCTTCGGCGGATACCGCGTATTGCTTGTCGTCTTGTCGGACGATCAGCGCGCGCCGCTCCAGCGCTTCGGTCACCGCGATGCCCAGTCGCCCCGCCAGGTGGTCGTAACAGCATCTGGCCAAGGTCAGCGATTGTTGCTTGCGCCCCGCTTTCCGGCATCGCGGTGCGGCGGGCGCGGCGAGCGTCGCCAGATTCTCCAGTGCGAACGCGACGTGCGAACCGGCCAGCCGGTAGTAGCGGTGGCGGCCTTGGACCTCGACCGCCAGCAAGCCGCCGTCCAGCAGTTTCGCCAGGTGCGAACTGGCCGTCTGCGGGGTGACGCCGCCGGCGAAGGCGAGCTCGCCGGCAGGCAGTGCACGCCCGTCGATGAGCGCCATCAACATGGCGGCGCGGGCGGGATCGGCGATGAGGAACGCGGTCGCGGCAAGCTTGGGCTGTTCGACCGGCATCGTGTGCACTCCTGGCGGGCGCGGCCATCATAGACCGCGCCTCGCCGGAACGCTTCGGCACGCATCGAATCGACGGCCTGCGCATGTTCCTAGACTGCAGTGCACTGTATCGGAGTGTCCTGCATGAGCGAAATCGAAGCGCGATCGAACGGATCGGAGGGCGATGCCCGCCGCATCTTCGAGCAATGGCAACACAGCGTTGTCGAGCGGAATCTGGATGCGCTGATGGCGTTGTACGCGGAAGACGCGATGCTGGAAACGCCCTTGGCCTATGTGGTCTCCGCAGAGCGGCAGGATGGAAGGCTGCAGGGACGCGAAGCGCTCAGGACGTTCTTCGCGGCGTCCTTCGCCCAGCCCGAAAACGGCCTCGGCCGCTGGTATCGCAGCGGTCGTTGGCATGCTTCGCAGCGCCAGGTGGCCTGGGAATATCCGCGAGAAACGCCGGACGGCGATCAGGTCGACCTGGTAGAAGTCATGGACCTGGATGCGCGCGGCCTGATCGCGTGCCATCGGGTGTACTGGGGCTGGAAAGGCGTACAGACGCTGCTGACGGGGTTGGGCCGGAAGCCATAGTCGGTGCTGCGCGGTGCAATCGGGTCTGGCAACGACCATCGTCCGCTCGGTTCCGAGTGGGCGACGCGGCCATTGGCGATAGTCGATCGAAGGCGTTCCCGGCTTTGCAGCAAGCGTCCGCTGTGGAGCGAGGCCATCAAGAGCGCGATTTGATGGCCGTGCTGCATACCTGCGACGGTTATGATGGTTGCCATGACAAACGCTTCAAAGAACTTGCGAAGCACTTGAAGGAAAAAGATGGCGATCACCCGGTTTCTGGCTATTGGTTTGTTCTCGCTTTGCCCCGTATCGCCTGCACTCGCGGGCACGGCTGCGCTGCATTCGGGCAAGTACGAAGGGCTGATGCTCGCGGTGACGCCCGAGCATCGGATCGAAGGCTTCTACTCGGAAGAGATGGGCGAGGGCGTGAGCCGTGGCTGTTCGTTCTATCTGCAGGGCAAGGCCGAGGGGAACGCGCCGGTCTCGGTCACCACGTGGTCGCACGAGGCCTATCCCGGAACTGTGGCGGCTTCGTCCGACGGCGTGACGCTGACCGTGAAGCAGGGCCGTCAGCATCCCGGTTGCCTCAGTGTGTTGATGCCGGAAATCGCCACTGGCCTGGACCTGACCCGGACCGCCAGCAACACATGGATCGGCCTGGTGACGGTGTCCGCCGACAAGGCGTATCTGCAGAAAACGCCGGGCCCCAAGACGCCCAAGGGGGCTTATGTCGTCAAGGGCGATGTGGTGGGCGTGCTGGCGTTCAAGGATGGCTGGGCCCAGGTCGAATTCATCAATGCCAATAATGGTTCGTTCACCGGTTGGATCGGCCGCGACCAGTACGCGCGCCTGGCCGCTCCTGCCCACTGATCGCGGGCGCGGCACCTCGCAATGGGGAGCGTGCCGGATGCAATTCCACGCTCTGCCGCACCGCCGGTTTCTGCCAGTCGATCCACGCAGTTTTGACGGATAAAGAAACCGGATGCATTCGGCCTGTCCATGGCGTTCGACTGAAGAGCATGGCTGCCTGCGTGCGCGCCATGCTCGGCAAGACTCGACCACGGTCGTGTGTTCGACGCATCGCACGCCTTGATCGAAGACGAAGTCCAGGCGGGCGTTCGCCCGCTTGAAATCCTGGTTGCGCACAGTCGCGTTCTGCAGTGACGTAGCCAGGTCTTCTGGCAGGTGGACGGTCGAGCGCGCATGCGTTCGGTGCCTGCAGTCTGCCGCGCATCGCCAGCGGCTTTTCTGCCGTCGAATTGCGCCAGCCAGCCCGAACGCGCCCCGAACAGCGGATGGCTGCGCGCACGCTCCGACATGGGCACCGTCCGTGCTTGCGCGATGGACGGCGCGCGGCGACGTTGCTGTCGCACTTCGCGCCGCTGATCCGATTGTTCGATCCGCTGCCGCCGGGTTTCGTCGCAACACGGCTGGCGACGGCAGTTGCCTTGGCTATCTTCCATCGGCGCTGTCCACACTGAGCGGATGGCGATACGCGCGGCCCGATGCCGCTGCAGCCTGTTTGCCGGTGCTCTCGGTGGTGGTGTGGCGATGCCGCGCCGCGCGCTGCAGTGCTGTGCAGCGATGTGCTGCAGCGCTTCAACCCTGCGCGGCCGCATGGGGATGGCGGTCTTCGTCTCCGCTTGGGAGCAGCTATGAACAAGACACTCGCCGCGCTGGGTTTTTCGTGTTTGCTGATGGTGTGCGCGCCGGTGCAGGCGGCACCGGTGGAGTGCGACAGCATGGCCGCGACGGCCAGGCTCGTGGCCAGGTATCGCCAGTTGGGCGGGCCGTTGTCGGACATCGCCAGTCACGGTTCGATCGGGTCGAGCAAGGCCAGGCGCGAGCTGGCTGCCACCATCTACCGCGAACGCCTGGGCGAAGCGGATGCGGTGCAGCGGGCGATGCAGGCATGCGGCCGTGCAGCGGATGCGCCCGCGCAATAACAGTGCCGGCCCGTTCGACGCGCAAGGCATGCAGCGTCGTGCTCATCGGTTCAGTGGAAATCGCGGCTGCGGATGTCCAGTCCGAGCAGCAGCGGGGTCAGGTCTTCGAGGTGGCCGGCGATCAGGTGGCGCACGCCGTCGGCGGTTTCCAGGCGGCCGCGCACCGCCAGCAGCCTGGATTCGATCAGCGCCTGGCGCTGGCGATCGGCCAGGCGTCGCCAGACCACGACGTTGACCAGGCCGTGTTCGTCTTCGAGGGTGAGGAAGGTGACGCCGCTGGCGGTCTGCGGGCGCTGGCGCATGGTCACCAGGCCGGCGATGGCGACCGCGCTGGCGTGGGGCAGGGCGCGCAGTTCGGCGGAGTGGCGATAGCGGCGCGCACGCAGTTGCGCGCGCAGCAAGGTCAGCGGGTGTTTGCCGAGGGTGGTGCCGATGGTCGCGTAGTCGGCGCGGATGTCCTCGCCGAGGCTGGGCAGCGGCAGCGCCACCTGCTGTTCCGGCGTGGCGGCGAGCGGCTCGAACAGTGGACGTTGCGCTTCGACGCCGGCCACCGCCCAGCGTGCGCGGTGGCGGTGCCCGGCCAGCGGTTTCAGCGCACCGGCGTCGGCCAGGCTGTCGCGCGCCTTGTCGTCGAGCGCGGCGCGCTGGCACAGGTCGGCGAGGTCGCGGAACGGCGCCTGCGCGCGTGCCTGCTGCAGGCGCAACGCGGCGTCTTCGGCCAGGCCGCGGACCAGGCGCAGGCCCAGGCGGATTGCCGGCTGCACCGTCGGATCGGCGCTGTAGGCTTCCAGCCCGCAATCCCAGTCGCTGTAGCGCACGTCCACCGGACGCACCTGCAGGCCGTGGCGGCGCGCGTCCTGCAGCAATTGGTCGGGGCTGTAGAAGCCCATCGGCCAGCTGTTGATCAACGCGCAGGTGAAGGCCGCCGGTTCATGGCACTTGAGCCAGCAGCTGGCGTAGGTGAGCAGGGCGAAACTGGCGGCGTGGCTCTCGGGGAAGCCGTAGCTGCCGAAGCCCTTGATCTGTTCGAAGATGCGCGCGGCGAACTCGGCGCTGTAGCCGTTTTTTAGCATGCCGTTGGTCAGTTTCTCGCGGTGCGGTTCCAGCCCGCCGTGGCGCTTCCAGGCGGCCATCGAGCGGCGCAGCTGGTCGGCCTCGCCCGGTAAGTAGTCGGCGGCGACGATCGCCAGCTGCATCACCTGTTCCTGGAACAGCGGCACCCCGAGGGTGCGCTTGAACACCTCCTTCAATTTCTCCGGCAAGTCGTCGGGTTGTTCCTCGCCGCTGCGCCGGCGCAGGTAGGGATGCACCATGCCGCCCTGGATCGGGCCGGGGCGCACGATCGCCACCTGGATCACCAGGTCGTAGAACTCGCGCGGTTTGAGTCGCGGCAGCATCGCCATCTGCGCGCGCGATTCGATCTGGAACACGCCGATGGTGTCGGCGCGCTGGATCATCTGGTAGGTCTGCTCGTCTTCGGCGGGAATGCTGGCCAGGTCCAGATCGCGGCCGCGGTGCGCACGCAGCAGGTCCAGCGTGCGCCGCAGCGCGCTGAGCATGCCCAGCGCGAGCACGTCGACCTTCATCAGCCCGACCAGTTCCAGGTCGTCCTTGTCCCACTGGATCACGGTGCGCTCGGCCATCGCCGCGTTCTCCACCGGCACCAGCGTGTGCAGCGGGTGCTCGGAGATCACGAAGCCGCCGGGGTGCTGCGACAGGTGGCGGGGGAAGCCGATCAGCTCGGCGCTCAGCGCCAGCAGCCGGCGCATCAGCGCGGTGTCCGGATCGAAACCGCGTTCGCGCAGGCGTTCGTGCGGCGGGACGTCGTCGTCCCACTGGCCCAGCGTGGAGGCCAGCGCGTCGATGCTGTCGCCGGGCAGGCCGAGCGCGCGCGCCACGTCGCGTACCGCGCTGCGGCCGTGGTACTGGATCGCCACCGTGGTCAACGCGGCGCGCTCGCGGCCGTAGTGGTTGAAGATGTACTGGATCACCTCCTCGCGGCGGTCGTGCTCGAAATCGACGTCGATGTCTGGCCGTTCCTTGCGCTCTTCGGAGATGAAACGCTCGAACAGCATGCCGATGCGGTCGGGGTCGATCGCGGTGACGCCCAACGCATAGCACACGGCCGAATTCGCCGCCGAGCCGCGGCCCTGGCACAGGATGTCGCGCGACCTGGCGAAGCGCACCAGGTCGTAGACGGTGAGGAAGTACGATTCGTAGCCCAGGCGCTGGATCACGCCCAGTTCGTGCTCGATCAGGCGTCGCGCCTTTTCCGGCACGCCGTGCGGCCAGCGCGTGGCCGCGCCTTGCTCGGTGAGCGTGCGCAGCCATTGCGTCGGCGTCCGACCCGGCGGCACCAGCTCGTGCGGGTATTGGTAGCGCAGTTGGCCGAGGTCGAACGTGCAGCGCTGCGCGATGCGCACCGACTCGGCCAGCAGCGCGTGCGGATACAGCGTGGCCAGGGTCGCGCGCGGACGCAGGTGGCGCTCGCCGTTGGCGAACAGGTGCGCGCCGGCCTCGCTCAGCGGCAGGCGCTGGCGGATCGCGGTCAGCGTGTCCTGCAGCGCGCGGCGGCCGCGGGCGTGCATGTGCACGTCGCCGCTGGCGACGGCGGGCAGGTGCAGGCGCCGGGCCAGCGCCAGGCGCGCGTGCAGCAGGGCGTCGTCGTCTGGGCCGCGCAGCAGTTCCACCGCCAGCCACAGGCGTTGCGCGAAGCGCGCCTGCAGCCAGGCGCCGTCGCTTGCGACGCCGCCATCGTCGTCGCGCGGCAGCCACAGGCACAGCAGGCCGTCGAGATCGCCGTCGAAGTCCGCGCGCAGCGCGCGGTACGTGCCCTTGTCGGCGCGACGGCGGGCCAGGGTGATCAGCCGGCACAGGCACTGGTAGCCGTGCAGGGTCTCGGCCAGCAGCACCAGCTTGGGGCCGTGTTCGAGCTGGAATTCGCTGCCGACGATCAGCGCCAGGCCGGTGTCCCTGGCCGCCTGCCAGGCGCGCACGATGCCGGCCAGGGTGCATTCGTCGGTGATCGCCAGCGCGCGGTAGCCGTGCCGTGCGGCGCGTTCGAACAGTTCCCGCGCATGCGAGGCGCCGCGCTGGAAGCTGAAGTTCGACAGGCAGTGCAGTTCGGCGTAGTCCGGCGGCGGCGTGCGTGCGGACATGGAGGTGGCGTCGTGCAAGGCGGCAGGTGGTTGCGCGGCAGGCGCCGGCACGGCACGCAGTCGCGGACGTGGCGGGCTGTGGCTCATGCGAACCAGCCGTGCAGCATCAGCGCGTCCGGCGCATCGGCCGGCGCGAACACCCAGGCGCGCTGGCCCTGGCGGGTGCGCACGATGTAGTAGTCGCGGCGGATGTCGCCGTCGTCCCACCAGCCGCTTTCGATGCGTTCCGGGCCGGCCAGGCGTTCGGGGTTGCGCTCGCGCAGCGGAATCGGCCGGGTCAGCAGCCAGCCGGGGCGCGGCAGCGTGGTGAACGCAGCCGCGCGGGGCGCGCTCGGTTGGTTGGTCTTGCCTGCCTGCGCGGGCTTGCCGGATTCGGCGCGCCACGCCCATTCGGGGCGATGGTCGGCATGCGCGCGCAGGCCGTGCACCGCGTCGTCGCCGAGGCGGGCGCGCAGGCGTTCGCGCAGCTGTTCCCAGGGCAGCGCCTGCTGCGCGCGGTCGTCGAACAGTTCGCGCGCGGCCGGCACGAACGGCGGCAGTTCGTCGGCGCGCAGACGCATGGCCTGCACCGGCGCCGGCACGCTGGCATGTTGCAGGCGGCCGCGCGCCAGTTCGAACAGCATCGCCGCATCGCGCTCGGCGGCGAGCAGGCCGACCGGCACCACGCTGTCGTCCAGGCCTTCGTGTTCCAGATGCAGTTGGAAGCGTTGCACGCCGCCATCGCGCCCGGCCAGGAACGCGGCCAGGTCGGCAGTCAGCCGGCGCAGCGGGAACAGCAGGGCCTGGCTGGATTCCACCGCGTAGCCCAGTTCCAGCCGCGCATCGAAGCGGTCCGGCGGCAGGTAGTACTGCAGCGGCAGCGGCGCCTGCCCGCGCAAGGCGTCCAGGTGCTGCAGCAGTGTGGGCGGATAGCGCCGCGCCAGGCCGCTGCGCGGCAGCGCGAACAGCTGCCGCAGCGTGCGCAGGCCCATCCGCGCGAAGGCGTCGGCCAGGCCCGGTTCCAGCCCGGCGCGGGCGATCGGCAATTGG
The DNA here is from genome assembly GCF_017163705.1 of Xanthomonas bonasiae. GTDB lineage: Bacteria > Pseudomonadota > Gammaproteobacteria > Xanthomonadales > Xanthomonadaceae > Xanthomonas_A > Xanthomonas_A bonasiae. Next base: position 49,049 of record NZ_JAFIWB010000013.1, read on the forward strand.
CCCAGTGCGGCGTGCAGCGCGGCATTGTCGAGCAGGGCGATGCCGTCGTGCGCGTTGGCCAGCACGCGCGCGGCCAGCGGATGCGGCGCGACCACGATGCGGTGGCGGAAGCCCAGCGCGGTCAGCTCCTCGCGCAGGCGCGCCTCGAAGCGCGGCCAGGGCCCGAACAGGCCCAGGCTGGCCTCGATTTCCAGCAGCAGCGCGCCGGGATAGTCGGTGCTGACCAGCGAACTGAAGCGGTACGCCCACGCCGCCAGGAACTGCTGGCAGCGGCGGCTTTCCTCGGCATCGTGCAGGGCGGTGGCGAAGCGGTCGCACAGCGCCTGCGCGGTGGCCAGCGATTGCCCGGGCTGCAGGCCGCGCGCGCGCGCGGCGGCGTTGACCGCCTTCAGCGTGCGCCGCTGCGGCGGGCCGGCGAGCAGCGCCAGCGGTTGGTCCGGCGACGGCCAGCGCCGCAGCACCGTGTCGAGCGCCAGTTGCGGCAGCAGGATGCAGGCCCAGCGCATGCGCGCGTCCTCAAGCCGAAGCCGGCGACGGCATGGCCAGCGCGGACAGCGCAATGGCGCGCGCCGGCGGCATGCCGCCGCGGCACTTGAGCACGCGCAGCTGCGCCGGTGCGGCATCGATGGCGATGCGCAGCGCGGCCGGCGACGGATTGGCCGCGGCTTTCAGCGGCCGGTAGGCGAAGCCCAGTGCGCGCCCGGTCTCGGCCGCCACCTGCAGCCGGCGCAGGGTCTTGTCGTTGGCCTGCGCCGGCCAGCACAGCACCGCCGCGCAGCTGCCCGAGCGCAGGCATTGCTCGGCGGCCCAGGCCGCGTCCGCGCCGGCGCGCACGATCTGCAACTGCGGCAGCGCCACCCCGGCCTGTTGCCAGGCGCCGGGGTAGGGCAGATAGGGCGGATCGACCAGCACGATGCGGCCGCCGCCCTGCGACAGCCGCGCCAGCGTCGGCCACAGCAGCTGCAGTTCGCCGATGCCGTCGGCGGCGTGCAGCAGTTCGGTCAGCGCCATCTCCGGCCAGCCGCGCGCCGGCAGTGCGGCGTCGAGCGCGGCATGGCCGGTTGGCTGCGCGCTGGGCGGCAGCGCGGTCGGCTGGCCGCGCCAGACCCGGCGTTCGGCCAGCAGGCGGTCGAGGGCGACGACGGCAGCCATCAGCCTTGCCGGATCAGCCCGCAGTAATGCCCTTCGATGGCGAAGTCCTGGCCCGGCTGCACCACGATCGGCGCATAGGCCGGATTGCGCGGCAGCAACTGGATGCGTTCGCCGTCGTGCCGGTAGCGCTTGATGGTGATCTCGCCGTCCAGCCGCGCCACCACGATCTGCCCGTTGCGCGCATCGGCAGCGCGGCGCACCCCGACCAGGTCGCCGTCGAGGATGCCGTCGTCGATCATCGAATCGCCCTGCACGCGCAGCAGGTAGTCCGGACGCAGCGCGAACACGGCGCGGTCCAGCCGCAGCTGCTGGTCCAGGCCGATATCGGCGCCGATCGGCGCGCCGGCGGCGACCCGGCCCAGCACCGGCAGCCGCAGCAGCCCGCTGCGCGGCTGTGCCTGCACCGGTCGCAGGCTGCGCGCCTGCTGCGGCACATGCTCCAGCAGCCCGGCCTCGACCAGCGCCTGCACGTGCTTGCGCGCCGCGTTACGCGAGGCGAAGCCGAAGCGCTCGGCGATCTCAGCCAGGCTCGGCGGCCGTCCGGCCTGCTCGGCGCAGTCGTGGACGTAGGCGAGGATCGCGGCGCGTTGTGGGGAGAGGGTGTCCATGGTGTACATTTGTACACCTTCTTCGCCAGTTTGGCGACGCGGCTCACTGAATCCGGTCAGCCCTTTTTCTGCGGTGCGAGGGGGCGGGCTGCGATGCGGATTGCCGCGCAGCAACAGCAGGACATGCGCAATGGACGCCGCCGCCGATGCGGCGTTGCCGCGCAAGCTGCCGCCCTCAGCCCGGCGTCGAACCCTCGGGCATGACCCCGGCATAGCGCGCCCGCGGGCGGATCAGCTTGCCCAGCGCCTGCTGCTCCAGCGCATGCGCCAGCCAGCCGGACAGCCGGGCGGCGGCGAACAGGACCAGGGCGTGTGCGGAGGGCAGGTCGTGGATGAGGCAGAGCGCCGCGAGCATGCCGTCGATGTTGGGCGCCTGGCCGCTGCAGTCCTGCGCCGCGGCGAGCACCGTTTCTACATGCCGCATCTGCGGATGCTGGCCGCAGCGCTCGCGCAGCAGGCGCAGCACTTCGGCCGCGCGCGGGTCGCCATCCGGGTAGAGCGCATGGTGGAAGCCGGGCAGGTCGTCGCCGCGCTGCCAGCGTTCGGCGATGAAGGCGGCCGGGTCGGCGGCGTCCTGGGCATCGCGCAGCAGGGCGTGGGCGCGGGCGGTGGCGCCGCCATGGCGCGGGCCGGACAGCGCGGCCAGGCCGGCGCTGACGGTGGCGTGCAGCGGTGCGCCGGTGGAGGCGACCACGCGCGCGGCGAAGGCGGAGACGTTGAGTTCGTGATCGGCGCACAGCACCAGGGTGGCGCGCACCAGTTCGGCGAAGTCGGCATCGCCCGGGCGCCAGCGGTCGGCGATCAGGCGATGCACCGGCCGGGTGTCCGGCTGGGTGCCGACCAGCAGCGCGGCGTTCTGCCGCAGCAAGGTGGCGGCGATCTCGCGGCGCACCGTCGGCGCGGCGTTGAGCGGTTGGCGCAGCTCCAGGGCCAGCAGCGGAATGCAGGCCATGGCGCGTTCCAGCGGCGGCAGCGTGGCGTCGCCGGCCAGCGGCGCCACCCGTTGCGGCCATGGCGCGACCGGGGCCGCGGCGAACGGGTCTTCGTCCAGGCACTCCCACAGCAGCCGCGCGATGTCCTCCAGGCCGGCGCCTTCGCGCACCGCGGCGACCGCCGAGCGCCCGCGGTAGTAGGGGCTGTCGGGCCGGATCAGCGAGATGCGCGTCTCCAGCACCGGCAGGCCGCGGTCCAGGCTCTGCGCGGCCCCGCGCGCGGCGCCGCGGCCGACGCGCTTGCGCTGCGCCAGCCGTTCCACTTCCGCGCGCAGGTAGGCGCGGCTGCGATGGTCGGCGCCGGCGCGGGAACCGAGCAGGCCGCGGCTCACGTAGGCGTAGAGCGTGGCACTGCTGATGCCGAGCAGGGCGCAGGCCTCGGCGGCGGAGATCAGGTGGCGGTCGGCTTCGGGGGACATGGGGATCCGCTGATAGGTTGATTCATTGAATCAAGATTGATCGGCCCGGGCGATGGTGCCAGATTGGCGCCCATCGCGGAACGGCCGTGCGGGCCGCCGCCCTCGCTCAGGAGTTCGCCATGTCGCACGTTTCTGCCGGTGCCCGTTTCCGCGCCGCGCTGGCCGCCGAATCGCCGCTGCAGGTGATCGGCGCGATCAACGCCAACCACGCGCTGCTGGCGCAACGCGCCGGCTACCGGGCGATCTACCTGTCCGGCGGCGGCGTCGCCGCCGGGTCGCTGGGCCTGCCGGACCTGGGCATCAACACCCTCGACGACGTGCTGATCGACGTGCGCCGCATCACCGACGTCTGCGAGCTGCCGCTGCTGGTGGACATCGACACCGGCTTCGGCCCGAGCGCGTTCAACATCGAGCGCACCATCAAGTCGCTGATCAAGGCCGGCGCGGCCGCCTGCCATATCGAGGACCAGGTCGGCGCCAAGCGCTGCGGCCACCGGCCCGGCAAGGAGATCGTGAGCCAGGGCGAAATGGTCGACCGGGTCAAGGCCGCGGCCGATGCCAGGACCGATGCCGCCTTCTTCCTGATCGCGCGCACCGACGCGATCCAGGTGGATGGCGTGGACGCGGCGATCGCGCGCGCCATCGCCTGCGTGGAGGCCGGCGCCGACGGCATCTTCGCCGAGGCCGCCTACGACCTGGACACCTATCGCCGTTTCGTCGACGCGGTGAAGGTGCCGGTGCTGGCCAACATCACCGAATTCGGCAAGACCCCGCTGTTCACCCGCGAGGAACTGGCATCGGCCGGGGTGGCGATCCAGCTGTTCCCGCTGTCGGCGTTCCGCGCCGCCAACAAGGCCGCCGAGGCGGTGTACACGGCGATCCGCCGCGACGGCCACCAGCAGAACGTGGTGGACACGATGCAGACCCGCGAGGAGCTGTACGAACGCATCGGCTACCACGCCTTCGAGCAGCGCCTGGACGCATTGTTCGCCGGCAAGGGCGCATGATCCACGCCGGTTCCCCTGTCCGAGCATGTCCATGAACACCCACGTCGGCACCATGCCGCCACGCGGCCGCATCGACCGCCGCCAGACCGCGCGGCAGCTGCTGCAGACCGAACTGGAGAAACTGCCCGACGCCGAGCGCGAGGTGGTGGAGCGCTTCATCGCCAAGCGTCACGTGGCGCGCGACATCGTCAAGCAGGCCGACCGCGACCGCACGCTCGGCGAGCGCATCGCCGACCGGGTCGCCGAGATCGGCGGCAGTTGGAGCTTCATCATCGGCTTCGGCCTGGTGCTGCTGGCCTGGATCGCGCTCAACAGCCTGGTGCTGGCGCACGCGTTCGATCCGTATCCCTACATCCTGCTCAACCTGTGCCTGTCGTGCCTGGCCGCGATCCAGGCGCCGGTGATCATGATGAGCCAGAACCGCCAGGCCGCGGTGGACCGCCTGCGCGCGCAGAACGACTACGAAGTGAACATCAAATCCGAGCTGGAAATCCTGCAGGTGCACGAGAAGCTCAACCAGCTGCGCGAGCAGGACTGGGCGACGCTGGTCGAGCTGCAGAACCGCCAGATCGCCATGCTGCAGCAATTGCTCGAGCGCGGCGGTACCCCGCCACCGGCCGCGCCCGCGCCCTGATCCGCCTCGATGACACGACCGCGCTACCCGGGAGACAACGCATGAACGACACCAACGCCAGTCAGGCCGCTCCGGCCTTCAAGCCGAAGAAATCGGTGGCCCTGTCCGGTACCGCCGCCGGCAACACCGCGCTGTGCACGGTGGGCCGCAGCGGCAACGATCTGCACTACCGCGGCTACGACATCCTGGACCTGGCGCGCAGCAGCCAGTTCGAGGAGATCGCCTACCTGCTGGTGCACGGCAAGCTGCCCAGCAACAGCGAGCTGCGCGGCTACAAGGCCAAGCTGCGCTCGCTGCGCGGGGTGCCGGCCGCGGTCAAGGCGGCGCTGGAGCAGCTGCCGCCGTCGGCGCATCCGATGGACGTGATGCGCACCGGCGTGTCGGTGCTCGGCTGCGTGCAGCCGGAGAAGGACGACCACAACCATCCCGGCGCGCGCGACATCGCCGACAAGCTGATGGCCAGCCTCGGCTCGATGCTGCTGTACTGGTACCACTACAGCCACAACGGCCGCCGCATCGAGGTGGAGACCGACGACGATTCGATCGGCGGCCATTTCCTGCATCTGCTGCACGGCTTCAAGCCGCACGAGGAGTGGGTGCAGGCGATGCACACCAGCCTGATCCTGTACGCCGAGCACGAGTTCAACGCGTCCACCTTCGCCTGCCGGGTCATCGCCGGCACCGGCAGCGACATGTACAGCGCCATCGCCGGCGGCATCGGCGCGCTGCGCGGGCCCAAGCACGGCGGCGCCAACGAGGTCGCGTTCGAAGTGCAGAAGCGTTACGACACGCCCGACGAGGCGGAAGCCGACATCCGCGCGCGGGTCGAGCGCAAGGAAGTGATCATCGGCTTCGGCCACCCGGTGTATACCGTGTCCGATCCGCGCAACCAGGTGATCAAGGACGTGGCGCGCGAGCTGTCCGACGCGCAGGGCAGCCGCAAGATGTACGACATCGCCGAGCGCCTGGAGGCGGTGATGTGGGAGATCAAGAAGATGTTCCCGAACCTGGATTGGTTCAGCGCGGTCAGCTACCACATGATGGGCGTGCCGACGGCGATGTTCACCCCGCTGTTCGTGATCGCGCGCACCGCCGGCTGGAGCGCCCACATCATCGAGCAGCGCATCGACGGCAAGATCATCCGCCCCAGCGCGAACTACACCGGGCCGGAGGATCAGACGTTCGTGCCGATCGACCGGCGCAGTTGATTGCTCCCCTCTCCCGTCGGGAGAGGGGTAGGGGGTGAGGGTACGGGCGCAGCCTCGTGGCGTTTGGTCGCACCAGGCTTCGTTCGTACCCTCATCCGCCTCATGTGGGCTCTCATTCGCATTAGGCTTCGCCCGTACCCTCATCCGCCCCTTCGGGGCACCTTCTCCCGATGGGAGAAGGGTCAGCCTTCGCTTTATTTCTAGTGTAGCCAGCCATGAACAGCCACTACCGCACCTCCCTGCCCGGCACTTCGCTGGATTACTTCGACGCGCGCGCCGCGGTCGATGCGCTCCGGCCCGGCGCCTATGCCGCGCTGCCGTACACCTCGCGCGTGTTCGCCGAGAACCTGGTGCGGCGCTGCGATCCGGCCACGCTGGACGCTTCGCTGATGCAGCTGATCGAATGCCGTCGCGACCTGGATTTCCCATGGTTTCCGGCGCGCGTGGTGTGCCACGACATCCTCGGCCAGACCGCGCTGGTGGACCTGGCCGGGCTGCGCGATGCGATCGCCGAGCGCGGCGGGGATCCAGCGCAGGTCAATCCGGTGGTGCCGACGCAGCTGATCGTGGACCACTCGCTGGCGGTGGAATTCGGCGGCTTCGACAAGGCCGCGTTCGCCAAGAACCGTGCGGTGGAAGACCGCCGCAACGCCGACCGCTTCCACTTCATCGACTGGACCAAGCGCGCGTTCGAGAACGTCGACGTGATTCCGCCGGGCAACGGGATCATGCACCAGATCAATCTGGAGAAGATGTCGCCGGTGGTGCAGGTGCGCGACGGCGTGGCGTTCCCGGATACCTGCGTGGGCACCGACAGCCACACCCCGCACGTGGATGCGCTGGGCGTGCTGGCGATCGGCGTCGGCGGGCTGGAAGCGGAGAGCGTGATGCTCGGGCGCGCGTCGTGGATGCGCCTGCCGGACATCGTCGGCGTGGCGCTGCGCGGGCGGCCGCAGCCGGGCATCACCGCCACCGACGTGGTGCTGGCGCTGACCGAGTTCCTGCGCGCGCAGAAGGTGGTCGGCGCCTACCTGGAGTTCCACGGCGAAGGCGCGGCCGCGCTGACCCTGGGCGATCGCGCCACGATCTCCAACATGACCCCGGAGTTCGGCGCCACTGCGGCGATATTCGCGATCGACCGGCAGACCATCGACTACCTGCGCCTGACCGGCCGCGACGACACGCAGGTCGCGCTGGTGGAAACCTATGCCAAGGCCGCAGGACTGTGGGCCGACGACCTGGTCGCGGCGCAGTACGAACGCGTGCTGCAGTTCGACCTGTCCAGCGTGACCCGCAACATGGCCGGCCCGTCCAATCCGCACAAGCGCGTGGCGACCAGCGAGCTGGCCGCGCGCGGCATCGCCGACGAGGCCAAGTTGGCATCCGGCAAGGCCGAACAGGCGCAAGGCCTGATGCCCGACGGCGCGGTGATCATCGCCGCGATCACCAGCTGCACCAACACCAGCAATCCGCGCAACGTGATCGCTGCCGGTTTGCTGGCGCGCAACGCCAACGCACGCGGGCTGCTGCGCAAGCCGTGGGTCAAGACCTCGCTGGCGCCGGGCTCCAAGGCGGTGCAGCTGTACCTGGAAGCATCCGGGCTGCTGCCGGAGCTGGAACAGCTGGGTTTCGGCATCGTCGGTTTCGCCTGCACCACCTGCAACGGCATGAGCGGCGCATTGGATCCGGCGATCCAGCAGGAGGTGATCGCACGCGACCTGTACGCCACCGCGGTGCTGTCGGGCAACCGCAATTTCGACGGGCGCATCCACCCCTACGCCAAGCAGGCGTTCCTGGCCTCGCCGCCGCTGGTGGTGGCGTATGCGATCGCCGGCACCATCCGTTTCGACATCGAGAAGGACGTGCTCGGCGTGGACAAGGACGGCCAGCCGGTGACGCTGAAGGACCTGTGGCCCAGCGACGCGGAGATCGACGCGATCGTCGCCGCCAGCGTCAAGCCCGAGCAGTTCCGCCAGGTCTACGAGCCGATGTTCGCGCGCAGCGGGCTGGCCGCCGCGCAGGTGGCGCCGCTGTACGCATGGCGTCCGCAAAGCACTTACATCCGCCGCCCGCCGTACTGGGAAGGCGCGCTGGCCGGCGAACGCACGCTGCGCGGCATGCGCGCGCTGGCGGTGCTCGGCGACAACATCACCACCGACCACCTGTCGCCGTCCAACGCGATCCTGGCCGACAGCGCCGCCGGCGAATACCTGACGCGGATGGGCGTGCCGGAAGAGGACTTCAATTCCTACGCCACCCACCGCGGCGATCACCTCACCGCGCAACGCGCCACCTTCGCCAATCCGCAACTGCTCAACGAAATGGCCGTGGTCGATGGCCAGCCGCAGCGCGGTTCGCTGACCCGGCTGGAGCCGGAAGGGCAGGTGGTGCGCATGTGGGAGGCGATCGAGACCTATATGGCGCGCAAGCAGCCGCTGCTGATCGTCGCCGGCGCGGACTATGGGCAGGGCTCCTCGCGCGACTGGGCGGCCAAGGGCGTGCGCCTGGCCGGGGTCGAGGCGATCGTCGCCGAGGGCTTCGAGCGCATCCACCGCACCAACCTGGTCGGCATGGGCGTGCTGCCGCTGGAATTCCGGCCCGGCACCACGCGCAAGACCCTGGGCATCGACGGCAGCGAGGTGTTCGACGTGCTCGGCGCGCGCACCCCTGGCGCGACGCTGACCCTGTCCATCGCCCGCGCCGACGGTACCCGCGTGGAGGTGCCGGTGACCTGCCGCCTGGACACCGCCGAGGAACTGGCGATCTACGAGGCAGGTGGCGTGCTGCAGCGCTTCGCGCAGGATTTCCTGGACATGTCGAAAATCGCCTGACCCGTTCGTCGGTGTCATCAGGCGCGTGCCATCCTGATGCGCGCCTTCACCGCTGAGGACACCATCATGAGCAACGGCAAGACCGGTACCGTCCGCCTGCACCGCGTCCTGCGCGCGCCGGCCGAGCGCATCTACCGCGCGTTCCTGGAGCCGGCGGCGCTGGCCAAATGGCTGCCGCCGCACGGCCACACCGCCACCGTGCACGCCCTGGATGCGCGCGTGGGCGGCAGCTTCAGGATCTCCTTCAGCAATTTCGGCGCCGGCACCAGCGAATCCTTCGGCGGCACCTATCTGGAACTGGTGCCGGGCGAGTTGATCCGCCACACCGACACCTTCGACAACCCGGGCCTGCCCGGCGAGATGATGGTGACGGTCAAGCTGCGCACGGTGGCCTGCGGTACCGAGCTGGACATCGTCCAGGACGGCATCCCCGCGCAGATTCCCGTGGAGTTCTGCCATCTCGGCTGGCAGGAGTCGTTGACCCTGCTGGCGCAGCTGGTCGAGGCCGAGATTCCCGCCAACCCCTGAGCTACTCGCCGCCTGCGCGTCGATCGGAAAAACGCCATGTCCCACGTTCCCCAGCTCCGCATTCCCGCCACCTACATGCGTGGCGGCACCTCCAAGGGCGTGTTCTTCCGCCTGCAGGACCTGCCCGCTGCCGCACAGGTGCCCGGCGCCGCGCGCGATGCGCTGCTGCTGCGGGTGATCGGCAGCCCCGATCCCTACGCCAAGCAGATCGACGGCATGGGCGGGGCCACGTCCAGCACCAGCAAGGCGGTGATCGTGGCGCCGAGCGCGCGCGCGGACCACGACGTGGACTACCTGTTCGGGCAGGTGGCGATCGACCGCCCGTTCGTCGACTGGAGCGGCAACTGCGGCAACCTGTCGGCGGCGGTGGGGCCGTTCGCGATCGCCGCCGGGCTGGTCGATGCGGCGCGCATTCCGCACGACGGCACGGCCACGGTGCGGATCTGGCAGGCCAACATCGGCAAGACCATCCTCGCGCAGGTGCCGATCGTGGCCGGCGCGGTGCAGGAGAGCGGCGATTTCGAGCTGGACGGGGTGACCTTCCCGGCCGCCGAGATCCAGCTCGACTTCCTCGATCCGGCCGCGGACGAGGACGGCGCGGACGGGGCGATGTTTCCCACCGGCCACCTGGTCGATACGCTGGAGGTGCCGGGCGTCGGGACGTTCGAGGCGACGCTGATCAACGCCGGCATCCCGACCATCTTCCTCGACGCGCAGGCGCTGGGCTACCGCGGCACCGAACTGCAGGACGCGATCAACGGCGATGCGCAGGCGCTGGCCAGGTTCGAGACGATCCGCGCCTACGGCGCGCTGCGCATGGGCCTGATCGCCAGGCTGGAAGACGCGGCGACGCGACAGCACACGCCGAAGGTGGCCTTCGTCGCGCCGCCGGCCGACTACGTCGCCTCCAGCGGCAAGCCGGTCGCCGCCGCCGACATCGACCTGCTGGTGCGGGCGATGTCGATGGGCAAGCTGCACCACGCGATGATGGGCACCGCCGCGGTGGCGATCGGCACCGCCGCGGCGATCCCGGGCACGCTGGTGAATCGCGCGGCCGGCGGCGGCGCACGCCAGGCGGTGCGCTTCGGCCATCCCTCCGGGACGTTGCGGGTCGGTGCCGAAGCGCAGCAGCAGGGTGACGGCCAGTGGAGCGTCACCAAGGCGATCATGAGCCGCAGCGCGCGGGTGCTGATGGACGGCTGGGTGCGGGTGCCGGGCGATATTTGCTGAGCCGGCAGCGCCGGCGGCGGGGCCGCATCGCTGTGGCGCCGCAAATCCGGGTCTTGTTCCTGTAGGAGCGGCTTCAGCCGCGACACGTTCTAACCGCAGTTGCTGTCGCGGCTGAAGCCGCTCCTGCAGGGGGCGGGTGGGCGCAGCGGCGTGCGCTGTTGCACGGCCGAGGCCGCAGTGGCGCCGGCCAGCCGGAAATCCGCAGTGCGATGTTGATAGACCTGGGGCGTCTGGACAGTGCACCTGCAGGGCATATGTGGCAGCCCATTGCGCGCGTACAGCCTTAACACGTTCAAGTGACCGGGACATGCAAAGCGTGTGTATTTTGTGTTAATTATGTTGCGGCGCGGCATCGCTTGCCGGCGACGCGCATTCGCTCTTGCCCATTCCACTCCGGAGTCCCCATGTCCGCCAGTTGGTCGTTGCGCACCAGCGCACTTGCCGTAGCCGTCGTTTCCGCCCTCTCGTTCCCCGCCGCCGCACAGCAGGCGGACAGCACGGACGGGGTCGCCCGCCTGGACACGGTCAAGGTCACCGCCGAACGGCGTTCGGAAGACTCCAAGGACGTGCCGATCTCCGCCAGCGTGCTGCGCCCGGAATACCTGGACGCGATCGCCACCAGCGGCTCGGACGTACGCGTGCTGGCCGGCAAGGCGCCCAGCCTCAATGTCGAATCCTCCAACGGCCGCGTGTTCCCGCGCTTCTACATCCGCGGCTACGGCAACACCGACTTCAACACCTACGCCTCGCAGCCGGTGTCGCTGGTGTACGACGACGTGGTGGCCGAGAACGCGTTCCTGAAGGGCTTCCCGATCTTCGACCTGGAAGGCCTGGAAGTGCTGCGCGGCCCGCAGGGCACGCTGTTCGGCCGCAACACCCCCGCCGGCGTGGTCAAGTTCAACTCGGTCAAGCCGAGCATCGGCGCCAACGACGGCTACGCCAGTCTGTCCTACGGCACCTACGGCACCATGACCATGGAAACCGGCCTGAGCATCGCCATGGGCGACAAGTGGGCCGCGCGCGTGTCGGCGCTGGGCCAGCGCCGCGACGACTGGGTTGACAACACCGTGGACAACCGGTCGTTCGAGGGCTACACCGACTCGGCGGTGCGGGTGCAGCTGCTGTTCCAGCCGGGCGAGGACTTCAGCGCGCTGTTCAACGCGCATGCGCGGCATCTCGACGGCACCGCGCGCCTGTTCCGCGCCAACATCTTCCAGCCGGGCAGCAACAAGCTGGTCGACGGCTTCGATCCGGACAAGGTGTCCATCGACGGCGGCAACACCCAGGAACTGCAGACCTACGGCGGCAGCGCCAACCTGACCTGGGACCTGGGCGACATCGTGCTGCACTCGATCACCGGCTACGAAGGCATCGGCAAGTACTACAGCCGCGGCGACATCGACGGCGGCTACGGCGCGGTGTTCGCGCCGCCGTCCGGCCCCGGCGTGATCGCGTTCCCGGTGGAAACCGCCGGCGGCATCAAGAACCTGGACCAGTACTCGCAGGAGCTGCGCGCCGAGTCGCAGTACGCCGGCCCGCTCAACTGGCAGGCCGGCCTGTACTACTTCCACGATTCGGTGGAAGGCGAGAACTACACCTACGACACCTTCGGCGGCGGCACCCTCAGCAGCTACCAGCTGACCCGCCAGCGCAACACCTCGTGGGCGGCGTTCGGCTCGCTGAACTATGCGGCCACCGATCGCCTGAACCTGCGCGCCGGCATCCGCTACACCTACGACAAGAAGACCTTCGACGTGCTGGCGCTGGATCGCGTCACCCTGCTCGAGCCGTCCACCGGCAGCACCGACAACTCCAAGGTCACCGGCGACGTCAGCGCGACCTACACCATCAACGACAACGTCAACGTCTACGCCCGCGCCGCGCGCGGTTTCCGCGGCGCCAGCTTCGGCGTGCCGTCGGCGACCGCGCCGCTGACCGTGGCAGCGCCGGAGACCGTGGACTCGTACGAGATCGGCATCAAGTCCGACCTGTTCGACAAGCGCGCGCGGATCAGCTTCGACATCTACGATTTCCAGGTGAAGAACCAGCAGCTGACCGCGGTCGGCGGCACCTCCAACGACGTGCGCCTGCTCAACGCCGACAAGTCCAAGGCGCGCGGCGCCGAGTTCGACTTCGAGGCGCTGCTCACCCAGAACCTGCGCTTCACCCTCGGCGGCGCCTACAACTGGACCCGCATCGAGGATCCGACCCTGTCGGTCGGCGTGTGCCGCACCTGCACCGTGACCGATCCGCTCAACGCCGCCGGCAACGCCATCATCGACGGCAACGTGCTGCCGCAGGCGGCCAAGTGGATGGGCAACGCCACGCTGCGCTACGGCATCCCGGTCGGCGACGACGCCGAGTTCTTCTTCTACACCGACTGGTCCTACCGCAGCGAGATCAACTTCTTCCTGTACGACTCGCGCGAATTCGTCGGCCAGCCGCTGCTCGAAGGCGGCGCCAAGATCGGCTACAACTGGGGCGCCGGCGCGTACGAGGTGTCGGTGTTCTGCCGCAACTGCACCAACCAGATCCGCGCCACCGGTGCGATCGACTTCAACAACCTCACCGGCTTCATCAACGATCCGCGCATCGTCGGCGCGCAGTTCCGCGCCAATTTCTGATTGGCGTGCCAGCGATGCGATGAACCAGGGACCGCCGGCTATCATGCCGGCGGTTTCTTTTTATGGGAGGCGCGCATGCGCAGTCTGAAACGGTGGGCGGCGCTGGCGCTGCTGGCGTTGGCATCGGTTGCCGCCGCGGCGGCGCCGCCGGCACAGAAGGTGGTGGTGTCCACCGACATCGGCGACGACATCGACGACGCGTTCGCGCTGGCGCTGCTGCTGCGCAGCCCGGAGCTGGACGTGCTTGGCATCGCCTCGGCGTGGGGCGACACCGCACTGCGTGCGCAGTTGCTGCAGCGGTTGTTGCAACAGGCCGGGCGCAGCGAGATCCCGTTGGCGATCGGCCATGCCACGCCCTCCACGATTCCCTTCAGCCAGGCGCGCTGGGCGGCGCAGGGCACGCGGCCGCGCAAGGCGCCGGACGCGGCGGACTTCATCCTGGCGCAGGCGCGGCGCCATCCCGGCCAGGTCACCTTGCTGGTGCTCGGACCGCTGACCGACGCGGCGCGCGCGTTGCAGCGCGACCCGCAGGGCTTCGCCCAACTCAAGCAGGTGGTGCTGATGGGCGGGTCGGTGCGGGCGGGCTACGGCAAGTCGCGCTACCGGCCGCCGAGCGCGCCGGCGCCGGAATACAACATCGTCTCCGACATCGGCGCCGCGCAGCGCGTGTTCGCCGCCGGCGTGCCGATCGTGATGCTGCCGCTGGACGCGACCCAGGTGACCCTGGAGGAACCGGAGCGGGTGGCGCTGTTCGCGCATGGCGATCCGCTGACCGATGCGCTGACCCAGCTCTACTACCAGTGGCGCGACACCGACCAGCCCTGGGCCAGCGCCACGCCGACCCTGTTCGACGTGGTGCCGGTGGCGCAACTGCTTGACCCGAGCCTGTGCCCGACCGTGCCGTTGCGCATCGCGGTCGACGACCAGGGGTATACGCGGGAAGTGCCGCCTGGCGCGAGGGCAACTGGCGGCACTGTGGCCGTCGACGACGCGCCGGATGGCGGCCATGCGGCGCCCGGCGCCGCCAACGCCCAGGTCTGCCTTGCGCTGGACCGGCCGCGGCTGATCGCGCTGTACATGCAGCGCTTGTTGCATTGAGGCGGCGGCGAGTCCGCCGCTTCGCTCGTCGCGGCTGAAGCCGCTCCTACAGGGAACTTGCGGTCATCCAACCGGCTGCACTGTAGGAGAGGCTTCAGGCCCGACCGATGGCCGAGCCGTCGCGATTCCAGGTTCCGCTCGTCGCGGCTGAAGCCGCTCCTCCAGGGACTTGCGGCCATCCAACCGGGTGCACTGTAGGAGGGGCTTCAGCCCCGACCGATGGCCGAACCGTCGCGATTCCAGGCTCCGCTCGTCGCGGCTGAAGCCGCTCCTACAAGGGCTTGCGGCCGATTGGTCGGGTGCACTGTGGGAGGGACTTCAGTCCCGACTGCATCCGGTCTGGGTAACCTGTGGCCTCATCGGCTGCTTCCACAGAGCCCGCACCGCATACACAGAAATCGCCGCGTGCACGGTCCGGCGGCGGGTGCCCGCCGCCGTCCCCGGCCGCCTTGCCGGGCGCCGGCGAACGCCGCGTCCGCAATCTCGATTCCGAGTCTCCGGCGGTCGCGTCCGCGTTCTATACTCGCGCCACTTTCACGGAGCGAACGTATGCACACGGATTCGAAGCGGCAGTGGCGCCTCCTGCGCGCGGGGCTGTTGAGCACCTTCCTGCTGCTGGGCCTGGCGTTGGCACTGGGCGGCTGCAAGCGCAACGAATCCGGGCAGTTGCCCGACGCCAGCGGCGAGCCGGTCAAGGGCCAGAAGGAGGCGATGAAGGGCTTCGGCCTGGTCCGCGCCTATCCCGACCAGAAGGGCGACGGGCTGTCGCTGGCGCTGGAGTTCTCGCGGCCGCTGGTCGGCACCCAGGACTTCGACAAGCTGCTGCGCTTCGAGGAAAAAGTCGGCACCGACGACAGCGCCTGGTCGCTGTCCGACGACGGCAAGACCCTGCGCTATCCGTACGTGGAGGCGGCCAAGGACTACACCGTACTGATCTCCGCCGACCTGCTCGCCGCCGACGGCAGCCGCCTGGGCAAGCCGCTCAAGCAGAAGGTCTACACCGGCGAACTGGAGCCGGCGGTCGGCTTCGCCTCGCAGGGCAGCGTGCTGCCGGCGCGCGAGAGCCGCGGCCTGCCGGTGGTGTCGCTCAACGTGCCGGAAGTGGACGTGGAATTCATGCGGGTCAAGGAAGGCTCGCTGCCGGCGTTCTTCGCCCAGTACCAGCGCGGCGGCCGCCGCGGCAGCTGGGAAATGGACAGCGACTACAGCGACCACACCCCGATCTCGCAGCTGGCCGAGTCGGTCTACGTCAACCGCTTCGTGCTCGGCGGCGACAAGAACGAGCGCGCGCTGACCTATCTGCCGATCCAGGACATCAAGGAACTGCAGGAACCGGGCCTGTACTTCGCGGTGATGAAGCGCCCGGGCCGGTTCGAGAACGAATACGACACCGCGTTCTTCACCGTCAGCGACATCGGCCTGCACGCGCGCGCCTACAAGGACAAGCTGTTCGTGCACACCGCCTCGCTGCAGAGCGGGGAGCCGTTGAAGAAGGTGGAACTGCGCATCCTCGACGCCAAGGGCGAGCTGTTCCTGAAGGGCGAGACCGACGCCAACGGCAACGCGCTGCTGAACTACACCCTCGACGCCGGCCAGGTGCTGGTGGCGCGCAGCGGCACCGACCTGTCGATGCTGCCGTTCAACCAGCCGGCGCTGGACCTGAGCGAGTTCGCCGTGGCCGGACGCGAGAACGCCTGGTTCGACGTGTTCGCCTGGTCCGGCCGCGACCTGTACCGCCCCGGCGAGACGGTGCGCGTGTCGGCGCTGCTGCGCGACAACGACGGCAAGCCGGTGGCGACCAGCGGCAAGGGGGCGCAGCCGGTGTTCCTGCGGCTGAAGCAGCCCGACGGCAAGATCTTCCGCGAGACCCGCCTGCAGCCGGGCGAGCAGGGCTATTTCAGCTTCGAGCAGCTGATTCCCGCCGATGCGCCGACCGGGCGCTGGCAGGTGGAGTTCCGCACCGATCCGTCCAGCAAGGAAGCGGTGCAGGGCATGACCCTGCGCATCGAGGAGTTCCTGCCCGAGCGCATGAAGCTGGACCTGGACAGCGCGCAGAAGACGCTCAAGCCGGGCGAGCCGTTCAAGCTGCAGGCCACCGCCGCCTACCTGTACGGCGCGCCGGCCGACGGCAACCGCTTCACCGCCAAGCTGGCGGTGGCGGTCGAGCAGCATCCGGTCGAGTCGCTGCCCGGTTATTTCTTCGGCGACTCGACGCTGCAGCTGCCGCGCGAAGCCAAGGACGTGATCGATACCGAATTCGGCGCCGACGGCAAGATCGCCGAGGACCTGGCGCTGCCGGACGAAGCCAAGCCGACCAGCACCATCGCCGCGCTGGTCTCGGCCAGCGTGTACGAGACCGGCGGTCGCACCGTCACCCGCACGCTCAAGCGCGTGCTGTGGCCGGCGCCGGCGCTGGTCGGCGTGCGCCCGCTGTTCGACGACAAGGACGGCGCCGATGCCAACGCCAACGCGCGCTTCGAGCTGATGCGGGTCGACGCGCAGGGCAAGCCGCAGCCGGCCAAGGGGCTGAAGGTGACCCTGGTGCGCGAGCTGCGCGACTACCACTGGGCGTTCGCCGACAACCGCTGGGACTACGATTTCACCCGCCGCTTCGAGAACAAGCAGACCCTCACCGTCGATGCCGGCAGCGGCGCGGCCAAGTTCGATTTCCCGGTGGAGTGGGGCGAGTACCGCGTGGACGTGTTCGATCCGTCCACCGGCCTGACCACGCGCTATCCGTTCCGCGCCGGCTGGAGCTGGAACGACGAGAACCGCGGCCTGGACGCGCGCCCGGACAAGGTCAAGCTGGCGCTGGACAAGACCGGCTACAAGGCCGGCGACACGCTCAAGGTCACCCTGACCCCGCCGCATGCCGGTCCCGGCGTGCTGATGGTCGAGAGCGACAAGATGCTGTACGTGCAGGACATCGACGTGAAGCCGGGCAGCAGCTTCGAGATCCCGGTGACCAAGGACTGGGAGCGCCACGACGTCTACGTCACCGCGCTGGTGTTCCGCGGCGGTTCGGCGCCGAGCAAGATCACCCCGGCGCGTGCGGTCGGCGTGGCCTTCGTGCCGATGGAGCGCAAGACCCGGCGCGTGGCGGTGGGCCTGGTCGCGCCCAAGCAGATGCGTCCGGAGCAGCCGCTGCCGGTGACGGTCAGCGTGCCGGAACTGGCCGGCAAGCAGGCGCACGTGACCATTTCCGCGGTGGACGTGGGCATCCTCAACATCACCCGCTTCCCGGTGCCCGACGCCAACGCGCAGTTCTTCGCGCAGCGGCGCCTGGGCGTGGACGCGTACGACATCTATGGCCGGGTGATCGAGAGCTTCGAGGGCGGGACCGGCAAGCTGCGCTTCGGCGGCGACATGGCATTGGCGGCATTGCCGCAGGCCAAGCGCCCGACCGCGCGGGTGCAGACCGTGGACCTGTTCTCCGGTTCGGTGAAGCTCGACGCCAAGGGCAATGCGCGGGTGCAGCTGCCGGTGCCGGACTTCAACGGCACGCTGCGGGTCTCGGCGCTGGTGTATTCGGACGAGCGCTACGGCAACCGCGACGTGGAGACGCTGGTGCGCGCGCCGATCGTGGCCGAGGCCAGCATGCCGCGGGTGATGGCGCCGGGCGACCGCAGCACGGTCACCCTGGACGTGCAGAACTTCACCGGGCAGGCGGGCGAGTTCAAGGTGCAGGTGGACGGCGAAGGCCCGCTGGCGATCGCCGAGAACGCGCGCAGCGCCAAGCTCGGCAAGGACGGCAAGGCCACGCTCAGCTTCCCGCTGGTGGCGCAGGAGGGCTATACCGTGGCCAAGGTGCGGGTGCGGGTCGACGGCAACGGCTTCAGCGTCGATCGCCGCTACGACCTGCCGGTGCGCGCGGCGTGGCCGTCGGTGCTGCGCGCGCAGACCCGCGTGCTGGATCCGCTGGCGCCAGTGACGCTGGGCATGAGCGATGCCGAAGGCCTGATGGCCGGTTCGGTCAACGCGCGCATGCTGGTCAGCGCGTTGCCGCCGATCCCGTTCGCCAGCGCGCTGCAGGGCGCGCTGAACTACCCGTACGGTTGCGCCGAGCAGACCACCAGCAAGGGCTATGCCGCGCTGCTGCTCGACGACGCCACCGCCAGGCTGCTCGGCGCCAAGGGCCTGGACGCGGCGACCCGCCGCGAGCGCATGGAAGGCGCGTTCGGCCGGCTGGCCTCGATGCAGATCTCCAGCGGCCACTTCTCGATGTGGGGCGACGACGGCTACGTCAATCCGGGCCTGACCCCGTACATCGCCGAGTTCCTGCTCGACGCCAAGGACGCCGGTTTCGCGGTGCCCGACAACGTGCTGCAGAAGGCCTTGAACCGGCTCAGCGAGGACCTGCTGTCCGGCGGCAACAACTTCTACGGCCAGGACCGCCGCGAGAACCTGAAGTTCGCCAACCAGGCCTGGTCCGGCTACGTGCTGGCCCGCGTCAATCGTGCGCCGCTGGGCACGTTGCGTGCGCTGTACGACAACGACCGCGGCAAGGCGCTGACCGGCCTGTCGCTGGTGCACCTGGGCGTGGCGTTGTCGCTGCAGGGCGACAAGAAGCGCGGCGAAGCGGCGATCGCGGCCGGCTTCGCCAAGGACAGCGGCGACCGCCCGCCTTACTTCGGCGACTACGGCAGCGTGATCCGCGACGATGCGCTGATGATCGCGCTGCTGCACGAGCGCGGCCTGGCCAAGCCCGAGTACGACGCGCGCGCGGTGGCGCTGGGCCGCGAGATCGACGCGCGCCGCCGCAGCGGCTGGCTGTGGCTGAGCACCCAGGAGCAGGTGGCGCTGGCGCGGATGGGCAAGGCCTTGCTGGTCAACCAGAGCAAGCTGGTGTCCGGGCAGTTGGCGGTCGGCGACAGCAGCGAGGCGATCGGCGCGGCCAAGGCGTTCGGCCGCCAGTTCGGCGAGGCCGAACTGGCGCGCGGGGTCAGCTTCGTGCCGCAGGGCGAGGCGCCGCTGTACGCCAGCCTGGAAATCGCCGGCATCCCACGCAAGGCGCCGGAGGTGGACGAGAGCACGCTGAAGGTGGAACGCGAGTGGTACGGCACCGACGGCAAGCCGTGGACGCCGCGGCCGCTGAAGGAAGGCGAGGCGCTGATCGTGCGCGTCACCATCACCTCCAACGTGGGCATGCCCGACGCGCTGTTGACCGACCTGCTGCCGGCCGGCCTGGAGATCGAGAACTTCAACCTGGGCGACGCCAAGCAGTGGGCCGACGTGGTGGTGGACGGCATTGAGATCAGCGA
The DNA here is from genome assembly GCF_017163705.1 of Xanthomonas bonasiae. Classification (GTDB taxonomy): domain Bacteria; phylum Pseudomonadota; class Gammaproteobacteria; order Xanthomonadales; family Xanthomonadaceae; genus Xanthomonas_A; species Xanthomonas_A bonasiae. Next base: position 68,641 of record NZ_JAFIWB010000013.1, read on the forward strand.
CCGTTCCAACGCCGCCGACGTCAAGCACGAGGAGTTCCGCGACGACCGCTACGTGGCCGCGCTGAGCCTGGCGCAGGGCGGCAAGGCGCAGGTGTTCTACCTGGTGCGCGCGGTGACCCCGGGGACCTACACGGTGCCACCGCCGCTGGTCGAGGACATGTACCGTCCCGACCTGCGCGGGGTGGGGCGCAGCAACCCGGGCACGATCAGCGTCGTGCAGCCCTAGCGGGCGACGGTCCGGGCACGCGCCAGCGTGCCGGCCGCAGGTAGAACGGAGACGACGATAGGGCCCTTGCGGCCCTATCGTCGTTTTGGGCGGCCGTGAGCCGTGCGCCACCGTCGCGACGCTGCCGTGCCGTGCTGGACAATCGCTAGCGGCGCATTGTGCGGATGTTTCGTGGCCTTGGTGCTTGCAGTCCCTGCATCCGGCGCCGTCCGCACCTGCCGGCGTCTCCCTTCTCCCTGCGGGAGAAGGTGCCCCGAAGGGGCGGATGAGGGTACGGCGAAGCCTTGAACGTTCGGCAACACCCGGCGATCGGTTTCACCGTCCCCCTCACTCCCAACCCCTCCGCCGCGCTCTCGACACCCTGGACTCCATCGCCCGCACCTGGCGCCCGCAGCGGCGGACCTGCAGCCAACCCGCCGCTCTCGCAACTGCCAACCCGGTGACATGGGCCTGTCATCGCCCCCTGGATAAAATTAACTACTTTGAAGTTATTAATTCATTTTGAAATTTTCCAGGGGATACGAGATGACGCGATCGCACCACCGCCACCAGCGCACGCTGCTGGTGTGCCTGCTTGCCGCCAGTTGCCAGGCCGCCCTCGCGCAGCAGGCCACGAGGCCGTTGCCGCCTTCCGCCGCGGACGGCGACACCACCGATATCGCCGCCGCTGCGCCGGCCGCCGCATCGCCGCCGGCCGCCGCCGCTGCGGGCGCGGCCAAGACCCTGGACAGCGTGGTCGTCACCGGCGTGCGCAAGGCCAATGCCGCGGCGATGGAGAGCAAGCGCGCGGCGACCAACATCACCGACGTGGTCAGTTCCACCGACGTGCGCGCGCTGCCGGACACCACCATCGTCGAGGCGCTGCGCCGCATCCCCGGCCTGTCGGTGCTGCCGGCGACCGACAACGAGCATCCGCGCGACGAGGCCGCTACGCCGGTGCTGCGCGGCCTCGGCCCGTCCTACAACAACGTCACCATCGACGGCCTGACCGTGGCCTCGCCGGGCACGCCGAACGGCACGCTCGGCTCGATCACCCGCGGCGTGCGCCTGGACATCCTGCCGGCGTCGATGGTCAGCGAGCTGCAGGTGGTCAAGACCTTCACTCCCGACCTGGATCCCAACGCCACCGGCGGCGCGATCAACCTGCGCACGCGCAGCGCGTTCGAGAACGGCGGCAAGCCGTTCTTCACCAGCGAAGCCTCGCTGGGCCATGCCAACGACGTCGGCAAGCCGCGCGACCAGGACGATCCGGGCTACCGCCTCGGCGCCACCGGCAGCACCACCTTCGGCAGCGACCGGCAATACGGCCTGACCCTGTCGGGCAACTACCAGACGCTGAGCAGCTACACCGAAACCCACATGACCACCGACACGGTGCACTACGGGTTCTACGACGGCAACGGCATGCTGCAGAGCGGCAGCAATCTCGGCAACGGCTGGGCGGTGCCGCAGCAGGACAAGTACTGGTACGTGATGGACAAGCGCGACCGCTACGGCCTGACCGGCAAGTTCGAGGCGCATCCCAGCGCCGACCTGCAGGCCTACGTCACCGCCGGCTACTACTATTTCAAGGACGACATGCAGCGCAACGAGCTGATCATCGATCCGCGCAACCGCAACCGCGTCGCCAACCAGACCGCGACCTCCGGCAGCTATCCGGCCGGCGACATCGAGGTCGGCTATTCCAACCAGGTCACCACCACCCGCACCAAGCTCGGCCAGGCCGGCATGGAATGGCGGCCGGACGACCACCAGGTGTTCTCCGCACGCGGTTCGTGGTCGGATGCGACCTACGACGAGCCGATCCAGATGTTCAAGTACGTCACCGGCGCATCGCGCCCGGCGGCGGTTCCGGTCGGCCAGACCGGCCCCGGCGTTACCGTCGTTCCCAGCGCCGACTACGCCTTCACCTACGACACCTCGGCGTTGAACCAGCGCTTCCCGGTGGCGCCGCAGGCGTACTCCAACTACGACAACTACAGCCTGTTGTACTGGCGTCCGGACTACAAGCGCAGCGCGCGCGACCGCATCCTCACCGGACGCCTGGACTACGGCTTCAACCAGGGCGAGCAGGACCGCGGCCTGGGCTTCGGCGCCGGCGTGTCGTACACCACCGACAAGCCGTCGTTCGACATCTACCGCGACGACTACGAGCCCAACCGCAGCGCGCCGGCACTGAACATCGCCGACGTGCTGGCGCAGTCCAACGCGCCGCTGCGCTATCTGGGCCTGAACCTGATCACCATCGATCCGGACAAGGCCCGGCACGTGCTGCAGTCCACGCCGCTGAGCGCGTTCAACAGCACCGACCAGTCGGCCTTCAGCAACCAGGACAACTTCACCCATACCGAAAAGATCTTCGGCGCCTACGGCCTGGTCAGCTACCGTGCCGAGGCGTTCAACGTGGAAGCAGGCCTGCACTACGACGACACCGACCAGTCCACTGTCGGCCGCCAGCGCCAGCTGGATACGGCCAGCGGCAAGTACGTCTACGTCGATGCGCCGACCGATTCGCATTACGCCAACCTGTTGCCGTCGGCGATCATGACCTACCATCTCAGCGAGCGCCTCGACCTGCGCGCCGGCGCCAGCCGCACGCTCGGCCGTCCGCCCTACGACGCCTACGCCGCGCGCACCTCGATCGGTTTCGTCAACAGCACCGACGCCGGCAATCCCAACGCGCAGGGCGTGACCGTGACCGTGGGCAATCCGGACATCAAGCCGCGCATCTCGACCAATCTGGATCTGTCGCTGGAATGGCGCCTGCCCGACGAGGTCGACGGCATGTTGGCTGCGGCGGTATTCGACAAGCGCATCCAGGACGAGATCTTCACCCTGTCGCGCACCGACCAGTTCAGCTACAACGGCACCACCTATTCGAACGTGCTGATCAGCACCCCGGCCAATGCGTCAAAGGCGCATATCCGCGGCCTGGAACTGAGCGCGGTGCTCAACACCCTGCTGCCCGGCGTGCCGGCGCTGTCCGGGCTTGGCGCCAGCGCCAACCTGGCCTTGCTCGACGGCGGCATGGACGTGCCGTACAGCGTCGGCAGCGCGCCGAACGTGAGCCAGCGCCAGCGCAGCGTCGATCGCCTGGTCGGCCAGCCCGGCTACACCGCCAACGCCTCGCTGTTCTACAGCGTCGGCGGGCTGGAGCTGCGCGCGGCCTACAACCGCCAGGGCAAGGCGCTGCGCGCCATCGTCAGCAACATCGACTGGCAGGATCTGTACTGGGCGCCGCGCTCGCAGCTGGACCTGTCGGCGACCTATGCGGTCAACAAGCAGGTCAGCGTGGTCGGCCAGGTCAGCAACGTCACCCATAGCCGCATCACCAGCGTGACCGGGCCGGGCGAGAACCTGTTGAAGGACACCTACTCGGTGCCGACCACCTACTGGTTCGGCATCCGCTTCACGCCTTCTCTTTAAACCCTTTCAATCCTTCGGACGCCCATCGCCATGAAATCCACTCTGTTGCCGCTCCTGCTGCTGGGCAGCGCGCTGACCGGCCCCGTCGCCGCGGCCCCCGCCGGCAGCGCCGCCAGCCAGGCGCGCCTGGCCGATCCCGCCGGCGGCATCTTCGTCGTCGCCCATCGCGGTTGCCACAATCCGGCGCCCGCGCACGGCTTCCCCGGCCACGCGCCGGAGAACTCGCTGTCCGGCCTGGAGCGCTGCGTGGCGATGGGCGTGGACATGCTGGAAACCGACATCCGCCGCGCCGCCGACGGCACCCTGGTGATGTTCCACGACGCCACCGTCGAGCGCACCACCGACGGCAGCGGCAAGGTCGCCGAGATGACCTGGGCGCAGCTGTCGCGGCTGCGCCTGCGCGACGACGAGGGCGGCGCCGATGCGCCGCTCACCGACCAGCATCCCGTGACCCTGGAGCAGATGCTGGCCGCGGCCAAGGGCCGGATCATGCTCAATCTCGACGTCAAGGCGCCGATCTATGCGGAGGTGGCGGACGCGGTGCGGCGTGCGGGCATGCAGCGCCAGGTGGTGCTCAAGACCGAGGCCGGCGTGTACAGCCAGCCGCTGGCGTCGTTGCCGCCGTTCGACCAGATCAACTTCACCCCGGTGCTGCTCAACCCGCCGGGCACCGACGACCTGCTGCAGACCGTGCGCACCCAGATCGGCGGCAAGGTCCGTCCGGTCGCGATCGAACTGCCGCGGATGCGCGCCGAGCAGTTGCCGGCGCTGGCCGCGTTGACCAGGCAGCAGCACGTGCGGCTGCTGGTCAACACGCTGTGGGAAGGGTTCGTCGCCGGCTACGGTGGCGACGCCGACGCGGTGCGCGATCCGGATGCGGTGTGGGGGCGGCTGTACCGCGACGGGATCGGCGCGTTCCAGACCGACGAGCCGGAAGCCCTGCTGCGCTACCGCGCTTCGCTCGAAAAAAAGCCCTGACCGCGCGCGGTTCGCCGCGCAACTGTCCGTAATCGGTCGCCGATCGTCCGCTTGCGGACGCGGCGGCCGCGCCCGATGCGGGCGCCATGCAGTCGTTTCAATGGGTTATCGCGCTTCGCCGATTGGCATGCGGCCTGCTCTGCAGTAGGCATGGATATCGCGAAGTCTCCCAACCGTTCGATCTGGCGCCACCGGCGCCGCTGGCTGGCGCTGGCGGTGGCGGCCGTGCTGCTGCTCGGCGTGGTCCTGTTCGGTACGGGCCGCGCCGCGCCGCAGGTAAGCCGCAGCGAGCTGTGGATCGACGCGGCCACGCGCGGCGAGATGCGCCGCGAGATCCGCGCCAACGGCGTACTGGTGCCGCGGCAGATCCGCTGGATCACCGCCGGCGCCACCGCCACCGTGCAGCAGCAACTGGTCGATGCCGGCGCGCGGGTGCAGGCGGACACGCTGATCCTGCAACTGGCCAATCCCGAACTGGACGCCGGCCTGGACCGCGCCCGCGCCGCACTGGCCGGCGCCGACGCCGACCTGGCCGCGCTGCATGCGGCGCTGGCCTCGCAACTGCTGGACCAGCAGGCGCTGCAGGCGCAGGCCGCGTCCGATCTGCAGATCGCGCAGATCAAGGCGCAGGCCTACCGGCGCGGCCACGACGGCGGCGCGATCTCGGCGATCGACCTGACCCAGAGCCAGATCGTCGAGGCGCAGCAGCGCGCCCGCGCCGGCATCGAAACCCAGCGCGTGGCCGCGTTCCGGCAGAACATGGCCGCGCAGCTGCGCGCCGCCCAGGCGCGGCGCGCGCAGGCCGCCAGCGCGCTGGCCATCGCCGCGCAACAGGCCGCCTCGCTGCAGGTGCGCGCCGGCAGCGACGGCATCCTGCAGCAGGTGGACGTGGAACCCGGCCAGCGCGTCGAGGTCGGTGCCAAGCTGGCGCGGGTCGCGCGCCCGGACGACCTGCTGGCGCGGCTGCAGGTGGCCGAGGTGCTGGCCAAGGACGTGATCGACGACCAGCCGGTCGCGGTAGACACGCACAACGGCGTGGTGCGCGGGCAGGTGGCGCGGATCGATCCGGCGGTGCGCAGCGGCAGCGTGGTGGTCGACGTGCGCCTGGCGCCGCCGCTGCCGCCGGGCGTGCGCCCGGACCTGTCGGTGGACGGGCGCATCGTGCTCGGCACCCTGCGCGACGTGGTCAGCATCCCGCGCCCGGCACTGGCCGCCCCGAACACCGCCGGCAGCCTGTTCGTGCTGCGCGACGGCGGCGCGCGCGCGCAGCGCATCCGCGTGCGCTTCGGCGCCGCCTCCAGCGACCGCATCGAAGTGCGTGCCGGGCTGCGCGCCGGCGAGCAAGTCGTGCTGTCCGACACCAGCCAGTGGAATGCCTACGCCACCCTGCGCTTACGCTAGCGCTCCAGGAGACCCAGAATGACCGCAATTCCCGCACCTTCCACCGAACCGCTGATCCGCCTGCATGGGCTGGGCAAGGTGTTCCATACCGACGAGGTGGAGACCCACGCGTTGGCCGAGATCGCGCTGGACGTGGCGCGCGGCGATTTCGTCGCCATCACCGGGCCGTCCGGCTGCGGCAAATCGACCCTGCTGTCGATCCTCGGCCTGCTCGATGCGCCCAGCGGCGGCACGTACCGGCTCAACGGCCGCAGCGTCGCGGAGCTGGACGCGGTCGGTCGCGCGCGCATCCGCAACGCCGAGATCGGCTTCATCTTCCAGGCCTTCAACCTGATCGCCGACCTCACCGTGGAAGAGAACGTGGCGCTGCCCCTGACCTACCGCGACGGCGCCGAGCGTGGCCGGATCCGCCAGCGCGTGCGCGAAGTGCTGGAGCTGGTCGGCATGCACCATCGCCACAAGCACTACCCGGGGCAACTGTCCGGCGGCCAGCAGCAGCGTGTGGCGGTGGCGCGCGCGCTGGCCGGCAACCCGTCGATCCTGCTCGCCGACGAACCCACCGGCAATCTCGATACGCGCAACGGCGAAGCGGTGATGCAGCTGCTGGAACAGCTGCACGACAACGGCACCACCTTGTGCATGGTCACCCACGATGCGGCGTTCGCGCGGCGCGCGCAGCGCATCGTGCACATGCTCGACGGGCGCATCGTCGACGAGGACACCTTCGAGCGCCTGCGCCACGAACAGGACGTGGCGTTGCCGGCGCGCGCCGCGGAGCAGGCGCGATGAGCGCCGCCATGTGCCTGGCCGAGGCGCGCCAATCCTGGCGCGCGCTGGCGCGCAAGCCCGGTTACCTGCTGCTGGCGGTGCTGACCCTGGCACTGGGCGTGGCCACCACCACCGCGGTGTTCGCGTTGCTCGACCAGGCCTTGCTGAAGCCGCTGCCGTTCCCGCAGCCGCAGCGTCTGGTCACCCTTGGCCTGCCCTCTGGCGGCCACAACGTCGCCGCGCCCGGCTATTACCCGGTGTTGCGGCGCATGCCGAGCATGCAGGCCGTCGGTATCGTGCGTGGGTTTCCGGTGCCGACCAACATCGCCCGCGGCGATGCCAGCGAGGTGGTCGCTGCGATCAGCGCCGACGAGGGATTTCTGCGCACGCTGGGCATGCCGATGGCGGCAGGGCGCAACTTCACGGCCGAGGAAAGCCGGCCCGGCGGGCCGCAGGCGGTGATCCTTGCGCATCGCTTCTGGCAGCGTTATGTCGGCGGCGATCCGGCAGCGGTTGGGCGTACCTTGCAGGTCGAGGGCAAGCCGGTGCAGATCGTCGGTGTGCTGCCCGCGGACTTTCCCTGGGCCGAGCCGTTCGACCTGATCCGCAACATGCAGCCGGACCTGGCGGCGACCAACCTGTCCACCAACGAGATCGTGGTGGCGCGGTTGCGGCCGGGCGTTGGCGTGGCCGCCGCGTCCGCGCAGACCGCGGTGGTGATCAAGGGCTTGCTGCGCAACAGCCCGTACATGGACGAATCGTGGTGGCGGAGCTTGCAACGGGAGCCGCCGAACGCCTTGCTGTTGCAGGACAGCCTGTACACCTCCTACAGCGGCAACACGCTGTGGCTGTTCTTCGCCGCGGCGGCCTGCGTGCTGCTGATCGCGGCGATCAACCTGACCAGCCTGATGCTGCTGCGCGCGCTCGGCCGCAGTCACGACAGCGCGGTGCGCGCCGCGCTCGGTGCGCCATGGTTGCGGCTGAGCCTGCCGGCGCTGGCCGAAGGCGTGCTGATCGGCGCACTCGGCAGTCTGGTCGGACTGGCCCTGGCCTGGCTCGGCCTGCGCCTGCTCGGCGGTTGGGTGCCGTTGCTGTGGATGCGCGGCGAGGCCGCGCACCTGACCGGTGCCAGCGCGCTGTTCGCGCTGCTCGCCGGCGGCGCCACGGCGCTGCTGGCTGCAGCGCTGGGCATCGTGCGCGGCCGCCGCCGCAATCTGGTGGCGGAGCTGGCCGGCGGCGGCCGTGGCGGCTGGAGCCTGCAGGCCGGCCGCCTCGGCCGCACCCTGGTGATCGCGCAGGTGGCCATCGCCGTGATGCTGCTGATCGGCGCGGCGCTGTTCACGCGCACGCTGCAGAAGCTGGCGGAAGTGCCGATGGGGTTCGACAGCCGCTCCGCGGTGGTGTTCACCCTGGCGCCGGTGAAGGAACGCTACGCCACCGTGCGCGATGCGGTGGAGCAGACCCGACGCATCGTCGCGCGGCTGCAGCAGGTGCCCGGCATCGAACGCGTCGGTGTGTCGACCAATCCGCCGGCCACCACGCAGCTGAGCTGGAGCGTGGAGGTGGACGGCATGCCTTCCGTCAACAGCCAGTACCGTCTGGCCACGCCGCAATTCCTGCAGGTGTTCCGCATCCCGCTGCTGGCCGGGCGCGGCATCGCCGAGGGCGACGTGGCCGGGGCCGAGAAGGTCTGCGTGGTCAGTGCCATCTTCGCCGAGCGTTACCTGCACGGCCATGCGCTCGGCAAGATCGTCACCGTGCCCGACGATGGCGGCAACAACCGCCTGCCGATGCGCGTGGTCGGCGTGGTCGGCGACGTGCGCCACGCCGGCCCGGCGCAGGCGCCGGAGCCGATGGTGTACCAGCCGTTGGCGCAGATGAGCGAGCCGATGTGGCAGATCATGCGCAGCTTCGGCGCGTTGACCTATGCGGTGCGCCTGCATGCCGGTGCGCTGGGCGCCGACGAGCGCGCGCTGCGCGCGGCGATCGACGAAGTGGCGCCGCAGCAGCCGATCGCCGACCTGCAGCCGATGCAGGCGCTGGTCGCCAGCACCACCGGCGAGCAGAAGCTCAACCTGCTGCTGGTCGGCCTGTTCGCGGCGCTGGCGCTGCTGCTGGCCGCGGTCGGCCTGTACGCGGTGATGGCGGTGGCGGTGGCCGCGCGCCAGCACGAATTCGGCGTGCGCGCCGCGCTCGGCGCGCCGCCGGCGCGGCTGCGGCGGCAGGTGCTGCGCGAGGCCGGCCTGCAGATCGGAATCGGGCTGCTGCTGGGCCTGGGCGTGGCGATGGCGCTGTCGCGGCTGCTGCAGCGCTTCCTGTTCGAGGTGCGGGTGGCCGATCCGCTGGCGATCGGCGCGGTGTTGCTGGTGCTCGCCGCGGCCGGCCTGCTCGCGGCGCTGGCGCCGGCGCAGCGTGCGGCCAGAGTGCCGCCGATGCAGGCGTTGCGCGCCGAATGAGGCAGTCGATGCACACACAACGGATCGGCACCGTGCGCGCGGCGGTACTGGCGCATGCCGCAGGTGCCCAGCCGCTAGACTCTGCGCCATGAACGACACTCGCACGCCGCCATCGCCGCGCATCCTCGTCGTCGACGACCAGGCGGACGTGCGCGAGGCTTTGCGCATGCTGCTCAAGAGTGCCGGCTACGGCATGGTCGGTGCCGAGTCGCCGGAGCTGGCGCTGGCGTGCCTGCGCGGCGACGACTTCGCCGCGGTGCTGGTGGACATGAACTACGCCCGCGACACCACCTCCGGCGCGGAAGGACTGGCGCTGATCGCGCAGATCGCCGCGCAGTGGCCGGGGTTGCCGGTGATCGCGATGACCGCCTGGGCCAGCATCGAACTGGCGGTGGCGGCGATGCGCGACGGCGCGGTGGATTTCATCGAGAAGCCGTGGCAGAACGCGCGCGTGCTCGCGGTGCTGGACAGCCGCATCGCGCTGGACCGCAGCCGCCGCAACGCGCAACGGCTCGGCGAGGCGCAGGCCTTGCTGCTGCAGGACGGCGCCGCCGGCTTCGTCGCCGAATCGGCGCCGATGCAGCGCCTGGTCGAGGATCTGCTGCGCATCGCCGGCAGCGGCGCCAACGTGTTGCTGCTGGGCGAGAACGGCACCGGCAAGAGCCTGCTCGCGCAACTGCTGCACCAGTGGTCGCCGCGCCGCGCGCAGGCCTTCGTCAAGGTCAACATCGGCGGACTGGCGCCGACCCTGTTCGAAGCCGAACTGTTCGGCCATGTGCGCGGCGCCTACACCGACGCGCGGCAGGACCGCGCCGGCCGCTTCGAACTGGCCGACGGCGGCACCCTGTTCCTGGACGAGATCGGCAACCTGCCGCTGCAGCAGCAGCCCAAGCTGCTGCGCGCTATCGAGGATGGCGAGTTCGAGCGGCTCGGGTCCTCGCGCACGCAGCGCGTGGACGTGCGCATCGTCGCGGCGACCAATGCCGACCTGGATGCGGAAGTGGCGGCGGGGAATTTCCGCCAGGATCTGCTGTACCGCCTCAACACCTTCCAGTTGCGGGTGCCGCCGCTGCGCGAGCGCGGCGCCGACATCCTGCCGCTGGCGCGGCATTACCTGGCCGCCGCCTGCACGCGCTACCGGCGGCCGCTGCCGGCGCTGGCGCGCGACGCCGAGCGCGCCTTGCTCGGCTACGCCTGGCCCGGCAACGTGCGCGAACTGGCGCATGCGATGGAACGCGCCGCGCTGCTCGCCGATGGCGCGACGCTGGGCAGCGACGACCTGCGCCTGCAGCCGGCGGCGACCGCCGCGCCCGCCTTGTCGACCCAGCTGACCCTCGAAGAAGCCGAGGCGCTGCTGCTGCGCCAGGCATTGGCGCAGCAGCAGGGCAATCTGCAGCGCGCCGCCGACCAGCTCGGCATCACCCGGCAGAGCCTGTACCGGCGCCTGGGCAAGCACGGCCTGCGCAGCGATGACGGCGGCTGAGCGGCAACGGCGGCGACCGCTGTGGCTGGCGGTGCCGGCCTTGCTGGCGTTGGCGCTGGTGCTCGTGGTCGGCACGCCGCGGCCACCCGAGGCGGCGGTGCTGATGCTGTGCGTGCTGGCGCTGACCGCGGCGGTATGGCGCTGGCAGCAGCGCGATGCCGGCCAGCGCCTGCGCACCCTCGGCGGCCTGCTCGAGGCGCTGCGCGAGGGCGACTACAGCGTGCGTGTGGCGCAGGACGCACGCGATCGCGACACCGAGGGCCTGCTGCAGCGCTTCAATGCCTTGGCGCAGCGGCTGCAGGACGAGCAGCGCGATTCGCACGAGAGCCTGCAGTTGCTGAGCAAGACCCTGGCGGCGCTGGACGGGGCGGTGTTCGCGTTCGAACAGGACCAGCGCCTGCGCCTGATCAACCCGGCCGGCGAGCGCCTGCTCGGCGCCGCCGCCGAGCACCTGATCGGGCAGTCGGCGCAGGCGCTGGGCCTGGCCGGCTTGTTTGCGTTGCCGTCGGGCAGCATCCACGCGCATGCCTTCGCCGGCCAGCAAGGGCGCTGGCAGATCGGCCACGCCGCGTTGCGCAGCCGCAGCCAGGCCGGACAGCTGCTGCTGGTGCAGCCGATGGAGCGCGCGTTGCGCGAGGAGGAGGCGCAGGCCTTCCGCCGCCTGTTGCGCGTGCTCGGCCACGAGATCAACAACTCGCTGGCGCCGATCGGCTCGATCGCCGATACGCTCGGGCGCCTGCTCGCGGCCGCGCCGGACACGCTCGACGCCGAGCTGCACGAAGACCTGCGCAACGGCCTGGGCGTGATCGAACAGCGCAGTGCGGCGCTGCAGCGCTTCCTCGGCGGCTACGCGCGCCTGGCCAGGTTGCCGGCGCCGGTGCCGGCAACCGTGGAGCTGGCGCCGCTGTGCGCGCGGGTGCGGCGACTGCTCGACGATGCGCGGGTGCGGGTCGAGATCGAGCCGTCGCTGCGGTTGCATGCCGACGCCGACCAACTCGAGCAAGTCCTGATCAATCTGCTGCGCAACGCGCTGGAGTCCGGCGGCAGCGCGCCGGTGAGGTTGCGCGCGCGCAGCGACGGCGCCAGTGCGTTGATCGACGTTATAGACAGCGGCGCCGGGCTGCCGCCCAGCGACAACCTGTTCGTGCCGTTCTTCACCACCAAGCCCGGCGGATCGGGCATCGGCCTGGTGCTGTCGCGGCAGATCCTGGAGGCGCAAGGCGGCAGCCTGAGCCTCGAAGCGCGCGCGGATGCCGCCGGCAGCGTGGCCACGCTGCGCCTGCCGCTGGCGGCGGACGGCCGCGGGGAGTGACACCGGCTGCGCGGCCCTGTAGTCCGGGAGCGCAGGCGGCGATGTCGCAGACGCCGTCCCTGCGCGGTCGGGCAGGGCGGTGCCATGCAGGCGTATGTGGGCGCTTGGGGATTCCGTAAGCGTGGCGTGCTTCTTCGAGCTCGACGCCTTGCCGGTGAAGCGTCGGGGCTGAAGTCTCTTCTTGCATGGTCGGCGTCGGGCAGCAGCGCGCACCGCGGCTCGTCTCCAAATGCGCGGCTTCGCCACGGCATTTCGTCCGCGCCTGTCTATGCGTCATTTTGCGTTGTGTTGCACGATTGTGCGTGTTTCAGTACAGTCGCCGCATGCCTTTCGACCCACCCATCGCCACCGCGGATCGCGTCACTTCCGCCGTCCCCGACGCCGCCGCCAGGCCCGCGATCCGCGCCACCCGCTGGGTGTTCCTGCTGTCCGGGATCGCGATGGCCGCGTGGGCGCCGATGGTGCCGTACGTGAAAGCGCGCTTCGCGCTGGACGATGCCGCCCTGGGCCTGGTGCTGCTCGCCTTCGGCGGCGGCTCGATCCTGGCGATGCCGCTGGCCGGCGTGCTTAGCCACCGGGTCGGCAGCCGCGCGGTCATGGTCGCTTCCGGGCTGGCGCTGTGCCTGGGCCTGCCGCTGGTGGCGCTGGCGCCGACCCTGCCGGGCGTGGTCGCCGCGCTGCTGTATTTCGGCGCCGCGCTCGGCGCGCTGGACGTGGCGATGAACGCGCACGGCGTGGAAACCGAAAAACGCGCCGGGCGTCCGGTGATGTCCAGTTTCCATGGCGTGTTCAGCGTCGGCGGGCTGAGCGGCGCGGCGGCGATGAGCGCGCTGCTTGCGCTCGGCGCACCGCTGCTGGCGGCCACGCTCGCGGTGTCGGCGCTGTTGCTGGCATTGCTGCTGTGGCAGCGCTCCGGCCTGCTGCGCGTCGCCGCCGGCGACCCGGCGCAGCGCATTCCGCTGCGCCTGCCGCGCGGCGTGGTGCTGGTGCTGGCGGCGCTGTGTTTCATCTGCCTGCTCGCCGAAGGCGCGATGCTCGACTGGAGCGCGGTGCTGCTGCGCGAGTTCCATGGCGTGGAGACGCGTTACGCGGGCGTCGGCTATGCGCTGTTCTCGGTGGCGATGGCGGCCGGCCGCTTCGGCGGCGACTGGGTCGTCGCGCGGATCGGGCAACCGGCAATGCTGGCGGCCGGCGCCTCGCTGGCCGCCTGCGGCCTGCTGCTGGCCACGCAGGTGCCGGGCGTCGCCAGCGGCCTGCTCGGCTACGCGCTGGTTGGCCTGGGCGTGTCGAACCTGGTGCCGATCCTGTTCGGTGCGGCCGGACGCCTGCCCGGCACCTCGCCGGCGGTGGCGATCGCCGCGCTGACCACGCTCGGCTATACCGGCCTGCTCGCCGGCCCGGCGCTGATCGGCTTCCTCGCCCATGCCAGCAGCCTGCCCACCGCGTTGCTGGCGGTGGCCGGGCTGTTGCTGCTGGTGGCGACGGGGTCGCGGCTGCTGCGGCACTGATCCGACCTAGGAGCACCACGCCCCATGCCATCCACTCCCGCGCACGCGCCGCACACCGTGATCTTCGACCTTGGCGGCGTGCTGATCGACTGGAACCCGCGCTATCTGTACCGGCAACTGTTCGACGACGAGGCCGAGATGGAGCGCTTCCTCGCCGAGGTGTGCTCGCCGCAGTGGAACGAGCGCCAGGACGCCGGCCGGCCGTGGCGCGAGGCGGTCGCCGAATTGAGCGCCCTGCATCCGGCGCAGGCCGAGCGGATCGCCGCCTACCACCTGCGCTGGGAAGAGACGCTCGGCGGCCCGCTCGACGCCAGCGTGCAGATCCTGGAAGAACTGCACGCGCAGGGCGTGCGACTGTACGCGCTGACCAACTGGTCGCAGGAGACGTTCCCGGTCGCGCTGCAGCGCTATGCGTTCCTGCAGCGCTTCGCCGGGATCCTGGTGTCCGGGCAGGAGCGCCTGGTGAAGCCGGATCCGGCGATCTTCGCGCTGCTGCTGTCGCGCTACGGCATCGATCCGCCGCGCGCGGTGTTCATCGACGACGCGCCGCGCAACGTCCACGCCGCCGCCGCGCAGGGACTGCACGCGTTGCAGTTCCGCGACGCGGCTACGCTGCGTGCCGAGCTGCGCGCGCTGGGCTTGCCGCTGCGCAGCGCCGGGTCGGGCGCATGACGGCCGCCGCCGACGCGCTGCCGCAGGAACGCCAGCAGGCGATCCTGCAGCGCCTGCGCGAGCACGGCCGGGTCGTGGCCACGGAGCTGGCCGCGGCGTTCGCGGTGTCGGAGGATTCGATCCGCCGCGACCTGCGCGACCTCGCCGCGCAGGGCCTGTGCCGCCGCGTCTACGGTGGCGCGCTGCCGCCGACGCCCGACGTCGCGCCGCTGCCGCAGCGGCACGAGGAACATGCCGAGCGCAAGCGCGCGCTGGCGCAGGCGGCCGCCGCGCTGGTGCGCCCCGGGCAGGTGCTGCTGATCGACGCCGGTTCCACCAACAGCGCCATCGCCGCCGCGCTGCCGCCGCGGCAGCGCCTGACCGTGATCACCAATGCGCCGGACATCGCCCAGCTGCTGATGCCGCGCGAAGGCGTCGAGATCCTGCTGATCGGCGGCCGGATCGATCCGCGGATCGGCGCGGCCGTCGGCGCGCAGGCGCTGCAGCAACTGCGCCAGGTCCGTGCCGACCTGTGCTTTCCCGGCGCCTGCGCGATCGATGCCGAGCGCGGGCTGTGGGGCGTGGACGGCGAGGAGGCGCTGTTCAAGCGCGCGATGATCGAGGCCAGCGGCGAGACCGCGGTGGTAGTCACCGTGGACAAGCTCGGCGCGCATGCGCCGCATCTGGTGGCCGCGGTGGCGGCGATCGACCATCTGGTGGTGGAGCACGATGCGGCCCAGGCGCGGTGCGCGCCGTTCCTGGCGCAGGCGGTGCAAGTGCATCGCGCGGATGCGCCGGCGCCGCCGCAACGGGCAAAATAGCCGCTTCCATCGGGAGCCCGCATGTCACAGGACGTCTCCGCCGCCACGCCCCGCGCGCGGCGCACCCGGCGCTGGACGCGCCTGCTGCCACGGCCGCAGTGGGGCCGCCTGCATTGGCGCGTGTTGCGCTGGGGCACGGTGGCGTTGCTGGCCACGCTGTTGCTGCTGGACCTGGCGTTCCCGCTGCCGCTGCCGAAATCGCGCGACACCTCGACCCTGGTGGTGGCCGCCGACGGCACCCCGCTGCGCGCCTTCGCCGACGGCAACGGCGTGTGGCGCTACCCGGCCACGCCGCAGAGCGTGTCGCCGCTGTACCTGCAGGCGCTGCTGAACTACGAGGACCGCTGGTTCTGGCATCACCCGGGGGTCAACCCGTGGGCGCTGCTGCGCGCCGGCAAGCAGTGGGTGTTCTCGCGCCGCATCGTCTCCGGCGGTTCCACCCTGACCATGCAGGTGGCGCGGATCCTGATGCCGGACGACGTCAGCACGCGCAGCCCGCTGGGCAAGCTGCAGCAGCTGTTGCGCGCGCTGCAGCTGGAAGTGCACCTGAGCAAGCGCCAGATCCTGCAGCTGTACCTGGAGCGCGCGCCCTACGGCGGCACCATCGAAGGCGTGGACGCGGCCAGCTGGGCCTACCTGGGCAAGCCGGCATCGCGCCTGTCGCAGGCCGAGGCGGCGCTGCTGGCGGTGCTGCCGCAGGCGCCGAGCCGGCTGCGCCCGGACCGGCATCCGGAGGCCGCGCGCGCCGCGCGCGACAAGGTGCTCGAGCGCATGGTCGACCTGCACGTGTGGTCGCGCGAGCAGGTCGACGACGCGCGCATCGAGCCGGTGGTGGCGCGTTCGCTGCAGTCGCCGATGCATGCCGCGCTGCTGGCCGAGCGCCTGCGCCGGCAAGCGCCGCGCGCCGCGCACATCGTCTCCACCCTCGATGCGGATCTGCAGCGCACCCTGGAGGATCGGGTCAGCGCGTATTTCTCGCAGCTGCCCGAGCGCACCTCCGCGGCGTTGCTGGTGGTGGACAACCGCGACCTGCAGGCGCGCGCCTACATCGGCTCGGTGATGTTCGGCGACCGCAAGCGGCTCGGCGACGTGGACATGGTCCAGGCCTGGCGCTCGCCCGGCTCCACGCTCAAGCCGTTCCTGTACGGCATGGCCCTGGACGACGGCCTGATCCACTCCGAAAGCCTGCTGGTGGACGCGCCGCAGAGTTTCGGCGACTACCGCCCGGGCAATTTCGACGAGGCCTTCAACGGTCCGGTCGGCGCGGCCAGCGCCTTGCGCCTGTCGTTGAACGTGCCGGCGGTGGACCTGCTTGAGCGGGTCGGCCCGGCGCGCTTCGCCGCGCGCCTGAACAATGCCGGCATCGGCCTGAAGTTTCCGCGCGGCAGCACGCCGAACCTGGCATTGATCCTCGGCGGCACCGGCGCGCAGCTGGAAGAACTGGTCGGCGCCTTCGCCGCGCTGAACCGCGACGGCATCGCCGGGCACGTGCGCTACACCGCCACCGACAAGGTCATCGACCGGCGGCTGATGTCGCCCGGCGCGGCGTGGATCGTGCGCGAGATCCTCGAGGCCAACCCGCGCCCCGGCTACGGCATCGGCACCTTCGATGTCGGCACGCGCCCGCGCGTGGCGTGGAAGACCGGCACCAGCTACGGCTACCGCGACGCCTGGGCGATCGGCAGCACCCGCCGCTACACGGTCGGGGTCTGGGTCGGGCGCCCGGACGGCACCCCGCTGCCCGGCCAGTACGGCGCGGTGACCGCGCTGCCGTTGATGTTCGAGACCATCGACAGCCTGCCGCGCGCGCGCGGCGACAACGCGCCGCGGCCGATGCCGGACAACGTGCAACAGCTGGACGTGTGCTGGCCGCTGGGCATCGCCGCCGAACAGACCCCGCCCGCGCTGTGCCAGCGGCGCTTCTCCGCCTACGCGCTGGACGGCGCGGTGCCGCCGACCTTCGCCGAGCGCGACGCGCGGCTATGGAGCGCCGGCCGCGACACGGTGCAGGTGGACGCGCGCAGCGGCCTGCGCCTGTCGCCCGATTGCGCGCGGCCGCACCAGGCGGTGCAGCGCGAACTCGCGCGCTGGCCGGCGTTGCTGACGCCATGGCTGCACGCCAGCGAACGCCAGGCCGGGCAACTGCCGGCGCTGGCGCCGGACTGCCGCGACGACGGCCGCGGCGGCAACGACGTGCTGCGCATCGAAGGGCTCAACGACCGCGCCACCCTGGCGCGCGCGCCGGGCAGCCCCAGCGTGCGCCTGCAGGTGCGTGCGCTGGGCACCACCGCGCCGGTGGATTGGCTGCTGGACGGCCGCTGGATCGCCCGCACCGAAGGCGCGCGCAACTTCCAGCGCGATTTCGCCGATGCCGGCGACCACACCCTGACGGCGCTGGCCAGCAATGGCGCGTGGACCCAGGTGCGGTTCCGGGTGCTGCATTGAGTGCGCATTGCGCGCGACGCGGGATGTGAAACGCCCGATGTTGGCGCTTACAGTCGCAACATGTGCGTCCCCTGCGGCTACATCGGAAGGGATGCTCCAAGGAGCTTCCTCGGGCTCATGCCTTCTGTAGGAGCGGCTTCAGCCGCGACATGAACTTACCGAAGGTCCCTGTCGCGGCTGAAGCCGCTCCTACACGGTGTGCTGCGGTTGTCTGCAAAAGGCCAGCGCCTGCGAACGTCGCGGAGATTGTCGCGGCATCCTTTCGAGCGGGGAGGGCGCCCGAAGAGGCGGGGCGCTCGGCGCGTCGCGCGGACGCACGATCCTGTTCCGGCCGCGCCGCGCGTTACCGGCCAATCCCACCGCGGTTGCCGCGAAAAAAACGCCCGGCAGTGCCGGGCGCTGATGTCATGCATGCGACTGGTCGGATTACTTCCCGATCCAGCCTTCCAGCATGTCGGAGAACTCGTCGGCATGCTCTTCTTCCTGGGCCAGGATGTGCTCCAGGATGCGCTTGGTGGTGGTGTCCTTGTCGCCGATGAAATTGATCATCTCGCGGTAGCTGTCGATGGCGATGCGCTCGGCGATCAGGTTTTCCTTGACCATGTCGCGCAGGTCTTCGCCTTCCTTGTATTCGGCATGCGAGCGCGCGGTCAGCGTGTCGGGATTGAGGTCCGGCTCGCCGCCCAACTGCACGATGCGTTCGGCCAGCTTGTGCGCGTGTTCCTGTTCCTGCTGCGCATGCTCCAGGAACTCGGCCTTGACCGAGTCGGCGATCATGCCCGAGGCCATGAAGTAGTGGCGGTAGTAGCGCAGCACGCACACGTACTCGGTGGCGAGCGCATCGTTGAGCAGCTTGATCACCGCCTCGCGGTCGGCGCTGTAGCTCTTGGTGATCGCGCCGTCCTCGATGCTCTGGCGTGCATTGGCGCGCAGCGTGGCGGTATCGGTGAGGCCGGCGGTGTGCTGCAGCGGCTTGGCGTCGTTGGCTGGCTTGTTGGACATGGCTGGCCGGTTCCTGTGTGGTGGGTGAAAGAAAGATTAGGTGGGGAGATGCTGCGGGTCGGCAAGGTGCTGCAGCACGTAGTCGGCAGCGGAGACCTTGAATTCGCCCGGGGCCTCGACGAACAGCGCGCGCACCACGCCGTCCTCGGCGTACAGCGCGAAGCGCCGCGCCCGCACGCCCATGCCGTAGCTGCTGGCGTCCATTTCCAGGCCCAGCGCCTTGGCCAGTGCGCCGTTGCCGTCGGACAGCATCTGCAGGCCGTCGGGCACCAGCTGGCTCTTGCCCCAGGCCTGCATCACGAACGGGTCGTTGACCGCCATGCAGTACACCTCGATGCCGCGCTTGCGGAATTCCTCGAAGTGCTCGACATAGCCGGGCAGGTGCTTCTCCGAGCAGGTCGGGGTGAACGCGCCGGGCACCGCGAACAGCAGCACGCGGTGGCCGTCGAACAGACTGCGGGTGTCCACCTGCTCCACGCCCTCGCGGATGCGTTGCAGGACCACTTCGGGAATGCGTTCGCCGGGCTGGATGGGCATGTCGGGCTCCTTGGATGAATCGAGTCTAGAAATCGGGATGGGAAGGCAGCGTCAAGGCCCCTTGAAAAGCGCAGGGCCATTCCTATCTGGCAGGCATGGCGGCGGGCCTGGCCCGCCGCCGCGAACCACCCGTCAGGGTTTATCCCATTCACGTTGCAGGAGACTACGAGATGAGCATCGTCCGTTATCGCCCGTTGCCGGCCCAGGCCGCCTTCCAGAACGAGATCAAGCAGGTGTTCGACCGCTTCTTCGACCCCAACGGCGGCACCGACGAGTCGGCCGTCGTCACCGCGCAGTGGGTGCCGCGCGTGGACATCAAGGAGGAAGCCGAGCGTTTCGTGCTGTACGCCGACCTGCCCGGCATCGACCCGGCCGAGATCGAGGTGTCGATGGACAAGGGCATCCTGTCGATCAAGGGCGAGCGCAAGAGCGAGTCCACCGCCGACAGCGAGCGCTTCTCGCGCATCGAGCGCCGCTACGGCAGCTTCCACCGCCGCTTCGCGCTGCCCGACAGCGCCGATCCCGACAACATTTCCGCCACCGGCTACCATGGGGTGCTGGAAGTGCGCATCCCCAAGCGCCCGGCGAGCACGCCGCGCCGGATCCAGGTCGACACCGGGGCCACGATCGTGCAGTAAGCGCCCGCCCGCGCCGGCGACGCCGCGGCGTCGCCGCGCCTTCGCGGCCGGCCAGTAGAATGGCCGGGCGATGGTGCGCAGCATGCAACCGGCCCGTTGCCGCAAGGCGGCGGGCCGACTCTTTTTGAGGTGATGGATGGAATTCAAGGATTACTACGCGACCCTGGGCGTGGAGCCCAGCGCGGGCGACGCCGAGATCAAGACCGCCTACCGGCGGCTGGCGCGCAAGTACCATCCCGACGTCAGCAAGGAGGCCGGCGCCGAGGACAAGTTCAAGGCCATCAACGAGGCCTACGAGGCGCTGCGCGATCCGCCCAAGCGCGCCGCCTACGACCAGCTGCGCGCGCAGGGCTACCGGCCCGGCGAAGAGTTCCAGGCCCCGCCCAACTACGGTGGCGCGCAGGGCTACGACTTCGAGGAAGTGTTCGGCAACGGCGGCGCCGGCGGCGGCTTCAGCGATTTCTTCGAGAGCCTGTTCGCGCGCCAGCAGCGCGCGCGCCAGGGCGGTGCCGGCCCCGGTCCCGGCCCGGGCGCGGCGCCGCGCGGCGACACCCGCGCCAAGCTGGCGGTGCCGCTGGAGGCGGTGTATGCCGGCGACAGCGTGCGCATCACCATCAACGGCAAGCAGCTGGACGTGCGCGTGCCCAAGGGCGTGCGCCCCGGCCAGGTGATCCGGCTGAGCGGGCAGGGCAACGGCGGCAGCAACCTGCTGCTGGAGATCGAATACGCCGCGCACCCGCAGTTCGAGGTGGACGGGCTCAACATCCTGTACACCCTGCCGGTGACGCCGTGGCAGGCGGCGCTGGGCACCAGCATCAGCGTGCCGACCCTGGGCGGTGCGGTGGAGCTGAAGATCCCGCCGGAGTCCGACGCCGGGCGCAAGCTGCGCCTGCGCGGCCGCGGCCTGCCGGGCACGCCGGCGGGCGACCAGATCGTGGAACTGGAAGTGCTGGCACCGGCGCCGGAGACCGAGGCGCAGCGCAAGGCCTATCGCAGTCTGGCCAAGGCGTTCGGCGAGGCAGTGTGAAGCCGGGATTCGGGATTCGGCATTGGGGATTCGAGTTTCCCAGGCCTGCCGCAGCTTGTGCTTTCCTGTAGGAGGGGCTTCAGCCCCGGCGCGTTACCGGTAAGGCGTCGGGGCTGAAGCCCCCCCCTACAAAAAGCGCGGGGCGAGAGCGCATGCCGGCCTCGGCTGCATCCCAATCCCTAATCCCGGCCTTCCACAGCCGAATGGCTGGTCATCCCCAATCCCGGCTCCTCAGCCCTTCGGCGGATCCTCGCCGCTGAACACCCGCTCGATCACCTCGGACAGCTCGTCCTCGGAGAACGGCTTGGTGATATAGGCGCGGGCGCCCTGGCGCATGCCCCACATGCGGTCGGTGTCCTGGTCCTTGGTGGTGACCAGGATCACCGGGATGTTCTGCGTGCTCGGCTCGCGGCGCAGCGTGCGGGTGGCCTGGAAACCGTTGAGGTTGGGCATCACCACGTCCATCAGCACCAGGTCCGGCAGCGCCGCCTTGGCCGCTTCCACGCCGGCCGCACCGTCGGTGGCGGTGAGCGTTTCGTGGCCCAGCTTCTCCACGATGCGCTGGATGCCGAGCAACTGCGACGGCGAATCGTCGACGATCAGGATGCGTGCCATGTGTTTCCCCCTTGGAGCCACGAGTGTAGTGGCAGCGGCGCGCACCCGGAAAGCGGTGCGCGTCACAAACCCCCGGGCACGTCTACGCCGCCGGATCCAGCCGCACCACGGTGCGCCCGAACGACTGCCCGGCGAGCATCGTCGCGAACACTTCGGGCAGGCCGGACAGGTCCACTTCGCGGGTGCAGATCGCGTCCAGGTGGCGCGGTTTCCAGTCGCTGCCCAGGTGCTGCCAGATCAGGTCGCGCAGGTCGCGCGCGGTGCCGGCCGAGCCGATCCCCAGCAGCGACACGCCGCGCAGGATGAACGGCATCACCGTCATGTCCAGCTCCGGGGTCGCCGCCAGCCCGGCGCTGGCGACGTTGCCGTACGGGGCCGTCTGCGCCAGCAGGCTGGTCAGCATCGCCCCGCCGACGTTGTCCAGGCCGCCGCCGAAGCGCACCGACTCCAGCGGGCGCTTGGTCTGCAGCGCGTCGCGGCCCAGCACCTGGCTGGCGCCCAGCGCCTTCAGGTGCTCGGCGCGGTCGGCCTTGCCGCTGACCGCATGCACTTCGAAGCCGGCGCGGCTGAAGATGTCGATCGCCAGCGAGCCGACCCCGCCGGTGGCGCCGGTCACGCACAGCGGGCCGTGGTCCGGGGTCTGCCGGTTGTCGAGCAGGCGCAGCAGCGCCAGCGCCGCGGTGAAGCCGGCGGTGCCCAGCACCATACTCTCGCGCAGGCTCAGCCCGGCCGGCAGCGGCACCACCCACTTGGCCTCCAGCCGCGCGTACTGGCTGTAGCCGCCGTCGCGGGTCTCGCTGAGGCCGCAGCCGGTGACCAGCACCGCATCGCCTTCCTTGAAGCCCGGATCGCTGGAGGCGACCACGTGCCCGGCCACGTCGATGCCGCCGACCAGCGGGAACCGGCGCAGGATCTTGCCCTGGCCGGTGCCGGCCAGCGCGTCCTTGAAATTCACCGACGACCAGGCGCCGCGGATCACCACTTCGCCGGGACTGAGCTGGTCCAGCTCCACCGGTTCGACCGCGGCGCGGTAGCCGGCATCGTCCTGGTGGATGCGGAAGGCGGGGAAGCTGGCGGGGAGCGACATGGCGAAAACCTTGGTCGGCGCGAAGGAATGCACCAAGATAGCCCTTTCGAAACGTCGGATCTGCCCCATCTTGTAGAATCGGCGACTCACTTACGGTGACCGGCGCGGACCGACGCGCCGCCACCTACCTTCTTGGAGCATGCATGGCCTGGAATACACCCGGCGGCAAGGGCGGAGATGGCCCGGACAATAACGGGCGCAATCCCTGGAAGCCTCGTGGCGGCAATGGTGGCGGCAAGTGGGGCGGGTTGCCCGGTCCGTTGAAGGACCTGTTCGGCGGCGACGGCGCCAACATCGGCCGCTGGGTGCTGGCGGCGGTGGTGCTGCTGCTGCTGTTCAGTTGCTTCCAGCTGATCGGCGAGCAGCAGCGCGGCGTGGTGCTGCGCTTCGGCCAGTTCTCGCGGATCCTGCAGCCGGGCCCGAACTTCAAGCTGCCGTGGCCGATCGAATCGGTGCGCAAGGTCAACGCCACCGAGATCAAGACCTTCAGCAACCAGGTGCCGGTGCTGACCCGCGACGAGAACATCGTCAGCGTCTCGCTCAACGTGCAGTACCGCATCGACGACCCGCGCATGTACGTGTTCGGCTCGCGCAACGCCGACCAGGTGCTGGAGCAGGCGGCGCAGAGCGCGGTGCGCGAACAGGTCGGCCGCGCCGACCTCAACGTGGTGCTGAACAACCGCGGGCCGATGGCCACCGCCGCGCGCGACCGCCTGCAGGCCGCGCTCAGCGCCTACCGCACCGGCCTGATCGTGACCGGGCTGACCCTGCCCGACGCGCGCCCGCCGGAAGAAGTGAAGCCGGCCTTCGACGAGGTCAACGGCGCCCAGCAGGTCAAGGAGCGGCTGATCAACGAGGCCCAGGCCTATGCCGCCAAGATGGTGCCGGAAGCCCGCGGCCAGGCCGCGCGCACCCGCACCGTCGCCGAGGGCTACAAGGAAGCGTCGATCGCCCGCGCGCAAGGCGATGCCGAGCGCTTCACCCTGCTGCAGCAGCAGTACCAGAACGCGCCGGACGTCACCCGCAAGCGGCTGTGGCTGGAGACGGTGCAGAAGGTGCTGTCGGAGAACCGCAAGGTCATCGGCGGCGACGGCCGCCAGCTGATCTACGTGCCGATGCCGGCCGACGGCGGCAAGAGCGGCGCCAGCGCCGCGCCGGCGCCGTCCGCCAGCGGCGGCATGCCGACGCTGCCGCAGGAAGTCCTGATGCCGTCGCTGTCCAGCAGCCCGGCCGAGAGTATCCGCAGTCCGGAGCGCACGCCGCGCCCGAACGGCCGTGAGGAGGTGCAGCCATGAGAATTTCCCTGTGGGCGGGCGTTGCGGTCGTGGCGCTGTTCGCGCTGCTGAGCTCGGTGTTCGTGGTGCGCGAAGACCAGACCGCGATGGTGCTGAACCTGGGCCGCGTGGCCCGCGCCGACCTCAAGCCGGGCCTGCACTTCAAGCTGCCGCTGGTGGAATCCACGCGCGTGTTCGATCGCCGCTTCCAGGTGCTGGACACGCCGCCGGCGCGCTACTTCACCGCCGAGCAGAAGGACGTCAGCGTCGACTTCTTCGCCATCGGCTACATCTCAGACGTGCGCGCCTTCTACCGCGCCACCGGCGGCGACGAGAAGGTAGCCAACGCGCGCCTGGCGCCGATCATCATCGATTCGCTGCGCAACCAGATCAACGCGCGCACCTTGCAACAGCTGGTGTCCGGCGACCGCAGCGAACTGATCGCGCAGCAGCTGAGCGCGATCAACGCCGCCGGCAAGACCCTGGGCATGCAGATCACCGACCTGCGCATCAAGCAGATCGACCTGCCGACCGACAGCCAGGTGATCACCGACGTGTACGAGCGCATGCGCGCGCAGCGCAAGCAGGAAGCCAGCAAGCTGCGCGCCGAAGGCGAAGAGCAGGCGCTGACCATCCGGGCCCAGGCCGACCGCGAGAGCACCGTGCTGGTCGCCGAGGCCGAGCGCGACGCGCAGAAGCTGCGCGGCGAAGGCGATGCCGAGGCCGCCAGCATCTATGGCAAGGCCGGCTCCGCCGACCCGTCGTTCTACGCGTTCTACCGCAGCCTGGAGGCCTATCGCGGCGCCATGGCCGACGGCAACGCGGTGATCGTGCTGGACAAGAACGATCCGTTCCTGCAGTACCTGAAGAGCGAGCGCTGATCGAGCCGGGATTGGGGATTCGGGATTCGGGATTCGTAAAAGCGGGTCCCGGTTCCTGACGACGTACGGGTTGCCGGTCGCATACGGCCTAGCGGTCCGGCGCTTGGAACATTCTCAATTCGAATAGTCCCAGTCTGCGGACTGTTGTGGGAGCGACTTCAGTCGCGACGGGCCTTCCCGGTAAAGCCCGTCGCGACTGAAGTCGCTCCCACAGGTTTCAGTGCGGTGCCCCAGTCCCGGCGCGGCGCGCCTCCCCCTTGCCCGAGCGACCCCCATGCACGATCTGATCGCCGCGGTGTGCCTGGTCGTCATCTTCGAGGGCCTGGTCCTGCTGGTGGCGCCGGAGGCCTGGAAGCGGCTGGTGCAGCAGATGCTGGCCATGCCGGCCGCGCAGTTGCGCATCGCCGGCGGCGTGGCCCTGGCGGTGGGGCTGCTGGCCTTGCTGTGGGTCCGCGCCTGATCCGCATCCGGTTCGCTCCAGCCGGGTACGTCGCTGAACGCGGCCGCGGAAGGGGTGGTGACCGCCACCCAAAACCCGGATAATGCACAAAAGCCGGCCGGGCCCGCTCCACACGAGCGCCTCGACCGGCTTTTTCCGTGTAAGGGCCTGCCGCCGCCTGGACGCTCCCCGATGGAGCGGCCGTACCGGCGCCGGCAAGACCCATGCATGGCCACCACATCCGTGCGGCCCCGATGGCTGCGCAGCAAACCAGGAGTTACCCAGCCATGGGTCAGTCAGTTGTCGTGCTCGGCGCCCAGTGGGGCGATGAAGGCAAAGGCAAGATCGTCGATCTGCTCACCGAGGAAATCGGGGCCGTCGTGCGCTTCCAGGGCGGCCACAACGCCGGCCACACCCTCGTCATCAACGGCAAGAAGACCGTCCTGCACCTGATCCCGTCGGGCATCCTGCGCGAAGACGCGCTGTGCCTGATCGGCAACGGCGTGGTGATCTCCCCGGCCGCCCTGATCAAGGAAATCAGCGAGCTGGAGGAGGCGGGCGTGGAAGTGCGTTCGCGCCTGAAGATCTCCCCGGCCGCGCCGCTGATCATGCCGTACCACATCGCCCTGGATCAGGCCCGCGAGAAGGCCGCCGGCGGCAAGGCCATCGGCACCACTGGCCGCGGCATCGGCCCGGCATACGAAGACAAGGTGGCGCGCCGCGGCATCCGCATCGCCGACCTGCATTACCCGCCGCAGCTGGAAGAACTGCTGCGCACCGCGCTGGACTACCACAACTTCGTGCTGACCAAGTACCTGGGCGTGGAAGCGGTCGATTTCCAGAAGACCTTCGACGAGGCCCTGGCCTTCGGCGAGTACGTGCAGCCGATGAAGTACGACGTGGCCGGCATCCTTCACGAGCTGCGCAAGCAGGGCAAGCGGGTGCTGTTCGAAGGCGCGCAGGGCGCACTGCTCGACATCGACCACGGCACCTATCCGTACGTCACCAGCTCCAACACCACCGTCGGCGGCGCGCTGGCCGGCACCGGCGTCGGCGCCGATGCGATCGACTACGTGCTCGGCATCGCCAAGGCCTACGCCACCCGCGTCGGCGGCGGCCCGTTCCCGACCGAACTGGACGACGAAGTCGGCCAGGGCATCCGCGACCGCGGCGCCGAGTACGGCGCCTCCACCGGCCGCCCGCGCCGCTGCGGCTGGATGGACATCGTCGCGCTCAAGCGCGCCGTCGCCATCAACGGCATCTCCGGCCTGTGCATCACCAAGCTCGACGTGCTCGACGGCATGGAGAAGCTGAAGATCTGCATCGCCTACGAATACCGCGGCAAGCGCACCGAATACGCGCCGCTGGACGCGCAGGGCTGGGAAGAGTGCACCCCGGTGTACCTGGAGTTCCCCGGCTGGACCGAGAACACCCACGGCATCACCGTGTGGGACGAACTGCCGCCCGCCGCCCGCGCCTACCTGCGCGCGCTGGAGGAACTGGCCGGCTGTCCGATCTCCATCGTCTCCACCGGCCCGGACCGCGACCACACGATGGTGCTGCAGGATCCGTTCGCCTGATCCGGCGTCCCGGCGCATGCCGGGACTTGAGGTGCAGAGAGGCCCCGCAAGGGGCCTTTCTTGCGTCTGTGTGTCGAGCTGCAGGAGAGGCATTCCACATTCCGGAACAAGGAATGCGGCCGAGACGCGCCCTGCTCCGGCGGGGCTTTCTTGCCGGTGAAGCCTGGTGGCCGCTGCAGCTGTGCTAGCGTTCTGCGCGCAACAAGCATGACGCCACTTCACCAAGGAAGACCGCTGATGCTCACAGCCCTGTTCGACAAGCTGTTCAATCGCAAACCCAGTCCTGATGCGTTCGCCACGTTGTTCGAGGGCGCGTTGCGTGCGCAGGGCTACCGGGAGGAGCTAACGTACCGGCCGGACGAATTCCGCCTTGTCGCGCCACGCGGGCGCATCATCAATCTGCACAACGCCTACCACGACTACACCACCGCCGATCGCCAGCGCCGCGCCGAGGTGCTGCGCAGCTATGCCGCGGCGTTCGTGGAGGAGGGCGGCGAAGACAACCAGATCGAGACGTTGGAGCAGGCGCGGCCGATGCTGATGCCCGTCGTGCGCCATCGCGCCATGTTCGAGGAAATGCGCCTGGAGCATATCCGCGCGCATGGCTGGGAGAAGCCGTTCACGACCGTCTGGCGCGAACTGAGCGAGGACTGCGTCGAGTTGCTGGCGATCGACCGCCCCGATTCGACCTCGACCCTGCTCGCTGGGCCGAAGGACGCATGGGGCATCACCTTCGAGCAAGCCCTGGCCATCGCCCACGACAACCTGCGCGACGCCACGCCGGACCGTTTCGTCGAGGTCGCCCCAGGCATCTTCCAGGGCGCCTGGCACGACGCCTACGACACCAGCCGCGTGGTGCTGCCCGACGTGCTGCAGCGCGTCCCGGTCAAGGGGCGGCCGGTGTTCATGCTGCCCACCCGCGATTGCCTGCTGGTAGTGGGCGACCGCGACGAAACCGCGATGGCGGGCATGCTGGAACTGAGCCTGGACGCGGCCGCGAACGGCCGCTGCATCTCCTCGCTGGCCTTCGCCTACGACGACGCGCGCCGGATCGTGCCGTTCGCGCTGCCGCAGCCCGAGCACCGGCGCCGCCAGGCCGATCTGCAGCGCATGATGGATGCGCCGGCCTATTCCCTGCAGAAGGAACTGCTGGAAAAGATCCACGAAGCGAACCAGACCGACATCTTCGTCGCCTCCTACCGCGTGTTCGAGGAGAACGACGGCAGCGGCCGGCAGTTCTCGCTGGCGACCTGGACCCGCGATGTCGACACCTCCTTGCCCAAGGCAGATCGCATCGCCTTCGTCGTGCCGAAGGACGAGGGCGACGCGGACATGGTGGTCGCGGACTGGGACAAGGCCGTCGCGGTGGTCGCCGAACTGATGGAGCAGGAACCGGATTTCTATCCGCCGCGCTTTCGCGTGCGTGACTTTCCCAGCGAGGCGCAACTCAGGCAGCTGGCGTGACCTAGCCGCTGCCCTCTTGTGGGCAGGGTGGGGTCTGGAGGCGCGAGCTGATTGCCCGCTGTCTGCGTTGCAGGCGGCCGCGTCGAACGCGCCGTGCCGTCTGTATCCTGCGCCGGCCCCTTCGAAGAGCCCCCATGCGCCAGATCCTCACGACCGCCATCGCCCTGGCCCTGGCCAGCGTCTCGCCGTGCACGTTCGCCCAGCCGGAACGTCCTGCACCCAGCGTCGCCGCCGCGCCGGCCGCCGTGGTCACCACACAATTGCCACGCACTGCCAGGCCGCGCCATTACGCGCTGGAGATCACCCCGCACGCCGACACGATGACGTTCGACGGCAAGGTCCGCATCGCGCTCGACGTGCTGCAGCCCACCGACCGCATCGTGCTGCAGGCGGCCGACCTGCGCTTCGGCCGCAGCACCCTGACCGGCGGCAAGGCCAAGGCGGCTCTGGTGGCCAAGGTCGCCACCGACGCCGACGCGCAGACCGCCAGCTTCGTGTTCGACCAGCCGCTGGCGCCGGGCAGCTACGTGCTGTCCATCGATTACAGCGGCGTCATCAACACCCAGGCCAACGGCCTGTTCGCGCTGGACTACGCCACCGCGCACGGCCAGCGCCGCGCGCTGTACACGCAGTTCGAGAACTCCGACGCGCGCCGCTTCCTGCCGTCCTGGGACGAACCCGATTTCAAGGCCACCTTCGACCTGACGGTGAACGCACCGGCCGCGCAGATGGTGGTCGGCAACATGCCCGTGGCCACCACCACCGACCTCGGCCATGGCTTAAAGCGCGTCGCGTTCCAGACCACGCCGAAGATGTCCACCTACCTGCTGTTCCTGGGCGTGGGCGAGTTCGAGCGCACCGCGCTCAAGGGCGACAACGGCACCGAGATCGGCGTGATCGCCCAGCAGGGCAAGGCCGATCAGGCGCGCTTCGCGCTGGAGTCCGGCCGCGACGTGCTGCGCGAATACAACGACTACTTCGGCGTGCGCTATCCGCTGCCCAAGCTGGACAACATCGCCGCGCCCGGCGGCAGCCAGTTCTTCAGCGCCATGGAGAACTGGGGCGCCATCTTCACCTTCGAACATTCCCTGCTGCTGGACCCGGCGGTGTCGGACGTGACCGATCGGCAGCGCGTGTTCACCACCGCCGCGCACGAGATCGCGCACCAATGGTTCGGCGATCTGGTGACCATGGCCTGGTGGGACGACCTGTGGCTCAACGAAGGCTTCGCCACCTGGCTGGAAGGCCGCACCACCGCCAAGCTGCACCCGGAATGGGATATCGACAAGACTGGCCCGGCCTACGTCAGCCGCGCCGCCATGGGCAGCGATGCCTACGCCACCACCCACCCGGTGGTGCAGAAAGTGGCCACCGTCGAACAGGCCAGCCAGGCCTTCGACGGCATCACCTACGAAAAGGGCTCGGCGGTGATCGGCATGCTCGAGGATTACGTCGGCGCCGACGCATGGCGCGACGGCGTGC
Organism: Xanthomonas bonasiae; assembly: GCF_017163705.1. Taxonomy (GTDB): domain Bacteria; phylum Pseudomonadota; class Gammaproteobacteria; order Xanthomonadales; family Xanthomonadaceae; genus Xanthomonas_A; species Xanthomonas_A bonasiae. The sequence goes on from NZ_JAFIWB010000013.1 coordinate 98,142, forward strand.
GCCGCTACATCGCCAAGCGCGCCTACGGCAACGCCGTCACCGGCGACCTGTGGCAGGAAATCGACGCCGCCGCGCCGGGCAAGCAGTTCCTGCAGGTGGCGCACGACTTCACCCTGCAGCCGGGCGTGCCGCTGATCAAGGTCGCCGCCAGTTGCAACGCCGGCACCACCGTCGTGCGCCTGGAGCAGGGCGAATACACCCTCGACCGCCCCGACAAACAACCGTTGCGCTGGCACGTGCCGGTGGCGGTGCGCAGCGGTGACAAAGACGTGCGCGTGCTGGTGGACGGCAGCGCGCAACTGCAACTGCCCGGCTGCGCCGCCCCGGTGCTGGTCAACGCCGGGCAGAAGGGCTACTACCGCACGCTGTACGCGCCCGCGCAGTTCAAGGCGCTGACCGCCGGCTTCGCCACGCTGCCGGTGGTGGACCAGCTCGGCGTGCTGCTGGATACCAGCGCACTGGCCACTGTCGGCCTGCAGCCGCAAGCGGACCTGCTCGGCCTGGCCGACACCGTGCCGGTGGGCGCGGCGTCGGACCTGTGGATGACTGTGTCCGAGGTCTATGCCGGCATCGACGACATGTTCAAGAGCGATCCCAAGACGCAGGCGGCCTGGCGCCGCTACGCGCTGTCGCGGCTGGCGCCGGAATTCGCCACGCTGGGTTGGGACGGCCGCCAAGGCGATTCCGCCCAGGTCCAGCAACTGCGTGCGCACCTGATCGACACGCTCGGCGACATGGGCGACGCCACCGTGATCGCCGAAGCGCGCCGCCGTTTCGCCGCGTTCCAGGCCGACCCGACCGCCTTGTCGCCGGAACTGCGCTACAGCGTGCTGGGCATCGTCGCGCGCAATGCAGACGCCGCCACCTGGGAGGCGCTGCACCGGATGGCGCAGAAGGAGACGTCCTCGATGATCCGCGACCAGGACTACCTGCTGCTGGCCGCCGCCAAGGACACCACCCTCGCGCAACGCGCCCTGGACATGGCGCTGACCGACGAGCCCGGCGCCACCAACAGCGCCTCCATGATCACGACGGTGGCGGGCGAGCACCCGGACCTGGCCTTCGATTTCGCCGTGGCCCACCGCGACCAGGTGGACACCCTGATCGACACCACCTCGCGCGCCCGCTACTACCCGCGCCTGGGCGCCGGCTCCGTCGACCTGAAGATGGTCGACAAGATCCAGGCGTATGCGCAGCGCTACCTCGCCGCGACCTCGCGCCGGGATGCGGACGCGGCCATCGCCGACATCCGCACGCGGGTGAAGCTGCGTGCGCAGCGGGTGCCGCAGATCGAGGCGTGGTTGGTGGGGCGGAAGGGGTGAGGGTGGGCAGTTGCTGGTTGAGTGGGGCTGGCTGCCGCCAGGGAGCCTTTCCCTGGCCCAGGCAAGCCTGCGCTGATACCCAAATTGGGTAATGACCAACCCATTCTGGGTAACAAGGTCACCGCCGTTACTACAAGGCCCAGCCCTCGCATGTGCTCTATCGCCCGTCATCGGGTCTGGCCGGTGTCTTGCTCTCCCGTACGAAGCAATGCGTGCTGGCCGTGCTGTACGGCAGCCGCAAAATGGCGTCGGGGGCGTAAGCCGATCGCCGCCACGGGCGGGGGCTCCTGTGCGGTGCAGTAGGATCCCGCCAAGCTGGCCGATGCCGGCCTGCTTGCCATACAGGGCAAGGCCAAGCAGGGGCGCTGCTAGGCAAACCGCGCTAGTCCGTGCGCGATGCGCATTTCGTCTACAACTGCTCTTGCAATGCGGTCTTTTCCCGACCCATAGTGCGCCAAGGTACGCGCCGTTCAGCGTGACAGGGCCACGTGCCAGGGCAGTGGTCTTGCTCGCCACAAGCCCAGTCGTTTTGCTTCGGTGCTGCGTACACACGGAGGAAGTACATGCGTCGCGTTGGCTCCAGTGGATTTTTTGCAGGGACGCTGTTGCTGGTCACCATGGGCTGCACCCAAGAGAGCGCGCGTTCGACAACGGCGCCTGTGCCGCCTCCGCCGGCCTCTGCTGCAGCCGAGGACCGTTACCCGGCCGTGCCGGCGTCCTCGCCGCAGCCGTGGACGCGTTTCGTTCTGGAGCGGGCCATGGGCGCAACGTGTTCGACGCGGGCGCAACGCAACTCTTCTGGTCGCAGCGTCCTCTTGCCGGCCGACGAGTGCCTCGGGCCGGCGCCGCGTCCGTTGGCCAAGGTCGTGCTGTCGCTCGCGCCAACCGACCTGGCCGAAAGCGAGGAGGAGCGGCTCAAGGCGTTGGACGACGCGGCATATGTTGCTTCGCCCGGTTTGGGCAAACGTCCGGATTTCATGTTGGCCACCGAAACGTTCTGGGTGCGTTCGTTCGAGGCGCCCGATCCGCGCGATACCGTCTATCTGGTGCAGGGCGTGGCGTGCACGGCGCATGCGCTGGAGTGCCAGGGCGGCACTGGAGTGCGCGCATTCCGCTTCGCTGCAAATGGCAAGCTGGCTGACGTCAGCGACCAGGTTCTTCCTGCCGCGCCCACCTTGAGCGAGGCAGAGATCCGCCGCTACGACCCCTATGCGGAACCGGTTCCGCTGCTAGATACGTCGCGCCTGTGGGCGGTTCCCGTCCTGCGCTGGGTGATCGAATTGGATCCTGATGCGCCGCTGGCCGACGATCCCCGTTACTACAACGATTGGGCCTATGTGCATTTCGGCTTCCTGGTGTGGAAAGGCCGACGGTTCGAGTTGACCGACAAGGTCGACCGCTTGCACTGGCCGTGTCGTCCGGTCCCTGAAGGTGAGCCGGAATGTTCCGGCTCACTGGACAAGATGGGCGATCGGTTCGTTACCCCTTAGTCGATGCATGGAGAGCAATGATGGCTCGGGTAGTAGAATTCAATATCAGGGAGCGCGCAGACGAAGTCGCTGCGCTGTTCAACGCCAATCGTCCCGCTGAGGCGCTGGCACTGCTGGAGCGGCAGCGGCAAGGGCAGCCGGAGGTGGTGCAGGAAAGCCTGGATCGCTATGTCGGCACCAGTGCCGAGCGCAGTCTTGCGGGCTATAGTGCAGCGCCTCCTAGCCCCAATGCGGGAGAGGTGTTGCAGCGCCTGCAAAATGCCAGAACGAGCGAGCCGCGTTTCCCCGCGCATGCCGAGATTGCGACGCTCTCCGACGGTCAAAAGTACGACGTCTATGCCAGCATCGCGCAGACGCGTGGAAATGCAGCAGCCGATCAGGCGCTGGCGACGCCGGGGCAGAGAGTCATCCTGGGCCTGCGGCAAGAAAACTCGACGTTCGACACCATGCAGGATGCCGCTCATCCCGCGCAGCGGCGCGCAGACAATCCAGCCACGCCACGTGATGAGTCGCGTGGTGGCGGCGGAATCTACAACGACCGTCTGGTCGTATTGTGGAAAGATGCCAACGGCACGCCGCACGTGGTCGAATCCGATCGGGCCAACACCGAGCCCACCGCACAGTACGATCACCACGCCGGCAGTACCGGCAACCGTCCGTTTGCCGACGGTGGGCGAGAAACCCGCAGGTTGGATCCATCCCCGGGTTTCGAGGACATTGCGCGGCCCAGGAAGATCGAGGGCGACGATGTAAACGCAGACGGCATTCGCGACCTGGGACGCCTGCGTGACGGCACGGTCGAGATGCAGATGGCGCAACATCCCAATCCCATAGCGGGCGGGGCACTGGAAGACGCGCTTAGGCCGAGCCAAGCCGCCATCGCGGCAGGGCGTGGCATGGTGCAGCGCGACAGCAACGCCGATGGCTGGTTCGATCGGGCCGACGTCAACGGCGTGCAAGACCTCAACGACACGTTCAAGATCCACCGCGGATCGCGCGGCAGCACCGATTCGGCTGGTTGCCAGACGATACATGCGGACGACTACGACACGTTCATGCAAGCCGTTCAGGGCAATCCTGCGCAGACGCGGTGGCAATATGTGCTGACCAGCACGACGCCAGGTCCGGTGAGGGAGCAGCAGCGCGACCATGGACACCAGCAGGAAGGCGCCAGGCCAGGACCGGCCCAGCAGGACGGGAGAGGGCCGCCGGAACACCATCGCCCCGAGGGCCGGCCCGCAGCGCCGCCGCACGGCGGGCAGCCCCGGGCGGAGATCGAGCCGGCACAGCAGGCAGCGCCGCACCCGTTGCACGCCCAGGCAAGCACCCTGGTCGGGCAATTGGATGCGCGCTTGGGCAGGGCCAGCGACGAACACAGCGAGCGCATGAGCGCCAGCCTCGCGCACCTGGCAAAGGAGTACGGGTTGGAGCGCATCGACCATGTGCTGCTGAGCGAGCAGACGCCGCGTGCCGCGGCGGGGGCAACCGTGTTCGTCGTGCAGGGCGAGCCGAGCAACCCGGCGCATCTGCGTGCCGACATGCCGACCGAGGTGGCGGTCAATACGCCAGTGGAACAGTCATTGGCCCAACTGCAAGCGCTCGATGCGCGCTCGCTGGCACAGAGCCAGGCGCAGGACCAAGCGCTGGCGCAAGAGCAGGGAGCCAAGCAACGCGGGATGGGTTGATGCGCCAGGGGGCTGGTTTCGGTGGGATCGAAGTGCGTAGCGCTGTCTGCCGATGCTGGCGAGCACGATGACGTCGCCTTCCCAGCCACGGCGCAGGCACGATCCCGCGGTTTGCGGAGTGCCTGAGTCGGTGTCGCATGAAGGCGAAGCTGTCTCCGGCTTCGCCGAGCAGTCCGTGCTTGGCGAGATGTCGCCGCGTCAGGGGCAGGAAGCGTTCGTCGCGCGTGGCTTGGCGTCCCGCGCCAAGGCCCGCCGATCGGGCGTCTATGTCGAGGCAAAGGATGTGTTGGCGGCGCTGCAGTCCCGGTTGGACTTGGCGCGTAAGGGCTAAACCCGGGAGTCTGGCGGTAAGCCCCAGCGTGAAGGCGGCTATCATTGAGCATGCGTCCCGCACCCCAGACACCGGAGACATGGAAAAGCCGATGGCCAACATCACCAAGCGCCGCAAGGGCGAGCTGATTCGCATGCTGTTCCAGATCCTGAAGGCGCAGCCGGAGGGAATGCGGGCCAGCGAAGCGCTGGAGATATTGGCGAAGCAGGCCACGTTGACCGAGTACGAGGAAGGGAACTACGAGACCGGTGGCCGCCGCTTCGAGAAGATCGTGCGGTTCAGCACCGTGGCGCCGGTGAAGGCCGGTTGGCTGGTCAAGGACAAGGGCATCTGGACGCTGACGCCCGAGGGCGAAGCCGCCCTGCAGGCCTATCCTGAGCCGGAGCAGTTCAATCGCGCGGTCGGCCAGCTCTACAAGAAGTGGAAGAGCGCCCAGCCCGACCCCCTTGAAGGCGAAGAGGGCGAGGAAGAGATCGGCGAGGGCTCGGCCACCATCACCCTGGAAGAAGCCGAGGAGATGGCGTGGAGCGAGATCGAGGCCTATCTGGCAGCGATGCCGCCCTACGATTTCCAGGAACTGGTCGGCTCGCTGCTGAAGGCGATGGGCTATCACGTGGCCTGGATCGCCCCGCCCGGCAAGGACGGCGGCACCGACATCATCGCTTACAACGACCCGCTCGGCACCCGCCCACCGCGCATCAAGGTGCAGGTCAAGCGCAACGCCAACTCCCCGCGCATCGACGTGAGGGACCTGCGCAGCTTCATGGCCGTGCTAGGCGAGGGCGACGTGGGCCTGTTCGTGGCCCTGTCCGGCTTCACCAAGGATGCGGACTACGAGGCGCGGCAGTCGCATCGCCGCATCAACCTGATCGATGCGCGCAAGCTGCTGGGGTTGTGGACCGCGCACTACGCACAGCTCGACGACGTCGCCCGTACCCGCATGCCGCTTAAGCCGGTTTGGTTCCTTGCTGGGGACGAGTGAGTGGCTGGCTCTGCCAGGCGACTTGTTTGCATCCAGACCTGCGTCAAACTGTGCGTCGAATGCTTGCCTTGGATTGAGTCTTGGTTGATGGCGCCTAAGGGCTGAGTTCCAGATAACAGCAACAACGCAAAAGGCTCCGCGAAAACGGAGCTTTTTTATACCAGCTGTCGATAACTACTCGGAGCTTGATCGAGGGAGTGCCGCACTGACTTCACGGAAAGACAGTAGTGCCGCTTCCAGGTGGTCAATGATCTCAAGTGCCAGCACATCCGGTGGTGGCAGATCATCAAGGTTGTCTAAGCTGTCGTCTTTCAACCAGAAAATGTCCAGGCTGGCCTTGTCGCGCTTGGTCAGCGTTTCATAGTCGAAGTACTTGAATCGCTCTGATTCCTTGCGCGCATGCCGGTTGGCAGGGTTGTAGCAGTCGACGAAATCTTGAAGGTCCTCGCGTTTGAGTTGGCGCGTCTTCAAGGTGAAATGCTTGTTGGTGCGCAGGTCATAGATCCATACGCCCTTGGTATGAACCTTACCGTCCTTGCGCTTGTTGTCGAAGAACAGTACGTTCGCCTTGACGCCCTGCGCATAGAAAATTCCGGTTGGTAGGCGCAGCAAGGTGTGCACGTCGCAGCTCTGCAGCAGCTTCCGGCGGATCTTCTCGCCGGCCCCGCCTTCGAACAGGACGTTGTCCGGCAGCACCACCGCTGCTTGCCCCGTCGCCTTGAGCATCGAAACAATGTGCTGCAGGAAATTCAGCTGTTTGTTGGACGTGGTCTGCCAGAAGTCCTGCCGCTCGTACGTCAAAGCATCACGATCTTCCTCACCATCTTCGTTGGTGATCGTCATGCTGCTCTTTTTGCCGAATGGCGGATTAGCCAAAACATAATCGAATAGCTGCGAAGGCTCGCTCACCAATGCATCGGAGCGCTCAACAGAGGGAGTCCCTTCCAACTCGCCGATGTTGTGCAGGAACAGATTCATCAGGCACATGCGACGTGTGCTGGGCACGATCTCGTTGCCATGGAAGGTCTCGTGTCTCAGGAATTTCGCTTGTGATGGGTTCAGGCGGCTGCCCGGACGTGTCAGCCACTCGTGGACACCAAGGAAGAAGCCGCCCGTTCCACAGGCCGGATCCGCAACGGTCTTCTTGGGCTCGGGCTGCACGCACTCCACCATCGCCTGGATCAGCGGGCGCGGCGTGAAGTACTGGCCGGCGCCGCTCTTGGTGTCTTCGGCGTTCTTCTGCAGCAAGCCTTCGTACAGCTCGCCCTTGACGTCGATGTCCAGGCTCAGCCACTCCTGCGCATCGATCATCTGTACCAAGCGCGCCAGCTTGGCTGGGTCCTGGATTTTGTTCTGGGCCTTGAAGAAAATGGCGCCCAGCATCCCGGGTTCATCGCCTAGCTTGTGCAGCACCTTGATGTAGTGCGCCTCCAGCGGCTCACCGGTCAGTTTCCTCAGGCTGTTCCAGTTGCAGCTACGCGGGATGTGAGTGCCCCGGCTGTGGGGCGGAAGCGAGTATTCGTGGGCGAGTTTCAGGAATAGCAGATAAGTCAGCTGTTCCAGGTAATCGCCATAGCCAACGCCGTCATCGCGCAGCGTGTGACAGAAATTCCAGAGCTTCTGGACCAGGGTATTGCTGTTCATCACTTCGCCTTGCCTTTATTTTTTTTGCCTGGAAGCAGCTTGGCTGCTTCGGATTCAAGTTGTGCCAAGTCGGCGGCGGCCTCCTGCTCGGCGGCAAGCCGCTCTGCATCGCGCCGGCGGCTATCGAAAGCGGAGAATCGTTCGCCGATGACCGATTCCATCTGGTCGTGGGAGATCTGGCCCGCATTACTCAGGATCGCGCGCTCGTCGAATGCCAAGAAACGATCAGTCTGTGCAATCCAGTCCGCCATGCGGGTTTCCATGCGGCGTAGCGCACGGTCCTCGGCAAAGTCCAGGAACCGCGTCACCAGTCGGTTGAGCTGATCCAGCTCGTCGGCGTGCAGGTAGTTCTTGGACACCATGGCGTCGGCTTTGCGGATGCGCGGAGTCGGCCAATTGGTCAGGCCCATGTTCTCCGCCTCGGCATTGGCGCGGCTCACGATCAGGTCGGCGGCCGTCTTGCCGGTGATGGCAAAGACCAGCTTGTTCTGGATGGTGGCAAAGAAGGTCTTGGCCATCTGCGCCGTGCCGTCGTAATCGCTGCTGCTTTCCTTGAATAGGTCGCGCAGCTTCTGGTAGAAGCGCTTCTCCGAGCTGCGGATATCGCGGATTCGCGCCAACAGTTCCTCGAAGTAATCGACCCGTTCGGCGTCCTTCAAACGGGCGTCGTTCATAGCGAAACCCTTGACGAGGTACTCGGCCAGCACCGTGCTGGCCCAGCGTCGGAACTGGGCGCCGCGCGGAGAGCGTACCCGATAGCCCACTGCCAGGATCATCTCCAGGCGGTAGGTCTGAACCGCCCGGCTGACCTGTCGCTTGCCCTCGATTTGAACTGTCAAGGATTCCTTGACAGTTGCCTCGGCGGTCAACTCCCCCTCGTCTAGCACGTTGCGGATATGCAGGCTGACGTTCTGCTTGGTGGTGTCGAACAGCTCGGCAATCTGGGCCTGATTCAGCCACACGGTGCCGTCTACTGCCCGTAGCTGGATATCAGCCTGGCCGTCCTCTGTGCGATACAGGATCAGTTCGCCCTGGCTGTCACTCATGTGCGCTCCTTGGTCTTTCGCGCATTCTTAGTTACGCGCTTCGCACCGGTTGCGACACGCTCGGCGCGGATGCGTTCTAGTAGCACGCTGGCGGGTTCATCGTTCGGGTCCTGGGGGACGAGCTGGCCGGTGAATGCGGCTTTGAGGATATTTTTTCGTTGGGCGGCAGATTGCCTTATTCCGTGCTCAAGCATCTTTTGAAGCGCATCGTACCTAATAAGCTGCTCAACGAGCCGATCGCGGATTTCGGTTTGCTCCTCTAACGGAGGAAGAGGCAGCGTTAGCGACTTGATGATCTGTAAATTCAGATTTGGCTGAACTCCGCCAGATGCTTTTTTTCGCATTGCTTCGTAAGCATCAAGCAAGAAGGTTTTAACGTGGGTACGAATAGCTTCCGAGCAGCCTTCCAGAACCAATGAGGCTATTGCCTGATTAATGGTGGCCGGGAAGGATAGTTCCGAGCACTTGCCGCGTGTTTTACCTTCGCCATACATAGCAATAAGTAGTGATTTTGCTGGATACAGTTCCAAGCGGCACTCTTTCATCGCTAGCGGAGTTACATATTCCAGCGCCTCAGAAATGATTTCATCGTTTAGCGCTCCGCTCGTTATCCAAGGCACTGTGCCGCCGTCGAAATATTGGGGATTGGAGCGCAGCGGCGTAACGCCAGTGCCAACTTGAGCGATCTGATCGACGGTTGCCCATGTCCATTCTTCGGGTAGCGCGGGCAAGTCACTGATGTTAGGCACGACAGGTTCGGGATACTTTCCTTTCCAGTCCTTCGACGGCATCTTTCCTTGTTCGGCGAACTTGGCGAGCTGTCTGGTTTCCCAGCGGGCGCGGCGTTCGGTGAGGATGCGTTGCAGTAGCTCCGCGCCTGTCTTCTGCGGTTCGCCACTTTGCGCGCGCGCAGCACGCCAGTCAGCGGTGAGGGTGCCTTCCACGGCAGCCTTCAGCAGCGATTGGCGATACCGTACTAGCTTGCGCTGCGCTGCCTTCAACTCAGCCACGCCCGCATCGAGGTCGGATAGCAGCTCTTCGAGCTTTTCGATGATCCGATCCTGCTCCACCGAAGGCGCTAAAATTAGGGGTAAAGCAGCAAGCGAAGGCCCTTCGATGCTGGCTACTGTGGTTCCGTCCTTGGAGCAATGATCAAGAATCTCCCGTTCACGGTAAATAAGTTGCAATGCTAGATAGCGCGCATTGATTCCTCTTGCAGGTAAAAATGCTCGCATATCTTGGTTAATGGTTACGGGAACTTGATTGATGGCGACTGGGAGGGTTCGCGAAAGAATCCCGGAGCGCACGACCAACAAGACACTATCTTTCGGAATGAGCGTCAGGTGTTCTAGTGCTTTGGTTGTGACGTTGTCCTCACTGCCTGAAATAAGAAAAAGTTTCATGTCCTTAGGCGATACCCAAGGTACGGTTCCTTCAGTCCAATAAGAAGGATCAGCTTTTGAGGGCGTTCCTCCTCCAGAAGAAGATGCAATATCCATGATGGTCGCGACCGACCACCCTTCCGGAACAACAGCACCGTTCAAGCCACCAACTCCTCATTCATTTCATCAAGCAGCCCATCGAGCTGCTCACCAAACACATTCCACGCCTTCTGCAGACCACCCTTGCCAGCCAGCTGTGCGTAGTCGAAAGCTTCGCGGCTGATCGCACAGCTGGACGCGATATGGTCCTTGATCAAGCGCAGCCATTCGGTCTGCTCTGCCGTGAAGGACGTGGTGCGGCGCGCATTGTGCCGGAAAATCCATGCTTGGAAGCGCTTGTCAACGCTGTTGGCGTACGGGCTCAGTTCATCATCCAGGCCGAGCGCAAAGCGCACAAGCGAAACAAGATCCGTAAGCTGGCGGGGCGTATTGGCGCCCGTGACCTTGCTGGCCTGCACGCGGGCATAAGCCGACCACAACCGATCGGTGGTCAGCATCAGCGGCGGGCGCTCCAGGGCTTCGTGCAGTTCCTCGATCATGGCGAAAGTGAGTGGCCGGCGCTGGTAGGGCTGGGCGTAGAAGAAGCCCAGCGCGGCGATCTCATCCTTGTGCTGTTGCAGGTAGTCCTGGAAGGCCTGGACGGTCGTCTTTGCCTGGGCTTCGGCCTGTTTGCTGTAGCCGCTAAAGGTGATCTCATCCAGGTTGATATGGTCGATCAGCTGTTCGCGCTCACGGCGTGCCGACTCAATCTCATCGCGCAGCGCTGGATCGTCGAAGGGGCGACAGGCGACGGCGATGCGTTTGGTGCGAGCGGCGTCCAGTTCTTCGGGAGTGATCGTCTCTTCGCTGCGGGTGATGCCCGCTGCCTGTGCCGCACCCAGCGCGTCGGCCAGGACCAGGTCCGGGTTTGCCGCGCTCACCAGGCCACGGGCCAGTTCGGACAGGCTGGCACCCTTGGCGGTCTGCTTGATGCGGGCCAGCGCCTTGTCATCCAACTGCTTGTTCAGGCGTATGAGCCGATTGCCAAGGCTAAGCACGGTGTCCTCGTCCTGGCCGCCAACGGCGATGCTCTTGAGCAGCTGGTCCAGGCTGACGCCGGGCTTCTTCTCCAGCGGGCGGGTTTCCGTCTTCAGCGACTTCTCCACGCCCACCGCGTCGATCAGGACGAAGCGGGTCTTGGCGCTGTCCACGCTGTTGCTGACTTTCTTGAGCGATTCCATGTCCAGGCTGCGCACACCGCGCCCCTTCATCTGCTCGTAGTAGCCCTTGCTGCGGACATCGCGCATGAACAATAAGACTTCCAATGGCTTCACATCGGTACCGGTGGCGATCATGTCCACGGTGACGGCGATGCGCGGGTGGTAGTCATTGCGGAAATTGGACAGGACAGTATCGGGATCTTCATCGGCTTTGTAGGTCACCTTCTTGCAGAAGGCGTTGCCCTGGCCGTAGACCTCCCGGACAGCCTTGATGATGTCGTCGGCGTGGCTGTCGGTCTTGGCGAAGATCAGCGTCTTGGGGACTTCCTTGCGGTTGGGGAAGATGCTGGTCTCTACTGCGGACTTCATTGTCTGAACGACCTTGCGGATCTGGCTGGTGTTGACCACCGAGCGGTCGAGCTCCTTGCCGGTGTAGGCCACGTCTTCATCGGTTTCGGCCCAGCGCTTCTTGCGGGTCTCGCGATGGCGGTGGTCCACCCACTGTTTGGCTTTGAGCTCGGCGCCGGCCTTGGTGATCTTGGTGTCTATCTCGTAGACGTCGTAACCGACATTGACGCCGTCCACGACGGACTGCTCGTAGCTGTACTCGGCCACGATGTTTTCGTTGAAAAACCCGAAGGTGCGCTTGTCCGGGGTGGCCGTCAGGCCGATCAGGAAGGCATCGTAGTAATCCAGTACCTGCTTCCACAGGTTGTAAATGCTGCGATGGCATTCGTCGATGACGATGAAGTCGAAGGTCTCGATGGGGACGGCGGCGTTATACGCGACCGGCCTGGGCTGTTTGATCGCCGAGGGCAGTTCAGCCATCGAGACGTCCTCAGCCGATTCGTCGATGGGCTGTCCGGACAGGATGGAATACATGCGCTGGATGGTGCTGATGCACACCTGGGCATGGGGGTCGATCTGGCTGCTCGTCAGGCGCTGGACGTTGTACAGCTCGGTGAATTTGCGGCCGTCATCGGGCGGCGTATAGGCCATGAATTCCTGATGTGCCTGTTTGCCCAGATTGCGCGTGTCCACCAGGAACAGGATACGCCTGGCCCCGCCAAACTTGAGCAGGCGGTAGACCGAGGTGATGGCGGTGAAGGTCTTGCCTGCGCCGGTTGCCATGTGGACCAGTGCGCGCGGCCTGTTCTGAGCCAAGGAGCGCTCCAGCCCCGTGACCGCGCTGACTTGGCAGTCGCGAAGGTTTTCCTCGGGCAAGGCCGGCATGCGCTCGGCGAGCCGGTGGCGCAGGGTGTCGGCTTCGGCTGCCCAATCCGCAAGGGTCTGGGGCTGGAAGAAGTGGAACAGCTCGCGCGCACGGGGATGGGGATCGCGTCCGTCCGTGAAGTGGATGATCTGGCCGGTGCTTTCGTACAGGAAGCGCAGAGGCTCTTTGCTCTTGCGCCATTTCAGGGTGGCATTGGCATAGCGCTCGGTCTGGGCTTCATGCATGGTGAGGTTTTCACCAGCTTCATCACGTTTGGCTTCGATGACGCCGACCGACTCGCGGTCAACAAACAGGACGTAGTCTGCCGGGCCGCTATCGGTGGGGTACTCGCGGACCGCGACGCCTCTGCCAGCCCCAAGGTTGACCTGCTTGGCGTCCTGAACCATCCAGCCCGCCGCTTCCAGCTTGCCGTCGATGAGCTGCCTTGCCTTGATTTCTGGCGTCATGCCGTTCCCCCGATTGGCCAAGTCTTTGGTAAAGGGGATTGTATGGGCTGGATGGGGTGGGCGGATGCCTGTAGAACTAGATCCGGAGGCATGGGTGTTCACTGATGCGCTATGGCCTGCGCGTCTTCCGTTTCGGTCCTAGGTTCTTGGTCTTCCCATTTGCAGGCTTGATGCCCCGCGTACTGAAGCACCGAGCCAAGATGTGCTGCCTTGCGGCATATCGCTGCCGCTTGGATCAGCGGCGAGGCAAGGCTGACTTGCGCTGACTTCCTGTGAGAATCGAGCTCGACCCAACCTCTTGACGCGTCGCACTGGTGGTAGCAAAATTACTAAACGGAGCCTAGAAACTCCGCACACAGCGGTACCCACCTCCGACAAACTGGTGGGTTTTTTGTGCCTGCATGCTTTCCGCAGGTGCAACCGACGCAACGTCTGTGTCGGGAGGGCGGTGAATACAAGACCCGCAAGGGGAATAAGCCCGCCGGCTGTGTGCGGTTTCTAGCCTCCCGACTTCCCGTCCGCCATTGCGGCGGACGGCCACTTCATGGAAGGAGAGGCGACGATGTCGGAGTACAGAACGGACGATCTTGAAATGGCGGGCTATTTTCTGCCCGAAGACAGCCAGTTCCGGCTGGTGCGGCTGAGCGAGTTCATCAAGTTCCTCGCAAGACTAGCAGAGCCGCGCAGCGTGGCCGAAGAGCGCGAGGCCGCCCCGAAGGTGCGTGCGGGCGAGCTGGCGGTGTGCATGGAACTGCTCGCGGAGCAGCTGGACATGGTGCTGCGCGAGGTTTCGTGGCCGGCGCAGCGTCAGTTTCCGCTCTCGGGCCAGGATCTTGGCGGTGACCCCATGGCCGCTTCGACACGGGGGAGGGAGTGAGATGGCCACTCCATCCTTTGCCTTCGGCCTGACCCTGGAGCAGGTGGACGCACTCGATCACCTGATGCGGACGATCGCTATGGCGATGTGATCGCCGCGGGCAGTGCTGCCAATTTTGATCACCGGACCTTGCCTGCGCTTGGCGAAGCGATCTATGACGCGGCGCATGCGGTGCGCGGCGTCCTTGATGAGGTGATCAAGCAGAGGCTTTGAGGAACGCGGCGCAATAGTGCGTTTGGCCTAGCTGCTGCGTGTGGCGTGCCGATCCGGCCGGTTGGCACGCGGTCCCAAGAAAGTGTCTGCCCCCGTGCGGCGGAGCTTGCGTATGCTTGGCCCCAGCAAGGAATCAGTGCGGCCAAGCGCCAAGGAACCACGATGCAGCAGAGCGAGGAGGCCGCCGCTGGCGGCGGTGAGGTGGGCGAGCGGTCGGAAAAGCGCAACACACCGGCCGTGCCGCTGTGGAGCATGTTGCGGCAGACGTTCGGGGTGGACCTGAAATGGCTGGTGCCGTGTTGGGGCGGAGGCATGGTGCTGGCGCACTTCCTGCGCATCGGCTACGTGCCGTCGCTGTCGCTCGGCGATCTTGGCGTGGTGTTGAGCGCCGTGGCGCTGTTCGGCGCGATCGCGCTGCTAGGTTTCCTGGCGGTGCTTGCGTTGCCGGCGTGGGTGATAGGGTTGCTGGTCGATCAGCATCTGCTGGTTGTCCCACTGCGGCCGAAACAGGACGATGCACCGCGTAAGGGGCTGAAGTCTTACTACCGCCGCGCACAGCTTGCATTGGGTCGGCGGAGGGAGCGTGTCTTCGGTAGCCTATGGCTGTTCGCGGGAGCAGCCCTGCTTAGCGCTATGTACTACGCTTTTTTGCTGCTTTGCGAGCACTGGGGATTCGTTCGGTTCGCGGCATATGGAGTTGTTTTCGGTTTTGGCCTTGGTGCGCTTGCTCTGGCGCTATTGACTGTGGTCTGGGACGTGGATCGAGTGCGGCGGTACTGGCCGGTACTGCGTAGGCCTCGCGGCACCCTTTCGTTGATGCTGCTGGTGTACTTGGCATTCTGGCCGCTCGCTGCATTTGCCGTGGGTTATGTGGCACCTCCGACTAAAGGATCAGACTGGTTCTATCTTGCAGTTGTAGTATTCATCGTCGTGTTTTTGCATTGGCTGGTGTATGCAACGCATCGTGTGCACTTTTCCAAACGCTTTCGCGTTCTAGGTGCAGCGGTACTGATGGTTTTGGCATACAGCGGCGCGCTGCTTGGCACAGTAGACGTCACCGTGCGCAAGCTCGGCATCGGCATGCTGCCGAGCGTGCAGTTGCAATTGACGGAGCAGGGCTGCCAGATCGTCAAAGCCGCCTGGCCGGAAGCGCGCTGCGAGCGAGCGCAACCTGCGTCGAACGTGTATGTACTGCCGTCGGTCGATGTGCTGACCCGGTTGGGGTCGGATTTCTATGTGGCGCCGCCTGGTGGGCTCAGCGATGAGCACAAGCCGCGCTTCTTGATTCCTGCCAGTCAGGTGCTGAGTTGGAGCAGGGTCGAGGTGGTCAAAAAGACAGCCGCCCCGGCCGCCGCTCCATCCGTCAAGTGATCGATTGCCCGTCTGCGAGCAGACGTTTGGTTCTGACAGGAAGGTCGCATGTGGTCACTTCGACCCGCTGCCGATCCTGCGCCGCCCGCTCGCGATAACACAGCGCCTCGATACGCTCGCGCGGCAACATGCAATTTCCGATGCCCGGTTGCAGCCTGCGGGAGAAACTTGGTACCGGCACACCCATCAGTTCGCCAAAAGTGCGAAAGGCGGAGTTGCTGTTGATGGTGGCGCCGAGCAGCTTGAAGCCGTAGTTGGGGTAGTCCAGGTCCTGGGCGTTGAGTTCGGTCATGGCGCGTAGCGCCGCGTGCCAGCGCGCCAGGATTTCGTGCTTGTCGCCGCTGGCGGCGGTGCGTGCCGGCTGGCCGTCGCGCAGGTAGCTGGTGCGGTCGGGCTGGGCGCCGATGGCTTTTGCGTAATCGGCGTCGTGCGGGTAGTGCCAGGCGCGCAGCGCGTGTCTGCGTGCGTCGGTGCCAATCGGGATCGGCGTGCCGGTGTGCCGGTCGGTGGCCAGGCCGTGCAGTTCGGCCAGGGCGTTGCCGCGCTCGTCGCGCAGCACCCAGTAGGCGTGGCCGGCGATGCCGGCAATGCAGAGCAAGCGTGCTTCGATCGAATGGTCGCGCATGGGGCTCTTCTTTCCGTCTGATCGAGACTAGCGCGGTGGAGCGGCGATGCAGCTGCCCAGCGCGGTCTTGAGGTCCTGCATCGCCTGAGCCACGCCCAGGTCGGCGAAGTAGGCGCCGGCGCCCTTGAGGGCGATCCTGGCCTGGCCGGCGCCTTGCGCGCGCTCGATGCGCATGCGGAAGCCGCTGCGGTTGGCGTCTTCGAAGTTGCCCGATTCCAGCACGCCGTTGGCGGCGTCCTTGCGCGTGACCTTGGGCCAGGAACTGCTGGTCTCGGACAATTGGGCGATGCTGGTCTCGGCGCAGTCGAACAGGCGCTGGGTCGGCAGGTCGGCGTGGATGGTCAGGACGTCGGAGGCCATCGGGGTCTTGGGTGCGGCGTCGGCCACGTTGCATGCGCCTGCGGCAAACAAGAGGCCTGCGATCTGCACGACGGCGCGCCACGGCTTCATGTGCTTCTCCTAGGATGTCCTGCGCGTGGCACTGCGGTGGCGCGGCGCGAAGCGAGACGCCCAATGTAATTGGGTGGACCGCGCGTGTCGATCCAGCCGGTTTGCACCGCTGGCGCAGGCTTCTATCGCCTACCGCGCTCGCTCATTCCCCACTGCCGTTGGTCACCAACCGCAGAAACACCTCATGCTGGTACCGGCTCATGCGCAGCTGCTGGCCGTTGTCCATGGTCACCACGTGGTGGCCGTTGAACCAGGGGTGGATGGCCTTGACCCGGCGCACGTTGATGATCGCCGAGCGGTGCACGCGGGCGAAGTGGCGCGGGTCCAGGCGCGCGCCGAGGGCGGCCATAGTCTCGCGCAGTTCGTGCACGGCGCCGGCCACGTGGAGTTGCACGGTGTTGCGGTTGGCCTTGATCCAGACGATGTCGTCCACGGCGACGAATACCACGTGTTCGTCCACGCGCACGGCGATGCGCTGCAGGTAGGCGTCGCGCTGGCGCAGTGCGTCCAGCGCCTGCAGCAGGTGGGCGGGGTTGTTGCCGGCGCCGCCCAGTCGCGCCTTGGCGCGTTGCAGGGTGGCGGCGAAGCGCTCGCGGCTGAAGGGCTTGACCAGGTAGTCCAGCGCATTGGCTTCGAAGGCGCGCACGGCGTACTGCTCGTAGGCGGTGACGAACACGGTGGCGGGCATGCGCTCGGCGCCGATCTGCGCGACCACGTCCATGCCGGTCATTTCCGGCATCTGGATGTCCAGGAACACCAGGTCCGGCGAGTGTTCGCGGATCGCCGCCACCGCGGCGGCGCCGTCGCCGCATTCGCCGAGCAGGGCGATGTCGGCGTGTTCGCGCAGCAGGCGCACGATGGCGTGGCGGGCGATCGGTTCGTCGTCGATGACCAGTGCGGCGATGCTCATGCGGGCACGTGCTCCGGCGCGCCTTCGGCGTCTTCCAGTTCGCGGAACGGCATGCGGATGCGGCACGCCACGCCTTGCGGCCAGATCATGTCCAGGCGGATCTCGGCGGCGTCGCCATACAGTTCCTGCAGCCGCAGCCGCGTGTTGGACAGGCCGATGCCGTGGCCTGCGTTGCCGCTGCCGTCGCCCAGCGTGCTGTTGCGGTTGCGCACTTCGATGCGCAGCTGGCCATCTTCGCGCCGGCTCTCGATCTCCACGCAGTCGGCGCCGGCATGGCGGCCGATGCCGTGCTGGATGGCGTTCTCCACGATCGGTTGCAGCAGCAGGCTCGGCACCGCGCAGTCCAGGGTGGCCGGATCGATGTACAGGCGCGTAGTCAGGCGGTCGCCGAAGCGCTTGCGTTGGATGCCCAGGTACAGGTCGAGCAGGGTGAGTTCGTGGCGCAAGGTGATTTCCTGGCCGTCGAATTCCTCCAGCAGCGCGCGCAGCAGTTCGCTCAGGCGCAGCAGCATGTCCTCGGCCGAGGCGACGTCGTCGTCGAGCAGGGTCACGATGGCATGCAGGGTGTTGAACAGGAAGTGCGGCTGCAGTTGGGTCTTCAGCGCCTGCAGCCGCGATTGCGCCAGTTCGGTGGCCAGGCGGCCGGCTTCCAGTTCGCGGCGGTCGCTCTCGCTGCGGTAGTGCAGCGCCTGCTGGATCGCCAGCAGGCCCCAGTAGGTCAGCAGGCCGATCGCGAAGTGCTTGCCGATGAACTGCCCGAGCTGGTCGAAGAATGCGCCCGGCGAGACGACTGCGCCGATGAACATCGCTAGCGCGGTGACGCCGATGCTGGCCAGCAGCTGCCGTCCCAGCGAACGCAGCTGCAGCGGCGTGGGGATCGGGTAGCGCTCGCCCAGGCGGAACACCAGCGGTGCCAGCGCGGCCCAGGTGTACCACTGGATCATCGACCAGCGCAGGTAGTCGCCGAGCTGCCAGCTGTGGCCGTTGTTGACGGCGTCGTAGAGATAGCCCTGCACGGTGAACGCCACGACGACGGCCGTCCACAGGGTCAGGTATCGGGTCAGGCTGATTTCCGTGGAACCCAGGCGGATCTTCATCTGGCGATGCTCGAACGGGATGCGCCGATGCTAAGCGCGGTGGTGCGCGCTGAGAAGCGCGGCGATCGATGGCGACGATTGGTCACGCCGGTACGACGATTCGTCCCGGATCGCTGGGCGCGGGGCAGGGCAGGCGCGCCAGATATGCGCACCGCTGCCGCTGCGCGATACGCGCCGGGCGGTATCCCTTCCTGCCGGAGATTCCCGCCATGCCTCCATTGTCTACCGCCTGCCTTGCCATCGCGTTGCTCACCGCAGCCGCCACCGCCCATGCGCAGGACGCGAGCCGCACGCACTACGTCATGCTGGTCAACCGCGCCCACGACAGCGTGACCGCGCTGGCAGTCGCCGACCCCGGCAGCAGCACGTTTCGGGATGTGGCGTTGGATCCGCTGCGCGGCGGTGGCGACTCGGCCACCGTCGGCGTCCACGGTGCCGGCTGCCGCTACGACCTGCGTTTCGCGTTCGACGATGGCCGCACCCTGGTCTATCAGGATCTGGACGTGTGCCGCTACAGCCTGGTGCGGATCATGCCGCTGCCGCGCGATGGCGTGGGCGCCGCCACGCAATTCACGGTGTCGATGGCGCGCTAGAGGTCATGCATGAGTGTGCTGCGGCGGCGGCCGCTTTGCGGAGATTGCGTGATGGCGGCTCGGGATGGCCAGACGCGATTTGAATGGCCGGTGCCCTTTGTGCGCCCGAGCAGGCAGGGCATCCGAGCACCATGCTGGGAGCGTGGAGGGGGCGCGTTCGGGCGCTCCTGCATGCTGCTGCAGGGAGGCAGCAGCGCGCCGTCGTCGCAATCGGTTAGCGCCGCGCGCGCCGCCAGGCGATCAATGCGGCGACCGCCGCGACTGCGGCAATCGTGCCGACTGCGGCCACCCTGGTCGCCAACTGCACACGTTCCGCGCGTCGGCGCAGGTCGCCATCGGCGCCGCCTGCGGACAGGGGCGACTGGAACACCTCGCTGCGGTTGGTCGATGCGCCGCGTGCGCGGAGCGCTGCGGCCGGTGCCTGCGCGCCGCTGTTGCCGGAGGCATCGGCGCCATGGGCGCTGTGGAGGGGCGTGGCGGCTGCTGTGGTCATGCTTTCCGTCGTCCTGCGCGCTGCTGTCATGCGGGCGTATCGCCTGTGCTGTGGTGTAGGGACATTTTGCATGCTCCCAAGCGGAACGTTAACGCAGCGCGGGCGAAAAGTAAGAATTCCCATCGCGAGCTGCGACATTTGGCCGCGTCGCAGCCGCTGATCCGTTCAGATGCTGGAATGGTGCCTCCTTCGCCGCGCCCCCATCTTGTGCCCATGGACCTGTTCGCCCAGCCCGACGACGCGCCGCATTGCCTGGTGCCCGATGCCGAGGGCGGTATCCGCTATTGGCCGCAACTGCTCGATCCGGAGCAGGCGCAGGCGTGGTTCGCCGCCTTGCGCGACGGCGCGCAGTGGCAACAGCTGCGCCGGCCGATGTACGACCGGGTGGTGGATGTGCCGCGGCTGGTGGCGGCGTACGGGCTGCACGAGCTGCCCGAAGCGCTGCCGTTGCGCGCGCTGCATGCGGCGGTGCAGGCGCGGCTGCCGGCGCCGTACACCGATGTGGGCCTGAACCTGTACCGCGACGGCCGCGACAGCGTGGCGATGCATCACGACAAGCTGCATACGCTGCTGGCGCCGCACCCGATCGCGCTGGTGTCGCTGGGCGCGCCGCGGCGCATGAACCTTCGCGCCACCGCCGGCGAGCGCAGGACCATCGGCGTGGAGCTGGCGCCGGGCAGCCTGCTGGCGATGAGTCATGCGTCGCAGCTCACCCACGAACACGGCATCCCCAAGACCGCCAGGCCGGTGGCGCCGCGAATGAGCGTGGTGTTCCGGGTACGGCCGCCGTCGGGCTGAACCGTTCGCGCCGCTACGGCGTGCGGATTCCGCAATAATGCGGGTCTGCCCTCGTCAGGAAGACCGCATGACCGCTCTCACCGAACTCTATGCGCGTGCCGTGGACTACGCGCGCATCGCCCACGCCGGCCAATTCCGCAAGGGCGGCACGGTGCCGTATTTCAGCCATGTGCTGGGGGTCTCGACGCTGGTGCTGGAGGCCGGCGGCAATGAAGACCAGGCGATCGCGGCGTTGCTGCACGATGTGGTCGAGGACTGCGGCGCGGGTCATGAGGCGGTGATCCGCGCGCAGTTCGGCGATGCGGTGGCGGCGATCGTGATGGGCTGCACCGACGCCAGCGCCGAGCACAAGGCGGCGCAGGAAGACGTGCCGGCCAGGCGCCGCGACTGGCGCACCCGCAAGCAGGCGTATCTGGCGCATCTGCGCGAGGCGCCGGATGCGGTGTTGTTGGTGTCGGCCTGCGACAAGCTTTACAACGCGCGCAGCATCGTCGCGGATCTGGAAGACCCCGCGGTGGGCACCGAGGTGTTCGCGCGTTTCACTGCCGGCCGCGAGGGGACGTTGTGGTACTACGCCGCGCTGCATGCGGTGTTCGCCGAACGCGGCGTGGCGGTGCTGCGGCCGTTCGCGGCGACGGTGGTGCGGATGCATGCGTTGGCGGGCGTGGCGTTTGCGGCGGACGATGCTGGTGCGTTTGCGGTGCCTTCGTTGGCCTAATCGCCTGGCGCCGACAGGCGCGGCCTCCGACGCTGACAGGTACAGCCTCGTTTGCTCGGATCAGCGAGTCGCTTTCGCGCCGCACCCTCACCCCAACCCCTCTCCCGAGGGGAGAGGGGCTCAAGCGCTGCGGCTGTTCCTTCTCCCGTCGGGAGAAGGTGCCCCGCAGGGGCGGATGAGGGTACGGGCGGAGCCTCGTGCGCCTGGATCCGCGAGTCGCTTTCGCGCCGTACCCTCACCCCAACCCCTCTCCCGACGGGAGAGGGGCTTATGCGCGCTCGGTTTCTGCCGTGTCGAACGGTCCCAGGTAGTCGAGCTTGCCCACCGCCACGCCTTGCTGGCGCAGGATCGCGTGCGCGGTGGCGACATGGAAGAAGAAGTTCGGCAGGGCGAAGGTCAGCAGGTAGTCGCTGCCGTTGAAGTCGGCCTTCAGTTTGCCGGCGCTCAGCGACACCGCGCGGTCCTGCGCTCCATCCAGGGCGGCAGCCTCCACGCTGTGCAGGAAGCGCTGGGTGGCGGCGATGCGTTCGCGCAGCTGTGCCAGGGTGGTTTCGTCGTCCGCCATCTTCGGCGGCACGATGTCGCTGAGGCGGCCGATGGTGTTCTTCGCGGTGTCCGAGGCGCGCTGGATCTGCGCGGCGAAGCCGAACATGTCCGGCGCCAGGCGTGCGTCGACCAGCGTCTCCGGATCCAGGCCCTGGTCCTGCGCATGGCGCTCGGCCATGTCGACGTAGTGCTGCAGCACGTCCAGGCCACGCAGGAACACCGGGACGGTAAGGCGGTACATCGAGACGGACATGGGCGGTTTCCTTGAGGACGATAGGGGCGGGACGGACGCCGAAGACGGCGCAGCACGCACTGGATGGGGGATTGCGGATCGAACACAAGGGCCGCCATCGCGGCCGCCAGGTGCGGCGCGCGCCATACCTGCGCGTACTGGCTGCGCGATGGGGGTGCTGCGTCGCGACGAAAGATCGTCGTGTGCGGTGATTGCGAGGCGTCGTCCGTAGCCCCATCCGGCCCTGCGGGCCATCCTCCCCCAAAAGGGGGCCATGGCCCCGGCGGGAGAAGGAACAGCCGCAGCGCCTTGGCCCCTCGCCACTCGGGAGAGGGGTTGGGGTGAGGGTACGGGCGCGAAGCGCCTCGCCGACCGAGTGTGCGAGACGCGCCCCTTCGCCCTCGCCGAGAACGTAACCGCGCCGCTGCCGCGCACGCGCCTCTTCCCAGAATGGGTGATTGCCCGCCGCGCCCACGCGTCGCATGCTGTGCGTTGTCGCCCGCTGCCCACAAGGATGCCGATGAGCCTGGCCGATACCCGTCGCCATCAGATGTTCCCGGTGCTCGAGCCGGCGCAGGTGGAGACCGCGCGCCGCTTCGCCAGCGGTGCGCCGCGCACGTTCGCGCCGGGCGAGGAAGTCTTCGCCGTCGGCGACCATCCGGCGCCGGTGTGGCTGGTGCTGCAGGGCACGATCGCGGTGGTGCGCCGTGATGGACTGGGCCACGAGAAGCCGGTCACCGAGCATGGCGCCGGGCAGTTCACCGGCGAGGTCAGCCAGTTGGCCGGCCGTGCGTCGCTGGCCGGCGGGCGTGCCGGAGCGCAGGGCTGCGTGGCGGTGCCGTTCGATGCGGCGCATCTGCGCTCGCTGATGATCAGTTCGGCCGACGTCGGCGAGATCGTGATGCGTGCGTTGATCCTGCGCCGGGTCGGACTGATCGAAGGCGATACCGCCGGCTCGGTGCTGATCGGCGAGCCGGGCGAGGCACGCTTGACCCGCCTGCAGGGCTTCCTGACCCGCAACGGCTATCCCAACACGTTCCTGGATGCGGCCGACGATGACGAGGGCCGCGCGCTGGTCGAGCGCCTAGGTATCCATCACAATGAACTGCCGTTGATGGTCTGCCCCAGCGGCACGGTGCTGCGCCGCCCCAGCGAGGCCGAGGCCGCGCATTGCCTGGGCATGACCCCGGAGCTGGATCCGCAGAAACGCTACGACGTGGCCATCGTCGGTGCCGGCCCGGCCGGCCTGGCGACCGCGGTGTATGCCGCGTCCGAAGGGCTGTCGGTGCTGGTGCTGGACCAGCGCGCGATCGGCGGCCAGGCCGGCGCGTCGGCGCGGATCGAGAATTACCTGGGGTTTCCCACCGGCATCTCCGGCCAGGCGCTGGCCGGGCGCGCCTACAACCAGGCGCTGAAGTTCGGCGCCGAACTGGCGTTGCCGCTGGAAGTGGCGCAACTGCATTGCGACGCGGCCACCGCCGAGGACTGCAGCGCCGCGCCGCTGCAGTTGCAGATGCGCGACGGCCTGCGCGTGCAGGCGCGCACCGTGGTGATCGCCTCGGGCGCGCGCTACCGGCGCCCGGACATCGCCAACCTGGCCGCGTTCGAGGGCAATGGCGTGTCGTACTGGGCTTCGCCGGTGGAAGCGCGGCTGTGCGAAGGCGAGGAGGTGGCCCTGGTCGGCGGCGGCAATTCCGCGGGCCAGGCGGTGGTGTTCCTGGCGCCGAAGGTGAAGCGCCTGCACCTGATCGTGCGCGGCGCCGGGCTGGAGGCGTCGATGTCGCGCTACCTGATCGAGCGCATCGCCGCGTTGCCGAACGTGGAATTGCATACCGGCACCGAGGTGGTCTCGCTGCAGGGCGATGCCGCGCAGCGCCTGGAGAGCGCGGAGTTCCGCGATCGCGCCAGCGGCGCCACGCATCGCTGCGCCTTGCACCATTTGTTCCTGTTCGTCGGCGCCGATCCCAACAGCGCCTGGGTGGACGGCTGCGTGCAGCTGGACCACGCCGGCTTCGTCGTCACCGGCGCCGACCCCATGGCGGGCCAGGTGCCTGCGCTGCCGTTGGAGACCGACCGGCCGGGCGTGTTCGCGATCGGCGACGTGCGCGCCGGGTCGGTCAAGCGCGTGGCCGCGGCCGTCGGCGAGGGCGCGGCGGTGGTCGCGCAGATCCATCAGTTCCTGGCGCGGCGCAGTGCGCCCGCCCCCATCGAGAGGGCCAGCCCATGAGTGCGCGTTGTTCCCACCTTTCCACCATCGTCGAGGTCACGCCGAGCGCGCGCGGCTGCGAGGAATGCCTGAAGATCGGCAGCCCCTGGGTGCACCTGCGCCTGTGCCGCAGCTGCGGCCATGTCGGTTGCTGCGACGATTCGCCCAATCGCCACGCGACCAAGCATTTCCACCAGACCGCGCACCCGATCATCGAAGGCTACGATCCGCCCGAAGGCTGGGGCTGGTGCTATGTGGACGACACCGAAGTGGAACTGCCGGACCAGACGCCGCAGCTGGGGCCGATTCCGCGCTACGTGTAGCGGAAGGGGGCAGCGTCGGGACTGAAGTCCCTTCCACAGTGCACCCGGCCAGCTCGCCGCAAGTCCCCTGTAGGAGCGGCTTCAGCCGCGACAGGCAGCGTGGATGTCGACAATCCCGGTCGGGGCTGAAGCCCCTCCTACAGTGCACCCAGCCGAATTGCCGCAAGTCCCTGTGGGAGCGACTTCAGTCGCGACGAGCGAAGCGGTGCACTCGACGGCTGCGGACAGCGTCGGGACTGAAGTCCCTCCCACAGCGCGCCCAGCCAGTTCGCCGCAAGTCCCTGTAGGAGCGGCTTCAGCCGCGACAGGCCGCATGAAGTGCCGACAAATCCCGGTCGGGGCTGAAGCCCCTCCTACAGTGCACCCAGCCGGCTCGCCGCAAGTCCCTGTAGGAGCGGCTTCAGCCGCGACAGGC
>NZ_JAFIWB010000014.1 GCF_017163705.1 Xanthomonas bonasiae
GTCGGGCATGGGGCGGGTCGCGGAAAGGTCTGCAAGGTGGTTCGCGGCAGGCCGAGGTTTCTCACGCCTGAACGGCTTCGTTCACCCGGTTTCGACATGCGGCCCGCCAAGGCGCACAATGTGCTTCTTTGCGCCTGCCGGTTCTCTGCGGCGCCTCCGGAGTCTCCCATGTCCCAAGATACCCCCGCGCCGCTGCTGTTCGCAGATCTCGGCCTCTCGCCTGCTGTGATGAAGGCCGTCGCCGATGTCGGCTACGAGTCGCCGTCGCCGATCCAGGCCGCCACCATTCCCGCGCTGCTGACCGGCCGCGACCTGCTCGGCCAGGCCCAGACCGGCACCGGCAAGACCGCCGCGTTCGCGCTGCCGATCCTGTCGCGGCTGGACTTCAACCAGCGCAAGCCGCAGGCGCTGGTGCTGGCGCCGACCCGCGAGCTGGCGATCCAGGTCGCCGAGGCGTTCCATCGCTACGCCGGCGCGATCCCCGGCTTCCAGGTGCTGCCGGTGTACGGCGGCCAGCCCTACGTGCAGCAGCTGTCGGCGCTCAAGCGCGGCGTGCACGTGGTGGTGGGCACCCCGGGACGGGTCATCGACCATCTCGAGCGCGGCACCCTGGATCTGTCGGAGCTGAAGACGCTGGTGCTGGACGAG
This sequence comes from Xanthomonas bonasiae, assembly GCF_017163705.1. Lineage (GTDB taxonomy): Bacteria > Pseudomonadota > Gammaproteobacteria > Xanthomonadales > Xanthomonadaceae > Xanthomonas_A > Xanthomonas_A bonasiae. The sequence goes on from NZ_JAFIWB010000014.1 coordinate 649, forward strand.
GCCGACGAGATGCTGCGCATGGGCTTCATCGACGACGTCGAGGCGGTGCTGAAGAAGCTGCCGGCCTCGCGCCAGGTGGCGCTGTTCTCGGCGACCATGCCGACCGCGATCAAGCGCATCGCGCAGACCTATCTGAACGATCCGGCCGAAGTCATCATCGCCTCCAAGACCACCACGTCGGCGAACATCCGCCAGCGTTACTGGGCGGTCAGCGGCCTGCACAAGCTCGACGCGCTGACCCGCATCCTGGAAGTGGAACCGTTCGACGCGATGATCGTGTTCGCGCGCACCAAGGCCGCCACCGACGAACTGGCGCAGAAGCTGCAGGCGCGCGGCCTGGCCGCCGCGGCGATCAACGGCGACATCCAGCAGTCGCAGCGCGAGCGGGTGATCCAGCAGCTCAAGGACGGCAAGCTCGACATTCTGGTCGCCACCGACGTGGCCGCGCGCGGCCTGGACGTGGAGCGGATCAGCCACGTGCTGAACTACGACATCCCGTACGACACCGAAAGCTACGTGCACCGCATTGGCCGCACCGGCCGCGCCGGCCGCAGCGGCGAGGCGATCCTGTTCGTCAGCCCGCGCGAGAAGGGCATGCTGCGCGCGATCGAACGCGCCACCCGGCAGCCGATCGAAGAGATGCAGCTGCCCAGCGTCGACGCGGTCAACGACCAGCGTGTGACCCGCTTCATGGAAAAGATCAGCGAGACCATCGCCAGCGGCGGCATCGACACCTACCGCGATCTGCTGCAGCGCTTCGAGACCGAGAAGAACGTGCCGATGGTCGAAGTGGCCGCCGCGCTGGCGCGCCTGCTGCAGGGCGACACGCCGCTGCTGCTGGCGCCGGAGCGGGCGCGTCCGCCGCAGGGCGAGCGCTTCGAGCGCCCGGGCGCCGAGCGCCGCGAGCGCGCCGACCGCGGCGAGCGCAGCGAACGTCCCAAGTTCGAGCCCAAGTTCGACCGCGAGGCGCGCCCGCCGCGCCGCGACGAAGGCGAGCGCGCGCCGCGTGCGCCGCGTCCCGCGCCGGCCGGGCACGGCCCCGACTACGACTACCAGCGCGATGTCGGCAGCTTCGAGGCGCCGCGCCGCGACAAGGCGCCCAAGGCGCCGCGCGGCGAGCCGGAAGTGGGCATGGAGACCTACCGCATCGAGGTCGGCCACCAGCACGGGGTCAAGCCGGCCAACATCGTCGGCGCGATCGCCAACGAGGCCGGCCTGGAGAGCAAGTACATCGGCCGCATCGACATCCACGACGACCATTCGGTGCTGGACCTGCCGGCGGACATGCCGCGCGAACTGCTGACCCACCTGAAGAAGGTCTGGGTCTCCGGCCAGCAACTGCAGATGCGCAAGCTCGACGGCGACGACGCCGGCGCCAGCGCGCCGTTCAAGCCGAAGTTCGCGCGCGCCGCCGGCAAGCCCGGCGGCCGCCCGAACGCGGCCGGTCCGCGCCCGGCCGGCGCCGCCACCCGCATCGCCGACCGCGCCGGCGAACGCCCGCCGCGCAAGGGTCCGCCGAAGCGCTGAGGGGCCGGGATTGGGGATTGGGGATTCGGGATTCGTATCGGCTCCCTGGTCCCCTCGATCCTTCGTGCCGCTTCCGATGGCGGTAGCCCGCTTTTGCCAATCCCGAATCCCGACTCCCGAATCCCCGCTCAATGTCAGTCCGCCTCAACAAGCACATCGCCGAGACCGGCTACTGTTCGCGCCGCGAGGCCGACCGGCTGATCGCCGCGCGCCGCGTCACCGTCAACGGCCGGCCCGGCGGGGTCGGTGCGGTGGTGGGCGAGGGCGACGAGGTGCAGGTCGACGGCCAGCCATTGCGCGCGCGCGCCAAGCAGAAATCCGGCCGCCGCCACGTCTACATCGCGCTGAACAAGCCGGTCGGGGTGACCTGCACCACCGAGAGCGAGGTCAAGGGCAACATCGTCGATTTCGTCGGCCACGAGCAGCGCATCTTCCCGATCGGGCGCCTGGACAAGGAGTCCGAGGGCCTGATCCTGATGACCAGCAACGGCGACATCGTCAACGAGATCCTGCGCGCCGAGAACCGCCACCAGAAGGAATACCTGGTGGCGGTGAACAAGCCGGTCAGCGACGAGTTCCTGCGCGGCATGGCGCGCGGGGTGCGCGTGCACAACGAGACCACGTTGCCGTGCCGCACCGCGCGGATCGCCAAGTTCGGCTTCCGCATCGTGCTCGAGCAGGGCCTGAACCGGCAGATCCGGCTGATGGCCGCCGCGTTCGACTACCGCGTCACCCAGCTGCGCCGGGTACGCATCGACAACATCAAGCTCGGCGCGCTGAAGCCGGGGCAGTGGCGCAACCTCACCGAGCAGGAACTGCGCGGCCTGCTGCCGCAGCGCCAGGACTGGTAAGGCCGGCCGCGGCGCGGCTTTTCACTGGCAGTTGTGCCGAAATTGGCGATACTCCGCGGCGCATCCCGCTGCCCTGCCGCTCGCTCCCGTGATCAAGCCACGCAAGCCCGACAACGAAGCCGACCGCCTGCGCGCGCTGCATGCGCTGCAGATCCTGGATACCGAGCCGGAAGCGTCCTACGACGACCTGGTCGGCATCGCCGCCAGCCTGTGCGATACGCCGTCGGCGCTGATCTCGCTGGTCGATGACGAGCGGCAGTGGCTGAAGTCGCAGCGCAACGTCACCCTGCTCAGCACCTCGCGCGACGACTCGTTCTGCGGCCACACCATTCTCGCCCCGCAGGACGTGCTGGTGGTCGCCGACGCGGCCGCGGATCCGCGGTTCGCGTTCAACCCGCTGGTCACCGAGGTCGGCGTCCGCTTCTATGCGGGCGCACCGCTGTTGAACCGCGAGGGGCTGGCGGTGGGCGCGCTGTGCGTGCTCGACCACCGCCCGCGCACGCTCGAGCCGGAGCAGGTGGTGGCGCTGCAGGCGCTGTCGCGGCAGGTGATGCAATTGATCGAGCTGCGCCGCACCAGCCACGCGCTGGCGCTGCAACTGCGCGAACGCGAACGCTATGAGCAGCAGCTGGCCCGGTACCAGGCTTCGCTGGAATCGCTCAACGCCGACCTGCTCGAGCAATCGCGCACCGATCCGTTGACCGGGCTGTTCAACCGCCGCGCCTTCGCCACCGCGTTGATGGTCAATGCGGAGACCGCGCAGTTCGGCGCCGTGCCGCTCAGCGTGGCCTTGCTCGACCTGGACTATTTCAAGCACATCAACGATCTGCACGGCCACGACAAGGGCGACGCGGTGCTGCTGGCGCTGGCCGACATGCTGCGCGCGCAGGCGCCGGCGGGCAGCCTGGTGGCGCGCTACGGCGGCGAGGAATTCGCGATCCTGCTGCCGGGGCTGGACGCGCGCCAGGCCATGCACGAATGCGAGACGCTGCGCCAGGAAGTCTCTCTGCTGCAGCTGGGCGTACCGTTGACCGCCAGCTTCGGCGTGGCCACCCAGCAGCCGGGCGAAAACGCCGATCAGTTGCTCAAGCGCGCCGACCAGGCCCTGTACCGGGCCAAGCGCGCCGGCCGCGATTGCGTCTCGCTGGCGCAGTGAACCGCGCCGGCGGCGGGTTCAGTCCAGCGCGTTCTTCGCTTCGGAGGTCGCCAGCAGTTCCGGGTGCCGCAGCGGCTTGTCGCGGGTCAGCAACGGATGCAGGAACACCGCGCCCAGGATCACCGCCACGCCGAGGTAGAACAGCGCGGTGAGCTCCTTCTGCTCGTCCAGCAGCAGGATCGCGAACACGATCGCGTAGACCGGCTCCAGGTTGGTCACCAGCTGCACCGCGTAGGCGCTGAGGCGGCGCAGCGCGACCAGCGCCAGGGCGAACGGCAGCAGTGTGCACAGCAGCGCCAGGGCGAGCAGCAGCAAGGTGTCGTGCAGGCTCGGCAGCACCAGCAACGGGCCGCTCAGCGCCGGCAGCACGAACGGCAGCAGCGGCGCCAGCAGGGTCAGGGTCAGGGTGCCGGCGCCCAGTTCCAGCGCGGTCACGGTCAGCGGGTCGGCATGGTCGACCAGGCGCTTGTTGAGCGAGCCGAATGCGGCGACGAACAGCGCCGAGACCGCACCGACCACGACGCCGGCGCGCATCCCGTCGGGCACGCCGCCGACCACCAGCGCCACGCCCGGCAGCACCGCCAGGCCGAACACCAGTTCGCTGGGGCGGAACGGGCGCTTGGCCACCCACGGTTCGATCACCGCGGTGAACACCGGCGCCAGCGCGATGCAGGTCGCCGCCACCGAGGCGTTGGCCAATTTGATCGCGCCGTAGAAGGTCAGCCAGTGCAGGCCGACCAGGGCGCCGACCACGGCGTAGCCGAGCGCCAGCTTCGGGGTCAGTGCGGCCAGCCCGCGCCACACCCGCGGCAGCAGCGCCAGCGCCGCCACCACCATCAGCATCCGCCACCACACCAGCGGCAGCGCCGGCAGGGTGATCAGCTTGCCGAGGATCGCGGTGATTCCCCACAGCAGCACGCAGAAGTGGATTTGCAGTTGGGCTTTGGTGGTGGGGTGCAGGGGCATGGCGCCCATTGTCGCGTAAACCGCCGGCGCGGCGGACGGCGTTTTCGCCGGGGGCCCTGCAATCGCGTCGCCGGTGCCGCGTCAATCGCCGGGTGGAGCGCGCTTGGCGCGCGCACGCGCGTGCAGCGCGGTCAGCAGCGGCACCAGCAGCGAGGTCACGATCACCGAGGTCGCCACCAGCGCGGTGGCGGCCGGGGCCGCCGCACGGAACTGCGGCGCCATCGCCGCGATCAGCGCCGGCGTGGCCACCGCGGCGCCGGCGGTGCTGGAGGCGGCGATGCCGGCGCTGCCGCTGCCGCCGCCGAGCAGCCGATCGGCGAACAGCAACGGGATCCCGGTGACGACCACGACCAGCACGCCGAGCAGCACGCCGGGCACGCCGGCGCTGGCGATCACATGCAGGTCCAGCGTATTGCCCAGCGCGAAGGCGAAGAACGGGATCAGCGCGGGCACCGCTGCGGCGAACAGCGCGCGCAGCTGCGGATCCAGGTTGCCGAGCGCGAACCCCACCAGCAGCGGCAACACCGCGCCAAGGAACAGGCGCGGCTCGAACACCGCGATGCCGGCGCTGCCGAGGATCAGCATGGTCATCAACGGGCCCGATTCCAGCGACATCAGCACCACCGCACCGGCTTCGCCGGGCTTGCCGTACTGCTGCATGAGCGAGGCGAACAGCCCGCCGTTGGTCATGTCCATCGCCGCGACCAGGGCCAGCACCGAGACGCCTTTCCAGCAGCCCTGCGCGATCCCCGCCGGCGGCAGCAGCCGTGCCGCGAGCACCGCCACCAGCCAGGCCACGCCGAGCTTGGTCAGCAGCAGCACGCCCGATTGGCGCAGGATCCGGCCGCTGGCGCGCAGCCGGATCGAGGCGCCCATGCACAGGAACCACACCGCCAGGATCGGCACCACGCCGCCGATCAGGCCCTGGCTGAACGAGCCGAGGAAGGCGCCGGCCTGCGGCCATGCGCTATGGCAGGCGGCGCCGAGCAGCAGCGGCACCAGCATCATGCCGCCTGGAACGCGTTCGAGCGTGCGCTTGATCTGCATCGGGATTGGATGTCCGCTCGGGAAAAAAGGCGCGTCCGGCGCCGGCATGCGCCGGTGTCGTTCTGCGTTCCCGCTTGTACTGCAACTGCATTGCGCGAAGGGTGTCGCGGCGCGGTGCCGTCTGTGCCCGGTTCAGCCGCACGTCGCAGCGGTACTGTGCGGTCGGTCGCCTGCGCCTGCGCCTGCCCGCGCTCGCTCGCGCCGCTGCCGTGTGCTCAGCGCTTGCCGAGTTCGGCCAGCAGCGCCATCGCTGCGGCCGGATTGCGTTCCTTGGCCGCGCTGATGAAATAGACGAAGACCTCGCGCGGCTTGGCCCTGGCGGTCGGCGTGCCGGCGTGCGGCAGCGCGTCCGGATCCTCGCCGCGGCGCCAGGCCTGCGCCTGCGCCGCCCAGGCGCGCAATTCCTTGGGCGCATAGCCGTGCGCCAGTTCGGCGCGGCTGCGCATCAGCCGCGCGTAGACGAAGTCGGCGCTGAGATCGGCGAAGGAGGGGAAGTCGGGCGAATCGGTGAACACCGTGGCCACGCCGTGGCGGCGCACCAGCTCCAGCAGGCGCGGGCCGACGCAGGCCGGGTCGCGCACTTCCAGCACATGCCGCAGGCGCCGGCCGCCGGCCTGCGGCGGCAGCAGGTCCAGGAACGCGGCCAGGTCGTCGAGGTCGAGCGTGCGGCCGTGCTCGAACTGCCAGACCAACGGGCCGAGCTTGTCGCCGAGCGTGGCGATGCCGCCGACGAAATCCTCGATCTGCGCGCCGGCCGCGGCCAGCGTGCGCATGCCGGTGATGCGCTTGGGCGCCTTGGCCGAGAACAGGAAATCGGCCGGCGCCTCGTCGCGCCAACGCGCATAGGTGTCCGGCTTCTGCGTGCCGTAGTAGGTGCCGTTGATCTCGATGCTGTTGACGTGGCGGCTGGCGTATTCCAGCTCGCGGCGTTGCACCAGTCCCTGCGGGTAGAACATGCCGCCGCGCCATGGCGCATAGGTCCAGCCGCCGATGCCGACGCGGATGCCGTCCGGCGCGGACGGGGCGGAGTCGAAGAGATCGTTCATGGCATGGATGTCGGCGCGGACAGGGAGGCGAATTGTGCCGCAGCCCGCGCCGCTGCCGTGTGCATGATGCGCGCGATAACGGCGGCACGCCTGCCTGCGACGGACGCTGCCGCCGCTGCATGCGGCGCGCTACCATCCAGGCTCTGCCCGCTGCCGCGACCGACCATGCCCTGGACCACGCCCGATCTGTGCGACGCCCATCCCGAGGTGCAGGTCGCCGAACCGCTGTTCCGCAGCTACGGCGGCCACGCCGCGTTCTGCGGGCGGATCGTCACCGTGCGCTGCTTCGAGGACAACTCGCGGGTGCGCGAACTGGCGGCCACGCCCGGTGCCGGCCGCGTCATCGTCGTCGACGGGCAGGGTTCGCTGCGCTGCGCGCTGCTCGGCGACCAGATCGCCGAGAACGCGGTGCGCAACGGTTGGGCCGGGCTGTTGCTCCACGGCTGCGTACGCGACGTGGAGGCGTTGGCGGCGCTGCCGCTCGGCGTGCAGGCGCTGGCCGCGTGCCCGCGCAAGACCGAAAAACGCGGCCTGGGCGAGGTCGATGTGCCGCTGCAGTTCGCCGGCGTGGCGTTCGTGCCCGGGCACTGGCTGTACGCCGATCGCAACGGCGTGCTGGTCGCCGCGCAGGCGTTGCCCGCGGCGTGAGCGTGTCTTCTCGGCAGGACTGAAGCGCTGCCCCAGCGGTTGCGCCACGAGCGCGGCACCCGCGACGCCGCGGTGCTCCCCGGCACGCTGCGCCTGGCGGACGCGGTGCGGCTATGCAGCGGAGATCCGGCTCGCCGCCGTCGCGCCGACCCGGGCGCGCTCGGCGTCCATGTCGGCCAGCGGCCGCACCTCGATGCTGCCGAAGCGCGACCACGGGAAGTGCTTGGCGATGCGCACCGCCTCGTCGTGGTCGCGCGCATTGATCAGGTTGAACCCGGCGAGCAGTTCGCGGGTCTCGGCGAAGGGGCCGTCGGTGATGCGCAGCTGGCCCTGGCGCGAACGCAGGGTGCGGGCGCTGGCCACCGGCTGCAGTTGCTGCGCCAGCACCAGGGTGCCTTCGGCCTGCAGCGCATCGGCGTGCTGCAGGCAATCGCGCATCAGGCGGTCGTATTCCTCGGCGGGCAGGGCCTGCAGCAAGGACGCGTCGATGTAGATCAGCAGCAGGAATTGCATGGGGCGAGCGGCCGGCGGCAACGGGAAGCCCATGATCGCTCAGCGCGGCGCGGCCGCGTGTTGCGGCGCCGCATCCGAGCTCCTCGAAAACTTTTTGCGCAGGCCTGTCGATTTCCGTCTTCCCCGCGCGTCGTACCCAATGCACGGCCCGCCAGCGGCCGCACCCAGGGAGAACGCGATGAAAGTGATGGTATTGGTCAAGGCGACCGCCGACTCGGAGGCCGGGCGCTTGCCCAGCGAGGACGCGTGGCGGGCGATGGGCGCCTACAACGATCAGTTGGCCGAGGCCGGGATCCTGCTCGCCGCCGAAGGCCTGCAGCCCAGTTCGCGCGGCCGCCGTGTGCGTTTCGAGCCGCAGCGGCGGCAGGCGGTCGACGGTCCGTTCGCCGCGACGGGCGACTTGGTGGCCGGGTTCTGGCTGTGGCAGGTGCGCTCGCTGGACGAGGCCACCGAGTGGCTCAAGCGCGCCCCGTTCGAGGCCGGCACCGAGGTCGAAGTGCGCCCGTTGATGGACCTGCAGGAACTGGGCGAGGCCCTCCCTCCCGATCTGCTGCAGGCCCGGCAGCGCCGCCTGCGCGCGTGCACCCCCGGCTGAGCGACACCACCACTGCCACCACCGCAAGGAGAAATCCCGATGAAACTGATTCCGTTCCTGAGCTTCGACGGCTGCACCCACGAGGCGATGGCGTTCTACGCGCAGGCCCTGGGCGGCAGCGTCGTGTCGGAAATGACCTATCGCGACATGCCGCCCAGCGACAACATGGACGGCTGCGGCGAGATGCCCCCGGACACGCTGGACCAGGTCGCGCACAGCCAGCTCGAAGCCGGCGGCGCGGTGCTGATGGCGGCCGACAGCCACGCCGCGCAGGGCGCCGGCACCACCACCATCAACGTCGAGGTGGATTCGGTGGAGGAGGCCGAACGGGTGTTCGCCGCGCTGGGCGCCGGCGGCCAGGTCGGCATGCCGCTCGCCGAGACGTTCTGGGCGCAGCGCTGGGGCATGCTGGTCGATCGCTACGGCAAGCCGTGGATGGTCAACTGCATGAAACAGCCGTGATTCCCACGCATTCCTGTATGCCCTCGATCGAGAAACGCCGCCATGTCCGATGTGCCGCAGATGATCTTCGTCAACCTCCCGGTCCGCGATCTGGAGGCCTCCAAGGCCTTCTTCGCTGCGTTGGGCTACGCCTTCAATCCGACCTTCACCGACCAGAATGCGGCCTGCATGATCGTCAGCGACAGCATCTTCGTGATGCTGCTGACCGAGCCGTTCTTCGCCGGCTTCACCAGCAAGCCGATCAGCGATGCGCGTGTGCGCACCGAGGTCATCACCGCCTTGTCGGCACCCAGCCGCGCCGCGGTCGATGCGTTGCTGGGAAAAGCGCTGGCCGCCGGCGCGCGCGAGCCGCAGCCGCCGCGCGACTACGGTTTCATGTACCAGCGCGGCTTCGAGGATCCCGATGGCCACCTGTGGGAGATCGCGCACATGAGCGCCGCGCCGGGCTGAGCGCGGCGGCCGCCGCAGCTTGTGCCGCGGCGCATCCGGTGCTCTGATTCCGTGCATGGAGACCGCGTTCGCGCAACGCCTGGAGACGGTCTGGCGCATGGAGGCGCCGGGCCTGATCGCGCGCCTGTCCCGGCTGCTCGGCGGCGACGTCGGCCGTGCCGAGGAACTGGTCCAGGACACCTGGCTGGCCGCGCTGGAGCGCTGGCCCGCGCAGGGCATTCCCGACAACCCCGGAGCGTGGCTGATGACCACCGCGCGCAATCGCGCCATCGACGTGCTGCGCCAGCACCAGCGCATCGCCGGTCAGCACGCGCAGTGGGGCGAGGCGCTGCAGCCGCAGGCGCTGCCCGCGCCGGACGACAGCGACGCGTTGCAGGACGACATCGGCGACGACCTGCTGCGGCTGATGTTCGTGGCCTGCCATCCGCTGCTGCCGGCCGACGCGCGGGTGGCGCTGACCCTGCGCCTGCTCGGCGGCCTGACCACCGAGGAGATCGCGCGCGCGTTCCTGCTGCCGGAGCCGACCATCGCGCAGCGCATCGTCCGCGCCAAGCGCACCCTGGCGCAGAAGCGGGTGCCGTTCGAGGTGCCGCGGCAGGCGGCGCTGCGACAGCGCCTGGCATCGGTGCTGGAAGTGGTCTACCTGGTGTTCAACGAAGGCTATGCGGCCAGCGCCGGCGACGACTGGATGCGTCCGGCGCTGTGCGAGGAGGCGCTGCGGCTGGGCCGGGTGCTGGCGCATCGGTTGCCGGCGTGGCCGCAGGTGCATGGGCTGCTGGCGCTGATGGAACTGCAGGCCTCGCGCAGCGCTGCGCGGGTGCGCGCCGACGGCAGCCCGGTGCTGTTGCCGGAGCAGGACCGGGCGCGCTGGGACTGGCTGCAGATCGCGCGCGGCCAGGACGCGCTGCGGCGCGCGCAGGCGCTGGGCGGCGGCGACGACGCCTACGTGCTGCAGGCGGCCATCGCCGAATGCCATGCCTGCGCGCGCCGCGCCGAGGACACCGACTGGACGCGGCTGGCGGCGCTGTACGCGCGGCTGGCGCAACGGCATCCCTCGCCGGTGGTGGAGCTCAACCGCGCGGTGGCGGTGGCGCGTGCCGAGGGCGCGGCTGCGGCCTGGGCCTTGCTGCAGCCCTTGCGCGAGGATCCGCGGCTGCGCGACTACGCGCCGCTGGCAGCGGCCTGCGGCGATGTGCTGCAGCGCCTGGGCCGCACCGACGAGGCGCGCGCGGCCTTCGCGCAGGCCGCCGCGCTCACCGCCAACACGCGTGAGCGGCAGGCGCTGCTGGCGCGGGCGGCGGCACTGTAGCGCGGCACTGCCGCGCATGCCGCCGGCTGTCCTACACTCCGTGCTGCGCTGGCGCGGGGTGGGGCGGCGCATGCGGCATCGCTGCGCTGCGGACGAGGTCCGCCGCAGGGGTGCCGCCTCGCCTCACTGCCGGATCGCCCTGCGGTTTGACGGCTGGCATGGTGGTTGGCGATGCGGCCTGCGCCGCGCCGCGGACGTAAGCCGCGGTACTGCGCCGGCTTGGTTCTTTTTCGGTTTTTTCTGCGAGGAGCGACGGATTTGAAGACGATGTCGATGGGCTGCGGCCTGTTGTTGGCGATGACCGCCACCGCGCAGGCGCAGGCGCCCGCTCAGGTGGACGCCGCATTGCCGCCTGCGCTGCAGGACCTGGATACGCGGGTCGAGCGCGTGCGCAAGCAGTTCGACGTGCCCGGCATCGCCATCGCCATCGTCAAGGACGGGCAGGTGGTGCTGGAGCGCGGCTACGGCGTGCGCGAACTCGGCAAGCCCGAGCCGGTGGACGCGCAGACCCTGTTCGCGATCGCCTCCAACACCAAGGCGTTCACCGCCGCGTCGCTGTCGATCCTGGCCGACGAGGGCAAGCTCGCGCTCGACGACCGGGTGATCGAGCACCTGCCGTGGTTCCAGATGGCCGATCCCTACGTGACCCGCGAGATGCGCGTGCGCGACCTGCTCAGCCACCGCAGCGGACTGAGCCTGGGCGCCGGCGACCTGTTGTTCTGGCCGGCGACCAGCTACAGCAACGAGGAGGTGGTGCGGCGCCTGGCGCAGGTGCCGCTGAAGGGCGGCTTCCGCGACCGCTATGCCTACGACAACATCCTCTACGCAGTGGCGCAGAAGGTGATCGAGCAGGTTTCCGGGCAGTCCTACGCCGAGTTCGTGCGCCAGCGCATCTTCGTGCCGGTGGGCATGAGCGGCGCGCGCATCAACAGCGACCATCTGCAGCCGGGCGACCGCGCGGCGGTCGGCCATGCCAAGTTCGATTTCCGCGACCTGCGCCCGGTGCCGCCGCTGACCTGGTCGAACAATTCCGGCGCCGGCGGCATCTACGCCAGCGTGCACGACATGGCCAAGTGGATGCAGGTGCAGCTCGACGGCGGTCGCCTGCCGTCGGCCGACGGCCAGGAGCGGCGCCTGTTCAGCGCGCAGCGGCAGCAGGAGATGTGGCAGGTGATCACCCCGATCGCCATCGCCGAACCGAGCGTGCCGCAACTGCTGCCGGCCAAGCCCAACTTCGCCGGCTACGGCGAGGGCTGGAGCCTGAGCGACTACCGCGGGCACAAGCTGGTCTGGCACACCGGCGGCTGGCCGGGCATGGTGTCGCGGCTGACCCTGCTGCCGGAGCAGAAGCTGGGCGTGATCGTGCTGACCAACCAGGAAGTGGGCGCGGCTTTCAACGCGCTCACCCTGCAGGTGCTTGACGCCTACCTGGGCGCGCCGGCGACCGACTGGACCGCCGCCTATGCCGCCGCGGTGGCCAAGGCCGACGCGAAGGCCGACGAGGACTGGCACAAGCACCAGGCTGCGCGCGATGCCACCTCCAAGCCGTCGCTGCCGCTGGCCGGCTATGCAGGGACCTATCGCGATCCGTGGTACGGCGAGGTGGCGATCGTGCAGCGCGGCAAGCAGCTTGAACTGCGTTTCAGCAAGACCGCGCAACTGGTCGGCACGCTGGAGCACTGGCAGCACGACACCTTCATCGTGCGCTGGCGCGACCGTTCGCTCAATGCCGACGCCTTCGTCAATTTCGCGCTGACCCCCGACGGCAAGGTGCGCGAGGTGCGCATGGAAGCGATCTCGCCGCTGACCGATTTCAGCTTCGATTTCCAGGACCTGTTGTTGACCCCGGTGGCCGCCGCGTCGTGAACGAGGCCGTGGCGATACTCTCGCACGTGCATCTCGGGGTGAACGACTTCCCGGCCGCGTTCGCGTTCTATGCGCCGCTGTTGCAGGCGTTGGGGCTGCAGCTGAAATTCCGCGACGACGCGCGCGGCTGGGCCGGCTGGACCGCGGCGGACGCGCCGCGGCCGCTGCTGCTGATCGGCCGTGCCTTCGACGGCCAGCCGGCGACCCCGGGCAACGGGCAGATGCTCGCATTGCAGGCGGCGAACCGGGCGCTGGTGGATCGTTGCCATGCGCTGGCGTTGTCACAGGGCGGACGCTGCGAAGGCGCGCCCGCACTGCGCACGCACTACCACCCGCACTATTACGGCGCGTACTTCCGCGACCTGGACGGCAACAAGCTGTGCGTGTGCTGCCATGGCACGGAATGAGCACCGTGGCTGCGACGATGCCGCGGGCCGCCGTCCCCGGTGCAGGTGCGCGGCGCAGGAAACAAGTGCCGATCGCCAGGCCAGCTGTAGGAGCGGCTTCAGCCGCGACCTGGAAACCGGAAGACCTGAGGCTCCGTCAGTAGTCGGGACTGAAGTCCCTCCCACAAGAGGCAGGTCGGCGTGCGGATAGCCTTCGCCACGCACCGCTTTTTTGTAGGAGCGGCTTCAGCCGCGACTTTGAAGCCGGAAGGCCTGCGGCCCCGGCAGCAGTCGGGACTGAAGCCTCTCCCACAAGAAGCAGGTCGGCGTGCGGATAGCCTTCGACGCGCACCGCTTTTTTGTAGGAGCGGCTTCAGCCGCGACCTCGAAACCGGAAGGCCTGCGGCTCCGGCAGCAGTCGGGACGGAAGTCCCTCCCACAAGAAGCCTGGCCGGACGTGCGGATAGCCTCCGACACGCACAGCTTTTTGTAGGAGCGGCTTCAGCCGCGACATCGAAGCCAGAGCGCCTGTGGCTCCGGCAGCAATCGGGACGGAAGTCCTTCCTGCAAGAAACCATATAGCGGCAGCACCGTTCCCACAGTTACTCGTGCAGCGCCAGGTGACCGCGATCGATCATGCCGCGTCGGTACCGGTATCGCCGCGCACCAGCGCGAAACCCTCGTCCAGCCAGCCGGTGACGCCGCCGATCATCAGCTTCACCGGGCGTTGCAGCGCGGCCAGGCGCAAGGCCGCCTTGTCGGCACCGTTGCAGTGCGGGCCGGCGCAATACACCACGAACAGGGTGTCGGCCGGATAGGCGGACAGCTTGCCCTGCACGATCTTGGCGTGCGACAGGTTGCGCGCGCCCGGCAGGTGGCCCTGTGCGTACAGCGCGGGGGAACGAACGTCGAGCAGGACGAAGCCGGCGTCGGCGCCGGACATCGCGGCGTGCACGTCCCAGCAGTCGGTCTCCAGCGAGCGCTTGGCGGCGAAATGGCGCAGCGCGTCGGCGCTGGAGGCGGCAGGTGTCTGCAGCACGGGGTTCGGCATGGGCGTGTCCTCGCGGTGGGAGCGGACAGTGTGCCGCCGGCGCCACCGCGGCTACACTGGCAGGATTGACGAACATCGGTCATTTTCTGCCATGACGAAAACGCCGCCCTACGTGGTCGCGCTGGCCTATCCGAACCTGTGCCTGTTCGAGTTCGGCATCGCCGCCGAGCTGTTCGGCCTGCAGCGGCCGGAACTGGACCTGCCCTGGTACCGCTTCGGCGTGGCGATGACCGCGCGCAAGGTGCACAGCGGCATCGGTGGGCTGCGGGTCGCCGCCGACGGCGGTCTGGAACTGTTGCGCAAGGCGCATACGATCGTGGTGCCGGGCTGGAGCGGGCCGGCGGTGTTGCCCGGCGCCGCCTTGAAGGCGGCCCTGTGCGCGGCGCATGCCCGCGGCGCGCGGTTGCTGTCGATCTGCTCGGGCGCGTTCCTGCTCGGCCATTGCGGGTTGCTCGACGGGCGCAGGGCGACCACGCATTGGCGTTACGCGCAGCAGTTCCAGGACCGCTTTCCGGCCAGCACGCTGGTCTGCGATGCGCTGTACGTGGAAGACGGCCGTATCGTGACCTCGGCCGGCAGCGCCGCGGGCATCGATGCCGGCCTGCATCTGATCCGCAGCGACTTCGGCACCGCCGTGGCCAACCGCGTGGCGCAGCGCCTGGTGATGCTGCCGCACCGCGAGGGCGGGCAACGCCAGTTCGTCGCCAGCCCGGTCGCCGCGCCGCGCAGCCATCCGTTCGACGGCGTGTTCGACTGGGCGCGGCAGCAGTTGCACGCCGGTATCGGCGCCGCGGACCTGGCCCGGGCGGCGGCGATGAGCGAACGCAACTTCTACCGCCGCTTCAAGGCCGCGATCGGTACCACCCCCGCGCATTGGCTGCAGCAGGAGCGAGTGCGCGCGGCGAAAGCCTTGCTGGAGGACGGACGGCTGGATCTGGAGCGGGTAGCCGCGGCCTGCGGTTTCGAGACGCTGGAGGCGTTCCGGGCCGCGTTCCGGCGCCATGTGGGCGTGGCGCCTTCGGTGTACCGCAGCGGCTTCGGGCAGTTCGCCTGAGGCCTGAACGCGTGCGCAGGCCGCGCCGCCCGGCGCGAACGCACATGGCGAGGACACCGGCATCGGCTACGCTGCGCGTCTTGCAAGAGGATGGTCCGCAATGTTCCGCTGGTTCGAGTCGCTGATTCCCGTATTCCCCGAGATCGATCCGCGCACGCCGCCGCGCGGAGTGTGGCGCTTCTACGCGTTCTACCTGCGCCCGGTATGGCCGGTGTTCGCCGCCACGCTAGTGGCCGGGCTGCTGCTGGCGCTGGTCGAAGTGGCGATGTTCGATTTCCTCGCCCGCATCGTCGATCTGGTCGCCGAGGCGCCGGGGCCGGACTTCTTCGCGCGCCACCGCGACGAACTGCTGTGGATGGCCGCCATCACCCTGGTCGCGCGGCCGCTGCTGACCGGGCTGCACAACCTGCTGGTCAACCAGGCGATCATGCCCGGGCTGAGCAACCGCACGCGCTGGCTGATGCACAACTACGTGGTGCGGCAGAGCCTGAATTTCTTCCAGAACGATTTCGCCGGGCGCATCGCCAACCGGGTCATGCAGACCGGCACCTCGCTGCGCGAATCGGCGGTGCAGATGGTCGATGCGCTGTGGTACATCCTGGTCTACACCGGCACCGCGCTGTACCTGTTCGCGCAGGCCGACGCGCGGCTGATGCTGCCGCTGATCGGCTGGCTGGTCGCGTACGTGGCGCTGATGGCGTACTTCGTGCCGCGCATGCAGCAGCGCGCGTGGATCGCCTCGGAGGCGCGCTCCAAGGCGATGGGCCGCATCGTCGACGGCTACACCAACATCGCCACGCTGAAGCTGTTCGCGCATGCCAGGCGCGAAGAGGCCTACGTGCGCGAGTCGATCCAGGAACTGGCGGTCAAGCACCGCGGGCAGACCCGGATGACCACTGCCATGGATTTCTCGATCGCGGCGCTGAACGGCTTCCTGATCGTCGGCACCTGCGCGCTGGCGCTGTGGCTGTGGAGCCAGGGCCGGATCAGCGTCGGCGCGATCACCCTGGCCACCGGGCTGGTGATCCGCATCCACAACATGTCCGGCTGGATCATGTGGGTGGTCAACGGCATCTTCGAAGACATCGGCACCGTGCAGGACGGCATGGAAAGCGTGGCCCAGCCGATCCAGGTGCAGGATCGCGCCGATGCGCAGGCGCTGCAGGTCAGCCGCGGCGAGGTGCGCTTCGAGCACATCCATTTCCACTACGGCAAACGCGGCGGGGTCATCGCCGGGCTCGACCTGCAGGTGCGCCCGGGCGAGAAGATCGGCCTGGTGGGGCCGTCCGGCGCCGGCAAATCGACCCTGGTCAACGTGCTGCTGCGGCTGTACGACCTGGAGAGCGGACGCATCCTGATCGACGGCCAGGACATCGCCACGGTGACCCAGGAAAGCCTGCGCGGGCAGATCGGCCTGGTCACCCAGGACACCTCGCTGCTGCACCGCTCGATCCGCGACAACCTGCTGTACGGCCGCCCCGACGCCAGCGAGGCGCAACTGCTGGCAGCCGTGCGCAAGGCGCGCGCCGACGGCTTCATCGACGCGCTGCGCGACGGCGAAGGCCGCAGCGGCTACGACGCGCACGTGGGCGAACGCGGGGTCAAGCTGTCCGGCGGCCAGCGCCAGCGCATCGCCATCGCCCGGGTGCTGCTGAAGGACGCGCCGATCCTGGTGCTGGACGAAGCCACCTCGGCGCTGGATTCGGAAGTGGAGGCGGCGATCCAGGACAGCCTGGACGAACTGATGGCGGGCAAGACGGTGATCGCGATCGCGCACCGGCTCTCGACCATCGCGCGCATGGACCGGCTGGTGGTCATGGACCAGGGCGCGATCGTCGAAACCGGCACCCATGCCGAACTGGTCGCGCGCGGCGGCCTGTACGCACGGCTGTGGGCGCGGCAGACCGGCGGATTCGTCGGAGCGCGCTAGCGCGCGGCGTTACCGCATTCGCGCTAACGCCCCCACAGTTTGCTGCGCAAACCGCGGGCCCCGGCTCATCACCTTCCAGATCCCCCGCGCCTATCGGCGCGGCCCCCCTTGACTCAAGGGGGGCTGTTCTCCAGACAGATTGCGTGAAGGCATGAGGTGCGAGGGGCTGCTTCTACGAATCCCCACTCCCGAATCCCGAATCCCGGCTTCTCACTGGATCGGCTCGTCCAGCATCAGCTCGCGCACGAAGCGCACCGGCGGCGCGCCGTAGGACAGCACCTGGTCGTGGTAGGCCTTCAGGTCGAACTTGTCGCCGAGCTTGGCCTGCATCGCCTTGCGCAGGTCCAGGTGTTCCTGCACGCCGACGAAGTAGGTCGGCAGCTGCGCGGAGGTGAGCTGCGCGCGCACCCACTTGCCTTCGGCTTCGCTCTGCTGCTGGAAGGTGTCGTGCACCATCAGCCGCATGGCCTGTTCCTTGCTCCAGTTGTCCACGTGCACGCCCTGGTCGAGCAGCGCGTTGGCGAGGGTGCGCAGGTAGAACTTCAGCTGCACCAGATGGAACAGCGGATCGTTGTCCAGGTAGCCCTGCTCCTGCATCATCCGTTCGGTGTACACGGCCCAGCCCTCGGCGAAGGTGCCGGAGCGCAGCACGCCGCGCAGGGTCGAGGGGAACTTGGCCGAGTGCCAGCCTTCGACGTAATGGCCGGGCACGCCTTCGTGGATGCTCAGCAGGTGGATCATGCGGCCGTTGTATTCGCGCAGGAACGATTCGGCCTGTTGCGCGCTCCAGTCGTCGGGAATCGGCGACACCGCGTAGAAGGTCTTCAGGTTCTTGTCCAGCGGGCCGGGCGAGTCGCAGTACGCCACCGCCACGCCACGCTGGAACTCGGGCATCAGGATGATGTCCACCGGCGCGTCGGGCAGGGTCAGCAGGTTCTTGCTGCGGACGAATTCGGTGGAGGAAGCCAGCGACGCCTTGGCGTCCTCGACCACCTTGTCGCGCGCCGGGTGCTGCGCGTAGGCCAGCTCCAGCGCCGCCTCGATCGCGGCCTGCTGCTGCGCGTCGCTCGGCGCATCGGCCAGCGCCGGCGCGTTCGGGCGGTCCTTGAGCACGGTGCGGGCGATGCCGTACATCTCCTCGCGCACGCGCTTGAGCTCGGCCTCGGCGCGCTGCTTGATCTCGGCGCGCGACAGCGAGGAGTTGAGCGCGAATTTCAGCTTCTGGTCGTATTTCTCCGCGCCGATGCGGAAATCGCCCTTGGCGTTGGGCACCAGGGTCTTGTCCAGCCAGGTCTGCTGTTCGGCCACCGCTTTCTTCAGCCCGTCGATCGCCGCCTGCAGGCGCTGCGCGTCGGCATCCGGCAGTTCCTTCACGTGCGGAGCGATGAACGTATCGACGATGCTGAGGATGCCCTGGTTCTGCTTGGCCACGGTCTGCGCGTTGATCTGCGGCACCCGCGCCGGGTCCAGGTTCGCGCGCGCCTGCGCGAACAGCGCCGGGATCTTCTCCATGCGCGCGGTGGCGGACTTCAGCCGCTCCGGCAGCGGCGCGAATTCGCGCGCCATCAAGCCGTAGATCGCGCCGCCGGCCAGGCCGTTGTAGACCTGCGGATCCCAGGCCCAGCTCTGCGACACTTCGCTGCTCCAGATGTCCGACTGCAACTGGTTGCGCAGGATCGCCGCATCCACCTGGTTCTCGCGCGAGAGCTTGGTCACCTGCAGCTTGTCCAGGTCCGCCAGCAGCTGCTTGCTCGCCTCCAGGCTCTTCTGCCGGCCGGCGGCGCTGAGATCGTCCAGCTCGCTGTCGTAGCGGTGATCGCCGGTCTGGGTGGCGCCGACCGGGGACAGCTGCATCCAGGTGTCCACGGCACGCTTGGACAGCGCGGCGAAGGCGGCGTCGGCGGCCGGGTCGGCCGCATCGGCGGCCGCGCCGGGCGTGGCGGCGGACGCCGCGGTCGGCGCGTCGGCGGGTTTCTGGCAGCCGGCGAGGGCGGCGAGCAGGGCGGCAGCGAGCAGGTGCTTGCGCATCGGGTTTCCTGTGGTGGGTCGATTCCCAAGCATAGGCGGCCGCGGCGGCGCGCGCACCTGTCGTGGACTATTCTGGCGCCTCTTCTTGGACGGGAGCGCAGGGATGAACTACACGGGCAGTTGCCATTGCGGCCGCATCGCATTCGAACTGGAAACGGAGGCGCCGATCGCCGAGGTCTACGACTGCAACTGCTCCATGTGCCGCCGCCGCGGCGGGCTGCTGTGGTTCGGCGCGCGCGCGGCGCTGTCGCTGCGCAGCGCGCCGCAGGCCTTGGGCACGTATCGGTTCCATCGCCAGCACATCGACCATCACCATTGCCCGGACTGCGGCATCGCCCCGTTCAGCGAAGGCACCCATCCCAAGACCGGCGAGGCGACGGTGGCGGTCAACGTGCGCTGCCTGCCCGAGCTGGACCTGCGCGCGTTGCAGGTGCACGCGGTGGACGGAGCGAGCCTGTGACGGCGCGCTCGCGGTACTGGTGGCTACCTACCATGGTGTGGGAGCGAGTTCAGTCGCGACGGGCTGCACCGGGAAGGCCTGTCGCGACGGATGGCCCGAGTCCACCCGGAGTCGCTCCCGCAAGAAGCACCATCCGCATCGTCTGTGCGCCCTTGGTGCTGATGCTGGCGCTCGCCGCCTGCTCCAAGCACAGCGCGGAAAGCGCGGCCGAGGCGCCCGCTGCCGGGCCGGCCGCGGCACCGACCGCGGACGGACGCGCGGCGATGCTGGCCTACGAGCACGAGGTGAACGTGCAACTGCCGGCGGCGCAGATCGAGGCGCGGCTCAAGCAGGCCCAGGACAGCTGCCTGAGCGGGCGCTTCGGCGCCTGCAACGTACTGTCGATGCAGCAGCGCGGCGGCGAGTCTCCGCAGGCCACGCTGAGCGTGCGCATCGTGCCGGCAGGGGTGGAATCGCTGATCGCGCAGGCCGGCAACGGTGGCGAGATCGGCAGCCGCAGCACCCATGCCGAGGACCTGGCGCAGGCGGTGCAGGACAACGCCGCGTTGCAGCAGCGCCTGCAGGCCGAGCAGCGCCGCCTGCAGGAATTCCAGCAGCGCCGCGACCTCAGCGTCGCCGACATGATCAGCCTGTCGGCGAAATTGGCCGAACTCGATACGCAATTGCTGGCCGCCAGCCAGGAGGCGGCGCAGCAGCGCCGGCGTATCGAGACGCAGCGGTTGACCCTGCAGTTCGCTGCGCTCGACGGCGAACGCAGCCGCAGCGAGATCGGCGAAGCCTTCGCCGACACGGGCGCGATCTTCGCCTCCGCCACCGCCTGGGCGATCCGTACGATCGCGGCGCTGACCCCGTTCGTGCTGCTCGGGGTGGTGCTGTGGTGGCTGGTCGCCTGGCTGCGTCGGCGACGCAGGCGCGCTTAGAAAGCTGGCGCTCGCCAGGTGCAACTTGTGTAGGAGCGGCTTCAGCCGCGACGGGCTTTACCGGTAAAGCCCGTCGCGGCTGAAGCCGCTCCTACAGTGCTTCGTCAGTCGAGGAGAGAGAAGGCGCTAGCCTTCGTCCTGCTCGAACTCCACGATCACTTCCAGGTCGAAAGCCAGCGCCTCCACCGCTTCGCGCACCTTCTGCGCGGTGGCGAGGTTGCCGGCCTCGATCTCGACCTCGTGGGTGCCTGGACCCTGGTCGTCGGGCAGTCCGGCCGAGCTGGAATCGTCGTCGTCCATATGGCTCATCAGATCGTCGATTTCCTCGACGTGCTCGATGCCTTCCAGGCTGCCGAGCAGGTTGATGATGGCGCGGGCGTCGTCTTCGCTGCCGGTGATGCGGATACGGAGCAGGGGCATGCGTGTTCCTCTGGGTAGGGGAAGGCAAGGCTAGGCAGGCGCCGGCTAAGACGAAGTGATGACGGCTCAGCGCGGTTGCGACGCGGCGCTGCCGAGCGCGGCCTGGTCCACCGTGGTCTCGTCGAACACCGGCGCCAGCAGCGCCTCGGCCGCGGCGCGCAGCATCGCCGGGGCGATGTAGTGGCGATGGCCGCGCGCGATCAAGGCCATGTACAGGCGGCCGAACCAGTTGCGGCAGGCCACGCGCGTGTCCAGGCTCAGTTCCACGCTGCCGTCCTCGGCGACGTCCACGCCCACGCAGCTGCGGAACACCAGGTGCCGGTCGTCGGCGCCGAGCAGCACCTGCGCGCGCCGGTCGTGCGCGGCGTGCGCCTGGCCCAGCACCGGGAAGCGGCCGGCGAACAGGCGTTCGCGCTGCGGCGACAGCAGCGAGGACACCGGGCACCCGAGCGGCGAGGTGCGCAGCCGCAGCGGCGCGACCAGCGCATTGCGGATCCGCATCAGCCAGGTCACGCCGAGCGGCCGACGCTGCATGAAGCCTTCCAGCAGCGCCACCATCAGCGCGTGCGCACCGCGCTGGCGCAACTGATGCGGCTGCAGGCGCAGGCGCACGCTGTCCTGGTGGTCGTGCGCCTGCAGCTCGTCCCACAGCAGCGAGCCGGGCACCGGCTGCGGCAGCGAGCGCACGGCCGCCAGGCGCGGCGCCAGCGCGACGAAGCCGGGCGGATGCCGCCACCTGCCCAGCGCCTGGCGCAGGCGCCCGCTGCGCGCGCGCAGGTCCGCGCACCAGGCCAGGCGCCGGCTGCCGGGCGAAGCGGACAGCGACAGGCGCACGGTCGGCACCTGCACCGCCTGCGCCTGCGGCGACGCCAGCAGTGCGCACACCGCCTCCGGCAGCAATTCGGTCAGCGTGGCGATGTCGGCGGTGCCGGCCATGACCCGTTCGCGCACCTGTGGGCTCAGATCGCCGCCGGCCTCGTCGCTGTGGCAGGACAGCGCGAAGAACGCCGGATGCGCCGCGTTCGCGCGCAGCGGCGCGAACTGGTGCCAGGTGCCGCCGCCGAAGCGCACGGTGAACAGGCAGTCGGCCGGCAGGTCGACGTGGCGCAACGCGGCCAGGAAATGCTGCGGGTCCTGTTCGAGCTGCGCCATCGATGCGGTGCAGAAGCGCAACTGCGCGCCGCCGCTGCCGGTGATCGCGGTGAACATGCGGTGCCCGGCGTGGCGATGGAAGGGATGCCCGTTGGCGCCGACCGCGAAGGAGAACAGCGCGGTCGATTCGCCATTGGCGAAATCGGTGTCGGCCAGCCGTGCCGACGGTTCGTCCAGCGCATCGTGGAAGCTCGGGTGCGCGCGCTGGCGCACGCAGGCCTGGGCGATCAACGGATCGCCGGCGCCGGCGCCGAGCTGCGCGATCAGGGTCACTTCCACCGGCAGCCCGCCGCTGTACGAGGCCAGGCGCACGGAGGGAAAACCTGCCTGGGCGGCAGCGGTTTCGCGGAGCGGGGCGGTGGACATCGGCGGGTTCCTTTTGGCCGGGGCGGGACGGATCAGGCGTTCTTCTTCGCCAGCTTGCGCGCTTCGCGCTTGAGCGGGCCGGCGCTGGGGCAGACCTCGAAGGCGAAGCCGCTGAGCGTATTGACCAGGTTGTCGGGGGTCAGCCGGTACACCACGAACTGGCCGCGGCGCTCGCTCGACACCAGCCCGGCCGCTTCCAGCACCGACAGATGCCGCGAGATCGCCGGCGCGCTCATCGCGAAACGCTGCCCGATCTGCCCGGCAGTGAGTTCCTGCGCCGACAGGTAGGCCAGGATCTCGCGGCGCGGGCGGGAGGCGAGGGCTTCGAAGACACGGTCGATGGACATCAGGGATTAGATAATTAACGAATTAGCTAATTAATGACGCATCGATGGCCGTGTGTCAAGCGTCGTGCGGCGTATTTCTGTTTCAGGCGATCGGATCTTGTAGGAGCGGCTTCAGCCCCGACACGCGTTACCGGCAATGTCTGTCGCGGCTGAAGCCGCTCCTACAAAAGCGCGCAACCAGGCGAACGCCTAACCCGCCCTCGGCGGCAGCCCCAGCAGTTCCGCCGGCAGCGCCGGCATCGGCGTGCGTTCGTCCAGCGCCTCGCGCTTGAGCCAGTCGATGAACTGGCTGGCCGCCGGGCTGGGCAGGCGGTGGCCGGGATGCACGATGTAGTACGAATAGCGCGCCTTCAGCGCCGGGCCGGGCAGGCGCACCAGTTCGTAGCGCTGCAGGTACGGCTGGGCGATGTGCTTGCGCGCCAGCACCGCGCCGACGCCGTACACCGCCGCGCGCATCGCATCGGTGCTGTCGTTGAAGGTGTGCATCGGCGGCAGTTCCACGCCGCGCACCGCGGCGGCGCGGAACCAGTCGCGCCAGCCCTGCGGCGACATGTCGCTGAGCAGCGGCAGCTGCGCGATCTGCTCGGGATGGCGCAGCGTGGCCAGCTGCGGCAGTGCCGGCGAGGCGACCGGGAACAGTTCGTCGTCCATCAGGTGGTGCGAGGTCAGCCCCGGCCACGCGCCCTGGCCGTAGCGGATGCCCAGCTCGGGGCCGCCGTCCTCAAAGCGCGAGAACGCCGCGTCGGTCTGGATGTCCAGGCGCACGTGCGGATGCGCCTGGCAGAAGCGCGGCAGCCGCGGCAGCAGCCAGCAGTAGGACAGCGAGCGCAGCGTGGTGATGCGCAGCGGCGCGGTATCGGCCTGCGGGTGCAGGTTGCCGGCCACCGCGGCGATGTCGGCCAGCGCCGCGCTGGCCGCATCGGCCAGCTGCCGGCCCTCGGCGGTCAGCTTGACCCCGCGCGCATGGCGCTGGAACAGCGTCGCGCCGAGCAGCGCTTCCAGCTTGCGCACGTGGTGGCTGACCGCGCTGGCGGTGAGGTGCAGTTCCTCCGCGGCGTGGGCGAAATTCTGGTGGCGCGCCGCGGCGGCGAACACGCCGAGCGCGGGCAGCAGGGCAGGGCGCAGTTGCATGGCTAGACACGCGGCAGATTTGTGGCTCGCGACGATACTACGCGCTTGTGGGCGTTGCGACGGCGCGCGATCCTGGCAGCCATGCGCAAGATGCGGGGCCGGTACGGGCCGCGTTGGCGCGCGGCCCCGCTTCTGTCGCTGTTCGCGCGCTTTGCCTGGTGGCAGGTGGCAGCCGCGTCCGCGGCGACCGCACGATCGACGGCAGCGGACACAAGATGAATCCAGGAGACAACACGGTGAATGCAGCCCATCCCGCGTCCGGCGATCCAGCCGACGTCCTTCCGGCACCCGCGGTGCGCGACTGGCGCACGCCCCTGGAGCTGCTGTTCCTGGGCATCGTCTGGGGCTGCTCGTTCCTGTTCATGCGCGTGGCGGCGCCGCAGTTCGGCGCCTATGCGCTGGTGGAACTGCGCCTGGCGCTGGGGGCGACGGTGCTGCTGCCGTTCCTGTGGATGGCGCGCGCGCGCTTTCCGCTGCGGCGCTGGCCGACGCTGGCGGCGATCGGGCTGCTCAACTCCGCGTTGCCGTTCCTGCTGTTCGCCTGGGGCGCGCAGCATGCGCCGGCGGCGATCGGCGCGATCTGCAACGCGATGACCGTGCTGTTCACCGCGCTGATCGCGTTCCTGTTCTTCGGCGAGAAGATCGGCGTGCGCCGCGCGGTGGCGCTGCTGATCGGCTTCGTCGGCATTGTGGTCCTGGCCACCGGCAAGTCGGCCGGGCTGAGCGTGGGGCCGGCGGCGTTCGCCGGCGCCACCGCCTCGCTGCTGTACGGCATCGGCTACAGCCTGGTGAAGCGCTACATGAGCGACCTGCCGCCGGCGGCGTCGGCCGCCTCCACGCTGGGCTGCAGCGCAGTGCTGCTGGCGCCGCTGGCATGGACGCATTGGCCGGCCGCGCCGGTGCCGGCGGTGGCCTGGGCCTGCGCCGGCGCGCTGGGTGTGGTCTGCACCGGGCTCGCCTTCCTGATGTACTACCGGCTGATCCAGCGCATCGGCCCGGCGCGCGCGTCGACGGTGACTTACCTGGTCCCGGTGTTCGGCGCGCTGCTGTCCTGGTCGATCCTCGGCGAGCCGTTGACCTGGAGCATGCTGCTGGCCGGCGCGCTGATCCTGGGCAGCGTCGCCTTCAGCCAGCGCGCGCGTTGAGGGACCTGCCGATGACCGCTTCCCTGCTCGCATCGCAATTCGCCTACAAAGCATGGGCCAACGCCGAGTTGCTGCAGGCGCTGGCGCAGATCGACGCGGCCGCGTATCCGGCGCAACGGCAGCGCGCGATCCGGCTGTTGAACCACACCTACGTCGTGGACCTGATCTTCGCCGCGCACCTGGACGGCGGCACCCATGCGTTCACGGGCAGCAATACACCGGAGACGCCGGCGCTGGAGGCGTTGCACGCAGCCGTCGCCGAATCCGACCGATGGTATGCCGGCTACGTCGTCCAGCTCGATGCGACCGCATTGCAACAATCGCGCGCATTCCGCTTCACCGACGGCGATGCCGGTCGCATGACCCGCGAGGAAATGCTGTTCCACGTCCTCGCGCACGGCGCCTATCACCGCGGCAACATCGCCATGCTGCTCAGCGATTGCGGGGTGGAACAACCGCGCGAGCTGTACACCCGCTTCCTGCACGCACGCGAACCCGAGCGCCGCGGCGCGGCGCCTGGTTAGACGCTGGGCGCCACATCGCCAACGCTAAACCGCGCTGCAGTGCATGCGCTGAATATGAGACGCAATCATTTTTGGCTAGCTACTGGATTTGCCTAGCCAACCTGCCTCAACGATCTCGACAGCAGACAAGATTCTCTGCGCAAAAGCGCGAGCCTGCGTCACGTCGAACTCCACTGCATCTTCGTAGGGCATTGCGACGACTTTGATGAAGATGAGGCCCTCGTCCTGACGCGCCTCGCAGTCAACGGTCTCTTGGTAAGGCTGCTTGGAGAGGTCGGTCATGTTTGTTGGGGCGCCTGAGATGCAAGTGAGCGGCAACCGGAGCGCGCGTTACCCAAAGTACGCGCGCAAGCAGTGATTGCTTTGTCGACTAGCTGTTCGCAGAGTTTTCATGGCAGCTAACTACTACTACTGCGGCGGCGTACGTACCGGCAGCGGCACGTTGCACAGGTCGATGTGCCCGGCCGGGCGCTTGTAGAAATCGTCCCGGCGGTTGCGCCGCGCTTCGGCCACGTCGCGGAAGGTCTGGGTGTCGGTGCGCAGCAACTGCAGCGGCGTACGTTCGGCCTCGGGCAGGTCGCTGGCGAGCTTGATCGCGCGGATCGGGGTGCGCTGTTCGGGCTTGGCGTAGAACCCCATCGGGTCCGGTCCGCGCGGGATCACGCTGAGCAGTTCCATGCCCTTGACCACGCGCCCGACCACGGTGATGTTGCGGTCCAGCTGCCGCGGCGATTGCCCGGTGACCACGTACAGCTCGGCACCGATGCTGCTGTCCTCGTCGTTGTTGCGGCCGGCGCCGAGGGTGCCGTAGCAGTGCGCCAGCCACGCCTTGCCGTCCTTGGGGTCGCGCGCGGCCGGAAAGCCGTCGACGAAGCCCACTTGCGGCGCCCAGCCGTCGCGGTCCGGCAGCGCCTGGAACGCCAGGCCCGCGGCCGGGCGCTGGAACTCGGCAGGCAGGTGCCGCGTGGCCGACCCCAGCGACTTGGCCTTGTCCGCCTCCTCGCCGTCGGGATCGCCGAACTGCACCACGAAATTGTCCTGCGAGCGGTAGATGCTCAGGCCGTCCCAGAAGTGCTCGTGGGCCAGGGTGCGGATATTGCCGACGTGCTGCGGCGCGAACGCCGGCGCCAGCTCGATGACCACGCGGCCGGCGTCCAGGTCCAGATACAGCGTGTTGGCCGGGTCCAGCGTGCGCCAGTCGCCGGGCTTGGACGCGTCCAGGATCTGCTGCGGACTGCGGTACGGTGCGGCAGGCGCGGCGGCCAGTGCGCAGGCGGCGGACGACAGCAACGCGAGGGCGAGCAGGGTGGGACGCAAGGGCATGGCGGCAGCCTGGAGGACGGTAGCCGATTCTTACCCAGCCACCGTCGCTGCGCCAATGCCGCCGTTGCGTTGCCGGCCGCTGTGCTCAGCGCGCCGGTGCGCGTTGCGGGGCGTCCTGCGTCTCCTGCGGGGCGGCCACCGCGGGCTGCGCAGTCGCATTCAATGCATCGAGCTGGCGCAGGCTGTCCTGCAGCGGCGTGGCCGCGGCGACCTGCGCGTCCACGTAGGCGGTGCGCTTGTCGCCCCCCATCGGGTCGCCCTGCACGGCGAACACGCGGCCGGCGTCGTTGCGCAGCACATGGTCGACCTGAGTCAGGCCTTCGCGCTTGGCCGCCAGCAGCAGGTGCGTGGCCAGTTGCGGATCGGCCGGCGTCAACCGGGCGTCGATCATGCGCTGCATCGCGTGGTCCGGATGCGCCGGATCGCGGGGATCGGCCGGCGTGCTCGCGGGTGTCGCCCGCGCTGTGGCCGCGACCTTCGGATCGACATTGTCGACGCCGGCGTCGATGCGGGTCAGCGCGCCGCTCAGCGCGCCGTCGGCATCGGCGGCGACGCGGAACAGGCGTTCGCTCAGGCCGTACGGGGAATTGCCGAGATTGCGCGCCAGCCCGATCGCGAATTCCTCGTTGCTCATGCGGGCGTAGGCGCCGGCCTGCTCGCGATCGAACGGACGCGCCTGCGCGGCCTGCGCGTACTGCTGGCGCAGCGCGCCCATCTGCGCCTCCGAGAAATTCAGGGTCACGTCCTGGCCGGCGGCGATGGCGTCGGCCGCGGTGTCCTTCCTGGCCAGCGCGGCATTGAGCAGCTGCGCCTGGTTGCCGTCGACCTTGCCGAAGCCGAGCTGGTAGCGGCGCGCCTCGGCGTGTTCGCTGCCGGCGGCATCGAACTGGCGGGTCACGGTGAGCGGCACGTTGTCGGCGTACTGCAGCTTGCTGGTGACGGTGCTGCTGCCGTCGGCATGGGTGGCGCGTACGTTCTCGCCGCTGTTGCGCTGCCCGGCCAGGTCCAGGCTCAGCGACCCCACCCCGAGTTTGGCGCGGGTCTGCGAGCTCGCGCTCAGGGTGTCGATCCGCTGCACGTCGCTGACCCCGGGTGCCGCCTGCGCCGGCAACTGGCCGCTGCCGAGGAAATCGCGATAGGCGGCCTGCGCCTGCGGGTCGCGCAGGTCGAAGGTTGCGGTGTGCATGCTGGCCTGGCCCAGCGCGTCCTGGCGGCCCAGCATGGCCTGCGCGACGGGCGTCTTCAGCCCGATCATGTCCAGGCGTTCGATCGCCGCGGTCGGTCCTGTCGCCACGCGCACGTGGTCCGGATCCAGGCGTTGCGCGGTGTAGCTCACGCCTGCCGCGTCGGTGTGTTCGCTGCTGCTGGCGAAACTGCGGAACGAGGCTTCCAGCGAGGTGCGAACGAAGGCCTGGCCGTCGAGCCTGACACTGCCGCCGACCGGGATGCTCAGTGGATCGAATGGATTGACGCTGCGCGCGGCCTCGGCGGTGGCGTCGCCGGGCAGGGTGACGTTGTAGCGCGCGCGCTCGCCGAGCTGGGTCGTGCTGCTGAGGCTCGCGGCGTTGCGGCCGGTGATGGCGGCGTCGAGCTGGTGGCCCTGGCGGAATTCCATCTCCAGGCCGAACTCGGTCTTGCCGTCGGCGGTGCGCCGGCTGGCGCCCACGCTCTGGGTGGAGACGAACTGGTGCGCGAGCGGCCCGCTGCGTCCCAGCGTATGGGACTGCGTGTGCTCCACGCTGGCGCTGCCGTCGGCCGGATTCCATTTCAATGGACCGGCGCTGCGGCTGCTGCCAGCGCTGGCGAAGGTGGGATCGTTGGCCTGGGCGTCGTCGGCGGGCGTCGTCGAACTCATGCATTCCTCCTGGATGGCGCCTGCCGGCGCGAGCGGCGCGCAGGATAGCCAGGCCGATGTTGCCGGTGCGTCAGGCGTTCGTTATGCCTGCTATGACTACCGGCACATTCGCTATACCAAACTCAACACTAGTATGCATTCCAACCTAGTGGGGGCGGTCATGGTCGAACCGGATGCACAGCTGAAGAAGTTCCAGAAGGAGCTGAGTGCGGGCACCGTGTCGCTCGCGCTGCTGGCGGTGCTGGCCGAGGCCCAGGAACCCCTGTACGGCTACCTGATCGCCAAGCGCCTGGAAAAAGTGGGCGAGGGCGTGCTCAGCGGCAAGCAGAGCGCGCTGTATCCGGTGCTGCGCAACCTGGAAGCGGCCGGGCTGCTGTCCAGCCATGTCGAGCCGTCGGTGGCCGGGCCGCCGCGGCGCTACTACCGCATCACCGACCCCGGCCACGCCACCTTGCAGCAGTGGGCCGCAGCGTGGCGCGCCACCCGCGATTCCGTCGATTCCGTCCTGAAGGGGATTTCAGAATGAGCAGCGAACAACTCCAGGCGCGGCCGTTGCCGGCCACCATTCCCGACTATCTGGCGCAATTGCGCGTGGCGCTGGCCGGCGCCGATCCGGCGCTGGTCCAGGACGCCCTGTACGACGCGGAGGAATACCTGCGTGCCGAGCTGGCCGAGCAGGCCGGCAAGAGCGAGGCCGAGGTCATCGCCGAGGTCGCCGGCAGCTACGGCGCGCCGGAAGAGGTGGCCGCGATCTACCGCGACACCGAGGTCACGGTGAACCGCGCGCTGAAGCCGCCGGCACCGCCCAGGCGCAAGTCGCTGCTCGGCCGCTTCTTCGGCGTGGCCGCCGATCCGCGCGCCTATGGCGCGTTCTTCTACATGCTGCTGTCGCTGGTCACCGGCATCTTCTACTTCACCTGGGTGGTCACCGGGGCCAGCGTCTCGCTGGGCATGCTGGTGCTGATCATCGGCGTGCCGTTGCTGGTGCTGTTCTTCGGTTCGGTGCGGCTGCTGTCGCTGGTGGAAGGGCGCATCGTCGAGGTGCTGCTCGGCGAGCGCATGCCGCGGCGCCCGCTGTACAGCGCGCGCGAACAGCCATGGCTGCGGCGCATCGGGCAGATG
Organism: Xanthomonas bonasiae; assembly: GCF_017163705.1. Classification (GTDB taxonomy): domain Bacteria; phylum Pseudomonadota; class Gammaproteobacteria; order Xanthomonadales; family Xanthomonadaceae; genus Xanthomonas_A; species Xanthomonas_A bonasiae. The sequence goes on from NZ_JAFIWB010000014.1 coordinate 30,299, forward strand.
TTCACCGACGCGCGGACCTGGACCACGATGCTGTACTTCGTGCTGATGCTGCCGCTGGGGATCTTCTATTTCAGCGTGTTCGTTACTCTGCTGAGTACGGGATTGGCGCTCGCGGCGGCACCGCTGGGATTTTTCTTCCCGCAGCAGTTCAACGTCATGTTCGTCGACTGGAACGTCACCGAAAGCGCGCCGTGGCTGCTGCCGCTGTGGAGTGCGCTGGGCATCGTGCTGCTGTTCGCCATGCTGCACCTGGCGCGTGGCATCGGCAAGCTGCACGGCATGCTGGCCAAGCACCTGTTGGTGCACAGCTCGGCGCAATGACATTGACGCGGCGGCCGGCAGGCGCCGGCCGCGCGCGGTACGCCGCTCAGCCGGCCTTGCGGCTGCCGCGGCGCTTGAGCGGGGTGACGTTGCCGCTCGGCGCCTGCGCCGTGGCCGACGCATTGGCGGCGATGAACGCACGCACCTGCGGATAGACGATGTCGCGCCAGCGGCGGCCGCTGAAGATGCCGTAGTGGCCGGCGCCTTCCACTTCCAGATGCTGGCGGCGGTGCGCGGCGATGCCGGTGCACAGGTCCTGCGCGGCGGCGGTCTGGCCCAGGCCGGAGATGTCGTCCAGTTCGCCTTCGATGCTGAGCAGCGCGGTGTCGCGGATCGCGGAGGGATCCACGCGCTCGCCGCCGATCACCCATTCGCCGCGCGGCAGCAGGAATTCCTGGAACACCACCCGGATCGTGTCCAGGTAGTAGGTCGCCGGCATGTCCAGCACCGCGTTGTACTCGTCGTAGAAGCGGCGGTGCGCCTCGGCGTCCTGCAGGTCGCCCTTGACCAGGTTGGCGTAGAAATCCCAGTGCGACATGAAGTGCCGGCTGGGGTTCATCGCCAGGAATCCGGTGTGCTGCAGGAAGCCCGGATACACCGCGCGGCCATGTCCCGGATACGTCTGCGGCACGGTGTGGATGACGTTGTGCTCGAACCACGACAGCGGATTGCGCGTGGCCAGGTTGTTGACCTGGGTTGGGCTGCGGCGCGCGTCGATCGGCCCGCCCATCATCACCAGCGAGCGCGGCGTGGCTTCGCCGCGTCCGGCCATCAGCGACACCGCGGCCAGCACCGGCACCGTCGGCTGGCACACGCTGATCACGTGCAGCTTGTCGGCGCCGATGTGGCGGATGAAGTCCTGCACGTAGTTGACGTAGTCGTCCAGGCCGAAGTCGCCGTCGCTCTGCGGCACCATGCGCGCGTCGATCCAGTCGGTGACGTAGACCTTGTGGTCGCGCAGCAGGGTGCGCACGGTGTCGCGCAGCAGTGTGGCGTGGTGCCCGGACAGCGGCGCCACCACCAGCACCGCCGGCTGCTGCTTGAGCCCGGCCACGACCTTGGCGTCGTCGCTGAAACGCTTGAAGCGCAACAGGCGGCAGAACGGCTTGCGCAGCACTTCCTGCTCGACGATCGGCAGCGGGTGGCCGTCGACCTCGACGTGGTCCAGCGCCCAGGCCGGCTTCTCGTAGTCCTTGCCGAGCCGGTGCAGCAGTTCGTTGGTGGCGGCCAGACGCTCGGCGCCCGGGAGCGTGGCCCACAGGCTATTGGCGTCGGAGAAGATCTTGGCGTTGGCCGCTGCCTGGTGGACCCAGGGGGCGAGCAGGTTGCGGGTCAGTTCGTGCCACTGGTAGAGCATGCCGGTGTTTCCATCCTGAGCGTATGCTGCCGTGCAGCATATCCTATCCGGGGTGGTTGCACCTTAATGGGGCACCAGACCAATCGTTTCCAGTGCCGCCGCATCCCCCGCCAGCGCTGGCGATAGCCAGCAATGACTGCCGACCGGGCGCAGTCCGAGTGCACCAAACTGGCGCCGGTACCAGCGCGCCGGACGTGGCTGGAAGCCGGCATGGTCGCCGTCGAAGGCGTCCTCCACGGCGAAGGTCTCCAGGAACGCGACCCCGCCGCACAGGTCGGCCAGGCCCGGCAGGCCCTGGCGCAATTCGCGGTTGGGCACGTAGTGCAGCACGTCCGAACACACCAGCAGGTCCACCGGCGCGCACGGCCGCAGCCAGGCGAAATCGCCGAACCGCGCCGGGCGCAGATTGCGGTGGCGGCCGTAGCGCGCCACCGCGTACTCGCTGCTGTCGAAGCCCAGGTAACTCAGTTTCGGCCGCAGCTTCAGCAGCGGCGCGCGCCAGGCGCCTTCGCCGCAGCCGATGTCGAGCACGCTGCGGATCGGCCGTTCCAGGTAGTACTCGGCCTGGGCGACGGCGAGCGCGACCTTGCGCGCCAGGCGCGCGTTGCCGCCGATATCGTCGCGGCGATACCAGCGCTGGAAGTAGTCGGCGTCGTACTGTTTGTCCATGCGGGGTCGTGGTCCGTGCGGGCGCGATGCGAATCGGCGAAAATGGCGTGACATCCTACGCCAGCGACCCGGAGCCAGCGCATGCAACTCTATCTGTGGATCAAGTCCCTGCACCTGCTGTTCGTGGTCGCATGGATGGCGGCGGTGTTCTACCTGCCGCGGATCCTGGTCAACATCGCCGAGAGCGCGGGGCAGCCGGACGTGCAGGCGCGGCTGGTGCTGATGGGGCGGCGCCTGTACCGCTTCGGCCACATGATGTTCGGCCTGGCCTTGCTGCTGGGGCTGACCCTGTGGCTGGGCTACAAGGTGTTGCCCGACTTCCCGACCATGGTCGCGCCCGGCCACAGCGGCTGGCTGCACGCCAAGCTGGGCCTGGTGGCGCTGATGCTCGGCTACTACATCTTCAGCGGGCGCTGGCTCAAGGGCGTGGGCCAGGCGCGCGCGCTGCCGTCCTCGCGCGCGCTGCGGCTGTTCAACGAACTGCCGGTGCTGGCGCTGCTGGTGGTGATCTGGTTGGTGTTGGCGAAGCCGTTTTGAGCCGGGATTGGGGATTTGGGATTGGGGATTCGAACGTCCCCGTTTCCGACCCTTTCCGGGTTTGCGTCAGCAGCTAAGTGCTGCCGTTGTCGAGTTGCTTCAGTTCACTGCGGGCCAGGTCGATCCACTGGCGTTGGTCGCGCTGATAGTAGCGCGGGGCCAGGCTGGAGCGCTTCAGCACTTCGTTGAACACTTCGCGCGCGCGCTGCGGCTGGCCCGCGCGTTGCAGCAGTTGCGCGTAGCGCACGCGCGCTTCTTCGCCGGGGTAGCCGTCGGCGAGCGCGGCGTATTCTTCCAGCGCCGCGTCGGTCTGGCCCAGCGCCTCGGTGGCGCGCGCGTAGAGCAGGTGGCCGTCGTGCGAGCGGAACTGCGGGTTGGCGGCGATCAGCCGGTCCAGCGTGGCTTTCACCGCGGCCGGCTGGTCCAGGCCGAACTGCGCCTTGGCCAGTCCCAGCAGCAGCCCGGGGTCGTCGCGGTGGATGCCGCGCAAGCCGCTCTCGAACACCTCGGCCGCCTGCGTGTATTCGCCGTTGTCCAGGTGCACCTCGGCCAGTTGCCGGCGGTTGTCCACGGTGTCGGCCAGTTCCAGGCGATTGCCGGCGGTGCGCTTGTCGCGGTTCGGATCGAGCGTGGCGCCGACCTTGCGCAGGTGGCGGCGCGCGCGCGGATCGTTGCGCCATTCCGGCAGCAGTTCGGCGATCACGTAGATCAGGATCCCCAGATACGAAAAGATCAGCAGGATGAAGATCCAGTACAGCGGGCGGCCGCTGCGCACCACGTGCACGCAGCAGGCCAGCTGCAAGGCCAGCGACAGCAGGACGATGGGATTCATGGACAACGCTTCCTTGTGTCGCGATCAGGCCGCTTCGTACGCCCCGTAGCCGCGCAGGCGCTCGTAGCGCTTCTGCAGCAACTGCTCGACCGGCAGCTTTTCCAGCGCGTCCAGTTCGTTGAGCAGCACCGCCTTCAGGCGCTTGGCCATCTGCGTGGGGTTGCGGTGCGCGCCGCCGATCGGCTCGCGCACGACCTTGTCGACCAGGCCCAGCGCGGACAGGCGCTTGGCGGTCAGGCCCAGTTGCTCGGCGGCGTCCTTGGCCTTGCCGGCGTCCTTCCACAGAATCGAGGCGCAGCCTTCCGGCGAGATCACCGAATAGGTGCCGTACTCCAGCATCAGCGTGCGGTCGCCGACGCCGATCGCCAGCGCGCCGCCGGAGCCGCCTTCGCCGATCACGGTGCAGATCACCGGCACTTTCAGTTCGGCCATCTCCAGCAGATTGCGCGCGATCGCCTCGCTCTGCCCGCGTTCTTCCGCGCCGATGCCCGGATAGGCGCCGGGGGTGTCGATGAAGGTCAGCAGCGGCAGCTTGAAGCGCTCGGCCAGCTTCATCAGCCGCAGCGCCTTGCGGTAGCCCTCCGGACGCGGCATGCCGAAGTTGCGCGCGACCTTGGTCTTGGTGTCGCGGCCCTTCTGGTGGCCGATGATGACCACCGGGCGCCCGTCGATGCGGCCCAGGCCGCCGACGATCGCCTTGTCGTCGGCGAACGCGCGGTCGCCGGCCAGTTCCTGGAATTCGTCGCAGAACACGTTGATGTAGTCCAGCGTGTACGGACGCTGCGGATGCCGCGCCAGCTGCGAGATCTGCCACGACGACAGGTCGCGGAAGATCTGCGCGGTGCGCACCCGCAGCTTGTCCTGCAGCGCGCGCACCTCGGTCTCGACGTTGACCGCCGGGCCGGTGCTGGCGTTGCGCAGTTCCTGGATCTTGGCTTCCAGATCGGCGATGGGTTGCTCGAAGTCGAGGTAGTTCGGATTCATTGGAGGCCGTCGTGAACGTAAGGGATGCAGTTTAGCCGAACCGATGTCGGTCACCCGTACGGGGCCGTGCGGTTTGGGGGCCGGGATTCGGGATTGGGGATTCGGGATTCGAAAAAGCCGGCGCTCCTGCCGCTGCGGACAGCGCGGATCCCGCTCCTACGAATCCCCAATCCCCAATCCCGAATCCCGGCTTCTCACGCCCACGGCGGGCTGTACTTCACCTTCACCGCGCGCACGCCCGGATCGGCGCGCAGGGTGTCCAGCAGTTGCGGATCCACGCGCACCGCGTGGCTGCCGTTGAGGTCGAGCATGCCGGCCACCGCGCCCTGTTCGGACTGCAGCAGCAGGTCCAGGCGCAGCGGCGTCTTGCCGGGGCGGTGGCGCGCCAGCAAGGCGTCGATGCGCGGCCAGGTGCTGCGCTGGCGCAGGTCCAGGCGCAGCGACAGGCGCTGCGCGTGGTGGGTGCAGATCTGTTCGTAGTCCCAGCACTGGCGGATGCGCATCGCATAGCCGCCGTTGAATTCGTCCTCGCGCACGCCGCCCTTGACGATCAGGATGCGGTCGCGGGTGAGCAGGTGGCCGAACTCGGCGATGGCGTCGGTGAACGCGCTGCATTCGACCCGGCCGCGGCCGTCCTCGAGTTGCACGAACACCTGGCTGTCGCCCTTGCGCCGCACGCCGACCACCTGGCCGGCGAGGATCGCGCTGGTTTCCGGGCGCCAGGCGCGTTTCTCGCCGTCGCCGCCGCCGCCGCGTCCGCCGCCGGATTGCGCGCAGATCTTTTCCAGCGCGCTCAGGTCGCAACCGACCAGCTCGCGCACTTCCTCGCGGTAGGGATCGAACGGGTGGCCGCTGAGGTAGAAGCCCAGCGTCTCGCGCTCGCCGGTCAGCAGCTGGCCCAGCGGCCATTCCTTGCTTTCCGGCAGGTCCAGGCGCAGCGCCGGGGCGCTGGTGTCGGCGCCGCCGAACAGCGAGTTCTGCCCGGAGGCGCGCTCGCGCGCCATCTGCTCGGTGGCCTTCATCACCTCCGGCAGCTGCAGCATCAGGGTGGCGCGGTTGCTGCCCAGCCCGTCCATCGCGCCGGCGTTGATCAGCGCTTCCAGGGTGCGCTTGTTGAGCTTGGCCGATTCCACGCGGGTGCAGAAATCCAGCAGCGAGGCGTATTCGCCGCCGCGCTCGCGCTCGGCCACGATCGCCTCGCAGGCGCCGCGGCCCACGCCCTTGATCGCGCCCAGGCCGTACTGGATGGTGTCCGGGGTGGCCGCTTCGAACATGTAGGCCGAGGCGTTGAGCCGCGGCGGCAGCACGGTCAGGCCGAGGTTGCGCACCTCGTCGAGGAAGCCGACCACCTTGTCGGTGTTGTCCATGTCCGAGGACAGCGTCGCGGCCATGAACTCGGCCGGGTAGTGCCGTTTCAGCCATGCGGTCTGGTAGCTGACCAGCGCGTAGGCGGCGGCGTGCGACTTGTTGAAGCCGTAGCCGGCGAACTTCTCCATCAGGTCGAAGATTTCGTCGGCCTTGGCCTCGCCGACGCCGCCCTTGGCCGCGCCCTCGCGGAAGATCTCGCGGTGCTTGGCCATCTCGGCCGGCACCTTCTTGCCCATCGCGCGGCGCAACAGGTCGGCGCCGCCCAGCGAGTAGGCGCCGACGATCTGCGCCATCTGCATCACCTGCTCCTGGTACACCATGATGCCGTAGGTGTCCTTCAGGATCGCTTCGGTGCGCGGATCGGGGTAGATGATCTCCTGCTGGCCGTGCTTGCGCGCGTTGAAGTCCGGGATCAGGTCCATCGGGCCGGGGCGGTACAGCGACACCAGCGCGATCAGGTCTTCGAAGCGGTCGGGCTTGGCGTCCTTCAGCAGCCGGCGCATGCCCGAGGATTCGAACTGGAACACCGCGCCGGTGTTGCCCGAGGCGAAGATGCCCTTGTAGGTGGGCGCGTCGTCGAGCGGGATCGCGGTGATGTCCACCGGCGGGATGCCGGCGCGCGCGTGGCGCACGTTGATCGCCTTCACCGCCCAGTCGATGATGGTCAGCGTGCGCAGGCCGAGGAAGTCGAACTTGACCAGGCCGACCTGCTCGACGTCGTCCTTGTCGAACTGGGTGACCGGGTTCTTGCCCAGGTTGTCGACGTCGTGTTCGGCGAACAGCGGGCAGAAGTCGGACAGCGGCGTCGGCGCGATGACCACGCCGCCGGCGTGCTTGCCGGCGTTGCGGGTCAGGTCCTCCAGCTGCCGCGCCAGGTCCATCAGGTCGCGGACGTCGTCCTCGCTCTGGTAGCGCTGGATCAGCTCCGGCGAGGCCATCTCGCTGTCCTTGCCTTCGCCCATCGCGTCCTTCAGCGTGATGCCGAGGATGTTGGGGATCAGCTTGGCCACGCCGTCGACCAGGCCGTACGGGAAGCCGAGCACGCGGCCGCAGTCGCGCACCACCGCCTTGGCCGCCATGGTGCCGTAGGTGATGATCTGGCTGACCCGGTCGCGCCCGTACTTGCGCGCGACGTAGTCGATGACCTCGTCGCGGCGGTCCATGCAGAAGTCGATGTCGAAGTCGGGCATCGACACGCGTTCGGGATTGAGGAAGCGCTCGAACAGCAGGTTGTAGGGCAGCGGATCCAGGTCGGTGATCTGCAGCGCCCACGCCACCAGCGAGCCGGCGCCGGAGCCGCGGCCCGGGCCGATCGGGATGCCCTGGTTCTTGCCCCACTGGATGAAGTCGGCCACGATCAGGAAGTAGCCGGGGAAGCCCATCTTGATGATCGTGTCCAGCTCGAACTCGAGCCGGTCGACGTAGTCCTGGCGAGTCTTGCCCGGCGCCAGCGGATTCTTCTCCAGGCGCGCGGCCAGGCCGTCGCGCGACTGGCTGCGGATCCAGCTGTCCAGCGTCTCGTTGTCGGGCACCGGATACGCGGGCAGGAAGTAGGTGCCCAACTGCATCTCGATGTTGCAGCGCTGCGCCAGCGCCAGCGTGTTGTCCAGCGCGTCGGGAATGTCGGCGAACAGCGCGGCCATCTCCTCCGACGATTTCAGGTATTGCTGGTCGCTGTAGTCGCGCGGGCGCTTGGGGTCGTCGAGCACGCGGCCGGAGGAAATGCACACGCGCGCCTCGTGCGCGGCGAAATCGCTGGCGTACAGGAAGCGCACGTCGTTGCTGGCCACTACCGGCAAGCCGCGGGTGCCGGCGGCATGCAGCGCGAACTGGTTGAACGCTTCCTCGCCGTCGCGGCCGGTACGGGTCAGTTCCAGGTGCAGGCCGTCGCCGAAGATGCGTTGCCAGTCGGCCAGTTGCTGCTCGGCCAGATCGTGGCGGCCTTCGCTGGCCAGGCGTCCGGCCAGGCTGTCGCGCCCGGCCAGCGCGAACAGATTGTCGCTGCCGGTCTGCAGCCACTCCGGGCGGATCGCCACGCCGCCTTCGTTGCGGTGGCCTTCCAGCCAGGCCCGGGTCAGCAGGCGCGACAGGCTCAGGTAGCCGTCGCGGTTGCGGCACAGCACGGTGAGCCGCCACGGCGTCTCGCCGGCGCTGTCGGCGATCAGCAGGTCGGCACCGGCGATCGGCTTGATGCCCACGCCTTCGGCCGCCTTGTAGAACTTGACCAGCGCGAACAGGTTGTTGAGGTCGGTGACCGCGAGCGCGGGCAACTCCAGTTCGACCGCACGGCTGAGCAGGTTGGCCTGCTTGGCTTTCTTCGGGTCGGCCTGATCCGGTTTCTCGGGCACACGGATGGTCGAATCCGCCAGCGAGAACTCGGTGTGGACGTGCAGATGAGCGAAGCGGGAAGTGGACATGCGGAACCAGAACGATGCCCGGGCAGGTTAGCGGCGGGGGCGGGGACGGGCAAGGCTTGACAGGGCCGTTGCCGGGTCCGGAGTCCGATGCGACGGGCCTGGCGAGGCGATTGGGCGGGGCGCCCGTTCAGCTGCGGGCGCAGGCCGCGGCTGAACGGCGTGGGTCTGCGCGGGCGAAGAGGCAGGGGTGGCCGATGTGCCGTCCTCCGCCAGCGGTCGATTACCGGAGCGCGCGGCCGCCGCGTGCCTCGCCACCGGTCGATGCGCCAAAGCTGCGCAAAACCGGAGCGCGGGCCGTTAGGGCGGGTTGAATTTCTGAACGCAAGTTGACTGCGCCTGCCTAAACAGTACATGTCGGTACAGTTATCAGTACCGCTGCGTAGGGTGCGCGGATGCGTTCTGCTTTCAATGCGTTACGTGGGTCGGGGGCGAAATGGGGCCGCGCTGCGGAAATGAATCCATTCTGAAAAATTATTATCTTCGGCGGTCAACGCGCTCGACCTGGCCACGCATTCGAATATCAGGTGATAGCGTCTCGCTCGCCGTGAACCCCCACGGCGTGATCAGGAGAAACTCCATGAAGAAGTTGATTCCGGTGATGGGTGCGCTGATGCTGTTCGGCGCCGTGTCCAGCGCATCCGCGCAGAGCCTGAGCGACGTGAGCGACCGCTTCGCGCCGTGCCAGCAGCTGAGCGGCGGCGATTCCGTGCAGTGCTACCTGGACACCTGGTCCGACGTCATCTCCGACTACTTCAACTGAGCGAGCCGCGGCGACCCGTTTCGGGTCGCCGCTTTGCCCGCGCGACCGGAATGCGCGGCCGCGGCTGAAATATGTTCGATTCTGTATTTTTATATTATCCCGGAAAGTTCCGGGTCGCATTGCGCGATATTCATTCGATTATCTTCGGGAGTGCCGGCGGCGCGGCTGCCCTGTGCGAGGCCGGCTCCTGCGCGTTCGTTTCCGGCCATGGATCCTGCGCCGGCAGCGGGCCGCACCTGGCGATGGGGGGCGGCGCGCGGCGCGGCCATGGCCGCGGCGGCGCTCAGGCCGGCTGCGGATCCGCCGCCAGCCGGTCCGCGTCCGCGGTACAGGGCACGTCCCAGGCGCTCGGGGCCTCGGCCAGGCCCAGCGCGCGCCGTACCGGCGCGAAGCTGCGCCGGTGCTGCGGGCACGGGCCATGCGCGGCCAGCGCGGCCAGGTGCGCCGGGGTGGCGTAGCCCTTGTGCAGGTCGAAGCCGTAGTGCGGATGGTGTTCGTGCAGGCGCTGCATGAAGCGGTCGCGGGTGACCTTGGCCACGATCGAGGCGGCCATGATCGCGCGGTCCAGGCCGTCGCCGCCGACCAGCGCCTCGGCGGCGCAGGGCAGGCCCTTGGGCACGCGGTTGCCGTCGATGCGCGCGAAACCGGCCACGTGCGCCACGCCCTCGACCGCGCGGCGCATGCCCAGCATGGTGGCCTGGTAGATGTTCAGCCGGTCGATCTCCTCGGCCTCGATCAGCACCACCTGCCAGGCCAGCGCGCGCTCGACGATGCGCGCGTACAGCGTCTCGCGGCGCGCGGCGGTCAGCTGCTTGGAGTCGTCCAGGCCGTTGATGCGGGGGCGCGCCGGATCGAACACCACCGCGGCCACCGCGACCGGCCCGGCCAGCGGCCCGCGCCCGGCTTCGTCGACGCCGGCGTAAAGCCGCCGGGATTCGGCATTCGGGATTGGGGATTCGCAGAGCAGTTCCCGCTGCGGCGCTGTGGGATCGGAGCGCTTCATGCCGTTGCTTTTCCCGAATCCCGAATCCCCACTCCCGAATCCCGGCCTTCCAGCAATTCGAGCACCGCATCGGCCGCACGCGCGGAGGCGTCCTGGCGCAGCAACTGGTGCAGGCGCGCGTACTCGGGCTGCAGCGCGGCCACCGCCTGCGGGTCGCGCAGCCAGTGCAGCAGCGCGGCGGCGAGCGCGTCCGGGGTGCAGGCGTCCTGCATCAGTTCCGGCGCCAGGTCGCGCCCGGCAAGGATGTTGGGCAGTGCGTAACGGTCGACCTTCAGCAGGCCCAGCGCCTTGACGATGCGGTAGGTCAGCGGCGCGACCTTGTAGCCGACCACCATCGGCCGCTTCACCAGCATCGCCTCCAGCGTCGCCGTCCCGGACGCAAGCAGCACCACGTCGGCGGCGAGCAGGGCGGTGCGAGCCTGGCCGTCGAGCAGGTGCGAATACACCACCGGCAACGCCGAGCGCGACAGTTGCTCGGCCAGCAAGGCCCTGCACGCGGGATTGGCGGCCGGCACCACCACGTGCGCGCCGGGCGTCTGCTGCAGCACCTGCCAGGCGGCGGCGAAGAAGGTATCGCCGAGCCGGCCGATCTCGCCCAGGCGGCTGCCCGGCAGCACCGCCAGCACGGTCGCGCCGGTCGGCAGGCCGAGTTCGGCGCGCGCCGCATCGCGGTCTTCGTGCAGTGCGATCGCGTCGGCCATCGGGTGGCCGACGAAGCGCGCATCCACGCCGTGCCTGGCGTAGATCGGCGGTTCCATCGGGAACAGGCACAGCACCCGGTCGGCGCTGGCGCCGATCTTGGCCGCGCGCCGCTCGCGCCAGGCCCATACCGACGGGCTCACGTAATGCACGGTGCGGATGCCGCGCTGCTTGAGCCAGCGCTCCACGCCGAGGTTGAAGTCGGGCGCATCGATGCCGACGAACACATCCGGGCGCCAGTCCAGCAGGCGCTGGCGCAGCTCGCGGCGCAGTTTCAGCAGCCGCGGCAGGTGCCGCAGCACCTCCATCAGGCCCATCACCGCCAGTTCGCTGGCATCGAACCAGGTCTGGCAACCGGCGTTGCGCATCGCATCGCCGCCGATGCCGGCGAATTCGGCATCCGGATGGCGCGCGCGCAGCGCCTCGATCAACCCGGCGCCAAGCTGGTCGCCGGAGGCTTCGCCGGCGACGAGGGCGATGCGCAGCGTTGCTGCGCCGGGATTGGGGATTGGGGATTGGGGATTCGTCGAGGCAGGAGCGAGGTCGCCGGCGGCCGTGGTGCCGCCGTTGCCAATCCCCAATCCCGATTCCCGACTCCCGGCTTTCATCGCAACAACGGCCGCTCGCTGGCTTCGATGAATTCCAGCATCGCGCGCACGTCCTCGCTGCTTTCGGCCAGCACCGCCAGCTGCTGCTTGGCCTCGGCCAGCGGCAGGCCGGCCACGTACAGCGCACGGTAGGCGCGCTTGATCGCGGCCAGGCGCTCGGTATCGAAACCGCGGCGCTTGAGGCCTTCGCTGTTGATGCCGCGCGGGCGTCCCAGCGAATTGCCGCCGACCATGGTGAACGGCGGCACGTCGCCATTGATCAGCGCGCCCATGCCGAGGAAGGCGTGATCGCCGATGCGGCAGAACTGGTGCGCGCCGGCGAAGCCGCTGATGATCACGTGGTCGCCGACTTCGACATGCCCGGCCAGGGTGGTGTTGTTGGAAAACACGCAATGGTCGCCGACCACGCAGTCGTGGGCGACGTGGGTGTAGGCCAGGAACCAGTTGTCGCTGCCGACCCGGGTGATGCCGCCGCCGTTGCCGGTGCCGCGGCTGACGGTCACGAACTCGCGGATCACGTTGCGGTCGCCGACCACCAGTTCGGTGCGTTCGCCGGCGAACTTCTTGTCCTGCGGATCGCCGCCGAGCGCGACGTGGCCGACCAGGTGGTTGCCGCGGCCGATGCGGGTCGGGCCGACGATGCTGCAATGCGGGCCGATCACGCTGCCTTCGCCGATCTCGACTTCGGCGCCGATCAGGGTGAAGGCGCCGACGCGCACGTCCGCCGCCAGCGTCGCCGACGGATCGATCACCGCGGTGGGATGGATGAGAGGGGCGTTGTCGCTCATTGCAGGTCTCCTGCCTGGCTCATTCGCGGGTGCCGGCGCACAGCACCTCGGCGCAGGCGACGACCTTGCCGTCCACCTTGGCTTCGCCGTAGTACACGGCCATGTTGCGGATCACCCGCTTGATTTCCACATGCAGCTCCAGCACGTCGCCGGGCACGACCTGGCTGCTGAAGCGGGCCTTGTCGACCTTGACCATGTAGAACAGCTTGGACTGCGCATCGCGGCCCAGCGCGAGCTGGGTCAGCACGCCGCCGGCCTGGGCCAGCGCCTCGATGATCAGCACGCCGGGCATGATCGGCTGGCCGGGGAAATGGCCCTGGAAGAACGGCTCGTTCACGCTGACGTTCTTGTGCGCGACGATCTTGCGATTCTCGAAGTCGAGCGACACCACCTTGTCCACCAGCAGGAACGGGTAGCGGTGCGGGATCAACTTCTGGATCTGCTGGATGTCCGGCAGGGTCTGGTCGTGGCTCATTGCTTCTCCTTGCTTACAGACAGGATGCGACGGGCCAGGGCATCGAGCTGCTTGAAGCGCGCGGCGTTCTTGCGCCACGTGCGGTTGTCGGTCAACGGGGTGCCGGAGGAATACTCGCCCGGCTCATGGATGGAGTTGCGCACCACCGACTTGCCGGTGATCACCACCTTGTCGCAGATTTCCAGGTGGCCGACCACGCCGACCGCGCCGCCGAGCATGCAGTAGCGGCCGATCTTGGCGCTGCCGGCGATGCCGGTGCAGCCGGCGATCGCGCTGTGCGCGCCGATGTGCACGTTGTGCGCGACCTGCACCAGGTTGTCCAGGCGCACGTCTTCCTCGAGCGTGGTGTCTTCCAGTGCGCCGCGGTCGACGCAGGCGTTGGCGCCGATCTCGCAATCGTCGCCGATCGTCACGCCGCCGAGCTGCGGCACCTTGATCCAGTGGCCGGCGTCCATCGCCAGGCCGAAGCCATCGGCGCCGAGCACCGCGCCGGGATGGATGCGCACGCGCTTGCCCAGGCGCACGCGGGTGACCAGGGTGACGCGGGCGATCAGTTCGCAGCCGTCGCCGACCTGGCAATCGTCGCCGATCACGCTGCCCGGGCCGATCACGCAGCCGTCGCCGACCACGCTGCGCGCGCCGATGCTGACGAAGGCGCCGATGTGCGCACCGGCGGCGATCTGCGCGCTGGGGTCGATGCTGGCGCTGGGATGGATGCCGGGCGGACGCGCCGGCGCCACGTCGAACAGCGCGGCGATCTTGGCGAAGGCGACATACGGATCGCGCGCGATCAGCGCGGTACCGGGCGCCGCGTCGGCATCGTCGGCACGTAGCACTACCACCGCCGCGGCGCTGTCGGCGAGCTGCGCGCGATAGCGCGGATTGGCGAGGAAACTGAGCTGGCCGGGACCGGCATGCGCCAGCGTGGCGACGCCATGCACGGCGACGGCGCCGTCGCCATGCAGCTGCAGGCCGAAGCGCTCGGCGATCTCGTGTGCGGTATGGGAAGGAGTATTCACGCCGGGATTCTACCGTGTGCCATCGGCACGGTCATGCTGCCCCTGCGCGCAGGCCGCACAGGCCAGGATCGGCCAATGCTCAAGGCCGCCATCAACCAACGCCAGAAAAGCCCCCGCTTGAGGGCCATGCCACGATCAACCAAGCAGAAAACCTTCTGCTTCGGTCAGATCGCGGTCATCCAATTCTGACAAAAGCCCCCTTTAGTAAAGGGGGCGCGCCGACAGGCGCGGGGATTTGGGAGAAGACAAGCCGGGGCCCGCGGTTCGCGCAGCGAATCGTGGGGCGTCAGCGCGAACGCGATGACGCGCTCACCCCTTTAGTAAAGGGGGCGCGCCGAAGGCGCGGGGATTTGGTTGCCAAGCCCCGAGCTCCGGGCTCCCGCGAAGCGGGAGCCCGGAGCGGGCAGTTCGTCAGAACTGCCCACCAAAGGTGAACTGCAGACGCTCGATCTCGTCGTTGTCTTCCTTCTTCAGCGGGAGCGCGTAGCTGATCGAGATCGGACCGACCGGTGCGCGCCACAGCAACGCCACGCCGGTGGAGGCGCGCAGTTCGTTGGTCTTGTAGTTGTCCACGCCGTTGAACACGTTGCCGACGTCGACGAACGCGGAGACGCGCGCCGAGGGGCTGTCGAACAGCTTCGGGAAGTACAGTTCCGCCGAGCCCACGGTCTTGAACGAGCCACCCAGCGGCTGCCCGCGGCTGTACGAAGCGGTGGCTTCCGAACGCGGACCGAGGGTGTTGTCCTCGAAGCCGCGCACCGAGTTGGTGCCGCCGGCGTAGAAGTTCTCGTAGAACGGCAGGCCCGAGGCGGTGACCGTGCGGGTGGTGCCGTCGGCGTTGGTGATGGTGCGGCTGACGTCGCTGCCGTAGCTGTCGCCGTAGCCGAATTCGGCGCGGGTGTTGAGCACGATCGAGGGGATGATCGGCCAGTACTTGGAGATCTGGTAGTTCAGCTTCCAGTACTCGACGGTGGAGCCGGGCAGGGTGGCTTCCAGGCCGACGCGCTGGTACATGCCGCGGGTCGGCATGAAGTAGTCGTTGCGGGTGTCGCGCGCCCAGCCCAGTTCGCTGCGCCAGGCGTGGAAGGTGCGCTGGCCGATCGCATCGATGTAGTTGATGATCGCCTGCGGGGTGTAGCCGGCGTAGGTGGTGATCTGGTTGCTGTCGATGCCGAACATCAGCGAGACGGTGTCGTTCTCGGTGATCGGCACGCCGAAGATCATCTGCGCCGCGCCGTTCTTGCTGTTGTACTGGGCGGTACCGAAGTCGGAGTAGTCCAGCTTGCGGTAGGAGATGTTGTAGCCCAGCGACACGCCGTCGTCGGTGAAGAACGGGTTGGTGTAGGAGAACGCGTAGCGCTCCTGGTAGCTGCTGCGCGAGGCGTCCACCGAGACGCGGTTGCCGCCGCCCAGGAAGTTGTTCTGCGACAGCTGGATCGAGGTGGTCACGCCGTAGGTCTGCGAATAGCCCAGGCCGAAGGTGAAGCTGCCCGAGGTGGTTTCCTTGACGCTGTAGACCACGTCGACCTTGTCGTTGCTGCCCGGGACCGGCGGCGTTTCCACGTCCACCGACTCGAAATAGCCCAGGCGCTGCAGGCGGACCTTGGAACGGTCGATCGCGGCCTGCGAGTACCAGCTGTTCTCGAACTGGCGCATCTCGCGGCGCAGCACTTCGTCGGAAGTGCGGGTGTTGCCCTTGAACACGATGCGGCGGACCGACACGCGCGGACCCGGCACCACCTGCAGATTGATCGCGACGGTGCGCTTCTCGCGGTCGGTGGTGGGGATCGGGTTGACCTTGGCAAAGGCGTAGCCGATGTTGCTGAGGGTGTTGGTGATCGCGTCGGAGCTGAATTCCAGCAGCGCGCGCGAGAAGGTGTCGCCCGGCTTCGGGATCACCAGCTTCTCGACCTCTTCCTGCGGCAGCACGGTGTCGCCGGTGACCTTGATGTCGGAGATCTTGTACTGCTCGCCCTCGGTGATGCCGGCGGTCAGGTACATGTCGCGCTTGTCGGGGCTGATCGCCACCTGGGTGGAATCGACGCTGAAATCGACGTAGCCGCGGTCCAGGTACCAGGAGTTGAGCTTCTCCAGGTCGCCGGACAGCTTTTCCTTGGAGTACTGGTCGTCGCGGCGGTACCACGACAGCCAGTTGTGCTCGCGCGACTCCCAGTTCTCCAGGATGTCCTCGGTGGCGAACTTCTCGGTGCCGATCAGGTTGACGTGCTGGATCTTGGCGGCCTTGCCTTCCTTGATCGCGATCGCCACGTCGACCCGGTTGCGGTCCAGCGGGCTCACCGTCGGAGTGATCTCGACGTTGTACTTGCCGCGGTTGTTGTACTGGCGGGTCAGTTCCTGGGTCACCCGGTCCAGGCTCAGCCGGTCGAAGGTGCCGCCCTCGGTCAGGCCGATGTCGGACAGGCCCTTGAGCAGCTCTTCGCTCTTGATGTCCTTGTTGCCGGTGACGGTCAACTTGTTGATCGCCGGACGTTCCTTGACCGTGACCACCAGGATGTTGCCCTGGCGATCGACCTGCACGTCCTCGAAAAAGCCGGTGCGGTACAGCGCGCGGATCGCTTCGCCGACCTTGGCATCGTCGACCGTGTCGCCGCGTTCCACCGGAAGATAGGTGAACACGGTGCCGGAGGAGATGCGTTGCAGCCCGTCGACGCGGATGTCGCTGGCGGTGAAGGGCTCCGTCGCCTGGGCCAGAACCGGCAAGCTGAGGCTGGCGGCGAGGGCGAGGGCTAGCAGGCGGCGAGTGGGAAATCGCGTCATGTCACGTCCGGTAGAGGTCGATATCGTTGTTGCATGGGCGCCGGCGTAAGACGACGACAGCGGGGTCGAGTGGATCAGCATCGGGTTCATCGCAGGACCTGGCCGAAGATGTCGTTGTAGAACGCCAACCCCATCAGCCCGGCCAGCATCGTCAGACCGACGAACTGCCCCGCAGCCATGGCACGCTCGCTCAGCGGGCTGCCCTTGACCAACTCAATAAGGTAATACAGCAAGTGCCCGCCGTCCAAGATTGGAATCGGCAGCAGGTTCATGATCGCCAGGCTCAGCGACAGCAGCGCCAGGAAATACAGGAACCAGTCCGGCCCCTGCTGGGCCGAGACGTTGGCCACCTTGGCGATGGTGATCGGCCCGGACACGTTCTTGATCGAGGCCTGGCCGGTCAGCATGCGCCGGATCAGCCCCAGGGTATCCCCGGCCAGCTTGCCGGTTTCGCGGAACGCGACCGGGATCGCCGCCAGCGGGCCGTACTGCAGCTTGGCGTCGAAGGCCGGCGGCGGGCGGTCTTCCTGGCCGAGGCCCACGCCCAGCGACAGGCCCTTCAGGCGCGGGTCCTTGCTGGGGGTGAGACGTACCTCCAGCGCCAGCCGTTCGCCGTTGCGCTCGACCTCGACCAGGCCGCTGCCGCCGTTCCTGGCCAGGGCCTGGACCTGCGGTGCGACCTGGTCGGCGCCGGCGACCGAGGCGCCATCCACCGCCAGGATCAGGTCGCCGGGGCGCAGCACGCCGTCGGCGGCCGAACCCGGAGTGACCTTGGAGACGATCGCCGGCTGCAGGCTGAAGCGCCAGGTGAGGCCGGCGAGGCGCGGCACCTGCTGTTCGTCGAAGCCGGCAGGCAGCTGCGACAGGCGCAGCGTATGCACGCGGCTGGCGCCGTCGCGCGTGTCCTCGGTCTGGATGCGCACGTCCGCGGCATCCATCGCCGCCACGGTCAGCTGCATGCTGGCATCGCTCCAGCTGGAGACCTCGCGCTCGCCGATGCGCACGATGCGCTCGCCCGGCTGCAGCCCGGCCTGCAGCGCCAGGCCCTCGGCGCGGCCGACCACCGCCGCGTAATCCTGCTTGCCGATCACGAACATCGCCCACAGCAGCGCCACGCACAGCACCAGATTGGCGATCGGGCCGGCGGCGACGATGGCGATGCGCTGCCACACGCTCTTGGTGTTGAAGGCCTGGTCGCGCTCGGCCGGGGCGACCTCGCCCTCGCGTTCGTCGAGCATCTTCACGTAGCCGCCCAGCGGAATCGCGGCGATCGCGAACTCCGTGCCGTGGCGGTCGTAGTACGACCACAGCGGCTTGCCGAAGCCCACCGAGAAGCGCAGCACCTTGACCCCGCAGCGGCGGGCCACCCAGAAGTGGCCGAACTCGTGGAAGGTCACCAGCACGCCCAGGCTGACGATCATCCACCAGACGGACCCGATGAAGTCACCCATGCGCGTGGCTCATAGGGGCGTGCGTGTCAGACATGGGCAGGCTGGCGGGCAATGGCGAGTTCGGTGATCTTGCGCGATTGCGCGTCCGCCGCCAGCAGCGCGTCCAGGGAGTCGGCCGCGCCCGCGGGCAGCACGGTCAGGGCGTTCTCGACCAGCGCAGGAATCGATAGGAAACCGATACGGCCCTGAAGAAAAGCTGAAACAGCCACTTCGTTGGCCGCGTTCAGGATCGCCGGCGCGCTGCCGCCGACCTGCATCGCGCGCCAGGCCAGGCCCAGGCAGGGGAAGGCGTCCAGGTCCGCGGGTTCGAAGTCCAGGCGGCCATGGGCCAGCAGGTCCAGTCCGGCGACTCCGGATTCGATCCGCTCCGGCCAGCCCAGGCCCACCGCCAGGGTGGTGCGCATGTCCGGCAAACCCATCTGCGCCAAGGTGGAACCGTCGATGAACTCCACCAGCGAGTGCACCAGGCTCTGCGGGTGCACCAGCACCTCGATGCGCGACGGCGGCAGCGCGAACAGGTGGTGCGCCTCGATCACTTCCAGGCCCTTGTTCATCAGGGTGGCCGAGTCGACCGAGATCTTCGGGCCCATCGACCACTTCGGATGCGCCACTGCCTGCGCCGGGGTCACGCCCTGCAGCCGGCTGCGGTCCCAGCCGCGGAACGGGCCGCCGGACGCGGTCAGCAGCACCCGCCGCACCTCGGCGCCGGTCTGGCGCGAGCGCAGGCACTGGAAGATCGCGCTGTGTTCGCTGTCGATCGGGATGATCTCGGCGCCCGCCGCGGCGGCCGTGGCGGTGACCAGCTCGCCAGCCAGCACCAGCGATTCCTTGTTGGCCAGCAGCAGGCGCTTGCCGGCGCGGGCCGCGGCCAGGGTCGAGGCCAGGCCGGCGGCGCCGACGATGGCGGCGACCACGCTGTCGCAGGCGTCGCTGGCCACCAACTGCTCCAGCGCGGCGGCGCCGGCATGCGCCTGGGTGCGCAGCCCGGCATCGCGCAGCCCGTCGCGCAGCGCCGGGTACAGGGCCGGGTCGGCGATCACCGCGTGCGCCGGCCGGTGCACGGCGCACAGCGCCAGCAGCCCGGCGACGTTGCCGCCTGCGGCCAGCACGCTGGCGCGCAGCCGCTGCGGGTGACGCGCGATCACGTCCAGCGCGGAGGCGCCGATCGAGCCGGTGGCGCCGAGCACGGCGATGGAGCGGACGGCATCGGCCATGTTCAGAATCCGAAGATCTCTTTGCCCAGCGCGAAGATCGGCAGCGCCGCCAGCACGCCGTCGACGCGGTCCAGCACGCCGCCATGGCCGGGGATCACGTTGCCCGAGTCCTTGGCGCCGACGTGGCGCTTGAGCAGGCTCTCGAACAGGTCGCCGACCACCGAGGCCAGCACGCTGACCGCGGCCACGATCAGCAGGCCGGGCAACTGCGGCAGGGTGACCCCGGCCAGCCAGCCGAAGCCGGCGGCGCAGACCAGGCCGGCCAGCAGCCCGCCGAGCAGGCCTTCGACGGTCTTGTTGGGACTGATCCGCGGCGCCAGCTTGTGCTTGCCGAACTGGCGCCCGGCGAAATAGGCGCCGGAATCGGCGGCCCACACCGTGACCAGCGCGGTCAGCAGCCAGCGGTGCCCGTTCGGCTCGCTGGCATGGATCAGGCCCAGCGCGGCCCAGGCCGGAACGATCGCCAGGGTGCCGGCGGCGAGCTTGAACACCCGCGCGTAGGTGGCGTGGTCGGAGCCGAACTGGAAGAAGCGCAGCCACAGCAGCGCCACGCACCACCAGCCGACGCCGACCAGGGTGGTCAGCTGGAACAGCACCAGCGAGCCGGCCGAGGCCCACACCAGCAGCACCATCAGCAGCAGGTTCAGCACCAGCAGGATGGTGCGCGGCAAGGTGTCGTCGACCTCCGCCAGCTTCAGCCACTCCCACAGGCCGATCAGGAAGATCAGCGCGGCCAGGGCCGCCAGCCATTGCGTGGGCAGCAGCAGGATGGCGCAAATGGCCAGTGGGGCCATGATCAGCGCGGCGATGACACGGGTGCGGGTCATGCGGATGTGTTCTCCGTCGCCGGGGCGACTTGCGCGCTGGTCAGGCCGAAACGCCGCTCGCGGCTGGCGTAGTCGTCCAGGGCTTGTTGCAGCACCTCGGGGCCGAACTCGGGCCACAGGGTCTCGGTGAACCACAGTTCGGTGTAGGCCAGCTGCCACAGCAGGAAATTGCTGATGCGCACGTCGCCGCCGGTGCGGATGAACAGGTCCGGCGGCGGCAGGTCGGCCAGCGCCATGTGCGCCGACAGCAGGGTCTCGTCGATCTGCTCGGGGCGCAGGCGTCCGGCCGCGACCTCTTCGGCCAGCGCCCGCGCGGCCTGGGCGATGTCCTGGCGGCCGCCGTAGCTGGCCGCGATCGACAGGTGCAGGGCCTGGTTGTGCTGGGTGCCGGCTTCGGCCTGGGCCATGCGCTCGCGCAGCGACGGCGCGAAGCGCGAGCGGTCGCCGATGAAGCGCACGCGCACGCCGCGCCGCTGCAGTTCCTCGACCTCGCGGTCCAGCGCATGCAGGAACAGCTTCATCAGCGCGTCCACTTCTTCCTGCGGCCGGCCCCAGTTCTCGCTGGAGAAGGCGAACAGGGTCAGCGCGGGGATGCCGCGTTCCAGGCAGAAGTCGATGGTGCGGTTGACCGCGCGCGCGCCGGCGCGGTGGCCGATCACGCGCGGCCGGCGGCGGCGCTGCGCCCAGCGGCCGTTGCCATCCATGATGATGGCGATGTGGCGGGGCAGGGACATGGGGCGGGGGTCGGAAGGCATGGCCGCGAGGCGCAGGCTCAGACCGCCATCAGTTCCTGTTCCTTGCCCTTGACCACGTCGTCGACGTCCTTGATCGCCTTGTCGGTCAGCTTCTGGATGTCGTCCTCGGCGGCGCGGGCCTCGTCCTCGGTGACCTGCTTGTCCTTCAGCAGATCCTTGATCTGCTGGTTGGCGTCGCGGCGGATGTTGCGGATCGCGACCTTGCTGTCCTCGCCTTCGCTATGCACGACCTTGGACAGCTCGCGGCGGCGCTCTTCGGTCAGCGCGGGCAGGTTGAGGCGGATGGTGGTGCCGGAGGTGTTCGGGGTCAGGCCCAGGTCCGAGGCCAGGATCGCCTTCTCGACCGCGCTGACCATCTGCTTTTCCCACGGGCTGATGGTCAGCGAGCGGGCATCGGCCACGGCCACGCTGGCGACCTGGCTCAGCGGCATTTCCGAGCCGTAGTAATTGACTTTCAGGTGTTCGACCAGGGCAGTCGAGGCGCGGCCGGTACGCACCTTGATGAGCGTATGGCGCAGCGCATCGATGCTCTTGGCCATGCGGGTCTGTGCGTCTTGTTTGATTTCGTTGAGCATCGCCGGTGTCCGTGCTGAATCTGAATCGGACAATTATAGCCTGCTGGGAATGGGGAATGGCAAAGGCAGATCCCGGCACGATTGACGCAACGGCGCGCCGCGGGGAGGTGGCCTCGCGGCGATGTTGCGGCGCGCAACGCGCTTGCGATTCCCCAATCCCCAATCCCGGCCTCTCAGCTACGGCCTTTGACCAGCGTGCCGATCTCCGCGCCGTGCAGGATCTTCAGCAGCTCGCCGGGCTGGCCCATGTTGAAGATGCGCAGCGGCAGGTCGCTGTCGCGGGCCAGCGCGAAGGCGGCGGTGTCCATCACTTCCAGGTTGCGCGCGATCACTTCGTCGTAGGTCAGGCTGTCGAAGCGCACCGCGTCGGCGTGCTTCTTCGGGTCCTTGTCGTACACGCCATCGACCTTGGTCGCCTTCAGCAGCAGGTCGGCGCCGATCTCGATCGCGCGCAGCGCCGCGCCGGAGTCGGTGGTGAAGAACGGGTTGCCGGTACCGGCGGCGAAGATCGCGATGCGGCCCTTCTCCAGGTGGCGGATCGCGCGGCGGCGGATGAAGTCCTCGCACACGTCGTTGATCTTGATCGCGCTCATCACCCGCACCTTGGCGCCGAGCTTCTCCAGCGCGTCCTGCATCGCCAGCGCGTTGATGACGGTGGCCAGCATGCCCATGTGGTCGCCGGTGACCCGGTCCATGCCGCCGGCGGCCAGGCCGGCGCCGCGGAAGATGTTGCCGCCGCCGATCACCAGCGCCACTTCCGCGCCGGCCTGCTGCGCCTCGATCACTTCATGGGCGAGGCGGTTGATGACCTTGGGGTCGATGCCGTAATCCCCATCCCCCATCAGCGCTTCGCCGGAAAGTTTCAACAGGATACGGCGATAGGCGAGCTGGGACATGGTGACCTCGTGGGGGGACGGGCAAACCACGCGATTCTAGCCGAAGCGCGGCGCGGAATCTGCCGCGCGCACGCGTGCGTGCAGTGGCCCGGTTCAGGCCAGGGTGTCGCGGAACGAGCGCGCGGTGACGCGGTTGCGGCCGCCGTGCTTGGAGCTGTAGAGCATGTCGTCGGCGGCCTGCAGCAGCTCCTGCGCGGTGCCGAAGCGCTCGCGCCCGCCCTGGGTGGCGACGCCGGCGGAGAAGCTGATGTGCAGCGGCCCGCTCTGCAATTCGACCATCGGCCGCTGCGCGATGTCGAGGAGGATGCGCTGGATCACGCTCAGCGCGGCCTCCTCGCTGGTGTTGGGCAGCAGCACCAGGAACTCCTCGCCGCCGAAGCGCGCCACGGTGTCGCTGCTGCGCAACAGCGGCTGCAGCGCCTGCGCGAACGCGCGCAGCACCTGGTCGCCGATCAGGTGGCCATGGGCGTCGTTGATCTTCTTGAAGTCGTCCAGGTCGATGAAGGCGACCGACAGCGGCCAGTCGTGGCGGCTGGCCAGGTCGAACTGCTGGTTGAGCAGGACGTCCAGCTGGTGCCGGTTGTACACCCCGGTCAGCGCGTCGCGGCTGGCCTGCTCGGCCAGGCGCCGCGCGCGGTGCTCCGATTCGTCGGCCTGGTGCCGGGCCAGGGTGGCTTCCTGGATCTGGCGCAGGTTGCGCAGCACCATCAGTTCGCGGGCATGGCTGATGATCGCGTCGATCCGCTCCGGCTGCGCGATGCGCACGTCGAAGATCGGGCCGATGACCGGCAGGGATTCGGCCATGCCGGCGATCACCTCGTCGAAGCGGCGGCTGTCCAGCTGCAGTTCGCGATAGGCGCGCTCCATCGCCAGGCCGCGCGCGGTGTCGACGTCGCTGCTCAGCCAGATGTCGGCGACGCTGCCGGACAGCAGCACGCACTTGCCGAACGTGTCCGGCGCCAGTTCGGTCCCGGCGCTGTGGCCGATGCTGCGCTGCAGGTAGCCGGGCAGCTTCCACTTCTGCGCCAGCCAGGCGCCGACCTCGGCGTGGTCGCAGCCGAGCCGCTCGCGCTCCATGGCGACCAGCGTCTCGCTGCCGCTGCCGCCGGCTTCGCGCAACAGCGGCGCGTAGTCGTCGTGGCAGATGTGCAGCAGGGCCAGCGCGCCCATGTCCTGCAGCAGGCCGGCCAGCATTAGTTCCTCCTGCTTGCGCAGGCCCATGGCCTGGCCGAGCAGGCGGCTGGCCAGCGCCGACAGCACGCTGCGCCGCCAGATCCGTTCCTGCAGGTCGCCGGCCCCGGCGCCGTCGCGCAGGCTCTGCACCATCGAGAAGCCCAGCGCCAGGCTCAGCGCGGCGTTGAGCCCGAGCATGGTCAGCGCCTGGCCGAGGTTGTCGATGCGGCGCCGGCTGGCGTACAGCGGCGAATTGGCGATGCGCAGCATGCGCGCGCTCAGCGCCATGTCCATCGCGATGGTGTCGGCGGTGGTGGCCAGATCGACGTCCGGATCCTGGGCCAGGTCGATGATGCGCAGCGCAATCCCGGGCGGCGAGGGCAGGTTTCGGGAGTGAGCCAGGATGGCTTCGAGTTCAGGGCGCATGCGGTTCCGCGAGAAGTGTGATCGGGACAGCGATGTGTCCCTGCCCGCAGAGCGTACCACCGGCAAAAAAAAAGCCGCGACAAGCGCGGCTTTTTTCTGCGGACGGGCCGGACTCAGGCCAGGCCGGCCTGCTTCATCACTTCGGCGGCGTAGTCTTCCACCACCTTCTCGATGCCTTCGCCCACGGCCAGGCGCTGGAAACCGACCACGTCGGCGCCGGCGGCCTTGACCGCCTGCTCCACGCTCTGGTCGGTGTTCAGCACGTAGGGCTGGCCGTACAGGGTGACTTCGTTGACGATCTTGGCGATCTTGCCGCTGATGATCTTCTCCAGGATGTCGGCCGGCTTGGCCTTGTCCTTTTCCGACATCTTGGCCAGCTCGATTTCCTTTTCCTTGGCGACGAAGTCGGCCGGGACGTCGGACGCCTTCACGTGCGGCGGGTTCATCGCCGCGATGTGCATGGCGATGCCGCGGGCCAGCTCGATGTCGCCGCCCTTGACCTCGACCAGCACGCCGATGCGGCCGCCGTGCACGTAGGCGGCGACGTTGTTGGCGCTGTCGATGCGCGCCAGGCGGCGCACCTGCACGTTCTCGCCGACCTTGGCGATGACCGCGGCGCGGGCTTCCTCGACGGTCTCGCCGCCGGGCAGCTTGGCGCTCTTCAGCGCCTCGGCGTCGGCGGCGCCGGAGCTCAGCGCGGCCTGGGCCACGGCTTCGGTGAAGGCCAGGAAGTTGTTGTCCTTGGCGACGAAGTCGGTCTCGGAGTTGATCTCGACCAGCACGGCCTTGCCGCCGTCCTGGGCCATCGCGATGCGGCCTTCGGCGGCGACGCGGTCGGCCTTCTTGTCGGCCTTGGCCAGGCCCGACTTGCGCAGCCACTCGGCGGCGTTGTCGATATGGCCGGCGTTCTCGGTGAGCGCCTTCTTGCATTCCATCATGCCGGCGCCGGTGCGCTCGCGCAGTTCCTTGACCAGGGAAGCGGTGATTTCCACGGGGTGACCTCACAAAAGGTGGGAAAGGGCCGGTTTGCGGCCGGCCGGGAATTCTGGGAAACGGGCGCTTGCGGCGCCCGCGGACCCGGGCGCGCAGCGCGCGCCGGGTGGCGACTGCGCATGCTCGCGCAATCGCATGGCGCGCCGGTTACTCGGCGGCGGGAGCGGCTTCTTCGGCCTTCTTGCCGTTCTTGCGCGGGCCGCGGCCCTTGTCGTCGCCGGCTTCGCTGAACTCTTCCTCGCGCACGCTGGCGGCGTTCGGCGCGGCGGCCTTGCCTTCCAGCACGGCGTCGGCGGCGGCGCGGGCGTACAGCTGCACGGCGCGGATGGCGTCGTCGTTGCCCGGGATGGCGTAGTCCACCAGTTCCGGGTTGTAGTTGGTGTCGACCACCGCGATCACCGGGATGCCGAGCTTCTTGGCTTCCTTGATGGCGATGTCTTCATGGCCGATGTCGATGACGAACAGCGCGTCGGGCAGGCGGTTCATTTCCTTGATGCCGCCCAGCGAGGCCAGCAGCTTCTCGCGCTCGCGGCGCAGGGTCAGCACTTCGTGCTTGACCAGCTTGTCGAAGGTGCCGTCGGTTTCGGCCGATTCCAGTTCCTTCAGGCGCGCCACCGACTGCTTGACGGTGCGGAAGTTGGTCAGCGTGCCGCCCAGCCAGCGCTGGGTCATGAACGGCTGGCCGCAACGCTCGGCTTCTTCCTTCACCGAGTCGCGGGCGCTGCGCTTGGTGCCCAGGAACAGGATGGTGCCGCGCTTCTGCGCGACGCTGGAGATGAAGTTCATCGCGTCGTTGAACAGCGGAACCGTCTTCTCGAGGTTGATGATGTGGATCTTGCCGCGTGCGCCGAAGATGTACGGCGCCATCTTGGGGTTCCAGTAGCGGGTCTGGTGGCCGAAGTGGACGCCGGCTTCCAGCATCTGACGCATGGTGACTTGGGGCATTGCAGTGACTCCTGATGGGGAACCGGCCGTGCGCGGGCAGGATAGGGTGAAGCCGCGCATGGACGTGCAGGCCTGCGACGGCGTGCACGACGATTCCGGGGTTGGGCCTCCCTGCAGCCTCCGTGACCGAACTCCTCGCGGAGCACCCCGGCACGGGCGATGGCGGCAGGTGTGTATTCGCCGGTGCGTCCGGCGTGGACGGTTCGCTGGCCCGGGCGGGCGCAACGAAGCCGCGGAACTATAGCGGGCCGCGGCCTCGCGCGCAAATGCGCGCCGGCCGGGTCATTCGGCCAGCAGCGGCTGCAGCTCGCCCTGGCTGTCGAGCCGGGCGGCGAAATGGCCGCCGCGCGCGCTGCCGACCTCGGCCGGCACCGGCCAGCGCTTCTGTTCTCCGGCCAGCACGTAGCCGGCCAGGTTGTGGAACAGGGTCAGCTGGCGCCCGTCGGCGCCGACGAAGCTCAGGTCGCTCAGCCGGGCGTGCGCCTTGCCGCGGTTGCGTACCTGCAGTTCGTGGCCGTAGGCGCCGGCGACCAGGCTGGCGCTGAGCGCGGCGGTCGGCGCGGCACCGGGCGGGGACAGGAACACCGGGGTGGAATAGCGCAGCAGCAGGCGTGGGTCGGCGGGGGCGTCATCCGCGTCCGGGCGTTCTTCCAGCACCAGGCGGTAGGCGATCTCGCCGTCGGTCGCGGCCGGGCCGGTGCGCACCACCCGCAGCAGCTGCCGCCCCTGCGCGGGGATGTCGATCAGGCGCGGGCTGACCTGCACGTCGTCGGTCGCCTGCAATTGCTCCATGCCCTCGGTCTGGTGCCAACGGTACAGCCTGGCCTGCGCCAGCCAGGGCCGGTCCTGGGTATTGCTCAGCCAGACCTCGGCGGTCTGGGCGCCGGGCGGGATCTGCACGATGGTCGGGCTGATGCGTACGCCGGCGGCCGCGGCCAGGCCCGGCAGCAGCGCCAGCAGCAGGCCGGCGATCCGACCGCGGGAGCGGCCGACCACTTAGAACGCGACCGTGGCGTAGCGCGCATCCTGGCGCTGCAGGCCGTCGGCCAGACTCAGGCTCAGTGCCAGCGCACCGGCGTTGGGGGCGGCGGCGCCGTCGATGCTGACCTGGTAGGGCAACGGGCGGCTGCAGGCCACCTGCGCGGCGGCCGCGCCCGGCTGGCGGCGGCCGGCGGTATCGATCTCGCAACTGCCCAGCAGGCGGATGCCGACCCGGAACGCCGTGCTTTCGTTCGCGCCTGGGTTCTGCGCCGCCGCGCTCGCGCAGACGGCGCACAGGCCGGCGAGCAGCAGCGATTGCATGAACGGGTTGGCGGTCATGGCGGTATTCCCAGGAGGATGCGACAGATAACGGCGTGCCGTGCGGCAACTTTACCGCCTCCGCGCCGGCGTTTAGCCCTCAGTAGGTCACAGTTACCTTGACCACGTCGCTGTAGCTGCCCGGGGGCGGGGTCTGCGCGGCCGGCACCTGGCCGTACAGGGTCAGCGACTGGGTGCTGCCGGTCCCGGTGCCGGTCTGGGTATCGCTGTTCAGGGTGCTGCCCCAGCGCTGGCTGCGCGCCGCGTCGCGGTACAGCTCGTAGCGCAGGTACTGGCCTGCGGCATTGCGCATGCGCCGGATGCTGCCGCTGGCGTACTGGCCGTTGTCCAGGCTGACCTGCCAGGCGGTGCGCCGGCGGCAATTCATGCTCAGCGCGGTGGTGTAGTTCAGCGCGGTATCGACCAGGCCGGAGTGGCTGCCGAAGTCCAGGTCGGCGATGCTGGCGATGGTGCACAGCGGGGCCGCGTTGGCCGAACTCACGAACGGGAACTGCGCCGCGGTGGCGCCGCCGGTGCCACCGTTGGTGCAGGAGGCCGGCATGCTGGCCGGGGTGCCGATCAGCGGCTCGTCGTAGCGGTACTGCAGGTTGGTGAACGCCCCGCTGAAGCTGTTCTGGTACAGCCCGGTGGCGATGCCGCTCTGCAACGGGACGCGCCCATAGATGGTGTAGCTGGCGCTGCCGCTGCCGCCGGTCAGCAGCGACGAGTAGGTCAGGTCCACCTGCAGCGGCGTGGACGCGTTCAGCGCGCTGCCCCAGATCAGGCTGCGGGCGCTGTCGCGGTACAGCTGGAAGCCGAGGCTGTCGTTGAGCGGGTTGAGCATGCGCCGCGGGGCGATGCCCAGGCCGCCGCCCTGCGCGCCCTCGCCGATGTTCAGGCACATGCGCACGTAGATCGTGCCCAGGATGCTGAGCGCGCCGGTCTGGCAGGTGACCGTGATCTGCGCGCTGCTGTCGGTCGCGGCGCTGGCGGAGACGTTGCCGAAATCCAGTGCGGTGGTCACCGCCGTACAGGTGGTGGCGGCGATGGCCGGCGCTGGCGCCAGCGCCACGGCCAGCGCCAGCAAGGCGCCGCACTGCCATGCGCCGCGGGTCACGGCGCCGGCCCTGCGCTGCAGCGCAGCGGTCCCAGGCGGGCCGGGCGCCGTTGCGGCGTGTGTTCGATCGTGACCCTGCAGCTGCCCGCGGCCATGTCCACCTCCAGTTCGTTGCGGCCGGGCTTCAGCCCTTCCAGGTAGGCCTCGCCGTCGTAGCCGACCACCGCGGCGATGCCCGGGCCGCGCACCCGGCTGCCGACCGGCAGCGGCGCGTCGTGCGCATCGTGCAACTGCACCAGGACGCCGTCGCTGTTGCGGATCGGGAAGTCCACCACCACGCCGGTGCGGTCGCGCGGCACCACGATCTGGTCGACCCGCTCCGGACGCATCTGCGGCGGCAGGCGCATCGGATCGATCGACACCTGGTTGTGCTGCCAGCCCATCAGCGGCGTGATCAGCAGGAAGCCGCGCGCGTCGGTGACCCCGATCGGGCGGTTTTCCAGCAACACCGGCACGTCGGCGATGCCGCCGGTGGAGACCAGGGCGAAGGCCTGGTCGAGATCGCGGCTGGGGAACCAGCCGCCGCCGATCCAGGCCAGGCCGCCGGAGGCTTCGGCATAGCCGTAGGCCTGGCCGCCGTAGCTGGCCAGGCCCGCGGCATAGCGTGCGGTGTCGCGCCGCCAGGTGGCCTCGGCCAGGCCGCCGGCGCTGTCCTGGCCGCTGCGCGCCTGCAGCCGCCAGCCGCTGCCGCCGTCGGCGGCGGCCGAGCGGCTGAGATCGGCCGCCACGCTCATGCGCTCGCCGACCCGCTGCAGCGCGACGCTGGCCTGGCGCGCGCCGCTGAGCGCGATCGACCAGCCCAGGTACACGCTGCGATCGCTGGCCTGGTCCAGATTCTGGTTGACGCTCAGGTTCAGCGAGGACTGCCACGGCAGCGTGCGGGTCCAGAACAGGCTGGCATAGCGCACGTCGCCGCTGTCCGGGTAGGCCAGGCGCACATAGCTCATCGACACGTTGCCCACCTGCTCCCAACTGACGCCGGCCAGCGCGCGTTCGCTGATCCGCGGCGGCGGCGCGCCGTACTGCGAAGCCACGTCGCGATAGCCGCGCTGCGCGCGCTGGGTATCCACCGAGACGTTGAAGCGGCCGTTGTTCCAGCGGTAGCTGAGCGCGTACTGGCGCCCGCTCAGGCCATTGCCCTGGCTGTGCGCCAGCGATGCGCCGACCACCCCGGCCCGCGGCAGCAGCCAGATGCCGCCGGCGCCGGCGTTGCGGATGCCGGCACCGGCCTCGGCATGGGCCTCGGCGGTGAAGCCGGCGCTGAGGCCGCGGCGCCAGCTGGCGCTGCCGACCATGTCGCCGGCATAGGCGAAGGCGTCGCTGCCATAGCCTTCGCGGACCCGGCCCAGCGCCAGCGACCAGTCGTCCAGGCCATCGGCCAGCAGGTCCTGGGTGGCATAGAACGGGAATTCGACCGACCGGCTGCGGCCGTAGGCGTCGGTGATCACCAGCTGCGCGTTGCCGGCGCCGTCCACGCCGGGCGCCGCCGACAGCTGGAACGGTCCGGCCGGCAACTCCGAGCCGTACTGGCGGATGCCGTTGACGTACAGGTCCACGCTCGAGGGCACGGTCACCTCGCCGAGGAATTCCGGCAGCGGGGTGGTCACGCGGTACGGCTGCAGGCCGAAATCGCGGCCCACGCGCACGCCGCCCAGGCGCAGCGTGCGGCTCCAGCTGGTGCTGCTGCTGAGCGTGTCGCCGAGCACCACGCTGGTCATGCGGTCGGGCAGCGACCACTGCCACTGCGTGTCCAGGCGGATCGCCTGGCTGCGCCAGTCGCGCTGCGGCTCGCGGTAGAGGCGGGCGACGAAGGATTGCCGGAACATGGCTTGGCCGAACAGGCCGCCGCCCAGGCCGAAGGCGCGCAATTCGCCGCTGGTGGTCAGGTTGCTGGCGCTGCCCTGGCGGCTGGCGTATACGTCGTAGTCGAGCAGGGCGCCGGGCGAACTGGTCGCCGGCAGCGCCGGGCCGCTGTTCTGCGCGTCGATGCGGGTCAGCGGCACGTCGAGCAGCGCCACCGGCGCATCGATCGCCAGTTGCTGCAGGCCGGCGTCGTAGCGATAGCGCACCCCGTCCAGGTCTTCCAGGGCGATCGCCGCGGTGTCGGCGTCGGCGTCGATGCGCAGGCCCAGCTGACGCAGCGTGGCCGCATCGGCGAGCATGCGCGCGCCGTCGCGCTGGAAGCGGAACAGCCCGGGCTTGCGGGTTTCGTTCAGGGTGACCTCCAGATACAGCGTTTCCCGGTCCGGCGGCGGGCCGCCAGGCTGGGCGGCGGCGAGCTGCGCGGCGCTTGCCCACAGCGCCAGCAGCAGCTCAAGGAGCCTGTGCGTCCAGCGCGAGCGACTGAGCAATGGGCTCACCGTTGATCGTGGCCTTGAACGTGCCGTCGGCACGTACCAGCGCAGGAGGGAGCGGCCAGCGCTTGTGTTGGCCCGGCAGCACGTAGCCGGCCAGGCCGTCGGCGATCGCGGCACGGGTGCCGTCGCTGGCGACGAAATGCAGGTCCACCAGCTGCGCGTGCTGGCTGCCCCGGTTGACGACCTCCAGCGCCGGTGCGGCGGCGTCGCGGATCAGCCGTGCCTGCAGCGCGGGGGCCGCGGCGTCCGCGGGCTTGACGAAGATGGGCACCGAGTAGCGCAGCACGAACTGCAGCCCGGACGCGCTGGCCGTGGCGTCCGCCGACGGCAGTTCGTCGACCAGGACCCGATAGGTCTCCTCGGTGGTCCTGGGCGCATCGTCCAGGCGGATGATGCGCACCAGTTGCCGCGAGTGCGGCGCCAGTTCCAGCATCGGCGGGCTGATCGCGATCCTGTCGCTGGGATCGAGCAGGTCCTCGCCGTCCTGCTGGCGCCAGCGGAACACCCGCACCTGCGCCTGCAGCGGCGTGTCGCCGCTGTTGCTCAGCCACAGGCCCTGCGCCGACTGTTCCGCGGTCAGCTGCACCGAGGTCGGTGCGACCTGCAGGCTGGCGGCATCGGCCGCCAGGATCGCCGCCAGCCACAGCGCGGCGGCGATCGGCAGGCGCAACGAAAGGATTCGGTGCAGGGACATGGAGCGCTCCGGTTACCAGGTGACGGTGGCGGTGACGACGTCGCTGTACGCGCCGGCGGGGTAGTTGGTGCTGGCGACCTGGCCATAGACGACGAGCGGTTGCACCGCGCCATTGCCGGTGCCGGCCTGGGTGTCGCTGCCGATGGTCGAACCCCAGTTCTGGGTACGCGCCGAGTTGCGGTACAGGGCGTACGGCACGCGTGCGGTATTGCCCGCATCGGCGCTGCCCATGGTGCGCGAGGTCACCGTCGCGCCGGAGCCGCTGCCGGCGTTGAGCGCGATGTTGTACGGGGTGCCCGAGGTGCAGCGCACGTTCAACGTACCGGTGCTGTTGATCGAGGTCTGGGTGGAGTTGACGCTGCCGAAATCGACGTCGGTCGGGGCGGTCTGGATGTCGCAGACGCTGGTGATCTGGATCTTGACGTTGAAGGTGCGCGAGTCGGTCTGGGCGTAAGCCACGCCGGTCCCGGCGGCCAGCAAGGCGGTGACGGCGAGTGCACGGTGGAATGCTTGCATGAGGTGAGGCTCTTCGGAATGACGGAGTCCGTCGGTGCCCGAGCCAATGCAAAGTGTGGGCCAGTGCACATATTTCTGGATGTGCATCTAGTTTTCGGTTTCGATGACAACCCCGATTTCGCGGGTTGAAGTTTGTGAAGACGGTGGGGCGGCAGCCCGGTGCCGAAAAACCGGCAGTACGCACGGGCGCGTTCAGGAAAGCCCCGAATGAGCGATAATGGCGGGTATGACCGTCAATCTGAAAACTCCCCAGGACATCGAGAAGATGCGCATCGCCGGCCGCCTGGCCGCCGAAGTGCTCGACATTATCGGGCCGCATGTGAAGCCCGGTGTCACCACGGCCGAGCTCGACCGCATCTGCCACGACCACATCGTCAACGTGCAGCAGGCGGTGCCGGCCAACGTCGGCTACCGCGGCTACCCGAAGACGGTATGCAGCTCGGTGAACAACGTGATCTGCCACGGCATTCCCAGCGACAGCAAGGTCCTGAAGGACGGCGACATCGTCAATATCGACGTCACCGTGATCAAGGACGGCTGGCATGGCGACACCAGCCGCATGTACTACGTCGGCACCCCGTCGGTGATGGCGCGGCGGCTGGTCGAGGCCACCTACGAGGCGATGTGGCGCGGCATCCGCGCGGTGCGCCCGGGCGCCACGCTCGGCGACGTCGGCCACGCGATCCAGCAGTACGCCGAAGGCGAGCGTTTCAGCGTGGTGCGCGAGTACTGCGGCCACGGCATCGGCAAGGTCTACCACGACGAGCCGCAGGTGCTGCATTACGGCCGCCCCGGCGAAGGCCTGGTGCTGAAGCAGGGCATGACCTTCACCATCGAGCCGATGATCAACGAAGGCGCGCGCCATACCCGCGTGCTGCCGGACGGCTGGACCGTGGTGACCAAGGACCGCAAGCTGTCGGCGCAGTGGGAGCACATGATCGCGGTCACCGAGGACGGCGTGGAAGTGCTGACCCTGTCGCCCGGCGGCCTCGGCGAGCCGTGAGCCTGTTGCCGGCCGGTACCGATGCCGGCATGCCCGACGCGGCCGCCGACGATGCCGAGTGGGCCGCGGCGGCCCGGCAGCTGTTGGTCCAGGCCGACGCGCGGCTGTGCAAGCGCTTCGACCAGGGCGACGACATCGACCGCCTGCTGGCGCTGCGCGCGCGCGCGCTGGACCAACTGATCAAGCATGCCTGGAACCGCTGCCTGCCGCGCGATGCCGGGCTGGCGCTGTACGCGGTCGGCGGCTACGGCCGCGGCGAGCTGTTTCCGCGCTCGGACATCGACCTGCTGGTGTTCGGCGAACCCGAGCGCCAACGCGCCCACGAGCAGGCGCTGGCGCGGCTGTTCGCGCTGCTCTGGGATGCCGGCGTGCCGGTCAGCCATGCGGTGCGTTCGGCCGCGCAATGCACCACCGCCTGTGCCGACCAGACCGTGCTGACCGCGCTGATCGAGGCGCGCCCGCTGCTCGCCGATGCCGCCGCGCGGGCGGCGCTGGCCGCGGCGATCGCGCCGCAGCGGGTGTGGACGCCGCGCGCGTTCTTCCTGGCCAAGCGCGAGGAACTGCAGACCCGCCACCAGCGTTTCGGCGACACCGCCGACAACCTTGAGCCGGACATCAAGGACGGCCCGGGCGGCCTGCGCGACCTGCACACGCTGGGCTGGATGGCGCTGCGCGCGTTCGGCGTGCGCGACCTGGAGGCGCTGGTCGGACTCGGCCACGTCGGCAGCGACGAGGCCGCGGCGCTGCGCCGCGAGCGCCGCGAGCTGGCGCGCTTGCGCTACGGGCTGCACCTGGTCGCCAATCGCCCGGAGGAGCGCCTGCGCTTCGACTACCAGAAGACCCTGGCGCAGCGGCTGGGCTTCTCCGACGACGCCGAGAGCCTGGGCGTGGAGAAGATGATGCAGCGCTTCTACCGCAGCGCGGCGATCGTGCGCCGGCTCAGCGATCGCCTGCTGCAGCGCTTCGAGGAACAGTTCGACGGCGAGGCGCAGCCGCAGCCGCTGGGCGCCGGCTTCTCGCTGCGTCGCGGCTACCTGGCGGCCGATGCCGAGACCTGGCCGCAGGCCGATCCGGTGCAGGTGTTCGCGCTGTTCGCGATCTGGGCCGCGCATGGCGAGGTGCGCGGCCTGCATTCGCTGACCGCGCGCGCGCTGGCCGAAGCGCTGCCGCAGTTGCCCGCCTACGGCAGCGCCAGCGCGCTGGCGCGCGAGCGGTTCCTGGCGCTGCTGCGCGGCCCGCGCGCGGTGCAGACGCTGACCCGGATGGCGCGGCTGGGCGTGCTCGGGCAATGGATCCCGGCGTTCGCGCAGGTCTCCGGGCGCATGCAGTTCGACCTGTTCCATGTGTACACGGTGGACCAGCACACGCTGATGGTGCTGAAGAACATCGCGGTGTTCGCCAGCGCCCGCGCCGACGACCGTTTCTCGATCGCGCACGAGGTGTGGCCGCGGCTGCGCAAGCCGGAACTGCTGCTGCTGGCCGGGCTGTTCCACGACATCGCCAAGGGCCGCGGCGGCGACCATTCCGAACTCGGCGCGGTGGATGCGCGCGCGTTCTGCGCCGGCCACGGACTCAGTGCGGCCGATACCGACCTGGTGGTGTGGCTGGTCGAACAGCACCTGCGCATGTCGGTGACCGCGCAGAAGCAGGACATCTCCGATGCGGACGTGATCCACCGCTTCGCCACCCTGGTGGGCGACCGCGAGCGCCTGGACTATCTGTACCTGCTGACCTGCGCCGACATCGCCGGCACCAGCCCCAAGCTGTGGAACGCGTGGAAGGACCGGCTGCTGGCCGACCTGTACTTCGCCGCGCGGCGCGCGCTGCGCGATGGTCTGGAGCATCCGCGCCCGTTCGCCGAGCGGGTGCAGGAGGCGCGCGAGGCGACCCGCGCGCTGATGCACATCCAGGGCCATGACGACGCGGTCATCGACCGCCAGTTCGCCGGCATGCCGGACGAGAGCTTCCTGCGCTTCCGCCCCGAACAGCTGGCCTGGCAGGCGAGCTCGCTGATGGAAGTGGAACTGGGCGGCACCCTGGTCAAGGTGCGCCCGGTCACCCCGGACGACGACGCGCTGGAAGTGTTCGTCTATTCGCCCGACCGCGACGGCCTGTTCGCCGCGATCGTGATGACCCTGGACCGGCTCGGCTACGGCATCCACCGCGCACGCGTGCTCGACGCGCCGCACGAGGCGATCTTCGATACCTTCGAGGTGATGCCGGCCGATGCCTTCGCCAGCGGCGACACCGCGCAACTGGAAGCGGCGCTGCGCGAGGCGCTGTCCGGCGACCTGACCCGGCTGCGTCCGGCGCGGCGCGTGGTGCCGCGCCAGCTGCGGCATTTCCGCTTCGCCCCGCGCATCGAATTCCGCGAGAGCGTGGACGGCCGCCGCACCCGCCTGAGCCTGGTCGCGCCGGACCGGCCCGGGCTGCTGTCGAACGTGGCGCAGGTGCTGCGCCGCCAGCAGCTGCGCGTGCACGACGCGCGCATCGCCACCTTCGGCGAGCGCGCCGAGGACGTGTTCCAGATCACCGACGAGCACAACCTGCCGTTGCCCGATTCCTCCCGCCAGGCGCTGCACGCCGCACTGCAGGCCTGTCTGGACCCCGATACCCCGCCTGGAGAATCCCGCTAATGGCCACCAAGAAGCCTGCCGCCGCCAACAAGCCTGCTGCCAAGACCGCCGCCGCCAGCAAGACCGCCGCGAAGAAGGCCGCGGCCAGGAAGCCCGCCACCCCCGGCACCGCCGCCAAGCCGGTGGCCGCGCCGAAATCGCCGGCCAGGCCGGTGCGTTCCAAGCCGGCTGCCGGTCCCAGCGCCGACGAACTGAAGTTCACCATCGACAGCGCCTTCGAGCGCCGTGCCGCCCTGACCCTGGACGAGATCGAAGGCTCGACCCGGCCGGTGGTCAACCGCGTCATCGATGGCCTGGAAAGCGGCGAGTTCCGCGTCGCCGAGCCCGACGGGCACGGCGGCTGGAAGGTCAACGAGTGGCTGAAGAAGGCGGTGCTGCTGTATTTCCGGGTCAACGAGATGGCCGTGGTCGAGGCGCAGCCGGCGCCGTTCTGGGACAAGGTGGAGTCGCGCTTCGCCGGTTACCACGAGGCCGAGTTCCGCAAGGCCGGCGTGCGCGTGGTGCCGGGCGCGATCGCGCGCCGCGGCAGCTACTTCGGCAAGGACGTGGTGCTGATGCCGAGCTTCACCAACATCGGCGCGCACGTGGGCGAGGGCACCATGGTCGATACCTGGGCCACGGTGGGGTCGTGCGCGCAGATCGGCAAGCATTGCCACCTGTCCGGCGGCGCCGGCATCGGCGGCGTGCTCGAGCCGCTGCAGGCCAGCCCGACCATCATCGAGGACCACTGCTTCATCGGCGCGCGTTCGGAAGTGGTGGAAGGCGTAGTGGTCGGCCACCACAGCGTGATCGGCATGGGCGTGTTCATCGGCCAGAGCACGCGCATCTACAACCGTGCCACCGGCGAGGTCTCCTACGGCTACGTGCCGCCGTACAGCGTGGTGGTGTCCGGCCAGCTGCCGTCCAAGGACGGCTCGCACTCGCTGTACTGCGCGGTGATCGTCAAGCAGGTCGATGCCAAGACCCGCAGCAAGACCAGCGTCAACGACCTGCTGCGCGGCCTGGCCGATTGAGCACGCAACCGGGCGCGCGCGACGGCATCCTCTCCCGGGCCGCGTCGCGCTGGGTGAGGTGGGGCATCCCGGCGTTCTGGCTGGGCTGGGTCGTGCTCTACACGGTCGGCGTGCTGACCCGCGACCCTACGGTTCCGACCGGCGGGCCGTGGCATTGGATCGTGCCGGCGCTGGTGGTGGCGATGGCCCTGCGTTGGCTGCGGCAACCGGCGCGCTGGGCGCAGGTCTACGACGCCGGCGATGCCTTGCTGGTCGAGCGCCAGGGGCAGCGGCAGCGCATCGACCTGCGCGAGCTGCGCGCGGTCGAGCCGGCCTGGCTGATTCCGCCGGTGCGCCTGGCGCTGCGGGTGCACGCCGCGGATGCACCGGTGATCTTCTTGCCTGCCCGCGGGCAGGCGCCCGAACTGCTTGCCGCAGGCCTGATGGCGCGCGCCGATGCGCGCCGCGCAACCACAGGAACTCCATGACATGACCACGCTGTACGGACTGAAGAACTGCGATACCTGCAAGAAGGCGACCAAGTGGCTGGACCGCTTCGGCGTAGCCTATGCGTTCGTCGATTACCGCGAACACAAGCCGAGCCCGGAGACCCTGGTCGAGTGGGCCGGCAAGGCCGGCGGCTTCGATGCGCTGATCAACAAATCCTCGACCACCTGGCGGCAGCTGCCGGACAACAAGAAAACGCCGGGGTCCGACGCCGAATGGAAACTGCTGCTGCGCGAATACCCGCAGCTGATCCGGCGGCCGCTGGTGGTCACCGACGACGGCCAGCTCAGCCAGGGATTCTCGGACAACGGCTTCAAGCAGCGCTTCGGCGTGGGCTGAGCGTCGGTCGCGCGCAGTTGCGCTCCCTGCAGGAGCGGCTTCAGCCGCGACCGTGACGTCAGAACCCCATCTGACCTGGATCGTTCGCAATGGATGGCGTGCGTGACACTCTTGCATCTTGTCGCGGCTGAAGCCGCTCCTACAGTGATTCCTCGCCATGACCGACGTCGTTGACCTCACCTGCGACCTGATCGCCCGCCCGTCGGTCACGCCCGACGACGCCGGCTGCCAGGACCTGATCGCGCAGCGGCTGGCGCGTGCCGGCTTCGCCATCGAACGGCTGCGTTTCGGCCAGGTCGACAACCTGTGGGCCACGCACGGCAGCGGCGCGCCGGTGCTGGCGCTGCTCGGCCATACCGACGTGGTGCCGCCGGGGCCGCGCGAGGCCTGGGCCAGCGATCCGTTCGTGCCGCAGATCCGCGACGGCGTGCTGTACGGACGCGGCGCCGCCGACATGAAGAGCGGGGTGGCCGCGTTCGTGGTCGCCGCCGAACGGTTCGTCGCCGCGCATCCGCACCACCCCGGCACGCTGGCGTTGCTGCTGACCTCCGACGAGGAAGGCGACGCGCTGGATGGCGTGCGCAAAGTCGCCGAGACGTTCCGTGCGCGCGGCGAGCGCATCGACTGGTGCATCACCGGCGAACCGTCCTCCACCGAACGGCTCGGCGACCTGCTGCGCGTCGGCCGCCGCGGCAGCCTGTCCGCCACGCTTGCGGTACAGGGCGTGCAGGGCCACGTGGCCTATCCGCACAAGGCGCGCAATCCGATCCACCTGGCCGCGCCGGCGCTGGCCGAGCTGGTCGCGCGGCATTGGGACGACGGCTACGAGAGCTTCCCGCCGACCAGCCTGCAGATCTCCAACGTGCATGCCGGCACCGGCGCCAACAACGTGATCCCCGGCGACCTGCAGGTGGCCTTCAACCTGCGCTACAACCCGCACTGGGACGCGCCGCGACTGGAAGCGGAGATCGCCGCGCTGCTCGACCGCCACGGCCTGGACTACACGCTGCGCTGGCACCGCAGCGGCGAGCCGTTCTACACCCCGGAAGGGCGCCTGCGCAGCGTCGCGCGCGAAGTGCTGGGCGACTTCGCCGGCGCGGCGCCGGAAGAGAGCACCGGCGGCGGCACCTCCGATGCGCGCTTCATCGCGCCGCTGGGCGCGCAATGCATCGAGGTCGGTCCGGTCAACGC
Organism: Xanthomonas bonasiae; assembly: GCF_017163705.1. Classification (GTDB taxonomy): domain Bacteria; phylum Pseudomonadota; class Gammaproteobacteria; order Xanthomonadales; family Xanthomonadaceae; genus Xanthomonas_A; species Xanthomonas_A bonasiae. The sequence goes on from NZ_JAFIWB010000014.1 coordinate 68,820, forward strand.
CAGCATCCACCAGGTGGACGAGCATGTGCGCGTCGCCGACCTGGAGGCGCTGCCGGCGCTGTACCTGCGCCTGATCGAACGGTTGCTGTCGTAACAGTTGCGCCGTTGCGCCGGCCGGGTTACGTTCGCCGCATGACCTCGCTGTCCGCCCTCCGCCCGATCCACGCCAACGGCCGCAATAATGCGCTGGCGAATAATCGTGCGCGGCCGATGCGGGTCTGCGACTAGGCGCTACCGAAACACCACGCCCAGTATCCAGAAAACCCGCATCGGCCGATGCGGGTTTTTTTATGTGTGAGATTTTTCGCCGCAGCGCGGTGCCGGCCGGCAACCGCTGCAGACCATCGCCGCAACGACCTGTTACCCCCACACACCATCCAGGAGCTTTTCCATGTGTTCGATCTTCGGCATCTTCGGCCTGCAACCGGGCGACGACCTGCAGGCGCTGCGCCGGCAGGCGCTGGACTGCTCGCAGCGGCAGCGCCATCGCGGTCCGGACTGGAGCGGCGTGTATGTCGACGACGGCGCGATCCTGGTGCATGAGCGCCTGGCCATCGTCGATCCGGCCGGCGGCTCGCAGCCGTTGCTCTCCGAAGACGGGCAGCTGGCGCTGGCGGTCAACGGCGAGATCTACAACCACCGCGAACTGAAGAAGCAGCTGACCCAGCCGTACGCGTTCCAGACCGGCTCGGATTGCGAGGTGATCAATGCGCTGTACCGCGAGCAGGCGCCGGCCGCGCTGCTCAACCGGCTCAACGGCATCTTCGCCTTCGCGCTGTGGGACAAGGCCGCCGGCCGCGTGCTGATCGCGCGCGATCCGATGGGCGTGTGCCCGCTGTACTGGGGCCACGACACCCAGGGCCGGCTGCGCGTGGCCTCGGAGATGAAGTCGCTGGCCGACAGTTGCGCCGACGTGGCCCAGTTCCCGCCCGGCCATTACTACGACAGCGCCAGCGGCGAACTGCAGCAGTACTACCGCAAGCCGTGGCGCGACTACGACGCCGTGCAGGGCGTACAGGTCGGCAAGCAGGAACTGCGCGAGGCGTTCGAGCGCGCCGTGCACCGCCAGCTGATGACCGACGTGCCGTACGGCGTGCTGCTGTCCGGCGGGCTGGATTCGTCGCTGGTCGCGGCGGTGGCGGCGCGGTTCGCGCGCAAGCGCATCGAGGACAACGACGAGGCCGAGGCCTGGTGGCCGCGCCTGCATTCGTTCGCGATCGGCCTGAAGGGCTCGCCCGACCTGGCCGCCGCGGCGATCGCCGGCGAGTCGCTGGGCACCGTGCACCACGGCTTCGAATACACCTTCGAGGAAGGCCTGGACGCGCTGCCGGAAGTGATCCGGCACATCGAGACCTACGACGTCACCACCATCCGCGCGTCCACGCCGATGTTCCTGCTGGCGCGGCGGATCAAGGCGATGGGGGTGAAGATGGTGCTGTCCGGCGAGGGCAGCGACGAGATCTTCGGCGGCTACCTGTACTTCCACAAGGCGCCGAACGCGCGCGAATTCCACGAGGAGCTGATCCGCAAGCTCGACGCGCTGTACAACTACGACTGCCTGCGCGCCAACAAGTCGATGATGGCCTGGGGCGTGGAGCCGCGCGTGCCGTTCCTGGACGTGGAGTTCCTGGACGTGGCGATGCGCATGGACGCGCGGTACAAAATGATCGACAAGACCAGCAGCGGCGCGATCCGCATGGAAAAAGGCGTGCTGCGCGAGGCCTTCGAAGGCTATCTGCCCGATTCGATCCTGTGGCGGCAGAAGGAGCAGTTCAGCGACGGCGTCGGCTACGGCTGGATCGACGGGCTCAAGGCGCACGCCGAGGCGCAGGTCAGCGACCGCGAACTGGCTGCGGCCGACAAGCGCTTCCCGGTCAACCCGCCGCAGACCAAGGAAGCCTATTACTACCGCACGCTATTCGAGCGCGTGTTCCCCACGCCGGCCGCAGCCGAGACCGTGCCCGGCGGCAAGTCGATCGCCTGTTCCTCGCCGGCTGCGATCGCCTGGGATGCGAGCTTCGCGACGATGGCCGATCCGTCCGGCCGCGCGGTGGCCGGAGTGCACGAGCAGGCGCTGGGGGCGTGAACCCGCGCGTAGCGCCGGCGACGTGCCGGCGCTACGCGGCAGCGGCGATGCTTGGCAGTACGGCGATTGCCGCGATCGTGCGGCCGCCTGCGCAGCGGCCGCGGCTCACTCCGATGGCTGCGGCAGCGGGCCGCCGTGTTCGCTGGCGCGGTCCGCGGGCGCCGCGCCGGCGCCGGTTTCGATGCGGATGCGGCCCTTGCCCTCGCGCTTGGCCGCGTACAGCGCGCGGTCCGCACGCTTGAGCAGGTCCGACACCGTGCCGCCGGGGTGCAGCCGCGCGACCCCGGCGCTGAACGCGAACGCCACGTCGTTCACCCGCAGCGTGCAGACACGGTCCAACAACCGATGCAGCAACTCGCCGACCTGCGCATCGCTCATGCGTTCGAACAGGATGCCGAACTCCTCGCCGCCGAGCCGGCCGACCCGGCAGCCGTCACCCAACTGCGCCAGTTCCGCGGCCAGCGCCAGCAGCACCGCATCGCCGACATCGTGACCATAGGTGTCGTTGACCTGCTTGAAGTCGTCGATGTCCAGCATCGCGAAATGCAACGCGCGCTCGCCGCGTAAGGCGGCCAGGGTCTGTAGCTGCTCGGTCAGCGCGCGCCGGTTGGCCAGCCCGGTCAGCGCATCGGTTTCGGAGATGCGCCGGTAGTCTTCCTGCAGCGCGAAGGTGGTGCGCATGCTGCGCACGAACATGCGGTTGAGTGCGAAGCCGATCAGCGACACCGCCACGACCAGCAGCGCGAGCAACGGAAGGTCGGACCTGGCCGGGACCGGCGCCGGATGCGCCACCAGCATGATCGACCAGGTGCAGGCCAGCACCAGCAGGTAGTCGCGCGAGAACAGGAACAGCAGGTTGACGCCCAGGCACAGCGTGACCGACACCGGCAGCAGCCAGAAGTCGCCGTGCCGCCCCATGCCGTGCAGTTCGAGCCGATAGGCCGCGGCCAGCGCCAGCACGTACAGCGCACCGCTCAAGCGCCATTGCCAGAACCGCCCGGCCAGCGCCGAACTCGCTGCCGTGCCGACCAGGGCGGCGAAAGCCAGCGCATAGGCGTGGTCCAGTGGCCGCTGCAGGTGCGGATTGAGCAGCAGGGTCGCCAGCCACACCACGATGGTCAGCCACTGCACCGCCATGATGGAAGGCGCCAGCACCTGGCGGATGTGGGTCTGGTACGTCATCTATGCCCTTCAAGACCTGCGGCTGTCGGGTCTTGGCGTGGACGATGCCCACGGTGCGGTGCCTCGATTGCCCAGGATCGATCCCCGGTTATCGGCCTAGCCGGGATGTGCTTGAGGGGAGCGGGACCCGGGACTCGGGAAAGCGCGCTGCCGCGATCCGAGGCTCTACCGACTTCCGTTCTTCCGGTCCCGAGTCCCGAGTCGCGGCCTCACTCGAAGCGCATGCAGCGCCCGTAGCGCTCCGGCTGGATGTCCACGCCGGAGGCGTCGGCCTGGTTGTTCTTGCGCCACAGGTTCTGGCGGAAGTCCGGGCCGCTGCAGTTGGCGGCGCGGTCCACGCCGATCGTGTAGGTGTAGGGATTGTCCTTGAAGATATTGTTCTCGAAGGTGTTGTCCTGGCTCATGCTGTTGTCCCAGCACAGGATCTCCGGGGTGCGCTGGCGGATCGAGCAGGCCAGGTAGATGCCGGCGCCCTTGTTGCCGGTGAACTGGTTGCCGACGAACAGGTTGCGCCGCGCATCGGCCAGGTACACGCCCTGGCTGCCGTTGCGTTCCAGGCGGTTGTTGCGGATCTCGCTGTCTTCCAGGTGCTCGGTGGTGATGCCGGCGGCGACGTTGTCGTGGATGTAGTTGTCGATCAGCTTGACCTTGGTGGTGCGGTTGAACGACACGCCGTCCCAGATCGCGCCGGACACGTCGTTGCGCTCGATCAGCAGGTCGCGGCTGTCGTACTCGCTGAGCAGGCAGGCGCTGCGGCACTTGCTCACGCGCAGCCCGGACAGGCGGATGTTCTGGCCGGCGCGCACCACCACCAGGCTGTTGCTCAGGTACGGGCGCTCGGGCATGAATTCCTTCTCGGCGCTGCCGCCCACGATCTGCAACTGCTCGACGACGACATCGCGGATCGGCCGCTGCGGGCGTTCGTTCTGGTAGTCGCCGACCACGATGACCGGCTGCTGCACGCCGTCCTGCATGCGCAGCACGGTGGCGTCGCCCTGGCCGCGCAGGCGCAGGCCGTCGCGCTGGATCGACAGCAGCTTGGTCACGTGGAAATCGCCGGCGGTCAGGCATACCGTGGCCGGCTTGCCGTCGTTGGGCACGCGGTCCACCGCGGCCTGCAGGTCGTCGCCCGGCTCGGCGCGCACGCTGCAGTCGGTGGCGGCAGAGGCGGGGGCGGCGGCCGTGGCGCAGCCGCTCGACAGGCAGGCGGCGAGCGGCAACAACAGGGCGAGCAGGGGACGGGCATTCATCGGATACAGGCTCCGCTGGGGGGAGGGAGGGGAGGACCGCAGACGCCGCGCGCGGGCCGCGGCGGCAGGTCGGATCGCGTGGTGCGCATCAGCGCGACAAGGGCCTCATTGTCGCGCAGGTGGCCGTAATGTCAGCGTGTAGCGGGCCGGGCCGGGCAGGAACGGCGATTCGCGGCCCTGCACCCAGTCGTCGTGGCCGGCGCCCCAGAACGGCGACAGCGGATGCTCGCTCTGGCCGCCGGGCATGTGCGCGATGCCGTCGGCTTCGTGGCCGGGCGCGACCACCATGCGCTCGGACGCGCCGAAGTCCGGACGCTGCACCCGCGGCATGTCGTTGTCGCCGGGCAAGCCCTCGGTCGGCATGCACAGCCAAGGCCGCAGCACTCCCGGCAGCGAGCGCGCCAGCGGATGGCAGATCGCGGCGGTGTTCTGTTCGCCCCAACGGCGCTGCGGCAACGGCACGTCCTGGTCGGGTTGGTCGCGGACCTCGGCGGCGGCATCCTCCAGCAAGGCCTGCCAACTGGCGTAGCGGCGCGGCAGCAGGTGCGCCGGTTGCTGCTGCAGCATCGGCCAGGCCACCGCTTCCAGCTGCGGCAGCGGCGGCATGGCGTAGTCGGCGCCGAGTTCGGCGCGCGCCGGGGCGATCAGGCCGTCGCGGATCCGGGTCAGCAGCGCCAGGCGCCAGGCGCGCACCAGCCGGTAACTCACCGAATCGGTGCTGGCGCGGCCCTCCCAGTGCTTGCCGGCCTGCGCCAGCGCATGCAGCGCCGGCGTGGCGGCGCCGCCGTCGCGTTGCTGCAGCAAGGTCCACCAGCGTTGCAGCAGCAGCGCGCGATCGTCGAGCTGGATCGACAGCAGTTGACGTTCGTCCAGCTGCGGATGCAGGCGCAGGTCGTCGCGGATCTGCTGCGCGCGCGCGCCCAGCGCGTAGCCGCCATCGCCGAGTGCCGCCAAGTCTTCGCCGCCGACGACGCGCGCATTGGCGGTCCACAGTTGCCCGTCGGCAGGATCGATCCGCTGCGGCGAATGCGCAGTGGAGACCGGCCAGGGCGCGCAGCGCTGCGCTGCCGGCACTGCCGCGCTGACGTCATGGACCAGTGCGTCGCTGCGGCAATTGGGTCCGCGCAGCGGCAGCGCGCCGAGCACGCGCCAGCCGATATGCCCGGCGCTGTCGGCCAGCACCAGGTTCTGCGCCGGGGTGGCGATGTGCTGCGCGCTGGCGAAGGCGCTGGCGAGGGAATCGGCGCGGGCCAGGTCGGCCAGGCCCAGGTTCAGCGCGCCGGGCAACTGCGCCACCCAGCGTTGCGCCAGCGCGGTGCCGTCCGGCTCGTGCTGCAGGATCGGGCCGTACGCGGTGTCTTCCACGTCCAGCGTGACGTCCAGGCCGCCGGCCACCTTGATCCTTTCGCGGTGATGAACGACCGCGGTGCAGCCGGGCTGCGGCGCGGCCGCGCACGGCGTCAACCGGTACCAGTCGCTGGTGTCGGCGTAGCTGTTGGTGAAGCCCCAGGCGACATGGCCGTTGCTGCCGACGATCACCGCCGGCAGGCCCGGCAGCGAAAAGCCGGTGACGTCCACGCGGCCGCCCGGCGCCTGCGCGTCGGCGTAGCGCAGGCGCACCCGGAACCACAGGCTGGGCGCGCCCAGCTGCAGATGCATGTCGTTGGCGACGATGGCGCGGCCGTCGGCGCTGCGGCTGCCGGCAATCGCCCAGTTGTTGCTGCCCGGTGCGGCATGGTCCGCGGTGCTGCCATCGCGCGGGGCGTCGGGCAGGGTGCGCAGATCGACCTGGCTGGCGTCGGGCAGCGTGGCGTCGCCGCGCGCCTGCGCATCCAGCGGCGCGTCCCAGCTGCTGCCGTCGTGGCGCAGCAGCGCGAACAGCGGCGCCGGCAAGTGCTGTTGCAGGCGGTACAGCGACAGTTCGCGGCCGAGCTGGCGGCCTTGCAGATCGAAATACATCGCGTCGCCGGCCAGTACCGAGTCCACCGGTTGCCAGTCGCGCGGCGCCTTGACCAGCAGCAGGTAGGGCCACGGCCGCACCCGCAGCGCGTGCAGGCCGCGATTGACGCCGGCGCTGTAGGCCTGCAGCGCCGCGGCATGGCTGCCGCCGAAGCTGGCCAGTTGCGCGGCGGCGTGCGCGCGCAGGCGGTGCATGCGGCGTTGCTTGTCCACCCCGAGCGTGGCGTTGCCGACCAGGTCCGACAGTTCGCCGGCGGCGGCGCGGCGCATCAGGTCCATCTGGAAGTAGCGTTCCTGCGCATGCACGTAACCGAGCGCACGCATCGCATCGGCCTCGCTGCCGGCGTCGATGGTGACCGTGCCCTGCGCGTCGCGCTGGATCCGCACCGGCGCCGCCAGCCCATCCAGATCGACCTGGCCGTCGAGCGTGGCCAGGCTGCCGCGCAGCAGCAGCCATGTCGCCAACACCAGTCCGATCGCCAGCGCCGCCAGCCACAGCAGTCCCCGTTTCCACTTGCTCCGCATCCAGGCATCTCCGCCGGCCAATCCTGGATTCTAGACGCGACTGCGTGTCGTTCTTGCGTACATCCGGCGGGCGTTCGCGAGCGGTTGGGCCGGGGTCAGCTTCGCTCGCGCCGCTGCACGCGTCCGTGCCGATGGAAAATCGGGATGCTAATGATTCCGATTGGAACGCGGTGCGCGCGGCTCGGGCACTATGGCCGCCTTAGACGTTACGGAGCCTGCCCCATGAAGGGACATCCTGAAGTTGTGCAATGCCTCAAGGACCTGCTGCGCGGCGAACTTGCCGCACGCGATCAATATTTCATCCACTCGCGGCGCTACGAGGACCAGGGCCTGCAGGCGCTGTACGCGCGCATCAACCACGAGATGGAAGAGGAGACCGAGCACGCCGATGCGCTGCTGCGGCGCATCCTGTTCCTGGAAGGCGACCCGGACATGCGTCCGCATGCGTTCGAACCCGGGCGCACGGTCGAAGAGATGCTGCAGAAGGACCTGAAGGTCGAATACGAAGTGCGCGCGAACCTGGCCGCCGGCATGAAGCTGTGCGAGGAACATGGCGACTACGTGAGCCGCGACATCCTGCTCAAGCAGCTGCAGGACACCGAAGAAGACCACGCCTGGTGGCTGGAACAGCAGTTGGGCCTGATCAAGCGCCTGGGCATTGCGCTGTACCAGACCTCGAAGATCGGCGACGGCGGCGTTTCCGGCAAGGACGCCTGAGCCCCTGGCACCGCCTCCCGCCCGCGCTGCAGAGTGTTTACTCCGCGCTCAAACGCTGGAACTGGCGTTCCGTCTCCTCGGTCAGCCACCGAGCCGCTGGCCCCGGCGGGTTGACCGCGCTGCGAATCGCGTAGATCGGTGACTTGCCCTGATCGAAGGCCGGAAACGGGAGCCGCACCAAGCGTCCATCGGCCAAATCCTCGCGGACCAGCGACTCGGGCAGCCCGCCCCAGCCCAACTCGCTGCGGATGAACAGCAGCTTGGTCGCGTTGTCGCTCACGCGCCAGGTCTTGAGCGAGAACACGTTGAAGTCCCGTCCCTTGGTCAGCCCCGAGGCGTCATAGACGACGATTTGCGTGTCGTCCCGCACGTCAGCCGGCTGCAGTTCGCGTCCCAGCCGGCCCAGCGGATGACCCGGCGCGGCGACAGGCACCGTCATGGCCCAGCCGATGCGCTCGGTCACGACGGCGCTGCCTGCGTTGTCCATCGCACCCCCAAAGCCGAGGACAGCCTTGCCCGAGAGGACGGCTTCCATCACGGTGCCGAGCGTGCCGACAGTGACGTTCAAGGACACCGTCGGATAGCGCTCGCGAAACGCACGCAGGACCTCGACCACGATGTCGGAGGGCACCGCGTTGCTTATGGCCACGCCCAGCTGGCCTTCCAGCCCGTCGTTGAGTGCCTTCAGGCGCGAACGTAGCAGGTCTAGGTCTCCCATCAGCCTGCGTGCATCCTCCAGGACCGAGCGCCCAGCCTCCGTGAGGCGAGGGCGCTTGGTGCCCGAGCGTTGGAACAACGTCAAACCGAGCTGCGCTTCCAGGTTCGCCACCGTGTAGCTGACGACCGATTGCGTGCGGTGAAGCGCTCGGGAGGCCGCCGAAAATCCGCCGTGCTCCACCACTGCCACGAAGACTTCCAGTTGATCGATGGTGGGGTGAGGCTTCAAGGTCCATCCACAAAATGGATAAGTTGGATCGATATTTTACCCGTTTACACGATTGGTGGTCGTGCCTACAGTGGGGTCGTTGCTGGCGGCATCCACTTCGAAGGCCAAACCGCGGCGCTGGACCATGCCAGGCCCTATCTGCGCCTGGTGCTCGGCTTCATGGGCATCACCCATGTGCAGACGATCGGAATCGAAGGCGTCAGCCACGGACCGGACGGCGCTTCATGGGCGTTGGCGGCCGCCCGGGCGCATATCGCACAACCTGCCGTAAATCCCATCCCAATCGACTGGAATTCTCCAATGCAAATCTTCGTTACTTCCCAGCCTGCTGCGGGCAAGGCCTTGCGCATCAGCCTGTGGATCGTGCAAACGCTGATGTTCCTGGCGTTCCTGCTTTTCGGTTTCCAGAAATTGTTCGTGGCTCCCGAAGCCCTGGCAGCGATGTGGCATTCCTCGTGGCCGGTCGAGCATCCGTTGTTGCTGCACGTGACCGGCGCCATCGACGTGGCTGGCGGCCTTGGCCTCCTCTTGCCCGCGCTGACGCGTATCCGGCCCAACTTGACCGTTCTGGCAGCGCTGGGTTGCGTATTGCTTCAACTCGCCGCCATTGCGTTCCACTCGATGCGTGGCGAGTTCGCTGCTTTGCCCTTGAACGCAGTCCTGCTGCCGCTGGCGGCCTTCATCCTATGGGGACGCCGACAGGTGCCCATTTCGCCGCGTACGTCGCAGTCAGTCGCCTGACACCGCTGCGGGAAGGCGATCAAATCAGCGCTGGCCGCCGTGCGAGGAACGATCCAGCGCTGGGCGCGTCCAAACGCGGTAGCGTGGCGCTGCAGACCCGGGCGCATGGCCGCGAACAGATCATCCAGCCAACTCCGCCCTGAGATTGGCGCGCAGAGCGCGCGTATCCATGCTCTGCACGCGCGGTCGCATGATTCTGGCCGAAGGCAGTGGATTCTATGGCCATCGACAAGCCCTCAAGCCGCTTCTGGTTGGTATGCGCGCTGGCTTTTTAGAGCAAAAAAATCGGCCCGAAAGGGCCGATTTGCTGTTTGCCGCTCGCTGTTGCGAATCCCCAATCCCGAATCCCCAATCCCGGCTCTTCAATCACTCCACCGCCAGATCGTCCACCTTCTGCCACCCGCGCGGCAGCAGTCCGCCGCGGCTGGCGCGCACGCCCAGGTAGGCGTCCAGGTCCTTGAACGACAGCGACATGGTGCGCTGGCCGCTCTTCACCAGCAGCGTATTGCCCGGCGCGACCGCGGCGATCGCCACCACCCGCTCGGTGCCGAGCTTGGCCTTGGGGATGTCGATGATCTTGTTGCCCTTGCCCTTGTCCAGCTCGGGCAGGTCGGCGATCGGGAACGCCAGCAGGTGGCCGGCGCTGGTCACCGCGACGATGCGGTCGGTGTCCAGGTTGCTCACCGACGCCGGCGTCAGCACCTTGGCGTTCGGGGTCAGGTTGAGCATCGCCTTGCCGGCCTTGTTGCGGCTGGTCAGGTTCTCGAAGCGGGTGACGAAGCCGTAGCCGTGGGAGGACGCCAGCACCAGCCGGCTGTCGTTCTCGCCGCTGGCCATGGCCTGGAACGACGCGCCGGAGGCCGGCGAGAAACGCCCGGTCAGCGGCTCGCCGTTGCCGCGCGCCGACGGCAGCGAATGCGCCAGCGTGGAGTAGGCGCGGCCTTCCGAATCCAGGAACGCCACCTGCTGCGTGCTGCGCCCGCGCACCGCGGCCAGCAGGCTGTCGCCGTCGCGGTAGGACAGGCCGGCCGGGTCCACGTCGTGGCCCTTGGCCGCGCGGATCCAGCCCTTCTCCGACATCACGATGGTCATCGGCTCGCTCGGCACCAGCTCGGTCTCGTCGATCGCCTGCGCCGCGCCGCGCTGCACCAGCGGCGAGCGCCGCGCGTCGCCGAACTTCTTGGCGTCGGCGACCAGTTCGTCCTTGATCATCTTCTTCAGCTTGGTCTTGCTGGCCAGCACCGCCTGCAGCTGTTCGCGCTCCTTGGCCAGCGCGTCCTGCTCGCCGCGGATCTTCATCTCCTCCAGCCGCGCCAGCTGGCGCAGGCGGGTTTCCAGGATGTAGTCGGCCTGTTCCTCGCTGAGCGCGAAGCGCGCGATCAGCGCCGGCTTGGGCTCGTCCTCGCTGCGGATGATGCGGATCACTTCGTCCAGGTTGAGGAACGCGACCAGCAGGCCTTCCAACAGGTGCAGGCGGCGCTCGACCTTCTCCAGGCGATGGTTGAGCCGGCGCACCACGGTGTCGCTGCGGAAGCGCAGCCACTCCTCCAGCAGGGTCTTGAGGTTCTTGACCTGCGGGCGGCCGTCCAGGCCGATCACGTTGAGGTTGACCCGGTAGCTGCGCTCCAGGTCGGTGGTGGCGAACAGGTGGCCCATCAGCTGCTCGGCGTCGACCCGGTTGGAGCGCGGCACCAGCACCACCCGCACCGGGTTGGCGTGGTCGGACTCGTCGCGGATGTCTTCCAGCCACGGCAGCTTCTTGGCGCGCATCTGCTGTGCGATCTGCTCGATCACCTTCGACGGCGACACCTGGTAGGGCAGCGCGGTGACCACGATGTTGGCGTGTTCCTTCTGGAACGTGGCGCGCGCGCGCACGCTGCCGTGGCCGGTCTCGTAGATCGCCCGCAGATCGGCGGCCGGGGTGATGATCTCGGCGGTGGTCGGGTAGTCCGGCCCACGCACGTGTTCGCACAGGTCGGCGACGCTGGCGTCGGGATCGTCGAGCAGGCGGATCAGCGCGCTGACGATCTCGTTGAGGTTGTGCGGCGGCACGTCGGTGGCCATGCCCACGGCGATGCCGGTGGTGCCGTTGAGCAGCAGATGCGGCAGCCGCGCCGGCATCCAGGTCGGCTCGTCCATGGTGCCGTCGAAGTTCGGCGACCAGTCCACCGTGCCCTGGCCGAGCTCGCCGAGCAGCACTTCGGCGATCGGGGTCAGCTTGGATTCGGTGTAGCGCATCGCCGCGAACGACTTCGGGTCGTCGGTGGAGCCGAAGTTGCCCTGGCCTTCGATCAGCGGGTAGCGGTAGGAGAACGGCTGCGCCATCAGCACCAGCGCCTCGTAACAGGCGCTGTCGCCATGCGGGTGGTATTTGCCGATCACGTCGCCGACGGTGCGCGCGGACTTCTTCGGCTTGGCCGTGGCGTTCAGGCCCAGCTCGCTCATCGCGTAGATGATGCGCCGCTGCACCGGTTTCAGGCCGTCGCCGAGGAACGGCAGGGCGCGGTCCAGCACCACGTACATGGAGTAGTCGAGATAGGCGCGTTCGGCGTATTCGCGCAGCGGCAGCTGTTCGAAACCATGGAAGGCGGGGCGGGCGAGATCGGTCATGCGCAGGAAATACCTATAGGGGAACGCGGCGGCGGGCGCCGCAGGTCAGCCGGTCGATTATCCGGATGCGGCCGGCGATGCCAAGCCGCGCGTCGCGCCGGCGCGGTCGGCAGCGGCAAGATAGCGTGCCGGCGGACTGCCGAAATGGCCGCGGAAGGCGGTGACGAAGGCGCTGGGGCTGCTGTAGCCGAGCCGGTGCGCGGCATCGGCGACGCTGCTGCCGTCGCTGAGCTGGCGCAGCGCCTCGGCCAGCCGCGCCTGCTGCCGCCAGCCGGCGAAGCTGAGCCCGGTTTCCTCGCGGAAATGCCGGCTCAAGCTGCGCGGCGACAGTCCGGCCCACTGCGCCCACTGCGCCAGCGAGCGGTGATCGGCAGGGGTGGCCAGCAATTGCGCGGCGATGCGCAGCAGGCGGCGGTCGCTGGGCATGGGCAGGTGCAGGCGCTCGATCGGCGCCTGGCGCAGTTCGTCCAGCAGCACCGCGCAGATCCGCTGCTGGTCCGCATCCAGGGCCTGCGGCATGCCCCACGCGGCCACCCGCAGCAGCAGCTCGCGCAGCAGGCCGTTCATGCCGATCACGCACGGACGATCGGCCAGCTCCGCGCAGGCTGCCGGGTGGACCAGCAGCACATAGATGCGCAGCGGTCCGGCGATTTGCACCGTGTGCAGCTCCTGCGGCGGCATCCAGCCGGCGCAACCGGGCGGCAGCGTCCAGTGGCCGTGCTCGGTGCGGGTGCCGAGCAAGCCCTCTTCCACGCAGATCATCTGCCCGCGGACATGCCGGTGCCAGTCCACCTCGTGTTCCAGCGCGACCGGGGTCTGCGCCAGGAACGCCAGCAGCGGCGGACCGTCGGCCTGATCGAACCATTCGGCGATGCGCGGATCGTGCAGGTCGGCCGATGCGCCGCGCTGTGGCGAGGGGAGGGAGGCGAATGGCTGGTTTTCGATATCCATTGTCCCGATTGTAATACTGGGCCAGGCCGCCGCGGCGCTAGAGTGGCGGCGCGCCAGCGTTCCGCTGCTGCAACGCAGCATTTACTTATTTCCGAGATATTTTCTTGACATATATTTCCAGATGAAAATAATTGGCGTCCATGAACTGCGCTCCCTCCCTCCCTGGTCCGCCCTCGTTCGGCTTGCTGCTGCGGCAGGTGCGCGACGGGCTGATGCGCCGCCTGGACGCCTCCATGACCGAACTCCAGCTAGGCCTGGGCTTCAGCCACTACATCGGCATGAAGGCGCTGGCGTACATGTCGCCCTGCACCGCCAACGAGTTGGCCCAGGCCATCGACCAGAACCCCAGCGCGGTCACCCGCCTGCTGGACAAGTTCCAGGACCTGGGCTGGGTACGCCGTGAACCACATGCGCAGGACCGCCGTGCCCTGCAGATCGTGCTGACCGACGAGGGCCGCGCGCTGTGGCAGCAGCTCAAGCAGCGCGGCGACGAGGCCATCGCCAGCGCGCTGCGCGACCTCTCGGCCGACGAGCGCGAACACCTCACATCGTTGTTGACCCGCGTCCGCGACTCCCTCAATTCGCCATGACTCCGCTTATGAACCTCTCCGCTTCGTCCCATCGCCTGCGCCCGTTCGCGGCCGCGGCACTCACCCTGGCGCTGGCCGCCTGCGCCAGCAGCCGTGGCCTGGAACCGCAGGGCCGCCGGCTCGATGCCGACCGGCAATTGCAGGCCGGCAAGAACCTGGCCGCCGACCAGCTGGCGCCGGCCGCCTGGCCGCAGCAGGACTGGTGGAAGGCGCTGGGCGACCCGCAGCTCGACGCGCTGATCGCCGAGGCGCTGCAGGGCACGCCGAACCTGGAGGCGGCCGACGCGCGGCTGCGCCTGGCGCAGGCGCAGGCCGGCGCGGCCAATGCCGACCGCGGCGCCAAGCTGTCGCTGTCGGCCGGCTATACCGGCCTGCAACTGCCCAAGGGACTGGCCGGCGACGAGATCGGCGGCAAGTACATCCACAACGAGCAGGCGCTGCTGGACTTCAGCTACGGCTTCGACCTGTGGGGCGGCAAGCGCGCGGCCTGGGAAGCGGCGGTGGACCAGGCGCATGCGGCGCAGGTGGATGCGCAGGCCGCGCGCCTGGACCTGTCGGCCGGCGTGGCCCGCGCCTATGCGCAGCTCGGCTACGCCTGGCGCCTGTACGACCTGGCCGGCGAAGAGCTGGCGCGCTCGGACAACAGCCTGAAGCTGGTGCGGCAGCGGGTCGGCGCCGGCATCGACAGCAACCTGCAGCTGCGCCAGGCCGAGGCGCGGGTGCCGGCCGCGCGCCAGCAGCAGCAGGCGGCGCAGCAGCAGATCGACGAGGCGCGTACCGCGCTGGCGGCGCTGCTCGGCCGCGGCCCGGATCGCGGGCTTGAGATCGAGCGCCCGCGGCCGCTCGACCCGGTGGCGGTGCAATTGCCGTCGGTGCTGCCCAGCGATCTGCTCGGGCGCCGCCCGGACGTGGTCGCCGCGCGCTGGCGGGTCGAGGCGGCGTCGCAGAGCATCGGCGCGGCCAAGGCGCAGTTCTATCCGAGCATCAACCTGCTCGCGCTCGGCGGCGTCGCCGCGACCAATCCCGCCGACCTGTTCAAGGGCGACGCACTGCTCGGCGTGTTCGCGCCCAGCGTGAGCTTGCCGCTGTTCGACAGCGGTCGCCTGCGCAGCCAGCTGGCCGAGCGCGATGCGCAATACGACCTGGCGGTGGCCACCTACAACCAGGCGCTGGTGGCGGCGCTGCGCGAGGTCGCCGATCAGGTCAACGCAGCGCGTTCGCTGGCCCAGCAGGCGCAACAGCAGGCGCAGGCGGTGGGCACCGCGCAGGCCGCCTTCGACCTGGCGCAGCAGCGCTACCGCGCCGGCATCGGCAACTACCTGGACGTGCTGAGCGTGCAGCAGCAGTTGCTCGAGGCGCAGCAGCGCCTGGCCTCGCTGCAGTCCAACCAGATCCTGGTGTCGGTGCGCCTGAACCAGGCGCTGGGCGGCGGCTACGAAGCCACCTCCGCCGCCGACGCGCCGTCGACCTCCTCCGCTTCCACGCATTCCTGAGACCGCTGCAATGAATCAGACAACGACTCCCGATTCCTCCGCTCCCGCCCCGAGCCGGCGCGGCATGCTGCTGCGCGGCCTGGCCGTGCTGGTGGTGCTGGTGCTGATCGCGCTGGCGATCTGGTACTTCGTCTCCGGCCGCTGGCACGAAGACACCGACGACGCCTACGTGCAGGGCAACCTGGTGCAGATCACGCCGATGGTGGCCGGCACCGTGGTCAGCATCGGCGCCGACGACGGCATGCGCGTGGAGCGCGGCCAGTTGCTGGTCAAGCTCGATCCGGCCGACACCCAGGTCGCGCTGCAGCAGGCCGAGGCCAATCTGGCGCGCACCGTGCGCCAGGTGCGCGGCCTGTTCCGCAGCGTGCAAGGCGCGCAGGCCGAACTGTCGTCGCAGCAGGTGACCCTGCAGCGCGCCCGCGCCGACGTCGCCCGCCGCAGCAGCCTGGTCGCCACCGGCGCGATCTCCGCAGAGGAACTGGCGCATGCGCGCGACCAGCTGGCCGCCGCCGAGGCCGCGGTCAGCGGTTCGCGCGAGACGGTGGAGCGCAACCGCGCGCTGATCGACGACAACGGCGTGGCCCACCAGCCCGACGTGCAGGCCGCCGCCGCGCAGGTGCGCCAGGCGTTCCTCAACAATGCCCGCAGCGCGATCGTCGCGCCGGTGTCCGGCTACGTCGCGCGGCGCTCGGTGCAGGTCGGCCAGCGCGTGCAGCCCGGCACCGCGCTGATGGCGGTGGTGCCGCTGGAGCAGGTGTGGGTGGAAGCCAACTTCAAGGAAACCCAGCTCAAGCACATGCGCCTGGGCCAGCCGGTGGAACTGGAGTCGGACCTGTACGGCGGCGCGGTGCGCTACCAGGGCACGGTGCAGAGCCTGGGCCTGGGCACCGGTAGCGCGTTCTCGCTGCTGCCGGCGCAGAACGCCAGCGGCAACTGGATCAAGATCGTGCAGCGCGTGCCGGTGCGCATCGCCATCGATCCCAAGCAGCTGGCGCAGAATCCGCTGCGCATCGGCCTGTCGATGAAGGTGGACGTGAACCTGCACCAGCAGAACGGCGGCGTGCTGCCGACCAAGTTCGCCACCGGCACGCTGCTGGATACCGACGTCTACGCGCAGCAGCTGGGCCAGGCCGACGAGGCCATCGCGCAGATCATCCACGCCAACCTGCCCGACGCCGCCAAGGCGAACTGAGTCCGGCCATGTCCAACCAAGCTGCCACTCCTGCCGCGCCCGGCGCTCCGGGCGCACCGGCCGCCGCGTTCCGCCCGCCCAGCGTGGCGTTGTGCACGGTGGGCCTGGCGATGGCCTCGTTCATGCAGGTGCTCGATACCACCATCGCCAACGTCTCGTTGCCGACCATCGCCGGCAACCTCGGCGCCAGTTCGCAGCAGGCGACCTGGGTCATCACCTCGTTCGCGGTCAGCAATGCGATCGCGCTGCCGCTGACCGGTTTTTTGAGCCGGCGCTTCGGCGAGACCAAGCTGTTCGTGTGGGCCACGCTGTCCTTCACCATCGCCTCGCTGCTGTGCGGCCTGGCGCAGAGCATGGGCATGCTGGTGGTGTCGCGCGCGATCCAGGGCTTCGTGTGCGGGCCGATGTATCCGATCACGCAGAGCCTGCTGGTGTCGATCTACCCGCGCGAGAAACGCGGGCAGGCGCTGGCGCTGCTGGCGATGATCACCGTGGTCGCGCCGATCGCCGGCCCGATCCTGGGCGGCTGGATCACCGACAACTACAGCTGGGAATGGATCTTCCTGATCAACGTGCCGCTGGGCATCATCGCCGCGCTCGTGGTCGGCTCGCAGCTGCGCGGCCGTCCGGAACCGACCGAGCGCCCGCGCATGGACTACGTCGGCCTGATCACCCTGATCATCGGCGTCGGCTGCCTGCAGCTGGTGCTGGACCTGGGCAACGACGAGGACTGGTTCAGTTCGGACAAGATCGTGGTGCTGGCCGCGATCTCGGCGGTGGCGCTGGCGGTGTTCCTGATCTGGGAGCTGACCGACAAGGATCCGATCGTCAACCTGCGCCTGTTCCGCCACCGCAACTTCCGCGCCGGCACCATGGCGCTGATCGTGGCCTACGCCGCGTTCTTCAGCGTGTCGCTGCTGATCCCGCAGTGGCTGCAGCGCGACATGGGCTACACCGCGATCTGGGCCGGCCTGGCCACCGCGCCGATCGGCATCCTGCCGGTGCTGATGACCCCGTTCGTCGGCAAGTACGCCTCGCGCTTCGACCTGCGCATGCTCGCCAGCATCGCCTTCATCTTCATGGCGGCGACCAGCTTCATGCGTTCGGACTTCAACCTGCAGGTCGATTTCGCCCACGTGGCCGGGGTGCAGTTGCTGATGGGCGTGGGCGTGGCGCTGTTCTTCATGCCGGTGCTGCAGATCCTGCTGTCGGACCTGGACGGGCGCGAGATCGCCGCCGGTTCCGGCCTGGCCACGTTCCTGCGCACGCTGGGCGGCAGCTTCGCCGCCTCGCTGACCACCTACCTGTGGGCCAAGCGCACCCAACTGCACCACGCGCACCTGACCGAGCACATCTCCACGTACACGCCGGGGATGCAGGAGCAGGTGCAGGCGATGGGGCAGGGCGACCTGCAGACCGGTGCCGCCTTCCTCAACAACACCATCAACCACCAGGCCTCGCAGATGGGTTTCAACGACATCTTCTACCTGCTGGGCTGGACGTTCCTGGGCATCATCTTCTTCCTGTGGCTGGCCAAGCCGCCGTTCGCGGGCGGCGGCGGCGCGGCCGCGGCGGGCGGTCACTGAGTCCGGCGCGCCGGCAACGACGAAACCCCGCCGCGTGCGGGGTTTCGTTTGTGCGGCGGCGGCAGGCGCGCTTGCCGCCGCGGCGAGCGGCGGACCAGAATGCCGCTCCCTCGCAAGCATCGGCAGGTTCGGACATGCAGCGTTTTCTGCGCGCCTTGTGGTCCCGCTCGGATTCCTCGCGGCCGCGCCGCGGCGCTGCACGCGCCCGGCAGTGTGCAGCGCTGCTGCTGTGCCTCGGCGCCCTCGGCGTCGGCAGCGCGCAGGCCGAGCCGAACGTGGCGGCGATCACCCCGACCGACCGCCTGCACGAAGCCTGGTGGGCGCAGCGCCACCAGCAGGTGCTGGAGCAGGCGCGCGCGCATCCGGACACGCCGCTGCTGCTGATCGGCGACTCGATCACCCACAACTACGACAAGGCCAATGCGCCGGACGAGGATTTCCAGCCGACCTGGCAAACCTTCTACGGCAGCCGCGGCGCGCTGAACCTGGGTTTCAGCGGCGATGCCACCGAACATGTGCTGTGGCGGCTGCAGCACGGCGAAGTGGATGGCCTGCAGCCCAAGGTCGCGATGCTGCTGATCGGCACCAACAACACCGGCCACGAGCGGCACAGCGCCGCAGACACCGTGCTCGGCATCGACGCGGTGGTGGCGACCCTGGAACAGCGCCTGCCGAAGACGCGGATCCTGCTGCTCGGCCTGCTGCCCAGCGCCGGATCGGCGCAGAAGAGCGCGCGCGACGCCGAGGTCAACCGCGCGCTGGCGGTGCGCTACGGCGACAATCCGCGCGTCGCCTATCTCGACATCGGCGCGGCGTTCCGCAAGGACGGCGCGCTCGACCAGAGCCTGTTCTACGATCCGCGGCTGCATCCGCCGGGCGACGCCCTGCACCCGGACACGCGCGGCCAGCGGCGCATGGCCGAGGCGATCGAGCCGACCCTGGCGCGCCTGCTCGGCGAGCCGCCGCGGGTGCCGCTGGCGGCGATGACCGAGGTCAATCCCGCGCTCGTGCCGGTGCCGTGGCTGGAGCAGGATTCCTACGACTGGTACGCGCGCCACCACGCGGCGCTGGAGGCGGCGCGCGGGTTGCGGCCCGACGTGGTGATGCTCGGCGACTCGATCACCCACTTCTGGGGCGGGCCGCCGCAGGCCACCCGGGTCGGCGGCGCGCAGGCCTGGCAGCGCACCTTCGGCGCGGCCAGGGTGCTGAACCTGGGCTTCGGCTGGGATCGCACCCAGAACGTGCTGTGGCGGCTGCGGCAGGGCGAAGTGGACGGGTTGGCGCCGCGCTGGGTGGTGATCAACATCGGTACCAACAACCTGACCGGCACCGACCATGCGCGGGCCAGCACGCCGCAGGAAGCGGCCGACGGCGTGGCCGCGGTGGTCGCCGAGGTGCGCCAGCGGCTGCCGCGCAGCAAGATCGTGCTGATGGGCATCCTGCCGCGCGGTTTCGCCGCCGACGCGCCGCTGCGCGCCCCGATCGCGCAGACCAACCGCCTGCTGGCCGCGCGTTTCGGCCACGATCCGGCGGTGCGCTGGCTGGACATCGGCGCGCGCTTCCTGCAACCCGACGGGCGCCTGCCGCAGGCGCTGATGCCCGACAGCACCCATCCCAGCGAGGACGGTTACCGGATCTGGGGCGAGGCGCTGCGCGAGATCGGCGTCGGCGGTTGAAACGCGCTGCCAGGAAGCCCCTGTAGGAGCGGCTTCAGCCGCGACAGGAACTTACCGAAGGTGCCTGTCGCGGCTGAAGCGGCTCCTACAGGGGAGGCACGCTGGCGGACGCGGCGGCGCGCTCAGCCCTTGTCCGGCTTGAGCAGTTCCAGCACCGCTTCGCGGCGCCGCGCCGGCAGGTTGCGGTAGCGGGTCAGCAGCGCCTGTTCGTGCGTGTCGTGCGCCTGCAGCGCGTAATCGGCCGGCAGGTCGTGCAGGCGCGCGCCGCCCTGGCCGCAGATCAGTTCGTCCAGCGAGCGCTTGAGCACGCCGCGCAGGTTCGGCAACAGGCGGAAGCTCGGGGTCTCGCGATTGTTCTCCCACGCCGACACCGACGACTTGGTCACGCCCAGCGCGAAACCCAATTGCTCCTGGGTGAGCCCGGCGGCTTTCCTGGCTTCGCGCAAACGGTCGCCGAAGCTTTTCATCGCGGTGGGCCTTGCAGTTACGGGGCCTACCAAGATATGGAGCATCCGTAACCTTGTCGTACAGCCATGCTTGACTCTAGATGTTCGGAGATTCGATACTTTGGCGGTGCGGGCCGCGCTGACGCGTGAGGGCGCGCACAGCGGACACGGACGACCGAGGAGTGCATGGTATTTCGCCTAGTTTCCATTGCCGTTGCAGCGACGGCGCAGCGGCGCCCCGTGGCGTTCTTTCCCCGGGCAGGCCAGGCCGCGGCGAGCGAGCGGCGTGCGGCCGCCGCCGCGGCGGAGGGTGGGGCATGGCCACCTACGAAGTGAAGCTGCGGCGCGTGGCGCACCTGGAGCCGGCACTGTACGTCCTGGTCCACGCCGCCAACGCGTATCTGGCCGCGCGCGCGGCCGAGCGCCACAACCCGGGCTATCGGGCGTACATGGTCGCGGTGTGGGTGGACGGCGTGCGCGTGGACATCGGCGCGTTCCGCCCGCCGTATCGCTGAGCGCGCGGCGGCTGCGCCGTTGCGTGCGGGGCGGCGCCGTGCGGTGGCCGGGACGCGGCGACGTACGTTGCCGCGCTACGGTCGCGGAATCCTGCCTGGTTCGTTCGCCGCTGCCGATTGCGGCGGGCATCGCCTGCGCCGCAGGCAACAAAAAACCCGCCGAAGCGGGTTTTTCTTTACAACGCTTGCCGTATCGATGGTGCCCAGGAGAGGACTCGAACCTCCACGAAGTTGCCCCCGCTAGCACCTGAAGCTAGTGCGTCTACCAATTCCGCCACCTGGGCGATACAGGCGCGGAATTTTGCTGGCAGTGCCGGGGACTGTCAAGCAGGTTCTTGCAGGTCCGGCGCGGCGGCCACGCGACAGCGGCTGTAGTGCGCCGCATCGCTGCTGCAACTGGCCCACGCATGCCGGACGATCGGCGGCATGACGCTCCGGTCGCGACAACGCGACTTGGGTAGGGAATGCCGGCCGCATCGGCAACCGCCGAGGCGCCGTGCGGCATCGACACGTCAGCGCAGACACGCCATTTCCAGTGAAGCCCCGGGGCGGAGGTGTCCCTCCAGCAGAAAACCTCCATGCAGGCCTGCACGGAGTCGTGCGCCGGCCGCGCCGCTGCGCGAACCATCGCGGCACGCCAGCAAACGACAGGCAAAAAAAATCCCGCCGGAGCGGGTTTTTCTTTGCTGCTGTATCGAATGGTGCCCAGGAGAGGACTCGAACCTCCACGAAGTTGCCCCCGCTAGCACCTGAAGCTAGTGCGTCTACCAATTCCGCCACCTGGGCGATACAGGCCGAGAATTTTGTCGGTTGCGCGTGTCGCTGTCAAGCGGCGTTTTGCACGCGCGCTTCGGCGGTGCGTGCGCTGTGCCTGCGGCGCACGTACCGCCTGCCGGCGCATCAGCTGGCGGTGAAGCGCAGGCCCTGGTTGATCGCGCAGCGGTAGCCGAGCGTGGCGCCGTTCTGCTGGTAGCCGGGCAGGGCGAACACGGCCATGCTGAAGTCGATGCGGCTGTCCGGGTGCACCTGGTAGCGCAGGAACTGCTGGATCGGCTTGCCGTCGCGGCCCACGGTGAGGTGCTCGTCGGCGAAGGACAGGGTGCCGTCTTCGATCACCCGGTATGCGCCGATGCGCAGGCCGCCGCGGGTCTGGGTCGGGGTGGCGCCGCCGGCACTGGGCGTGCACTGGCTCAGGTCGATCGCGACCGCGACCGAGGCGCCGCTCTGCAGCGAGCGTTCGATCTCGGCGAGCGAATCGAGCCGCGTGGCGGCACCGGCGGAGTGGGCGAAAGCGAGCAGCGAGGCGGCGAGCAGCGACAGGGGCAGGGACTTCATGCGGAGCTCCGGAGCGTGGGGGAGGGGCGGTTCGCCGCACGCACGCTAGCCCTTTGCGCTGCGCGGTCAACCGACAAAATCGCGTTCTCCTGGCTGCGTCACAGCGCTTGTTCGAAGCAGGTCCGCTCGCCCCGGCGCAGGTTTCGCGTCGTGTCCGGATCCGCACGAAAGATGCGGTTTTCTGCCGAATGCGCCGTGCTCGCGCATGCCGGTGCCGCCCGGACGTTGCCGCTTGCGATCCGGCGCCGCGCTGCGTTGTGGGCGGCGCCGTCGCATGCCGCAGGTGGATGTGCGTCGCCTGGCGCGTCGGGCGATCGAGCCGGGGGGGTCCCGGAATGCGCATTGCGTCTGGCGGTGGCGCGCGCCGCCGGACCGCGCGTCGCGCGCCGGCATTGACAAGGGCGCGCGACGCCCGCAGAATTCGCGGCCTCCATCGCCCAGATGGCGGAATTGGTAGACGCACTAGCTTCAGGTGCTAGCGGGGGCAACTTCGTGGAGGTTCGAGTCCTCTTCTGGGCACCACATGCAACACGCGGGAGCGCTGAACTCCCGCAACGACCGGCCCGCTGACGCGGGCCTCGTCGTTTCTGGGCCGCTCTGCCGCCGGGTCTGGTCGCCGGTTTGCCTGCGTTGACGACCCAGCGAGTACCATGGGTGGATGACCAATAGAAAAACCAAGTCCGGCAAGCCCGGCAAATCCGCATCCCACGACACGCCCGCCAGCAAGGCCGGCGCCCCGGCGGCTCCGCCGCCGCCGAAGAAATCCAAGATGCCGTCGTGGATGCCCAGCCTCCCCAGTTTCCTGCGGCGTAGCCCCAAGCCGCCGTTGCAGCCGCTGCATCCGCCCGAGCCCGTGCCCGCACCGTCCTCGCGGAAGAAGCCGGCCGCCGCGGTGGCCGATCCGTTCGCCGCCCGCGAGGCCGAGCGCTATGCCGAGCCGATCGCCAGCCGCGAGGCGATCCTGCAGTTGCTGGACCGCTGCGACGGCCCGCAGACGCTCGAGGAACTGGCCGGGCAGCTCGGCCTGACCGAACCGTCGCGCATGGAGGCGTTGAGCAAGCGCCTGGGCGCGATGCTGCGCGAGGCGCAACTGGTGCAGAACCGCCGCGGCGGCTACGCGCCGGTGCAGCAGACCAACCTGATCCCCGGCGTGGTGATCGCCAATCCCGACGGCTTCGGTTTCCTGCGCCCGGACGAAGGCGGTGACGACCTGTTCCTGCCGCCCTACGAGATGCGTAAGGTGCTGCATGGCGACCGCGCGCTGGCCAACGTCACCGGCATCGACCGCCGCGGCCGCCGCGAAGGCAGCATCGCGCGCGTGCTCGAGCGCGGCCTGAGCCGGCTGATCGGCCGCTTCAGCATGGAGGGCGGCATCGCCTATGTGGTGCCGGACGACAAGCGCATCCAGCGCAACATCCAGATCCCGACCGATGCGATGGGCGAGGCCCGCGACGGCCAGCTGGTGGTGTGCGAACTCACCTCCACCCCGGACGGGCGGCGCCCGCCGATCGGCAAGATCATCGCGGTGCTCGGCGACAAGCTGACCCCATCGCTGGTGGTGGAAACCGCGATCCACGGCCGCGAGCTGCCGTACGAATTCCCGCAGGCGGTGCTCGACGAAGCCGCGGCGGTGCCGATGACGGTGGAGCCGGCCGCGATCAAGGGCCGCGTGGACCTGCGGCAGACCCCGCTGGTGACCATCGACGGCGCCGACGCCAAGGACTTCGACGACGCGGTGTTCTGCGAGCCGAACGCCGAAGGCTTCCGCCTGGTGGTCGCCATCGCCGACGTGTCGCACTACGTGCGTCCGGGCACGCCGCTGGACGTGGAGGCGATCCGCCGCGCGACCTCGGTGTATTTCCCCGGCTTCGTGGTGCCGATGCTGCCGGAGACGCTGTCCAACGGCATCTGCTCGCTCAATCCCAAGGTCGACCGCATGTGCTTCGTCTGCGACATGCAGATCGATCGCCAGGGCGAGGTGGCCGGCGCGCGCTTCTACGAGGCGGTGATGAATTCGCATGCGCGGCTCACCTACGACCAGGTGTGGCAGGCGGTGGGCGAGAAAGACGAGCAGGTGCGCAAGGACGTGGCCGCGGTGCTGCCGCAGATCGAGCGCCTGTACCAGCTGTTCCACGTGCTGGCCAAGGCGCGTTCGCGCCGCGGCGCGATCGAGTTCGAGACCTCGGAAGTGCGCTTCGTGCTCGACAACACCGGCGAGGTGACCCAGGCCGGGATGCTGGTGCGCAACGACGCGCACAAGCTGATCGAGGAATGCATGATCGCCGCCAACGTGGCCGCGGCGCGGCACCTGCTGGAGGCGCGCATCCCGGCGCCGTACCGCGTGCACGAGCGGCCGCCGGAGTCCAAGTACGCCGACCTGCTCGAGTTCCTCAAGGAATTCAAGCTGAGCCTGCCGCCATGGAGCAAGGTGGTGCCGGGCGACTACACCAAGCTGCTGAAGAAGGTGCGCGAGCGCCCCGACGCGGCCTTGCTGGAGTCGGTGCTGCTGCGCAGCCAGAGCATGGCGGTCTACTCGCCGGACAACGCCGGCCACTTCGGCCTGGCGCTGGAGGCGTACGCGCACTTCACCTCGCCGATCCGCCGTTATCCGGACCTGCTGGTGCACCGCGCGATCAAGTACGCGCTGACCCGCGGCGCGCCGGACAAGTACCTGTATTCGCCGCGCGAGATGGCGGCGCTGGCGCTGCAGTGCTCCGAGCGCGAGCGCCGTGCCGACGAGGCCGAGCGCGAGGTCGACGAGCGCTACCGTGCGGCGTGGATGGAGAAGCACGTCGGCGGCCAGTTCGACGGCGTGGTCAGCGGCGTCACCAGCTTCGGCCTGTTCGTGGAACTGGACCAGTCCAAGGTCAACGGCCTGATCCACGTGACCCAGTTGCCGCAGGACTATTACCAGTTCGACGCGGTGCGCAAGACCCTGTCCGGCGAGCGCCGCGGCATGCAGTTCCGCCTCGGCGACCGGGTCCGCATCCTGGTGCTCAAGGCCAGCATGGAAGAGCGCAAGATCGATTTCCGCCTGGTCGTGGAAGGCGAGCCGATGACCGACATGCCGCCGCCGCCGGAACGTGGGCAGCAGCAGCCGGCCAAGCGCAAGAAAAAGAAGTACTGACGGCGCGGCGTCGCGGCGGGCCGCCTGGCGCCCGCCGCGATCGCGCAAGTGGCGCGCGGCGGGCACACCGTTCGCGCGATGTGGTTCATGGTTGCGAACAGCAATGCATCTGAATCTACTCGTCCTGCAGGAAAGCGACGCGGCCGTTCTCCCGGAGGGCATGGGTATTCGTCGGTTGAGCCATCACATCACGCAGATGTTCATGGCGCTGCTGCCGACGGTGGAGATCAACGGCTCCAGCAAGATCGTGGTGTCACTGGGCCCGCGCGGCCAAGAAGATGCGTTCGATAACGTGTTGGGCGTGACCCATGTGTTTGTCGAAGTCTTTGATTTCGAACATTTTTTGTCGCTGGGCCGGCCCGGCCAGGACATCAGGCTATTGGAAGCACTGCGTGGCGCGCTGCTTGCAATTGCCACAAGCCGTGGCGGCAACGACGTGCTCGTCAAGCTCGTGGACTCCACCGCTGACGCGATCTTGAATGCTGGTTTGCAACTGCTGGTTCCGATCGGA
This sequence comes from Xanthomonas bonasiae, assembly GCF_017163705.1. GTDB lineage: Bacteria > Pseudomonadota > Gammaproteobacteria > Xanthomonadales > Xanthomonadaceae > Xanthomonas_A > Xanthomonas_A bonasiae. The sequence continues at coordinate 94,258 of NZ_JAFIWB010000014.1, forward strand.
AGGCTTGCAAAACGCAGTAAGGACGGCAAGCGGAACGTCACTGTGGTCAAGCTGTTGAACTCCGACGTTGGCGAAGCCTGGTATTGCGAAGTCGCGCGCCAAGGAAGCGCAAAGGTCGAACGGATCTGGATGCACGAAGTACCGGGATTCATCGACAGGCGCGATCTGTTTAAATCTGCGGAACTCGGCGAAGGGACGTATCGGGTCAAGAGCCGCTTGGGCAAGGTGGCATTCGAAACGCAGCTCCACGATCGCGGCGGCGCAGAATAGGTCGCCCCTGCGGCGAGGAGACTTGTCCTGAGCAAGGTGCGCGCAGCCCACTGCCCGTATCGCGGTGTTCTGGTAAAACACGCTGGGCCGAACGGCTGCCAGGACCGCAACCAAGGAGCATGCATGAATCACGACCAGTACAGTGGCGGTTGCCAGTGCGGTGCGGTGCGCTTCCGGGTGCGCGGCCGGCTCGACGACGCCTCGATCTGCCATTGCCGGATGTGCCAGAAGGCATTCGGTGCCTATTACGCGCCGTTGGTCTCCACGCGCGGTGCGGACCTGGTGTGGACGCGTGGCGCGCTGAAGCATTTCCACTCTTCCAACCTGGTGCGGCGCGGTTTCTGCGCCGACTGCGGCACGCCGCTGACCTACGAAGCGCCGGACGGCATCGCGGTGGCCGCCGGTGCGTTCGACGACCCGGCGGCGCTGCCGCCGCGGATCCAGTACGGGCTGGAAGGCAAGCTGCCGTTCGTGGATGGCCTGCACCGGTTGCCGTCGATCCGCACCGAGGCCGATCTGGACGCGGCGCCGTTCCTGGCGCAGGTGGTGTCGCACCAGCATCCGGACCACGACACCGAGCGTTGGCCGGGCTGAGCGTGATGTCGCAGGAGCGCGGCGGATGCCGGTCCAGGGCCTGCCCGCCGCGGTTTCCGCCGAAGACATGGGTGGCACGGGGCAGTGCCGCCGCGTCGGCGTTCGGGCGTGCCGCGGTGTCGTCGCGGTCGCGGCAGGCGGCTTCGGGCGTGCCGGGCAAGCGGGAGTCCCGTGCGCGCCCGGCTGCCCGTCGCCGCGGCGCGGCTGCTGTGCCGTCGGGTCCTGTCGCCCTGCTGCGCAGGGCGCAGATGCCCGGTCGGCGCGGTCATGCACCGCAGGCGATGTGACGTGGGCGCCGGCAACGCCTACCATTCCCGCTTTCCTTCCTCGCAGTCCCCGCCTCATGAGCAAGCAGAACCAGTGGATCGTCGGCGTCAACGCCGTGGCCTCGTCGATCGAGAACGATGCCGACAACGTGCGCGAAGTGCTGATCGAGGCGGGCAGCAAGAATCCGCGGCTGGTGGAGATCGAGGAGAACGCGCGGCGCAAGGGCATCGAGGTGCGGCGGGTCAACACCCAGGCGCTGGACGGCGTCGGCGGCTCGGTGCGGCATCAGGGCGTGGCCGCGCGCTATGCGGCGGCGCGTACCTGGGGCGAGAACGAACTGGAAGGCCTGGTCGCCGCCGCCGAGGGCCGCGCGCTGCTGCTGGTGCTCGACGGCGTGCAGGATCCGCACAACCTCGGCGCCTGCCTGCGCAGTGCGGCCGCGGCCGGTGCGACCGCGGTGGTGATCCCGAAGGACAAGTCGGCGCCGGTCAACGCCACCGTGCGCAAGACCTCGGCCGGCGCCGCCGACCGCATTCCGATCGTGGCGGTGACCAACCTGGCGCGCTGCCTGCGCGACCTGCAGAAGCAGGGCGTGTGGATCTACGGCCTGGTCGGCGAGGCCGAGACCTCGCTGTACGCGCAGGACTTGCGCGGCAACGTGGCGCTGGTGCTGGGCGGCGAATCCGACGGCCTGCGCCGCTTGACCCGCGAGCACTGCGACGGCCTGGTCAAGATTCCGATGCCGGGCGACATCGAGAGCCTCAACGTGTCGGTGGCCACCGGCGTGACCCTGTTCGAGGCGGTGCGGCAGCGCATGGGGTGAGGCGCCGTCCACGCGCGTCGCGTCGTGGAGGGTTTTGCTGCACGCAACGCATGCGCCGGTCTGGTGCATTCGTAGGAGGGGCTTCAGCTCCGACCTGACCAAAGTCGTTCGACTCACCACTTCGCTCGTCGCGACTGAAGTCGCTCCCACAGTGGGCGCCGCATGCTTGGCCGGATGCGCTTTGGAGGGGCTTCGGTATCCGAAGGCCGAAGGCCCGCCACGCTGCCTGTCGCGGCTGAAGCCGCTCCTACGGGAGTTTGTGCGGGGACGGCGGAGGTGCCGGCTGGGTGCACTGTAGGAGGAGCTTCAGCCCCGACTGCATGATGGCGGAAGGTCGGGGCTGCGTCCGGCGGATGACACAAGGCCACTCGAAGCCGTTCCTGGAGGGATTGCGGCGAGCCGGCTGGGTGCACTGTAGGAGGAGCTTCAGCCCCGACCGGGCCCGTGCGGGCCGACCTTCGGTCTGGTCCATGGCCCCAAGCCGCCTGGAGCCGTTCGCGGCGATGTTCCGCTTCAGCGCTGGTCGATTGCTGCGCTCGTCGCCGCCAAGGCCGTCGTCGCCGTTGCACCTGCATCGGATGCCGTCGCACCGCTGCCGCCCAGTGCCTGGTACAGGGTGACGTCGTTGTTGAGCTGGTCGAGCCTGGCCTGGGCCAGGGTCAGTTCCGCGCTGCGCCGGGTCTGCTGCGCGTCCAGCCAGGTGCGCAGGTCGGTGGCGCCGCTGCGGTAGCGCACTTCGTACATGCGCTCCACGTCGCGCGCGGCGTCGAAGGACTTCTGCGCCGAGGCCACCTGCGTTTCCAACTGGGTGCGCGCCGATAAGGCGTTGTCGACGTCGCCCAGGGCGGTGTACAGCGTGGTGCGGAAGGTGCTGGCGGCGATCTCGTAGCTGGTGCCGGTGATGCGGGTATTGAGCTGGGCCTGGTGCAGGTTGAGGAACGGCAGGGTCAGTCCGGCGCCGAGCGTGGCCAGCGGATTCTTCAGCACGTTCGCCAGCGTGGCGCTGCTGCCGTCGAGCGAGCCGGTCAGGCTCAGGGTCGGGTAATAGCTGGTCGCGGTGACCTTGATGTCGGCCAGTGCGCTGCGCAGCCGCAGTTCGGCCGCGCGCAGGTCCGGGCGGCGCGCCAGCAGTTGCGCCGGCAGGCCCGGCGCCAGCGGCGGGCGCGCGAACGCGTCCAGATTCTGCGGTTCCTCGGCCTGCGGCCAGGGCTGTCCGTCCAGCAGCACGGTCAGCTTGTTGCGGGCTTCCACGCGCTCTTGCAGCAGTTTGCTCTGCTCGGTGCGCTGGCTTTCCAGGTTCTGCTCGGCCTCGCGCACTTCCAGCCGCGACACGTCGCCCGCCTGGAACTGCACCTGCACCAGTTGCAGGGTCTTGGCCAGGCGCGCGAGATTCTCCTCGCCGGCGGCGATGCTCTGGTTGAGATAGCCGAGTTGCCAGTATTGGTCGCAGACCTCGCCGACCAGGGCCAGCGCGGTGTTCTCGCGGTCCTCGTCGGTGGCCTCGGCTTCCCAGCGGTCGGCGTCGCGCTGCGCGCGCAGCTTGCCCCACAGGTCGATCTCCCAGCTCAGCGACACGCTGGCGGCATTGCTGCGGGAGACGTCGTCGTGATGGTCGGTGGCGCGGCTGCCGGAGGCACTGACGCTGCCGCTGGCGCTGGGCCACAGCTCGGTCTCGCTCAGGCCGGCCTGCAGCCGCGCCTTGCGCAGGCGCAACCCGGCCGTGGCCAGGTCGGCGTTGACCGCCAACGCACGCGCCACCAGCCGGTCCAGGCGCGGATCGCCAAAGCCCTGCCACCAGGCGTCGGCGGCGATGTCGTGGGCGGGGTAGGTGGCCTGCAGCGCCAGCGGCTGGCGCGCGTCGCCCGCCGTGTCTGCACCGGCGGCGTACCGCTGCGGCACGGCGATCGGCGAGGCGCGGTACTGGCCGGTGCTGACGCAGCCGGACAGCGTGGCGAGCAGGGCCAGCGGCAACAGCGCCGGGCGCATGGAGGAGAGCATGTTCATTCGCGGGCCAAGGCCTCCACGGGATCGAGTTGCGCGGCGTTGCGCGCGGGCAGGAAGCCGAACACCACGCCGATCAGGCTGGAGCAGGCGAAGGCGGCGACGATCGAGCCGGTCGAGAAGATCATGCTGAAGCTGCCGCCGGCCGCGGCGAACACCCGGCCCAGCGCCAGCGCCAGGCCGACCCCGAGCAGGCCGCCGAGCAGGCACACCAGCACCGCCTCGATCAGGAACTGCTGCATGATGTCGCTCTGCCGCGCGCCGACCGCCATGCGCACGCCGATCTCGCGGGTGCGCTCGGTCACCGACACCAGCATGATGTTCATCACCCCGATGCCGCCCACCACCAGCGCGATGGCGGCGATCGCGCCGATCATCAGGGTCAGCGTCTGCGTGGTCTTCTCGATGGTCTCGCGGATCTCGGCGCTGTTGCTGAGGAAGAAATCCTCGCTGCCGTGGCGCAGCTTCAGCAGCCGCGTCAGCGCCTGCTCGGCCGCATCCATCGGGGTGGCGTCGGACACGCGCACGGTGATGCTGGACACGTAGCTCTGGCCGAGCATGCGCGACATCGCGGTGGTATAGGGCACCCAGACGCTCAGCGTGGAACTGCTGCCGAAGCCGGTGGTCTGCTTCTGCGCCACGCCGACCACGCGCACCGGCACGTTGCCGAGCAGGATCACCTGGCCGATCGGGCTGCGCGGCGATTTGCCGAAGAACTGCGCGCGGGTGTTCTGGTCGATCACTGCCACCTGCTCGATGCCCGACACCGCCTCGGCGCCGAAGAACGCGCCTTCGGCCAGCTTCAGACCCTTGACCCGGAAGTACTGCTCGCCGACGCCGCTGACCTGGGCGGTGGACGACTGGTTGCCGTAGCGCGCGGTGACCGAGGTGGAGACGTTGGGCGTGGCGCTGTCCACGTAGCTCTGCTGCGCCAGCGCGGTGGCGTCGCGCGCCTTGAGCGTCTGCACCCGGCCCGAGCGCATGTCGCCGAAGCCGCTGCCCGGATAGACCTCGATGGTGTTGGTGCCGAGCGCGGAGATGTTGGACAGGATCTGCTGCTGCGAACCGTTGCCCAGCGCCACCACCGAGACCACCGAGGCGATGCCGATGATGATCCCGAGCATGGTCAGGAAGGTGCGCAGGCGGTGCGCGTTCATCGCCAGCAGCGCCATCCGGAACGCTTCGGTGAACCGGTCGCGCAGCGCCTGGAAGCGGCTGCCGCCGGCCGCGGCCGGCTCTAGGCGGCGCGCGGCGCGGTGCGCGTCGATCGCCGGGTTGGCGCGGTCGGCGATGATCGCGCCGTCGCGGATCTCGATGATGCGCTGCGCGTGCTGCGCCACCGACATGTCGTGGGTGACGACGATGATGGTGTGGCCTTCGGCATGCAGCTCGCCGAGGATCGCCATCACTTCCTCGCCCGAACGTGTGTCCAGCGCGCCGGTGGGTTCGTCGGCCAGGATCACCTGGCCGCCGTTCATCAGCGCGCGCGCGATCGAGACGCGCTGCTGCTGGCCGCCGGAGAGCTTGCCCGGGGTATGCCCGGCGCGGTCGCTGAGCCCGAGCCGGCGCAGCAGCTCGGCCGAGCGCGCGCTGCGCGCCGCCGCAGGCATGCCGGCATACACCGCGGGCACTTCGATGTTGCCGCTGGCGTCGAGGTCGCCGAGCAGGTGGTAGCGCTGGAAGATGAAGCCGAAGTGCTCGCGGCGCAGCTGCGCCAGCTCGTCCGGCTGCATCGCGCCGGTGGCGCGGCCGGCCACGCGGTAGCTGCCGGCGGTGGGCCGGTCCAGGCAGCCGAGGATGTTCATCAGGGTGGACTTGCCGGAACCGGACTGGCCGACGATGGCCACCATCTCGCCGGCGGCGATATCCAGGTTGACGTCGCGCAGGACCACCAGGGTCTCGTCGCCGGCGGGGAATTCGCGGCGCAGGTCGCGCAGCTGCAGCAGTGCTTCGCTCATGGCCGGCGCCTCACATGCCCATCGGCGGCGGGCCGCCGCCGGGACCGCCGCGGCGCTGGCTGTTCTTCTCGCTCGCGGCCTGCTTGGTCGCGGCGGTGGCCTCGCCGACCACCACCTGCTCGCCCTCGTGCAGGCCGCTCTTCACTTCGGCCTGCGCGTTGTTGTTGAGGCCGATGCGCACGGTGCGCGGCTGCGGGCGTCCGTCGGCGCCGACCACCTGCACCGTGTAGCGGCCGTCGCCGCGCTTGTCGCCCAGCGCCGCCGAGGGAATGCTCAGTACCTTGCTGGCCTTGCCGAGCACGATGCTGACCTGCGCGGTCATGTAGGTGCGCAGTTCGCGGCTGGCATTGTCCACGTCGAACAGGCCGTAGTAGTAGATCGCCGAACTGGAGGTGGAGGTGGACGAGGAGGACGTGGTCGTGGACGTGCTGTCCTCGCTGGTGACCGATTCGGGCGCCGGGGCGATGTCGCGCAGGGTGCTGGTATAGCGCTTGTCCGGATTGCCGAGGATGCTGAAGTACACCGGCTGGCCTTCCTTGGTCTTGACCACGTCGGCTTCGGAGATCTCCGCGTACACGGTCATGGTGTTGAGGTTGCCGAGCATGACGATGGTCGGCGTGCTCTGGTTGGCGTTGACCGTCTGCCCCTGCTTGGACACCACCGCGACCACGGTGCCGTCGATCGGCGCGGTGATCTTGGTGTAGCCCAGGGTGGTCTGCGCGCTGTCCACCGTGGTCTGCTGCTCGGCGATGGTGGCGTCGAGCGCGGCGATCTGCGCGCGGGTGCCTTCCAGCGTGGCGCGCGCGCTGTCGTAGTCGGCCTGGGAGGTGGCTTCGGCGGCCAGCATCTGCTGCTGGCGCTTGAACGCCAGTTCGTACTGGCGCAGGTTGGCGACCTGCACCTGGCGCGTGGCGCGCGCGTTCTGCAGCGCCGCCTGCGCGCTCTTGAGCGTGTTGAGCTGGGTGCGCGAATCGATCTCGGCGATCAGGTCGCCGGCCTTGACGTTGTCGCCGAGCTTGACCTTCAGCGACTCGATGCGGCCGGATGCCTGCGCGCCGACGCTGACCAGCTGCGAGGGCTTGATCGTGCCGGTGGCTTCGACGGTCTGCTCGATGTCGCCGCGCACTACCGGCGACGTGGCCAGGGTCGGTGCCGGCGGCGGCCGCAGCCACCAGGCCGCGATCGCGGCGAGCAGCAGCAGCGCAAGGATCAGCAGCACGATGCGGTTGCGTCGTGTCTTGGGAAGCGCGGATTTCACGGAGGCGGGACCTGTAGCCTGGCCGCGTGCTGCGGCGTCGACAGCAGCATGGCGGCCGCGCCCGCCCGGCCTCAACGCACGCTCTGTGTCGGCGTGTATCGGGTTCAGCGTGGCCCGTATCGAAGTGTTTCCGGCCAGGCTGGCGATACGCGGCGACACGCACCGGGCGCGCGCGCCGATCGGCTAGGATGGATCATCGCCGCATGAAGGAAGAACCGACCATGCATCGCCTGCTGGTGGTCGACGACGACGTCGACATCCGCACTCTCCTGGCCGAACAGCTGGGCCGCGCCGGTTATCAGGTCAGCACCGCCAGCGACGGCGCGCAGATGCGCCAGGTGCTGGAGCGCGAACACGTGGACCTGATCGTGCTCGACCTGAACCTGCCGCGCGAGGACGGGTTGACCCTGTGCCGCGACCTGCGCGCCAAGTCGAGCACGCCGGTGATCATGCTGACCGCGCGCAGCGAGCCGATCGACCGCGTGCTCGGCCTGGAGATGGGCGCCGACGACTACCTGGCCAAACCGTTCGAACCGCGCGAACTGTTGGCGCGGATCCGCAACGTGCTGCGCCGGACCGAGGCGCTGCCGGCCAACCTGGAGCCGCTGGCGATCCGCCGCGCGCGCTTCGGCGGCTGGCTGTTCGACCTGGAGCAACGCCACCTGGTCGATCCGGGCAGCAGGGTGGTGGTGCTGTCCGGTGCCGAATTCCGCCTGCTGCGGGTGTTCGTCGGCCATGCCAACAAGGTGCTGTCGCGCGAACAGCTGGTGGCGCTGAGCAGCGGCCGCCAGTACGAGGCGCAGGACCGCGCGATCGACCTGCAGATCAGCCGCCTGCGGCAGAAACTGGGCGACAGCGGCGGCGACGGTCTGATCAAGACCGTGCGCAACGAAGGCTATGTGCTGGCCGCGGCGGTGGCGCTGGAATGAAGCGGCTGCGCCGGTTCTTCGCCTCGATGGCCGGGCGCCTGTTCCTGATCCTGCTGCTGGGCATGGCCTGCGCGGCCAGCTTCGCCACGCTGCTGGCCAATGCCAAGCGCCGCCAGGAATTCGACCGGCAGAACATGGAGCGCGCCGCCGACCGCCTGCAGAGTTTCGTCGAACTGTTGCAGAGCGCCGGCCCGGAACTGCGCGCGCGGCTGCTGTCGCTGGGCGGCCCGGGCATCCGCATCCTGCCGGCCACGGCGCGCGGGCAGGCGCCGGACCCGGTCTTCGCCGCGGTGCTCGGCGCGCGCGGCGGCGCACTCGCGCCGGCGCAGGTGTCGCGCCTGGACATGCCCGCCTGCATGCCGCAGCGTCCGGATTTCCTGCCGCCGCCGCAGCGCCGCGACTTCGACCGCCAGGACGCCTCGCTGGAACCGCCGACCTGCCGGCTGATCGCCTTGCGCCTGGACGACGGCACGCCGCTGCGGCTGGGCCTGCAGACCCAGCCGATCGCGCGGCAGACCGCGCTGGCGGTGGACCCGCTGTTCCTGTCGCTGCTGGCGCTGGCCATCGCGTTGCTGGCCTACGTGGTCGCGCGCATCGCCAGCACGCCGCTGCAGCGGCTGGCCGATGCCGCCGCCGACCTCGGCCAGGACCTGCAGCGCCCGCCGCTGCAGGTGCGCGGGCCGCTGGAAGTGCGCCGCGCCGCGCAGGCCTTCAATGCGATGCAGCAGCGCCTGCAGCGGCATCTGGGCGAACGCACGCAGATGCTGGCGGCGATCACCCACGACCTGCAGACCCCGTCCACGCGGCTGCGCTTGCGGCTGGAGAACGTGCAGGACGAAGCGCTGCGCGAGCGCCTGATCGGCGACCTGGCGGCGATGCAGGCGTTGATCCGCGAAGGCCTGGAACTGGCGCGCAGCGCCGAGACCGCCGAACAGCGCGCCGCCCTGGACCTGGATTCGCTGCTGCAGAGCGTGGTCGAGGACGCGGCCGAGGCCGGCGCCGACGCGGTCTTCGAACACGGCTGCGGCGCGGTGCTGCCGCTGCGCCCGCTGGCGATGCACCGGCTGTTCTCCAATCTGGTCGACAACGCGCTGAAGTACGGCGGGTCGGTGCGGGTGGCCGCCGAGCGCCATGCCGACGGGACGCTCGCCGTGTACGTGCGCGACCGCGGCCCGGGCATCGCCGAGGCCGAACTGGAGACCGTGTTCGCGCCGTTCGTACGCCTGGAGACGTCGCGCTCGCGCGAAACCGGCGGCGCTGGCCTGGGCCTGACCATCGCCCGTGCGCTGGCCGAGAAGGACGGCGCCACGCTGCGCCTGCGCAACCTGCCCGAAGGCGGCCTGGAAGCCTGCGTGCAATGGGCGGCGCCGCTGCGCCGGAACTGAGCGCGGCACGCGCGTCCACCCGCGGCGGCGGATTTTTGCCTACCATGTGCGCTGTTCCCGTGTTCCGTTCCGGCAATGAGCCAGCATCGCCCCCGTCTCGCCGATCCTGGCCGGCCGCCGTGCCCCCGGGCATGGCGTCCGCTGCCTGGCAGCACCGGCCCGCAGGGCCGTGCTGGCGCCGGTCCGGCGCGGCGTCATGACGCGGCGGCGCCTGCCCGCCGACGCGCTGGTTCAGCCCGCGCCCGCGCAAGCCTCTTGCGACCCGCATGGGGAGCGATGGCACGCGCTGGCGCCCTCCGGGCCGGATCGATCCGGTGAGGGCGGCGGCGTCGGGGCATGCGGCGGCCGTCCGCCGCGCCGCGCATGCGTGGCTGCTGCTGGCGCTGTGCGCACTGTCGCTCGGAATGGGGCCGGCCGCGGCCGCCGACCCGTCCGCGGCCGGGCCGCCGCCGCTGCGCGACTACGCCGTGGATGCCTGGACCTCGCGCAACGGCCTGCCGCACAACTCGCTGCGCGACCTGGCGCAGACCCCGGACGGACGCCTGTGGTTCGCCACCTGGGAAGGCCTGGTGCGCTACAACGGCCTGGACTTCGCGGTGATCGATCGCAGCACCCGGCCCGGCCTGCCCGACAACGGCGTCGGTGCGCTGTACGTCGGCCGCGACGGCGCGCTGTGGCTCAGCGATTCGCGCGGCAACCTGGGCCGCTACGACCGCGCCGGCAACTGGCGCTTCTGGCTGCAGCCGCCGGGCTGGCCGCGCGCGCTGATCCACGCCATGACCGAAGACCGCCAGGGACGGCTATGGCTGCTGTTCGAAGGCAATGGCCTGGGCTGCCTGTGGCCGGACGGCCGCTTCGACTACCAGCCGGCGCCGCCGGACCTGCCGCTGGCCAACAGCTTCCCGCGGATGGCGGTGGACGACCGCGGCCGGGTCTGGATCGGCAGCCTCGACGGCCTGCTGTACCGCGACGCGCAGGGCGTGCTGCGGCGCGCGCCGGACGCCTTCGGGTTGCCGCCCGGCCTGGCCTGGCCGTACCGCGACCCCGCCGGCACGCTGTGGCTGGTCGCCGGCGAGAACGTGTACCGGCTGCAGGACGAGCGCGCCGTGCTGGTGCACCGCCTGCCGGGCTACGGCCACTTCACCGCGATGCTGCGCGACCGCGACGGCGCGCTGTGGCTGGGCACCGAGAACCAGGGCCTGCTGCGCATCGGCCGGTACGGCATCGAGCACATGGCGCCGGGCGAAGTGCTGCCCAATGGGCGCGTGGTGAGCCTGCTCGAAGACGCCGAGGGCAGCATCTGGATCGGTGCCAACGGCGGCCTGTTCCGGCTGCGCGAAACCCTGTTCACCAGCTACACGCGCCGCGACGGGCTCAGCGGCGACTACGTGCGCGCGCTGCTGGAAGCGCCCGACGGCGCGCTGTGGATCGGCAGCGCCGCCGGCCTGGACCGGATGGCGGCGGACGGCAGCATCGCGCCGGCGGGCCTGCGCAACGCCGACGGCAGCGCGCCATCGGTGCTGAGCCTGGCGCGCGGCAGCGACGGCGACCTGTGGGTCGGCACCTACGCCGACGGCGTGTACCGGCTGCGCGACGGCTGCGTGCGCCGCCACTACGACAAGGGCGACGGCCTGCCCAGCGGCCACGTCCGCGCGATCAGCGTGGACCGCGCCGGCACGGTGTGGATCGGCACCCAGCGCGGCTTGGTGCGCATCGACGGCGAACAGGCGCGCGTGGCCGACGTGCCGGGCTTGCCGCAAGGCCTGATCACCGCGCTGGCGAGCATCGATGGCGCGCTGTGGATCGGCTCGGTCGAAGGCGCCTCGGTGCTGCGCGACGGCCGCGTGCAGCGGCTGCCGCTGGAGCCGCTGGGCGGCGCGCGCAGCGTGTTCGGCTTCCAGGCGCTGGGCCGCGACATGTGGATTTCCACCGACCGCGGCCTGCACCGCTATCGCGACGGCCGCCTGGCGCGGGTCGGGCTGGAGCAGGGCATGCCGGTGGACACCGTGTTCCAGCTGGTCCGCGACCGCCTCGGCAACGTCTGGATCAGCAGCAACCGCGGCGTGCTGCGGACCAGCGCCGACGCGCTGAACGCGGTCGCCGACGGCCGCGCCGGCAGACTGCAGGTGACCCGCTACAACGAGATCGACGGCATGGCCAATGCCCAGGGCAACGGCAGCTCCGGCCCATCGGAAATCGTGCGTGGCGACGGCAGCGTGTGGCTGGTCACCGCCGGCGGCATCAGCACGGTCGATCCGCGCCGGCTGCAGCGCTTCCGCGAACGCCTGCCGCCGCCAGCGGCGATCGAGAACGTGCTGCTGGATGGGCGGCCGTTCGCCTGGCGGCGCCAGTCGCGCCTGCCCGGCGCCACGCGCATCGCGGTGTCCTACGTCGGGCTCAGCTACCTGCTGCCCGAGCGCATCCGCTACCGCACCCGGCTCGACGGCCTGGACAAGGAGTGGGTGGAGCGCGGCCAGCAGCGCAGCGTCGAATTCATCGGCCTGCCGCCGGGCGACTACACCTTGCGCGTGGCCGCGGCGCATCCGGATGGCGCCTGGAGCGCGCGCGAGGCGGTCTGGCATTTCAGCGTCGCCCCGCTGTGGTGGCAACGCGGCAGCGTGCAGGCCGCTGCCGCGCTGGCGCTGCTGTTCGCACTGGTGGCGCTGTACCGCTACCTGATCGCCCGCTACAAGCGGCGCAATCTGCGCCTGGAGCGGCTGGTCAAGCAGCGCACCGGCGCCCTGCAACTGCAGACCGAACGGCTGCTGCGCGCCGACGCCGACAAGAGCCAGCTGCTGGCCGAACTGCAGGACCAGGCCGACGCGTTCGAGCGCCAGGCCCACGAGGACGCATTGACCGCGCTGCCGAACCGCCGCCATTTCGACGAAGTGCTGCTGCGCGAGTTGCGCCGCGCGCAGCGCAGCGGCACTCCGCTGTGCCTGCTGGTGATCGACATCGACCGCTTCAAGCAGATCAACGACGGCTACTCGCACGCCACCGGCGATGCGGTGCTGCGCGAGGTCGGGCAACTGTTGCTGAGCGCCTGCCGCGGCTCCGACCTGCCGGCGCGGCTGGGCGGCGAGGAATTCGCGGTGCTGCTCGGCGACACCCCGCTGGCCGACGCCGAGCGCATGGCCGCGCGCCTGCGCGACCTGTTCCACGCGCGCCTGCAGTGGGCCGACGCCCCGGCGCTGCGGGTGACCTTCAGCGCCGGCCTGGTCGCGCTGAGCGGGGAGGAAACGCCGAGCCAGTTGTTGCAGCGTGCGGATGTGGCCTTGTATCGGGCGAAGAGCGGGGGGCGGGATCGGGTGTGTGTGGGGTAACCGCTTGGCGCGTGCAGTCGCGGCTTTTGATCTGAGGAACTGTCAGCGATGACTGCCAATGCTCTCAAGTGCAATATTTGAAAAAACAACGGCCAGATAAATCTCCAGTGCCATGATCGCCAGTGAGAACGCGATATCCGCTAAAGCGTAGATGCGGCCTTCTGCAGCCCATCGCGCGTGCCGGTTCGCACGGTAGGAAGAGGAAAACAGATACGCCCACCCACGCCACAGCCATGGATCGAGTCCGCCAAGTTCTCCGATGAAATCGAGCATCGATCAATTATGGTTGGTCTGAGAGTGGCCATGTCCATGGTCGCGCGAAGGCCAGGTATTCGAATCGGCAACATCAGAATTGTTTAGGTGATAGGGCCGGGCAGGCTGCCATCTTCTGAGTCGTTATTCCAAGCGATAAAGGGCGGCGGTAATCCTGTCGATTGAAAGTAGTCAATGGCCCGCGTGATATGCGTCAGCGGGAGTGTCCACGACGCCGGATAGAGATCCAATTGGCCGTTGCCAAGGATGAACTCGATCATCGCATCCTCAGGGCCGGAATAGTCCGGGTTGCGTGAACTGAATCCAGCGTCTCCGGCTTCGCGCAGGTACATCAAACAACCGACGCGACCGTTTATGAGTGCGCAAAGCGACTGCCCGCCCGCGGCCTGGTACCAAAGCTCTTGATGTTGATCCTGAGACATTTTTTATCTGGCTCTCAGCCTGCATCGAGCCGCGAGGCGGCTCTGCCCAAATGCACTCTTTCGTTATTCGCCCGCGCGGACTGCGGCAAGCAGGTCTGGGCTGGCGGCTACCCACAAGACGCTGTCATCCGCAAAGACGAGACGGCCATCCTTGTCGCGATTCAGGCTGACGATGAATTGGCCGTTGCGTGGCGGGTCGGAAGGCTGCTCCTGGACGACGAGGAACGTAATCTTGCCTTGTCCGACGCCCTTGAATCCCTCGATGACGGTGGCCATCACCTCGAACGTCTTGTATCCGACCCGCCCGGTCGTGAGGTCGCGAAATTCATTGACGGTACGAGTGCGATCAATGCGGACATGTGCAGTCACGGACGCGTGTTGCAGGAAGTAAAGGACGTTTTGGCGCAGGAAATCGTCCGCTTGCGCGCTGCCTGCCAAGAGCAGGGCGGCCATAATGATCGTTTGCCGGAACATTCCCATAGCCAGCTGATACCTGAGTTGAGAGCCGCAAGGCGAAGCGAGCTTGGTGAAGCGCTGGCCCTCTGGCCGACAATGCGGTGCGGCTGCGGTCGGTGCTGGACCCTCAGCCGATCTGCGGCGCCGGCCACGCGTTGGCGATCTTGCAGAACAGGCGCGCGGTCTGCTCGGTGTCGTAGACCGCGCTGTGCGCGTCGGCGGCGTTCCAGTCGAAGCCGGCCGCCTGTACGGCGCGGGCCAGTACGGTCTGGCCGTAGGCGATGCCGGCCAGGGTCACGGTGTCGAACACGCTGAAGGGGTGGAACGGGTTGCGCTTGTGGCCGCAGCGGGCCACGGTGGCGTTGAGGAAGTTCAGGTCGAAGTGGGCGTTGTGGCCGACCAGGATCGCGCGCTGGCAGCCGTACTTCTTCACCGCCGCGCGTACCGGCGCGAACACGTGGTCCAGCGCCTCGCGCTCGGGCTTGGCGAAGCGGAACGGGTGGTCGAGGATGATGCCGGTGACTTCCAGCGACTTCGGGTCGATGGCGGTGCCGGGCGCCGGCACCACATGCGCGCTGGCGGTGGCGCCGGGGTACAGCTGGCCGGCGTCGTCCATCTCGATCGGAACCACGGCGATCTCCAGCAGCGCGTGCCGGTTCCAGTCGAAGCCGCCGGTCTCCACGTCCACCACCACCGGCAGATAGCCGCGGAAACGCCGCGACATCGGAGTGGCGGCGAGGGGCTGGGACGGGCTTTCGACGTGATCGTTCATGCGTGCAGGGTAGCAGAGCGCGGCTAAACGGCTGCCGCGGTGGAGGCGCCGCGAGTGTGGCGATGGGCCGGGCGTGGCCTGCGCGAGCGGCATCACGGTTGTCATCGCGTGGCAGGAGGCGGCAGCGCAGGCGATTGTTGGCTGCCGCTTTGTGCGTCGCGGTGATGGCTCGAGGCCATTGGGAATGGCTCCCACATCGACTTGCCGCCGGCTGGGTGCACTGTAGGAGGGGCTTCAGCCCCGACACTGTCCGAGGTCGGAAGGCATACCGCTTCGTTTGTCGCGGTTGAAACCGCTCCTACAGGGGCATGCTCTGGATCTGGATCAGTCACCTTTGCGCCTCAGGCCGGCACGCGGGTACCGAGCACGCTGCCCTGCTGGCGCAGGCGCTCGAGCAGCGCGGCGCCGTCGTGCAGCAGCGCGGCGGGGTCCTGGTCGTGCTCGGCGGCCAGGCGCAGCAGCAGCGCGCGTCCGCTGTGCTCGCCGTCGCGCAGCCGCTCGACCAGGGCATGCGCCAGCGGCGCCAGTTCGGCGAAGCGGGCCTGGCCGTCGGCATCGCGCCGCGCCAGCAGGCAGGTCGCCTGCGCCGGTGCCTCGCCCGGTTGCCAGGCCGGGCCGATGCGCTGCACCGGCCAGCGATAGCGCAGCAGGCGCAGCCAGGGCGAGAGCTGCGGAACGCCGTCGAGCAGGTCGCCGTGCGGATCGTGCGGCGGCAATGGCGCATCGTCGATCTGCACCTCCAGCTCGACCGTTTCGTAGTGCGCCAGTTCCGCCAGCCATGGCCGTTGCGCGTCCTCGCCGCGTTGCTGCAGGAAGCGCACGAACTCGCCGCCGATGCGCGGGAACAGCGGCGTGCGCGCGCGGTGCCCGGCGCAGAACGCGCGCAGTAGTGCCTGCCATGCGTCCTCGCCCAGGGTGGCGCGCAGCACCGGGAAATGCGAGGCGAGCAATTGCGCGAGGTTGTCGAAGAACAGCGCGCGGTACACCGCCAGCCGCCGCGGCTCGATGTCCGCCGGCGGCGCGTGCCGCTGCGGATCGCGCAGGTGCAGGGCCAGCGCGAACTGCTGCGCGTGCAGGGAGTCAGCCATGCGCCGCTTGCGCCATCTGCGCTGCTTGCGCCGACGTGGCCTGCGCCTGTGCGTCGCGGATGCGCTGCACCTCGTGCAGCAGCTCGGACAGCGGCGGGAACTGGCTGTCGCGCTCGAGCAGGGTGGGGCGCACGCCATGCAGCCGATAGGCGGCGTCGAGCAGATCCCACACGTCGGCAGCCACCGCCGCGCCGTGGGTGTCGATCTTGAGCGCGCTGGCGGCGTCGTCGCGATGCCCGGCGATATGGTACGAGGCGATGCGTGCGCTCGGCATCGCGGCAAGGAAGGCGCGGGCGTCGTAGCCGTGGTTGGCGGCGTTGACGCAGACGTTGTTGACGTCGAGCAGCAGGTCGCAGTCGGCTTCGGCCAGCACCGCGGCAACGAACTCGGCTTCGCTCAACGCCTGGCCGGGCGCGGCGTAGTAGGACACGTTCTCCACCGCGATGCGCCGGCCCAGCGCATCCTGCGCCTGGGCGATGCGTGCGCCGGCATGGCGCACCGCCTCGTCGGTGAACGGCAGCGGCAGCAGTTCGTAGAGCTGGCCGTCGTCGGCGCTGTAGCTCAGGTGTTCGCTGTACAGCGCGACGCGGTGCCGATCCACGAATTGCCGGGTCTGCCGCAGCAGGTCCGCGTCCAGCGGCGCCATGCCGCCGAGCGACAGCGACAGGCCATGGCAGCTCAGCGGATGGCGCGCGGCCAGCGTATCCAGCATCGCGCCCAGGCGGCCGCCGACGCCGATCCAGTTGTCCGGCGCGCACTCGAGGAAATCGAACGCTCCCGGCGCGGCCTGCAGCAGCTCCGGCAGCAGGCCGCGGCGCAGGCCGAGTCCGGCGCTCGCCGCGGCCGGCCTGCGCGCGGAGGAATCAGCCGCCGCCACCGCACTTGCCTTCGCCGCACTTGCCTTCGGCCATCGCCTTGTCGTCGTGCTCGGCCGGGGCGGCAGCGGGCTTGTCCGGTGTGGCCGTGGTGGCTTGCTGCGCATGCGCGCCGCAGCTGCCCTCGGCGGCCTTGTCGGCGCCGGCGGCATTTGCGGACTTGGACTTCGGCTGCGCCGGCGCCTTGGACGCTGCGGTGTCGGCGCTCGGCGGCGCCGCGGACTGCGCGCCAAGCGCATAGCCCTGGGCCAGGTCGGTCATCGCCAGCGCGGAGGCGGACAGGCCCAGGCCGCCGAGCAGGACGGCGCCGGCGAGGGCGGTGGACGGACGCGAGGGAATGGACATGCGGACTCTCCTGGCAGGCGGTCGTGGTGCCGGCGTCGCCACGCTGGCCGTGTCCGCCAAGCGTACCCGCTGGCGCCGTGCGCCGCATGCGGCGCTGCGCCGTCCGCCAACGAAAAGGCCCCGCCGAAGCGGGGCCTGGTGTGCGCCGCCGCCTCAGCGGCTGTTGGCGATGACGCTGCTGATGACGCCGGTGGCGACGGCGATCAGCACGTACTGGTTGTCGACCCGGCGCCACTCGTGGCCGCGCGGCGGCGCCTTCAGGCCGCGCTTGCGGTAGTCGGGCACGCGGTCGCCGCGATGATCGGAGGCCAGGCGTTCGCCGCGCTTGTAGTGGCGCGGACCTTCATGGCGGCCGTTGTCGTGGCGGTCGTCGCGATGATCGTCGCGGCGGCCGTCGTTGCGCGCCTGTTGCGGACCGCGATCGCCGTGCTGGTCCTTGCGGCCCTTGTCGTCCTGATGGTCCTTGCGCACCTGCTGCGGATCGCGGTCGCGATCGTGGTCGTCCTGGCCGGCGGCGAATGCGCCGCCGGAGGCCAGCAAGGACAGGGCGAGGACCGAACCGATGATGCGCTTCATGGTGTCTCCTGGGTGGTCGGTGGAGAACGGCTCCACGCGTACCGACACGCTAGGCGCCAGCCGATGAATAGGCGATAAAATTTCCAGGAGATTCAATCATTTGCACGTGTCGATATGTGTCGCCACGTATCGACCGCGTCGAGGCCGCGTGAATCCGGACTCAGATGCCCGAGGTGCTGCTGGTTTCGTCGCGCTTGTCGCGCGGCGGCAACGGCTGGTCGCCATGCACCAGGAACCACACGTTCTCGGCGATGTTGGTGGCGTGGTCGCCGATCCGCTCCAGGTTCTTGGCCATGAACAGCAGATGCGTGCACGGGGTGATGTTGCGCGGATCTTCCATCATGTAGGTCAGCAGTTCGCGGAACAGCGCGGTGTACTGCGCGTCCAGCAGCGCATCGCCCTGGCGGACCCGCAGCGCGGCGTCGGCGTCGTTGCTCTGGTAGGCGAGCAGCGCTTCGCGGACCTGCTGCGCGGCGAGCTTGCCGAGCTGGCGCAGGCCCAGCGTCTGCGGCATCGGCGGCGAGGTGTTCAGCGCGATCGAGCGCTTGGCCACGTTCGCCGCGTAGTCGCCGATGCGCTCGATGTCGGCCGGGATGCGCAGGCCGGCGAGGATCTCGCGCAGGTCGCGCGCCATCGGTCCACGCAGCGCCAGCCGCATCACGTCGCTGCTGATCGCATGCTCGAGCGCGTCGATCGCCTCGTCGTTGACGACGATGCGCAGCGCGGCGTTGTCGTCGCGGCGCTCGACCACGTCCAGCGCCGCTTCCAGCTGCGCCACCGCGGTCTCGCCCATGCGCACGATCTCCGCGGCGATGCGGTGCTGTTCTTCGTCGTAGCTCTTCACGATGTGCTCGTTCGGCTGGGTGTTCATGTCGTAGGTCCGTTGGATTCGTTAGTGTCGCCGCGGCCGTCCTGGCGTCGCGGGGCTGGCGTCGGGGCGTCTCAGCCGAAGCGGCCGGTGATGTAGTCTTCGGTCTGCTGCTTGCTGGGCTGCGAGAAGATGATCTCGGTGCGGTCGTGCTCGATCAGGTCGCCCAGGTACATGAAGGCGGTGTAGTCGGACACGCGCGCGGCCTGCTGCATGTTGTGGGTGACGATGACGATGGTGTAGTCGCTCTTCAGCTCTTCGACCAGCTGCTCGATGCGGCTGGTGGAAATCGGGTCCAGCGCCGAGGTCGGCTCGTCGAGCAGCAGCACGTCCGGGCGCAGGGCGACGGCGCGGGCGATGCACAGGCGCTGCTGCTGGCCGCCGGACAGGCCCAGCGCGCTCTGCCCGAGCTTGTCCTTGACCTCGTCCCACAGCGCGCCCTGGCGCAGCGCCTGCTCGACGCGGTCGGTCATGTCCGCCTTGGACAGCTTCTCGTGGTGGCGGATGCCGTAGGCGACGTTCTCGAAGATGGTCATCGGGAACGGCACCGGCTTCTGGAACACCATGCCGACCTTGCTGCGCAGGCGGTTCATCGGGTACTTCGGCGACAGGATGTTCTCGCCGTCCAGCAGCACCTCGCCGCGCGCCTCCAGCTTCGGATACAGCGCATAGATGCGGTTGAAGATGCGCAGCAGCGTGGACTTGCCGCAGCCGGACGGGCCGATCAGCGCGGTGACGCGCTTTTCCGGCACCTCGATGTTGATGCCCTTCAGCGCGTGGTACTTGTCGTAATAGAAGTCCAGGCCGCGCGCGGCCACCTTGACCGGCGATGGCGCCAGCGCGGTGTGCCCGGTGGGCATGGCGATGCGGTGCATCGGTGCGGCGTTGTGCTGATCGTTCATGGCCGGTTCCATATGGGTATCAATCGTTGGATGTCTTGTAGCGGCTCAGCAGGCCGCGCGCGCCGAGGCTGACCAGCAGCACGAACACGGTGAGCACCAGCGCGCCGGACCAGGCCAGTTGCTGCCAGCTCGGGTAGGGGCTGCCGGCGAAGGAGTTCATCACCACCGGCACGCTCGCCATCGGCTGCATGACGTTGTTGTTCCAGTACTGGTTGCCGAATGCGGTGAACAGCAGCGGCGCGGTCTCGCCGCTGATGCGCGCCAGCGCCAGCAGCACACCGGTGACGATGCCGGCCGAGGCGCTGCGGTACAGCACCTGCACCGTCACCTTCCATTGCGGGATGCCCAGCGACAGCGCCGCTTCGCGCATCTGCGAAGGCACCAGGCGCAGCATTTCGTCGGTGGTGCGCACCACCACCGGCAGCACGATGAAGGCCAGCGACAGCGCGCCGGCCATCGCCGAGAAGCGCCCGCCGGTCTGCATCACGTACAGCGTGTACACGAACAGGCCGAGCACGATCGACGGCGCCGACAGCAGGATGTCGTTGACGAAGCGCACCACCTGGCCGGTCTTGCGCGCATTGCCGTATTCGGCCAGCCAGGTGCCGGCGGCCACGCCCAGCGGGGTGCCGATCAGCAGCGCCAGGCCGCACATCACCGCGCTGCCGAAGAACGCATTGGCCAGGCCGCCTTCTTCGCCCGGTGGGGGGGTCATGCGGGTGAACAGGTCGACGTCGATGCCGGCGATGCCCTTGGACAGCAGGGTCCACAGGATCCAGCCCAGGAACGCCAGCCCGAACAGCGCGGTGAGGCAGGACAGCAGCAGCGCGAACACGTTGACCACGCGGCGGCGGTTGTACAGACGATCGGCGATGTCGGCGGCCATTAGTTGCCCTCCCGGCGCGACAGTTGCTGCAGCATCAGGCGGGCGATCGCCAGCACCACGAAGGTCACGATGAACAGCACGAAGCCCAGCAGCAGCAGCGCCGAGCGGTAGGTCTCGGTGGCCTCGCCGAAGTCGTTGGCGATCAGCGCGGCGATGGTGGTGCCCGGTTCCAGCAGCGACGGCGACAGCCGCACCGTGTTGCCGACCACGAACGCCACCGCCATGGTTTCGCCGAGCGCGCGGCCCAGGCCGAGGAAGATGCCGCCGATCACCGCCGAGCGGGTGTAGGGCAACACGATGTCCCAGCTCACTTCCCACTTGGTCGAACCCAGCGCGTAGGCCGATTCCTTCAGGCGCGTCGGCACGGTCAGGAACACTTCGCGCATCACCGAGGAGATGAACGGGATCACCATGATCGCCAGCACGAAGCCGGCGGTGAGCAGGCCGATGCCCAGCGGCGGGCCCTGGAACATCGGGCCGATCACCGGCAGTGTGCCGACGTGGTCGTTGAGCCAGGGGGTGCCGTATTCGGTCATCACCGGCACCAGTACGAACAGGCCCCACATGCCGTAGATGATCGACGGGATGCCGGCCAGCAGTTCGATGGCGGTGCCGATCGGGCCGCGCAGCCAGCGCGGCGACACTTCGGTCAGGAAGAACGCGATGCCGTAGCTCACCGGCACCGCGATCAGCATCGCGATCATGGCGGTGACCAGGGTGCCGTAGATCGGCGCCAGCGCGCCGTACTTGTTCTCGACCGGATTCCATTCGCTGGAGTAGAAGAAGCTCA
>NZ_JAFIWB010000015.1 GCF_017163705.1 Xanthomonas bonasiae
TGATTGAAAAACGAAATTCTGATTGTACGAAGCAATGGGGAGGGCTCATGAGTAATTCAAACATGCGTGTCATTCGTCCGGCTCTTTTCTGCTTCCTTCTCGCGATGCTGGCAGGTTGTGGTCGGGTGAGCCTCACGTGGAAGGAGGAAGTTCGCCTGTCCGATGGGCAGTTGATCACCATTGATCGAACAGCCAAGGGCCACATTCAACGTGAAATCGGCGGTCCGACAGGCTGGGAGCCAACAGAAGTAACACTGCAAGTACAGTCCGTCGTTGATAGCGCAAAGGCGCCGCCCACATGGCGCTCCAATCTGGTTCCGATCGTTCTGGACTATGACGTGGCGACGTCAACGTGGGTTGTGGTGGCTACATATATCTACTGCGGCACCTGGCATAAGGCTGGGAAGCCGTCGTCCTTGTATGTCGAGTACATCTCCACCAATGGCGGCGACTGGCGAGTCGTTCCGCTGGAATCCAGTCGAATCGGACAGGCATCTAATCTCCTCGTCAGCATCCGCCATACCGGAGAGCCTGCTTTGATTCGGGAGGCGGAAAAGGAAGTGCGGAGACGCAGAGCCTCGAATATATATAAGGCGATTACGCCGACCTCAAAGAATAATTGCTAGTGCGATATGTGACCTGGAATTGCAAATAATCTTAAGGACTAGATATGGCAGACAAATTTGACTACGCATTTTTGGCAAACCGGGTCTACGATCGCCCACTCGTGAATCGTATCCCCTTGTCGCGGGGATGGGACGAGAAGGCATGGTACGACGACAACGCGATCACTGGATTTTCCGCTGGTGTATACCAGCGGGGCAGCGAGATTGTGATTTCGTTCACGGGTTCCAATGAGGCCCTGATCGACGACTTTGCCGTGGCCAACATACCGACCGGCCTTGGTGCAAGCTCGCCGCAGGTATTGCAGGCGATGGTCCTGGTGATGAAGGTCATGGCGCAGAACCCGGGAGCACAGATCAGCTTTACGGGACATTCGCTCGGCGGCGGTCTGGCATCCATGATGAGTGTCTTCTTTGACTTGCCATCCACGACTTTCGACGCCGCACCGTTCCAAGCCACCGCGGTCAATAAAGCGCAGGTTGAATTAATTCATGCGCAGCTTGCTGCGATAGGATACTTAAATAGCGAGTTTGATGCCTATGTACAATCCGTGCTTCCAGAATTCGTTGCGCGGGAATCACAGGTAACCAGCTACTACCTTGAGGGCGAGATTCTGGAGTTGATCCGCTTTCCGGGGACGGTTATAGAAGGCAATGCGATGCCGGTAATAAGCATCGGCACACCTTCAATTCTCGACGGTACAAGTTTTCTCGCGAGCCTGAGTCCTCGTGCTGAACTCCACTCGATGACGCTGTTGCAGGCAGCGATGTACTCCGAAGACTTCCGGCTCGGAATGGCCCAGCAGCGCTTGGCGCTTGCGGAGTTCATCGATCCTTCGCTTTATGGGAATAGTCCAGATCAAGATCTGCCTAATTTCATGGCGCAACTTATGATTCGTCACTTGGCCGAAATGAAGGCTGGCAGTCCGTTGGCGCGGCTGGATTCTATCGGCCAAGACCTGCAGCGCATCGGTACCGCAGGAACCGCATCCGAGACGACTCTCAACAAGGGCATCATCGATGCACTTGCCGAATACTACTTTTTTCAGCAAGACGCGGTTAGCGCAGGCCTAGTGGAGAACGTCAGTGGTGGCATCTCTCTAGACATGTCGCGCTTCTCCCAAGATGGAGATGAACGGGGGAGAAATCGTCTTTCCAGAGCACTCTGGGATTTCCTCAAAGATGACGGCAGCGCCTCTCCCTTGCTTAGCGGGATGGGGAAGCTGGTGATCGAAAACGGTCTCGGCGGCCTTTCCTACGACGGTGATGGCAGCAACGAACTTGTGATCGGTGGAAAAGAGAGCGACACGCTTAGAGGAGGCGCGGGCGATGACTACATTTATGGCCTGGAGGGTAACGATAATCTAGAAGGTGGCGCAGGACATGATTTCCTGGCAGGTGGGATTGGCGACGACAACTATCATTTCTGGAGTGGCGATACAACGGAAATTACCCTGGATCGCATCGCCGATTCGGACGGGATGGGACATATCTGGTTTGATGGTAGCGTCATCACGGTTGGGCAACGGACTTCGGAAGTTTCCTGGCTGGACAGTACAGGCAAGCTCCAGTTGACCTTTCTGGACAGTGGCAACGGCCGCGGCACCTTGGTCATCGACGTGATTGCAACGCATGGCAGCATCCGGGTCCAGGACTGGGCTCAGGGTGATCTGAGTTTGAGCCTGGGCGGTCAAGTCCCCGTCGTTGATGGATCACAACTGACCGGCGAGGATGATCTTTTCGGTAGCAATGGCAATAACGTTGGCGCCGACACTATCAAAGCATTGGGCGGCAATGATGGCCTTGAAGGCGGTGCAGGCGACGACCACCTCGATGGTGGTGCCGGTAATGACCTAATTCTCGGCGGCACGGGTAATGGCGTACTGATTGGTGGCGAAGGTAACGACTACATCTACGATGGATACGAGCAGGCGAGCTTCAGCGAGCTCGACACGACGCCCGATCCTGATACGGGTAAGAGCGAACAAGACGAGTTCTACGAACGCGTGAACGGGCTGGGTGCAGCGGTTCTCGATCATGGCAAGGCCTGGTACATCGCAGATTTGATTTATGCGCCTGGCTGGACCGAGCTGGACCCGAACGCCACACCGAGCGGAGACGACATGATCGATGCCGGCGGCGGCAACGACACGGTGGTGGCGGGCGACGGTAATGACATCATTCGCGGTGGAAGCGGAAACGACCGCCTGACGGGTGGCTACGACAATGACGTAATCTTCGGTGAGGCCGATGACGACACCATCAGTGGCGACTATCCGGATGCGGCAGGCGCCGGGAACTCTATAGGGTGGCGTTCGTCCGACCAGGCGCATCACAACGGCAACGACGTGATAGACGGCGGTGCCGGCAATGACAGCATTAGCGGCAATGGTGGCAACGACGTACTGTCCGGGGGCGACGACAATGACCGGATCTGGGGCCGAGGCATGGCAGGTGCTGCCGACAGCGACGATGCCGACAGTGACTACATCGACGGTGGCGCTGGTGACGACATTCTGACCGGCGATGACGGCGACGACGTCATTATCGGCGGCATAGGCAACGACAACATCTGGGGAGACAATAGCCAGGCCGGCACGCGTCACGGCAACGACAGCATCGATGCCGGAGCAGGCAATGACTTCGTCAGCGGTGGCGGAGGCGATGACATGATCGAGGGCGGCGCCGGCTCCGATACCTTGACAGGCGATTCTCGGGACATCGACGGATCTGCGCATGGACGCGATCTGATCCACGGCGGCGCCGACAACGACATCATCGATGGCGGGGGCGGGGACGATGCACTGTATGGCGACGATGGGGACGACCAGATCGTTGGTGACGTGGCTTCCGACGGGACACTTGCCGCTACCTACCACGGCAACGACTATCTGGATGGTGGAGCCGGAAACGACCTGCTGATCGGCAATGGTGGAAACGATCAGTTGTCCGGTGGGACGGGTGATGACGAATTGCAGGGTGGGGACGGCGACGATCTGCTCGATGGAGGTGCCGGCAAGGACGTTCTCCACGGTGAGGCCGGCGACGACACGCTCAGTGGCGGCGACGACGACGACAAGCTATACGGTGGTGCTGGCGATGACCGCCTCAGCGGCGGCACTGGCGTGGATACGCTCGCAGGCGGGGACGGCAAGGATATCCTTGATGGCGGTGATGGCAACGACATCCTCGATGGCGAGGCTGGCAACGACACGATCTATGGCGGCGCTGGCGACGACACTATTGATGCTGACGACGGCGAGGATACGGTCTATGCCGGTGTCGGCAATGACAGCATCTATGCAGGGGCCGGGAACGACGTCATCCATGCCGAAGGCGGAAACGATATCGTCACCGCTGCGGAGGGAGACGATCAGGTCTACGGCGGCGCCGGCAGCGATACGCTCCATGGTAGTGCAGGCAACGACGCGCTGTATGGCGAAGATGGCGACGACTATCTGATCGGTGGTGCGGGCAACGACACCCTGATCGGTGGAGCAGGTCTGAATCGCTACTACTTCGACCGTCAATTCGGCCAGGACGTTGTCCAACTAACAATCGGTAGCCAGGACCAGATCTACCTGCAGCAGGGAATCGCGGCCGATGAGGTTACCTTCACCCGTGACCAGAACGACTTGGTCTTGGCCATGGCCGACGGCAGCAGCCTGCGCGTGGCAGGCTATTTCGCCACCGGCACCGCCGCATGGATCCAACTGGGCGACGGTTCCTGGATCAGTCGTGAATTGATCGACTCGGGCGTCTACTACGGTACCGTCACTGGCGGAAGCGGCGCTGGTGAAAACCTGCAGGGCACGGACGGCGACGATCGCCTGTACGGCCTGGGCGGCGACGACACGATCGATGGCCAGGGCGGAAACGACTTGATCGACGGTGGCCAGGGCAACGATACCCTGTCGGATGGGCAGGGCAACGACTTCGTTTATGGCGGCGCCGGAAACGACGTCATCAATCTCGTCCATAACGGGGGAGGGAACGGTTCGGATGTCATCGACGGCGGTGCCGGCGACGATACCTACAACATCGCCTGGGGCTCAGGTTACGATGTGATCGGCAAACTGGACGCCGCCAATGCCGGTAGCGACACCATCAATCTGGTTGGCATCAGCCAGAACATGGTGATGAACTACCAGGTCGACGGCAACGACCTGATGATCTTCATCTCCGGAAGCGTCGGCAGTCCGGGTGCAACCGCCGACAACATGGTCGTGCTGGAGGGCTTCCTCGCCAACGGCGGCCATCGCGTCCGTTTCGCGGAAGGAACCGAGCTCTCGGCTGCCGACTTCCAGCAGCGATCGTGGACGGGGACTTCGGGAAACGATACTTATGTCGGAACTTCTGCGCCAGACGTCATCAACGGACTAGGGGGCAACGACACCCGGGATGGACGGAAACGACAGCATCTACGGCGGCGAGGGTGACGATGTACTCGACGGTGGCTCGGGCAACGACATACTGTACGGGGACGATGGCAATGACATCGTTCGCGGTGGTGACGGCGACGATCGTCTCTACATGGGGTTTAGGGGCAACTATGTCGATCGCTATATCGGCGGAAACGGCAATGACGCCTATTACCTAAACCACAACTACACTTCGTCTGCATCCCCGCCGACCACGCAGAGCAGCAATATCGAGGAAGAGGCTGGTGGTGGTATCGATACGCTCTATACCAACTTCTACAATTCCACGCTTGGTGCGAATGTCGAGAATCTGGTCTATACCCCTGCCAATTTCTGGTACCCGAATTCGCCCAGCCAATTGAGCGGCAACGCACTCGACAATGTCATCCAGATCATCAGGACATCCAGTGCAACTCAGATGCCGGACCTGAGCTTCCGGCTGGATGGCAAGGGCGGCAAGGACACCTTGATGGGCAGTTCCAGCAAGGATACTTATGTCGTCGACAGTGCTGACGACGTCATCGTCGAGCAGCAGACGGACTACGACTCGATCGACACCGTCGAGGCGAGCCTGGATTACTCGATCGAAACCCGCCTAGACCTGGAGAATGTCCGGCTCACAGGCGCGGCCGTGTCGGCGATCGGCAACAGCGACGACAACTTACTGGAGGGTCACATCGCTACCGGAATCAACCAGCTGTCCGGTCTTGGAGGAAACGATACCTACCTGGTCACCCGGAAGGACGTGGTGATCGAGTCGGCAGGCGGCGGCAATGACACAGTGGTCATCGCCGCCTGGGACGAGACGACCAGCATGGACATGTGGGTATCGGTGTCGGACTACGCCAACGTGGAGAACCTCACGCTGTACACCGTCTACGGCGACGGCGTCAGGCTGCTCGGCAATCTGAGCGGAGACGATGGCGGAAACGTGCTGAAGGGCAATATGTTCAGCAACGAGGTGCGCGGAGGAGGGGGTAATGACGTCATTTGGGGAGACTACAAGAACCCACTCGACAGCCAGGCTGCGAGTTCGTCCTATAGAGATATCCTCTATGGAGAGGGAGGAGACGACACGATCATGTCCTCCGTTTATGGCGCGGATCTATATGGCGGAGCTGGCAACGACATCCTGATCGGCATCGGCGGCGCCTACCTCAACGGAAGCTACACCAGGTCCTATGGATGGAGCGACCGATTCTTCTACGATGTGGGGGGCGGAACCGATAGGATCCGGTCCTGGAACGGCAGCACCGACGATTTCGACCAAGTCATCTTCGGTGAGGGCGTCAACCCGGACGATGTCGTCTGGTCGCAGGACGGCACCAGCCTCGTCATCCAGGTCGGCAGCGATCCGAACGACCGCCTGATCGTAGAGAACTACTGGCGGGAGAGTGCGCCGGGGCAGTACACGTTGATTCAACCGATCGACGAATTCGTGTTTGCAGACGGCACCGTCCGGCGGGGCGACCTTAGCCAGCTGCCGTACGACAACAATCCGCCGGTGGCGAACTGGTTCCAGCTTCCATCCACGGTGCGCGCCGGAGAAGCATTCGAATTCGCACTGCCCGTTGGTGCCTTCACCGACGATGCCGACGACACACTGACCTATTCGCTCAGCGGCCCGACCTGGATGAGCATCGATCCGGTCACCGGCACGATCAGCGGGACGCCGCCGCAGAACGCCGAGCAGGTCTCGTTGACGATCACCGCGACAGATCGATTCGGCGAATCCGCATCCACCTATGGGAGCTTCAAGGTGATCGTGGTTATGCTTGGCACCGAGGGCGACGATGTCATCACCGGCACCGCGCGCGGCGAGGAGTTGTATGGCCTAGCGGGCAATGATCGTCTCGCTGGCGGCGGAGGCACGAATGTCATGTACGGGGGTAAGGGCGACGACACCTACGTTTTGACGGAGTCCAGCTACGACAGCATCGTGGAGCTGGCCGATGAGGGCTTCGATACCGTCGAGAGCAGCTTGTACACGTACACCACCGCCGAGAGCATCGAGCGGGTCGTCATGGTCGAGGGTAGTTCGGCGTATCTCGTGTACGGCGCCAGCGGCTCCCAGGAGCTGATCGGCAATTCCGCTGCCAACTACCTCAATGGCGGCACGGGTGCCGATCGCATGGCCGGCGGCGCGGGCGACGACGTGTACGTCGTCGACGATGCCGACGATGTCGTCGTCGAGGGGGCAGGCGAGGGCGAGGACGGAATCCTGGCCAGCCTGACATGGACGCTGTCAGCCAATGTGGAGAAGGGGAGCCTGACAGAGGGCGTGGACTTGGGGCTGACCGGCAACGACTTGGCCAATACTCTCTATGGAAACGACTCGAATAACGCGCTTGATGGTGGCCTTGGCGCGGACTCCCTGTACGGCTACGGCGGCGATGACACCTACTACGTCGATACGGACGCCGACAGCATCGTTGAGGATGAGGGCCAGGGTATCGATATCGTCGTGCGTGGTTTCGGTAGCCAGTACGTCCTGGCCGAAAATGTCGAGAACCTGCGCCTGACGGGTAGTGCCGGCCAGGGTAATGGCAATGCGCTGGATAATCTCATCGAGGGTAGTGCCGCCGATAACACGTTACTAGGACTGGACGGTGCCGACGAACTGCGCGGCATGGCCGGCAACGATACGCTTTGGGGCGGCAATGGCGACGACCTGCTGGTGGGCGGCGAGGGTGACGACATGTATGTCGTCGATACCACGACTGGCAGCGACCGGATCGACAATACCGGCGGCGGCACGGACCGGCTGATTTTCGAGAATGGCGTCACCACTTCGCAGCTGGGCTTCACCCGCGACGGGAACGATTTGGTTGTTACGGTCAACGACAATGCCAACCAACGCGTCACGGTCATCGACCACTTCCTGGGTGGCGATATGGCCCTGGACTATCTGCAGCCTGCCAGCGGCTCGGTCCTGGATACAGCGGCGATCAATGCCTTGGTCAGCAACAATGGAGGTGGAGGCGAAAACGGCGGCGGCGGTACGCCAGTGACGGGTAATGACTCCGACTATCCATCGCAGAACACCGGCACCGCCGCCGGCGAGCAAATCGTCGGCAGCAGCGGGCGTGATCTGATCAAGGGTCTGGGCGGAGCCGACACACTGTTCGGCATGGGAGCCGACGACAAGCTCGACGGCGGCGACGGCGACGACTATCTCTCGGGCGGCAATGGCAGTTTCAGCGGTTCGGGCAACGACATCCTGGTTGGCGGTGCCGGCGATGACCAGCTGGTGGGTGAGGATGGTGCCGACATGTTGTTCGGTGGCACGGGCAACGACACCTACTTCTACGCCGCCGGATCAGGCGTGGATACCATCGACAACACCGGCGGCGGCACCGATTGGCTGTACTTCGATGGAATAGACCGCTCCCGCCTGACCTACCACCGCGACGGCGACGATCTGGTCGTGCGTGTGGACGGCGACGCGGGACAGCAGATGCGTGTGCTTGGTCACTTCCTTGGCGGCGAACGTGCGGTTGCCTATGTACAACCCGGTGATGGTGGCTACGCAATTTCGGCCGACACCATCGCTGGTCAGCTGATGCCGCTAGGCTCATCCAGCCGCAGTGTGGCCGCGGCCTCGCTGACTACTATGCCGGCGTTGGACACGTTCATCTTGGGCGATGACGAGGCGAGCAACCTTGCACAAGCCGTAGCGGCTTTCGCCATCGGTGTGCCGACTCTGTACGGGCCGAGGATGATTGCAGCCACCGCGGCGCCAACGGCGGCTCCACAGCAAGGGATCACTCTGCTGCCGCGGGCCAGTGCTGGCGTCATAGGGCTAGGTTCTGGCAAATCTGAGTCGCCGATTGCGCCTTCGGCTCCGGCTGGTGTGGTCCAGCAGCCGCGTGCTGAATTGCACCAGCTTGTCGAAAGCTTGGCCAGCTTCGCCGGCCAAAGCGTGCTGCCGCCGGCCAACGGCATCGGGTTTGACGAATCTGGTATCGCCACCAGGATGTCGGCCTGGCGGATATCACACGCAAGCCCTGGTCTGCGCTCGCGTCAGATGCAACTGTGAGAGCGGGACGGAGGGCAGTAGTTACTTACTGCCCTCTTGGTTCCACCCCGGTCATGCTTGGGGCCAACGCAGATAGCGATCTTGGCACCATTCCTTCGTTCGAGTGCGGATGCAGCGTCGATGGCGAACAACCGAAAGGGTTAGGACGAGAATGCTTCACTGGCAGCCAACTTTGATTGGTCCAGGGGATGGCGGACTCCACTACACGAGGAGAGCGTCATGCTCCGTAACGCCACTGTCCCCCTGCCGAAGCGCGACCGTGCTGGCTCAAGCTCCCCTTGGACGCAATTGCCGCCGAGCCGCTGCCTGGCGCATCGGCGCCGCCGTTGTGCCCCGAGGCCGACAAGGTCGTCACGCCCAGACGCTCGATCCCGCGCCGGCCCACGCAATGCACCATCGGCTATCGCTACTACGATGTGGACCGCAATGGCATGCGGGTCGGGCGGCCGGTGCCGAGCTTGCGCTTGCATGGCTTGTGGCTGGAAGGCATCGGCTTCGCGGTGGGCGGCAAGGTGCGCATCACGATGGCCAATGGCGCCCTGCTGATCACGGCCGTGCCTGACGTGCGGCCCACGATCCAGAAGAAGCGTTCGCGCAAGTCGTCGCCTTAGGCGTGCCGCCCGCGGCCGCAGAGGTGTGCGGCCGCTTGGGTGTTTGGTGGGGTCGGCCGAATCGCGGTCAGATTTGGCTGGCGGGGAGTACACGCCCGTCGTGTAGTGCCACAGACGGAATTCCGTGGCACTTCACACCCGGCGCTTCCGCGTTCGCAGCCGCGAACACCCCATTGCCGCGATCGGGAGGCGCCTGAACACGCCCGCCCGCACGATGAGAAGGCGTCGTCATGCGGGCGCCGGCGGATCTGTATACCCTCAAGGCACCATGGGATTGCCGTGGCGACTCGAAGGGAGAGGACACATGTCACAACACGAAGAACAATCGACCGCGGCGCTGGATACCGATGCGCTGCTCGCCGCGGCGCACCATCCCGACTACCTGCTGCAGGATCTGGTGGCGATCGCGAACCTGGGCGTGCAGATCGGGCTGACGCTGACGGTGGGCGGCAGCACCATCTCCGGCATGCTGATCGGCGGCAAGGAGTTCATGCAGCGGCTGACCGAGTCGATCACCGAGGTGGCGCCCGACGAGCTGGTCGCGCCGCTGCAGGAGCGCTTCCAGCCCTATCGCGACATCTACGAGCAGAGCGAGCTGAAGCCGGCCACCTTCGTCCATCTCGCCGATGCGCGGGTGGTGGCGACGGGCGGCGAGTTTCCGGTCAACGGTTGTCTGTGGCGGGGGCGGATCAGCCAGGTCTCCGGCTTCAGCATCGGCGTGATGTCCAGCGTCTGAGGCGGTCCAGCGGCACGGCAAGACCCCGCTTCGGCGGGGTTTTTTTTGCCCGCTACATGGAAAATTGGTCTCTGCCCGCCTGTTTCGCCCGGTACAGCGCGGCGTCGGCCATGCCGACCAGTTCCGCGGCGGTCCAGCGCTGATCCTCCATGTGCACGCTTGCCACGCCGATGCTCACCGTCACCCGCGCGTCGGTCGGGCTGGACGCGTGCGGCAGGTCCAGGTCGCGCACCGCGGCGCGCACCTGCTGCGCCAGCGTCTGCGCGCCCGCGGCGTCGGTGAACGGCAGGATCACCGCGAATTCCTCGCCGCCGTAGCGCGCGGCGATGTCGTGCGGCCGCTGCGCGCAGGCGGCCAGGGCCTGTCCCACGTGCCGCAGGCAGGCGTCGCCGTTCACGTGTCCGTAGGTGTCGTTGTAGAGCTTGAAGTGGTCCACGTCGATCATCAGCAGCGAAATGCTGGAGTGCAGGACTTCGCTCTGCTGCAGCGCGCCGCGCAACTTGTAGTCGAAGCCGCGCCGGTTGTAGATGCCGGTGAGCGTGTCGCTCCAGGCTTCCGTGCTCAGCTTGGTCTCGCTGGCCTGCATGCGCCGCAGTTGCTGGTCCAGCCAGAGGCCGAGGCCGACGAACAGCGCGCACGCGATCACGGCGATGCACGAGCGCCGCACGGCCACCGCGCGCCAGGGCGCAAGCACTTCGTCGGTGGACACGCCGATCAGCACCCAGAACGGATAGCGCTGGACAGGGGCGAATCCGGAGATCCGCTCCACTCCGTCGATGGGCGACACGGCGGCGATGGAGCCGCGGCGCAGTGCCTGCATGGTCCGATGGAAGGGCGTGCCGGCGATGCTGCCGCCGCTTCGGCCGATGTCTCCGGGGGAGCGGGAGACGACAGTGCCGTCGTCGCCGACGATCGCGATCGATCCGTCGTGTCCGATGTCGAACAGGCGGTGGAAGCGGGCGAAATAGTCGACGGAGATGCCGACCAGCACGATGCCGGCGAAGGAGCCGTCGGGCTTGTCGATGCGCCGGGTCAGCGGGACGATCCAGGCGCCATCGGCCGGGCTGCGGATCGGCCCGCTCAGCAGCGCCAGGCGGTCGCCGTGGTGCCGATGGTGTGCGAAGTAGGCCGGTTCGGAACCGTTGCGGTGCTTCGCGTCTGCAGGGAGCGAGGAATTCACCGGGTGCCCGTGCGCGTCGTAGACGACGATGACATGCACCCGGTCGGAGCGGTCGACCTCTTCGCGCATGGAGTCGCGCAGGGCGTCCGGCGCCAGAAGGCCGCTCTCGACGCCGGCGACGACGCCTGTCAGCACCGTCTCGGCGATGGCGAACGAATCGCTGGTGTGCTGGGCGAGGGAACTGGCCAGGTTCAGCGCATTGGTCCGTGCGGTCTGCAACGCCGTGTTCCTGGCGTCGCGCAGCGACGAGTACTCCGAACCGGCCAGCACCGCCCACGCGGCGGTGACGAACAGGTACAGCGCCACGCGCTGGGCCAGGTTTCTGCGGCGCTTGCCTTTGGTCATGCCCGCCGCCCCCTCGCGGCGCGTCTCTCGACTCCCCTGGCGATTATCGGCAGCGGAGCCCCGGGCTGAACCACCAGGGCGGCGCGACGGGCACGCATGCCGCCAGGCGCGTGGCCGCCGTGGGCGCGTTGGCGTCAACTCACCGCCCGCCGTTGGAGCGAACATTTGAAGGACGACGCGTTTTCGCCAAGGGCGGTCGTTAGCTGGCAGGTGAAACCTAAATGCGTCACGCGTACGCATGTTCCGGCGGTCCGCAGGCGCATCGTCGACATCGTCGACGCGCGGCACGGCCCACTGCGCCGCGCCTGCACGCTGCGCAGCCGCTCGCTCGATGCGCAGGCCGGCTTCTGGATCGGGATCGGCATGCTGTGCGAGCGAAGCGCATCTGGCGCGCATACCGGACGCGATCACCGAGGTGCGCGCCACCTGCCGCAGGACGCTTCGCCGCGCGTTGCCGATGCCATCCCGGGCGGCGGCCGCGGTGCCCGAAGGGATGGCGGCGTAGCGAACGCGAGGACGTGTCGCGACCTGCGCAAGAGCGCTGCGCGTCGACGCGCGTTGGACGTGGCGTTGGGCCACGGATGAGGTCATGGCTGTTGCGCAGCAGCATGCAACCCCGAAACGGGCGTGTTACATCTACCCGCGTTGGATCGATCCAAAGCCGTCGATGCATTGCATCCTGGGGAAGACGGCGAGTGGGGGATCGCGTGCCACGCGTCTGCTGATGGTCGCTGACGGATCCGCATGCACATGCGGCCGCGGCGATGCGTCGGCGCCGACGTTGCGCGCGGTCCATCGGGTCGATCCGGTCCACGTTGCGTTCTCGCATCGCGCGCCGTTGTCACTGCGGTTGCGTGCCGCCATGCGCGCCGCGGGTGCCACCGACCGACACTTCCTGGGAGCCTGCCATGACGTTCCGCCCGCCCTTCGCGCACCTGCCTGATGCTTCGCGCCGGTGGCTGGCGTCCGTCGTTGCGGCGGCGTTGCTGCTGGCAGGCAGCGGCGCGGCGTGCGCGCACGACAGCGGCTTCGCCTCCTCGTTCGAGCGCGGCGAACCCGCGCCGGCGCCGGCCGCGCAACCTGGCCAGCAGGGCGTGCAGGTCGCTGTCGGCAACGGCCCCGCGCATCCCTACGCGGCCAAGGCCGGCATGGGCTACACCGGGTTGCACGCGTTGCGCTATCGCGCCGCTGCGGCCGGGCGCGCGTCGCTGTTCGCGGTCGATGTTGCGGTGGAGCCGGACACGGTGCTGTCGTGGATGGTGCTGCCGGAAATCGTGGACGGCGACACGGTGGCCTCGACCGGTGTGGCGGTGGATCTGCTGTTCGACGATGGGCGCCGGTTGTCGGAGCTGGGCGTGGAGGATCAGCACGGTGCGCTGGTCAGCGCACAGGGGCAGGCGGCGTCGCAAACGCTGTATCCGCAGCAGTGGGCGCTCAAGCAGGTGCGGCTGGGCGAGGTGGCGGCCCTGCGCGGCAGGCGCATCCGTGCCATCGAGTTGCAGGTGCAGCCTGGCGCCGGCAAGGTGGCGTCGGGCTGGATCGACGATGTCGCGTTGCGCCGCGAGGCAGCGCCGCAGGCGGCGCGACGGCCGAGCGACGAAGTGGTGACCACGCGCGGCACGCAGTCGAACGGCACGTTCTCGCGCGGCAACAACATTCCCGCCACGGCGATGCCGCATGGCTTCAATTTCTGGGTGCCGGCGACCGATGCTGGTTCGCTCGGCTGGCTGTACCGCTGGAACGAGCAGAACGGCGAAGACAACCGGCCGCGGCTGCAGGCGCTGTCGATCAGCCACGAACCCAGTCCATGGATGGGCGATCGGCAGACCTTCCAGGTGATGCCCTCGTCCACGCGCGGAGTGCCGGAGGCGGACCGCGGCAAGCGCGCGTTGTCGT
Organism: Xanthomonas bonasiae; assembly: GCF_017163705.1. Classification (GTDB taxonomy): domain Bacteria; phylum Pseudomonadota; class Gammaproteobacteria; order Xanthomonadales; family Xanthomonadaceae; genus Xanthomonas_A; species Xanthomonas_A bonasiae. Next base: position 13,852 of record NZ_JAFIWB010000015.1, read on the forward strand.
TCGGTCACGACCACGAAGAGGCGCGCCCGCATCTGTACCGGGTGGACTTCGACAACGGTATCCGCGCCGAACTGGCGCCGAGCGAGCGGGCGGCGATCTTCCGCTTCCGCTTTCCGCGCGGTGGCGACGCCAATCTGCTGTTCGACAACGTCGATACGCGCGGTGGCCTGACCCTGGACGCGGCGACGCAGACGCTGCGCGGCTACTCCGACACGCGCAGCGGGCTGTCCAACGGCGCCACGCGCCTGTTCGTGTATGCGCGCTTCGACCGTCCGTGGATCGCCAGCGGCAAGATCGCCACGGGACGGCCCACCGGCTACGTGAAGTTCGCGCCGGGCGCCGAGCGCGAAGTGGTGATGCGCATCGCCACCTCGCTGATCTCGGTGGAACAGGCGCAGCGCAATCTGCAGCAGGAGATCGGCGACGCCGGGTTCGACGTGGTGCGGGAGCGCGCGCAGGACGCGTGGGACGCGGTGCTGGGACGGGTGCAGGTGCAGGGCGCCAGCCACGATCAGCGGGTCACGCTGTACTCCAATCTGTACCGCCTGTTCCTGTATCCGAACATCGCCCACGAGAATGTCGGCGATGCGGCGCATCCGGATTGGCGGCATGCCGACCAGAACACGTGGTCCAAGGACAGTGCCGGCGGCGACGCCGAGCGCAGCTCCGCGCCGGTGGCGCCGGGCAAGGTCTACGTCAACAACGGCTTCTGGGACACCTTCCGCACCAGTTGGCCGGCCTACGCGCTGTTCGCGCCGGAGCAGGCCGGGGCGATGATCGACGGCTTCCTGCAGCAGTACCGCGACGGCGGCTGGGTGGCGCGCTGGTCCTCGCCCGGCTACGCGGACCTGATGGTCGGCACCAGCTCCGACGTGGCCTTCGCCGACGCCTGGCTGAAGGGCGTGCGCGGATTCGACGCGCACGCCACCTATGCCGCGGCGCTGCGCAATGCCACGGTGGTGCCGCCGGTGGCGAACGTCGGCCGCAAGGGGCTGGCCCGCTCGATGTACCGCGGCTACGCCGCCAACGACGTTCACGAAGGGCTGTCGTGGACGCTGGAGGGCGCGCTCAACGATTTCGGCCTGGCGCAGATGGCGCAGGCGCTGGCCGCCGAGGAACAGGATCCGCAGCAAGCGCAGCGCTATCGCGAAGAAGCCGAGTATTTTCAGGCGCGTGCCACCGACTACGTGGCGCTGTTCGATCCCGCGACGCGCTTCTTCCGCGGGCGCACGCCCGCCGGCCAGTGGGGCGTGCCGGCGTCGGGCTTCGATCCGCGCATGTGGGGCGGCGACTACACCGAGGCCAATGCCTGGACCTTCGCCTTCACCACCCCGCACGATGCCGCCGGCCTGGCCGGGCTGCTGGGCGGCGAGGATGCCTTGGCGACGCGGCTGGACGCCCTCTTCGCCACGCCGGAGACGGCGGACCCGCAGTTCGCCGGCAGCTACGGCGGCGTCATCCACGAGATGACCGAGGCGCGCGACGTGCGCATGGGCATGTACGCCCACAGCAACCAGCCGGCGCACCACATTCCGTGGATGTACGTGGCGGCGGGGCAGCCGTGGAAGACGCAACGCATCACCCGCGAGGTGTTGCGCCGGCTGTACCTGGGCAGCGAGATCGGCCAGGGCTATCCCGGCGACGAGGACAACGGCGAGATGTCGGCGTGGTACCTGTTCGCGATGCTCGGGTTGTATCCGCTGCGCATGGGCGCGCCGGAGTATGTGATCGGCTCGCCCGCGTTCCCACGGGCGGAGGTCGATCTCGGCAACGGCCGCAAGCTGGTGGTGATCGCACGCAACAACAGTGCGCGCAACGTGTACGTGCAATCGCTCACGCTCAACGGCAAGCCGTGGGATAAGGCCTGGCTGCGCCATCAGGACATCGCCGACGGCGCCACGCTGGAGTTCGTGATGGGCGAGACGCCGTCGCGCTGGGGCAGCGGCGCCGCTGCGCTGCCGCCGTCGCTGACCCCGCCCGGCAGCGCGCCGCGCGGCCTGCAGGACGTGGCGTCGCAGGCGGTGGCAGTGTCGTTGAATGGACAACCCAAGGCCGCCGCATTGATCGACGACCACGCGACGACGGCGCTGTCGCTGCCGGCCGGCGCCAGCGTCGACCTGCGCCTGGCGACACCGACGCGCGCCACGCACTACACGCTGACCAACGCCGACAGCGCATTGTCCGGCCTGTCCTGGACGCTGGAAGGGCGCAATGGCGACGGTGCCTGGACCATGCTGGACCAGCGGCGCGCGCAGGCGTTCGCCTGGGCGCGGCAATTGCGGCCGTTCCGCATCGCCCACCCCGGCGCCTACGCTGCGTACCGTTTGCGCCTGGAGGCGGGCGAGGGCGTGGCGCTGGCCGAGATCGAACTGTTGCGGCCGGTGGCCCGGCAGGCCGCGCCATGAAGCGGCGACAGCGCAGCGCGTGCGACGTCCGTCGCCCGCTGCAGGAGAACGCAATCCGCTAGACCGGTGGCGCGATAGCGGGCTCGCCGGAAAGTGCCGAGGTAGCTGGTTTTTCACGTGATTGGGACGATCCAATCCGGTTTGTGCAGGACAGGAGGAAAAAAACGCAAGGCCGGCTCGCCGCAGTGACGCCGGATGTTTTCCTGCCGCGACGCGCGCACGTTCCGCTCGGTCTTTGGATCGATTGAAACCCGTCGTCGCCGCAGCCGATCAATCTTTGGGAGAGGATGATTGAAATGAACCGCATGCCACACGTACGCCACCGCAGCACCTTGTCTGTGGGGATCGCCATCGCCTTGTGCGCGAGCGCCGCCTCCACCACCGCCTTCGCTCAGCAGGCCGACAGCACGCCAGCGCCCTCGGGCCAGGCCGAACTGCAGGCCAAGGATCTGGACGCGGTCACGGTGACCGGCTACCGCTACGCGATCGAGAAAAGCCTGGAGCAGAAGCGCAACGCCAACGCCGTGGTGGACGTGATCACCGCCGAGGACGTCGGCAAGTTCCCCGACAAGAACGTGGCCGATGCGTTGCAGCGTGTGCCCGGCGTGGTCATCAGCCGCGATGGCGGCGAGGGCAAGAACGTCAGCGTGCGCGGCCTGTCCTCGGAGCTGGTGCTGACCGAGTTGAACGGCAACTACATCGCCACCGCCGAGTCCAACGGCGACCCGACGCGCTCGTTCAACTACACGCTGTTGCCATCGAACCTGCTGGGCAGCGCGGAGTTGTACAAGACGCCGGAAGCGCGCATCGACGAAGGCGGCATCGGCGGCACGGTGATCCTGCAGACGCGGCGGCCGCTGGAGCTGGAACCCCATTCCGGCTTCGTTTCGGTCGAGGGCACCTGGGCCGATACCAGCAAGAAGACCGACGGCCAGTTTTCCGGTTCGTACTCGTGGCACGACAAGGACAACCGCTTCGGCGTGTTCGTCGGCTACACGCAGCAGAAGCGCACGGCGCGCACCCTGGACGCCAGCACCGAGGACTGGCAGTGGTACGGCCGCGACGAAGTCGGCCCGGCCGTGGACGTGAACGGCAATCCGTCGGCGTTCAACTCCAACTGGTGGGGCGGCACCGGCTTCTGGGACCAGAACGGCAATTACCGCACCGGCTTCATGATGCCGACCGCGGTCAGCCTGGACGTCAAGCAGGAGGAGCGCGAGCGCAAGGGCGGCCAGCTGACCTTCCAGTTCAAGCCGACCGACGACCTGACCCTGACCGCGAACTACTTCCGCTTCGATCTCTCGCAGAACTCGCAGACCAACACCGTCAAGATTCCCGAGTGGAACATCGCGCGCTACTACGGCGACGGCAACTGGCGCGGCGGCCGCCTGCTCGACGGGCTGCACCTCGATCCCAGCGGCACCATCGTCACCGGCGCCGACTACAGCCTGCATCCGGGCAAGGCGTACTACTGCAGCGAAGCCCAGGCCGCGGCGGCCGGCCTGCCGCCGGGCGGCTGGGGCTCGGACGACTGCACCGTGCCGACGCCGCAGATCACCGGCAGCTACAACATCGAAAAATCGCTGTCGCAGACGGTGGACCTAGGCGGCGAGTGGCGCGGCGAGAGCGTGGACGTGTCCTTCAAGGCCGGCCGCACCTGGGCCAAGGGCGGGCCGGAGCTGCAGTTCTCCCTGCCGATCAAGCCGCGCCTGCAGAACCCCGACGGCAGCTGGACCAACGGCAACTTCGCCAGCGCCTGGGACCTGACCGGCACCCCGACCATGACGTTCTCGCCGGAGCTGATGCAGAACCTGCGCGACGGGATCCTGCAGGTCGATCTGGGTTCGACCGGCTCGTCCTGGACCCGTAACACCAACCAGCAGAAGTACGCGCAGATCGACACCACCTGGCATCTCGACGGCGAGGTCTTCGATTCGCTGCAGTTCGGCCTCAAGCGCCGCGACGGCGGCATCCACCGCAACACCGGCAACAACTACTGGGTGTGTCCGGGCACCGACCCGGGCGACTACGACAACCGCTACTGGAACGGGCGCTGCAACGCCATCGCCACGCAGTTCTCGCCGGACCTGCTGTATGCGATGGACAACTTCCCCGGCGGGGTGAAGGCCAGTGCGTTTCCGGCGATCAACTTCCCGGGCTATATCGGCTACTTGAACAACACCTACGGCGCGATGCAGACCCGCAGCGAAGACAACTTCGTCTACAACGTCGACGAGAAGATCTATTCCACCTACCTGCAACTCAACTTCCACACCGAGCGCCTGCGCGGCAACGTGGGCGTGCGGGTGGCGCGCACCGGCCAGCACGCCGATTCCACCGACAAGGTAACCGCCTACAACGACTACTTCTTCGACGGCGCCGACGGCAATCCGCTGGCCTGCCAGCAGGGCGCCGCCATGCCCACCGGCGCCCCGGCCGACACCTACTGCGGTACCGAAGGCTACTGGCGGCTGTCGGACAGCGAGCAACGCAACGAGTCGTTCGTCATCAGCGGCCTGGACCGCAATTACACCGACGTGCTGCCGAGCTTCAACCTGGCCTACGACCTGACCGAGAACCTGCTGTTGCGCGCGGCGGCGTCGAAGGTGATTGCGCGGCCCAGCTACACCGACATCGCCGCGCCGGGCAGCCTGGAGTACTACAGCCCCGAGTACGTGGCCGACCGGCGCCTGACCGGCGGCGCCAGCGAGCAGGGCTGGTACGGCTCGGGCAGCAACAAGAACCTGGAGCCGTACAAGGCCAACCAGTTCGACCTGGGGCTGGAGTGGTACTTCCAGCCGGGCTCGGTGGCGGGTGTGGGACTGTTCCGCAAGAACGTCGAGAACTTCGCGGTCGGCGTGATCAGCGACGTGAGCATGATGGTCGACGGGCAGATGGTCACCGTGCAGAACTACAGCACCCAGGCCGGCGGCCAGGATGCGGTCTCGCAAGGCGTGGAGCTGTACGCGCAGCACACGCTGGCATCCGGCCTCGGCGTACAGTTCAACTACACCTACAACGATGCCAGCAAGGCGGCGGTGCGGCTGGAGGATGGGACCGAGGTCGGCAAGACCTCCATGCCCGGCAGCGCCAAGAACCAGACCAACCTCACCGTGTTCTACGAGACCGACCGCCTGCTGCTGCGCGCCTCGTACAACCGTCGCGGCGAACTGGTGCAGGGCCTGGTCAACGGGCTGAATATCTACGAGGAGCCGTACTACCAGATCGATCTGAACGCGGCCTACAACATCACGCCGGCGCTCAGCCTCTCCGCGTCGGTGCTGAACCTGACCAAGCAGGAGACGCGCCAGCACCTGGGCGATGACACCCGCGATCGTTTCTATACCGGCGGCTACGCCGGCCGGCTGGCGTATCTGGGGCTGACCTACAAGTTCTAGGCGCGCCCCTGGTGTCCGGGCCCACGCGGCGCTCCCGTTCGGCGGGAGGCCGCGCGGGCCTGACGCCGTTTTTCGTTGCAGGCCACGACCGTTCCCGTCGCGCGGGGCGGTCGCTCACCACAGGACCACACCGCATGACGCTTCCCCCGCTGCCCTCCCTGCTCCGCACGCTCGCCCTGTCCTTGTTGCTGACCGCGCCGGCGCTGGCGGCCGCGCCACGGCCCAGCGCCGAGGTCAACACCTTCATCGGCAGCAAGGACGACGGCAACACCTTTCCCGGCGCGTCCGCACCGTTCGGGATGATCCAGGTCAGCCCGATCGGCGCGCACTACGCCGGCTGGCGCTACGACGATCCGCAGATCCGCGGCTTCGGCCATTCCTTCCTCTCCGGCGCCGGCTGTTGGGAACAGGGCGGGCAGGTCTCGGTGCTGCCGGTGACCGGGCGCATCGGCCCGGGCGGCGAGTTCGAGACGGCCGATCCGAAGGCGTTCGACCACGCGCGCTACGGTGCGCGCTACCAGCACGATGGCGAGCGTGGCCAGGCCGGCTACTACAAGGTGCGGTTGACCGATTACGGCGGCATCGATGCCGAAGCCACCGCGCTGACCCGGGCGGCGGCCGAACGCTACACCTTTGCGACCTCGGGCGAGGGCCATGTGCTGGTCAACATCGGCCAGGCCAACGCCCGCCATGTCGTCACCGGCAGCACCCTGAGCGTGGTCGGCGACCGCGTGGTGGAAGGCAAGCTGGTGACCGACAGCTTCTGCGGCGGCCACCAGTACACGACCTGGTTCCGCCTGGAGTTCGATCGTCCGTTCAAGGCCTTCGGCACCTGGGGCGAGGCCGGCGGCGTGACGGGGTCGCGCCATGTCATGGAAGGCGAGGGCAAGCCGAGCGGCGCCTGGCTGACCTTCGACCTGGGCAAGGACCGCGCGGTCACCGCCATCTCGGCGATCTCGCACGTCGATGCCGAGGGCGCGCGCAACAACCTGCGCAGCGAGGGCATGGCCAATGGCCGCCTGCTCGGCTTCGATGCCATGCGCACCCGCGCACAGCGGACGTGGGACAAGGAGCTTGCCAGCGTGCGCGTGCGCGGCGGTAGCGGCGACGACCGCGTGGTGTTCTACACGGCGCTGTATCACGCGCTGCTGCAGCCGCTGACCGGCAGCGATGCCGATGGCCGTTACCGCGGCTACGACGACCTCATCCACCGCGCCGACGGCTGGACCTACCACGAGTATTTCTCGCTGTGGGATACCTACCGCTCGCAGAACCAGTTGCTGGCCCTGCTGCGGCCGCAGCGGGCCGCCGACATCGCACGCTCGCTCCTGGCGATCGATGAGCAGGGGGGCTGGCTGCCGCGCTGGGGCTATGCCAACTTCGAGAGCAACGTCATGACCGGCGATCCGGTCACGCCGTTCCTGGTCGACCTGTGGCGCTTCGGCGCGCTGCAGGGGCGCGAGGCCGAGGCCTACGCCGCGCTGCGCCGCAACGCGTTCGAGATGCCGCCGTTGAACTCGCGACATGCCGGCCGTTCCGGCAATGCCAATTACCTGGCGCACGGCTTCGTGCAGTACGACCGCGCGTTCCCGTCCAAGGGCATGGATGTCGATCCGCACCACGGCGGCTCGGCGACGCTGGAGTACGCGCTGGCCGACTGCGCGCTGTCGACGATGGCCGGCGCGCTGGGTCACGCCGAGGACGCCGCGGTGCTGAACCGCCGCGGGCGCAACTGGCGCACGCTGTGGGACCCGACGGTGCGCGATGCGCAGACCGGTTTCAGCGGCTTCCCGCGGCCGCGCACCGAGGACGGTGCGTGGTACACGCCGTCGGATGGCCATTACGACCCGCGCTCGCAGCACGGCTTCCATGAAGGCACCGCCTGGCAGTACCAGTGGCTGGCGCAGCAGGACGTGCCGGGCCTGGTGCAGGCGATGCACGGACCGGAGCAGGCCGCGCGGCGCCTGGACGCGTTCTTCGCCTACGACGCGCTGCTGGCCGATCCGGCCGGCGCCGCGCGCAAGGAATGGGTGGTGGGGCCGTACAGCTACTACAGCCAGTTCCGCTACAACCCCAACAACGAACCCGATCTGCACGCGCCGTGGATGTACACGTTGATCGGCCAGCCATGGAAGACCAGCACCGTGCTGCATGCGGCGCAGACGCTGTTCACCAATGCGCCGAATGGCGTCACCGGCAACGACGACCTGGGCACGATGTCGGCGTGGTACCTGTTCAGCGCCATGGGCCTGTATCCGGCGGTGCCCGGCACCGGGCAGTTCCTGCTGCATGCGCCGCGCTTCTCGCGCATCGAGCTGGACGTGGGGCCGGGCCGCACGCTGCGCATCGACGCGCCGCAGGCCGGTGACGGCGCGCTGCGCTATATCCGCGGCGTGACCCTGGACGGACGCACGCAGGCGCCGGTCTGGCTGGACTGGGCGCAGCTGCGCCAGGGCGGCCGCTTGCGCTTCGAGCTGAGCGAGGCGCCGCAGCCGCAGGGCTGGGGCACGCGCCCGCAGGACCTGCCGCTGTCGCCCTGTGCCGCCGAGCCCGCTGCGGCGGGCATGACCTTGCGCTGAGTCCGCACACGACACCGGCAGCGACGCGCAGCCGATGGTTTACGCTGCGCGTCTCGTCAGAAGGGGATCGATCCGATGCGCCAGAAGCGTCCGCCCCGTGCCGCATCCATACGCGCGTCCAAGGCCGTCCTGCCCACGCCGGCACCGGCGCCGGACGCGGTGGATGGCACGGGGAAGGCCGGGCCGGCCGCCGCGGGACGCGACCGCCAGCGCGTGGTGACCGTCACCGACATCGCCGATGCGGTCGGCGTCTCGCGCGCGACCGTGTCGCTGGTGCTGCGCGGCAGCCCGCTGGTCCATGCCGACACGCGCGCGCGGGTGGAAGCGGAGCTGAAGCGGCAGCGCTACGTCTACAACCGCGGCGCGGCCAATCTGCGCCGGCGCACTTCGACCAGCGTGGCGCTGGTCATCAACGACCTGGCCAATCCGTTCTTCGCCGAGTTCGCGGCCGGCGTGGACGAGGCGCTGGGCGAGCAGGGCTACGTGACCCTGCTAGGCAGCACCGGCGAGTCGCCCGCGCGGCAGCAGGCGGTGCTGGGCTCGCTGATGGAGCACACGCCGGCGGGCGTGATCCTGTCGCCGGCCGAGGGCAGCGACGCCGCCGAGCTGCACACGGTGCTGGACGCGCGCGCGAACGTGCTGCTGTTCAACCGCGAACTCGCCGGCGCCGACGACTGGGGCTTCCTCGGCCTGGACAACCAGCGCGGCGCGCAACTGGCGACCGAGCACCTGATCGCACTCGGCCACCATCGCATCGCCTTCTACGGTGGCCATGCCGCGTCCAGTTCGTGCCGCCAGCGCCGCGCCGGCCACGCGCAGGCGATGCGCAGCGCCGGGTTGCCGGTCGACCCGGCCTGGTTGATCGAGTCGGCGCCCAACCGCCTGGAAGCGGCCGCGCGCCACGGCGAGCTGTTCGCCGTCGCGGCGCCACCGACGGCGGCGGTCTGCTACAACGACACGGTCGCGCTGGGCCTGATGCTGGGCCTGCTGGCGCGCGGCATCCGGCCCGGCCAGGACTTCGCCGTCACCGGCTTCGACGACATTCCCGAAGCCGCGGTGAGCACGCCGGCGCTGACCACGCTCGCCGCGCAGCCGCGCGCGCGCGGCCGGCAAGCGGCGCAGCTGGTGCTCGCGCAACTGGACGACCGCGCCGCGCCGCGCAGGACGATCGCGCCGGTGAGCCTGTCGGTGCGCGAAAGCAGCGGAGCGCCGATCGCTGCCGCGCTCGCGTAGCGCTGCGATCGCGGGTGCGGCCGAAGCGGCGAGTCCGGACGACACGACCGAGCACGCCGTTCCATCGCGACACCCTCTAGACAGAGACGGGCAGATAGTGGAACGCACCACCACCGCGGAGCGTTCCGCGGTTTCGTGGTGAGCGGGCGATTCGCCCCATTCCTCCCTTCGTCGAGAGCCGTCTCATGCATCTGCAGACTGCAGCGCGCCGTTCCGTGGTGGCCAACGCCCTCTACGGCCTGCTCAACCCCATCCCGTTCGGCTGCTTCGTCGCCGCGCTGATCTTCGACATCGTCTATGCCCGCAGCGGCGTGATCCTGTGGACCAAGGCGGCGGCCTGGCTGATCGCGATCGGCCTGGTCATCGCAATCGTGCCGCGCCTGATCAATCTGACCCAGGTCTGGATCACCGCGCGACGTTCCGCGCTGCCGGGGGAACGGCTCGACTTCTGGTTGAACCTGCTCGCCATCGTCGCCGCCATCTTCAATTCCTTCGTGCACAGCCGCGATGCGTATGCGGTGGTCCCCGCGGGTCTCTGGCTTTCGATCGCCACGGTCGCGCTGCTGGCGATCGGGCATGTGCTCATCGCCATCCGCACGACGCCACGCGAGGGTCACGTCCATGGCTAAGCGCCTCTGCACGTCCGCCTTCGCCCTGAGCTGCGCAATGGCCCTGGCCGCCTGCAGCGGCAAGGCCACGCTCGAACCGACCCAGCAGGCGGGCAACGCGCCGCCGTTGCCGGAAGCCCGCAACTTCCTGCTGCCGCCGATGCGGGTTCCCGAGGGTGTGGGCTGGAAGGAGGGGCAGGCGCCCACGGTGGCGGCGGGCCTGAAGATCGAGAAGATCGCCGGCGGCCTGAAGCATCCGCGCCAGCTGTACGTGCTGCCCAACGGCGACGTGCTGGTGGTGGAGGCCAACTCGCCGGGCATGGAGCCGGTCACCACGCCCAAGCAGCTGATCGCCAGCCTGATCCAGAGCCGCTCCGGCAAGAGCGCCAAGGGGGGCAACCGCATCACCCTGCTGCGCAGGACAGCGGACGGCAAGTGGGAGCAGCATGCGTTCCTGAAGGGGCTGCACTCGCCGTTCGGCGTGCAGCTGATCGGCGATGCGCTGTACGTCGCCAACACCGACAGCATCATGAAGTTCCCCTACGTCGCCGGCCAGACCGAGATCACCGCGGCCGGCACGCTGTTCGCCGATCTCCCCGGCACGATCGAGCACCATTGGACCAAGGCGCTGCTGGCCAGCCCCGACGGCCGCAAGCTGTACGTCGGCGTGGGCTCCAACAGCAACATCGGCGAGAACGGGCTGGACGTGGAGTACCGCCGCGCGGCCGTACTGGAAGTGGATGTCGCCTCGGCCAGCAGCCGCATCTTCGCCTCCGGCATCCGCAATCCGACCGGACTGCAGTGGGAGCCGCACACCGGCGCGCTGTGGGCGATCGCCAACGAGCGCGACGAGATCGGTGCCGACCTGGTGCCCGACTACCTGACCTCGGTGCAGGACGGCGGATTCTACGGCTGGCCGTACAGCTATTACGGGCAGAACGTGGATGTGCGGGTCAAGGATCAGCGCCCGGACCTGGTGGCCAAGGCGATCAAGCCGGACTACGCGCTGGGCTCGCATGTGGCCGCGCTGGGCCTGTGGTTTTCCCGCGGCGAGACGCTGCCCGCGAAGTACCGCGAAGGCGCGTTCGTGGCCGAGCACGGCAGCTGGAACCGCTCGCCGCTCAGCGGCTACCAGGTGGTCTACGTGCCGTTCCAGCAGGGTCGGCCGGCCGGTCCGCCGCAGACCGTGGTCAGCGGCTTCCACTCGCAGGACCAGTCGCAGCTGTTCGGCGCCCCGGTCGGCCTGGCGCAGGACAAGGACGGCGCGCTGCTGATTGCCGACGACGTCGGCAACAGCGTCTGGCGGGTGAGTTTCTGATCGAGCGCAGACCCGCGCCGCCCACCTGTACATGGGCGGCGCGAGTCTGCGCGCGATGCGGCGCTTGGCGCGGGCCACGCCGGCCGCTGCCGACTTTGAGGCGGCAGGAACGCAACCGTCGGGCGTGCCTACGCGCGCCTGTGCGCCACATCGAGATGGACGCTGTTCCCCCCGCTTTTGCGGCTGGTCTGCGCGTCTGTGACGCACCTTCGGCGTATCCCGTCCAGCGCTACGAAATGCAGAAGGAGCGGCGTCCTGCGCATCCGTTGCCGCCGCCCTCGTGCCGGGGATGAGCGCTGCAGTCGCGCGCGAGGCGTGTATTGTTCGCGATATACGAATCGTATATGATTCATGTATCCCGGACACAGGAGCCCCCATGGGCATCGTCAACATCGACGACGAACTGCACGACCAACTGCGCCGCGCCTGTACGGTGACCAGCCGCTCGATCAATGCGCAGGCCACCTTCTGGATCAGGATCGGCATGCTGTGCGAGATGCATCCGGAGCTGTCGTTCCAGGACCTGGTGGCGCGCGAGTTGCGTGCGGCCGGGGTGCAACCGCAGGCGTTGAAATCGGGCCGAGCGTGATCAAGCGGCCGGACGAACTCGCGCTGATGGCCGAGTCCGGCCGACTGCTGGCGCAGGTGTTCCATGCGCTGGACCAGCTGCCGCTGGAAGGCCGCAGCACGCTGGAACTCAACGACTTCGTCGAACGGATGATCGTGGAAGAACTGCACGCGCGGCCGGCCAGCAAGGGCCAGTACGGATTCCCGTTCGTGCTCAACGCTTCGATCGACGACGTGGTCTGCCACGGCGTGCCCTCGGCCGACGACGTGTTGCGCAGCGGCTAGATCGTCAATCTGGACATCACGCTCGAAAAGAACGGCTACATCGCCGATTCCAGCACCACCTACCTGGTGGGCGAGGTCGCCTATCCGGCGCGGCGGCTGGTGCAGGCGACCTATCAGGCGATGTGGAAGGGCATCGCCGCGGTGCGCCCCGGCGCGCGCCTGGGCGACATCGGCCACGCCATCGCCCGCCATGCGCGCGAGCACGGCTACAGCGTGGTGAAGGAATACTGCGGGCACGGCATCGGCCGCGAGATGCACGAAGATCCGCAGATCCTGCACTACGGCCATGCCGGCACCGGGTTGGAACTGCAGGAAGGCATGGTGTTCACCATCGAGCCGATGCTCAACCAGGGCCGCGCGGCGATCCGCGCGCTGCCGGAGCAATGGCCGGTGCATACGCGCGACGGCAAGCTGTCGGCGCAGTTCGAGCACACGGTGGCGGTGACGCGCAGCGGCGTGCGGGTGCTGACGTTGCGGCCCGGCGAGAAGCCGCTTTGCCGGGTCGATTGACGGGGAACGGCAGGAGTTGAGCGCTACGCCGCAGGATCGTCGAAGTCGAAGACCTGCCCGGGCTCGGCGGCGACGAAGCTGGCAGCGGCAACGCCTGCCAGGCGTAGCGCTTCGGACAGTGTCTCGCGCGGCTCCTCGCGGCCTTCGTCGGTCAGTTGGAAGGTGTCCAGTGGAGACCCAGGGCATGCCGGGCAGCCGTATCCTGGAAGACGCACGGCTTCGCCGTGGTCGATGTGCCTGGGCGATGAACGGCGACAGAGCTTACCGGGAGATCGGGCGCCAGCGTGGGCCATCAGCTGGATGGCTCTCCGTCCTTTGGGAGCAGTTCTCCAGCCATCTCTATTGCCTGCTCGCGTGAAGCGGCAAGAAGTAGAGGGTAGCCCCAGAACTTGGCAAAAACGACCGCAAATGCCTTGAAACCAAGACGTTTCGCCGAGTTTGGTTCGACCAGGATCATTGCCAGCACCAGCCTTCGCAATTCGAGCTTGTGCTTCTTCATCCACAGCGCGGTGCGTTTCTTTTCCTCCGGCGAGTGCTCATGGTCTTCAGCAGGTGCGGTATCGGTCAAGAGCACGAATGGCTCCCCGCGCTGCAGATTTTCCTCGAATTCCTCGAAGTCCTTCTGGTGGTCATGTCCGGGTTCTTGGGCAAGATTCATCCAGACCAAAGGGAAGTCAGAACTGTTCATCGACATGGCCGTTTCCTTTGCTTTTGAGGCGACGCCAGGTGGCCGCAATGGCGAACACGCCCGGCAACGTAATGAAGAACACTGCCGAAAAGGCAATGTGCCAACCGTCGCGCAACCCGTCGGAGATGCCTCCGAGGGTATTCAGGACGACAAGCACGCTGCCGAGGGCCAGCGCACCCCACTGATCCTTGCGGGTTCCGATCAGCGCTAGAAGTACCGTGACGATCCAACAACCGTAGAACGCGGAAAACATCCACAGCACGCCGGGCTCAAACGTGATCGCCGGCGTCGCTCCGTGCGCTCTCACAAAGTCGTTTACGTAGAAGAACAACTGGAAGGTGACAAAAAGCACGGCACCAGCGGCTGTCGTCAACCAGAACAAGGCGACCTTGTCTGGGTGGTTCGTGGCCGGGTCTTGTGCGGGGCGCGAGGGGGGCTGAAGAGGCATGGGAGTTTTCTCGATATCAATGGCGATATGTCTGAGGATTTCCAACGGCTGAAGCGTTCGCCTGAGCGCAGATCAATACCGGTAGTTCAGCGTCACCATCACGTTGCGTGGTGCGCCATACCCCACGGTGTCGAAATCGCCTTTCTGTAGCGCGTACTTCCTGTCGAAAACGTTGTTGACGTTGACGGCCACGTTGGTCTGCTTGGTGATGGAGTAGCGCCCCATCAGTGATGCCAGGGCATAAGACCCCTGTTCCCCGCCCAGCGAACTGGTGCCGGTATTGGGCGCCTGGTAGAAGCGGCTTTGCCATTTGACGCCTCCGCCCAGCGTCAACTTGCTCCACTCTCCGGGCAACTGGTAGCTGGTGAAAAGCTGGGCCGTGGTGCGCGGCAATTGCGAATTCAAGCGCACGCCATCGCCATCTTGCGCCGTGAAATGGGCGATCCCTGCGTAGATGTTCCAGCCATGCGCCAACTCGCCCTGCAGGTCCAGCTCGATCCCGCGTGACTTCGTCCCATCCGCGCCTCGATAGGCTTGGCCACCGGCTGGCGTATAGGTTCCTGCGACCATCTGCGCCGCGTTGTCCAGCTCGGTCTCGAACAAGGCCACCGACGCATTCAGACGCCCGTCCATGTAAGCGCCTTTGAGGCCGATTTCCTTGGTCTTTCCCTTCGCCGGCGTGAGCACGTTGCCCCTGCTGTCGCGATAGTCGGTTTGCGGATTGAAGATGCCCGTGTAGCTCACGTAGGCCGAATAGGTCTTGTCGATGTCGTAGACCACGCCGGCATACGGGGTGAATTCACTGCGCTTCTTGTAGTGCAACGACGAGCCACCGACGACGTCGTCGATTTCGTAGTTGCTGAAGCGGCCGCCGACAATGAGTTTCAGAGGCTCGGCCAGCGAGAACCGGGCGGCGCCATAGACACCGCTCTGCTTGATTCGGGTGCGGGTCGGTATCCAAGCCATGGCATCGAAGTCGGGGCGCGGATAGGCTGGACTCAGCGCATAGACATTGACCGGCGCAAAGCCGGGATAGAACGGAGCGACATCCTCCTGGCCGGCCGTGCGGCGCGAACGCGTCGCTCCCACCACCAGGTCATGCTGGCGGCCAAACAGTTCGACGGGGCCGCTCGCCATCACGTCGAAGGTGTTTTGACGGCTGCGACCTTCGGACGCCAGTGCTACCGGATACGCCCCGTAGGGATAGGTGCCCAGTCCCGTGGCGCGATCGGGGCGGCCGATCAGGCCGAGGAGTTCGGCATCGTAGTCGGTGCGGTACTGGTTGGCGACGGCCCGGAGTTTCCACCCGTTGTCGAAGCGGTGTTCGATCTCGGCAAACGCCGTCTTGAGGGCGTTGTCCCAATGGCTCCAGTCCTGCGCGTAGTTCCTGGAACGTGAGTACTCCGCCTGCGTGCCGTCGCTGAACCACAGCGGCAACCCTCCCCAGGTGGAGCCCTTCGGCGTGATGTCCTGGTAGTCATAGCCCAGGCTCACCGTCGTGTCCGCTGTCAGATTTGCCTCGATGATGCCGTAGAACGACTTCCTCTTCGGCTTGTAGCCGTCGATGTACGCGTGTCCGTCCTGGTACGTCCCCACCATGCGCGCGCGAATGCGGCCGTCCTCGGTCAACGGCACCGAGATGTCGCCCATGCCCCGGTAGGTGTCCCAACTCCCGGCACCAAGCGAGGCGGCTGCCGAGAAGTCGCGGGTCGGTCGTTTGCGCACCAGGTTGATGGCGGCCGAGGGATTGCCGGTGCCGGTCAGCAAGCCGGAGCCGCCGCGCACGACCTCGACACGATCATAGAACGCGGTATCGAGGGAACCGATGCCGCTTCCGTTGACGATGTCGCCGACGACGGTGGGAATGCCGTCGTACTGAACGTTGTTGATCAGGAAACCACGCGAATAGAAACTCGTTCGTTCGCTGTCGGACTGGTACGACGCGACGCCCGTGGCGTTCTCCAACACGCCCTGCACCGAATTCAACTGTTGATCGTCCATGCGCTGGCGCGTGATCACCGTCAGCGCCTGTGGTGTTTCCTGCAGGGACAGCGGCAGGTGCGTCGCCGCCGCAGTTTCGCCCGTGGTGTAGGAGCCGGTACCTTCGGTGGTCGCCGTATCCCTGCGGCCCGTTACGGTAATGGCCGGGAAGGTTGTCTCCTCTTGAGAGGTCCCCTCTGGCTTGGTTTGGATCTGCGCTGGCTCGGCGGCGAATGCGCCCTGCGCGCCAATGAAAACGGCCACCGCAACCGCCGAGCCAAGCACGGTGCGGGGCGCGCTCCTGATGGCGGCCTTGTACCGCCCACCCAGAGGAGGATGAGCGGCGCACGCTGTGCGCCTATCGATTGGCCAACGGGACTTCCCAACAGGTGTGAGGGCGGACATCAACAATACTCATTCGCATTTGGACGCCGTATTTAACAATGCGGACACAGGGGAGTCATGGCGAAACCAGGCCAGATTGTTATTCAGTTAGGCCAAGCGCGATGACGCTCGACAAGATGGCCGCAATGAAAAATAGTTTGACCTGGTTTCGCAATGTGACGTCCAGCCGGCGCGGGTACGCTGCGCTCGATCGTGGTTTGCCACGCCTCAGCCCAGCCGGCTTGGCCGGCCGAACAAGCGCTTTGTTCTTATCCAGGAATCCCCTATGTCCCCCCTTCGTCTTTGTATGCCGACGATGCAGTCGGCCAAGCGCGCCTCTTACCCCGGTAGTCGTTGAGAGGAGCACATGAGTACCGCCGCCGTCTCCCGTGCCAAACCCACTGCCACAAGCGGCGTCGGCCTCGTCGTGGTCCCGATGCCTTGCGCATCGCCCGCAGCAGTGGCGCTGGACACCACGCCATGCCGCTATTGCCGGTTCCGACGATCCGCGCCTTGGGCTGGCTGTGGCCGGCTTCCATCGGTCGCAAGAACCCGCCGTCAGGCAAACGCATGATGAAGCGCACCGCAGCAGCCGATCCCGCGACCGCATCGCCGACGTCGTCTCAGGAACAACGGTTGGCGACGAGCCGGCTGCGACCGACGATCGCTCGTACCAGCGTCCTGAACGTGCTGGAGCAGGCGACACCGAGCTGTCTCGATGCCAGCCAGATGTATCGCATCCTCAGCACGCAATCCGACAGCCTCGCGCCGGGATCGGTCTACCGGGCGCTGAACGATCTATGGACCGCTGGGTTGTTGGTTCGCACCGAAGGCGCACGTGGGCGCGCGTTCTATGCCATCAGGCCGGAAGCGCTGAACGACCAGCACGACACGCTGCGCTGCCAGTGCGGCGCGCGGCTGGTTTTCATCGAAGACCTGGCGTTGCATGAACACCTGCGGTCGCTGGCATCCGGGCAGGGCTTCGCTCTCGACGAGGAGTCGGTCTTCACCATCACCACGACGTGTGCGCAATGTCGGCCACTGCGCAAGGAAGGACAGCAGGCGACAGAGGGCGGCCGGTGGTCCCGGGCCAGGACGGCCTGATCCAGTCAGGGCGAGGTTTCATCGGGGAGCATGATGCCGGGCACGGAAGCAAGCTCGGCGCCGCTCATGCGATCGGAGAGGTAGCGTGCCGGAGGCTTGCCCACGGCCTTGCGGAACATGGTGACGAACCCGCTGGCGTTTTCGTACCCCAGCTCCAATGCCACCGTTTGCACGCTTTCACCCTTGGTCAAACGTTGCAGCGCAAGGATCACATGCAGCTGCCGACGCCAGCGTCCGAAGCTCATTCCGATTTCGTGCAGCAGAAGACGGCTCATGCTTCGCTCGCTCATGCCGATGCGAACAGCCCAATTGGCCTTCGAGGTTTTGTCGGTGGGATCGGCCAGCATCATTTCCGCGAGGCGGCGCAATCGCGTGTCGCGCGGCATGGGCAGATGCAGGCCTTCCACCGGTGCTGCCACCAACTCGTCGAGCAATGCGGCAATCAACCGTTCCTCCCGTCCCCCCAGCGCGTATAGCTCCGGAAAACCGGCCACCTTCAACAGCAACTCGCGTAGCAATGGCGATACCGAGATCGTGCAACAGGTCTTCGGAAGATCCGGTGCGGCGTCTGGCTCGACGAACAGGCAATAGCATTCCGTTTCGCCCGCCCCCCGCGCCGCGTGCGGCAAGTCTCCCGGTATCCAGATGGCGCACTGCGGCGGCACGATCCAGACGCCGTCTTCGATTTCGCAGTTGAGGATGCCGCGTACGGAGTAGATCAGCTGCGCCTTGCGGTGCTGATGCCTCGCATTTTCCCAGTCCTTTGTTACCCATGTGGCACTCAAGGCCACAACGGGCCGCGAGACGCTGTCGACGTCCCTGGGCACAGTTAGATCGGTGATTGCGATGCTCGACATGTTGTCTCGCAGAGCCTCGGATGGAAGAGGAGGCTTTGGCCTAATCGAAAAATATAATTGCCAGCTTGCTCAATTAAGTCTAGCTGCTCCGCAGACAAGGTGCGATCAGCCATGCTGACCATTCCTTGCGTTCGTGGCCTGGCTCCTCCTGGCTGGGGTGACGCACACGGCGTTCGGGTGCTGAAGTTGCGGCCTGGGAAGAAGCCGCTTCGCCAGATCGATTGACGAGGAAACGGCAGGCGCGCAGCGCTACGCCGCAGGATCGTCGAAGTCGAAGACCTGCCCGGGCTCGGCGGCGACGAAGCTGGCAGCGGCAGCGCCTGCCAGGCGTAGCGCTTCGGACAGTTTCTCGCGCGGCTCCTCGCGGCCTTCGTCGGTGAGTTGGAAGGTGCCCCAGTGAATGCCCAAGGCATGCCGGGCGCCAGTGTCCTGGAAAATGCGCACGGCTTCGGCGGGGTCGATGTGCTGGGGCGCCATGAACCAGCGCGGCGCGTAGGCGCCGATGGGGATCAAGGCCACATCGGGTGCGCCGTGCCTGGCGCGGATCTCGCGAAAGATGGCGCCATCGCCGTAGCCGGTATCGCCGGCGAACCAGACGGAACCGCGCGCGGTCTGGATGAAGAAGCCGCACCACAGCGCCATCCTGCGGTCGCGCACGCCGCGGCTCGACCAGTGGTTGGCGCGGGTGAGGATCACTGCCGCGGTGTCGCCGATCGGCAGCCGATCGTGCCAGTCGCCGGTTGCGATCCGTGCATCGGGAACGCTGTTGCGCAGCAGGAGATCGTTGCCCAGCGGCATCACGAACAGCGGGCGATGCGCTCGATGCAGCTTGCGCAAGGTCGCGATGTCGAAGTGATCGTAGTGGTTGTGGCTCAGCAGGACTGCATCGATCGGCGGCAGGTCAGAGAACTTCACGCCCGGTGCCGTGACCCGCTTGGGGCCGGCGATCTGCGAAGGGCTTGCGCGCTGCGACCAGACCGGGTCGGTGAGCAGGTTGATGCCGGCCATCTGGATCAGCAGCGTGGCATGGCCGACCATGGTGACGCGGATGCGATCGCTCCGCTGCGCAGGAACGGTGGGCGTCACCGCTACCTGCGCGGGCCAGCGCACCGCGCCCATGGCGGCTTTCCAGCGCAGCACGTTTGCCAACGAGTTGTCGATGGTCGGCTGGCCTGGATTGAAGAAGCGCACCCCGTCGAAGTGGTCGCTGACGGGGCCGCTGTAGTAGGGGTTTTTCATCGGAAAGGTGATCGGTGCGAAGGGGGGGGCGATGGCGCAGGCAGAGCGGCGAGGAAGGGGGCGGGAAGCCCGACTTCGGCTTATCCGACACCGGCTCTCGGCTCGATTCCGTGCAACAGCAACCGCCCATGCTGTTCGGCCAGCGCGCCGAGATCCGGCGCGTGCGCGCTGTCGCTGCCGAAGACCTGGTGGAACAGCATCGCCATCATCATCGGCCCCATGATCGACAGCACGTAGAGCTTGGGATCGCCGGGGGGGGCCGCGCCGCGGGCCTGGGCCTTTTCGATGATGCCGGCGACGGTGGACATCACCCGGTCGATGGCTTCGGCGTGCCAGATGCGGGCCAGTTCCGGAAACGCGCGGCTCTCGCCGATCACCATGCGCACGATCGCGGGCAGGCGTTGGTCGCCCATGCGCTCGGCGGCGCGCGTCAGCAGCAGGGTGGTGAGTTCGGCGAGCCCGCCTTCGAAGGTGGCGGCGGCGGCCTCGATCGGGGCGAGGTTGGTCAGCAGCCCATGGCGCACGACCGCGGCGAACAGGTCCTGCTTGTTGTCGAAGTACAGGTACAGCGTGCCTTTCGCCACGCCCGCGCGTTTGGCCACGTCCGCCAGCTTGGTCTCGGCAAAGCCGTTCTCGGCGAAGGCGTCGAGCGCGGCGCTCAGGATCTCCGCAGGGCGGTCGTCCTTGCGGCGTTTCCATTTGGGTGTCGTCGGTTGCGTCATGCGGTCTCGATGCTAGTGCAGGCTGTATCCGTGGGACACACGATACGCATCCAGCGCCGTGAGTGATGCATCGGCCGCGGCGAAGGCGACATAGCCGTCGGGGCGCAGCAGATAGGCCGCGTCCTGCGCGAAGCCGGCAGCGTGATGTTCGGGCTGCCATGCGAAGACGCGCAGGACGATGTCGCGGGCGTCGCACCAAGCATCCAGCTCGGGCGGCGCGCTGCCGTAAACGTGCAACTGCCAGCCGATCTGCGGCAAGGGCGCGTAGTTGTCGGCGTCGGCGGTCTGCACCCACGGCAGGCGATCGCCGCCTTCGACGGCGCCGGCCCTGCCGGCGCTCAACGGGCTGTCCCGATAGTGCAGCATCGTCTGCGACACGGTGCGGAACATCAGCTCGCTGACGTTGCGCAGCCGGTAGGCCAGGCTGGCCAGGGTCGGGGCGATGTAGGTCCTGACGAAACCGGCGACGCTGCCTTCGGCGGTGACCAGGGTGAAGGCGCGGTCGGTGGTATTGACCAGGCTGCGCGCGAACGCCTGCCGTTCGGCGGCGTAGCTGTCGAGCACGGCGTCGGACGCGCGGCCCTCGAGCACGTCGGCGAGTTTCCAGGACAGGTTGATGGCATCGAGGATGCCGGTGTTCATGCCCTGGCCGCCGACCGGGCTGTGGACGTGCGCGGCATCGCCGAGCAGGAACACACGGCCGTGGCGGAAGCTGTCGGCGACGCGATGGTGCACGCGATAGGTCGAGAACCAGTTGACCTGGTCGATGCGCACGCCGAGATTGCGGATGGCGTCCTGGCTGACGTCGCCGAAGGTCAGGCTCTCCGCCCGGTCGGCGCGCTCGTCGCGCACGGTGCCGATCAGCCGGTAGTGCCCGGTCTTGCTGTAGGCCAGCACGAGGATGAAATCGCCGTCGCCGAGTGCGATATGCGCTTCGTCCATCGACTGCAGGCCGCCGAGTTCCACGTCGGCGACATAGAACACCTGCCTGTAGGTGCCGCCTTCGAAACCGATGCCGAGTTGATGACGCACCGGCGAGCGTGCGCCGTCGCAGGCCGCCAGATAGCGCACCTCCGCGGCCTGCTCGCTGCCGTCGGGCAGGCGCAGGCGCGCGGCGACGCGATCGCCGTGGTCATCGAAGGAGAGCAGTTCGGTGTTGCGCTCGACGGCGACGCCCAGCGACTGGAGTTGGGCGATCAGCAGGCGCTCGTGCTGGTCCTGCGGGTACACCAGCACGAAGGGGTAGGGCGAGATGCCCGCCGCGGAATCCTGCAGCGCGATCCGCGCGCGGCGCTTGCCGCGCGCCCACAGGTTCATCGCCGGGGTGCGATGGCCGGCGGCGACGACCGCGTCCGCAATGCCCACCTGGCGGTACAGCTCGAGGGTGCGCGCCTGCACTGCCATGGCACGCGAGGTCTCGCCCGGGCCGGCGCTCTTGTCGATGAGGCGCACGCCCACCCCCTGCCGGGTCAGCCACAACGCCAGAGTGAGTCCGGTAGGACCGGCGCCCACGATCAGTACTTCGGCCATGGCATGCTTCCTCGATATAAATGACCAGCGGGCCATTTATTGCAGGCCCAGGTCTGGGAGTCAAGCAACGGCCGCTGGGCGGACGCATGACGTTCCCAAAGCGACGCAAATCGGAGCCTGCTTGTGCCGATGCGGCGATGACGGCGTTCCATGTCCGCAGAAAATGCGGCGATCGTGCGTACGGCCATGGCCTCGCCTGTTCGGCGGCTTCATCACCGGCAAGTGGCGGCGCTGGCCGAATGCGACAGCGACACCGCATTACGCGGCATCGCGGAACGGGCGCAGCGTGGCGTGCTGCGCAGATCCCTGGCGGGAGACGCAGCACCAGCTACGAGATGGTGGCGGGAGACGAGCGTCGTTCGCGGCGGCGGACCGGATCGCGGGCCACAGGCGGGCTCAGCCGCGCCGCGCGGCTTCGATCGCGGCGATGTCGATCTTGATCATGCCCATCATCGCCTCGAACGCGCGCCTGGCCACCGCCGGATCGGGATCGGTGACCGCGGCGGTCAGCACGCGCGGGGTGATCTGCCACGACACGCCCCACTTGTCCTTGCACCAGCCGCAGGCGTTTTCCTGGCCGCCGTTGCCGACGATGGCGTTCCACAGGCGGTCGGTCTCGGCCTGGTCGTCGGTCGCCACCTGGAACGAGAACGCCTGGCTATGCGGGAACGCAGGGCCGGCATTGAGGCCGAGGCAGGGGATGCCGAGCACGCTGAACTCGACCGTCAGCACGTCGCCCTGCTTGCCGGCAGGGTAGTCGCCGGGCGCGTGATGCACCGCCTTTACCGCACTGTCGGGAAAGGTCTCGGCGTAGAACGTTGCGGCCTCCAGCGCGGTGCCGTCGAACCAGAGGCAAATGGTGTTCTTGCTGATCATCTGGACTCTCCTGAATGGACAGGGATGCCGCATCGAATGGCGTGGCCGCTGCGCGACAGGGACAGCCGTGGCGCGCATGCGCTGCGACGCGCCACGCTGCCGGCACGTGCCGCTGGCTGCTACGGCACGATTAGGCGACGGATGGCGCAGGAAGGCATGTCGCACGGCAGCATGGCGCATGCGGGCCGGCGCGGGCCGCGGGCCGTCGAGGCGGGCACGGGCTAGCAAGCCCTTCACCTGCGGTGTGGTGTTTTAGAGGCCGCACAACCACACGGAGCTTTGCATGGACACCACGCTGATGCCATGGGTCGCCGGACTGTTCATCCTGTTCGTCGGATCGGCCTTCTATCTGGTCACCCGGGCCAAGAAGAATCGCGACCGCCCGGCTAAGGACGCAGCCGCGACGAAGTCCGGCGACGATGCGTCGCTGAAGAAGTAGCGTTGCATGGGCGGCGTGCGCATGGCGCGCTGCCGCGAGCGTCCTATCGCGATGCGGCACTCCGAATGCTGCCGCTGTTGCGGTCTCCCCGCCTGCAATCGGATGTGAGAACGCCACGCTGATCGCGCGCGCCGCGCGTGTGGAGGAATCCAGCCTGGCTTGGCGTCGCGTTGACCATCGCACAAGGCGATGTCAGGTCCGTGCGCTGTCCCGAACGAACGCCTTCAGTGCAGCCGCAAGCCAGGCCGCCCCGGACGAGCACAGTCGTGTGCCGCAGCCTCCGTTGCTGTCCGCCAGGCGACCCTGGCCGTCCTCGCCGTCACGAGAAAATGTCCGCCACGTAGCGGCCGTGCTCGCGTTCGATGCGGTCGGCCCAGGCGCTGGCGTCCTCGGCGCTGACGCCCATGCTGTCGCGATAGATGCGCACGAAGGTGTCGCGCACCGCCGGCGCCATGTGCTCGCCGTCGCCGCACACGAACACGGTGGCGCCTTGCTGGAACAGCGCCGATACGCGCTCGCGGTCCTGCCACATGCGGTGCTGGACATAGGCCACGCCGTCCTGCGGCGCCTGCGAGAAGGCCAGGCGGACATCGACCACGCCCATGTCCTGCCAGCGTTGCAATTCGTCCTTGTACAGGCAGTCGACGTCGGGATGGTCGATGCCGAAGAACAGCAAGGCGTAGCCGACCTCGCGCCCGCCCGCCTTCTGGATCGCGCGTTCCTGCAGGAAGCCATGGAACGGGGCGATGCCGCTGCCGGCGCAGACCAGGATGATCGGCGTGGCCGGATCTTCCGGCGGGTGGAAGCTCGCCTGCGAAGGCCGCACCGCGACCGACACCAGCGCGCCTGCTTCGAGACCTGCCAGATAGGTGGAGGCCACGCCGCGGCGTCGCCCGATCCCCGACAGCGCCGGCGCGTCGAGCACGGCCACGGTCAGCGAACACTGCGCCGGGTCGCGCAGCGGCGAGGAGGAAATGGAATATTGCCGCGCGCGCATGGCCGGAAGCGCGCCGAGAAACGCGCCCAGCGCCAGTTCGCAGGCGGGGAAGCGCTCCAGCAGATCGAGCAGGCTGGTCTTCCTGGCGAGCACCTCGTCGGTATAGGCCGGCTCGGCGGCCAGCGTTTCCAGTGCGGCGCGATCGGGCGGGCAACGCGTGGCGGCGGCCAGTTGCGCGACCTGCGCGCGCGTGGCCGGTTGCGCCAGTTCCACGTAGTCGGCGAGCACCTGCGCCAGCGCGACCGGATAGCCGCTGGGCAGGCCGGATGCGGCACCAGGCCGCTGGCCGATGATGACCTGGGTATCGCTGGCCAGGCCGAAGCGCCGCAGCACGCGCTCGACCTGCGCGGCGGGGTTGCGCGGCAGCACCGCGAGATAGTCGCCGGTGCGGTAGCGCATGCCCTCGGGCAGGGCGATCTCGATGTGGCGCTTGGAGCGCGCGAACGGTGCGGACATGTCGACCAATTCGCGATTGTCGACGATGCGCCCGTGGTCGAGTTCGGTCAGCCGCAACGCGCCGAGCCGTGCGGCCGGCACGATCTGCACCTCCAGCGCCTGCGCGGTGTGCTCCTGCGTCGCCTTGCCCAGCGCCTGGCCGAGGTCCGGCCACAGTCCGGCGTACCAGGCATCGAAGCCGCCGAAGAAATCGCCGCCGGCGTCGGTTTCGCCGCGGGGTCTGACGCGTGCGGCACCGGCCGCCTCCAGCGCGGCATCGACCCGTTTCGGAATCGCCTGGTAGGTGCGCGCCCATTGCCGGTTGCCGGATCCGAACACGGTGTAGCGCACGCCGGCCAGATCGCCGGGGGCCAGCCCTTCCACCCACGCGAGGAAGCGGCGCGCATTGTCCGGTGGCTGGCCTTCGTAGGACGAGGTGACCACCACCACCGCGCGATCACGCGGCAGGCGGCCGACATGGTCGTCCAGCGGCGCGACCACCGGCGCATAGCCCTGCGCTGCGGCGTCGCCGCCGATGCGCTGCGCGAACGCCTCGCACGAGCCGGAATTGCCGCCGTACAGCACCAGTAGTGGCGTCCCCGCTGCCGTGCTGGCGGGGGCCGGCGTGGCGGCCGGCGCCAGGACTTTCTGCGGTGCGGACGGCACCGCGCTGCGGCGGCGCAGGGCGAGGTCGTCGCGCCGGCGTGCGCGGATGCGGAAGCCGTCCGGTTTCAACGTCAGGGTCTCCGCGACGTCGAGCTGGTAGTTCGGATCGACCTGGTCCAGGTCGAAACGTTGCAGGATCATGCTCAGCACCAGCTGCGCCTCCTGCATCGCGAAGCCGCGCCCGATGCAGGCGCGCGCGCCGTTGCCGAACGGTTTCCAGGCATTGGGCGGGAGCCGTTCGGCCGCGTCGGGCGCGAAGCGCTCCGGCCGGAAGGCCTCCGGATCCTCCCACACCTTCGGATCCCGGTGCAGGGTGGGAATCAGCACGAGCAGGGTGTCCTGCGGCGTCACCGCATAGCGGCCGGCCAGCGTGGTCGCCTCGCGCGCCGCGACCGCGAACGCCGGGGCGGTCGGCCACAGCCGCAGGGTTTCCTGCAGGATCTGCTCGATGTAGCGCAGTCTGGCCAGGTCCTCGACCTGCGGCGGCTGCGTGCCCAGCGCGGCGTCCACCGCCTCGCGCGCGCGCGCCATCGCCGCCGGGTGGCGCAGCAGCAGATACAGCGCGAACGACAGCAGGCCGCTGGTGGTCTCGTGGCCGGCGATCAGGAAGGTCACCATCTGGTAGCGGATGTTCTCGTCCGACAGCGCCTCGCCGGTCGCCTGGTCGCGTCCGTACAGCATCAGGTTGAGCAGGTCGTCGCGCGCGGCCGCGTCCGGGTCGGCCCGGCGCTCGGCGATCAAGGTGTCGGCGACGCCGCGGATCATCGCCAGGTCGGCCTCGTAGCGGCGCCGGCCGGGCGCGAGCAGGCGGTTGGCGATGTCGGGCCGGCGCGCGCGCGATCCGGCCTCGGCCAACGCGCCCACCATCGCCGCGACGAAGGGGTGCATCTCGTTCTGGTAGAAGCTGTTGAAGCGGTAGTCGAAGGCGCACAACGCGATCGTGTCGAGCGTCAGCCTGGTCATGTTGTCGGCCACGTCGATCACCGCGTCCGGGCCGAACCGCTCCCAGCGCTGCAGCATCTGTTCGGCGATGTCCTCCATGCGCCCGAACATCGCGCGTACGCCGATCGGACCGAACGCGGGCATCAGCAGCCGGTGCGCCTTGGCCCAGTTGGGTTCGTCGTTGTAGGCGGTGAACAGGCCGTCGCCGCCGAGGTCGCGCAACGTCTGCAGCGGCCGGTGCAACTTCTTCTCGAAGCGGGTCTCGTCGCAGACCTCGTCCACCAGGTCCTGTCCGCTCAGCACGGTCAGCGACAGCGGTCCGCTGTTCAGGCGAAAGATCGGGCCGTGCACCTTGGCCAGCCGCATCAGGCTCTGCACCGGCGCATCGCCATCGAGATGGTGGAAATTGCCGAGCAGCGGCAGCGAACGCGGTTGCGGGATGGTCTGCGTCATGGGGTGCCTTCCTGGGGAGCGTGCAGTGGCGCGACCGGCGCGCGACCGGTGTCGCGATGCGGGGAATGCAGCAGGGTGGCGAGGACGGTGTCGACCAGCCGCGCCCGCGCCTCGCCGGCCGCGATCTCCGGGGCCAGCCGCGCCAGCAGCTGCGGGAACTCCGGCGGCTGGCTCAGCATGCTGTTGAGCAGGACGAAGAACAGCGCCGGATGCGTCGCCTTCACGATGCCGGCTTCGATGCCGGCAAGGATCAGAGCATGGCCGGCCTCGTAGGAGGGACGCAGCAGGCGTTCGGCGACGACGGTGGCGCGCTCTGGGCGTTCGGACACCACGCGCGCGACGAAGTCGCGGACCGCGGGGTTGGCCTCGTAGAAGGCGGCCATGATCAGGATGGCGTCCGT
This sequence comes from Xanthomonas bonasiae, assembly GCF_017163705.1. GTDB lineage: Bacteria > Pseudomonadota > Gammaproteobacteria > Xanthomonadales > Xanthomonadaceae > Xanthomonas_A > Xanthomonas_A bonasiae. Next base: position 40,916 of record NZ_JAFIWB010000015.1, read on the forward strand.
CAGCCGCTCGTGCAGCGGGCGCTGGTCGTGGCGGGTCAGCGTCGCCATGGCGTCGAGGCGCGGGACGACGTCCTGCGCGAGCTGGTTCACGCAGGCGTTCCACAGCTCGGCCTTGCTGCCGAAATGCACGCGCACCAGGCTCGGGCTCACCCCTGCGGCGGCGGCGATGGTTCGGATATCGGCCCGCTCGAAGCCGTACCGGGCGAAGCTGGCGGTGGCCGCCGCCAGCAGTGCCTGGCGGCCGTCGGCCTGATCCTTGCCCGGGCGGCCGCGGGGGCGCGGGGGTGGCTTTGTCGCCATGGTCGGCGTTCCTGCGTAAATGTTCAGTTGTACATTTAATGGCAGTCGGCGGCCTTTGCAACTTGGCCGTTCAGCAGGCAGAGCGTTTGCGCGGCTGCTGGCGCAGGCGCGGCATCGCCGCGTTCCTGCCCGAGAAGCGGACGGTGCGCCGTTGCGCGAACTGCGGCGAAATACGTGTCCATCCGTGCCGCAGGCGCGGCCCGATCGGCATGCAGCCCAGTGAGCGCGCGGCCGTGCAAGCGCTGCAAGCCGCAGCGCCTGCCGCTATCGCGGTGCGGGCCGCATGGGCTTCACTTCGGGGTGCCCAGCCCGCCGATGTTGACCATCACCCGCAGGCCGATCACCAGCGCGTTGTCCGGCGCGCGGCGCGCGGCGGTATTGCCCAGGATGTCGGGATTGACGATGTACTGGACGTTCGGAACCAGCGACAGCGGCAACTGCGCGACGCGATAGCTGTAGTTGAGTTCGAAGATGGTCTCGTTGCGCGAGATGTCCGGCGCGGCGCCGCGCTTGCGCAGCAGGTCGTTCATGTAGCCCTGCTGGTCGGCGCTGAAGCGGTAGTAGTTCGCGACGGCGCCGAATCCGTCGCCCGGTCGCGATGCGAACGGGCCGCTGTAGTACAGGCCGGCGGTGACCTGCAGGTCGTACACCTGGCGCGCATCCAGCGGCGCGGCGATGTTGCCGAACGCGACCAGCATGCGCTTGCCGGCCATGCCCTGCGGCCGGTAGAGCGCGCGTTCGCCCATCACGTAGGTGCCCCAGCGACCGCCGTCGTACATGCGCGCCTGCCCGCCGACCAGGCCGCGCAATCCGCCGCTCCGGTTGTAGCGCAGGTCGCTGTAGTCGGCCGAGTTGTACCAGACGCCGGCCACGTAGCGCGGTGCGCCCCGGCCGAGCGCGGGGTCGGGCTCGTAGCCGACTTCCAGGGTGCCGAGCACGCCGCTGCTGTCGGCGGTGCTCCAGTCCAGGCCGTCGTTGTTCTTGCGTTGCGGATTGAGTTCGAACGCGCCGACCGAGACATAGCGCGCATCGGGCTTGTAGCGCAGCTTCGCGCCCCAGTTGACGTACGGAAAGCCGACGAAGCCGCCATCGGCCTGGCTCAGCTGGAACGGGCAATCCGATGCGCCGACGAAGCGGCAACCGTAGCGGCTGCGCGCGAATTGCCAGGTGGTGTTCATGCGCCCGGCGACGAGTTGCCAACGGCCGTCGGCGAACGCCTGTTCCCAGGTCAGCTGCGCCAGTTGCGCTTGCTGTTGTGGGTACCAGTAGCCCTGCACCTTGACGCCGTTGCCGATCTGGCGCTGCGACAGGCTGTCGCCGTAGTACCAGGCGCCGGTGACGTGCAGGGTGGCGCCGGGAATGCCGAACAGGCGCTGCAGATCCAGGTCGGCGCCGGCGACCACGCCGCCGGCATTGCGATCGCCGCGCGACAGGCCGCCATCGGCGTTGCGCGCATAGTCGTTGGACCAGACGAAGCGCGGCGCGATGCCGTGTTCGTCCAGCCATCCATCGGTATCGGCGGCCATGGCGGTGGCGGGAAGGGCAGCGGCCGCCAGCAACGAGACAAAAGAAAGGGTTCGGGACATGGGACGCTCCACGGACGAGACGATGCGCCCGCTGGACGCGCGCGGCAGGTGCGCGGCGTCGCGGCAGTGCGCGAAGGGGAGACACCTTCCGGTCGTGGAGCCGCAAGACAGCGTCGCGTCCGTCGGCGACGGACACGGCCTGTGCGCAGATCTGTGGGGGGACCGGCAAAAGACGCGGTGACACAGCACAAAACGCGGTGCGCGGCGCCGATCCGCGAGCCATCGGCGCAGCGGATGGGCCGCGCCACTGCGCGGCCCATCGGACTGGATGGAACCCGTCGGGTCAGGCCACCTTGCCGAGGCCGGCGGCGGCCATCGCGTCGGCGATTTCCTTGTCGGCGCCGTCGGCCAGCGGCAGCAGCGGCGAACGCACGGTGGCGTGATCGAGCAGGCCGCGTGCGGCCAGCGCCCACTTCAGCGCGACCGAGCCTTCCATGTGCGAGCCGCGGTGATAGACGCTCTTGGTCACCGGCAGCAGGCGGTCGTGCAGCGCGCGCGCCCTGGCGTAGTCCTTGGCCTTGCCGGCGGCGATCATCTCGATCAGCGGCTCCGGGGCGATGCAGCCGTAGCCCACCAGCGCACCGTCCACGTCGAACATGGTGTGCAGCAGGTATTCGTCGTGGCAGGTCAGCACCGGCACGTTCGGACGCTCCTTGCGGAACACCGGGATCTCGGTGTCCCAGCGCTTCATGTTGCGCACGCCGTTCTTCATCGCGATCACGCCCGGCAGCGCGGCGATCTCCAGCAGCGTTTCCAGGTTGTAGGTGGCCTTGGTCACGTCCGGGTACTGGAACAGGATCATCGGCAGGCCGCTGGCTTCGTGGATGGCCTTGTAGCGATCCTGCGGCGCGCCCTTCTGGTAGCCGAAGCGCAGCCAGCCGTGCGAGGGATAGATCAGGCCCGCCGAGGCGCCGGCGGCGACCGCGCGCTTGGCTTCGTCGGCGGCCACCCGGGTGCCTTCCAGGGTGATGCCGGCGATGATCGGAATGCGGGCGTCGACGGCGTCGCGGAACGCCTCGATCACCTTGGCCTGCTCGTCGCGCTCCAGGAAGGTGCCTTCGCCGGCGTGGCCGAGCACGGTCAGGCCCTTGACGCCCTCGATGCCGCCCAGCCATTTGCCGATGCGCTTGATCGCGGAATAGTCGACGGCGCCGTCGCGGGTGAACGGGGTGACGGGCGCGGGAACCAGGCCTTTCAGGTCGATGTTGCTCATGCTGTTTTCCTCTTCTTCGGGTCAACGGGGGATGGAGTCGAACGCGGCGCTCGACGTGGGGTGGTGCGAAGCGATGGCGCGCGGCGGGCTGCGCCGCCGCGGCCGGCGCCGGACTCAGGGCGAGAGTTCTTCCAGCGATTTGCCCTTGGTTTCCAGCGCGCACAGCAGCGTCACCGCCGCGCCGGCCAGCAGCACCGCGGCGAAGGCGACGAACACGTAGCGCAGGCCGATGCCGGCGATGACCGCGCCGACCACCAGCGGGCCGCTGGCCGAGCCCAGGCGCAGCCAGGCGCTGCCCAGGCCGGTGCCGATGGCACGGATGCGGGTGGGATAGAGCTCGGCCGAATACAGGTACAGCGAGAAGGTGATGGTCTGCACCGCGGCATAGCCCAGCGCGGCGAACACCAGCACCTGCAGCGCCGAGGTGCCGCCCAGCATCGCCAGCGCCAGCAACGGGATGCTGCCCGAGGCGAAAGCGACGACGTACCAGCGCTTGCGCCCGACCCGGTCGATCGACAGCGCGCACACCACCGCGGCGGCGACGCCGGCCAGCGAGGTGAGGAAGCCGTAGGCGATGCTCTGCTGCAACGACAGCCCGAAATGCTGGCGGTACAGCGTCGGCAACCAGGTGATGAGGCCGTTGGCCACCAGGTACGAACAGAACCACAGGCACCAGATCACCAGCGTGCGCTTGAGATAGACGCTGCCGAACAGTTCGCGCCAGTCCGAGCGCTGCGCCTTGGGCAGCGCGTTGCGGTCGAACACCGGTGCCGGCAGCGGGCCGTGGCGGCGCTCGGCGCTGCGCTCGAGGTCGGACACGATCGCGTCGGCCTTGTCGTAACGGCCCTTGGACGCCAGCCAGCGCGGCGATTCGAACATGAAGAAACGCAGCGGGATCATGACCAGCGCCGGGATCAGCCCGACCATGAACATCGCCTTCCAGCCGTAGGCCGGCACCATGAAGTAGCCGATGCCGCCGGCGGCGACCAGGCCCAGCAGGAACATCACTTCGTACAGCAGGAAGAAGCGGCCGCGCTTCTTCGAGCCGATCAGTTCGTTGATGTAGGCGCTGGCCACCGGCACTTCGCCGCCGGTGCCGATGCCCTGGATGAAGCGGAACGCCATCATCGCCGCGGCGCCGCCGGCGAACAGGCAGGCCACGTCCATCGACACGAACAGCAGGATGGTGAACAGCAGCACGTGCAGGCGGCCGATGCGCTCGGCCAGCCAGCCGAAGAACACCGAGCCGAGCAACTGGCCCAGGTAGCCGGCTGACAGGATCATGCCGATCTGCGCCGGCGACAGGTTCCACTCCTTGGCCAGCACCGGCATCGCGTAGGCGATGGCGATCACCGTGTAGCCGTCGAAGAAGGTGGCGGCGCCGACGATGTTGCGCGCCCACCAGACCTGGCGGGTGATGGGCAGGCGTTCGAGCCGGGCGCCGATTTCCGCCTGCGCCTCGGCGGGCGGCAGCGAACGGGCGGTGGCGGCGTTGGCGGTGGTGGTGGGCATGAGCATCGTTGCTGCCTCTCGCAGGACAAGAAGAACCCGGCGCGGGCGCCGGAGCGTCCACGAAGCGGTCGGATTGCAGGGGGACCGGGCGGGCGCCCGGACGGTCAGGTGCTGGGTGCGGTCACGGCGACGCTCCCGCTGGCCTGGATCGCGAAGGCGATGTCCTTGGCCGCGAGCAGGGTGGGTTGGAGGGCGGTGTCGAGCAGTTCGTCGTGGCTGGTGCGCACCGACGGCGCGGCGACGCTGATCGCGCCGAGCGGATAGGCGTCGGCATCCAGCACCGGCACCGCCAGCACGCGCAATCCCTCGGTCAGCATCGAATCGAGGATCACGTAGTTGTCGCGGCGGATGCGGTCGAAGGTGCCGAGCATGGCGGCGATCTCCGGCGCGTGCGGCGCCTGCACGTTCACTCCGGTCACCCGCGTCACTTCCGCCGGCGACAGATGCGCGAGCATGGCCAGGCCGATCGCGGTGCGGGTGCTGGGCACGGTGGTGCCGATGCGGATGTCCACGCCCAGCCGGGTGATGCCGGCACGTACCCGTTCGATGTAAAGCACGTCGGGACCCTGCAGCACCGCGAAGCTGGCCGCTTCGTTGACGTCGCTGACCAGCGCGCGCAGCAACGGCCGCACCACGCTGCGCAGGTCGCGGCGGGCGATGGCGTGGAAGCCGAGGTCCAGCACTTTCAGGGTCAGGCGGAAGCGGCGGCTTTCCGGAAGGCGATTCACGTAGCCCAGCTCGACCAGCGTGTTGAGCATGCGGAACGTGGTCCCCGGATCGAGCCTGGCCAGCGCCGCGATCTGGCTCAGCGACAGTTCCTCGTGTTCGGAGGAAAACGCTTCCAGCACCCGGAACCCCTTCGCCAGCGATTGCACGGTGCTGCGCAGCTTCTTGTCCGCCGCGTCGCCGCTGTCCTCGGCGGCGGCGTCCAACGCGCCCGGGGGGATGGTCTTGGTCATCGGCATGTCCTGGTGGCTGTCGTGCGTCGCCAGCTTGCCGAACCGGCTGGCTGGTGTCGCTTGACAAGCGTGTTTCGGATTGCGAAAATTATTTCGAAAGTACGTGCCAAGATTCTGCCAGCGCCCTTGCCGCGTCAAGTTGCGCCGCAACATGCGTGGTGGGCGCGGCGCGGATGCGGGTAGCAATGCGACCGCGCGGCGCGCGACGATGCTGGCCAAGGCCATTCCGATGGCGATCGGCGCCATGCCCGATCGAGCGGTTTCGCCATGCCGTGTCGGCGCTCGACCCTCCGCCGGTCCTGCCGTCCTTCGATCGATGCGAGATGACTGCGGAGCGCCGTGTAGACGGACGCGTCTGCGGATTGCGGCGCAAGCCGTGCTAACAGACAAGCGAACGCGGCGCCGATAGCGTGGCGTGCATGGCCCGAACGAACCGTCAGCCGCCGCAACCGCCTGCGCAGAAATGGTGGCAGACGCTGTCGTTCAAGCGCGCCGCCGCCGAGGTGTCGGCGGTGCTGGTGCTGGTCGGCGGCACTTACGGATGCGTGCAGTACGTGGAGGTCAAGCCGCTGGAGCGGCGTTTGGCCGAAGCGCAGGCCGCCGCGTGCAAGCCGGCGGCCAGTTCGCCCTCGATCGAGTTCAGCCTGTTGCCGGGCGACAGCCGCGTCCTATGGGAGGGCGCGCTGACGGTGACCAATGCGACGCGCGGCGGCGATGGCGGGAGGACACGGTTGCGGGCGACGCCGCGCGAGGGTGCGCCGGTCGAGCGCGCAGGGCTGTCGCCGGGCGACGGCTTCGATGTGCCGATTGCCGGACAAGGTACCTATCGGGTCTATCTGAAACGCAGCACCGCCGATTTCATCGAGGTGTCCGTGCTGCATCGGCGTTGAACCGCAGCACGCGAGGCCGCCGCCGCTGCCTCACTGCGCGGTTGCGGTCTCGACGATGGCGCCGTTCTCGTACACGCTCAGCTGGCGCATGCGTCCATCCGCTGCCGGCGCGAACACGAAGCGCAGGTCGCGTTCCTCGGCGAAGAAGCGCGTCGGCGATTCGGCGCGCAGGGTGACGACCAGCGCGCCCGCAGTGAGCTTCAGATGGTCGCCTTTCACGGCGACGCGGATGTCGCCGACCTTCTGGCCGAGATAGGTGCCGGCGTAGCCGGCCAGGATGTCGGGCGCCAACGTCAGGTGCGTGGCGGGCGCTACGTAAGTCACCGCGCCGTGCGCATAGCTGTAGATGCGGCGCATGCGCCAGTGGCCGTCGACCGCTTGCCAGAGATTGGTGAACTCGGCCTGGCCGTCCAGCTGCTCGGGCTTGCCGTCGCGCTGCACGTAGAAGCGGTGCGTGCCCGACAGCAGCGCGAAGCCGCCGGCCAGCGGATGGAACTGCAGGCTGTCGGCGACGGCCTCGCGGCGCAGGTGCATCGCCAGGTCGGCGCAGGGGCCGTTGCGCAGGGATTGCAGCACCGCGGGCCTGGACGCGGTGAGGCCGGTCCTGTCGTGGTAGAACTCCACGTCGTCGGTGAGCAGCTCGCCCATCGCACGCATGTCGCAGGCGTTGTAGGCCTGCCAGTAGCGCGCATCGGCGGCGCGCACCGCCGCTGCGTCGTCGTCGGCCGCGGTTGCGGCGCCGCTCAGGCTCAGCAGCACGCACAGGACAAGGTGGCGAAAGCGCATGGCGGGCTCCTGCAGCAGGACCGCGATTGCAGCGCACTTCCGCGCCGCTGGCGCGTGCATCAAGTCATGTGCACGGATGGCCGTAGAGGTTTCGCACAATCGCTGCGGAGACGGCATGGTGCCGTTTCTGTCGCGAATGATCGACGTCTAAGGTCGTCCTTCAGGTGCCTGGATAGGTTCGATGGAAATAATTGTTTTGCAATCAACAGACCCGCGCCGACCCAAATGACATTTGAACATGATCGCGATGCAGGCGATGGAGTCACAGGGCGTAGAGCCTCGGTAGATCGAAGGCCTCGAAATGGACGATGTTGAAAGCAGGCTCTGACTGCGGTCCGCTTAAGTGCTATGTGCACGCCGCGCCGACTGCGCTATTCTTCTGTGGGGGATTACTATCACAGCAGGGGCTGACGCATGAAGCTGGCGACCGCATTTACGCTGATGTTGGGAATGGCGTTTTGTCTGGCAACGGATCGGGCCGATGCGAGTGGTGAATCTGACGGCCTGCGCGCGTCATCGCCAGTGGCATATATTTTCCCGTGCTTAAGCAGCCGCTGTAAAAATGTCATAGGCGCGGAAGCAGATATCCATTTCGTGGGATAGGAGCAGCGCGGCAACTGCTCTCGCGACTGCATATGGCATGCATGTCGCGACCGTGCCCCGTCTGGCGGATGGGGCACGCGGATTGCCGCGTTCATCCGTGCGCATGCGACTTCGGTTGCATTTCGCGTGGACGTTCCGTCGCGTAGGGCTGAAGGCGCTTATGCATCTGCTGGCCTGGAGTGGAATCCGCGGGCATGTAGCCTGCATGCTTCATCTTAGAGAGTCGCTGCCGCTTTGGGGCATGTGCGAGAGCGGGGAAAAGCTGCGATGAAAAACGATGCACCGCAGCCCTTCGACGCGGAAAGCAGGCCAAGGCCTGTATTGGACGGTGTGCGCATCGCGGTGGTCGAGGACGACGCCGAGCTGTGCGCGATCATCGTCGACGAGCTGGGCCACGAGGGCGCGCAGGTGCTCGGCTTCGGCAGCGCCGAAACGCTGTACCGGCATCTGCTCGGCCATGTTTGCGATCTGGTGGTGCTGGATGTCGGGCTGCCGGGCGAGGACGGCTATTCGGTGGCGCGCTATCTGCGGCAGATCGCGCCGCAGGCGGGCATCGTGATGCTCACCGGCCGCGGCGCCAATCCCGACATGACCCGCGGCTTGCTGCAAGGCGCGGACATTTACCTGGTCAAGCCGCTGGATGTGGAACTGCTGATCGCCGCATTGGCCAATCTGCGTCGGCGCTTGCAGCTTGCCGCATCGCCGGAGGCGTTGCCGGCGCAGGAATGGCGCTTGAGCGACGACGGCTGGACGCTGTCCTCGCCAGCGCAGCGCACGCTGGCGCTGACCGAGGCCGAACGCGGCCTGCTGAAGGCGCTGTTCGCGCAACGCGGCGCGCCGGTGGACCGCGACACGCTGATCGCGGCGGTCACCGACGCGCCGTGGGACTTCGATCCGCACCGCCTGGAGGTGCTGGTGCATCGCCTGCGCGCACGGGTGACCGCGGCCACCGCCGCGACGCTGCCGCTGCGTGCGGTGCGCGGGCAGGGATATCTGCTGGGCGACAACGCCTAGTCTTCGCCGCATCCGCATCCGCATCCGCATCGCGCGCGGAGCCGACGCCACGCGATCGGTAGACAGATTGCGCGTTTCACTCGCCATGCCGGCGCGCCGCCTCCCGTCACAGTGCGGCCATGGGCCGCATCTCATTGCCATTGCGCCATGCGTCTCGCTGTGCGTGTGAGGAAGTGAGAGCGAACGCGAACTGCTGCTACTGACTGCCTGCGCGCCCCTGCGCAGAATCCGCGCCACCACACCGGCAGGCCTCGCCTGCGCTTTCGGGGTGGGTACCGATCCCGATCGTCAGCGCGCCCCGCACGGCCTAGGCCTGGGGCGCCGGTTCGTGGGTCCGGCTTGGATGCTTGGGGAGAGAGAGGCACATGGATCATTTGATGCGCGGCAGCCGTGCGGCTGCACTGCGGGCGTGGGCGCGTGCCGCCTGCGAACACCACCGGACCACGGCGTCGTCGGGGCGACGCTTGCGGTTGCTGATGGCCGTCCTGCTGTCGGCCGCGCCTGCGCTGGCCGCGGCCGCGGACCTGCAGATCACCAACCTGTCCGACACCGGCTACGATCCCACGCCGGCCGGGGGCAGCGTGGTCTACAGCGTCACCGTCGAGAACAGTGCCGCCGATACGGTCAACAACGCGGTGGTGATCTTCGACCTGCCCGCCGGTGCCCAGGCGGGCTCGCCGTTGCCGTCCTCCTGCAGCGTGGCCGCCGGCAACGCGCAGCGCATCGAATGCCGGGTCGGCACGCTGGTCGGGACCTTCTCTTCCAACGGCGCGCCGGTGACCTTCCAGTTGCCGGTGAGCACGGTCGGCCTGGCCCCGGGCACGATCGAGATCCGCGGCGCGATCGGCGTGGAAACCGGCCTGCCCGCGGCGAGCACGCCGATCGCCTCGCTGGCCGATGCCGATCCGTTCTTCGCCGGCGACAGCAACGCGGCCAACAATCGCCGCCTGGAAGCGACCACGCTGGAATCGGCGGGCGACCTGAGCGTGGAGAAGACCGCCACGCCGAACCCGGTCGTCGCCGGCGCCGAGGTCACCTATACCGTCACCGTGCGCAACGCCGGACCCAGCGCTTCGGCCGGCTTCACCGTGGTCGACACGCTGCCGGCCGCGGTGCAGTACGTGGCCAACAGCTTCAGCGGCAGCGGCTGGACCTTCAACAGCGGCAGCATGACCGCCACCCACGCCGGCGCGCTGGCCAATGGCGGCAGCAGCAGCTTCACCTTCCGCGCCCGCGTCACCGCGGCCAGCGGCAACATCGTCAACACCGCACGCGTGCAGGCCGGCTCCACGCCGGATCCGTTGCCCGACAACAACACCGGCAGCGTGACCACCACGGTCACCGCCGGCGCCGACCTGGCGCTGAGCAAGAGCGTCAACCCCTCGCCGGCGATCTCCGGCCAGCCGGTCACCTTCAACATCCAGGTGCGCAACCAGGGGCCGAGCGCCGCGGTCAATCCGCGCTTCGTGGACAACCTGCCCACCGGCTTCCTGACCACCGGCGGCACCGTGCCGGCCGGCTGGACCTGCACCAACAGCAACGGCGACGCCACCCGCACCTGCGCGTTGAACGGCAGCCTGGCGGTCGGCGCCGTAGCCGATTTCACCATCGAGAGCACGGTGCCGGCGTCCGGCACCAACAGCAGCGGCGACGTCACCAACAGCGCCACCGCCAGCTCCGACACGCCGGACGCGAACAGCACCGACAACACCGGCAGCACCACCTTCACCGTGCTCGCCGACGGTGCCGACCTGTCGCTGCAGAAGACCAAGACCCCGGCGCTGGTGCCGGTGTGGAGCGGCATCGGCAGCGATCTGGACAGTCGCATGACCAGCAGCATCGTCGTGCGCAACATGGGACCGCGCCCGGCGACCGGCCAGGTGCAGACGGTGGATACGCTGGCGACCGGCGAAGAGCTGTTGCAGCCGGACGGCAGCGTGGCGCAGCCGGGCGTGGCGTTCGCCAGCGGCGCGTGGACCTGCACCGTGGACCAGGCCTACAGCGGCTCCAGCGTGCAGCACGTGACCTGCGATCTCGGTGCCGGTTCGCTGCCGTTGGCAGTGGGCGCGCAGGCGCCGACGCTGCAGTTGCTGACGCGCGCGCGCAGTTCCTCGGCCAACCTGCTCAACAACGCCTGTACCGGCGGCTCCGGCGGCTCGATCGAGCCGCTGACCGGCAACGGCATCGACCGCGACCCGGAAACCGGCAACGACTGCTCGGGCGCGGGCACCCGCACCACCGACGAGCGCGCCGACCTGTCCATCGTCAAGCAGACCAATGGCGCCGGCGCCGCCGACAACGTGCTGGCGGCCAACCAGGACACGCTCAGCTACACCCTGACCGTGACCAACAACGGCCCGGACAGCACCACCGGCGTGGTGGTCAACGACACCGTGCCCGGCTTCGTCAACGGCCGCACCCAGATCAGCGTGACCACCACCCCGGCCGGCTGGAACTGCGCCGTCAACGGCGCCTCGGTGGTCTGCCGCTCCGGCACCACCGCGCTGGCCAACGGCGCCACCGCGCAGATCGTCATCCAGGTCCAGCGCGCGCTGTTCGACAGCTTCAACCAGCCCGCCGGCACCTGCGGCGGCACCGCCATCAGCGGCGCGTTCTGCAACACCGCCGGGGTCGGCATCGATGCGGCCGTGGCCGGTTCGGTGGGCGAGCTCAACGGCAACAACAACCAGGCCTCGGACTGGATCCGCATCGCGCGCGTGGCCAACGTCGCCACCACCGCCAAGACCATTTCCTCGGGCACGCCCGGCCGCGCCGGCGTCAACACCACCTACGTGATGTCCTACATCAACCGCGGCCCGTCGACGGTGCCCGGGGTGATCTTCCGCGACGTGTTCACCCTGCCGGCCAACGATTCGGGCTTCGTGCTGGTGTCCGCGCAGCGCACCGGTGCCGGCACCCAGGCCTGTACCGCCAGCGCTGGCGCCGGGGTGACGGTCACCGTCGACGCCGGCGGCACCTCCTACGCCAATCCGACCGGCGCGCCGGCGCAGGTCACCGTGCAGTGCCCGGCGCTGCCCTCGCTCACCAACGAGCAGACCGAAACCCTGCAGGTGGTGATCCGGCCCAACGTCAACAGCGGCAACACCGGCCGCCAGTTCGACAACACCGCCGACTTCGTGGTGGACCTCGATGGCGACGGCAACGGCGATGCCACCGCGGGCACCGACGGCGACGGCAACACCTACGACTTCAATACCGACACCAGCGACGACAGCAAGAGCGCGCAGCTGCCGTTCGAGGCCGGCCAGGTCGACCTGATCACCAACAAGGTGGACACCGGCTTCACCGGCGGCGTGGATCCGCTCGGCTTCGACGCGACCAATGCCGCGGCGAACCTGATCACCTACCGCATCACCATCCGCAACAACGGCCCGTCGGTCGCCACCGACGTGCGCCTGGCCGACACCTTCACTCCGCCGTCCGGCCGCACCGTCACCTTCATCGGCGCCTCGGCCACGCCCACCGGCACCTTCGATCCGGCCGCCTGTTCGGTGACGTCCGGCAGCAACCCGACCGTGGGCGCGGTGCAGGTGCTGAACTGCCTGATGCCCGGCATCGGCTTCAGCAACAACGTCGCCGGCGTGGTCGCGTCCGGCCAGACCAGCACGCTGTACCTGCGCTACCGCTACGACACCCCGCCCGGCGCGGCCGGCGACACGGTCAGCAACCTGGCCCAGGCCACGTCCGCCGAGACCGACAGCAACACCGCCAACAACGGCGCCAGCCAGGAAACCACGATCCGCGCCTCCGCCGACGTGGGCGTGAGCAAGCACGTGATCACCACCGCGCCCGATGCCGATCCGGATGCGGCGCTGCCGGCCAACGCCACCTCGGTGGGCCTGCGCCAGCCGTTCTTTTACGTCATCGACGGCATCAACAACGGTCCCGGCGCGAGCCTGTCGCGCGATCGCAGTGGCAGCAGTCCGCTCAACGGCACCGGCACCGTGGTCAGCGACACGCTGCCCGCCGGGCTGGTGGTCGTCGGCCAGGTGAGCTGGCAGAAGAAGGGCCCGATCCCGGGCGGCGGCGGTGGCGAAGTGCCCAACGGCACCGGCAACTGCACCCAGGCCTCGGCCACGCTGACCTGCAACCTCGGCGACGTCACCGTCGGCGGCAAGCTGCGCATCGTGGTGCCGGTGCGCTGGGATGCCTATCCGGGCGCGTCGGCGATCAACAACACCGCGACCATCACCACCGAGCAGGTCGATCGCGTCCCGCCGAACAACACGTCCACCGTGCCGATCCTGGTCACCCGGGCGTCGCTGGCCGGTACCGTGTTCGAGGACCGCGACCGCGCGGGCGGCAACGGCGGCGTTCACCAGAACGGCGAACCCGGCATCGCCGGCGTCACCATCGTGCTGAGCGGCACCGACGCCTACGGCAATGCGGTCAACCGCAGCACCACCACCGCGGCCGACGGCAGCTACAGCTTCGACAACCTGTCGGCGGCCGGCGCGGGCGGCTACACGCTGACCCAGACCCAGCCCACCGGCTATCGCAACGGGCCGGTGGATCCGCCGGTCGCCGGCGCCAGCGCGCCGTCGCTGGGCGGCACCTATGCCGCCGGCAGTCCCAACTCCAGCTACACCACGATTCCGGTCGGCGCGTCCGACGCGGCCGTGCGCTACGACTTCCCGGAAGTGCGTCGTCCCAGCCTGTCCGGCCGGGTCTACGTGGACCTGAACTTCAACAACGTGCGCGACGGCGGCGATCCGGCGATCGCCGGCGCCACCGTGGAACTGCTCGATGCCGTCACCGGCGCGGTGCTGGCCACCACCAGCACCGACGGCAACGGCGCCTACCGCTTCGACGACCTGGATCCGACGCTCACCTACAGCGTGCGCGAGCCGCTGCCGAGCGGGCAGTACAGCAACCGTCCCAGCGCGATCAATCCCGGCCAGATCGGCGGCGCGGCGTGCGCGGCGGGCACCTGCGTGGCCGGCACCGCGGTGGCCGCGCCCGGCGGCCCGGATGCGGCCAGCACCGACCGCATCTCGCAGATCCAGCTGGGCGCGGGCCTGGACGGCACCGAGTTCAACTTCGGCGAGAACCCCAGCGGCAGCGCGATCCAGGGACGGGTGTGGCGCGACGACGACAACGACGGCGTGATCGACCCGGCCGAGACCGGCCTCGCCGACGTGGAGCTGGTGCTGACCGGCACCGACCAGAACGGCCAGGCGGTCAACCTGACCACCAAGACCGATGCGACCGGCAACTACAGCTTCATCGGCCTGCTGCCGGGCACCTACACGGTGACCGAGCCGACCCAGCCGACCGGCACCCTCAACGGCAAGACCGTGCCCGGCGACAAAGGCGGCACCGCCACCGGCGTGACCACCACGCCGTCGGCGATCGCCACCATCGTGCTCGGCGCCAACCAGCAGGGCCAGCACTACGACTTCGGCGAAGTGGCGGCGGCGTCGCTGTCCGGCCGCGTGTACTACGACAACGACGACAACGGCGTGGTCGGCAGCGACGAATCGGGCATCGCCAACGTGCGCGTGGTGCTGACCGGCACCGACGATCTCGGCGCCGCGGTGCAACTGAGCGTGCAGACCGATGCGCAGGGCAACTACCGCTTCGAGAACCTGCGCCCGGGCACCTACACGGTGACCGAACCGGATCAACCGGCCGACACCCGCAACGGCGTCACCAGCGCCGGTACCGTTGGCGGCACCACGCATGGCGTGGCGACCCCGCGCGAGACCGTGCCGTCGGCGATTTCCGCGGTGGTGCTGACTCCGGGCGCGCAGTCGATCGACAACAACTTCGGCGAGATCGCCAACACCCCGGACCTGGTCGTCAGCAAGCTCGCCGACCCGGTCAAGTTCACCGTCAACAACACCGCCCGCTACACGATCAGCGTGCGCAACATCGGCCCGCGTCCGACCGCCGGCGTGTACCAGGTGCAGGACCGCCTGCCGCCGGGCGTGACCCTGGCGGCGCTGCCCACCGGCAACGGCTGGACCTGCGCCGGCGCGGTCGGTGCCGACCGTTTCAGCTGCGACGCCAGTACGCTGATCGCGCCCGGACAGACCGCCAGCGATCGCATCCACGTGCAGGTCGCGGTCGGCGCCGCGGCGGCGACCGGCAACCCGGTCAACAACGCGGTGCTGGTGCAGGGCGGCGGCGAAGACGCCACGCACAGCCCGACCCCGGCCGAACGCGGCGCGTTCGAGGGCGACGTGACCCAGCTGCCGGTGTGCGATCCGGCGATCACCCAGAACGCCTGCCGCGTGCCGACCCAGGTGCAGTTGGCGGCCTCGGTGTCGGGCACGGTGTGGTTCGACGTCGGCAACGACGACACCCTGCTCGACGGCGGCGATCGCCGCCTGCAGAACTGGATCGTCGAACTGGTCGATCCGACCAGCGGCCAGGTGGTCAAGACCACGCTCAGCGCCGCCGACGGCAGCTACCGCTTCGGCGACGTGATCCCCGGGCAGAAGTGGCACATCCGCTTCCGCGATCCGAGCTCCGGGGTCATCTGGGCGTTCCCGGTCAGCGGCGAGACCGCTTCCGGCGCCGCCGCCCCGTGCGCGGCCGACGCGGCGATCAGCAACGGCAGCAACAGCTCGTGCCGGGTCAGCGACGGCGGCATCAGCCAGCTGGAAGTGGTGCTCAAGGCCGGCGAGAACCTGCCGCAGCAGAGCCTGCCGGTGGATCCGTCGGGCGTGGTCTACGACGCGGTCACCCGCGACCCGGTGCCCGGTGCGATCGTCACCCTGGCCCCGATCGGCGTCTGCGCCGGCTACGACCCGGCCACCAGCCTGCTCAACAGCGCGGCCGGCGGCTACCGCATCGACGGCAACGCGGTGTCGATGACCGTCGGCAACGACGGCTACTACCAGTTCCTGTTCGGCCCGGCGGCGCCGGCGCGCTGCGAGTTCGAGCTGACAGTGACCCCGCCGGGCGGCTACGTCTTCGTCTCCACGCTGATCCCGGCCGAAGGCAGTTCGCTGTCGCCGCCCGGCGCGGTGGGCAGCAACTACCAGGTGCAGCCCAACGCGCTGGCGCCGACCGGTCCGGTCGGCACTGCGACCCAGTACTACCTGCGGCTGTTCGCCGGGTCGGCCACCGCCGGCATCGTGCACAACCACATTCCGCTGGACACCGCGGTGGCCACCGGCCTGGCCATCACCAAGACCGGCGACCGCCAGACCGCCGAAGTGGGCGATACCGTGCAATACACCATCACCATCCGCCAGACCGCCGGCAGCCCGCTGCAGACGGTGAACGTGGTCGATCGCCTGCCGCGCGGCTTCACCTACATCGACGGCACCGCGCGCGCCAACGGCGTGGCCGTGGCCGAGCCGCTGGGCAAGCCCGGCCCGACCCTGGGCTTCGCCACCGGTCCGATCCAGGTCGGCCAGCAGATCGCGCTGACCTACCGGGTGCGCATCGGCGTCGGCGCGCAGCAGGGCGACGGCATCAACCGCGCGCAGGCGCACGGCTGCTCGATCGCCGGCGGCTGCATCGATCCGGTCTCGCTGCAACCACGTTCCGGTTCGTTGCCGTCCAACCAGGCGCAGTACCGCGTGCGCGTCAGCGGCGGCGTGTTCACCGAGGAGGGCTGCGTGCTGGGCAAGGTGTTCGTGGATTGCAACGTCAACCACGTGCAGGACCGCGAAGAGCTCGGCATTCCCGGCGTGCGCCTGTACTTCGAGGACGGCACCTGGGTGATCAGCGACTCGGAAGGCAAGTACAGCTACTGCGGCCTGCCGCCGCAGAGCCACACGCTGAAGGTCGATGCCAGCACGCTGCCGGTCGGCTCGCGCCTGACCACCAGCAGCAACCGCAACCTCGGCGATGCCGACAGCCTGTTCATCGATCTCAAGAACGGCGAACTGCATCGCGCCGACTTCGTCGAGGGCAGCTGTTCCAACCCGGTGATCGAGCAGGTCAAGGCGCGCCGCACGCAAGGCGAGGTGCGCGCGCCGGAAACCGAAACCGGCCATGCGCCGCTGCGCTTCAGCAGCAAGCCGCTGCGCGCGCCGCAGCAGGGCACCGACAGCCCGGCGCAAGCGCCGATCGTCAAGCCGCGCGGCACCCCACCGCCCGATGTCACCGTTCCTGCGGAGGTGCAGCCATGAGCCGGCCCGTCACGACGCGCCGCCTGCCGCGGCTGACCCTGCTCGCCTGCGCCCTGGCCGCGCTGCCGGCGCTGGCCCAGCAGACGGTCGGCAGCAGCCGCTTCACGCCGGTGCTGGGCGAGGCCGGCACGCTGTACCCGCGCACGCCGAGCAGCGCCGATGCCGCCGCGCAGACGCTGGCGCCGCGCGGCACGCTCGACGCGCACGCCGCGCAGGGCATGGACCAGGTGCAGGTGGAGGTCGACCGCGATGGCGCGCCGGCCGACGGCCAGACGCCGGTGCACGTGACCGTGCGCCTGCTCGACGACGCCGGCAAGCCGTTGCAGGGCGAGCACTTCGCCACCGTCGAACACACCGGCGGCCGCATCCTGCTGCCGGGCTCGCGCACCGACGAACTGGGGCCGGGCGCGGCCGATGCCGACAAGGTCACCCCGGGCGTGCAGCTGCCGGTGCGCGACGGCGTGGCCGAGTTCGACCTGCTCGCGCCGGACCAGCCGCAGGACGTGGTGCTGCGGGTCAGCGCCGGCGGCCACAGCGCCGAAGGCACGATCGGGTTCGTGCCGGAGATGCGCGAGATGATCGCCACCGGCCTGATTGAGGGTGTGGTCAACTTCGGCCGCCGCGACAACAGCGGGCTGATCGCGCCGGTCGATCACGACGACGTGTTCGAACGCGATATCCGCCGCTGGGAAAAGCAATTCAACAACGGCAAGGCCAACGCTGCCGCGCGCACCGCGTTCTTCGTCAAGGGCCGGATCAAGGGCGAATACTTGCTCACCGCCGCCTACGATTCGGACAAGGACGTGCGCGGCCGGCTGCTGCGCGACATCCAGCCGGAAGAGTTCTATCCGGTGTACGGCGACTCCTCGCTGCGCGGCTTCGACGCGCGCTCGGCCGAGCGCCTGTACGTGCGCGTGGACAACCGCCGCAGCTATCTGCTGTACGGCGATTTCCAGACCGGCGACACGCTGGCCACCGCGACCGGCGTCGGCGCGCGCAGCAGCATGCCGCAGCGCAGCCTCGGCACCTACAACCGCACCGCCACCGGCCTGGGCTGGCACTACGAGAACGCACGCGTGCGCTCCAACGTGTTCGCCATCCAGGACTCGCTGCGCCAGGTGATCGAAGAATTCGCCAGCCAGGGCAGCGGCCCGTACGCACTGCGCAACAACGCGGTGCTGGAAGGCAGCGAGCGGGTGGAAGTGGTCGTGCGCGACCGCAACCAGCCCTCGCGGATCGTCTCGGTGCAGCCGCTGGCGCGGTTGGTGGACTACAGCTTCGAGCCGTTCTCGGGGCGCATCCTGCTCAACCAGTTCCTGGCCTCGTTCGACAGCGACCTCAATCCGGTGTCGCTGCGCATCACCTACGAACTCGACCAGGGCACCGAGCGCTTCTGGGTCTACGGCGCCGACGGCCAGCTGCGGCTGACCGATGCACTGGAAGTCGGCGGCGCGGTGGTGGACGACCGCAACCCGTTCGCCGAATTCCGCATGGGCAGCGTCAACGCCGGCTACCGCTTCGGCCCGAATACCGCGATGGCGGTGGAGTTCGCGCGCACCCAGAGCGAGATCAACACCAACTCGATCAACCAGGTCGCCACCCCGGGGCTGCAGGACCTCAGCGGCCGCGTCGAAGGCGATGCGTGGCGCGTGGAGTTCGGCCACGACGGCGACAAGCTCGACGCCAACCTGTTCGCCGCGCGTACCGATCCGGCGTTCAACAACCCGGCCTCGCCGCTGTTCGGCGGGCGCGGCGAGTACAACGCCAAGGTCGACTACCACCTGACCGAGCGCGTGGACCTGTATGCCGAAGGCCTGCGCAGCGAGGACCGCAACCCGGACGGCGGCAAGCGCGATGCCGGCGGTGCCGGCGTGCGCGTCGGCGCCACCGAAAGGCTCACCCTGGACGTCGGTGTGCGTTCGATCCGCGAGACCGTCGGCGCGTACTCGCCGTGGTCCTCGGGCCTGGGCTACGGCAACACGGGTGGTCTGACCGGCGGCTTCGCCACCGGCTCCGGCGGCGGCGCGCTCGGCTACGGCCAGCAGCCGCTGGATCCGTTGACCGGCCTGCCGGTGATCGGCTCCAGCAGCGCCGTCACCGGCACCGCCAGCGACCTGCCGATCGGCACCCGCCTGGAATCGGATAGCGCGCGCATCGGCGCCGGCTACCGCGTCGGCGCCAAGCTGTCGCTGGGCGCCGAGTACGAGCAGAGCGTGTCCGGCGAAGACCGCAACCGCATCGCCGCCGGCGTCGATTACCAGGTGCTGGAACGCAGCCGCCTGTACGGCCGCTACGAGAAGCAGACCGGCCTGACCAGCGCTTACGGCATCACCACCACCGACCGCGAGGCCGATGCGCTGGTGTTCGGTATCGACAGCAGCTACGTGCGCGACACCCAGGCGTTCTCCGAGTACCGCATGCGCGATGCGATCAGCGGCCGCGACGTGCAGGCCGCCTCCGGCATCCGCAATACCTGGGACGTGCGCGAGGGCGTGCGCCTGAGCAGCTCGGCCGAACACGTGAAGGTGTACGACGGCAACACCGGCGATGCCACCGGCCTGGCGCTGGCGCTGGACTACGGCGTCAACCCGCTGTGGCGCGGCTCGGTGCGGGTGGAGTACCGCATCAGCGGCGACGTCGCCCAGACCGCGACCGACGAGGCCTTCGACACCACGCTGGTGCAGTTCATGCTGGCGCGCAAGCTCAGCCGCGACTGGACCCTGCTCGGCCGCAACTACCTGCTGCAGACCAACTACGCCGCGCGCGGCGACGTGCTGCAGAACCGCTTCCAGCTGGGCGTGGCCTACCGCGATACCGACACCAACCGGATCAACGCGCTGGCCCGCTACGAGTACAAGCTGGAGCGCGACGAGAGCGGACTGACCCTGCTCGACGGGCAGGCGGTGGACGGCAGCAGCCAGGACATCAGCAGCCGCGCGCACATCGTCTCCACCCATGCCGACTGGCATCCGTCGCGGCCGTGGTGGCTGACCGCGCACGTGGCCGGCAAGTGGCAGCAGGACCGTTTCGCCTATGCCGACGGCGGCCGCGTGGACAGCCGCTTCCATGCGGTGCTGGTGTCCGGGCGCGTGGTCTACGACATCACCGAGAACTGGGACATCGGCGTGCTCGGCTCCACCTTCCGTGGCCAGAGCGGTTCCAACCAATACGCCTACGGCATGGAAGTGGGCCGGCTGCTGCGCCAGAACCTGTGGCTGTCGGCCGGCTACAACTGGTCCGGCTACACCGCCGACCGCGACCTGTCCGGTTACGAGTACACCCAGCAGGGCGTGTTCCTGCGCCTGCGCTTCAAATTCGACGAAGACCTGTTCCGCCGGGATCCGGTCCGTTACCGCGACCCGGCGCGCTGAGGAATCCATGATGACCACGACCCAACCCCGCTTCGTCCTGTCCCGCACCGTCGCCGCCGCCTTGCTGCTCGGCGCCTGTGCCGCCGGCAACGCCCAGACCCAGCTGTTGCCGCAGCAGCAACGCATCAGCGACGCCGCCATCGCCGCCGACCTGCACGGCTACCAATCCGTGCAGGACCGCATCCAGGCGCTCAACGACGGCGGCCGCCCGGTGCGCGACTACGCCTTGTCCAAGGCGCAATGCTGGCTCGACGTGTCCTTCCACGAATACACCCGCAACGACCGCAGCGCGTTCCCGCAAGGCGCGCTGAGCGAGTCGGAGAAGCTGGTGCAGCTGATGGAGCAGGGCGCCGCGACGATCCCGACCGAGACCCCGCTGGTCAACGACGCCAAGTACCTGCGCGACGACCTGTGGCAGCGCCTGCGCGCGCTGCACGGCAGCGCCGGTTTCAGCTGCGCGCAGCAGGCGGCGGCCTGCGGCGAGGTCGAGCTGGTGCATGCAGGCAACGAGTTCAACCAGCAGCAATGGCGCCATTCCAAGCCGTACATCCAGATCGCCGAGGACCTGGTCAACGACGCCGAGGCGCTGGCACGGCAGTGCGACGGGCCGAAGCAGGCGGACACGCCGGCGGCGGCGCCGATTCCGCTGGTGGCCAACGTGCTGTTCGAATTCGACCGCGACGGCTACAAGGACATCCGCACCCACTCGCTGGAAAGCCTGGATCGCGCGCTGGCACGCATCGCCGAAGAGAAGCTGAGCTTGCAGAAGGTGGAGCTGGTCGGCCATGCCGACCGCATGGACGGCCGTGGCCACGACTACAACCAGGGCCTGTCCGAGCGCCGCGCGCGCACCGTGCGCGAGCTGCTGATCGGCCGCGGCGTCGCCGCCGACCGCATCCGCTACGAATACCGTGGCGACAGCCAGCAGGTGCAGCAGTGCGCCGGCGTGAAGCCGCGCGCGGCGCTGCTGGAATGCCTGCTGCCGAACCGCCGCGTCGAAGTGCGACTGGTGGTCGGTCGCGGCGACTGACGGCGCTTGGAGCCCCTCTCCCCCGGGAGAGGGGTTGGGGTGAGGGTCCGGCGCGAAAGCGCCTCGCGGAGTTTGGGTGCACGAGGCTGCGCCCGTACCCTCATCCGGCCCTGCGGGCCACCTTCTCCCGCCGGGAGAAGGGAGCAGCCCTAGCCCCTCTCCCATCGGGAGAGGGGTTGGGGTGAGGGTCCGGCGCGAAGCGTCTCGCGGAGTTTGGGTGCACGAGGCTGCGCCCGTACCCTCATCCGCCCCTTCGGGGCACCTTCTCCCGATGGGAGAAGGGAACGGCTCTAGCCCCTCTCCCATCGGGAGAGGGGTTGGGGTGAGGGTACGGCGCGAAGCGCCTCGCTGAGTTTGGGCGCGCGAGGCTTCGCCCGTACCCTCATCCGCCCCTGCGGGGCACCTTCCCTCGAAAACGGGCCATGGTCCCGCCGGCAGAAGGAGGCGCGGCCGGCCGGGCAGCGCTAAAGAATTCCCGCGCAGCGCCGCCATCATGGTGAAGCGAAGTCGCTTTCGCCGCCCGGATCGGGCTGTCCATGAGGGAACGCGCATGCTGTCCTTGCCACGCCTGCTGGGTCGTCACCTGGCCAAGTTCCTGTCCAAGCCGCGCCGGCACCGCTCGGAACTGCCGACCAGTCCGCCGCAGCTGCTGCAGGCGACCTTGCGCAAGGGCGACGTGCTGCTGGTCGAGGGCAACAGCCGCTTCTCCACCGCGATCAAGTACCTGAGCCAGTCCACCTGGTCGCACGCCGCGCTGTACATCGGCGATCACCTGGGAACGGCGGCCGACGCGGACGCGCCGACCTTCTGCGACGTGGACATCAACGTCGGCGTGCGCGTGGTCGGGCTGAGCGAATTCGCCGGCCTGCACACGCGCATCTGCCGCCCGGTGGGACTGGGCGCCGACGAGATCGATGCGGTCGTCGACTACATGGTCAGCCGCGTCGGCAACAGCTACGACCTGAAGAACATCTTCGACCTGGCGCGCTACCTGATCCGCACCCCGCCGCTGCCGTCGTCGGTGAAGCGCCGCTTCCTGGAACTGGGCAGCGGCGAGCCGACCAAGGCGATCTGCTCGACGCTGCTGGCGCAGGCCTTCGGCGCGATCCGCTATCCGATCCTGCCGGAGATCGGCAGCGTGCCGGTGTCCGACGCGCAGGATGCGGAGATCCTGCACAACCGTCATTACAGCCTCTACCTGCCGCGCGACTTCGACGTCTCGCCCTATTTCAACGTGGTGAAGCCGCGCCTGCAATCCGGCTTCGATTTCCATCGGTTGGTGTGGCATGGCGATGGCGATGTCGATGCCGATGCAGACGTGGCGCAACGTCTGCGCGTTGCACAGGTTGCCTGAAAGCGGTTGCAGTCTTCGCACCGCTCGGACCTGAATGCGGAGGTTCACCGCCGCGGCAGCGCGAAAACCGGCGATTCGATCACAACGCCTTCAGTTTCCTGCACTGCCAGGCGTCAAGTTTGCGGCGATCGCGGCCGATATCGGTGGATATACATCACCGGCATCGCCCTCAGGATCGCTATGAATCCCGTCCATTTCCTGCGTCGTCGCATCGCCAACCTGCCGATGACGCGCAAGTTCGTGGTGCTGTGCACCCTGCTCGCCATCGGCGTGATCCTGCTCGCCGTCGCCGCCGCGCGTCTGCAGTACCTGGACCTGGTGGATGCGCGCAAGCAGACCGTGAAGACCCAGATCGACATGGGCATGAGCGTCATCGAACACTATGCGGCCAAGGCCAAGCGCGGCGAACTCACCGAGGCGCAGGCCCAGGAAGCGGCCAAGTCGGCGCTGGCCGACATGAAGACCAACGGCGGCGTGGACTACTTCTTCATGCTCGACCCGCAGATGCGCATCCTGATGCATCCCAAGCGCAAGGTCGGCACCGACATGAGCGACTACAAGAGCGATGCCGGCGAATACGTGTACCGCGACATCCGCAAGGCGGTGACCAGCGGCGACGGCTTCAGCTACTACAGCGCGCCCAAGCCGGGCAAGAAAGAGCAGCTGCCGAAGATCAGTTACGCCAAGCTGTACCCGCAGTGGAACTGGGTGCTGGTGATGGGCGTGTACGCCGAGGACATCCAGGTCGAGGCGCTGGGCTTCACCAAGATCCTGACCGTGATCGGCGCAGCCCTGGTCGGTCTGGTGGTCGGGCTGTGCTGGCTGATCGCCAGCGCCATCGTCACCCCGCTGCGCGCCGCCACGCGCACCGCGGAGGCCATCGCCTCGGGCCGTTTCGACAACACGATCAAGGTGGAATCGCGCGACGAGACCGGGCAGCTGATGACCAGCATGCAGCAGATGCAGACCCAGCTGCAGCGCTTCAACGGCGAGATGCAGACCCTGGTGCAGCTGCAGCAGGGCGACGACATCAGCCACCGCATGCCGGAGGATTTCCCCGGCGATTACGGCACCCTGGCGCGCGGCATGAACACCGCGCTGTTCGAACACCTGGACGCGATCATCGAGGCGATGACGATCATGGGCGAGTACGGCCGCGGCGATCTGCGCCGCGACATGCGCCGCCTGCCGGGCCAGCGCGCCGCGCTGCACGAAGCGCTGGATGCGGTGAAGAGCAATCTGTCGGCGATCAACGGCGACATCGCGCGCCTGGCCGATGCGGCGGCGCGCGGCGATTTCTCCGCGCGCGGCGACGAGGCGCGCTACCAGTTCGCGTTCAAGGAAATGGTGGAAGCGCTGAACCGGCTGATGCGGCAGGCCGAAAGCGGCCTGGCCGACGTGGGCCGGATCATGGGCGCGATCGCCGACGGCGATCTGTCGCAGCGCGTGGACGTGCGCTACGAGGGCGCCTTCGGCCAGCTGGCCGAGGCCGCCAACCGCACCGCCGAGCAGCTGACCACGATCGTGCAAGGCATCCAGCGCTCGGCCGAATCGATCAACACCGCCGCCGGCGAGATCGCCAGCGGCAACAGCGACCTGTCGGTGCGCACCGAGCAGCAGGCGGCGAGCCTGGAAGAAACCGCCGCGTCGATGGAAGAGCTGACCTCCACGGTCAAGCAGAACGCCGACAGCGCGCGCCAGGCCAACCAGCTGGTGCTGGGCGCCGGCGAAGTGGCCGAGAGCGGCGGCCGCGTGGTCGAGGACGTGGTCACCACGATGGCGTCGATCAGCGCCGCCTCCGCGCGCATCGCCGACATCATCGGCGTCATCGACGGCATCGCCTTCCAGACCAATATCCTGGCGTTGAACGCCGCGGTGGAAGCCGCGCGTGCCGGCGAGCAGGGCCGCGGCTTCGCCGTGGTCGCCTCGGAAGTGCGCTCGCTGGCGCAGCGCTCGGCGGCGGCGGCCAAGGAAATCAAGACGCTGATCTCCGACTCGGTGCAGGAAGTGGAGCAGGGCTCGACCCTGGTCGCGCGTGCCGGCACCACCATGGCCGAGGTGGTGACCTCGGTGAAGCGGGTCACCGACATCATGGCCGAGATCTCCGCGGCCAGCGCCGAGCAGAGTTCGGGCATCGAGCAGGTCAGCAAGACGGTGATGCAGCTGGACGAGACCACGCAGCAGAACGCGGCATTGGTGGAGGAAGCCACCGCGGCGGCGAAGAGCATGGAAGACCAGGCCTCGGACCTGACCCGTGCGGTGGCGGTGTTCCGCCTTGCCGGCGCCGCCAGGCCGGTGGCCGCGGTCGCGCCCAGGCCGGTGGCGACCCAGGCCGCGGTCCGTCCGGTCGCCGCCGCACGCGCGCCGGTCAAGAAGGCGCCGGCGCCGGCTGCACGCCCGCTGGCGCGGAGCAAGCCCGGCGGCGCGCTGGCGGAAAGTTCGGAGTGGGAAGAGTTCTGAGCCAGCGCCACGGGCGTCCGTAACGGACGCCATTGCCGATGACGACGCCGATGCCTTAGCGCATCGGCGTCTTCGTTTCTGCGTTGGCCGCTGTCGGCGGCCGCGGCATCGCGGTGCGCTCGCGGCGATGTCATGTCACGCCGCGAGCGAGACGTGGCGCTCCAGCGCAACCCGATCAAGGCGACGCCACTACGTGTGGGAGCGACTTCAGTCGCGACGCGGCGTTGTCGAGGGAGTCTGTCGCGGCTGAAGCCGCTTCTACATGGGGTTGCGCCGCGCCAGTCCGAGCGCATTGCAGTAAGGGCGGCAGCGGTGCTCATGCGGCCCACGCGTTGCGTTGTGCCATCCAGCTGCGCGGCGTGGCTGGCGACTCCGTGGTCGCATCTGCCACACTGCGCCGCCCCGTTCAAGGAAGACTCGCCCGGATGCATCTTCGTGCCGTGCTCGCTGCCGTACTCGCCGTGCCCAGTTCCGTCGCCGCTGCGCAGGACACGCCCGCATCCGCTGCCGCGCCGCTGCTCACCCAGGTCGCGTTCGCCGGTGGCGACATGCAGTTGGGCGAGCGCGGCGGCCACTGCGCACTGCTGCGCGGCGAGACCGAACTGCTGGCGTTGGCGATCCCGGCGCCGTGCGGGTTCAGTCCAGACCGACACGGCGAGGTGCGCATCGAGCCGTTCAATCGCGGCAGCCGCATCGTGCTGGTTGAGCACATCCGCCCGGATCCGCGACCGCCGCTGCGCGGCAGCGCGAGGCCGGAGTGCATCCGCGAGGCGCAGGCCGTGCGCGCGATCGGGGGCACGCTGGAGGCCGGCCATGTGATCGCCTCGGCCGGCTGCGATCGCGGCCCGACCGACCAGAAGCTGTTCGTCGCCGGTTTCGCCTGGTGACGGTCGCGCGCGTGACGCGACCGCGCCGGTGCACGTGTCACTCGCCTTCGTCGTCTTCTTCCTCGTCCACTTCGGCATCATCGCCACGCCCGGGTGCATCGGCATCCACCGGTTCCAGCAAGGTGTAGTCGTTGCGCTCGCGGCGCTGGTAGGCCGACGAAACCGGATAGGCCAGCAGCGGCGGCTGCGGTGCGCGTGCCAGAAACGCGGTGGGAAACAGCCGCGGCCCGCGCAGCCAGCTGCGCCAGCGGTCGCCGCTCAGGAAGATCGGCCCGTCCGCGGTCAGCGGCGGCGGAATCGCGGCGTTGGCATGGGTCAGCACGCTGAAGCTGAGCAGCGCCGGCTCTCCGCGGTCCCAGCGTTCCCACAGCCCCGCCGCCAGCAGCACCTCGCCTTGCGCATGGTGAATGTAATAGGGCTGCGCCGGTTTGCGGCTGCGGTCCCACTTGTAGTACCCGGACAGCGGAATCACGCAGTGCTGGCTCTTCCACGGCGCGGCGAAGATGCGGCTGCGCGCGGCGCGTTCCAGCCGCGCGGTGACGGTGGTGTACGGCGTGTCCGGCGTCTTCGACCAGCGCGGCACGATGCCCCATTGCAGGCGCTGCACCTGCGCCGTGCCGTCGTGGCACAGGAGCGCGGACGCGACGTCGCCCTTGCCCAGGTTGTAGTGGTCCGGGTAAGCCGCAAGGGCCTGGCGCAGCGGCGGCTCCAGCCGCGCGGGCAGGTCGTCCTCGATGCTGAAAGCCTGCACGAAGCGTCTCATCGGTTTCTCGCAGTGCGCACGCCCGCACCTTAGTGCGTGGGGTGGACAAGCCGGAGTGAAGACCCGCGGCGCGCCGGCGCAGTGCACGGCCGGTGGTGTCGCCGCGACGCTGCGGCATCCGGCGCGTCCGATGCGCGCGACGCAACAGCTTCTTCTTCATCCGGCCTTTCCTTGGCCCTGGGCATAGTCGCCGCCGACCAAGGCGACCGCCACTGGGGCGGTGCAGGAGGAGACGTCCACGCATGTTCCTTAAACGCAACGGCTTGTCGCTGGTGTTGTTGGGCCTGACCCTGCTGTTCATCGGCGGCCAGGCGCTCAGCGGCCATCTCGCCTATAACGACGAACTGCGCCAGCAGGGCCTGGCGCCGCTGATGTTCTGGGAGTACCTGCACAGCGGCCATTTCGTCGGTGCGCTGTTCGAGAACTGGGAAAGCGAATTCCTGCAGATGGGCATGTATGTGCTGCTCACGGTGAAGCTGCGCCAGTGGGGTTCGGCCGAATCGCGGCCGCTGCCGCCGGACGAGGAGCACGAGACCATCGCGCCTGGTACCACGCCGTGGCCGGTGCGTGCCGGCGGGCTCTGGCTGAAGCTCTACGAGCGCTCGCTGGCGCTGGCATTCGGCCTGCTGTTCCTGACCAGTTTCGTGCTGCATGCGCTCGGCAGCTGGCGGCACGAACTGGCCGAGCGGGCGATGCAACGGCTGCCGGGGATCTCGCTTTTCGAGCACGCGACCGGCGCGCAGTTCTGGTTCGAGTCGATGCAGAACTGGCAGAGCGAGTTCCTGGCCGTGTTCGCGCTGGTGGTGCTGACCATCTGGCTGCGGCAGAAGGATTCGCCGCAATCCAAACCGGTGCATGCGCCGCATACGCAAACCGGCGATTGAGCGGGCGTCGCTGCCGGGCCCGCTACGTTCCGAGGCGACGGCGTATTTTTATGCTGCTGGAGTGCGCCACGCGCGCATAGCCGACTCGAGCGAGCTGGCGTATCGACTCGGAAACAGCTTCGACTCCGATGATGTTGAATATTGTAGGAGCGACTTCAGTCGCGACAGGGTGCTATCGACAGTGCCTGTCGCGACTGAAGTCGCTCCTACAAATGCGCACACCGCAGGCGTGGCCTGGCGCGTCCTGGCGAATCTACCGCCGCGAAGAACACATTGCCGCGGACCGCGCGATCACAGCTTGATGTCGCCCTTGGTCGAGCCCGCGCCCGGGCCGGCACCCAGGTCGGCGCCGGTGGTCGGATCGCTGTCCTGCTGCGACATAGTGCGTGCCGCCAGCGCCTGCAGCGCGCTTTCCTCGGCCGGACTCAGGCCGACGCTCGGCACGCCGCTGCCGCCGTCCACGGCCGCCTGGCGGTTGCGGTCGGACACCTTCTGCCACTGGCTGCCGCTGTTCCACGGACCGTTGATGTCGCCGTCGCCCTGCGACATGTCGTAGAACGTGTCGGTGAACATCGGCTCGCCCGGCAGCTTGCCCGGCGGGAAGTT
Organism: Xanthomonas bonasiae; assembly: GCF_017163705.1. Lineage (GTDB taxonomy): Bacteria > Pseudomonadota > Gammaproteobacteria > Xanthomonadales > Xanthomonadaceae > Xanthomonas_A > Xanthomonas_A bonasiae. Next base: position 69,245 of record NZ_JAFIWB010000015.1, read on the forward strand.
CGGCTCGATCGCGTACAGCGCCTTCTCGAACGACTTCTGGTGCGCCACCTCGCGGGTCATCAGGAACTTCAAGGCATCGACGATGCCCGGATCGTCGGTGACGTTGATCAGGCGCTCGTAGACGATCTTCGCGCGTGCCTCGGCGGCGATATTGGAGCGCAGGTCGGCGGTGGGTTCGCCGATGGAATCCACATACGCCGCACTCCACGGCACGCCGCTGGAGTTCACCAGCGCCGGGCCGCCGCCGTACAGGATCTGCTGGGTCTGGCTGGTGTTGTTGTTCCTGGTCAGGGTGCGCATCTCCTCGGCTTCGACCATGCCTTCGGACAGCACCGCCTTGGGTCCCTGGTTGAGCATGGCGATGATCGAACCGATGATCTCCAGATGGCTCAGTTCCTCGGTGGCGATGTCGTACAGCAGGTCCTTGCGGCCCGGATCGACCTCGCCGATGGCCTGGGTGAAATAGCGCATGGCGGCGGCCAGCTCGCCTTGCGGGCCGCCGAACTGCTCGAGCATCAGCGACGCCAGGGCCGGATCCGGCTTGGCCACGTGCACCGTGTACATCAACCGCTTGTTGTGCATGAACATGAAAATCTCCTGGGGTGCGCCCACGGCAAAGCCACGACGACCTGGCGATCAGGCGTCGTGGCCAGTGGGCGCGTCTGGGTATAAAAAGCCGCGGCGCCGGCAATCGGCGCCGCGGTCGTGCGGTCAGGCCGCCTTGCGCTTCTGCGCGGCTTCCTGGTTGCCGCCCTGCTCGGCGAGCATGGTCAGCTTCTCGTCGGTGGACTTTTCCTCTTCCAGCGTTTCCAGCAGCAGCTTGAGCGCGTCGGTCTTGCCCAACTGCTTGGCCATCGCGGCCAGCGTGCCGTAGGACGCGATCTCGTAGTGCTCCACTTTCTGCGCGCCGCCGATCAGCGCCGCATCGCGCACCGGACCGGCCTCGATCGATTCGATCACTTCCTTGCCTTCCTCCACCAGGCCCTCCATCGCCGCGCACTTGATGCGCTTCAGGCGCAGTTCGAATTTTTCCACGATCTGGTCGATGCGTTCGATCTGGCCCTGGGTCTCTTCCAGGTGGGCTTCGAAGGCCGCGCGCAGGGCCGGATTGGTGGAAGCGCGGGCCAGTTTCGGCAGCGCCTTGGTCAGTTGCTTTTCCGCGCTGTAGATGTCGGAAAGTTCGTGCAGGAACAGGTCGTCGATGGTCTTGATAGCCATGTCGATGGATCTCCGTGGTTGGGATGGATGGTGCGGGGAGGAGCGCGGACTCAACGCTTGGCCGTCTGGCCTTCGGTGCGTTCGCGTTCCAGGAAGGCGAGAACCGTCGCCTCCTGGTGTTCGATCAGCCACTCGGCCATGGCGATTTCCTGGTCGAGGATGGCGGCGCAGATGTCGGCGATCTGCGGCTGGTCGGCTTGCTTGGCAGCGATTACCAGCGCGCGGTAGCTGGCGACCTCCAGGTGTTCGAATGCGTAGCTGATGCCGAGGCTCTTGGCCACTTCGTCGCTCATCATCGAATTGCCGGCCGCGTGCACCGTCGCCATCACGCTGGCCACCGCACCCTTGATGGCGGGCGTGGAGCCGCCGAGCAGTTCGATGCAGCGCTTGACCTGCTCGGACTGGCCCTTGGTTTCGGTGATGTGCTGCTCGATGCGTGCCTTCAGCTGCGGATAGTGCTCCAGGCGTCCGGCAGTGGCGGTCAGCATGGTGTTGGCTTCCTGCTCCATCGCGTAGGCGTCCTGCAGCCACTTCAACAGGCGCTCGGTATTGCTTCGGGTCATGAACGTCGCTCCAAGGTGTCGGTCGATTGCGTGTGCGGAGAGTCTTCGTCGTGCCGCGATGCGGCGTCTCCCCTGTGCGAACCAAGCTAGACCGCCGTGCGTTAGTGACGATTCAATGCAGGGTGAACGCAGCGCGAGAGAGGCATCCACGCCGCGGTGAGAACACTGAATGCGATGCCTGCGCGGCACAGCCGGCCGGCACGGCGACCGTGCGTTCACGGCCGCCACGCGAGGCTCCGTGTGGACCCCATCGCAGGAGACCCGTGTGCCGAAACTCGATCACGCCGACTGGCCGCAGCGCTTGTGGCTGGTGCGACACGGACAGAGCGCGGGCAATGTCGCCCGCGATATCGCCGAAGCCTCGGGGCAGGAGCTGATCGACGTCGCCACCCGCGATGCCGACACGCCGCTGTCGGAGCTGGGCCTTGAGCAGTCGCAGCGGCTCGGCCGCTGGTTTGCCGCGTTGCCGGCGGCGGCGCGGCCGAAGGTGCTGCTGACGTCGCCGTTCCTGCGCGCGCAACAGACCTGCGCGGCGATCGGTGAGGAACTGGGCGTGCAGGCGCACGCGCTGGTGCTGGACGAGCGCCTGCGCGAGAAGGAGTTCGGCATTCTGGACCGCTATACCCGGCACGGCATCGCCAGCCGTTTCCCGGAACTGGCCGAACAGCGCGCCTCGGTCGGCAAGTTCTATTTCCGCCCGCCCGGCGGCGAAAGCTGGTGCGACGTGATCCTGCGCCTGCGCAGCGTGGTGGAGGAACTGCGCCGCGACCATGCCGGCGAGCGCGTGTTGATCGTCGCCCACCAGGTCATCGTCAATTGCATGCGCTACCTGCTCGAGCGCTTCGACGAGGCGGCGATCCTGGAGATCGACCGGCGCGGCGATGTGCCCAACTGCAGCGTCACCGAATACGGTTTCGGCGATGCCGAGGGCGGGCCGCGCTTCGGCCTGGTCCAGGCCAATGCGGTGCCGTTCGAGGTGCCGGTGACCACCGCCGCCGACCAGCCGGGCGGGCCGCGGTGACCCAGGCGCGTGTCACCCCGATAAGAGCGACCCCGGTGACCGCGACGCTGCTGCGGCGCTGGCCGTTGCCCAGCGCGGCGGGTGTCGCCGACAAGGAGCAGCGCGGGCGCGTGCTGGTGATCGGCGGCAGCTGCGAAATTCCCGGCGCGGCCTTGCTGTCGGCGGAGGCGGCATTGCGCGCAGGCGCCGGCAAGCTGCAGGTGGCCACCGCGCATCCGGTGGCCACGGCGATGGCGATCGCCTTGCCCGAGGCGCGCGTAGTGGCGTTGCCGGTTGGCGCCGACGGCGAACTGCGCATCGGCGGACAACCGCTGCAGCGCGATGCGGCGCGCGCCGATGCGGTGCTGATCGGCCCCGGCATGCGGACCCGCCCAGCGCTGCGCAAGCAGATCGCGCGGCTGCTGCAGGACACGCGCTGTGGCGTGGTGCTCGATGCCGGTGCGCTGGTCGATACCCACGGCATGGCCGATCCGGGGCGCATCGTGCTGACCCCGCACCATGGCGAGATGGCGGCATTGAGCGGCATGCCGATCGAACGCATCGCGGCGGACCCGGCGGCGATCGCGCTGCGTCACGCGCGGCACAGCGGCGCGGTGGTGGTGCTGAAGTCGGCAACCACGGTGATCGCCGCGCCCGACGGCGCGCACTGGGTGCATCGCGGCGGCAGCCCATGCCTGGGCACCTCCGGTTCCGGCGACGTGCTGGCCGGCATCATCTGCGGCTTGCAGGCGCGCGGCGCCAGCAGCACGCAGGCGGCGGTGTGGGGCGTGCACCTGCACGCGCGCGCCGGCACGCTGCTGGCGCGACAGATCGGCCCGCTGGGGCCGCTGGCGCGCGAGATCGCGGTACAGATTCCACGCCTGCTCGCGGCAGACTGAAGCTGGCGCCACAGTGGGCGCCGGCTTCTACGATTCTCCAATCCCGAATCCCGGCCTAAAGCGTCGCCGCCCCGCCCGCGATCGTGATCAACGCACCGGACGTATAGCTGGACGTATCGCTGGCGAGCAGCACATAGGTCGATGCCAGTTCCACCGGCTGTCCGGGCCGGCCGAACGCGGTCTGCGATCCGAATTCCTTCACCTCCTCCGCATCCATTCCGGCGGGGATGAACGGCGTCCAGATCGGGCCGGGCAGCACCGCGTTGACCCGGATCTTCTTGTCCGCGAGCAGCCCGGCCAGGCCGATGGTCATGTTCGCCACTGCGCCCTTGGTGGTGGAGTAGGGCAGGATGTTGGGCGTCGGCTTCTTCGAATTGACCGAGGCGGTGTTGATGATCGAACCGCCCTCGGGCATGTGCGGCACGGCCAGGCGCACCAGGTTGAAGGCCGCGTGCACGTTGGTGGCGAAGGTCTTTTCCCACTCGTCCAGGGTGATCTCGTCGAAGCTGTGGAAATAGCGCTGGTAGGCGGCGTTGTTGACCAGCACGTCGAGCCCGCCGAAGGTGCCGGTCACGGTCTCGATCAGGGTCTGCGCCTGCGCGCGGTCGCTGATGTCGCAGGGCTGCAGCAGCACGCGTACCCCCGCCGTCTCCAGCAACTGGCCGATGCGTTCGGCATCGTGCTGCTCGCTGGGCAGGTAGGCGATGGCCACGTCGGCGCCTTCGCGCGCATAGGCGATCGCCACCGCGGCGCCGATGCCGCTGTCGCCGCCGGTGATCAGCGTGCGTTTGCCCTGCAGCAGGCCGTGGCCGACGTAGCTGTCCTCGCCATGGTCCGGCTTCGGGTCCATCTTGTCGGTCAGCCCGGGGAACGACTGCTGCTGCGGCTTGAAGGGAGGGGAGGGATAGTTCGGAACGGCCATGGGCATGCCTCGTCGTGGGGATGTCCCTGCGAGGGTGCGCAAACGCGGGTAAAGGTGCGGCCAAGATCCTGTCGGCGGCATGTGAGATGCGGGCGCGATCCGGGACCATGCGCGCGTGCGCGCGCGGCGGCGCCCAGTTGCGCTGTTCACGAATTAGGCAGATTTGGCCCTGGATCTACCGTGCGGCGGTTGCCTGCAGGCGCGCCGGCAATCGGGCCGTGCCGCTCAGCTGGCGGCGATCGTGCGCGAGCCGAGGATGATCATGCGCAGCATCGCGCTGATCTGGCGGATCAGTTCCGGGTCTTTTTCCGGCGGCAGGTCCATCGCGGTGGCGCCCATCGCGAACACCAGCCGGGTGATCGCCTTGGACACCAGCGCCGGTTCGTGCAGCGGCGCGTTGTCGATCGCGGCCAGGCGGATCAGGTCCACGCGCAGTTCTTCCTCGAAGTAGTTCAGCTCGCGGTCCACCGCATGCTTGAACGCGTCCGAGCCCACCGTGCCTTCGCGCAGCAGCACGTGCAGCAGCTTGTCGTCGGCGCGCAGCTGCTCCATGAAGGTTTCCACCGAACTGAGGATGACGCTGCGGTTGCTGCCGGCCGCGCGCTGCCGCGCCTGGCCGATGATGGTGCGCAGCGAACTGCCGGCCAGGTCGATCAGCGCCACCGCCAGTTCGTCCATGTCGCGGAACTGGCGATAGAAGCTGTTCGGGGCGATGCCGGCTTCGCGGGTCACTTCGCGCAGGCTCAGCGTGGACACGCTGCGGTGCGGCCCGATCAGCTTCAGCGCCGCCGCCAGCAGGTCTTCGCGCGAGATCGCGCTCTTGCGCGCGGGCAGCGCGTCCTCGGGCAGCGGCAGGGGAACGATGGACGTCATGGTCGGACTGGGCGAGACAAGGCCGCGATCATACCCTCTTCGTGAATATACAACTGTATAGACATCTGTATCTGCGTCTGTATAGTGGTCGCCATGAACGCTGCCCGCCGTCCTGCCTCCACCCGCTCCGCTACCCGCGCCCTGCGCGCCTGGGTGCAGCCGGAGGTGTTCGATTTCTGGTCCACGCGGATCCATCCGCTGTGGACCTGGCAGCGCCCGCGCGCGCGGCTGCTGCAGCGCGAACGCGCCAGCAGCGACGCGGTGACCCTGATCCTCAAGGCCAACCGCCACTGGCGCGGCCTGCGCGCCGGCCAGCACGTGCAGCTGGGCGTGGAGATCGACGGACGCCGCCTGACCCGCAGCTACAGCCCCACGCCGCTGCCGGGCGGGCGCCTGGCGATCACGGTCAAGACGATCGACGGCGGCCGCGTCAGCCAGTACCTGGCCGACGCCGCACGCATCGGCGAGACCTTCGAATTGGGCCAGGCGTTCGGCGACATGGTGCTGCCCGCCGCGCCGCAGGGACGCTGGCTGCTGCTGGCCGCCGGCAGCGGCATCACCCCGATGCGTGCATTGCTGCGGCAGCTGGCCGACGCCGGCATGCCTGCCGATGTGGACCTGATCTACTGGGCGCGGCGCAACGACCAGTTGTGCTTCGTCGAGGAACTGCAGGCGCTGGCCGCCGCGCACCCGCGTTTCCGCCTGCAGCTGGCGGTCACCGGCGAAGGCGCGCTGCCGGCGCCGCGCGTGGACACGCTGCCGTTGGCGCACCTGGCCGGGCTGGAACAGGCGCAGGTGCTGGCCTGCGGTCCCGGCGGTTTCGTGCAGGCCGCGCGTACGCGGCTGGAAGGTAGCGTCGCCCGTTTCCAGGCCGAGGCGTTCAGCACGCCGCAGCTGGCCGATGCCGAGCACGGCACGGTCGCGGTGACGCTGGCGCGCAGCGGCCGCGTGCTGCAGCTGCCGCGCGGGCAATCGCTGCTCACCGCGCTGGAAGCCGAAGGCCTGCGCCCGAAGCACGGCTGCCGCATGGGCATCTGCAACAGCTGCGCCTGCGGCAAGCAATCCGGCGCGACCCGCGACCTGCTCACCGGCGCGCACGCCACCGAACCGGGTTCGATGCTGAAGCTGTGCATCAACAGCGCCAGCAGCGACCTGATCCTGGACCTTTGAAGGAATCCCCATGGCTGCTCCCCGCAACCGCGCACTGACCCCGGCCGAACTGCAGGCCTTCGGCGACGAACTCGACGCGCTGCGCGTGCGCACCGTCGCCACCCTGGGCGAGGCCGACGCGCGCTATATCCGCCGCATCGTCGCCGCGGTGCGCTACACCGGCCTGGCCGGGCGCGCGCTGCTGTTCCTGGGCGCGTTCGTGCACAGCGTGCTGTGGCCGGCGTGGATCGCCGGCGTGGCGCTGCTGACCCTGTCCAAGATCCTGGAGAACATGGAGCTGGGCCACAACGTCATGCACGGCCAGTACGACTGGATGGGCGATGCGCAGCTCAACGGCAACACCTACGAGTGGGACATCGTCGCCACCGGCGACAACTGGCGCAAGACGCACAACTTCAAGCACCACACCTACACCAACGTGCGCGGCATGGACGACGACATCGGCTACGGCCTGCTGCGCATCTTCCCCGAGCAGCGCTGGCGTCCGTTCTATCTCGCACAGCCGTTCATCGCGGTGGTGTTCGCGCTGCTGTTCGAATGGGGCGTGGCGATCCAGGACCTGCGCCTGGGCCGCTGGTTCGCCGGCAAGATGAAGCGCGGCGAGCTGCGCCGCACCTTCCTGCCGGTCGGCCGCAAGATGGGCCGGCAGATCCTCAAGGACTACGTGATCTTCCCGGCGCTGGCCGGCCCGTTCTTCCTGACCGTGCTGCTGGGCAATCTTACCGCCAACGTGCTGCGCAGCATCTGGACCTTCGTGATCATCTTCTGCGGCCACTTCACCGCCGATGCGGAGACGTTCCCGAAGGAGTCGATCAAGGGCGAGTCGCGCGGCCATTGGTACCTGCGCCAGTTGCGCGGTTCTTCCAACCTGGCCGGCGGCAAGCTGTTGAACGTGCTGTCGGGCAACCTGAGCCACCAGATCGAGCACCACTTCTACCCGGACATCCCGGCCAACCGCTACGCGGCGCTGGCGGTGGACGTGAAGGCGATCTGCGCGCGCTACGGCCAGCACTACAACACCGGCTCGCTGCCGCGCCAGTTCGGCCAGGTGATGTGGCGGATCGTGCGCCACGCCTTCCCGAGCCGGCCGCGGCCGGTGCGCCAGGTACGCCAGCACGAGGCGATGCAGCAGACGGGTTGATCGCGCCGAACCACGCGTGATGCCAACGAAAGCAGGCCAGTCTGGCCTGCTTTTTTTATGCCGACTCCTTTGGCCTTGCGGCCGTAGTCTTGTGCAGACGGGAGGAAATGGCGGAGTGCAGGCGCTGCCAGGATATGGAAATATGTACCCGTTTCGGGTATGTTTTGGAGGCAAGGATGACCCGCACGTTCAAGCGAAAGGATTTTGCGCGGTGGCAGGCCGGCGAAAAGCTGTCCGACACCGTTCTGTGCAAAGCGGTCCAGGAAATGGAAGCCGGGCTGATCGACGTGGATCTGGGCGGCCAGCTCTACAAGAAGCGGGTGGCCCGTCCTTGCGGCGGCAAGAGCGGTGGTTACCGCACGTTGTTGGCCGCTCGCATCGGCAGTCGCTACGGGTTCCTGCATGGGTTCCCCAAGAGCGGCAAGGCGAACATCGCGCAGGAAGAGAAGAAAGCGCTGCAATTCGCCGGCAAGGTGTTTCTGGAACTGTCCGGGGAAGCCTTGCTGAAAGCCTTGCAGTCGGGCGTATTAGTGGAGGTGCGGTGTGAGCAAAATCATTGAATCGCTGCGTGGTGATCTGGGCGCGCTTCACGAAGTGGGAGCGATCGGCAAGGTGACGATGCGCGAATTCGACGCGATCTGTCCGCCGCCGGTGCGAGAGTTCGGCGCGGCCGACATCAAGCGTCTACGCGAAGCCCTGAAGTTCAGCCAGCCAGTATTCGCGCATCACCTGCATACCACGGCATCGACGGTGCGCAAGTGGGAGCAGGGCGAAACCCGTCCTGCCGGGCCAGCGCTCAAGCTGCTCAACGTGATCGCCGACAAGGGGCTTCAGGCGATCCTGTAACGCGCGCGATGCGTTTCCGGCGCAGTGCTGCAGCGGGGCGGTGCAGGTGGCTAAGCGTTGGCGCACGGCCAGGCGCGGCGGCGGACATGCACACGGACTGGCGCGAGAACCCGCTGGTTTTTGTGCCTGACTTTCCACGCATCGCTCACGCGGCGCAGCCGATCATCCGCGCTGCCCGCGCATCACGCCTGGTGCGCCGGTCCATTCGACTGCGCGAGGTGTGCGATGAAAGCTGCAAACCTGTTCAATGCCGTCGCCAAGAAGGCGTCGTACGCGGCCGGCACGCCGTGGACGTTCTGCATTGCGCTCGGCATCGTGGTGCTGTGGGGCGCCAGCGGCCCGGTGTTCGGCTTCAACGACACCTGGCAGTTGGTGATCAACACCGGCACCACCATCATCACCTTCCTGATGGTGTTCCTGATCCAGCACACCCAGAACGCCGATACCGCGGCGATGCAGATCAAGCTCGACGAACTGATCCGGGTCACGGCCAAGGCCAACGACGAGTTGCTCGATCTCGAGGAAATGGACGAGAAGCGGCTGGAGCAGATCCGCAAGCAATACGAAGCGCTGGCGAGCAAGGCCGGCGAAGCGCTGCGCGCGCGCAGTGCGCAGCGCGACGGCCAGGATGCCCAGGACGATGCGCCCGAGATCGGCGGTGGCGACGACGAGCGCCACTGACGCAACCGCCGGTCGCCTTCGGCGCATGACCGACGACGCAGTGGCCGCGGTCACTGGCCACTGGCAGGTGAGGCACGCGCATTAGGCGCGGCCCGCAGTGCGCGGGCCAGCGCGGAACAAACGGTACTTCGCTAGAAAATAGGCCGCCCGACGCCTCAGGTCATTGCCGGCCCGGTGCGCAACCCGGCAACGTTTTCGCCGCGTGGTGCGTCGGTGGCCGACACCACATCGCCGTGCGGTGGCGTGAACGCGCCATCGTCCGGTTCGGCGCGGAAGGCGCGATCCTGCGAAAAAACAGCCGTGCGCTGTTGCTGCGTTGCGCGACGACGATAGGCCCTGACGACCGCGACCGCGGTTCCGGCGACCGCCAACTTCCAAAGTAATCCGCTCATGTTCGGCTCCCGTGCGATAGGAACGTGGATCGTCGGCAACCGCCGGTTAGCGTTGCGTGGATGCCAGGCGAGCGCAGCGTGCACCCGCTCTACGCTGTCGGAGCAGGCGATGCGCTAGCTGGTCTGAGAGGCACCGATCCCGCATGCGCTTGGCCCTGCAGACACCGACGACGCGCCGCTCGCGCCGCCTTCATCGCCCCTTGTACGCGCGCTAACGCACGCCTGCCTAGGCTGCATCGCACGCCGTGTCGCGGCACGGCATCCGATCATCGAGCGATCATCGAGGAGACTTTCATGCGCGATCACGATTCCCACCGACCTTCCGTTCCGCTGGGCGATCACGACGTCCGCCAGGCGGGTTACCGCGGCGATGCCGCGGATGTTGCGCAGGACACGGGCGTGCCTCGCGGACGCGGACGCGACGTGCCGTCGCGGACCACGCCGCGGCAGGATGCGTCGGGTTTGCCGGAGAACGCTGCCGACGATCCGGGCGCCGACCGCAGCGGCCGGACCCAGCCCAACTTCGGCCAGGCCGGCACCTATGCCGCCACCGGCGAACACGCCGGCGGCGCGCACGGCAAGGCCGCGACCGGCGGCTACCACGAGGATGCCAGCGGCGAGGATGGCGGCCGCGACGAGCGCGCCGCATATCGCGGCACGGACTGAGTGCCGCCGCGGCCGGTCCGGAGCCGGTCTGCAACGGCAATCGGGCATTGCGGCAGCACGCCCGTGTAACGGATCGCGTGCCAGCATCAGCGCTTCCTTTTGCGGAGCCGCTCATGTCCAAGCCGACCATTGCCCGTCTGCTCGCCGAGACCTTGCACAGTGCGGGGGTCGAACGCATCTGGGGCGTCACCGGCGACAGCCTCAACGGGCTGACCGACGCGCTGCGGCAGATGGACAGCATCGAATGGATGCACGTGCGCCACGAGGAGGTGGCCGCGTTCGCCGCCGGCGCCGAGGCCGCGCTGACCGGCAAGCTCGCGGTCTGCGCCGGCAGCTGCGGGCCGGGCAACCTGCACCTGATCAACGGCCTGTTCGACTGCCATCGCAGCCACCAGCCGGTGCTGGCGATCGCCGCGCATATCCCGTCTTCCGAGATCGGCCTGGGCTACTTCCAGGAAACCCATCCGCAGGAGCTGTTCCGCGAGTGCAGCCACTATGTCGAACTGGTCACCAATCCGGCGCAGATGCCGGAGGTGCTGCACCGGGCGATGCGCACCGCGATCCTGAAACAGGGCGTGGCGGTGGTGGTGATTCCCGGCGACGTGGCGCTGCAGGAGCTGCCCAAGGGCACGCCGAGCGCCTGGCCGGCGCTGGCGCCGCCGCGGATCCTGCCGGCCGACGCCGACGTGGAGCGCCTGGCCGAACTGTTGCAGGCGAGCGAGGCGACCACGCTGCTGTGCGGCAGCGGTTGCGCCGGCGCGCACGACGAGCTGGTGGCGCTGGCCGACCTGCTCGGCGCGCCGATCGTGCACGCGCTGCGCGGCAAGGAGCACGTGGAATGGGACAACCCGTTCGACGTCGGCATGACCGGCCTGATCGGTTTCAGTTCCGGCTACCAGGCCATGCTCAACTGCGACACGCTGTTGATGCTCGGCACCGATTTCCCGTACCGCCAGTTCTATCCGAAGGACGCGGCGATCGTGCAGGTGGATCGCGATCCGGCCGCGCTGGGCCGGCGCACGCCGCTGCAGCTGGGCATCGCCGCCGATGTGCGCGAGACCATCGCCGCGCTGCTGCCGAAACTGCAGCGGCGCGAGCAGCGCGGCTTCCTGGACAAGTCGCTGGCGCATTACCGCAAGGCGCGCGAAGGCCTCGACGAACTGGCCGTGGCGGCCGCGCCCGGCGAGCCGCTGCACCCGCAGTTCGTGACCCGGATGATCGATGCGCTGGCCGACGAGGACGCGATCTTCAGCTGCGATGTCGGCACGCCCACGGTGTGGGCGGCGCGCTATCTGACCATGAACGGCAAGCGCCGCCTGCTCGGCTCGTTCAACCACGGCTCGATGGCCAACGCGATGCCGCAGGCGCTGGGCGCGCAGGCGCAGTTCCCGCGGCGGCAGGTGATCTCGCTGTCCGGCGACGGCGGCTTCACCATGCTGATGGGCGATTTCATCTCCCTGGCGCAGTTGGGGCTGCCGGTGAAGGTGGTGGTCTACAACAATGCCTCGCTGGGTTTCGTGGCGATGGAGATGAAGTCGGCCGGCTATCTGGATACCGGCACCGACCTGAGCAATCCGGACTTCGCGGCGATGAGCAACGCGATGGGCATCCTCGGCCTGCGCGTGGACGAGTCGGCGCAACTGGAGCCGGCGCTGCGCCAGGCCTTCGCGCATCCGGGGCCGGTGCTGGTCGATGTGCGCGTGGCCACCCAGGAGCTGGTGATTCCGCCGGCGATCAAGCTGGAGCAGGCCAAGGGCATGGGCCTGTATCTGTTGCGCGCGGTGATGAGCGGGCGCGGCGACGAGGTCGTCGAACTGGTCAAGACCAACCTGCGCTGAGCCGTGAACGGCAGCAGCGCGTCCGCGCATGCGCGGCGTTGCGCGCTGCTATCTTTCAATTTTCGCGTCCCCCGGTGGACCATGCCCCGTTCGCTGTTGCGGCAGCTGCTGCTGATCTGGATCGTCATCCTCGCCGCGTGCGTGGGCATGGCGGTGGTGCTGTTCGGCCTGTACCGACACAGCGAGGGCGTGCGCGTCAGCGAGGCGCAGGCGCGGTTGCAGGGCGAATGCGCGCGCATCGTGCAGCGCTACAACGGCGCCAGCGCCGCGGCGCGCGGCAGCGACGGCGCCGGCCTGGCCGCGGTGGTGCTGCAACTGGTGCTGGCCGACGCCGCGGGCGTGGAGGGCGGGGTGTGGGAGCGGCAGCGCGGCTTCGTCGCCTATGCCTACCCAACCTACGACGGCAGCGACCACAAGACCGATGTGCCGACCGCCGAACAGAGCGCCATCGTGGCTACTGCGCAGCGCGGTGTCGCCAAGCAGCAGGCGGTGCACTACCGCCGCGATGGCCAACGCGAGACGCTGTTGATCGCGGCCTGCCCGCTGGATCGCAGCACCGCGGCGTGGACGATGGCGCGGGTCACTGCCACCGGCGAGGCCTCGGCCAGCCGTCCGCTGGCGGTGGGCGTGGCGCTGATCCTGGCGCTGGTGGTGGTGTCGGCCATCGCGCTGGGATGGGTGGTGCGGCGCTGGAGCCAGCGCCTGCACGGCATCCAGCAGGCCTTGGCGACGCCGGCGGAGGTGCCGACGATTCCGGCCACCGGCGCGCCGGAACTGGACCGCCTCGGCGCGGCGGTCACCGACTATGCGCAGCGCAGCGTGCAGGCCCTGGCCGAAGCGCGCCGGCTCGGCGAGGAACTGTCGCGGCACGAACGGCTGGCTGCGCTCGGGCGCATGACCGCGACCGTGGCGCACGAGATCCGCAACCCGATCGCGACCTTGCGCCTGGCCCTGGAAAACCAGATCGCCGCCGGCGAGGGCGGTTTCGACGAGGCGCAGGCGCAACTGATGCTGGCGCAGATCCAGCGCCTGGACGGCGTGGTCGAAAGCCTGCTGGGCATGGTCCAGCCGATCCGCCTGCAGCGCGAGACGGTGGCGTTGCAGCCGTGGTTGCAGGCGCTGCTCGATCCGGCCGACTGGGATCCGCTGGCGCCGCCGATCGCACTGCAATTGGCGGAGGCGCCGAGCGCGTGGACGCTGGATCCGCAGCAGGCGGCGCGGGCCTTGCACAACCTACTGCGCAACGCGCTGCAGCACGCCACGCCCGGCACCGCGGCGACGCTGACGGTCGCAGCCGACGCCGACCTGCTGCGGCTGACCGTGGCCAACCAAGGACCCCCGGTGCCCGCGCCGGTGGCCGCGCACCTGTTCGAGCCCTTCGCCAGCGGCCGCAGCGACGGCAACGGCCTGGGCCTGGCGCTGGTGCGCGAGATCGCCCGCGCGCACGGCGGCGAGGTGCGCTACGTCCACCACGACGGCATCACCTCCTTCATTCTGGAACTGCCATGGCGCGCATCCTGATCGTCGACGACGACACCGCCTTCCTGAGCACGCTGCAGGCCACGCTGCGCTCGTTCGGCCACGAGGTGATCGCCGCCGCCGATGGCGAAGCGGGACTGGCGCGATTGCGCGATGGCGGCATCGACCTGGCCTTCGTCGATTTCCGCATGCCGGGCATGGACGGCATCGCGCTGATGCGCGCGCGCCAGACGCATGCGCAGGCCGCGGCCGTGCCGCTGGTGATGCTCACCGCCTACGCCTCCAGCAGCAACACCATCGAGGCGATGAAGCTCGGTGCGTTCGATCACCTGGTCAAGCCGGTGGGCCGCGCCGACATCGTCGCGGTGGTGGAGCGCGCGCTGCAGGCGCATGCCGGCGGCGACGACAGTGCGGCAGCGCCGCAGGCGCCGGCCGAGGATGCCGGCGCGCTGCTCGGCCACAGCGCGGCGATGCGCACCGTGCACAAGCGCATCGGCCTGGCCGCGGCCTCGGACCTGCCGGTGCTGGTCAGCGGCGAGACCGGCACCGGCAAGGAGCTGGTGGCGCGCGCGCTGCATCGCGCCAGCGCCCGCGCGGGCGCGGCGTTCGTCGCGGTCAACTGCGCGGCGATCCCGGCCGAGCTGATCGAAAGCGAATTGTTCGGCTACCGCAAGGGCGCCTTCTCCGGCGCCGTCGCCGATCGTCCCGGGCTGATCCGCGAAGCCGACGGCGGCACCTTGTTCCTGGACGAGATCGGCGACATGCCGCTGCCGATGCAGGCCAAGCTGCTGCGTTTCCTGCAGGAAGGCGAGGTGTCGCCATTGGGCGGGCGCGGCGCGCAGAAGGTGGACGTGCGCGTGGTCGCCGCCACCCATCGCGAACTGGCGCAGCTGGTCGCCGACGGCCGTTTCCGCAGCGACCTGCGCTACCGGCTCAACGTGGTGCCGATCGAATTGCCGCCGCTGCGCGAGCGCGGCGACGACATCGTGCTGCTGGCCCAGCATTTCCTCGAGGAGGGCGCCAGCGCGCCACGCACGCTGTCGGCAGCGGCGCAGGCGCGGCTGCGCGCGTATCCGTGGCCGGGCAACGTGCGCGAGCTGCGCAACGCGATGCAGCGCTGCCAGGTGCTGGTGCGCACGCCGACGATCGAGGCGCACGACCTGGACGAGGTGTTGGCCGGCGATACCGCGGCAACGTCCGCCGAAACGCCGGCGCTGACCCTGCCCGACGCGATCGCGCAACTGGAGAGGCAGATGATCCAGGCGGCACTGACCCAAGCGCAGGGCAATCGTGCCGAGGCCGCACGCCGGCTCGGCATCCACCGCCAGCTGCTGTATCGCAAGCTCGACGATTACGGGCTGGGCTAGGCGCAGCGCCACCGGCCAGCCACGACGCGGCCTGACGCCCGCCCAATATCCGCCGCAATCGCAGCCGCAACGCCCGTGTAGGAGCGGCTTCAGCCGCGACAGACACTCCCCGCAACGCGCCTGCCAAACCGAACAACCCCATCCGCCAGACAAACGCTCCCCAGCGGCACCCGGCAGCAAACGAAGCAACCGCCCCAAGCGTCCGCTCGCAGACACCGCAGCTGTCCGCAAAACGGACGGCGGTGGATGAAGCGCAGACACCCATCGTGGCCGTTTCCAGGCGCTATGTATTTAAAAATCAATGACTTAAAACTTGGCACGGATGCTGCGATGACCGTCATACAGGCGGACTCCCTCGCCGCCCTGGAGAACTTCCGATGATCCGTCGTAGCGCACTCGCTTTCTCGCTGGCCATCGCCGCCGCCACCGCCGCCGCTCAGGTGCCGGCTCCCCCCGCGGCCCCTGCCGCCGCTGCTGCCGGTATCGCGCCGCCGCCCGCGCCGCCTGCACCTCCTGCGCCACCCGCGCCGATCGCCGCCGCGCAGGTCAGTGTCCAAGGCACGGTCGACCGCTTCATGCTCAATCCCAACGGCGACGTCGATGGGCTGTGGCTGCGCGACGGCACCCAGGTCGGCTTCCCGCCGCACCTGTCGGCCGACCTGCAGGCCGCGGTGCGCCGCGGCGATGCGGTGACCGTGCAGGGCTATCGCCTGGGCACGCTGCCGCTGCTGCAGGCCAGTGCGATCAGCGCACGGCGCAGCGGCAAGCAGGTGGTGGACCGTCCGCCGAACCCGCTGGCCGGCCCGCCCGCGCCGCCGACCCCGCCGGCGTTGAATCCGATGCAGGCCGAAGGCCGCATCGAACGCCTGGTCTACGGCCCGGGTGGCGACACCGCCGGTGTGCTGCTCAGCGACGGCACCGTGGTGCGGATGCCGCCGCATGTGGCCGTGCAGTACGGCACGCTGTTGCGCGTCGGCGCGCCGCTGAGCGTCAGCGGGTTCGGCGTGGCCACCGCGGCCGGCCGCTCGCTTGAGGCGACCCAGCTCGGCCGCGACCGCGCCTCGCAGCGCACCCTGTTCGCGCCGCCCGCACCGCCGGTCCCGCCGGCCGCGCCGCCGCCGCCGGGCGGTCCCGCCGCGCCTGCCGCACCGCCGGTGCCGCCGCCCGCGCCGCGCTGATCGGCCTGGCCATGTGACCCCGGCGCCCGCTGCTTGCCGCGGCGGGCGCCGCTACCGGCGCGACGCCGGTTCCCCACGTTCATTGGAGTAACGCTATGCATTGGGTCGATCCCGATTACCTGCCGGAAACCCGCGGCACGCTCGCCCGTTTCCTGCTCAATCCCAAGGCCGAGGTCGATGGCCTGCTGCTCGACGACGGCACCGAGGTGCATACCGCGCCGCACCTGTCGGCGCAGTTGCTGAAAACGCTCAAGCCGGGCATCGCGCTCGGCGTGCGCGGACTCAAGCCCTACGGCGTGGACATGCTGGTCGCGCTGGCGATCGATCCCGACGGCGGCAAGCGCATCGCCGATCGCGGGCCGCATGGGCCGCACGCCGGGCACAAGCCGGGCAAGAAGCCGGAGAAAGCCGCAAAACCGGAGAAGCACGAAAAGCCCGCCAAGACCCAGCACAGCGGCGTCGTCGCGCGGCTGCTGCACGGCCCGCACGGGCAGGTGCACGGCGCGCTGCTCGAAGACGACAGCACCGTGCGCTTCCCGCCGCATGCCGCCGCGCCCTTGGCCAAATGGCTGGCGGTGGGCAAGCCGCTGGCGGTGGAAGGCCACGCGCTGACCTCGCCGCACGGCACGGTGATCCACGCGCAGGCCCTGGGTGCGAAGGCGTCGGCGTTGCAGCCGATCGCGCCCAAGCCGCATCCGCCCAAGCCGCACGACGCCGACAAGCCGAAGCCCAAACTCAAGCACTGAACCGGGCAGGGCGGGGGCGGTCGCGGTGACGCGGCGGCCCCTGCGTCGCGTATCGTTTCGCGTCCGTCGCGGTGTCCGCGGCGGCGCTTTCAGGACTTCGCCATGTCGCCTATTCGCTGTGCGCCTCGCTACGGTTTCCCGCTTGCTTCCGCCCGCCTGGCGGTGCGGCGATGAGCGCGCGGCCGGCTGCCGCGCCTGGCGCTCGCCCGCGCGGCACGCGTGCGCTGGAAGCGCTGAACTTCACCCTGGCCGACGTGCAGGACGGGCTCGGTCCGTTCCTGAGCGTGTTCCTGCAATCCAAGGGCTGGTCGCTGGCGGCGATCGGCTCGGTGATGAGCATCGGCGGCATCGCCGGCATGCTCGCGACCACGCCGGGCGGCGCGCTGGTCGATGCGACCCGGCGCAAGCGCAGCATCGTTGTGGTCGGCTGCACCTTGATCCTGCTGGCCTCGGCGCTGCTGTGGTGGTCGCCGAGCTTCGCCGGCGTGGTGACCGCGCAGGTGATGACTGCACTCGCCGCCGCGGCGCTGGGTCCGGCGCTGTCGGGCATCACCCTGGGCCTGGTGCGGCAGGCCGGTTTCGATCACCAGATCGCGCGCAACCAGGTCGGCAGCCATGCCGGCAACGTGGTCGCGGCGGCGCTGGCCGGCCTGCTCGGCTGGAAGTTCGGCTTTGGCGCGGTGTTCGCGCTGACCGGCTGCTTCGGCGTACTGGCGATCGCCTCGGTGCTGCTGATCCCGCGCGATGCGATCGACCATCGCGCCGCGCGCGGCCTGGCCGACGTCGGCGCGCACGGTGCCGCGCACGCCAGCGGCTGGTCGGTGCTGCTGACCTGCAAGCCGCTGCTGGTCTTGGCGTTGGCGCTGGCGCTGTTCCACTTGGGCAATGCGGCGATGCTGCCGCTGTACGGCATGGCTGTGGTCGCCGCGCACCAGGGCGATCCCAGCGCGCTGACCGCGACCACGATCATCGTCGCGCAGGCGACGATGGTGGTGGCGTCGCTGCTGGCGATGCGCCTGATCCGCGTGCGCGGGCATTGGTGGGTGATGCTGCTGACCTTCCTGGCGCTGCCGTTGCGCGGCCTGATCGCGGCCAGCCTGATCCATGCCTGGGGCGTGTTCCCGGTGCAGATCCTCGACGGCGTCGGCGCCGGCCTGCAGAGCGTGGTGGTGCCGGCGCTGGTGGCGCGGCTGCTGCAGGGCACTGGCCGGGTCAATGTCGGGCAGGGCGCGGTGATGACGGTGCAGGGCATCGGCGCGGCGCTGAGTCCGGCGCTGGGCGGCTGGATCGCGCAGGACTTCGGCTACCGCACCGCATTCCTGCTGCTCGGCGGCATTTCGCTGCTGTCGCTGGCGCTGTGGGTGGGCTTCCGCAAGCAGTTGCTGCAGGTGGCCGGGGTGCCGACAGCGCAGGGTACGGTGGCGCCAGCGCCGGCTTGATTCGCCGTCGCGACCGCGCCGCGCCGATCAGTCCAATGCCACGCCCGCGACCACGTCGCAGGCGATGCGGGCAGCGGCCAGTTGCGCGGCCAGCTGCGCATGCGGCCGCTGCCGGAACGCATCGCCGGGTTTCAGGCTGACCACGCGCTGCCCGGCCTGCACCTGCGCGATCAGCAACGCCAGATGCGCGTCGGCGTCGGCCGGCAGCGGCTGCCGCGTCGCATCGCGGCGCGCCAGCCCCAGCACCGCGGCGTTCACTGCCGGATCGCACAGCAGCAGATCGGCCTGGTTCAACGCGCGCAGCGCTTTGAGCGTCAGCGCGCCGGGATCGCCGTTGCCGGTGCCGACCAGCCACACGCTGCCATGGCGCGGCACGTCCTCCGCGCTGCGCTGCAGGGCGTCGTGGAACGCCTGCTCGGCGGCCTGGGTCTGTCCGCCCTGCAGCAGCACCTGCACCGGGCCTTCCAGTACCTGTTCGAACCAGCGCCGGCGCTGCGCCAGCTGCGGCAGACGCGCGCGGATCGCCTCGCGGTGGCGCGCGAACAACTGCGCCAGCTGCGCGTAGGAGTGGTCCAGCTCGGTTTCCCAGCGCTCGCGCAGGCGCCGCGCCAGCATCGGCGCCGCGCCGCTGGAGGAGATCGCCACCAGCAGCGGATCGCGGTCGATGATCGCCGGCACCTGGAACGTGGACAGCTCGGCGTCGTCGACCACGTTGACCAGCTTGCGGCGTTGCCCGGCCTGCGCGGCGAGCTCGCGGTTGAAGGCGTTGTCGTCGGTGGCCGCGACCACCAGCCAGGCGTCGTCCAGCCATTGCGGATCGAACTCGCCATCGACCCGCTGCAGCCGGCCCTGCGCCAGCCACTGCGCCACCGTGGCGTTGAGCGCGTGCGCGTACACCAGCACCTGCGCGCCGGCGTGCAGCAGCGCCTCGATCTTGCGCATCGCCACCTCGCCGCCGCCGACCACCAGCACGCGGCGCCCGCCCAGGTCGGCGAACAAGGGATACAGCGGCATGCGGACTCCTGCGGGGTGGGGGACGGCTCGCGGCGGACGCGTGTTGCATGGCACCATGCGGCTCAGCCAACTTCCGCTAGCCAGGCCCGAATGCTGCGCGTCCTGCTGGTCAACGATACCGAAAAGCCGATCGGGCAGCTGCGCCAGGCGCTGCTCGACGCCGGCTACGAGGTGTTGGACGAAGTGGCGGCGGCGCCGGCGCTGCTCAAGGCGGTGTCCACCCAGCAGCCGGACGTGGTCATCATCGACGTCGATTCGCCTTCGCGCGACACGCTCGAGCAACTGGCGCTGATCCACCGCCAGGCGCCGCGTCCGGTGGTGATGTTCTCCGCCGACGGCGACGACCAACTGATCCGCGCCGCGGTGAGCGCCGGCGTCACCACCTACGTGGTCGACGGCCTGGCGCCGGCGCGGCTGGCGCCGATCGTGCAGGTGGCGCTGGCGCGCTTCGAGCAGGAAGCGGGCATGCGCCGGCAACTGGACGAAGTGCAGGGCAAGCTGCGCGACCGCGAACAGATCGACCGCGCCAAGCGCCTGCTGATGGACAAGCGCGGGATGAGCGAGAACGAGGCCTACGCCGCGCTGCGGCAGCAGGCGATGAAACAGGGACTGAAGCTGGCCGAGGTCGCCCAGCGCATCCTCGCGATGGCCGACTTGCTGGGATGAGGAAGCGATGAGCGCACCACTGCACCCCGAACCGCGCACCTTGCGCCTGGGCTACCTGCCGCTGATCGACTGCGCGCCGCTGGTTGCCGCGGTGCGGCTGGGCCTGGACCGTCGCCACGGCCTGCGCCTGGACCTGCAACGACAGGCCTCGTGGGCGGCGGTGCGCGACAAACTGCTGTCCGGCGAACTGGACGCCGCGCACGCGTTGGCCGGCCTGGTCTACGGCGTGGAATGCGGCATCGGCGGGCCGCAGGCGGACATGGCGATCCTGCTCACGCTCAACCAGAACGGCCAGGCGATCACCCTGGCGCCGGCGCTGGCCGACGCGCTGGCGCAAGGCACGCCGCTGCGCAGCGCGCTGGCTGCGCTCGGCCGCGCGCCGGTGTTCGCGCAGACCTTCCCCACCGGCACCCACGCGATGTGGCTGTACTACTGGCTGGCGGCGCAGGGTGTGGATCCGATCGGCGGCATCCAGGCGGTGACCCTGCCGCCGCCGCAGATGCCCGATGCGCTGGCGCGCGGCGAACTGGACGGCTACTGCGCCGGCGAACCGTGGGCGGCGCAGGCCGAGGCGATGGGCGTGGGCCGGCGCGCGATCCGCAGCGGAGAGCTGTGGCCCGGCCATCCGGAAAAAGTGCTGGCCTGCCGCCGCGCTTTCGCCGCGCTGCAGCCGGAAATGGCGACCGCACTGACCGCCACGCTGCTGGACGCCTGCCGTTGGCTCGACGATGCCGCGCACCGCCGCGAAGCGGTGGCGTGGCTGGCCGACCCGGACGTGATCGGCTTGCCGGCCGAGCGCATCGCGGCGTGCCTGCTGCCGGGAGGCGCCGCCGACGATGGCGCCGATCCGCAGGGTCTGCGTTTCCACGCCGGCGGCCTGGCGAACATGCCGTGGCTGTCGGATGGGCGTTGGTTCCTGCAGCAGTTCCGGCGTTGGGGGTGGTTGCCGGCGAGCGAGGCGGGGGCCGAGCAGGAGGCGGCGCACGATGCGCAGATCGTGGCGCGAGTGCATCGGTTGGAGACGTATCGTGCGGCGGCTGCGCAGTTGGGTGTCCCGGTGCCGGAGCGTGACGGACGCGAGGATGGGTTGCCGGATTGGCGGGCTGGACGTGCGCCTGCTTAGTGCCTGCGCGGGCCGGAGCGATGCACAAGAGCGCTTTTATTGGCATGCATGGGCAGTTAGAAAGGAGAACGCGTGATGAGCGCCGCCACCAGCAACGTGATCAATTTTCGGGTGCCTGCCGCCAAACAGGCGCTGATCGACCACGCCGTGGAAGTCAGCGGCATGAACCGCGCGGCGTTCATCCTGGAAGCCGTGTGCGAAAAGGCCCACGAGGTGCTGGCTGACCAGATCCGATTCGCCCTGAGTCGGCAGCAACTGCAGCGCTTCAATGCGCTGCTCGATGCACCTCTGGAGAATAATGCGGCGATCCGTCGCTTGTTGGTTACCTCGGCACCTTGGGAGCGCTGAGCCTTGCTGCTGGCTGCTTCCAGTCTGCTCGACGATTGCATCTGCTGGATGACTTCGTGTGCAGTGCCGGAACTGACGAGATGGTTGCTGGAACGAGTGCGTCAGAATCAGCTGTCCGGTGCGTCACACTCACAATCGACGTCGCCTCGCAGCGCGGCTTGACGCACATGCTCGCCAATGGATGACGAATGGCCAATGCACTCATTGCCCTGGTACTGATCGAGGGCGCTCTGCTGGTGTTGTGGAGCCGGGCCTACTGGCCGTGGGGAATACCGTTGTTCAGTCGGCGCATCGCGGTGCCGACGGCGGCACTGCTGCACTTTCCCTTCGATCGGCTGGAAAGCGAAGTCGCGGCGGAGAAGTGGCCTGCGCTGGTGTTCCGTCCGCTGTCCAAGCGCGCCTGGGCATTCCGCGAAAGCTTCGGTCTCCACTTCGGCTGGCGATACCCGCCGATCATGCGCGGGTTGATCGTGATCGACCGGCAGCGCAGCGAGATCCGCGTGGTCGGCTTGTGCAACTGGTCGGTGCTGTTCGCCGTAGCGACCCTGGTACTGCAGTGGCTGTGAAGCTAGCTGCAGTGCTGATCGTCGCAGTGTTGCTCGGTGGGAGCTATCTCATGCAGCGGTACAGATTTATGGCCGTCGACTCGGCGGTGCGCATGCTGTTGATGCGCTGCGAGACGCAGCAGCTGATCGCTGGCAACGGGTCCCGTACCGAACAATACCTCTAGGCTTGGTGCATCGTAAGGTGAAAACGCTAGTGAGACAGTAATCGCCTTGCTTGCATGATTTTTCACCATGGTCTTCTTGAGATGGTCGTCCAGAAAGCATCGGGGATGGCTGGTATTGGCCTCAGGCGGATATCGGGGCCTTTAAGTGACAGAAAGTGATTGCGCCATCTTTCAAGCTATGCGCCGCATGAGTGCGTTGTAGATGACTTATGTGCGTCCGCAATGATTCAGCGCTCTAGCAGCGCCCGCACGCCCATTACGATCCCAGTGCAGCCAAGCACGTAGATCGTGGAAGCTAGCCAAAAGCGTGGCGCTTTATGCGCAGTTCTCAAGTACGCCGCAAGGAAGGAAAAAATAGCGAGCATTGTCGTTGCCAGGCTGACAACGATACCTGGGAGCAATACCCAAGGCGAGCCTCCCGTAGTGTCTTGTGGAAGCATCTTCAATACTAGGACAACAGCCATTCCTAGTGGCCATCCTGCCAATAGGAGGAAAACGCACACCCTGATCCAATGCCACACGACGAAACCTCCCTGTCAATGGTTTACTCCTCGACGTTATGCAAGCTGCAGCTGCTCCGCAAGCCGCTTCGCGTTGAGAGCAACCTTGGCAGTGGTAGGAGCTACTTTGCTTTACCTATCCGAATGCCCAGGCGGCTTGCTCGCACCAACAACAAGCGCGCTACTAGCGCCGTTGAGTTGCCGCGGCGCACAATAAAGGTGCGTCGCGCACCACTTGTGTTCGTTGATACCTGGAATGGTGGCTGTGCAACGCGGCCGCCGATTGCGGTTTAATCTGCCAGTGCATTGAATTTACAGGAAATTCCCCTGCCGTCCCAACACCGCGAACACTTGGCACGCCGATTGCGATAGCCATAGCGCGGACGCAACGGGGTGTCCGCACCAACTCGATTCGGCAGGCGGGCCAACGGCGGCCCGCCTGCCCAGACAACGGCGTCTTCCGGTGCGAACCGGACGGCGCCGTTTTCGTTTTTCCCTCCCCTCGACTACCGCGCGCTGCGGGTGGTGTGCAGCGCTGCGGCCCAACGTTTCTCGGAGATGGCGCGGATGAATCGATCGTTCTGGCAAGCCGGGCATACGCCCACGCTGTTGTCGGCGTTCCTGTATTTCGACCTGAGTTTCATGGTCTGGTACCTGCTCGGTCCGCTGCAGGTGCAGATCGCCGCGGCGCTGCAGCTGGATACGCAGCAGCGTGCGCTGATGGTGGCGGTGCCGATCCTGTGCGGGGCGGTGCTGCGGCTGTTCCTGGGCATGCTCGCCGATGTGATCGGCGCCAAGCGCGCGGGGATGCTGGCGCAGGTGCTGGTGATCGTGGCGCTGGCGGTGGCGTGGCAGCTGGGCGTGCACAGTTTCGCGCAGGTGCTGCTGCTGGGGCTGATGCTGGGTGTGGCCGGAGCCTCGTTTGCGGTGGCGCTGCCGCTGGCCTCGCGCTGGTATCCGCCGCAGCACCAGGGCACGGCGATGGGCATCGCCGGCGCCGGCAATTCCGGCACGGTGTTCGCGGCGCTGTTCGCGCCAGTGCTGGCCACGGCGTTTGGCTATCAGGCGGTGTTCGGGCTGGCCTGCATTCCGCTGGCGCTGACCTTGCTGGTGTTCGCGCTGTGCGCCAAGGACGCGCCGGTGGAGGTGCCGCGCAAGCATCTGGGCGACTACGCGCGGGTCCTCGTCGGCAACCGCGATTCGTGGTGGTTCATGCTGTTCTACGCGATCACCTTTGGCGGCTTCGCCGGGTTCGCCAGCGCCTTGCCCGGCTACTTCCACGATCAATTCGATTTCTCGCCGAAGCTCGCCGGCTGGGCCACCGCGGCCTGCGTGCTGGCCGGTTCGGTGATGCGTCCGCTGGGCGGGGCGCTGGCCGACCGCATCGGCGGCACGCGCACGCTGTTGTCGATCTATCTGCTGGTGGCGTTGCTGGTGGCCGCTGCGGCGATCGGCGTCGGCGGTCCGGCGGCGACGGTGGCGCTGTTCGTGCTGACCCTGCTGTGCCTGGGCACTGGCAACGGCGCGGTGTTCCAGCTGGTACCGCAGCGGTTCGGCCGCGACATCGGGCTGATGACCGGGTTGATCGGCATGGCCGGCGGCATCGGCGGCTTCCTGCTCGCCGCGGGGCTGGGCGTCGTCAAGCAGCACACCGGCAGCTATGCGCTGGGGCTGTGGCTGTTCGCCGGCTGCGCGCTGCTGGCCTGGGGCCTGCTGTCCAACGTCAAGCAGCACTGGCGCAGCCAATGGGCCGCGGCCGGCGCGGCGCGCGTCTGATCATTCCCACCGAAGCGAGACTCGCATGAACAAGCCAAGATTGGTGGTGGTGGGCAACGGCATGGCCGGCATCCGCACCGTGGAAGAACTGCTCAAGCTGATGCCGGGGATGTACGACATCACCGTGTTCGGCGCCGAGCCGCATCCGAACTACAACCGCATCCTGCTCTCGCCGGTGCTGGCCGGCGAACAGCAGTTCGACGAGATCGTGCTCAATCCGCTGGCCTGGTACGCCGAGCAAGGCATCCGCCTGCATGTGGGCAAGGAAGTCACCCGCATCGACCGGATCAGGCGCAAGGTGATCGCCGCCGACGGCACCGAGGCGCCGTACGACCGCCTGCTGCTGGCCACCGGCTCGCTGCCGATCGTGCTGCCGGTGCCGGGCAAGGAGCTGAAGGGGGTGATCGGCTACCGCGACATGCACGACACGCAGACCATGATCGACACCGCCACGCGCAAGCGCCATGCCGTGGTGATCGGCGGCGGCCTGCTTGGCCTGGAGGCGGCGAACGGCCTGAAGCAGCGCGGCATGCAGGTGACCGTGGTGCACCTGGCCGACTGGCTGCTGGAACGTCAGCTCGACCCGGTCGCCGGGCAGTTGCTGCAGCAATCGCTCAGCGAACGAGGCCTGGAGTTTCGCCTCGGCACCTCCACCACCGAGCTGGTCGGCAACGCCGACGGCGAAGTGGTGGCGGTGAAGTTCTCCGACGGCAGCGAAGTGCCGGCCGACCTGGTGGTGATGGCCGCCGGCATCCGTCCCAACATCGCGCTGGCGCAGGCCGCCGGCATCCACTGCACGCGCGGCATCGTGGTCAACGATACGCTGCAGACCTTCGACCCGCGGGTGTACGCGGTCGGCGAATGCGCCAGCCACCGCGGCATCGCCTACGGCCTGGTCGCGCCGCTGTTCGAGCAGGCCAAGATCTGCGCCAACCACCTGGCCGGGTTCGGCATCGGCATCTACCGCGGCTCGGTGGCCTCGACCAAGCTCAAGGTCACCGGCATCGACCTGTTCTCGGCCGGCGATTTCATGGGCGGGGAGGGCAGCGAGGAGATCGTGCTGTCCGATCCGGCCGGCGGCGTCTACAAGAAGCTGGTGCTGAAGGACGACAGGCTGGTCGGCGCCTGCCTGTACGGCGATACCAACGACGGCGCCTGGTATTTCCAGTTGCTCAAGGATGCCAGCCCGATCGGCGAGCGCCGCGAGCGGTTGATGTTCGGCGAGAGCGCGCTCGGCGACGCCGGCACTGCCGGCCAGGACCGCGCCAGCGCGATGCGCGACAGCGACGAGGTGTGCGGCTGCAACGGCGTGTGCAAGGGCACCATCGTCAAGGCGATCAACGCGCAGGGCCTGTTCACCGTGGACGAGGTCAAGAAGCAGACCAAGGCGGCCAGCTCCTGCGGCTCGTGCACCGGCCTGGTCGAGCAGATCCTGATGAACTGCCTGGGCTCCAACTTTCAGCAGACGCCCAAGACCAAGGCGGTGTGCGGCTGCACCGACCTGAGCCATGGCGAGGTGCGCCAGGCGATCCGCGAGGGCAGGCTGCTCACGCATGGTGCGGTGTACGCGCAGTTGCAATGGCGCAGTCCGAACGGCTGCGCCACCTGCCGTCCGGCGATCAACTACTACCTGCTGTCGACCTGGCCGCGCGAGGCGGTGGACGATCCGCAGTCGCGCTTCATCAACGAACGCGCCCACGCCAACATCCAGAAGGACGGCACGTTCTCGGTGATCCCGCAGATGAAGGGCGGGGTGACCAACGCCTCGGAACTGCGCCGCATCGCCGACGTCGCCGACAAGTACGCGGTACCGATGGTCAAGGTCACCGGCGGCCAGCGCATCGATCTGCTCGGCATCCGCAAGGAAGATTTGGTGGGAGTGTGGAAGGACCTGGGGATGAATTCCGGACACGCCTATGGCAAGTCGATCCGTACGGTGAAGACCTGCGTGGGCAGCGAGTTCTGCCGCTTCGGCACGCAGAACAGCACGCAGATGGGCATCGATCTGGAAACCATGCTGGCCAACATGTGGAGCCCGCACAAGGTGAAGCTGGCGGTGTCCGGCTGCCCGCGCAACTGCGCCGAGTCCGGGATCAAGGACGTGGGCATCATCGCGGTGGAGTCGGGCTGGGAGCTGCATATCGGCGGCAACGGCGGGATGAAGACCGAGGTCGCCAAGTTCCTGGTCAAGGTCAGGACCGCCGAGGAGGTGAAGGAGTACACCGGCGCGTTCCTGCAGCTGTACCGCGAGGAGGCCTATTACCTGGACCGCACCGTGCACTACATCGAGCGGGTGGGCATGGACTACATCCGCCAGCGGGTGATCGAGGATGCGGCCAACCGGCGCGCGCTGTACGAGCGGCTGCTGTACGCGCTGGAAGGCCTGCCCGATCCGTGGGCCGAGCGCATCGCCGGCGCCAGGCAGCGCGAATTCCAGCCGTTGCGCGTGGCCGCGCCGCTGGCGCTGGTGGAGGACTGAGCGATGAACGCAGCCGCTTCCGATCCCGTCGCGTCCGACGCCAGCGCCCGCCGCTGGATCCGCATCTGCCGCATCGACGAGATCCCTTCGCTTGGCGCGCGCGTGCTGCAGATCGACGGCACCGACCCGATCGCGCTGTTCCGCACCGCCGGCGACCGCGTGTTCGCGCTGGTCGATCGCTGCCCGCACAAGGGCGGGCCGCTGTCGCAGGGCATCGTCGCCGGCGACAGCGTCACCTGCCCGCTGCACAACTGGAACATCGCGCTGGACAGCGGCCAGGCCTGCGCACCCGACGTGGGCTGCGCACGTCGCTATCCGGTGCGCGTGGACGATGGCGACGTGTGGCTGTCGTTGCAGGGCGCCGCGTGATGGACGGCGCGCACGTGCCCGGCGCGAGCGCGGTCGCGGACAACGCGGCACGGCGCACGCTGACCCGTTCCACCTGCTGCTACTGCGGCGTCGGCTGCGGCGTGCTGATCGAGACCGAGCACGGCGCCGACGGCGCGGCGCGCATCGTCGGCATCGAAGGCGACCCGCAACACCCGGCCAACTACGGCCGGCTGTGCAGCAAGGGCCGCACCTTGCCGGAGACCGTGCGCAGCCTGCATGGCCGCGCGCTGCAGCCGGAACTGCGCACCCATCGCGACGCGCCGCGGCGTGCGGTGGACTGGGCGGTGGCGCTGGACAGCGTGGCCGAGCGCCTGGCCGGCATCGTCGAGCGGCACGGGCCGGACGCGGTGGCGTTCTACCTGTCGGGACAGCTGCTGACGGAGGACTACTACGTCTTCAACAAGCTGGCCAAGGGCCTGATCGGCACCAACAACATCGACACCAATTCGCGGCTGTGCATGTCCAGCGCGGTCAGCGGCTACAAGCTGGCGCTGGGCGCGGACGGCCCGCCGACCTGCTACGAAGACCTGGAGCTGGCCAGGACCGTGCTGCTGGCCGGCAGCAACATGGCCTACGCGCATCCGGTGCTGTTCCGCCGGCTCGAGGACGCGCGCGCGCGCGATCCGGACGTGCGCTGGATCGTGGTCGATCCGCGCCGCACCGACACCGCGGCGATGGCCGACCTGCATCTGCCGATCCAGCCCGGTACCGACGTGGCGCTGTTCAACGGCATGCTGCACCACCTGATCTGGGAAGACCGCATCGACCGCGGATTCATCGCCGCGCACACCCAGGGTTTCGCCGAATTGCGGCAGACGTTGCGCGAATACACCCCGGCGATGGCCGCCGACCTCTGCGGCATCCCGGTCGCCGACCTGGTGCAGGCGGCGGAGTGGTTCGCTCGCGACCTGCCGGCGCTGTCGCTGTATTGCATGGGCCTGAACCAGTCCGCGCACGGCACCGACAAGAACCTGGCGTTGATCCATCTGCATCTGGCCACCGCGCAGATCGGCAAGCCCGGCGCCGGCCCGTTCTCGCTGACCGGGCAACCGAACGCGATGGGTGGGCGCGAGGTCGGCGGCATGGCGACGATGCTGGCCGCGCACCGCGAGATCGGCAGCGCGACCGATCGCGCCGACCTGGAGCGGCTGTGGCAGCTGCCGGCCGATCGCCTGTCGGCGCGTCCCGGCCTGCCGGCGGTGGCGCTGTTCGATGCGCTGCGCCGCGGCGAGGTCAAGGCGGTGTGGATCGCCTGCACCAATCCCGTGCACTCGATGCCGGACATCGCACAGGTGCGCGATGCCTTGCGCCAGGCGGAACTGGTGATCGTGCAGGAGGCCTTCGTGCATACCGACACGGTGCCCTACGCCGATGTGCTGCTGCCGGCGGCGAGCTGGGGCGAGAAGGACGGCACGGTGACCAATTCCGAGCGCCGCGTCTCGCGCGTGCGCAAGGCGCTGCCGGCAGCGGGCGCGGCCAGGCCGGACTGGTGGATCGCCAACGAAGTGGCGCGGCGGCTGGAAGCACGGCTGGACGCGCCGTCGGCCGGTTCGCGTTTCGGCTTCGCCGATACCGCGGCGGTGTTCGACGAGCACCGTGCACTGACGGTCGGCCGCGACCTGGACATCGGCGGACTCGACTACGCGCGGCTGGACGCGCAAGGCCCGCAGCAATGGCCGCTGCCGGCCGGCGCCGCGCATGGCCAGGCGCGGCGCTATGCCGATGGCGTGTTCGCCACCGCCGACGGGCGTGCGCGTTTCCATCCCACGCCGTACAAGCCGGTGGCCGAGCCGACCTCGGCACGGTTTCCGCTGCGCCTGCTGAGCGGGCGCCTGCGCGACCAGTGGCACGGCATGTCGCGCAGCGGCCGGGTGCCGGGGCTGTTCGCGCACAGCCCGCAGCCGGGCCTGCGCATGCATCCGCAGGACGCCGCGCGGCGCGGACTTCGCGCCGGCGACCTGGTGCGCATCGTCAGCAAGCGCGGCAGCTTGGTGTTGCCGCTGGAAGCGTGCGAGGAAATGCGCTCCGGCGACGTATTCGCGGCGATGCACTGGAACGCGCAGTTCCTGCACAGCGGCGGCATCAACGAACTCAGCCTGGGCGCGGTGGACGCGCGTTCGCAGCAGCCCGAGCTCAAGCACGCGGCAGTGCGTGTGGAGAAGGCCGAGTTCGGCTGGCACCTGCTGCTGGCCCGGCGCGGCGATGCGCTCGCGCTGCACGCGGCGGCGCAGCCGTGGCTGCGCGACTTCGGCTATGCCGCGTTGAGCCTGCAGGCCGAGGCCGGCGAGCAGGATCAGGCCTGGCTGGTGCTGCGCGCCGCCGCCGAGCAGGCGCCGGCGCCCGCGCAGCTGGAAGCGCTGGCCGCGGCGCTGGCGCTGGCCGGCGGCGACGCCGATACCCTCGAATACCGCGACGCGCGCCGCGGCCTGCTCAAGCGCGTGGCCTGGCGCGGCGCCGCGCCGCTCAGCCATCTCGACGGCCTGCTGCTGGCGGGTGCGCAGCGCGATGCCGGCGGCGAAGCGTTGCTGGAGCGCGCATTGAGCGGCGACGCCTGGCACGGCGCGCGGCTGGCGGCATTCGCGCAGGCCGGCGGCGCGGCGCGCGATCCGGTGGTGTGCCAGTGCACGCAGGTGCGCGAATCGGCGATCCGCGCCGAAGCCGCGCGCGGCGCGGCACCGGCCGAGATCCGCACGCGGCTGGGCTGCGGCAGCGTGTGCGGCTCGTGCATGCCGCAGGTGCTGCGGCTGTGCGCCACGGCCGCGAGCGCATGAACGGCCGTGGTTTCCAGGCTGCCTCTGTGCCGGTCTCGGAATGTGCAGGAAATGCCGCAGGCGTCTGCCTTCCGCGTCGGGCGGGCGACAACGCGCAGCGCCGCGCCGGTGGCCAGCGCCTGCCGCAGCTGCGGCGGGTGAGTAACGCAATGAGACTGGCGCTCGCGAGATCTTCCCGCGTCGCACACGCGGCCGCCGCTGCGGGAGTGCGCGGCAACCGCGTGCAGATGAGCGGTCGCGGCGCGAGCGCCGCCCTGGTGTCCGCAGCGAATGGCGCGACGAACGTCGCATGCGCCCGCGGCCCGCACTGCGCCGCCGGCAGGGCCCGGCGAGCGCGCGCGTGGCGGGCGCAGGCAGACGGCATTGCGGATGGGCGCAGCCGGGCACAGGCGGGTGCGATGTCCTTGGGGTTGTTCCTTCTTTCTGGCTGGAGTCTGCGATGAACGATGCAAGCGCGTCCGGTGTGCGTGGCGGCGGCGAAGTGGTGTTGCTGTCGGCCGGTCCTGGCGACCTGGAACTGCTGACGCTGAAGGCGGTCAAGGCACTGGCGGCGGCGCAGGTGCTGCTGCTCGACGATCTGGTCAATCCCGACATCGTGCAGTTCGCGCCGCAGGCGCGGGTGATCCGCGTCGGCAAGCGCGGCGGTTGCCGTTCCACGCCGCAGGATTTCATCTGCCGGCTGATGCGGCGCTATGCGCTGCAGGGGGCTAATGTGGTGCGGGCCAAGGGCGGCGAGGCGTTGCTGTTCGGCCGCGCCGGCGAGGAGATCGCGTTCCTGCGCGCGTCCGGCGTGGCGGTGCGGATCGTCAATGGCGTCAGCGCGGGGTTCGCGGCGGCGGCCGGGCTGGGCATGTCGCTGACCCATCGCGACCACTGCCACGGCATCACCTTCGTCACCGCGCACACCCAGGACCATGGCGAGCCTGACTGGGCGGCGCTGTGCGCCACCCGCACCACGCTGGCGATCTACATGGGCATGGGCCGCATCGCCGCGCTGACCGCGGCCTTGCTGCGCCACCTGCCCGGCGCCACGCCGGCGGCGGTGGTGCAATCGGCGAGCCTGCCGCGGCAGGCGCAGTTGTTGACCACACTGGACCGCTTGGCCGCCGATGTCGAAGGTTTGGGCATCGGCGCGCCGGGGGTGATCCTGATCGGCGGCGCGGTGGGCGAAGCGCAGGCGCAGCCCGCGCAGTTGCACGTACTGCAGGCGATAGCGTGATTCCTTGCTCCCACAACTGACAACATGGGCATCTAAAATTCGCCAACGCTCCCTGTAGGAGCGGCTTCAGCCGCGACGAGCGAAGTCGCAGTGTCTCGGCATCGCGGAACGCCCCGAAACCGATGGCCCGAGCCATCGCGACATGTTGAACCCGGATGGGCCTACGGCTGCGGAGACAGTCGCGGCTGAAGCCGCTCCTACAGTGAACCGCCTGGAATCTGCCGCGATCCTCTGTAGGAGCGGCTTCAGCCGCGACGAGCGAAGTCGTAGTGTCTCGGCATCGCAGAACGCCCCGAAACCGATGGCCCGAGCCATCGTGACATGTTGAACCCGGATGGGCCTACGGCTGCGGAGACAGTCGCGGCTGAAGCCGCTCCTACAGTGCACCGCCTGGAATCTGCCGCCATCCTCTGTAGGAGCGGCTTCAGCCGCGACGAGCGGAGTCGCAGTGTCTCGGCATCGCAGAACGCTCCGAAACCGATGGCCTGAGCCATCGCGACATGTTGAATCCGGATGGGCCTACGGCTGCGGATACGGTCGCGGCTGAAGCCGCTCCTACACAGGGGGCTTGTCTGTACGACAGCGGCCCAGCGATTGATCTGGGCCGCTGTCTGCCGCTTCGCGTTACGCCGCCGGTGCCGGCGGCGGCGCCGCATTCTGGTGCTGGGCGGCGGCGACCTTGCCGTCGCGTTCCGCGGCCAGCAGGGTCAGCGAGCGGCAGATGCCATGCCATTGCGAGCCGCCGGGCAGGCCGTGTTCGTGGTCGCGTTCGGCGGTGTCGATCAGCACGCGCCAGTGCTCGCCTTCGACCATCGGCAAGGTGAAGGTCACGTCCTCGGTGGCGCCGTTGACGATCATCAGCAAGGTCACGTTCGACGCGGCCTGGCGCAGGCCGCTGGACGGCGCCTTGCCGTCCAGGCGCATCATCAGCGCGCGTGCGTGCGGATCGTGCCAGGACGCATCGTTCATTTCCTCGCCGTCCGGCGCCAGCCAGCTCACGTCCTTGATGCCCAGTTCTTCGTCGTAGACGCCGTCGAAGAAGCGTGCGCGGTGCAGCAGCGGATAGTGCGCGCGCAGGTGGGTCAGGCGCGTCACGAACGCGGTCAGCCGCTGCGCGCGCTCGCCGCTTTCCCAGTTCAGCCAGGTCAGCTCGTTGTCCTGGCAGTAGGTGTTGTTGTTGCCGCCCTTGCTGCGCCCGAACTCGTCGCCGGCCAGCAGCATCGGCGTGCCCTGCGACAGCAGCAGCGTGGCCAGCATGTTGCGCATCTGCCGCAGGCGCAGTGCGTTGATCTCAGGGTCGTCGCTCTCGCCCTCGACCCCGTAGTTGGCCGAGATGTTGTTGTCCGAGCCGTCGCGGTTGTCCTCGCCGTTGGCCTCGTTGTGCTTGTGCTCGTAGCTGACCAGGTCGTGCAGGGTGAAGCCGTCGTGGGCGGTGACGAAGTTGACCGAGGCGGTGGGGCGGCGGCCGCGGTGGTTGAACAGGTCGGCCGAGCCGGTCAGGCGCGTGGCCAGTTCCGCCAGCTGGCCTTCGTCGCCGCGCCAGAACGCGCGCACGTTGTCGCGGAACTTGTCGTTCCATTCCGACCAGCCGGGCGGGAAGCCGCCGACCTGGTAGCCGCCGGGACCGACGTCCCACGGTTCGGCGATCAGCTTGACCTGGCTCAGCAGCGGATCCTGGCGGCAGGCGTCGAGGAAGCCGCCCTTGGGATCGAAGCCGTGGTGTTCGCGGCCGAGGATGGTGGCCAGGTCGAAGCGGAACCCGTCCACGTGCATCTCCGACACCCAGTAGCGCAGCGAGTCGTTGACCATGCGCAGCGCGCCGGCATTGGTCAGGTCGAAGGTGTTGCCGGTGCCGGTATCGTTGATGTAGAAGCGGCGGTCCTGCGCCAGGCGGTAGTAGCTGGCGTTGTCGATGCCCTTGAACGACAGCGTCGGCCCCAGTTCGTTGCCTTCGGCGGTGTGGTTGTAGACCACGTCCAGGATCACTTCCAGCCCGGCGTGGTGCAGGCGCGCCACCATCTGCTTGAACTCGGCGACGGTGCGCGTGGCCATGTAGCGCGGCTGCGGCGCGAAGAAGCCGATGGTGTTGTAGCCCCAGTAGTTGCGCAGGCCCTGCTTGAGCAGATATTCGTCGTCGACGAAGGCGTGCACCGGCAGCAGTTCCACCGCGGTCATGCCGAGCCGCTTGATGTGCTCCACCACCTCGTCCACCTTGAGCCCGGAGAAGGTGCCGCGCCAGGCCTCCGGCACCGACGGATGGCGCATGGTGGTGCCGCGCACGTGGGTCTCGTAGATCACCGTGCGGTCCCAGGGCGTCTGCAGGCGCTGGTCCTTGCCCCAGGTGAAGGCCGGATCGATCACCGCGCACTTGGGCACGTAGGCGGCGCTGTCGCGGCGGTCGAAGCTCAGGTCCGCGTCCTTGTGGCCGATGGTGTAGCCGAACAAGGCAGGCGCCCATTTCAGCTCGCCGACCAGTTGCTTGGCGTAGGGATCGAGCAGCAGCTTGTTGGGATTGAAGCGGTGCCCGGCATCGGGCGCGTACGGACCGTACACGCGGTAGCCGTACAGCTGGCCGGGGCGCGCATCGGGCAGGTAGCCGTGCCAGATTTCGTCGGTGTACTCGGGCAGCACGATGCGCTCGACCTCGCGGCCGCGCTCGTCGAACAGGCACAGTTCGACCTTGGTGGCATTGGTCGAGTACAGCGCGAAATTGACGCCCAGGCCGTCCCAGGTGGCGCCGAGCGGATACGAGCGGCCTTCGCGGATGCGGGAGCGGCGGGCGAGCTTGCGAAGCGGCATGCGAAATCCTTACGACGTGGCGGGGCCGTTGCCGGCCGGGGAAAGCGAGTGGTCTTGCGGATCGGCGCGGGCTTCGGCGTCGACCAGGCGTTCGGCCATGGCCCAATGACGGGCGGCGCGGCCGTCGGGCCGGCCTTCGGCTTCCCAGATTTCGTGTGCGAGTTGTTCGATGCGGCGCTGGCGTGTTTCTGCGTCCATGGCGGTCTTGTCGGGGGAAGGTGGCCAGCACGGCCACCGGCATGTCAGGGAACGGCGGCCAGCACGGCCACCGGGAAGTCGGCGAGCAGGTCCGCCACCGGCATCGAGGCCGATGCCGCGAGGTCGCGCCCGCTCAGCACGTTCCTGTACTGTGCCGCGGGCAGCGTCAGAAAGGTGTTACGCCAATCCAGTTGCGCGCGCAGCGGCGCCGCCGCATCCAGCGGTTGCGCCGCGGCGGTCAGGCGCGGCACCACCACCAGCAGGGTCTGGCCCTCGTGTTCGCGCGCGAAGCCGAGCACGTGTTGCGCGTACGGGCCCTGCGCCTGCAGCGGGCGATAGCGGCCATGCGCGAACAGCGCCGGATGCGCGCCGCGCAGGTGCAGCAGTTGCGCGGTCAGCCACGCCTTGACGTGGCCGCTGTGCCAGTCGCGCAGCAGCGCCGACGGCGCGGTGGCGTCGTGCAGCCAGGCCTGGCGCAGCGCGTAGTCCACCGGGCGGCGGTTGTCGGGATCGACCAGGGACAGGTCCCAGCCTTCGCTGCCCTGATACAGGTCGGGCACGCCGGGCACGCTCAGCCGCAGCGTGGTCTGCACCAGGCTGTTGAGCGCGCCGGCCGGGGCCAGCGCGGCCGCGGCCTGGGCCAGCGCCTCGCGCAGCGGCGCGCCGGCCGGCGCCAGCAGCGCCGCGTCCAGCAGTGCGCGCGCGCCGCGTTCGTAGGCCTCGTCCGGCCAGGTCCAGTAGGTGCGCAGCTTGGCCTCGCGGGCGGCCTTCAGCTGCCAGGCGCCGACGCGCTCGGCGTAGTCGGCCAGGCCGGCGGCATCGTCGCTGGCCAGTTCCAGCGGCCAGGCGGCGACCAGCATCTGCCACAGCATCAGCACGTCGCCGGGCAGCGGCGCGGCACTGCCGGCCGGCAACAGGTCGGCGGACAAGGCCTGGAAGCGCGCCACCCGTTCGGCCCACCACGGCGCCTGCGCGCTGAGCGCGGCCAGGCGCATGCGCACATCTTCGCCGCGCTTGTGGTCGTGGGTGGCGGTGGCCAGCAAAGCGCGCGGATGGTGCTGCGCGCGCGCGGCGTTGGCGGCGTGGAAGGCGTCCGGCGCCAGCGCGAACACGTCCGGGTCGCTGCCGACCTCGTTGCGCGACAGCAGCACGCCGTGGCGATAGAACGCGGTGTCCTCGACCGACTTGGCGTTGAGCGGCGCCGACAGTTGTTCGATGCGCCGGCGCACGATGCGCCGCAGCGCGATCTGCGCCTTGCCGGTGCCGCGGCCGTCGCGGCTCCAGCGCTCGATCGCGTCGATCGCCGCGCACACCCGCGGCTCGGCGCCGGCGCGCGCGTGCTGCGCGGCCTGCGCCAGGCGCGCCGCATCGGCTTCGTCCAGGCCATCCGGCCCGGCGTAGGTGCGGTACACCTCGAAGTGCCGCAACAGCGCCATCAGGCCGCGCGCCAGCATCTGCGGGCTGAACTCGCGGGTGGCCGGGTCCAGGTGCGCGGCGGCGGCCAGCGCCTGCACGGTGCGCACGAATTCGGTCTGCAGCGACCCTTGCAGGATCTCGTCGCGCGCGGCGCGCTGTTCCTGGCCGAAGTCGCCGCTGCGGCCGGTCTCGCGGCGCCACAGCGCGGTCAGCGGTGCGGCGCCGGCCGGGTCGTGCAGCACGCCGGCGACCTGGTCCATGAAGTCGTAGCCGGTGCTGCCGTCGCACGGCCAGTCGCTGCGCAACGTCTCCTGCGGTGCCAGGATCTTCTCGATGTACAGCGCGATGCCGCCGGCGGCGATGCCGCGGCGGCGCCCGGCGCGGTCCAGCTGCGCGCGCAGGCGCTGCACGTAGCCGGTGGGATCGGCCAGGCCATCGACGTGGTCCACGCGCACGCCATCGAGATGGCCTTCGGCGACCAGCCGCAGCGGCAGTTCGTGCACCGCGGCGAACACGTCGTTCTGCTCCACGCGCAGTGCCGCCAGCGAGGTGATGTCGAAGAAGCGGCGGTAGTTGAGCATGTCGTTGCCGACCCGCCACCAGGCCAGCCGGTAGCACTGGCGTTCGATCAGCCGATGCAGCGCGTCGTCGCCCAGCCGCGCGGCGTCGTTGAGCCGTGCCGCCCAGGCCTGGCGTGCGGCCGGCGGATCCTGGGCCACGGCGCCTTCCAGGCGGATCGGGAAGCGCTGGTCGTGGTGTTCCAGCTGCACCTCGCCGTCCTCGGCCACGCGCAGTTGCAGCGCGCCTTCGCTCAACGCCTGCGCGTAGGCGCGGTCCAGCACCGGCAGCCACAGCTTGCCGTCGCGTCCGGGCGCGCGCCAGTCGATGTCGAACCAGCCGGCGTGGCGGCTGCGCCGGCCATGCTTGAGCACGTCCCACCACCATGGATTGGCCGCGTGCGCGGCCATGTGGTTGGGCACGATGTCCAGGACCAGGCCCATGCCGTGCGCGCGCACGCGCTCGGACAGGTGCAGCAGCGCGGGCTCGCCGCCGAGTTCGGGATTGACCTGGCGCGGATCGGTGACGTCGTAGCCGTGGGTGGAGCCGGGCACGGCGGTGCCGATCGGCGACAGGTACAGATGGCTGATGCCCAGGCCGGCGTAGTAGGGCACCTGCGCGGCGGCGTCGAGCAGGGTGAATCCGGCGTGCAGTTGCAGGCGCGCGGTGGCGCGCAGCGGAGTGAAGCTCATGTGTCGGTTCCTTGCGCGGCGGAGGCGGTGCGGCGCGCGTGCGCGAACGCCTCCAGGCGGGTGGCGAGCGGCGCGCCGGCGGCCGCCGTGTCCGCCGCCGGCAAGCGCCGGCGCCAGTTCGGGTGGCCATCGACGGTGCCGGGCAGATTGGGTTGCTGGTCCAGGCCCAGCGCGTCCTCGGCCGGCAGCAGCGCCAGCGGCGAGGGCGTGGCGGCGACGAAGCGCAGCGCATCCAGTTCGGGGTCGTGCGCCTGCGGCAGCGCTGCGGCGACGGCGGCGTCCATGCGCGCCACGTCGGCGATGCGGGCCAGATGGTCGGCGCGTTGCTGCGCGGCATCGGACAGCTGCAGGCGGTGGCGCCAGTCGATGTCCTCGCCGCGGCGCCAGCCGCGCAGCGTCGGCAGGTCGTGGGTGGTGGTGGTGGCGATCGCGTCGCCGCGCCATTGCGCCGGCGCCAGGAACGCGCCCTTGGCGTCGCGGGTGAACAGCAGCACGTCGATGCCCATCACCCCGCGCTGCGACAGTTCGGCACGGATGCCGTCCGGCACCACGCCCAGGTCTTCGCCGATCACGAGCGCGCGGTGCCGCCACGATTCCAGCGCCAGCAGGCGCAGCAGGTCGTGCAGCGGATAGCGCAGGTACACGCCATCGGCGGAACTGGCGCCGCGCGGGATCGTCCACAGCCGCAACAGGCCGAGGATGTGGTCGATGCGCACGCCGCCGCGGTCGCGCATCACCGCACGCAGCAGGTCGATGAACGGCGCGAAGCCGCTGGCGCGCAGCCCGGTCGGCGAATACCCGCCGATGCCCCAGGCCTGGCCGTCGCCGTTGAACGCATCCGGCGGCGCGCCCAGTTCCAGCCCGGCCAGCACCGCCTGCGGCCAGGCCGCGGCCTCGGCGCCGCCGGGATCGAAGCCCACCGCCAGGT
This sequence comes from Xanthomonas bonasiae, assembly GCF_017163705.1. Classification (GTDB taxonomy): domain Bacteria; phylum Pseudomonadota; class Gammaproteobacteria; order Xanthomonadales; family Xanthomonadaceae; genus Xanthomonas_A; species Xanthomonas_A bonasiae. The sequence goes on from NZ_JAFIWB010000015.1 coordinate 107,270, forward strand.
CGGCGATCAGGCCGATGCCCATGCCGGCATCGCGCGCGTGCCGCTGCACGCCGGCCCAGCTGCGCGCGGCCAGCCACTGCGCGAAGCTGTGCAGGGCCGGATCGGCATCGCCGAAATCGCGCGCGGCGAACGCGGCGTAGTCGTGCAAGGCGGCGCCGCGTTCGTGCTGGAACGCGGCGAAATCGGCATGCAGCGCGGCGTCGGCCTGGGCGAAGTCGGCGTGCAGCTGGCGCAGCCACTGCCACTTCGCGACAGACGAGGCCGGCCAGTCGATCAGCGCGCGGGTCTGCGCTTCGGCGAAGGCCTGTTGCAGCCCGGCGGCCTGCAGGGCGCGCTGCGCCATGGCGGTACCGAGCACGCGTGCCGGGGCGGCCTGCAGCGGATCCAGGAAACGGCGGTCGCCCGGCGAATACGGGCTGTAGTGCGTGCCGATCGGCCGCGCCGCATGTACCGGGCTCAACGCGATCGCATCGCCGCCGGCACGCGCGATGCGCTCGGCCCAGGCGGCGACGCCGTCCGCATCGCCGATGCCGGCGTCGTCCGGGCCTTGCGCCGAATACACCTGCAGCGACAGGCCCCAGCGCCGCGGCGCGTCCTCGCCGACCGCCTCGGCGACGCCGTAGCAACGCACCGGCGCCACCGCCAGCGTGGTGTGGCGGTCGCCGTGCTGCAGGGTCCAGTAGCCGTCGCGATCGATCGCAGCGAGGCGGCCCTGCGCATCGAAGCGGCCGTCACGGCGGCTGCCGTCCTCGTGCTCGAGCCGGTACGCCGCACCCGGCGTGCCGCCGGCGTCGATCGGCGTGCCGACGTCGGCGGTCAGCAGCGGCGCGGCGCTGCCGCCGCCGGCCTGCAGCTGGCGCAGGCTGTCGCGGCAGGCGGCATCGTCGCGTGCGTCCAGGCCGAGCGCACCGAGCACGCTGCGCAGCGTGTCCGTGCCGACCGTGCGCGGCGTGTCGGATGCGTCGATCCAGTCGACCAGCAGGCCGGCGGCGGACGCCAGGGTGTGCAGGGGGGTATCGGTCATGGGCGAGTCGGGGCCGCGGCAATGGGGGAAAGAAGGACGCACCGCCGTCGCCGCGCGCGCCGCGCACCTGTCAGGCAGGCGCACGCTCGCGGACGACGCACGGGAGGGGCAGCGTGCCGGAAGCGCTGTCGCGATGGCGTCGCGACAGCCCGCGCTCACGTGGCGGAACCGGCCCGGTAGCGGGCGACGAAGGCGTTCGGCGGCAGCTGCGCCGGATCGTCGCCGGCGTTTTCGGCATGGACCGTCGCGCCAGGCAGATCCAGCGCCACCGGCGTATCGCCGAAGTTGGCCGCCACGTGCCACTCGCCCCCGCCCAGGTTCCAGCCCGCGGCCACCGCCTTCGGCCCCAGCATGCGGGCGCCCACGGCGCGTGCCTGGGGCAACGCCGGTACCAGATGCTGGCGGCGCAGCGCCATCAGCGCCACGAACCAGTCGCGCCAGCGCGCGCCGTCGCCGTGGGTGGCATCGCTGATGTCGGCGATGGACGCTGCGAACGTGCTCGGCGCGTTCGGGTCGGGAATGGTCGCGCGCTGCTCAGGATCGGCGAACGCGGCGAAATGCGCGAACTCGCGGCGCCGGCCTTCGCGCACCGCCTCGTCCAGCGGCGGCGCGAAGTCGGTGAAGAACAGGAACGGGGTGCGGCTGCCCCACGGCTCGCCCATGAAGAACAGCGGGATCATCGGGGTCAGCGCGGTCAGCGCCAGCGCCGCGCGCAGCGCCGGCTCGGACACCTGGGTGATCAGCCGGTCGCCGCGCGCGCGGTTGCCGATCTGGTCGTGGTTCTGCGCGAAGATCACGAACTTGTGCGGCGGCAGCTGCGCGCTCGGTTCGCCGCGCGCATGCCCGCGGTGGTCGGCCTGGCCCTGGTAGGCGAAGCCTTCGCCCAGCACCCGCGCCAGATGCTGCGCCGGCGCGTCGGCGAAGCCGGCGTAGTAGCCCTCGTCCTCGCCGGTCAGCAGCACGTGCAGGCTGTTGTGGAAATCGTCGTCCCATTGCGCGCTGTAGCCGCGCTCCAGCACGCCGGCCTGGTTGGCCTCGTTCTCCAGCACCAGATGCACGTGGCGCCCGGCCGGCACGCTGGCCATGATCGCCTCGCGCAGCGTGTCCAGGAACGCGTTCGGCACGATCGCGTGCACCGCGTCCAGGCGCAGGCCGTCGAAGCGGTACTCGTGCAGCCACATCAGCGCGTTGTCGATGAAGTAGCGCTGCACCGGCGCGAGCCGGAAGTCGATCGCCGCGCCCCACGGGGTCGGCGCGTCTTCGCGGAAGAACGCCGAGGCGTACTGGCCGAGGTAGTTGCCGTCCGGGCCGAAGTGGTTGTAGACCACGTCCAGGAACACGCTCAGGCCCAGCCCGTGGGCCTCGTCGATCAGCGCCTTGAGTTCGTCCGGATGGCCGTAGGCCGCGGCCGGCGCGTACGGCAGCACGCCGTCGTAGCCCCAGTTGTGGCGGCCGGGGAACGCGGCCAGCGGCATCAGTTCGATCGCGGTGACGCCCAGCGCCGCCAGCGTCCGCAACTGCGCGCGCAACCCGGCGTAGCCGCCGCAGGCGCCCACGTGCAGTTCGTAGAACACCGTTTCCGCCCACGGCCGGCCGCGCCAGGCGGCGTGCTGCCAGCGATAGCCGTCGCTGGCCAGCACCGCGCTGGCGCCGTGCACGCCGTCGGGCTGCCAGCGCGAGGCCGGGTCCGGCACCGGTTCGCCGCCGTCGATCGCGTAGCGGTAGCGGGTGCCGGCGGCGCAGGCGATGGTCGCGGCGAAATAGCCGTCCGCGGCCGCGGCCAGCGGCTGCCGGCTGCCGTCGTCGAACACGATGTCGACGCTGCTCGCGTCCGGTGCCCACAGCACGAAGGCGACTGCGCCGTCGGCGGTGGGCCAGGCGCCCTGGCGCAGTGCCGCGGGCGAAGCGGTTGCCGCGTCGCCGGTTGGCGTTGCGCTCGTTGCGATGTTCAAGTCAATGCTCCGCTTGCAACCAGAGGGTGGACAGCGGCGGCAAGGTCAGCGCCAGCGATTGCGCGTGCCCGTGCATCGGCTGCGCGATGCTGCGCAAGGCGCCGCCGTTGCCCTGGTTGGAGCCGCCGTAGTGGCCGCTGTCGGTGTTGAGGATTTCGCGCCACAGCCCGCCGCGCGGCACGCCCAGGCGGTAGTCGTGATGCACGTTCGGGGTGAAATTGCTCACCGCCAGCAGCGGCGGCGCGCCGCCTGCGCGGTCGTGGCGCACGAAGGCGAACACGCTGTTGCGGTGGTCGTCGGCCACGCTCCATTCGAAGCCTTCCGCCGCGCGGTCGCTGCGGTACAGCGCCGGCAGCGCGCGCAGCTGGCGGTTGAGGTCGCCGACCAGCCGCGCCACGCCGCGATGCTCCGGGCGCTGCGCCTGCGCCCAGTCGAGCGCGCGGTCGTGGTCCCATTCCTGCCACTGCCCGAACTCGCCGCCCATGAACAGCAGCTTGCGTCCCGGGTGCGCCCACATGAAGGCCAGATAGGCGCGCAGGTTGGCGAAGCGCTGCCAGGTGTCGCCGGGCATCTTCGCCAGCAACGAACCCTTGCCGTGCACCACTTCGTCGTGCGACAGCGGCAGCACGAAGTGCTCGGAGAACGCGTACACCAGGCCGAAACTCATCTCGCTGTGGTGGTGCTGGCGGTGGATGGGATCGCGCCGCATGTAGCTGAGCGTGTCGTGCATCCAGCCCATGTTCCACTTGTGGCTGAAACCCAGCCCGCCCTGCTCCGGCGGTGCGGTCACGCCCGGCCAGGCGGTGGATTCCTCGGCGATCACCCGCACCCCGGGGAAGCGTTGCGCGATCTCGGCGTTGAGCCGGCGCAGGAACGCGATCGCCTCCAGGTTCTCGCGCCCGCCCTGGGCATTGGGCACCCATTCGCCCTCGTTGCGGCCGTAGTCGCGGTACAGCATCGCCGCCACCGCATCCACGCGCAGGCCGTCGACGTGGAAGCGCTCGATCCATTCCAGCGCGCTGCCGATCAGGTAGGCGACCACTTCGGCGCGGCCGTAGTTGTAGATCAGCGTGTTCCACTCGCGGTGCACGCCTTCGCGCGGATCGGCGTGTTCGTACAGCGCGGTGCCGTCGAAGCGCTGCAGGCCGTGCGCGTCGTCGGGAAAGTGCGCGCCGACCCAGTCCAGGAGCACCCCGATCCCGGCCTGGTGGCAGGCATCGACGAAGCGCGCGAAACCGTCCGCGTCGCCGTGCCGCGCGGTCGGCGCGTACAGGCCCAGCGGCTGGTAGCCCCAGGAGCCGCCGAACGGATATTCGGTGATCGGCAGCAGTTCGATATGGGTGAAGCCCAGTTCCTGCACGTAGGGGATCAGCTGCGCGGCCAGCGCGTCCCACTGCAACGGCTGGCCGTGCGCGTCGTGGCGCCAGGAGCCGGCGTGCAGCTCGTAGATGCTCATCGGCTGCGCGGCACCGGCGCGGGTTTCGCGCTGCGCCAGCCAGGCCGAGTCGTGCCAGGCGAAATCGGCGGCGCTGGGCACCACCGACGCGGTGTCCGGCGCGCGCGTGCTGTGGCGGGCGACCGGGTCGGCCTTGCGCGGCAGCGGCGTGCCGTCGGCGTCGAGGATCTCGTATTGGTAGTGCTCGCCGCCGCGCAGCCCGGGCACGAACAGTTCCCAGACGCCGGCCTGGCGATGCAGGCGCAGCGGATGGCGGCGGCCGTCCCAGCCGTTGAAGTCGCCGACCAGCGCGACCCGCCGCGCATGCGGCGCCCACACCGCGAAGCGCACCCCGTCGACCGTGCCGATACGGGTGTGGTGCGCGCCCAGCGCGGTGCGCAGCGCGGCGCCGTCGCCCTCGGCCATGCCCTGCAGCCAGGCCTCGTCCAGCACCGGGCCGAACGCGTAGGGGTCGTCGATTTCCTGCACGGCGTCCGGCCACACGATGCGCAGCCGATAGGCCGTCGTGGTCTTCAGTTCGCCTTCGAACACGCCTTCGGCCTCCGGGTGCGCGCGCATCCGCGCCACCAGTTTGCCGTTGCCGTCGAGCAGGCCCAGCGCATCGGCGCCCGGGACCAGCGCGCGCACCCGGATCGTGCCGTTCTCGTCGGCGTGCGGGCCCAGCCAGGCGAACGCGTCCACCGCTTCGCCGCGCGCCAGCGCCTGCAGGGCGAGGCGTTCGCGTTCGTCGTTCGCCGCTTCCAGCGGCGCGTCCCACACCGGGATCGCGTCCGGCGCCTGTTCCCGTTCGCTCATGCCACCGCCGGCGATAGCGGAGCGGTGCGGTCGTACAGGGCCATGTACTTGCGTCCGGCCAGGTCCCAGCCGCTGGGCCGCAGCATCGCCGCGCGGCGCATCGCCTGCAGCAGGCCCGGCAGGCGGAAGGTGCGGAACACCCGCTGCAGGCAGCGGCGCAGGCCGTCGGCGGAGGGCTCCTCGAACAGGAAGCCGGTCACGCCATCGTCCACGGTATCGATCAGGCCGCCGGTGGCGTGCGCGATCGGCAGGCTGCCGAAGCGCTGCGCGTACATCTGGCTCAGCCCGCAGGGTTCGAAGCGCGACGGCATCAGCAGGAAGTCCGAACCGGCGAACATGCGCCGCGCCAAGCGCTCCTCGAAGCCGATATGGGCGCCGACATGGCCGGGGAAGCGCCGCGCCAGCGCCGCCACCGCCTGCTCGATCTGCGGCTCGCCGCCGCCGATCACCACGATCTGGCCGCCGGCGGCGACGATCTGCGGCGCCACCTCGCAGATCATGTCCAGGCCTTTCTGGTGCACCAGCCGCGACACCACCGCGAACAGCGGGCCGTCGCTGTCGATCAGGCCGAACGCGCGGCGCACCTGGGCGGCGTTCTCGCGCTTGCCCTGGACCTGGTCGATGCCGAAATGGGTGTGCAGATGGTCGTCGGTGCGCGGGTCCCAGCTGGCGTCGATGCCGTTGACGATGCCGCTGAGGCGGCCGCTGGCGGCATGCCGGGCCAGCAGCGTGTCCAGGCCGCAGCCCTGCGCCGGTCCGGTGATCTGCGCGGCGTAGCTGACGCTGACCGTGTTGACGTGGTCGGCGTGGACAATGCCGGCGCGCAGGAACGACATCTGCCCGTAGAACTCCAGGTCCTGCAGGCCGTTGTCGGGGATGCCCAGCGTGCCGGCCATCGCGTACGGGAACAGGCCCTGGTAGGCCAGGTTGTGGATGGTCAGCAGGCACGGCGTGTTGCCGCCGGACCAGCGCACATAGGCGGCGGCCAGCGCGCACGGCCAGTCGTTGAGATGCAGCAGGTCCGGATTCCAGTCCAGCCCGGCGCGGCCGCCGGCGATCTGCGCGGCGGCGTGCGACAGCGTGGCGAAGCGCAGCGCATTGTCTTCCCAGTCGCGGCCTTCGCTGGACACGTAGGGCGAACCCTGGCGCTCGAACAGCTGCGGGCACAGCAGCACGTACACGCACAGGCCGTCCGGCCGGTCCGCGCGGCCCAGCGCGCAGGCCGGCAGCCCGGCGTGGGCGGCGACGTGGCCGACGATCTCCAGCGGACCGGTCTTGCGCAGCACCGCCGGGTAGCCGGGGATCAGCACCCGGATGTCGCAGCTGCCGCGCAGCGCGCGCGGCAGCGCCGCGGCGACGTCGCCCAGGCCGCCGGCCTTGATGAAGTCGGCCATTTCCGAGGTCACGAACAGGCTGGCGCGGCGCGGCGCCGGCTGCAGCTTGACGGTGACCTCGGCGGTGCGGATGAAGCGTCCGCGCGCATCGCGGTGGCGGCGCCGGGGCGCGCGCAGCACCGGGTGGGTGTCGCGTTGTCTATCGGGCAGATCGGCGGGCGGGGGAGGCGACATTGGCGATTCCGTCGGGGAGG
>NZ_JAFIWB010000016.1 GCF_017163705.1 Xanthomonas bonasiae
GCCGCTCAGAACCAGACGCGTACGCCGGCCACGACGCGCGTCTCGCGTGCGGCTTCTCCCGCGTCGCGGCGATAGTCGGCGGTCGTGCCGAACGCGCGCTCGTGGACCACGCCCAGATACGGCGCGAAGCGGCGGCTGATCTCATAACGCAAACGCAGCCCGGCCTCGACCGTGGACAGGCCGCTGCCGATGCCGTGCGCGCGATCGTCGGCGAACGCCGCCTCCGCTTCCAGCCGCGGCTGCAGGATCCAGCGGTTGGTCAGCAGCACGTCGTACTCGCCTTCCAGGCGCGCACTGGCGTTGCCGCCTTCGCCGACGTACAGCGTGGCCGCGACCTCGAACTTGTACGGCGCCATGCCCTGTACGCCGAACGCGGCCGAGGTGCGCGCATCGCCCGGGGCGACATCCTGTTTCACGCCGACCAGCAGATCCCACCACGGCGACACCGCGTGGCCGTACAGCGCTTCCAGGTCCGCCGCTTCGGTGCGGCCGCCGCCGCGCTCGCCTTCGCTGCGCAGCCACAGCCGGTCGATGTCGCCGCCGTACCAGGCGCTGGCTTCCCAGGCCTGGCCGCTGCCGCGGTCGTTGTCCCAGCCCTCCAGCCGGTCGAACAGCAAGTAGCCGGTGCGCGACGGCGCATGCAGCATCGTGTGCGTACGCAGGACCGGGAACGCGGCGGCGCGGTCGGCGTCGGTGAGCGCGGGGATCGGCTCGCGCGGTAGCGCCGACGCGGGCGCACCGGCGCAGGCGCACGTCGCCGCCGTACTGGAGTGAGCATGGCGCGCGTCGGCTTTTGCGGGTGTCCGCTCCCCGGTGCCTGGTCCCGGCTCCGCAGTCCCCGGCTGCATCCCGGCGTGGTCGTGCATGGCGTTGTCGGCCTGCGCTGCGGTCGGCGCGCCGTGCTCCATCGTGGCCGGGTGCATGTCCATGTGCTGCATGTCCGCATGGTCCGGCATGGCATGGTCGGCATGGGCTTCGCGATCCATGTCCATGTCCATGCTCCCGCTGCCCTCCGTGGGCGCGGCCGGAGCATTGGCGGCCTGTGCGGCGTGACCCATCGCAGCGTGATCCATGCCGGCATGCGCCATCGCTGCCTCATCGTCGTTGGCGACGGCGGGCGGCGATGACGGGGTGTGCATATGCGTTCCATCGTCGGGCGGCGGACACGCGCATGCCGCAGCTGCGGATGTGGACGCAGGTCCGCTGGCCGATGCTGCGATATCGGCATCGGCGACTCCAGGCGCATGCACATGCTGCGCTCCTGCGGCCCCGTGCGCGAACAGCAGCGCCAGGCCGATGGCCTGCGCCAGCGTGGCGAGCGGCGTGGCGTTCATGCGTCCACCCGCACTTCGCGCATCATGCCGCCGTCCATGTGGTACAGCAGGTGGCAGTGGTAGGCCCAGCGGCCCAGCGCGTCGGCGCGCACGCGGTAGCTGCGGCGCGTGCCCGGCGGCATGTCCACGGTGTGCTTGCGCACCTGGAACTGGCCGGCGGCGTTCTCCACGTCGCTCCACATGCCGTGCAGGTGGATCGGGTGCTGCATCATCGTGTCGTTGACCAGCACGATGCGCAGGCGCTCGCCGTAGTTGAGCCGCAGCGGCTCGGCGCTGGCGAACGGGATACCGTCGAAGGACCAGGCGAATTTCTCCATGTTGCCGGTCAGATGCAACTCGATCTCGCGCCCGGGTTCGCGGCCGTCGGGATCGTCGAACAGGCTGTGCAGGTCGGCGTAGGTCAGCACCCGGCGGCCGTTGCCGCGCAGGCCGATGCCCGGATCGTCCAGCTTCGGCGCGGTGGCGGAGGATTGCATGTCCACCAGCGGATTGCCGCGCTCGCTGGACGGATGCGTGGGCGCCGCGCCGGCGTCGCCAGCCGCATGCGCGCTGTGGTCCATCGCGGCATGGTCCATGCCGGCCATGCCGGCGCCGCAGCCGCCTTCCATGCCTTTCATCGGCGCGCCACTGCCATGGTCCATGCCGGAATGCCCCGCCATGTCGTGACCCATGTCCTGCATGCGCAGCAGCGGGCGCGGATCGTTCGCCGGTACCGGCGCCTGCAGTCCCTGGCGCACGGCCAGGGTGCCGCGCGCGTAGCCGGTGCGGCCCATGTCCTGGGCGAACACGGTGTAGGCGTCCTGGCCGCCGGGTTCGACCAGCACGTCGTAGGTCTCGGCCGCGGCGATGCGCAGTTCGTCCACGCTCACCGGGTGCACGTATTGCCCGTCGGCGGCGACCACGGTCATCTTCAGCCCGGGGATGCGCAGGTCGAAGTAGGTCATGCTGGAGGCGTTGATCAGGCGCAGCAGCAGCTTCTCGCCGGGACGGAACTCGCCGGTCCAGTTGCCGCCGGGGGCGACGCCGTTGAGCAGGTAGGTGTAGGTGTTGGCGTTGACGTCGGACAGGTCGCTGGGCGTCATCCGCATGCGTCCCCACATGCCGCGGTCGGCGAGGGTGGCGCGCAGGCCGTCTTCGCGCGCGTCGCGCAGGAAGTCGCCGACGGTGCGCTGGTAGGTGTTGTCGTAGGACGGCATCTTCTTCAGCCGCCGGAACAGCGCCGCCGGGTCCAGATCGGTCCAGTCGGAAAGCAGCAGCACGTGTTCGCGGTCGTAGTGGTAGGGCGGCGGCTGCAGCGGATCGATCACGATCGCGCCGTACAGGCCGGCCTGTTCCTGGTGCAGCGAGTGGCTGTGGTACCAGTAGGTGCCCGACTGGCGCAGGGCGAAGCGGTAGCGGTAAGTCTCGCCCGGGTAGATGCCGTCGAAGCTCATGCCGGGCACGCCGTCCATGTTCGCCGGCAGCAGGATGCCGTGCCAGTGCACGGAGGTTTGCGTGTGCCCCGGCAGGCGGTTGGCGACTCGCACCTCGACGGTGTCGCCTTCGCGCCAGCGCAGGATCGGCGCCGGCACGCTGCCGTTGACGGTGATGGCCGGGCGCTCGCGCCCGGTGAAGTTGACCCGCGCGCTGCCGATGCCGAGGTCGAAGTCGGTGCCGTGCAGCTGATACGGCACGGCGCCATTGCGCGCCAGCGTTGCGGCCTGGGCGTGCCGCAGCGACAGGCCGCCGATGCCGGCGGCGGCGCCCAGCGCCAGTCCGGTGACGAAGCGGCGCCGCGACGGCAGGGCCGGCAGGCCGGAGGAAGGTGGTTTCATGAGCGAGCCTCGATGCGATGCGATGCGCGACCGCGTGGGCGGTGCGTGCGCAGAAGCGACGGCGCGCGGAGGCGCGGTCGCCGTGGCGCCGCCCGAGCGGGCGGCGGCGTCGCGATCAGGCGCTGGGAGGTCGCTCCAGCCGCGGCAGGCCGGGCGCGCCGCGGCCATCCTGGCGGCCGCGCGGAAACAGCTGTTGCGCCGCGGCCGGCAACGCCAGCGGCAGCGCGATCAGCGCCGGCAGCGGCTGCGCATGCGGGCACTGGCAACCGGCCGCGGTGCCGCAGCAGCCGTGCTTGCCGCCCTTGCTGTGACCGTCGCCGTCGTGCTCGTGTTCGTGCACCTGCGCCGGCGTGGCCTCATGACAGGGCATCGCCGCGCTGGCGACCTGCGCGGCATGCAGGTGATTGCCAGCATAGCCTTCGGCCATGGCATGGTCCGTGCCTGGCGCTGCGTCGGCCATGCCGTGCATGCCCGGCATCGCCACAGCCGTGCCGGCGCCATTGAGCAGCAGGCTCAGGCACAACAGCAGGCGGGTCAGCAAGGCGAAGATCGGCACGGAACACGCAAGGCACGCGAGGGGATACGCGGAGAATACTGCAGTGATGGCCGCGGGCAAGCGCCGGGACGGCGCGGCGGCTCGCCATCGGCGCACCCTGGAGCCGGGTCCAGGGCGCGCATCCAGGCCCGGCGAAGGCCCGCGGGGCAAGCGTTTCGAGTCAACGTGAGCCGCCAATGAACAATTCGCGCGCAACGGCGACAATGGCTTGACCCTGGACCGGCGTCCAGGGAGTAGCTTGCACGCATGAATCCGGTCGCCCCTCCGTCCCGCTTCACCATCGGCGCGCTCGCGCGCCAGGCCGACGTCGCCATCGACACGGTCCGCTACTACGAGCGCCAGGGCCTGCTGCCGGCGCCGCCGCGGCGCGCGTCCGGCTACCGCGACTACGATGCGGCCGCGGTGGAGCGGGTGCGTTTCATCCGCCGCGCCAAGGACCTGGGCTTCTCGCTGGAGGAGATCGGCGACCTGCTCGCGCTGCAGGACGACCGCCTGCATGGCGTCGAAGGCATCAAGCAGCGGGCCAGCAAGCGCCTGCACGAACTGGATCGGCGCATCGCGCAGCTGACCGAGATGCGCGATGCGCTGGCCGTACTGGTCGCCGAATGCCCGGGCAGCGGCGAACCCGCCGGCTGCCCGATCCTCGGCGACATCCGCGGCGACGTCGCGCCGGGCAAGCCGCAGCCGTGAACATGCCGGCCGCCAACACCGCCACAGTGAGCCTGCCGGTGCAGGGCATGAGCTGCGCGTCCTGCGCCGTCGGCCTGGAGCAGGCGCTCAAGCAGCTGCCCGGGGTCGATGCCCAGGCCAATTACGCCGCCGCGCGCGTGCGCCTGGACTACGACCCGCAGCAGGTGGATGCGCAGGCGCTGCTGCAACGCATCGGCCAGGCCGGCTACACGGTACCGACGCAGATGCTGACGCTGGACCTCAGCGGCATGAGCTGCGCGTCCTGCGCGGCCGCGATCGAAACGGTGCTGGCGAACACGCCCGGGGTGATCGCCGGCAGCGTCAACCTGGCCTCGGCCAGGGCGCGCGTGGAGTACGTGGCGGAACTGGTGGCGCCGGCCGGGATCGTCGAGCGGATCGGCAGCGCCGGCTTCGGCGCCAGCGTCGTGCACGAGATGGATCAGGCCCAGTTGCAAGCGCGCGAACAGGCCGAGCGCCGCGCCTGGCATCGCGAGCTGGGCCGCTTCGCTGCCGCGGTGCTGCTGACCCTGCCGTTGTTCGTGCAGATGTTCGGCATGCTGGATATCTCCGCCATCGCGCATGCGCTCGGCGGCCAGCACGCCGAGCCGCTGCCGCGCTGGCTGCAACTGCTGCTGGCCACGCCGGTGCAGTTCTGGCTCGGCGCGCGCTTCTACCGGGCCGGGTTCGCGGCCTTGCGCAACGGCCGCGCCAACATGGACGTGCTGGTCGCGCTCGGCACCAGCATGGCCTACCTGTACAGCGCCGCGGTCACCGTGTTCGGCCTGGCCGGCCAGCACGTGTATTTCGAGGCAAGCGCCTCGATCATCACCCTGATCCTGCTCGGGCGCTTGCTGGAAGCGCGCGCCAGGCGCAGGACCTCCTCGGCGATCCGCGCGCTGCTCGACCTCAAGCCCAAGATTGCCAAGGTGGAGCGCGACGGCGCGATCGTGGAAGTCGATGCCGCCGAGCTGATCGTCGGCGACGTGTTCGTGGTCGCCGCCGGCGAGCGCGTGCCGGTGGACGGCGAGGTGCTCGACGGCCGTTCCAGCGTGGACGAGGCGATGCTGTCCGGCGAGGCGATGCCGGTGGCCAAGGAGCCGGGCAGCCGCCTGTTCGCCGCCACCGTGAATCAGTTCGGCATGTTGCGCGCGCGCGCCACCGGGGTCGGCGCCGACACGCTGCTGGCGCAGATCATCCGCATGGTCGATGCGGCGCAGGGCTCCAAGGCGCCGATCCAGCATCTGGTCGATCGCATCGCCGGCGTGTTCGTGCCGGTGGTGATCGCCATCGCCGCGCTCACCCTGGCCGCGACCTGGTGGCTCAGCGGCAGTTTCGCCACCGCGCTGGTGCATGCGGTGGCGGTGCTGGTGATCGCCTGTCCGTGTGCGCTGGGCCTGGCCACGCCGACCGCGATCATGGTCGGCACCGGCGTGGGCGCCCGGTCCGGCATCCTGATCCGCAACGCCGAGGTGCTGGAGCGTGCGCGTGCGTTGACCACGCTGGTGCTGGACAAGACCGGCACCCTGACCGAGGGCCGGCCGCAGGTGACCGCGATCGGCGTGGCGGACGGTGGCGATGCGACGGCGCTGCTGCGCCTGGCCGCTGCGCTGGAGGTCGGGTCGGCGCATCCGCTGGCCGATGCGATCGTGCGGCGCGCCGCCGACGACGGCGTGCGCGGCACGCCGCCGTTGCCGGTGGCCGCGGTCGAGACGCTGCCCGGCAAGGGCGTGCGCGGCCGCGTCGCTACCCGCGAGGTGGCGCTGGGGTCGCTGGCGTGGCTGCGCGAGCTGTCCGTGCAGGCGCCCGACGCGGCGCTGCTGCAGCGGGCCGAGGCGGCGCAGGCGAAGGGCCAGAGCGTGGTCGCGGTCGCGCTGGACGGCCGCCTCGCCGGCTACATCGCCATCGCCGATCCGCTGCGCGACGGTGCGCTCGAGGCGGTGGCGCGGCTCAAGGCGCGCGGCATCGACGTGGTCATGCTCAGCGGCGACAACCGCCATGTCGCACAGGCCGTGGCCGCGCAGGTCGGCATCGCGCGGGTGCTGGCCGAGGTGTTGCCGCAGCACAAGGCCGAGGAGGTGCAGCGCCTGCGGGCCGAACCCGGCGCGCACGTCGGCATGGTCGGCGACGGCATCAACGACGCGCCGGCGCTGGCCGCGGCCGACGTCAGCTTCGCCATCGGCGCCGGCTCGGACATCGCCGTGGAGGCGGCCGACGTGGTGCTGGTGCATGGCGACCTGGACGGCGTGGCCACCGCCATCGACCTGTCCGCGGCGACCTTGCGCAAGATCCGCCAGAACCTGTTCTTCGCCTTTTTCTACAACGTGCTCGGCATCCCGCTGGCCGCGTTCGGCCTGCTCAATCCGGTGCTCGCCGGTGCGGCGATGGCGCTGAGTTCGGTCTCGGTGCTGGCCAATTCCCTGCTGCTGAACCGCTGGCGGCCGCGCTGAGCGCGGTGCCGGACAAACCCACTCCAACGAGGACACCCGCAATGCGCCATCTCCAACTCACGGTCCAGGGCATGACCTGCGGCGGCTGCTCCGCGCGGTTGCAGCGGGTGTTGCAAGCCAGCGCCGGGATCGCCGCGGCGCAGGTCGTGCTCGACGGCGGGCGCGTGGACCTGGAGTACGACGAGGCCCGCACCGACGCCGCGGCGATCGAGCGCGCCATCGTCGATGCCGGCTTCGGCGTCGCGGCCCGCTGAGCGGCGCCGCGCCACCCGGGGGCAAAGCCGCAGCCGCCAGGTGAACGTCGCCACGCCTCGCCGTCCGGCGCAGCCCCGGGGTGCGGGGCGGGCGTGTATCGTGGACGCGATTTTTCCGTCCTGCGCACCGCCATGACCCCTCGCGATTGGGTGGCCAACGCCATCCAGAAGATCGAAGCCGATTTCAACCGTTCGGCCGACACCCACCTGATTCCGCTGGACCTGCCCGGTTTCCCCGGCATCGACCTGTATTTCAAGGACGAGTCCAGCCATCCCACCGGCAGCCTCAAGCACCGCCTGGCGCGCTCGCTGTTCCTGTACGCGCTGGCCAACGGCTGGCTGCGCGAGGGGCGCCCGGTGATCGAGGCTTCGAGCGGCTCCACCGCGGTGTCCGAAGCCTATTTCGCGCGCCTGCTGGGATTGCCGTTCATCGCGGTGATGCCGGCCGCGACGTCGCCGGAGAAGATCGCCGCGATCGAGTTCCAGGGCGGGCGCTGCCACCTGGTCGAGCGCGCCTGCGACCTGCACGCCGATTCGGTGCAGCTGGCGCGCGAGAGCGGCGGCCACTTCATGGACCAGTTCCTGTACGCCGAACGTGCCACCGACTGGCGCGCCAACAACAACATCGCCGAGTCGATCTTCCGGCAGATGCAGGAAGAACCGCACCCGGTGCCGGAATGGATCGTGTGCAGCCCCGGCACCGGCGGCACCGCCGCCACGCTTGGCCGCTACGTGCGCTACCGCCGCCACGCCACCCGCATCCTGTGCGCGGATCCGGAAGTGTCGGTGTTCTTCGAAGGCTACTGCGAAGCGCTGGCCGGGCGCGACTACGCCGGCCTGGCCAGCACCGGCGGTTCGCGCATCGAGGGCATCGGCCGGCCGCGGGTGGAATCGAGCTTCATCCCCAGCTGCGTCGATGCGATGGTCAAGGTGCCCGATGCGCTGAGCCTGGCGGCGATGCGCTACGTGAGCGCGCGCCTGGGCCGGCGCGTCGGCGGTTCCACCGGCACCAACTTCGTCGGCGTGCTGCAGGCGGCGACGCGGATGCGCGAGCACGGCCGCAGCGGTTCCATCGTCACCATCCTGTGCGACAGCGGCGAGCGCTACGGGCACAGCTACTACCGGCCGGACTGGTACCGCGAGCACGGCATCGACGTGGAGCAGGCCGACGCGCAGCTGGCCGCGGCGGTGGCGGGCGCCGGGCTGCCGCCGCTGGCTTGTGCCGCGTTGTCCTGACCGCCATATCCCGACCATGGCCGGCGCCGCCGGCCCTTCCCCCGCTACCGAGATTCCCGCGATGACCAATCCCCTGCTCGATTTTTCCGGCCTGCCGCGCTTCGATGCGATCCATCCCGAGCACATCGGCCCGGCGATCGATGCGCTGCTGGCCGCCGCCGAAGCCGCGGTCGCGCACGCCGAGCAGGTCGCGCCGGTGAGCTGGGACAGTTTCGTGGTGCCGCTGGACGACGCCACCGAGCGCCTGTGGCGCGCCTGGGGCCAGGTCAACCACCTGCAGGGCGTGGTCAACACCCCGGCGCTGCGCGAGGCCTACAACGCCAACCTGCCCAAGGTGACGCGCTTCTCCAGCGCGCTGGGGCAGAACCTGGCGATGTTTGCGCAGTACCGCGCGCTGGCCGCCACGCCCGAGGCCGCCGGCTACGATGCGGCGCGGCGCAAGGTGCTGGACAACGCGCTGCGCGATTTCCGCCTGGGCGGCGCCGAACTGGGCGATGCCGACAAGCAGCGTTTCGCCGCGATCCAGGAAGAACTGTCGGCGCTGTCGGCGAAGTTCTCGCAGAACGTGCTCGATGCCACCGATGCGTGGTCGCTGCCGATCGACGACCAGGCGCGTCTGGCAGGCCTGCCCGACGACGTGATCGCCGCGGCGCGCGCGGCGGCGGAAAAGGACGACCAGGCCGGCTGGAAGCTGACCCTGCAGATGCCGTGCTACCTGCCGGTGCAGATGTACGCCGACGACCGCGCGCTGCGCGAGACCCTGTACCGCGCCAACGCGATCCGCGCCTCGGAATTCGGCGACGCGGCGCTGGACAACAGCGCGGCGATCGAGCGCATCCTGGCGCTGCGCGGCGAACTGGCCGGCCTGCTCGGTTTCGCCAGCTACGCCGAGTATTCGCTGGCGACCAAGATGGCGCAGAACCCCGACGAGGTGCTGGGTTTCCTGCGCGACCTGGCCGCGCGCGCCAAGCCGTACGCGCAGCGCGACCGCGCCGAACTGGAAGCGTACGCCCGCGAACATCTGGGCCTGGACGAACTGCAGGCCTGGGATATCGCCTACGCCAGCGAAAAGCTCAAGCAGGCGCGCTACAGCTTTTCCGAGCAGGAAGTGAAGCAGTATTTCACCGAGCCGAAGGTGCTGGACGGCCTGTTTGGCGTCATCAACGACCTGTACGGGCTGCAGGTGCAGGCCGACAGCGCCCCGGTGTGGCATCCGGACGTGCGCTTCTTCCGCGTCAGCGATGCGCGCGGCCGCCTGGTCGGGCAGTTCTACCTCGACCTGTACGCGCGCGAGGGCAAGCGCGGCGGCGCCTGGATGGACGACTGCCGCAACCGCCGCGACCGCGCCGACGGCGTGCAGACGCCGCTGGTATACCTGGTGTGCAACTTCGGCCGCGGCGGCGACGGCAAGCCTGCCACCTTCACCCACAACGAAGTCACCACCCTGTTCCACGAGATGGGCCACGGCCTGCACCAGTTGCTGACCCAGGTCGGCGAACTCGGCGTGGCCGGCATCAACGGCGTGGAATGGGACGCGGTGGAGCTGCCCAGCCAGTTCATGGAGAACTTCTGCTGGGAATGGCCGCGGCTGCAGGCGATGACCGCGCACGTGGACAGCGGGCAGCCGCTGCCGCGCGCGCTGTTCGACAAGATGCTCGCGGCGAAGAACTACCAGAGCGGCATGTTCACCGTGCGCCAGCTGGAGTTCGCACTGTTCGACATGCAGCTGCATCACAGCTTCGACGCCGCCGGCGACAGCATGCTGCAGCTGCTCGAACGCGTGCGCGACGAAGTCGCGGTGAACCGGCCGCCGGCATGGAACCGCTTCCCGCACCAGTTCAGCCACATCTTCGCCGGCGGCTACGGCGCCGGTTACTACAGCTACAAGTGGGCCGAAGTGCTCAGCGCCGACGCCTACGCCGCGTTCGAGGAAGCGCCAGACCAACTGGCCGCCACCGGCGCGCGCTTCCTGCGGGAAATCCTGGCGCGCGGCGGCAGCCGCCCGGCGCTGGAGAACTTCACCGCCTTCCGTGGCCGCGCGCCGGAACTGGACGCCTTGCTGCGGCACAGCGGCATGGCCGGCTGATCCACGTGCGCCGCGCCGCAGTGCATGCGGCGCGGCGAGGCGAGGCGAGGCGCAAGCAGGAGGCGATAGCGCACACATCCGCTTGTTGCGGCTTGCAATCCGACGATGCGCTTGGGCGCGTTCACGGCGGCGTGAGCGCACCTTCGCGCATGTCGTCGGTTCATTGCATCTCTTCCGGCCTCACATGCGGCCAGGCATGGCGCGCCCGATCGGGTTAACAGGTCCTTAGCGCATTGGCGTGCTAGAACATTGCCGAACACGGCTCGCACGAGCCCATGGAAGAAGCGCCGGCCACAGGGCCGGTCAGGCACAGGAGGTTGGGCATGAAACGCTGCATCTGGATCGCGCCGTTGCTGCTGGCCGCCGCCGCGCCGGTACTGGCGCAGAGCAATGGCGGGTTCGCCCGCAGCGGCGCCAATCTGCGCGCAGGCCCGGCCAACGACTATCCGCGCGTCGCCACGGTGGTGGGCGGCGACAGCATCACCGTCTACGGGTGCGTCAACGATTTTTCGTGGTGCGACGTGCGCTGGCGCGAGGCGCGCGGATGGTTGCCGGCCGGCGTGATCGAGTTCGACGCGCGCGACGGTGTCTTCGCGCCGGCCATCGGGTTCGCCATCGATCCCTATTGGGACGCGCATTACCGTGGCCGGCCCTGGGCCCGCGACCGCGCACGCTGGCGGCAGCAAGCGCAGGCCTCGCCATCTGCGCCGGCGCCGATGCCCGAGGCGCTCAAGCGCCAGCTGATCCCGCAACGCATCGCCGACACGCGCGGCTACCCGCCGGCGCCGCCCGCCGTGGAAGCGCCGGTGCAGTCGCAATGGGTGCCGCCGGGCGAGCGCATGTACCAGGCGCCGCCGCCGGATGCGCTCAATCCCAAGCGCAACAAGGAACTGGCCGAGCAGCAGCGGCGCGACGAAGAGGATCGCCGCTGGCGCGCGTCCATGCACCAGACACCCGAGCCGTCGCAATCCTCATCGTCCGCCTCGCCATGGTGGCCGCCAACGCCGGAGACGGTGGTGCAGGCAGCGCAGCACACACCGCCACCGCCACCGCCACCGAAGCCTGCTTCGCCACCACCAGCGCCGCCGCCATCCACGCCGCCGCCCAGAAAAGAACGGACCAAGCAAGAGGACGAGAAAAAGCGCCGCGACGACAAGCAACTCGAACGCTGACGTCGCCGGTGGTCAGCGGCAGGACGCCCCTGCCGCTGCCCAGCGCAGGCTCGCTCAGCGCTTGCCGAACACCAGCGCGGCGTTGGTGCCGCCGAAGCCGAAGCTGTTGGACATCACCGTGCGCAAGGTCGCCTCGCGGCTCTCGCGCACGATCGGGAAGCCCTCGGCGCGCGGGTCCAGCGCGTCGATGTTGGCCGAGCCGGCGATGAAGCCGTCGCGCATCATCAGCAGGCAGTAGATCGCCTCGTGCACGCTGGCCGCGCCCAGCGAATGCCCGGACAACGCCTTGGTCGAGGACAGCGGCGGCACCGCATCGCCGAACACTTCGCGTACCGCGCCCAGCTCGGTCACGTCGCCCAGCGGCGTCGAGGTGCCGTGCGTGTTGAGGTAGTCGATCGGCGCGTCCACGCCCTGCATCGCCATCTGCATGCAGCGCACCGCGCCTTCGCCGGACGGGGCGACCATGTCGGCGCCGTCGGAGGTCACGCCGTAGCCGAGCAGTTCGGCATGGATGCGCGCGCCGCGCGCCACCGCGCGTTCGTAGTCCTCCAGCACCAGCATGCCGCCGCCGCCGGCGATGACGAAACCGTCGCGCTCAGCGTCGTACGGACGCGAGGCCACCGCCGGGCGGTCGTTGAAGCCGCTGGACAGCGCGCCCATCGCGTCGAACATCAGGCTCATGGTCCAGTCCAGTTCCTCGCCGCCGCCGGCGAACATCACGTCCTGCTGGCCGTGGCGGATCAGGTCCGCGGCCGCGCCGATGCAGTGCGCCGACGTCGCGCACGCCGCCGACAGCGAGTAGCTCACGCCCTTGATCTTGAACGCTGTGGCCAGGCTGGCCGAGACCGCCGAACACATCGTGCGCGGCACCATGTACGGGCCGACCTTGCGCACGCCGCGGTTGCGCAGCAGGTCCGCCGCTTCCACCTGCCAGTGGCTGGAGCCGCCGCCGGACCCGGCGATCAGGCCGGTGCGCACGTCGCTGACCACGGCCTCGTCCAGGCCGGCATCGGCGATCGCATCGCGCAGCGCCAGATACGCGTACGCGGACGCATCGCCCATGAAGCGCTTGAGCTTGCGATCGATCAAGGCCTCCAGGTCCAGCTGCACGTCGCCGGCGACCTGGCTGCGCAGGCCGTGTTCGGCCGCCTCGGGGTTGGCGCGGATGCCGGCGCGGCTGTCGCGCAGCGCGCGCGACACCGTGTCCAGGTCGTTGCCCAGGCATGAGGTGATGCCCATGCCGGTGATCGCGACGCGGCGCATCAGAACGCCTCCGTCGAGGTGAACAGGCCCACGCGCAGATCCTTGGCGGTGTAGATCTCGCGGCCGTCCACCGACATGCGGCCGTCGGCCACCGCCATCACCAGCTTGCGGTTGATGACGCGGCTGATGTCCAGTTCGTAGACCACCTGCCTGGCGGTCGGCAGCACCTGTCCGCTGAACTTCACTTCGCCCACGCCCAGCGCACGGCCGCGGCCGGGCGCGCCGATCCAGGTCAGGAAGAACCCGGTCAGTTGCCACAGCGCATCCAGGCCCAGGCAGCCGGGCATCACCGGATCGTCGATGAAATGGCAGCCGAAGAACCACAGGTCCGGGCGCACGTCGAGTTCGGCGCGGACCACGCCCTTGCCGTGCGCGCCGCCGTTGTCGTCGATGTGGGTGATGCGGTCGAACATCAGCATCGGATCGTTGGGCAGGCGTGCGGCCTCGGCGCCGAACAGTTCGCCGCGCGCGCTGGCGAGAAGGTGTTCGCGTGAATACGAAGTGAGGCGGCTCATGAGCGAATTTCCCAGGGCAGACAGTCGAGGCGCGCAAGCGTGCACGACGCTCGCGCTTTCAATCAAACGTTTTATCCGTACGCACGCGTAGCGTAGGCAGTGCTGCAATGCGGCGCGCTGAGCGAAATCAAGGCATGCGTTCGCAGCGCATGCGCAGGCCTGGCTTATCATGCGGCTACCGTTCGCTGGCGTAGGGTGCAGGGCCGATGCGCAAGATCATTCACGTCGACATGGATGCGTTCTACGCGTCCGTGGAGCAGCGTGACGATCCCGCATTGCGCGGCAAGCCGGTGGTGGTGGCCTGGCGCGGCATGCGTTCGGTGGTGTGCGCCGCATCGTACGAGGCGCGCGTGTTCGGCATCCGCTCGGCGATGCCGGCGTTGCGCGCCGAGCGCTTGTGCCCGGACGCGATCTTCGTGCCGCCGGATTTCGCGCGTTACAAGGCCGTGTCGCGGCAGGTGCGCGAGATCTTCCAGCGCCACACCGACATGATCGAGCCGCTGTCGCTGGACGAGGCCTATCTCGACGTCACCGCGCCGAAGGGCGAGCTGACCACCGCGACCGAGATCGCGCAGACCATCCGCGCGCAGATCCGCGAGGAAACCCGACTGACCGCCTCGGCCGGCATCGCGCCGAACAAGTTCCTGGCCAAGATCGCCTCGGACTGGCGCAAGCCCGATGGCCAGTTCGTGATCCGCCCGCACCAGGTGGAGGCGTTCCTGACGCCACTGCCGGTCGGCAAGGTGCACGGCGTGGGCAAGGTGATGCAGGCCAAGCTGGCGGCGCTGGGCATCGTCACCGTCGGCGATCTGCGCACGCACGGCGAAGCGGAGCTGGAAGCGCACTTCGGCAGCTTCGGGCTGCGCCTGTATCAGCGTGCGCGCGGCATCGACGAGCGTCCGGTGGAATCGGACCAGCAGGTGCAGTCGATTTCCTCGGAAGACACCTTCGCCGAAGACCTGGCGCTGGATGCGCTGGAGCCGGCGATCCGGCAACTGGCGGAAAAGACCTGGAACGCGACCCGCCGCACCGAGCGCGTCGCGCGCACCGTGGTGCTGAAGCTGAAGACCGCGCAGTTCCGCATCCTGACCCGCAGCTTCACCCCGGAGCAACCGCCGGAATCGCTGCAGGCGTTGACCGATATCGCACTGGCCTTGCGCCAGCGCGTCGACTTGCCCGCGTCCACGCGCTACCGCCTGGTTGGCGTGGGCCTGGCCGGCTTCCACGAGCGCGAGCCGGGGCAGGCGCAGGGGCGGCTGTTCCGTTGAGCCGCGCGCCGGCGCCGGCGGTCGTGTGCGTCGCCGCGCGCCGGCAGTTCGTTCATGGCCAGCGCAGTTCGCCCTTGGCCACCTTCGCGCTGAGCTGCAGCGTGTCCACGCCGCCCAGCTGCGGATAGCGCTGCCGCATCGCCGCGACCAGCGCGGCCGCATCCTTGGCCTTGGCGGTTTCCTGGTCGAAGGCGCGGATGTAGTCGGCGGTGAAGCGCACCGCGGCCAGGTCCTGCGCCGCGCCCGGCACGAAATGTCCGGGAATCACCCGCTGCGGCTGCAGCGCCTGGATCCGTTGCAGCGTGGCCAGCCACTGCGCATGCGATGCCGGAGTCTGCGTATCGGCCATCCACACGTGTTCGCCGGCCACCACCGGGATCCCGCCGAGCACGGTCTTGATCGACGGAATCCACACGAAGGTCCGGTCCGGGGTCGCGCCGTCCAGGCCGACGATCTGCAGTTCGCGGCCTTCCAGCAGCAGGCGGTCGCCGTGCAGCGGCTGCGGCAGCACGATGCGCTGCGGCGCGTCGGCACCCAGCTTCGGCGCCCACACCTGCAGCTTCTGCGCCTGGGTCTGGCGGATATGCGCGACGGTTGCCGGGCTGGCCAGCAGCTTGGCCTGCGGGAACGCCTGGGTCAGCAAGTCCAGGCCGAAGTAGTAGTCCGGATCGCCGTGGCTGACGTAGATCGTGGTCAGGCGCTTGCCGGAGGCGCGGATCTGCGCGACCAGGGCGCGCGCATCGGCCGCGGAGAACTGCGCATCGACCAGCACCGCGTCCCTGGCGCCGCTGACCAGCACCGAGGCGACACCGAAGATCGCGTTCGCGTCCGGGTGGTAGACCTGCACCTGCAGCGGCGCGGCGACCGGCTGTGCGGCGCTGGCGGCGGCAGTCGCGGCGTGGGCGGCGGTGCCGGTGGCGGCGTGCGCGGCGGCGGCGCCGGCGAGGCCGAGGGCAAGGATCAGCGTAGCGCTCAGGCGCGACAACGAAAGGGACGGCATGCGGAACTCCATCGGAGAAGGCGACGCCATGCGTCGGCATGGCGTGCGGGAAGCGGGCCGCGACCGTGCTGCGGCCGCGGCGGGGGGCGACTGCGCGGCGCCATCGGCATGCGCGCAGCCGCCTGCCCGGCGTTGCGCTCAGTACGCGGCGGTGGCGATCTGGCGCAGGTACTGCGGGCGTTCGATCTCGTCGACGAAGGCGCTGGCGTAGTCGGCATAGCTGATCGCGCTATGGCCCTGCGCATCGCTGAGCAGCGCGGTGGCCTGGGTGCGCACGCCGCCGCGCTGGTCGCCGGGGCCGATCTCGGCGGCTGGCGCGAAGAAGGTCCACTCCAGATCGGTAGCGGCCTGCAGATGCTGCAGGGAGGCGCGGTGCGCCAGCGCGTAGGGCTTGTAGGCGTCGGGGAAGTTCGGCGTGTCCACCAACTGCACGCCCGGCGCCACTTCCAGGCTGCCGGCGCCGCCGACCACCAGCAGGCGCTGTACGCCGGCGTTGCGGGCGACCTCGATCAGCGCCTGGGCGACGGCCGGAATGGTATCGGCGGCCGCGGCGCTGGGGCCGTAGGCGCTGGCCAGCACGTCGTGGCCGCGCACCGCGGCGGCGAGGGCGGCGCGGTCGTCCAGCGACGCGAGCACGATGCTGGCGCCGTCCAGTTCCGACGGCAGCGGTTGCGTGCGGCGGACCAGCGCGGTGACCGCGTGGCCGCGGCGCAGGGCTTCCTGGGCGATATGGCGGCCGATGTTGCCGGTGGCGCCGAACAGGGCGATGTGCATCGAGGTTCTCCGGGGAGGGTGGACGGGATGCGCACAGCCTAGTCCTGGCAATTAGCGCGATAAACAGCGTATAAGTCGCCAATTTGTTGCATGGAACGATCAAATGGACCGTCTGACCGCGATCGCGGTGTTCGTCGAAGTCGCCGAGCGCGGCAGTCTCACCGCGGCCGCCGAGGCGCTGGACCTGTCGCGGGCGATGGTCTCGCGCCATCTGGCCGAACTGGAGCGCTGGCTCGGCGTGCGCCTGCTGCACCGGACCACGCGGCGGGTGACCCTGACCGGCGCCGGCGAGACCGCGTTGGCGCGGTTCCGGCCGATGCTGGCGATCGGCGCCTCGCTGCGCGACGAACTGGCCAGCGACGACCCGGAGCCGCACGGACAGCTGCGCGTCACCGCTTCGGCCTCGTTCGGGCAGGCGCATCTGGCCGCGGCGGCGGCCGAGTTCGTGGCCCGCTACCCGCAGGCGCGGGTGGACATGCTGCTGGCCGATCGCACGGTCAACCTGGTCGAGGAGCGCATCGACCTGGCGGTACGCATTTCCCACCGCGTCGACCCTGGGCTGATCGCGCGGCGCCTGAGCGTGTGCCGCTCGGTGCTGTGCGCGGCGCCGGCCTATCTGCAGCGGCATGGCGCGCCGCACAGCGCCGCCGACCTGGCCGCGCACAACTGCCTGGGCCATCACTACGTGGGCAGGCACGAATGGCCGCTGCGCTATCGCGGCGAACCGGTGTCGGTGGCGGTCAGCGGCAACTTCACCGCCAACGAAGCCACCGTGCTGCTGGAGGCGGTGCGCGCCGGCGCCGGCATTGCCATGCTGCCGACCTACCAGGCCGCGGCGCTGCTGCGCAGCGGCGAATTGCAGCGCGTGCTGCCCGACCACGAACTGGACACGATGGACATCTTCGGCGTGTACGCCTCGCGCCGGCAGCAGCCGGCGATCGTCCGCGCGTTCCTGGATTTCCTGGTCGCGCGTTTCGGCGAGGTGCCGTACTGGGATCGCGACTGAGCACGGCGCCTACAATGCAGGCCGCGTTTCGCACAGAGGACTGAAATGACATTTCCGTACGCGCTGGTGGTGTTCGATCTGGACGGCACCCTGGTGGACAGCGGCGCCGATATCGCCGAAGCCCTCAATCGCACCCTGGCCGACTTCGGCCTGGCGCGCGTGCCCGAAGCCACCGTGCTCGGCTGGATCGGCGAGGGCGTGCGCAAACTGGTCGAGACCGCATGGCGGCATGCGCACGACGCCACCCCGATCGATGCGGTAATGCCGGCTTTCATGCGCCACTACGAAGAATGCCTGTTGCGCAGCCCGCGCCTGTATCCGGGCGTGGCCGAGGCGCTGGCGCAGTTGCGCGCGCGCGGCGTCACGCTGGCGCTGTGCACCAACAAGCCCTCGGCGTTCGTGCAGCCGCTGCTGCGCCATCTCGGCGTGGCCGATGCGTTCGCCGCGGCGCTCGGCGGCGACAGCCTGCCCGAGCGCAAGCCCAGCCCGCTGCCGCTGCTGCACCTGGCGCAGCAGTTCGCGCAGCCGCCGGCGCACTGCCTGATGGTCGGCGATTCCGGCACCGACCTGCAGGCCGCGCACGCCGCCGGCATGCCGGCCGCACTGGTGCGCTACGGCTATCCGCGCGACCTGGACCTGGCCACGGCCGACGTGGTGCTGCTGATGGGCGACATGCGCGAGCTGCTGGCGCTGGGGTGATGCGGGCCGCCAATCGCGCTCAGGGACCGTTTCGCCGCCTGCAACGTAACCGCAGCGGTGTGGCCGCATTGGCCGGCGCCGACCCGGCGGTCGTCGCCTCAGTCATCACGGATTTGCCGCGACCTCCCGATCCGCAGACGGAGAAGACGCCGCTCTCATGCCGCGTAGGTCACAGCATAGGCCGCGTTGGTTCGCTCGATGCGTGCGAAGCCGAGTTCGCCGAAGTGCATGCCGGCGATCAGGAGCCGCTCCGTGCTGACCAGATCCAACAGCCGCGACCGCGTCGCGCCTGCAAGCACCGGATCATGGTCGAAGACGATCGATACCTCCGGATGCGGCACCTGGATCTGCGGGAAATGCACGATGTCTCCCCAGACCAGCAGACTGCGATCGCCGGCGTCGAGCCGATAGCCCGTGTGCCCTGCTGTATGCCCTGGCAGCGGCAGGGCAGCGATGCCAGGCAACACCTCGCCTGCATCGAAGATGCGCAGCCGGTCGCGATAGCCGTCGAACACCTGGCGCGCAAGCAGGAAATTGCCGCGGGCGCGCGCGGCAGCGCGGCTCAGGTTGCCGTCGTCCTGCCAGAACGCGACCTCCCGCTGTTGCACGACGAGTTCGGCGTTCGGGAAGGCGACGTCTCCCGAGGCGTCGATCAGTCCCCCGACATGGTCGGGATGGGCGTGGGTCAGCAGGATCGCATCGATCTGTGCGGGGCGCAGGCCTGCCAGCGACAGGTTGTCCAGCAGCCGGCCGCCCCATTGCTTGAAGCCGCCGGCGCCGGCATCGATCAGGATCGTGCGGCCGCGACCACGCACCACGTAACAGTTGATATGGACTGCGCAAGCGTCCTCCACCCGCCCATCGTTCTGCAGTTGCAGGGCGTCGGCCGGGCCCACGTGCAAGAGCGCGTCCAGGCCGACGCTGAGATAGCCGTCGCTGATGGCGGTGATGGTGAAATCGCCGATCCGCTGGCTCGGAAAAACGTCCTTCGTCATCGCATTTCTCCGGATCGCCGATTAGTTGCGTGCATGGATGCAGTGCGCCGCGTAGCCGAAACAGCGGATGCGGGCCTGGCAGCCGGTCGCTCGCCGGATGGCGTCATCGAGCCCTTCCATGAACTGCGCCATGACCGTTGGCGTGCGCGTCGCGGCGAGCCGGTAGCGGACGTCCGCGAAGATGGGGTGGCCGCGACCATGCAGGACGGGGACGTAGATGACATGCACGTTCTCCACAGCGGCGAGAAGCAGGCCCGTGCAGAGGTCGGTGCATTGCTCGGTCAGGCCCGAGAGCGCCGTGTCCGGCGGCATCGTGTGCGCCGGCAGGAAGAGGGTGACGTTCGGCATCGGTCGTCCTAGCGCGCCACGTCGGAGGCGCTGCCGTGGCGGCTGGTCAATTGCGCGGTCATCGGCGCGTAGACGTGCACGTCCTCCGGCAGCCGATCCATCGCGGGCAGCCTGCTGCGGTCGAGCGTCGCCAGCCAGCGGCGTTCCGGACATTTCTCCAGTTCCACCGCATGCATGGCGCATGGAGTCAGTCCCAGCCCGATCAGCGGCTCGGCGCCGGTGGCACTCGACAGCAGCACTTCGTGGCTGCCCACGGCGGGGGCCCGATCGAGGCCGGCGTAGAGGTTGCGGTGCCAGTCGACGATGTGCTGTTGCCAGCGTGCGAAGTTGCCGCCGCCCTTCCGGCGATAGTCCTCGCCGGTCAGGATGTGCAGGCCATCGATCGCGTGCACTGCCAGATAGGTGGGGTAGCCGCGGCGCAAGGCCTCGAAGCGTTGCGAACTGTGGAAGCCCTCCACCGAGATGAGCGCCGGCAGCTTGTCCAGGCTGTAGAAGTCGTTCCATTCCGCTTCGCTGGCGGGATCGGCGAAGCTGCATTCCACCGTGTAGATCATTGCGTCGGCCTTGCCTTTCGTTGATGTCCGCTCATGGTAGGTCGGCGTTTTCAGCGCGAATATCGATATTCGATCACCCTTCAGTGATTCGATGTCATGGTGCACGGGTCGAATGCCGTACCACCGCGTTGGAGCCGTACATGCGCCGCAAGATTCCCAGCCACTCCGCGCTCATGGCATTCGAGGCGGCTGCCCAGCATGCCAGCTTCGCGCGTGCGGCCGAGGAACTTGCCTTGACCGAAGGGGCGATCAGCCGCCAGATCGGCCGGCTGGAAGATTTTCTGGGCGTCACCTTGTTCGCCCGGATCGGCAACCGGGTCAGGCTCTTGCCGAACGGCGAGCGCTATGCGGCACAGGTGCGCGAGACGCTCGACCGGCTGGAACGCGACAGCCAGTACCTGATGGGCCAGCGCAGCGACGGGGCCAGTCTCGACATCGCCGTGCTCCCGACCTTCGCCACACGCTGGCTCATTCCCCGCCTGAAACACTTCCAGACCCGGCACCCGAACATCACCGTGCATCTGGCCGAGCGCATGCAGCCTTTCGTCCTGGCCGGCAGCGGCTTCGATGCGGCCATCCATTTCGAGCACCCGGCCTGGACGGGGATGCGCACGCATCGGTTGTGGCAGGAGGTGCTGGTGCCGGTCTGCCATCCGGCGCTGCTCGCTGGGAAAGACGCCGCGACGGCGCTCGATGCGTTGCCACGCCTGCATCGCCGCCAGAATCCGGACGCCTGGCAGCGCTATGCGCAGGAAACCGGAATGGGGCTGACGCATCCGGCGATCGGCGCCCGCTACGATCTCCACGCGATGTCGATCGAGGCGGCGCTGGCCGGTCTCGGTGTCGCGCTGGTACCACGCCTCTATGTCGCGGACGAGCTGGCCACCGGGCGGCTCGTTGCGCCATGGCCCGATGGCACGTCGATCTCCAAGACCTTCTGTCTTGTGCTGCCGGAACCGATCCGGTTGAACGATGCGCCAATCCAGATGCTGGCGGACTGGCTCATCGAGGAAGCGCGGACGTCGTCCACCATGCCCTGAAGGTGATGCCTGGGCCATGCCGCGCGACGCACGGCGAAGCCTATGGCGCGGCGTCAGGCGCGACGGATGTTGCCAGCGGCGCCGGTGGCGCCCGATCGCCGAACCCGCGCTGGGCGAGACACGTCGCGTCGCGCGCGCATGCCTGCGATGCATGCATGTGCAGCGGGCCACGCCGTCCGGCGCAGCCCGCTGCGGAGACTCAGCGCGCCGCCGGCGCGTAGCGCAGGGTCAGCGCGTACTCGCGGCCCGGCTGGTTGTACCAGCTGATGGTCTGGTAGTCGCGGTCGAACACGTTGCTGGCCTTGGCCTGCAGCGTCCAGTCCGCTGCGAACGCGTATTCCACGCGCAGGTCCAGCGTGCCGTAGCCGGCCAGGCGCACGCTGTTGGCCGCGTCGTCGTAGCGGTGGCCGCTGCCGAATGCGGTGACGCCGAGCTTGACCGGGCCGAAGCCGCGGTCCACGTCCAGCCGCGCGGTGTCCTGCGCGCGCCGCGCCAGCCAGTTGTCGCGGTTGGCGCCGTCGCTGCGGTTGCGCGGATCGGTGTGGCTGAGCTGCGCCGACAGTTCCCAGCCGGCCAGCGTCGCGTAGCCGGTCAGCTCGGCGCCGCGGATCCGCGCCTTGTCCACGTTGACCGGCAGGAAGGTGGCGGCATCGTAGGAGATCAGGTCGTCGACCCGGGTCTCGTAGACGTTGAACGTCCAGTTCCAGCTGTCGGCGTACTGCGCCACGCCCAGATTGCCGCTCTTGGACTTCTCCGGCTTCAGTTCCGGATTGCCGGAGAACGGGTAGTACAGGTCGTTGAAGGTCGGCGCCTTGAAGCCGGTGCCGAGGCTGGCGGTGAGCTTGAAGCCGCCGTCCAGCGCCAGGCCCCAGCCGAGGCTGCCGGTGGTGTGCTGGCCGAACTGCTCGTTGTCGTCGCTGCGCACGCTGGCCTGCACCTGCTGCGCGCCGAAGCGGCCCTGGTACTCGGCGAACACGCCGGTGTTGTCGCGCTGGTCCACGTCGTAGGCGGTGGTGCCGGTGACTTCCTCGCGCTGCCAGTCGGCGCCGGCGCTGAGCAGCTGATCCTCGGCCAGGCCGAAATCGCCCTGCAGCGAGGCGGTGTCGCGGCGGCTGTCGAAGGTGCTGACGAAGCTGCGCGTGTCGCTGCCGGCGGCGTGGTAGTAGCTGTCGGCCTGGTCGGTGTTGCGGCCGAGTTGCGCGGCCAGGTGCACGCGCTCGGACGGGGTCCAGTCGAGCTTGCCGCCGAACACCTGCTGGGTGTTGTCGGCCTCGTTGCCGGCGAACAGCGGATCGCCGTCGTACTCGTTGCGGCTGTCGATGTTCAGCGCCTGGCCTTCGATGCGCAGCGTGTCGCTCAGCGCATAGCCGCCGCGCGCGCTGAGCGAGGTGTTGCGGTAGCCGTCGCGGTCCGGCTCGTCGACGTAGCAGCCGGCGAACAGGGTGGCCGAGCCGTTGCAGGCATTGATGCCGTCGGTCTTCTGGTAGCCGCCCTGCACCGACAGCCAGCCGCGCTCGCCGCGGTTGCTGAAGCCGGCGCTGGCCTCGCGCAGGCCGTTGCTGCCGGCGCCCAGGCTCAGGTTCTGCTGCAGGCCCTGGCCGCCGCGGCGGGTGAAGATCTGGATCACGCCGCCGATCGCATCGGAGCCGTACAGGCTCGAACGCGGGCCGCGCACGATCTCGATGCGGTCGATCTGGCTCAGCGGCAGGTCCTGGAACGCGGCCAGGCCGGCGCTGGCCGAGCCGATGCGCACGCCGTCCACCAGCACCAGCACGTGGTCCGACTCGCTGCCGCGCAGGCTCAGCGTGGTCAGCTTGCCCAGCCCGCCCTGGTTGGACACGCCGATGCCGGCGCGGCCCTGCAGCAGCTGCGCCAGCGACGTGGCCTGGCTGCGCTCGATCTCGGCGCGGTCGATCACCTGCGCCGGGACCACGCTGTCCTCGACCGAGATCTGGGTGCGGGTGGCGGTGACCAGGACCTGGTCCAGGTCGGTGGCGGCATCGGCGGCGAGCGCCAGCGAGGGCAGGGACAGGGCGGACGCGATCGCGACCGAAAGCAGGCGGAACGACATGGGGCAACTCCGGCGCGCGGACGCGCTGTGACGGCGAAGGAGTCGCGAACGGAAGGTGCAAGCGGACGGCGCCAGACGCGGCGCGTCACGCCGCGACGCCCTCCGCATCGCAACCAGTGAACTGCAAGGCCGGTCTCCGGGCTGGCGATCTGGGAGTCGGACTCCCGGCTGCGACGCCTTCCCATGCCCGAGGCACAGTGGCGCAGGTCGTCAGCGCGGATCGCTTACCGTTGCGGGGGCAGCGCCGGCCTTGTCGCAAGACGCACCGGCTTCCCGTTTCAACCTGCAGGCCGGAGCCGGCAGGTCACCTTGAAGCGGCGCGATTGTACGCGATCGCCGCTGTTGCGCGCGGATCAGCCGTCGTCGCGCTCGCTGGCGTGGCCGTCGTCGCGTTCGTGGTCGTCGGATGCGTCGTACGCGTCCTGCGCATAGGGCGTGTCGCTGCGGTCGCCGTCGCGGTCGAAATGGGTGGTCGCCACCGGTCCGGCCACCGGCAGGCCGCGCTGCGCCGGCAACTGCGCCGCCGCGGCGTCCAGCTCGCCGAGCAGCTGCGCGCGCCGCGCCTCGGGCAGTTCCTGCCAATGGCAGCCGGTCAGCGCCCCTTCCAGCGAATACAGCAGATTGAGGCTGGGCTTGAAGCCGGCGCGCTTGACCTTCAGGAACGCGCCGACCGCGCCGGCCGCGGCCAGGTCCTGCTGCGTGCGCAGGCCGACCTGGCGCAGCCAGGCCGCGCTCTTGGGGCCGATGTTGCGCAGTTTTTCGGTGCTCATCGCCGGCTCATCGCAGTGCGTCGACGAAGACCTGCGCGATCGCTTCCAGGCCGTGCTGGTCGTCGGCATCGAAGCGCGCCAGGTCCGGGCTGTCCAGGTCGAACACGCCGATCAGCTCGCCAGCGCGCAGCAGCGGCACCACCAGCTCCGAGCGCGATGCCGCATCGCAGGCGATATGCCCGGGAAAGGCCTCGACGTCGTCGATGCGCTGGGTCTGGCCGGTGCTGGCGGCGGCGCCGCACACGCCCTTGTGCAGCGGGATGCGCACGCAGGCGGGCAGGCCCTGGAACGGCCCGACCACCAGTTCCTTGCCGTCGTACAGGTAGAAACCGACCCAGTTCAGCCGCGGCAGCGCGTGGTACACCAGCGCCGCCAGGTTGGCGGCATTGGCGATGCGGTCGGGCTCGCCGCTGACCAGGGAACGGGCCTGGGCGAGCAGTTGGGCGTACTGTTCCGGCTTGCTGCCGGTGAGCGATGAGGAAGCGAACATCGCGCGAGTCTAGCAGCGGCCGATGGCGGCCTGTGCGCCGGCGCCTGTCGAGGCGCGAGGCAGGACCGCAGCCCGAGGCGCCAGTCCCGAGCGCACCGGCGAAAGGCCGGGCAGCGCTGACGCGGCGCGGCGCGCCGGCTATCCTGCGCGCCCGCGCCGCATGCGCCGACCTCGAGGATCCTGCCACGATGCGCTTCCCCGCCTTCTACGTCACCGGCACCGATACCGGCATCGGCAAGACCGTCGCCAGCACCGCACTGCTGCACGCGTTGCGCGCGCGCGGGCAGACGGCGGTGGGCATGAAGCCGGTCGCCAGCGGCTGCGAGCGCAGTGCGGACGGCTGGCGCAACGAGGATGCGCTGGCGCTGCAGGCGGCGAGCATGCCGCGCCCGGACTATGCCGACCTCAATCCCTACGCCTTGCCGCTGCCGCTGGCGCCGGAACTGGCCGCCGCCGACGCCGGGGTGTGCGTGGAAGTGGGACCGATCGCCGATGCCTTCGCGCGGTTGCGTGCGCAAGCCGACGTGGTGGTGGTGGAAGGCGTCGGCGGCTGGGCGGCGCCGCTGTCGGCGACCCTGGAGCAGGCCGATCTGGCGCGCGCGCTGGCGCTGCCGGTGGTGCTGGTGGTCGGTCTGCGCCTGGGCTGCCTCAACCACGCCCGGCTCACGGCCGCGGCGATCGCCGCCGACGGCCTGCGCTGCATCGGCTGGATCGGCAACGAGATCGATCCGGCGATGGAGCGCATCGACGCCAACATGCGCATGCTGCAGGAGCGGCTGCCGATACCGTGCTGGGGACGCTTGCCGTATCGGCCGCATCCGGACCCGGCGGCGCTGGCGGCGTCGCTGCGCCCATGGCAGGACGCGCAGACAGCGCAGGACTGAATCGGCGTCTGGGCGGAAGCGCGCGCAGCGCAGGAACCGCTTTGCGAGGAAAGGCCTGTCGTGCAGGAGAGGCTTCAAGCCCTGACGCCGGACTGAAACTTCGGGCCGAGGCCCAAATAGCTGGGAGTCAGGAATGGGGAATCGGGAATCGTAAAAGCGGGCTTCCGTGGTCGGGAGTTTGGCAAGACGCGCGGGAATGCCCGCAGCGCCCCCCGATCCCGCCCGCTCTTCGACAGCCGCAGGCTGTCCATCCCGAATCCCAAATCCCAAATCCCGGCCATAAAAAAGACCCGGTAGAGGGAGGGATCTACCGGGTCTTGGCTGCGCGGGGGGAGGGACCCGCGCGTACCACTGGTCAGTCGTGCGGCTGCGCCGCAGTGGACTTATTTGGTCTTGGCCTTCGGTGCGGCCTGGTCGCTGGCCGCCTCGAACTGGCTCTTGGCGAGCTGGCCGATGGCTTCGGAGGTCTTCAGGCCGAGGCCGAACACTTCCTGGTTGGCCGTGGCCAGCCGCTCGAAATTGTCGCGGGCGATCTGCAGGCCCTTCGGCCACAGCGACTGCACGCTGCCCAGGTCGCGCGCTTCGGTGAGCTCGCCGAGGAAGCCGGTGGTCGCGGCGACGTTCTTCTCGAAGGTCTTCAACTGCACGCCGAACACGCTCTCAGCGCTTTCCAACGCCAGGCGGTTGGCGCGCGAAGCGGCGGCGGCGAACTGCTGGGTGTAGCTGCTGAATTGATCGTTGAACTGAGCGGACATCATGCGACTCCAAGGGAATGCCGATTGCTGTTGCAGTGCAACATACGCGCATTCTGCTGCAATGCAACATTATTTTCTGAAGCCGCTCAGTTTTCGTTTAAACTTGCTTTGGGATCAATAGGTTGAAGCCGCTCTGCCTGTCGCCGACCGGGCCTGCGGACGCACCGCGCAGGCGCCGGTTGCGCCGCCGCGGGCCCAGGAACGGGACCGTCCATCCGCACCTGGTCAGTCGCCGTCACGCCGCCCTTGCGAATCCCCAATCCCCAATCCCGACTCCCCGCCTCAAGCAGGACCGCGATACCGGCAACCAGAGGTGCAGGTCTCGTGGACCACCACCTCGCTCAGCAGCGGCAATGCCGGCTTGAGCCGTTCCCAGATCCAGATCGCCAGGCGTTCGCTGGTCGGGTTCTCCAGTCCCTCGATGTCGTTGAGGTAGTGGTGGTCGAGGCGGTCGTAGATCGGACGGAACGCGGCCTTGATGTCGCCGAAGTCCATGACCCAGCCGGTGTCGGCGCCAGGTTCGCCGCTGACGTGCAGCTCGATCCGGAACGAATGCCCGTGCAGCCGTGCGCACTTGTGGCCGGGCGGGACGTTGGGCAGGCGGTGCGCTGCCTCCAGGGTAAAACTCTTGAAGATGTCCATGGCGTCATTGTAGGTGGCGTGGGAATTGGCCGGCGCATCGCCGGTCCTGCTGCGGTCCCGCGACAGCGGCGCGTCGCGAAAACACGAACGCCGCCCGGAGGCGGCGTTGGTGGTGCTGCGGTCGGCTGCGCTTAGCGCGCGGCGCTGGGCTGGCCGCCGCTGCGACGGCGCTCGCCCTGGCGACGTGCGCCGCCCGGCTGGGCGCCGCCGGCCGGCTTGGCGCCGGCATGCGCGTGCGGGCGCGGCGCGTCGCCGTGCGGACGCCGTGCGTGCGTGCTCTTGCGCGGCGGACGCTGGCCACCCGGACGCTCGTCGGCCGGATTGTTGTTGCCCCAACGGATCGGCATGGACGGCTCGAAGCCCGGTACGTCGCGGATGTCCATCTCGCGCTTGAGCATGCGCGAGATCGCACGCAGTAGCTTGGCCTCGTCCTGCGCCACCAGCGACACCGCCTCGCCCTGCGAGCCGTTGCGGCCGGTGCGGCCGATCCGGTGCACGTAGTCCTCGGCGACCATCGGCAGGTCGTAGTTGATGACCTTCGGCAGCTGGTCGATGTCGATGCCGCGCGCGGCGATGTCGGTCGCCACCAGCACGGTGATGCGGCCGGCCTTGAAGTCGCTCAGCGCGCGCAGGCGCTGGCCCTGGCTCTTGTTGCCGTGGATCGCGGCGGTCTTCAGCCCGGACTTGTCCAGGAACATGGTCAGCTTGTCGGCGCCGTGCTTGGTGCGCGCGAACACCAGCGTCTGCATGCGCGAATCGGCGGCCAGCAGGTGCAGCAGCAGCTCGCGCTTGCGCGTGCCGTCGACCGGGTGCACGCGGTGGGTGATGGTGTCGGCGACGGTGTTGCTCGGCGTGGCCTGGATTTCCTGCGGGTTGTGCATGAACTCGCGGGCCAGCTGCTTGATGCCTTCCTCGAAGGTCGCCGAGAACAGCAGGGTCTGCCGGTTCTGCTTGGGCAGCTTGGCCAGGATGCGCTTGATCGAGGGCAGGAAGCCCATGTCGAGCATGCGGTCGGCTTCGTCCAGCACCAGGATCTCGATGCCCGACAGGTCCACGCTGCGGCGCTCGAGGTGATCGAGCAGGCGGCCCGGGCAGGCGATCAGCAGGTCCACGCCGCGACGCAGCGCGTCGAGCTGGTTGCCCATGCCGACGCCGCCGTAGATGGTGGTGCTGGGGATGCGCAGGTACTTGCTGTAGCCGCGCAGGCTGTCGTGCACCTGGGTGGCCAGCTCGCGGGTCGGGGTCAGGATCAGCGCGCGCGGCTTGCGTGCGCCATTGCCGACCGGCTGCGGCGAGGTGCCCAGGTGCTGCAGCAGCGGCAGGCCGAACGCGGCGGTCTTGCCGGTGCCGGTCTGCGCGCCGGCCATCAGGTCGTGGCCGGCCAGCGCCAGCGGAATCGCCTGCAACTGGATCGGGGTGGGGGTTTCATAGCCCTGCTCGGCCAACGCACGCAGCAGGAAGGGCGCCAGGCCCAGGGATTCGAACGACATCGAGGAAAGCTCCGGATAACGCGCCGTCGCCGGGACATGCCCGGCGGGAAGACGCAAGTTGGGTGAGGCTCGGAGCGTTCCCGTGAACCGCGCTGCGAGAGGGTGGATCAACCCGGAGCAGACAGCGCTCGGGTTTGTCGGCACCACGAAAGGCGTCGGGCGGGGCGGGCGAGCGGATCGAAACGATCCTGGCCTCGCCGGCGATCCCTAAGGGAAACGGACGGCCGCATGCAGACCTGGCCAGTCTACGCTGAATTGGCGCGTTGCACAAAAGTCGCAGCGAATCATCCGACAGTCGGCAATTCCGTTTCAGTTGCAACCAATATGCGGTCTGGCCGTACAATCGCCCGATCAGCTCCCCAGCACTGGACGGACATGAAGCTAGGTTCCCTGAAGGAAGGCGGCCGCGACGGCACCCTGATCGTCGTTTCCCGCGATCTGACCCGCGCCGTGCGCGCCACCGGCATCGCCACGACCCTACAGCGCGCGCTGGAGGACTGGAGCAATCTTGCGCCGCGCCTGAACGCGCTGTCCGAGTCGCTCAACGACGGCAGCGCCGACGGCCAGTTCGACCTGGACCTCGCCGCGCTGGCCGCGCCGTTGCCGCGCGCCTACGAATTCCTCGACGGCAGCGCCTACCTGCCGCACGTCGAGCGGGTACGCCGCGCGCGCGGCGCCGAAGTGCCGGAGAGCTTCTACACCGATCCGCTGATGTACCAGGCGGTCAGCGCCGGTTTCTACGGCCCGCGCGATGCGGTCAAGGTGGTCAGCGAGGACTACGGCATCGACCTGGAGGCGGAGATCGTGGTGGTCACCGACGACGTGCCGATGGCGGTCGATGCGCAGCAGGCGGCCGCGCATATCCAGCTGGTGGGGCTGGTCAACGACGTGTCGCTGCGCAACCTGATCCCGGCCGAACTGGCCAAGGGCTTCGGCTTCGTGCAGTCCAAGCCGCGCTCGGCGCTGTCGCCGGTGTTCGTCACCCCCGACGAGCTGGGCGAGGCCTGGCGCGACAACAAACTGCATCTGCCGCTGCTGACCCATATCAACGGCGCCTGGTTCGGCGCGCCGGAAGCCGGCGAGGACATGCAGTTCGACTTCGCCCAGCTGGTCGCGCACGCGGCCAAGACACGGCCGCTGGCGGCCGGTGCGGTGATCGGCTCGGGCACCATCGCCAACCAGGACACCACGCGCGGCGCCTCGTGCTTCGCCGAGCTGCGCGTGGTGGAAACGCTGCGCGACGGCCAGCCGAGCACGCCGTTCATGAAGTTCGGCGACGTGGTGCGGATCGAGATGCTGGACCGTGACGGAGTGAGCATCTTCGGCGCGATCGAACAGCGCATCGAGCCCGCCTCCCGGCCCTGAGCCGGCCAGTGGCGGCACCGAGACGACCGGCGGTGCCGCTGCTACTGTGTCCACCGGTATCGTGATCGTCCGGACGGGAGGGCAGAGCGTGGAAGAGGCGTTGCAGCTGTACACCTACTGGCGTTCCAGCGCCGCCTATCGCGTTCGCATCGGCCTCAATCTGAAGGGGCTGGCCTACCAGGCGTTGCCGGTGCACCTGTTGCGCGACGGCGGCCAGCAGCATTCGCCGGAGTACGCGCGGCTCAATCCGCAGGAACTGGTGCCCACGCTGTGCCACGACGGCCAGGCGATCCGCCAGTCGTTGGCGATCCTGGAATACCTGGACGAGCGCTGGCCGGAGCCGCCGCTGCTGCCCGACGCGGCGATCGACCGCGCGCGGGTGCGCGGGCTGGCGCAACTGATCGCCAGCGACGTGCATCCGCTCAACAACCTGCGCGTGACCCAGTTCTTCGAGAACGTCTGGAACGTGCCGCAGTCCGAACGCGAAGAGTGGATGCTGCACTGGATCGTGCTGGGCTTCGATGCGCTGGAACAGTTGCTTGCCGAGTCGCCCGACACCGGTAGCTACTGCCACGGCGAGCAGCCCGGCATGGCCGATTGCTGCCTGGTGCCGCAGGTGTTCAACGCGCGCCGCTTCGGCGTGGACATGCAGGCGTATCCGACCATCGCGCGGATCGAGCAGGCCTGTCTGGCGCTCCCGGCGTTCCAGGCGGCGCGCCCGGAGCGGCAGCCGGACGCGCAGGGCTGAGGCTGGCGTCTTGCTCTTGTAGGAGCGGCTTCAGCCGCGACAGGGGCGTTACCGGAGAGGCGTGTCGCGGCTGAAGCCGCTCCTACAGAAGCGACGCAGCGTGCGCCCTCAACCGAAGCCGTGGGTGATCCGCGGCGAGCTGACACCGCCGCTGTTGCCGGCGTCGTAGTCGGCGTAGGGATCGTGTTCCCCGCTGGAGCCCTCGGACAGGCGGAATTTCAGCGCAAGGCCGTCGCGCGAGTCGGCCGCGCGCAGCGCTTCCTCCTGCTCGATCTGGCCCTGCTTGACCATCCGGAACAGGCACTGGTCGAAGGTTTCCATGCCTTCCTCCAGCGATTCCTCCATCGCCGCCTTGATCTCGTGGACCTGGCCGCGGCGCAGCAGGTCGCGGATCATCGGCGTGTTCAGCAGCACCTCGGTGGCCGGGCGGCGGCGCTCGTTCTTGTCCTTGACCAGGCGCTGCGAGACCACCGCGCGCAGGTTCAGCGCCAGGTTCATCAGCACGTTCTTGTGCGCGCTTTCCGGGAAGAAGTTGAGGATGCGCTCGATGGTCTGGTCGGCGTTGTTGGAATGCAGCGTGGCCAGGCACAGATGCCCGGTCTCGGCGAAGGCGATCGCCGCCTCCATCGTCGTCGCGTCCAGGATCTCGCCGATCAGGATCACGTCCGGCGCCTCGCGCATC
The DNA here is from genome assembly GCF_017163705.1 of Xanthomonas bonasiae. Lineage (GTDB taxonomy): Bacteria > Pseudomonadota > Gammaproteobacteria > Xanthomonadales > Xanthomonadaceae > Xanthomonas_A > Xanthomonas_A bonasiae. The sequence continues at coordinate 30,949 of NZ_JAFIWB010000016.1, forward strand.
GCGTTCTTCAGCGCGTTGTGGAAGGCGTGGGTGTCCAGGCCGACCTCGCGCTGGTTGACGATCGACATCTTGTGCTTGTGCAGGTATTCGATCGGATCCTCGATGGTGAGGATGTGCCCGGTGGTGGTGCTGTTGCGGTGGTCGATCATCGACGCCAGCGAGGTGGACTTGCCGGAGCCGGTGGAGCCGACCACCAGCACCAGCCCGCGCGGGGTCATGATCACGTCCTTCAGCACCTGCGGCAGGTGCAGTTCCTCGATGCTGGGGATCTTGCTGCGGATCGCGCGGATCACCATGCCGACCTCGCCGCGCTGCTTGAACACGTTGACCCGGAAGCGGCCGGCGTCCTGCAGCGCGATGGCCATGTTCAGCTCCAGCTCGCGCTCGAACTGCGGCACCTGGCCCTCGTCCATCAGCGAATAGGCGATCTTCTTGACCATGCCCGGCGGCAGGCCGGTGGCGCCGAGCGGGTACAGCTTGCCTTCGATCTTGATATAGACCGGTGCTCCCGTGGTCAGGAACATGTCCGAGGCGTTCTTTTCGGTCATCAGCTTCAGGAAGTAGCCGATATCCATGCGCAATGGTTCCCCAACAATCCGCGGCCGCCCGTTGCAAGCGCGCCACAGGCTTCCGACAATGGCCGTGCTCGACGTCTCCGCCTACGGCCCCCCTTGATGAAAACTAGCTTCGCACAAATCCGTTGCCCGCAGTACGTGATGGCGTGCGCATTGGCGCTGTTTGCCACGCCCGCCGCCTTTGCCCAGGTCGCCTCGCCGGAACTGCAGGCCGCGCAGCAGGCGGTGCAGCGCGCGATCCAGGCCGACGCCGACCAATACGCCCCGGACCTGATCGCCACTGCCCGCCAGGGCCTGGAGCAGGCGCAACAGGCGGCGCTGGACCGCCGCCAACGCAAGATCGCACCGCAGCTGGCGCTGCGCGTGGCGGCCGATGCCGACCTGGCGCGGGTGCGCAGCGAGGAGGCGGTGGCGAATGCGCAACTCAAGCAGCGCAAGGCCGAGGTGGCCGACCTGCAGCGCAGCTTGAACACCGGGGAGGCGCGTCCATGAGCCGCCGCCTGGGAATGGCCGGCCGCCTGGCCGCGCTGCTGTTGCTGGTCGCGCCGCTGGCCGCGTTCGCCGCCGACGATCCGGAGCTGGCGGTCCTGAACCAGCGCCTGGTCGCGCTGCAGGCCGATCCGCTGAGTGCCGACGTGGCCGCCTACGAGCGGCTACAGGCGCAGCAGGCGGTCGCCGCGTTCGCCGCGGCCAAGCGCAAGGAGCAGGACGACGCGCGCTATCTCGCCGAGCGCCGCGTCGAGATCGCCGAGACCGCCGCGCGCGCCGCCCTGGCGCGGCGCCAGGTCGACCAGTTGGAGAAGACCCGCAGCGACTTGCTGGTCGAGGCCAGCCGGCGCGAAGCCGCGCGCGCGCGCCAGGAAGCCGAGCGGCTGCGGGTGCAGGCGCAGATCCAGGCCGAAGAGGCCGAAAGCCTGCGCCAGGCCGCCGAGGCCGAGCAACTGGCGCGGCAGGATGCCGAGCAGGCGCTGACCAACGTGGCCGGGCAGCAGACCGCCAAGCTCAGCGCCGCGCAGCAGAAGTCGGCCAAGCTGGCGCGCGAGGAGGCCGAGCTGGTCGCCGGGGCCAAGCTGCCGGCGTCGCGTTTCGAGCCGCGCGGGGAGGTCTTCACCGTCACTGGTGGCGCCTTCGCGGCAGGCAAGGCGGCGCTGTCGGCCGATGCCGCCGGCCAGGCCAAGGCGCTGGCGCAGTATCTGCAGATCGGCGCCAAGGGCCGGGTGCGGATCGAGGCCTACGACGCCGATGCCGGCGTGGCGCAGAAGCGCGCCGACGCGTTGCGCGAGGCGCTGGTCGCCGGCGGCGTGACGGCGAGCCGGTTGCAGGCGGTCGGCAAGAAGGCGCCGGCGACCAAGGCGCGTGCCGCCGAGGTGGTGATCGCGCCCTGAGCGGGGTTGGCCGGTGCAGACCCTGGAGCCCGTTTAACGCGGTTTTTCTCTGGGCCTGAGCGGCGAGCAACTGAATGCGGAAAGCGCGCGCTGCTGCCCTTGCCGGAACTGGTGGGGAGGCGTAGGGTCGAACTCCCAGGCGACACACCGTCGCCTGGTTCCACGGAGACTCCGGGCCGATGAAGCAGTGGCACGCACCGCAGCGAGACGTTCCAAGGGCAACAGGCCCGGGCGTTGCGGTGGAGTGGCTGGCGACCCGCGCGACTCCGCTCCCAGGCAACGCCCCGTGCCGTTCCGGCCGGGGCGTTCTTGTTTCCAGCTGAAGGAGGCTATTCCTATGTTCGAAGGGCAACCGCAGACCGAAATCGACGCGTTGATCAAGTCCGATCCGGAGTTCAAGCAGCTCTACCAACGCCACAAGACCCTGGACAAGAAGTGCATGGACGCCGAGCTCGGCGTGCTGCCGATCGACGATCTCACCCTGTCGCAGATGAAGCGGGAAAAGCTCGCGGCCAAGGAAAAGCTGTTGCGGCTCTACGACGAGCAGCAAAAGCCTCACTGATTCCTCCCTCCCACGACAAGCGTTCAATTGTCGCGGGCGGTGGCCGGCCTCCTCGTCGGCTTGCCACCGTCCGCGTCATCTCCTCCGAAGCCGCGATCGCGGCTTTTTTCGTGCCGGTTCGGCGCTTTGTCTGACATTCCGGCGCATACCGCGGATAATCACCGGTCCAGCCGCTATGACGGCGCGATGCATCCGGACGCGATGGCCATTCACTCTTCCGTACTCGACCTGATCGGCGACACCCCCATCGTCAAGGCCAGCAAGCTCGACACTGGCGTGTGCGAGCTGTACCTGAAGCTGGAAAGCGCCAATCCCGGCGGCTCGATCAAGGACCGCATCGGCCTGTCGATGATCGAGGCGGCCGAGCGCCGCGGCGAGCTGAAGCCCGGCGCGGTACTGGTCGAGGGCACTGCCGGCAACACCGGTATCGGCCTGGCCCTGGTCGCCCAGCAGAAGGGCTACAAGCTGATCCTGGTGGTGCCGGACAAGATGAGCCGGGAGAAGATCTTCAACCTCAAGGCGATGGGCGCCGAAGTGGTGCTGACCCGCTCGGACGTGGCCAAGGGCCATCCCGAGTACTACCAGGACCTGGCCGCGCGCCTCGCCGCCGAGACGCCGGGGGCCTATTTCGTCAACCAGTTCGGCAACCCCGACAACCCGGCCGCGCACGAGTTCGGCACCGGTCCGGAGATCCTGCGGCAGATGGACGGCAAGCTGGACGCGATCGTGTTCGGCTGCGGCAGTTCCGGCACCATGACCGGCCTGTCGCGCGCGTTCGCCGCCGCCTCGCCGCACACCGAACTGGTGCTGGCCGACCCGGTCGGCTCGATCCTGACCGAGTACATCGAGCAGGGCACGGTCAGCGAGAAGTCCGGCAGCTGGCTGGTCGAGGGCATCGGCGAAGACTTCCTGCCCGACATCTCCGATTTCTCGCGGGTCAAGAAAGCCTATTCGATCAGCGACGCCGAGAGCTTCCATACCGCGCGCGAACTGCTGGCCAAGGAGGGCATCCTCGGCGGCTCCTCGACCGGCACCCTGCTGGCCGCCGCGCTCAAGTACTGCCGCGCGCAGACCGAGCCCAAGCGCGTGCTGGTGTTCGTCTGCGACACCGGCAACAAGTACCTGTCGAAGATGTACAACGACTACTGGATGCTGGACAACGGCTTCCTGGAGCGCCCGCAGCACGGCGACCTGCGCGATCTGATCCTGCGCCCGTACAGCCAGCGCGACACCGTGGTGGTCGGCCCCAACGACCTGCTGACCACCGCCTACCAGCGCATGAAGCTGTACGACGTGTCGCAGCTGCCGGTGATGGAAGGCGACCAACTGGTCGGCATCGTCGACGAAAGCGACGTCTTGTTGCACGTTTATGGCGACGAGGCGCGGTTCCGCGACCCGGTCTCCACGGCCATGGTCAGCAAGCTGGACCGGCTCGACGTCAAATCGCCGATCGAAGCGCTGCTGCCGGTGTTCGACCGCGGCCAGGTCGCCATCGTCATGAACGACGGCGCCTTCCTCGGCCTGATCACCCGCATCGACCTGCTCAACTACCTGCGCCGCCGCGTTCAGTAACGCCTTGAATGAACGGCCCCGCTGCATGGGGCCGTTCAGACCTCGCTGCTAGAATCACGCCCCTTCTCCGGGAACCCCACATGACGGACCACACGTCCAACCCCAATGGCGACGGCCATGCGCTGTCGCTGGCGACCCTGGCGATCCATGGCGGCCAGCATCCGGACCCGTCCACGGGCGCGGTGATGCCGCCGATCTATGCGACCTCCACCTACGCCCAGTCCAGCCCCGGCGAACACCAGGGCTTCGAGTACTCGCGTACCCACAATCCGACCCGTTTCGCCTACGAGCGCTGCGTCGCCGCGCTGGAAGGCGGCACCCGCGGCTTCGCCTTCGCCTCGGGCATGGCCGCCACCTCCACGGTGATGGAACTGCTGGACAGCGGCAGCCACGTGGTGGCGATGGACGACCTGTACGGCGGCAGCTACCGCCTGTTCGAGCGCGTGCGCCGGCGCACCGCCGCACTGGAGTTCAGCTTCGTCGACCTGACCGATCCGGCCGCGTTCGCCGCGGCGATCAGGCCCAAGACCAAGATGGTGTGGATCGAAACCCCCACCAACCCGATGCTGAAGATCGTCGACATCGCCGCGATCGCCGCGATCGCGCGCCAGCACGGCCTGCTGGTGGTGGTCGACAACACCTTCGCCTCGCCGATGCTGCAGCGTCCGCTGCAGCTGGGCGCGGACATCGTGGTGCACTCGGCGACCAAGTACCTCAACGGCCACTCCGACATGGTCGGCGGCATCGCCGTGGTCGGCGCCAACGCCGAACTGGCCGAGCAACTGGCGTTCCTGCAGAACTCGGTGGGCGGCGTGCAGGGCCCGTTCGACAGCTTCCTGGCGCTGCGCGGGCTCAAGACCCTGCCGCTGCGGATGCGCGCGCACTGCGACAACGCCCTGGCGCTGGCGCAATGGCTGGAAAGCCACCCGGCCGTGGACAAGGTGATCTACCCCGGCCTGGCCTCGCATCCGCAGCATGCCCTGGCGCAGCGGCAGATGTCCGGCTACGGCGGCATCGTCTCCATCGTGCTCAAGGGCGGCTTCGACGCCGCCAAGCGCTTCTGCGAACGCACCGAACTGTTCACCCTGGCCGAATCGCTGGGCGGCGTGGAGAGCCTGGTCAACCATCCGGCGGTGATGACCCACGCCTCGGTGCCGGTCGCACGGCGCGAGCAGCTCGGCATCAGCGATGCGCTGGTGCGGTTGAGTGTGGGGGTGGAGGATGTGGGCGATTTGCGGGTGGATCTGCAGCGGGCGCTGGAGGCGCAGCCGTAGGCATGAAGGAGGCGCAGCCGCGTCCGGGTGTCTGGTCCAGCTTGCGCACCGGACTGCTCGGATTGAATGTTCAGGCGTGGATCCGCCGCCAGCCGTATCTGCAGCGCGCCTACCGCCTGTTCCCTCAGGCGATGCGCAGCCGGCTGGCGGCGGCACTCGCTGCGCGGTCGATCGCGCAAACCCGTTTCCAGCGGACCCAAGCCTGGGATGCTACGCAAAGCAGGGCGGCGCGCTGGCACGCGCGGCCGGACCGGCGTCCCGCTCCGCAAGCGCCAGGAGTCAACATTCTTGGCTACATCCGCGGCGAATTCGGCCTGGCCGAGAGCGCGCGGATGTACGCGCGTGCCCTGATCGACGCGGGCGTGCCCGTGGCCTTGTACGACATCGATCTGGGCATGCCACACGGGTGGGGCGATCACAGCATGGACGACTACATCGATGAGTCGTTGCCGCATGCGGTCAGCATCGTGTTCGTCAACCCGGACTACCTGGAGCCTGCACTCGAGTACGTAGGCCAGGCACGAATGAAGGGCCGGTATGTGATCGCCTGCTGGTTCTGGGAGCTGGAAAAGATCCCGGACAGCTGGCAGGGCGCGATCCATCTCGTCGACGAGATCATGGTCGCTTCGGCGTTCATCGAAGACGCGTTCCGCAGGATTACGGACAAACCCATCGTGCGGGTGCCGATGCCCTTGTCCGAGGTGTACGACAGCGGCCTGCAGCGCGGCGATTTCGGGCTCGAGCCCGATAAGTTCGTCTTTCTGTGTTCCTTCGACTTCCACTCGTTCATCGCGCGCAAGAACCCGCAGGCTGCGGTGCGTGCGTTTCGCGCAGCATTCCCGCCCGGCCGTGACGACGTGCGCCTGCTGGTGAAATCGAGCAACGGCCAGCAGCATCCCGACAGCATGCGCGACCTATTGAATCTGATCGCCGGCGATCCGCGCATCTTGGTACGCGACGAAGTCATCGATCGGGCCCATGTCCAGGCATTGCAGCGTTGCTGCGATGCCTATGTGTCGTTGCACCGCGCCGAGGGATTCGGTCTGGGGTTGGCCGAGTGCATGGCGTTGGGCAAGCCGGTGGTCGCCACCGGTTGGTCGGGCAACATGGAGTTCATGGGTCCGGAGACCGCCTGCCTGGTCGATTACGAACTGGTGCCGGTCGTCGCAGGAGACTATCCGGAGTCCAGCGGTGCACGCTGGGCCGAGGCCGATGTCGCGGATGCGGCCGCGGCCATGCGTCGTCTCGCGGATGACCCGGTGCGTGCTCGCGCCCTTGGCGCGGCCGCGAAAGCGCATGTGTGCAGCCATCTTTCTCCGGAACGGGCAGCGCAACGCCTGCTCCAGAGATTGGCGGAATTGGACGCCAGGGCCACGAATTGAATATGGCATGCACTATCGCGTTTTGCAGTGCACCGAAACTTTATGGGGAGGACGTGATCGTTCGCCTCGGCAGCAAAGACAGAGAGAGGTATAGATTTTGGACATGATGCGGTCCATATGGGCCTATCGCTATTTCATCCTGTCGTCGATCAGGAACGACCTCAGGATGCGTTTTGTCAGGAGCAAGCTGGGTGCGCTGTGGATGATCATCCACCCGCTGATGCAGGTGCTGATCTTCGCCACGATCCTGTCCGAGGTGCTGGCTGCCAAGCTGCCGGGCGTGAACAACAAGTACGCCTATGCCCTGTATCTGATGTCCGGCACGCTGTGCTGGAGCATGTTCGCTGAGACCATCAGTCGCGGTGTGGGTTTGTTCGTTGAAAACGGCAACCTGATGAAGAAGCTGGCGTTTCCCCGTATTTGCCTGCCGATGATTGCGGGTGGGGCGATGCTGGTGAACAACCTTTTGCTATTGGTGGCGATCTTCGCTGTATTTGCGTTGCTCGGCCATTTCCCCGGCGTGCAGACCCTGTGGTTGCCTGTCCTGATGCTACTTACGCTCGGATTCGCGATGGCGATCGGCTTGCTGCTGGGTGTCTTCAATGTATTCGTCCGCGACATCGGGCAGGTTGTCCCGGTGGTCCTGCAGGCTCTGTTCTGGCTGACGCCTATTGTCTACAGCATCAATATCCTTCCCCAGAGCGTGCAGGAAGTGTTCAGGCTCAATCCGCTGTATCCGCTGGTGACCAGCTACCAGCGTGTACTGCTGTACGACCAGGCGCCCGTCTGGCGCGACCTGTGGCCGATGGCGGTGAGCACCATCGTGCTCGCCTTCGCTTCGCTGGTGGTGTTCCGTCGGGCGAGCCAGGAAATGGTGGATGCGCTATGAGTGGCGTGATGCATGTCGAGGGTGTCGGCAAATCCTATCGGGTGTGGGGCAGCGAGTGGCTGCGTGCCGCCAACTGGTTCGGATTGCCGGTGCAGCCGCAACAAGAGCACTGGGTGCTGCGAAACGTCTCGTTCTCGATCAGCCCTGGTGAATCCGTGGGCGTGGTGGGACGCAATGGCGCGGGCAAGAGCACGCTGCTCAAGCTGATCACCGGCACGGTGCAGCCGACCGAGGGCCGCATCGTCCGCGGGGGGCGCATCGCCGCGATCCTGGAACTGGGCATGGGCTTCAATCCCGATTTGAGCGGCCGCGAGAACGCCAGGCATTCGGCGGGCTTGATGGGCTACACCTTGCAGCAGATCGACGAAGTGATTCCGGCAATCCAGGAATTTGCGGAGATAGGCGAGTACTTCGACGAGCCTGTACGGACCTACTCCAGCGGCATGCAGGTGCGCGTCGCGTTCGCCGTCGCGACCGCTTTCCGCCCCGACATCCTGATCGTCGACGAGGCACTGTCCGTCGGCGATGCCTATTTCCAGGCCAAGTGCTTCCGCCGGATCCAGGAGTTCAAGGACCAGGGGACCACGTTGATCCTGGTCAGCCATGCGGTGGGCGACATCGTCAAGCATTGCGACCGGGTGATCTTCATCAAGGACGGTGGCGTGCACGCCGACGGGCCTGCCCGCGAGGTCTCCAACCTGTACCTGGACGAGCTGTTCGGCAGGAAGTCGGCCGTCGCCGCCCATCCGGTCGAAACCGTCGCGGCGGCAGCGGACATGGGAGTCGGCAGCGAGGACGTGTTCCACACGCGCCCCTACTACAATCGCAGCGAGCACCGCTGGGGCCAGGGCGGTGCAAGGATCGTCGACTACATGGTGGTCAGTGGCGGACAGCAGTTCCCCGCGCGCCTGGACAGCGGCGCCAGGACCGAGTTCTACATGAAGATCGCCTTCGATACCGACATCGAGAACGTGGTCCCCGGGTTTCTGCTGAAGACGCTCGAGGGCCTGTTCCTCTACGGTACCAACTCCTTCCTTTCCAGCGAAGGTCGCGATCGGATCTCGGCCAAGGCCGGCGAGGTGGTGGTGTGCAAGTTCACCCTTCCCCTCGATCTCAACCAGGGGCATTACATGGTTTCGCTCGGCGTCTCCAGCGGCGATCCGCTGGCCGAACTGGTGCCATTGGACCGCCGCTACGACGCGCTGTTGCTGGACATCGGCCGCACCATGCAGTTCTGGGGGATCGTGGATATGAAGGCCGGGTTCGGCGTCGTCGAGGCGTCGGCATGATTACGCGGGCAACCACGCTTTCTTCGCGGGAGCTCGGTCGATGATCGACAATCTCCCCCTGGCCGACCTGGTGGCGGCGCTGCCGGAAAAGTACCAGCCGATCTATGGGCATCCCGAGCTGTCCAGCGACGCGTCGCGTGGCTGCGAGGATCGCCTCGTCCTGATCCGCGATTGCGCCAAGCGTCTCGAAGCTGCACTGGGACGCCGGCTTCGCGTGCTCGATCTTGGCTGCGCGCAAGGTTATTTCTCGTTGAACATGGCCGCGGACGGCCACAGCGTGCACGGCGTGGATTTCCTGGATCGCAACGTGGCCGTGTGCCAGGCGCTGGCGAGCGATAGCGGGCTCACCGGTGCGACATTCGAATGCGCGAGCATCGAGGATTTCCTGGCCGGGCTGCAGCCGGGCCAGTACGACCTGGTGTTTGGGCTCAGCGTGTTCCATCATCTGGTCCATGCGCACGGCGCGGACAAGGTGCGTGAGCTGTTCGGGAAGCTGGCGGACAGCACCATGGCGGCAATCTACGAATTGGCGCTGCGCGAAGAGCCGCTCTATTGGGGGCCGTCCCAACCCGAGCGGCCCGAGGATCTGTTGCAGCCTTATGCATTCCGGCGGGTGCTTGGCTTCCAGCCCACCCATCTGTCCGGGATCGAGCGGCCGATCTATTTCGCCAGCGCCCGCTATTGGTTTCTCGGTGATGAACTCTCGAAGATCATCGCCATGCGCTTCGAGTCGCATTCCGATGCCATGGGCAGCCATCGTGGAACGCGCCGCTACTTCTTCGGCGAGGGCACGATCCTCAAGCAACTGGCGCTGGACGACGAGGCGCGGGGCGCGCTCAACCTGCTCGAGTACGAGCGCGAGGTGGCGTTCCTGTCCAATGTTCCGCCTGGATTTGTCGCGCCGCGCCTGGTACGCGCCCTTCGTGACGAACGTTGCGCCTGGATCGTTCGCGAAATGCTTCCTGGCAGACTGCTCTCGGAGGTCATGTCGGCCCACGAGCCCTATGCCTACGAACGCCTATTCGACGACTTGCTGGCTCAGCTGGTTGTTCTGGAGGATGCCGGCCTCTATCACAACGACGTGCGTTGCTGGAACATTCTCGTGTCGCCGGAGAGCAGCGTTACACTGATCGACTATGGCGCGATCTCCGCGGACGCGACCGATTGCGCATGGCCGGACGACCTGTTCCTGTCCTTGTTGATCACCTTTCGGGAGGTGATCCAAGGCCACGTCAAGAAGCCCGATCCGTTGCGTCGGCCGTTGCTCGACGTGTCGATGCTGCCGCTCCGCTATCAGACTGCGTTCCTGAAGCTGTTCGCGTTGCCACGTCCGCAATGGCGCTACCGGTTGCTGCAGGAGTTCATTGCGCAGGCTGGCGCCGAGCCACTTCCATCGTGGACGGCGTTGGCGTCCGCCTACGAGCGCGGGCTGCTGATCTTTGAGCGCGCTTACGCGACGCTTGGACGGGAGCGCGAAAGACTGGCGAAGGAACTCGAAGAGTCGCTCGCGAATGCGCACCACTGGTTCCTGCGCGCCAACGAGCGCGAACAGGCGCTTGCCGGGTTGGAGGAAGAGCGGACGCGGGCGGTCACTCTGCTCGGCGAGGAAAAGGAGCACCTGATCGCGCGCCTGGTCCAGGAAAAGGACCAGGCAGTGGCCGAAGCGGTTGCCCAGGGGCAGCGTGCCGTGGAAGAACTGCTCCAGCGGCACGAGTCCGCGATCGCCGAATTGCTCGAGGAAAAGCAGAAAACCATCTCGGAGTGGAGCTGGCAGCACGAATCGGAAGGGGAACGCATTTCTGCCATCCGGCACCGCATGGAACTGCTGCACGCACGCAATGCCGACTATCGCCACGAGGCGGAGCAGGCCAAGGCGGCGCTCGAAGCCTCGCTGTCCAACGCGCATCATTGGTACCTGCGCGCGGTCGACGCGGAGCGGCAGCTCGCCATCGTCCTGGCCAGTCGCTCGTGGCGTGTCACCAAGCCGATCCGCTTCGCTGCCCGCCTGGTGCGAACGCCCGCGGCGGCGACGCGGCGTCTCGCCGCCGCCAGTATCCGCCGGGTCATGCAGCGGCCGCTGCTGGCGCGCTCGATGAATGCGTTGCTCCGACGCGTGCCGTCGTTGCATTCCAGGCTCCGCCGGGTCGCGGTCCAGGAACATATCGTCGTTGACGTTCCGCCACCGCCGGTGCCGCTGGGGCAGGTGGGTTCGTTCTCCGATGCGGACCGCGATAGCGCGCTGTCGAGGCTGACAGGGCATGGACGAGAATGGTTTGACAGGCTCAAGGCCGAGCAATCGGGGGGGAATTGATGCGCATCGTGATGGACCTGCAAGGAGCACAGTCGGAGAGCCGTTACCGCGGCATTGGCCGTTACAGCCTTTCCCTGGCCCAATCCGTGGCGCGGCAGGCAGGCGGGCACGACATCCATCTGGCGCTCAACGGAATTTTCGCGGACTCGGTCAGGGAGATCCGTGCGGCATTCGCCGGGATTCTGCCTGCGGCGAACATTCATGTCTGGCATGCACCGATGCCGGTCATCGCCAAGGACCAGGAAAATCTCGTGCGGCGGGAGCGGGCTTGCCTGATCCGCGAAGCCGCCCTTGCCGCGCTGGAGCCGGACTTCGTGTTCGTGTCCAGCCTGTTCGAAGGTTTTGTGGACAACTCGGTGGTCAGCGTCGGGCGTCTTGCCGGTGTGCCCACGATCGTGACGCTCTACGACCTGATTCCCTATCTGAATCCTGAGGTCTATCTAGATCCTGACCCGGTCTACCGGGCGTTCTACGAGGAAAAGATCGCGGAGCTCAAAGCAGCGCACGCATTGTTCTCCATCTCCGAGAGTTCCTCGCGGGAGGCGGTCGAGGTGGTCGGCTGCGATCCGGAGCGTTTGTACAACATTTCCGCTGCGTGCGATCCGGTGTTCCGCGTACTGGAGAGGGACGATCCGGCCCGTCTTGCGGTGCGTCGCAGCTTCGGCTTGAGAGGTGGTTTCGTCCTGTATACGGGCGGCTCCGATTACCGCAAGAACCTCATGCGCCTGCTGCAGGCCTATGCCGGGCTGGCGCCTGACCTGCGCCTGCAGCACAAGCTCGTACTCGCCGGTCGCATGCATGCACCGCATGTGGAAGAACTCAACCGCGCGGCCGCGGAATTGGGCCTGGCGGAGGGCGAATTGCGCTTCACCGGCTATGTGACCGACGAGGAACTCGTCGGCCTGTACAACGAGTGCAGCCTGTTTGCGTTTCCGTCCTGGCACGAGGGTTTCGGCCTTCCGGTCGTCGAGGCGATGGCCTGCGGCGCCGCCGTGATCGCATCCGACGCCTCGAGCGTGAAGGAGATCGTGCTGGAACCTGCCGCACTGTTCGATCCGATGAGCGTGGAGTCGATTCGCGAGCGCATGGCGGCGGTGCTGGGTTCGACCGACCTCATGGCGCAGCTGCGCCGGTATTCCGCATCGCGCGCCAAGGACTATGCGTGGGAGCGTGTCGGCGCGAGCTTCATTGCCGCGTGCGAACAGCTGCATGCGCAACGTGCGGGTGGCCATGCCTATCGCGACGACGCGCTCGGGCTACTGCCTGGGAGGCTGGCGAAGGCGGGACGGGCCAACGACGCGGAGCTGATGGCGCTGGCGGATGCGATCGACCGCTCGATCGGCCCCGTGCAGCCGAAGATCATGATCGACGTCTCCGAGCTCGCGGCGCACGATCATCGAACGGGCATCCAGCGCGTGACCCGCGCGATCGTGTCCGAGTGGACTCGGCGCGCGCCTCCAGGGTACCGGGTGCAACTGATCCGGATCGATCGTGCCGGCAGACGTTACGTGTGTGCGAACGAATACGCAGGTGCGCTGCTGGGCGAGGAGATGGGAGCCGACGAGACACTGGTCTGCCATGCCGGCGACATCTATTTCGGCCTGGATCTGGTTGGCGACTGCGTGTCGTTGCTGCCCGACTGGTTCGATTACTTTCGCAACAGCGGTGTCAAGATCAGCTTCGTCGTCTATGACATCCTGCCGATCCGCAATCCCGAATGGTGGCCGCAGCCTGGCGGACAGATGCACGAGCGCTGGCTGCGCGACATCTTGCGCGTGTCGGACCAGTTGGTCTGCATCTCGCGCGCGGTGGCGGACGATGTCGCGGCCTGGATCGGCGAGAACGACGTCGCAACGGACGCGCAGATCGAATGGTTCCATCTTGGCGCCGATATCGATGGCAGCCAACCGTCCAGGGGCATGCCGCAGAATGCGGAGCAGGTGCTGGCGCGGATCAAGCGCAACACCAGTTTCCTGATGGTAGGAACGCTGGAGCCGCGAAAAGGCCATGCGCAGATTCTGGACGCCTTCGAGAAGCTATGGGAGCAGGGCTATGACCATGTGCTGGTCATCGTCGGCAAGAAGGGCTGGCTGGTGGACGAGCTGAGCGAGCGCTTGTCGCAGCATCCTCAGTCCAGCCACAACCTGTTCTGGCTGCAGGGTGCCAGCGACGAATATCTGGATCAGCTCTATGCCAACAGCACCTGTCTGATCGCAGCTTCCGAGGGCGAAGGCTTCGGGTTGCCGCTGATCGAAGCGGCGCAGCGGGGAAAGCCGATGATCGCGCGCGATATCCCGGTGTTTCGCGAAGTGGCCGGTTCGCATGCATTCTATTTCGATGGGCGCAGCGCCGTGAACATCGCCAACGCCCTGCTGCGTTGGACCGCCCTCTACCGCGAGGATCGGCATCCGCGGCCAGATGCGATGCCGTGGCTGACCTGGAGCCAAAGCGCCAGCCAACTGGGGGCGGTACTCACTGGCGCTTTGCCGGAGGCGAGTGAGCCTCCCGCCGAGGCGCCGCGCCAGATGAACTATACTTCCTGAGCGCCAAGTACGAATCCCTGCGGCCGCCTTCCAAGGCTGGAGCTAGGGTAAGTGCTTGCGTGACGCGCAATAGACAAAATGCAGAGCAGAGAGAGAACATGAGCAACAAGAAGGCAATCATCACTGGTATTACCGGTCAGGACGGCGCGTACCTGACCGAGCTCCTGCTCTCCAAGGGCTATGAGGTCTTCGGAACCTATCGCCGGACCAGTTCGGTCAATTTCTGGCGTCTGGACGAACTCGGCGTCTCCGGTCATCCGAAACTGCACCTGGTCGAGTACGATCTGACCGATCTCGGCACCACAATCGCGATGGTGCAGAAGATTCAGCCCGACGAGATCTACAATCTTGCCGCGCAGAGCTTCGTCGGTGTCAGCTTCGAGCAGCCCACAACCACGGCCCAGATCACCGGCGTGGGGGCGTTGCACTTGCTTGAGGCGATCCGCCTGCTGAATCCGAAGATCCGTTTCTACCAGGCCTCCACGTCGGAGATGTTCGGCAAGGTGCAGGCCATTCCGCAAAAGGAAGACACCCCGTTCTATCCGCGCAGCCCATATGGCGTGGCCAAGCTGTACGCGCACTGGATCACGGTGAATTACCGCGAAAGCTACGACATCTTCGGGTCCAGCGGCATTCTCTTCAACCATGAGAGCCCGCTGCGTGGACGCGAGTTCGTCACCCGCAAGATCACCGATTCGGTCGCCAAGATCAAATTGGGCCTGTTGGATGTGCTCGAACTCGGCAATCTCGACGCCAAGCGTGACTGGGGCTTCGCCAAGGAATACGTAGAGGGGATGTGGCGCATGCTGCAAGCCGAGCAGCCTGACACCTTCGTGCTGGCCACCAACCGGACGGAAACCGTGCGCGACTTCGTGCGAATGGCATTCAAGGGCGCCGGCATCGAGGTCGAGTTCCGCGGCCAGGACATTCAGGAGACGGCGGTGGATGTCGCGACCGGGAAGACGGTGGTTCGTATCAATCCCAAATTCCATCGCCCTGCAGAGGTCGATCTCCTCATCGGCGATCCTGCCAAGGCCGAGGCGGTGCTCGGCTGGAAGCCGCAGACCACGCTGGAGCAACTGTGCCAGATGATGGTCGAAGCCGATCTGAAGAGGAACGAGCGTGGCTTCTCCTTCTGATCTGACAGGCAAGCGAGTTCTGGTCACCGGAGCGTCCGGGTTCACCGGTACGTACATGGTTGCGGAGCTGAAGGCCCAGGGGTGCTATGTCATTGCGACCGGTGCGCGCGCACCGGAAGCATCTGGCGCATCGGCTGCAGACGAGTTTCGCTTGCTTGACCTGCGCGATGCGGAAGGCGTGAGACGGGTAATTGAGGAAGCTAGGGCAGACCAGGTGGTTCACCTGGCTGCTATGGCATATGTTGCCCACGGCAACGTTGAAGACTTCTACAACGTGAATCTGCTGGGTACACGCGCTCTCTTGCACGCGTTATCTGAGTCGCCTCATATGCCTGAATGCGTGCTGCTCGCCAGTAGCGCCAATGTTTATGGTAACTCGACGGAAGGCGTGATCGACGAGTCCGTGACTCCTGCTCCGGCAAATGACTATGCGGTGAGCAAGCTGGCGATGGAGTATGTGGCTGACCTGTGGCGTGGCAGGCTGCCGCTCGTAGTGACCCGCCCGTTCAACTATACGGGGGTTGGCCAGGCGTTGAACTTCCTTATTCCCAAGATCGTGTCCCACTTTCGACAGGGTAGGACCGTCATCGAGCTCGGAAATATCGATGTGTGGCGGGATTTTGGTGATGTTCGATCTGTGGTGGAGTGCTATCGCCGGTTGCTGCAATGCCCAGAAGCCCGCGGTCAAAAGGTGAACGTTTGCTCGGGTACTGCGCATTCCCTGCGCGACATAGTGACGATGTGTAGCGAGTTAACCGGACAGAATATCGAGATTCAGGTCAACCCTGCCTTCGTACGTGCAAACGAAGTGATTGTTCTCAAGGGTAGTAACGCGTTGTTGCAATCTCTAATTGGTTCGATCGAGCAGCCGCCACTCCGCAGTACGCTGGAGTGGATGCTCAGGGCGGGTTGATTAACTGCCAATCCCGTGGCGGATGGCAGGACTATGCTGCCACAGCATGGGCCATGAACCCGGTAGCCGCTGCGCCGATTGGCGATAATGATCTCATGTCAAAGCGGTCGCAGGGACTGCGCCCGATCGGGAGTTTGATACATGCCAATGTATGTGCTCACTTTAGTGAGCTTAGGTATCTCCGCGCTATTTGTGCTGCTGACCGCATCGTGGTTGGTTCGCTTTCGTCTAGGCAATGAAGCGGTGGTAGGGGTGTCGGTGCAGGAACAAGCGATTCACCTATCGCTTGGCATCATCTTGGTTCTGGTGTTAACCGTGAACCTAAGCTTGTGGATCCCTGGAAGACTTATTCATCTTGCGCTGATCGCCACCGCGGCGATGGCGGTACCGAGGTTGTGGAACTTTCGTTCACAGGGCGGCTGGCGCGTACTTTATTGGATTGCCTGCCTAATTGTTCTGGTCGTCTTTGCGGGCTGGATGACTGCGCTGCGTGTGGATGCAGAGCATTATTGGCTGGTGGAAACATCGAACCACGATACGCTTTTCTATTATGAAGGTGCACGTTGGGCTGCTCAGAATGCCGTGCACGCAGACCCCTCAGTAGTAGCGGATAAGTTGGGTCTGGGCAGCTGCCGCTTAGGCGCGGTCTATGTCGGTAATGATTGCCCTGTCTATCGAGCAGGAACCTTCTCGATGCTTGCTCAGGCGTTGGCATACGGAGGTGGTACCTCCGCTAACGATATGCTCGTCTCTGCATCGTTAGGTGTCCTTTTGCTGGGTGCTGGATTTCTGCCGTTGATCATTCAGAACAGCTTTGCCGAGAAAGGGCGGTCAATTCTATGGACTCCGGTGTGCTTTGTCATTTTAGCGATCGTTTATTTCTCGCCGACGTTGATGGCTGCAGCTATCAATAGCAATGTTGCAACGACGTTTGGCGCCGTTGCCGCGGGAATGGTGCTAGCTCTTTCGTTGCACGAGGATCAAGTCTGGTGGCGTCGTCCTTTGATGACAGGGTTTGGTGCTGCGTTTGCCTCGCACGTATACGGAGAGGCCGCCGGGCCTGCTGTTATCGTAGCTGCGATTGGCGTCATTCACTTTGCCTTGAGTGAGAGATCGCTAAAGGGCTTTGTTCGCGATGGTGCGGTATGTGCGTCAGCTTTCTTTATTGGCGCTAATGTCGTGATTGCGCAGTTGCTCAGGTCTGCGCGCGATGTCAATGCGATCGCCGTGGGCGGGCAATGGGAGGGAATGTATCTGCACGCCAGTCCATGGACATGGCTGGCTTCCCCATTCGCTGGCATGGTCGTGAATGGGTCGCCCTATGTCACTAAAGGCATGCTGGTGAATGGATTGGCGCTCGCAGCGCTGGTGATAACGGCAAGCTTGTTCGCGAAGCGAACTCGTGGGGCTCTTTTGGCGGTTCTGGTTGTGGGGGTGCTGCTCATTTCTTTTGTAGAAATGCGCCAGTATGCGTATGGAGAACACAAGGTCGTACAAATGATCGGCACTTTGGCGTGCGTGCTCGCTGCGGGTGTCGCGATTATGTCAGTGCGCCGAGCGGTTACTGTTAATCGTACACCTTGGACTAACGCTAGCGGTCTGGTTGGTGGTCTAATTCTACTTCTGATGCTTTTCGCAATTTGGCTTCAGCTCCGCCCATCGTTGCAGGTAATTTCTAGTTGGAAGACGCTGCATGGTTTGTCTGCCGATTTCCAGCGCGATTTGCAAGTGCGTGGTGCGGATGCTGATTGGGTCATTGATGACACAGGTACTGGTAGTGTGGAGCGCTTCCAGAAGTCTCACTACATTGCGTATCTTATTCATGCCGGAAAGGGGCATGCATATCTGCCCAAGCTTGATCAGGAGGGAATGCGGGGGGGGTATGCGCGTAAGGTCTTGGGCAACACGCTCGCTAGACTGCAACGTGCTCGCTGGTTGGTACAGCTGAAGTCATTTGATGGTGTTGTTTCTCCTTTTGTATATCCGCCCCAGGCCACGATGCAGTCCACGGAGTATTCAGTCGTCGACCTCGAAAAGACTTCGCCTGCGCTCGCTGTCTCGGGGTGGGGATGGTTGTCTTGTAATGCTCAGGGCTGTCCCGTGGCAAGCGGTTTCGAGATCGAAGCGCTGTCTTGGGCAAGGCAGGGTGAGGTTTGCGCGCTACGTGTTTCCGGTCACCCGCTCCCTACATGGCCCAAGGCAACCTTTAAGCTCAGTGCTGAGGGAGCGCAAGTGATCTTTACGCGTGAAATGCAATGGAAACCTGAGGGGGTACTGTTGCCCCTTTCGCGGGGTTGGCAGCGCTTCCGATTCGATGACGCTGCCAATACACCAGGTGCCCTTTGGCAGGTGACAAGGGCGGCGGTAGAGTGCCGCGTTTCTTCAGGGCCTACTGTCGCTGGCGTCGATCATTCTTCGGCAGTCGTCGGTAGAGAGCCATGATTTTTCTTCTCGTATTCTTTCTCGTTGGCTTGGGTGCGTGCGGCACGATATTGCTCAAGGTTGGAGCAGAGCGTGTGGTGTATTCGGACGGTATGGTCATTCTCCTAGCCACTGCTCTGAAGAATCCTTCGCTGGTCGCGGGCATGATCATGCAGATGATTCCGCTTGTATCTTGGGTTGTGCTGCTGAAGTTCATGCCCTTGACAAAGTTGCAGCCAATGATTGCGCTCACGTACGTCGTCACGCCGGTCATGGCAGTACTGTTCTTGGGCGAGCATATTGGCCCCTTGCGCGCAAGCGGCATTGCGCTGATCGTTCTGGGTGTAGTACTGGTCAGTGCGAGCTGAGCCTATGAAGATACTGATTGTGCTGACGTACTACACGCCCTACATGAGTGGCGTGACAGAGTATGCGCGTATGCTTGCGGAAGACCTTGCAGGACGTCACGACGTGACGGTGCTTACTACGCAGCACGATTCGTCGCTGCCCAATGAGCAGATTGTGGGTGGGGTGCGTGTCATTCGCTCTCCCGTGTTTGCTCGCCTGCATAAAGGAGTGCTCAGTTGGCGTTTTATTGCTGATTTCATCAGGCTTTCTCGGCATCATGATGTAGTCAACCTGCATATGCCGATGCTTGAATCCGGTGCGTTATCGCTTCTTGTCCCGTCACGTAAGCTTGTAGTGAATTACCAGTGCGATATGGCGGTCGTTGGCGGGCTAGTGGATAAGCTGGCTGTGACGGTGACGCGGCTCTCTTGCTGGCTTGCAACCCGTCGGGCCCGAGACGTAGGAGTTATCACCCACGACTATGCGGCATCATCGGATTGGCTAAAGGCAGTGCGCTACAAGCAACATGAAGTCTTGGCGCCAATGAAGGATATGCCGCTGCTGGATACAGAAGCGGCTGCGGACGGTGTCTTCAGGTTCGGCTTTGTTGGTCGATTTGTCGCGGAAAAGGGACTTCCAGTACTGTTGGAAGCGTTCGCTGATGTGCATCGGCGCTATGGTGACAGGGTGCGGTTGGTGCTCGTGGGCGACACGCATAATGTTGCGGGCGGGAGTGTCATGGACTCCATCCATGGCAACATCATGGCGCTGGGTTCTGCTGCCGAGGTGCGTGGCCGCGTAAGCGAGGATGAGTTGCGTCGCTTTTACGCTGAACTGGATGTTCTTGTGCTGCCAAGTGTTAACCGCTACGAGGCGTTTGGCATGGTGCAGTTGGAAGCGATGCTCAGTGGAGCGCAAGTTATTTCGTCGGATCTGCCGGGTGTGCGCACAATTGTGCAAAATACGGGAAATGGAGAAGTGGTGCCGCGTTCGGACGCACGAGCGCTGGCCGACGCGATGGAGCGCATGATTGCTCAGCACGGCAGCCGTACGCGTGCTCAAGTGCGCGATCAGACGTTGCGTGCATACCCATTGCGGCGGTTTTTCGAGCTGCAAGAAGATATGCTGTTGTCCGCTATGCATGGGTGAGAGCCGGCGTCGCTTGATCACTTCGTTGTATGTGCTGGGTGCGCGATTGCGTGTGGGGAGCGCTGTAGCGTCCCTCTGTAGCTGAGCGATTAATGTCGCTGGCGATCCCATCTGTTGAAGGGGGTAAAGCGATCTGCCATTGGCTGGTCTGGACAATGCCTGCGCGGACGCATATTCGGTGTGGTTGTAGCGCATGAACGATGCTTTGAGTGCTGTTCCCTATTGGGTAAGCAAAGGAAGCGAGCTTTGACTTGCTTGTACACCGCTTCCCGATTACCTTGAGCTTATGGGTATCGAGTCAGCGCAGTCATCTCTTTGTAATGACGCTGGAGGCTGTCGGCGCGACGCACTTGAATCCTAAGACGGGGCTCAGTTGGGGGGGGCTTCCTGAAGCAAGTAGCGATTGCTGTATCGCGTGTTATTGCCGGCATGTGCTGTGTCGCTTTGCGATGAAGCCCATGTGGCAGAGAAGGCGTGCTTGGCGATGAGGCGATGCATAAAGCGTGCTTCGAAGAAGCGAATTTATAGTGACGCGCCGTTTTACGTTGAAATGCCTCTGCTTCAGATTCTTTCATGGGGCTCATATGGTGGCTTTGTGATCTTCTGCTTGTGCTGTCATGCCTTGGTTCGAAGCATCATTCGGGGCTAGTGATGCCATGTGAGCTGAGTTGCGGGCGGGCGATGCTGCCTTTCGGCACGATTAAAGCCGCGGCGCATGAGCCGCGGTCGCGTCAGGAAATTGCTCGAAGCGGTGCGAATTGAGATGGTCGTGGCGATAAAGCCTGGCGGCTCAAGATAGATTTGACCTGAGAGAGTTCTTGCGGAGGGGCTATGGATGACAGTTCGGAGCTGTTTCAGCAGTCTTACTACGACGGCAATGGACAGAACGGGGACAGGCCCGCTTTGCGGCTCTTCACACGGCTTGCGCGTAGGTACATCTCTTCCGGAAGCGTGTTGGACTTTGGCTGCGGACCTGGGTTTCTGCTGAATCATCTTCGCAGACACTTCGAGGTGGCCGGCGTCGAGGCTAGCGATTGGGCGCGTGCGGAGGCTGCCCGCCGTACAGGGGTTCCAATACATGCTTCCATTCGCGAGATTGGGGACAAGAGCCTCTCTGGGATCGTTTCTATTCATGTGGTTGAACACATCGAGGACGTGTCCCTTGAAGAGGTACTTGCCGAATGGTTCCGCGTTTTGCGACCTGGCGGGCGGGCACTGGTGGTAACCCCGGATGCCGGAGGCGTTGCAGCAAGGCGAAAAGGCGCAGATTGGATCGCCCTGACGGATCCGACCCATATCAATCTCAAAACGCATCAGCAGTGGCGCGAAGTATTCAAAAGAGCAGGCTTCTCCTGCATCGCGGAGGCTGCTGACGGGCTTTGGGATTTTCCCTATATCCTGAAAGGGCTTGGTCGCGCTGAAGTGCTTTTGTTGGGATGGCCGACGTTGTTCCAATTTATATTTGCAAGGCTCGTGCTTCCCCCCGGGAGCGGAGAGTCAACGATCCTCGTGCTGGAAAAGCCTCTCTAAGATCTTTAGGCGCTCGGGTCGTTTTTGCTCCAGGCAATCGGTCCTCTCGGGACAGTAACTCCAGATTCCGTAGGTGACATGCGGGGACACAGGTCTGGGCGATCATGGCGCTGGATATCCCACACATCACATCGCTGCCAAGACAGCGGCCGCCCCCAGCAACACTGTGATCAGGCTGCCCCGATCCTTGACTGCAAAAACGACGGGGTCATCATGCATCAGCCCTCGGTGCGCGAGCATCCAGGTTCGGCTGATCCAGTAGAGAAGAATCGGGCACAGAAGCCACAGGAAGAATGGGTGGCTATATAACGCCTGACTGTCGGGCGTGTTGATGTACAAGCAGAGGACCAACACGGCCATCAATCCGGATGCCGTTCCCAGGGATTGAACGAGCGAGAGATCCTCCACGTGATAGCCACGGCCGCTGGGGATGAACTTCCCCGCTCCTAGGGTCATCTGGAGTTCGGTAAAGCGCTTGAGCATGGCCAGACTCAGGAACAAGAAGAGCGACAGCGCCAGCAGCCAGAATGAGGGCGTCACACCGATGGCGGCTGCGCCGCCGATGATGCGGATCGTATACAGCGCAGCGAGCGTCACCACATCTATGATGACGATCTGTTTCAGTTTCAGCGAATAGGCAAGCGTCAGCAAGTAATACGTTGCGAGTACGGCCAAGAACGCTGGTGATGCCAGCCACGCGGTCGCCAGTCCGGCAATCGTTAGCAGTGGTGCTGCAACAAGTCCTGCGCGCAAATCCAGGGTTCCTGCTGCAAAGGGGCGACGTCGCTTGCGTGGATGTCCACGATCCGATTCAAGGTCTAACAAATCATTCAGCAGGTAAACGCCGGAGGCGCAAAGGCCGAATGCGAGGAAGGCCGATGCGGAAGTCAAGAGGCCATTCAGCTGGGAAAAGCTGTGGCTGGCCAGCAGTGGAACGAAGACAAGCAAATTCTTCAGCCACTGGTGCACGCGGAGGGCCTTCAGCCAAGTCAACGGGCTGCTGCCGCTGCGTGGCCAATATGCCTCGACGGAACAAACCTTAGCGGCAGCTTTCGAGACGGTCGGGCCTGCATTCACCACCCACGCGCTATGGGCGTGTTTCCAGATGCGGAGATCGACCATATCGTTGGCGACGTAATCAAAGCCCTTTTCGCCAAAACGCTCAAGCAGTAGCCGCGCCTTGCGGCTTCCCGCGAGATTTATTCGTCCGTCGCTACAATGTACTTCATCAAAAAGATTGAGGTGTTCAGCAATCGGGTATACCAGCTGCGCATCCGACGCCGTGCACAGCACGCGCGGACGGTCCGTGGTTTCGCGTAGCAGTTGCAAAACACGCGGATCGTAGGGAAGCGCCGCAGCGCTCCCCGCTCCGAATGCAGCCAGCTTGCGCTTCAGATGTGCTTTGCCACGAAACAACCATAGCGGGATGCACACCAGCAACCAAGGGCGGGAGGACAGCATGCTCAGGAACGACTCGTAAAGCAGGTCGCTGAGCAGGAGCGTGCCGTCCAGGTCAACACAGAGCGCCCGAGGATGGGCCGGCGTTTCAGCGTTCAAAGATTTTCCTTCAGCGGACGCCAACTGCCATCCACTTTGCGGTGCGTATCGTTCAACCAAGTGTCTTTTCCAACTCCGGCAACAAGGTGAACAAGTCACCCACCAGCCCGATATCGGCGATCTCGAAGATCGGCGATTCCGGGTCCTTGTTGATCGCGACGATGGTGCCGGCGTCCTTGATCCCGGTCAGGTGCTGGATCGCGCCGGAGATGCCGACCGCCACGTACAGGTCCGGGGCGATGATCTTGCCGGTCTGGCCGACCTGCAGTTCGTTGGGCACGTAGCCGGCATCCACCGCCGCGCGCGAGGCGCCGACCGCGGCGCCGAGCTTGTCGGCCAGCTTGTAGATGATCTGGAAGTTCTCCGCCGAGCCCACGCCGCGGCCGCCGGAGACCACGCGCTTGGCGCTCTGTAGGTCGGGGCGGTCGGACTTGCCGGCAGCCAGGCCGACGAAGCGGGTGTGGCTGGGCAGCGTCGCGCTGACGCTGGCCGCCTCGATCGCCGCGCTGCCGCCCTTGGCCGCTTCCGGCCACGAGGCGCTGCGCACGGTGGCGACCACGGTCTGGTCGGCGGGCGCCTGCACGCTGATGATCGCGTTGCCGGCGTAGATCGGGCGCTTGAAGGCATATTCGCCATCGACCGCCATCAGGTCGGAGATCTGGTTGACCCCGAGCAGCGCGGCGACCACCGGCATCAGGTCCTTGCCGAAGGTGGTGGAGGGGCCGAACAGGTGGCTGTAGCCCTGTGCCAGCTGCGCGATCTGCGGCCCCAGCACCTGTGCGATGGCGTGTTCGTTGGCCGGATTGGCGACGGTAAGCACGCGGCCCACGCCGGCGATCTGCGCGGCCTGCGCGGCGACGGCGGCCGGGTCGGCGGCCAGCACCACGATGTCGATGGCGTCCGGCGACAGCGCCTGCGCGGCGCTGACGGTCTTGGCGGTGGCCGCGTTGAGCTGGCCGTTCAGGTGTTCGGCGACGACGAGGATCTTGGCCATTACAGCAACCCCTTCTGCTTGAGTGCGGCCACCAGTTCGGCGGCGTCCTTGACCATCACCCCACGGCTGCGCTTGGGCGGCGGGGCGTAGTGGGTGGTGGCGAGGCTGTCGTTGGACTCCACGCCCAGCTCGGCGAATGCCAGGGTCTGCAGCGGCTTGCTCTTGGCCTTCATGATGTCGGGCAGCTTGATGAAGCGCGGCTCGTTCAGGCGCAGGTCGGTGGTGACCACGGCCGGCAGATCCACTTCCAGCGTCTCCAGGCCGGCGTCGACCTCGCGGGTCACCGTGGCCTTGCCGTCGGCGACGACCAGCTTGCCGGCGAAGGTGGCCTGCGGGCGGCCCCACAGCGTGGCCAGCATCTGCCCGGTCTGGTTGGCGTCGTCGTCGATCGCCTGCTTGCCCAGGATCACCAGGTCCGGCTGCTCCTGCTCGACCAGCTTGAGCAGGGCGCGGGCCGCGGTCAGCGGTTGGATCGCGGCGTCGGTGACCACGTGGATGGCGCGGTTGGCGCCCATCGCCAGGCCGTTGCGCAGGTGCGCGGCGGCATCGGCCGGGGCCAGGGTGACCACCACGACCTCGCTGGCGATGCCGGCGTCGCGCAGGCGCAACGCTTCTTCCAGGGCGATTTCGTCGAACGGATTGGGGGAAAGCTTGACGCCCTCGGTCACGACGCCGGAGCCGTCCGGCTTGACCTGGATGCGGACGTTGTAGTCCACCACGCGCTTGTAGGCGACGAGGATTTTCATCTTGTACGAGATCCTTCAGCAGTGCGGGAAGGCCCGGCCGCGGCGGCTGGCGCGGGGCAGTCGGTGGATTCTAACCGCCGGCGATGGACCATGCGAGGGCGTATGGTGGATGTTGGGGCTTCGCGCTGAACGGAATCCGGTCGCGAGTTTAATGTTCGCTTGCTGGCGTTATGCTCTGCGGCCATGCGCCGGCCATCGCCTCGGCCAACCGACCAAGCAACACTTCAGGAGATAGGCATTGGCAACATGGCTCGTCACCGGCGGCGCCGGGTTCATCGGCGGCAATTTCGTGCTGGAAGCGGTGTCGCGCGGCGTCCGCGTGATCAACCTGGACGCATTGACCTACGCCGGCAACCTGAACACGCTGGCGTCGCTGGACGGCCATCCCGACCACGTCTTCGTGCAGGGCGATATCGGCGACCGCGCGCTGGTCGCGCAACTGCTGCGCGAGCACCAGCCCGACGCGGTGCTGAACTTCGCCGCCGAGAGCCATGTCGACCGTTCGATCGACGGCCCGGGCGCGTTCATCCAGACCAACGTGGTCGGCACGCTCGGCCTGCTGGAAGCGGTGCGCGATCACTGGAAGGCGCTGCCGGAAGGGCCGCGCGCCGCGTTCCGGTTCCTGCACGTGTCCACCGACGAGGTCTACGGCACGCTCGGCGAGACCGGCAAGTTCAGCGAGACCACGCCGTACGCGCCCAATTCGCCGTACTCGGCCTCCAAGGCCGCCTCCGACCACCTGGTGCGCGCGTTCCACCACACCTACGGCCTGCCGGTGTTGACCACCAACTGCTCCAACAACTACGGCCCGTACCATTTTCCCGAGAAGCTGATCCCGCTGGTGATCGCCAAGGCGCTGGCGGGCGAGCCGCTGCCGGTCTACGGCGACGGCAAGCAGGTGCGCGACTGGCTGTTCGTCGGCGACCACTGCGAGGCGATCCGCACCGTGCTGGAGAAGGGCCGGGTCGGCGAGACCTACAACGTCGGCGGCAATTCCGAGAAGCAGAACATCGAGGTGGTGCAGGCGATCTGCGCGCTGCTCGATGCGCGCCGCCCGCGTGCCGACGGCAAGCCGCGCAGCAGCCAGATCACCCATGTCGCCGACCGCCCCGGCCACGACCGGCGCTATGCGATCGACGCGTCCAAGCTGAAGAACGAGCTGGGCTGGGAGCCGCAGTACAGCTTCGAGCAGGGCATCGCCACCACGGTGGACTGGTACCTGGCCAACCAGGCCTGGGTGCAGGGCGTGCTCGACGGCAGCTATCGGCTGGAACGGATCGGCACGGCGGCATAACGCGAGTCCCTCGCAAGAGCCCGCACGTCCATGTGCGGACTTCCAAAGGAAGTAACCGATGACACAACGCAAGGGCATCATCCTGGCCGGCGGCTCCGGCACGCGGCTGTATCCGATCACCAAGGGCGTCAGCAAGCAGCTGCTGCCGGTGTACGACAAGCCGATGATCTATTACCCGCTCAGCGTGCTGATGCTGGCCGGCATTCGCGAAGTGCTGATCATCAATACGCCGCACGAGCAGGCCTTGTTCCGCGCGCTGCTGGGCGACGGCTCGCAGTGGGGCATGCGCCTGGAATACGCGGTGCAGCCGAGCCCGGACGGACTGGCGCAGGCCTACCTGATCGGTCGCGAGTTCATCGGCGGCAAGCCGAGCTGCCTGGTGCTGGGCGACAACATCTTCCATGGCCATGGTTTGACCGAGACCCTGCGCCGCGCCGACGCGCGGCAGCAGGGCGCCACCGTGTTCGGCTATTGGGTCAACGACCCGGAGCGCTATGGCGTGGCCGAGTTCGACCAGGCCGGCAAGGTCATCGACATCGCCGAAAAGCCGGCCCAGCCGCGCTCCAACTATGCGGTCACCGGGTTGTACTTCTACGACGGCCAGGCCAGTGACTACGCAGCCGAATTGAGGCCTTCGCCACGCGGAGAGCTCGAGATCACCGACCTCAATCGGTGCTATCTGGATGCGGGGCAACTACATCTGGAAGCGCTGGGTCGCGGCTATGCTTGGCTGGATACCGGAACCCATCAATCCCTGCACGAAGCGTCCAACTTCATCGAGACCATTCAGGCGCGGCAAGGGTTGCAAGTGTGCTGCCCGGAAGAAATCGCCTTCTCGCAAGGCTGGATCAATGCCGAGCAGTTGCAACATCTGGCGCTCCCACTGGCAAAGAGCGGTTATGGCCTGTATTTGCAGGCACTGGCAAAACGAGGAAAGTTTCTTTGAAAGTGATCGAAACCGCGATACCCGGCTGTGCCGTCATCGAACCTGCCGTATTTGAGGACGAGCGCGGTTACTTTTTTGAGAGCTGGAATGCCGAGCGTTTCGCTCGGCATGGCCTGCCGGCCACGTTCGTGCAAAGCAACGTGTCGGCATCATCAAAAGGCGTACTGCGCGGATTGCACTACCAGTGGCCGCGCCCGCAGGGCAAGCTGGTCAGCGTACTGGAGGGCGAGGTTTACGACGTGGCGGTGGACATCCGTCGCGGTTCTCCGCATTTCGGCCGCTGGGTGGCGGCAATGCTGAGCGCGGAAAACAGGAAACAATTCTGGATACCGGAAGGCTTTGCCCACGGGTTCGCGGTGCTGTCCAAGCGTGCGGTGTTCAGCTATCTGTGCACCGACGTGTACGTGAAGGAAGCCGACGCCGGCGTGCGCTGGGACGACGCGGCGATCGGAGTGGACTGGCCGATCAGCCAGCCGCTGCTGTCGGCCAAGGATGCGGTGGCGCCGTTTCTGGCCGACATCGCCGCCGAACGTCTGCCGGTGTATACGCCGTGACCACGCTGGTGTTCGGCGCCAACGGCCAGGTCGGCCAGGAGCTGTTGCGCGCGCTGGCCGGACGCGGGCCGTTGCTGGCGACCACGCGCAGCGGCCGCCTGCCCGGCGGCAGCGCCTGCGAGAGAGCCGACTTCGACCAGCCGCAGACGCTGGGCACCTTGCTCGATCGGGTGCAGCCGACGGCGGTGGTCAACGCGGCCGCCTATACCGCGGTGGATCGCGCCGAACAGGATCGCGACGCCGCGTTGCGCGCCAACGCCGAGGCGCCTGCGGTGATCGCCGGCTGGTGTGCGGCGCATGGCGTGCCGATGGTGCATTACTCCACCGACTACGTGTTCGATGGCCAGGGCACCCGCCCGTATCCGGAGGACGCACCGATGGCGCCGCTGGGCGTGTATGGCGCGACCAAGCTCGCCGGCGAAGACGCGATCCGCGCCTCCGGCGCGCAGCACCTGATCTTCCGCACCGCCTGGGTCTATGCCGCGCACGGCAACAACTTCCTGCGCACCATGCTGCGCGTCGGCGCCGAACGCGACGAGTTGCGCGTGGTCGCCGACCAGGCCGGCACGCCGACGCCGGCGGCGCTGATCGCCGATGTCACCGCGCAGGTCCTCGAACGGCGCGCTGCCGCGCAATCGGGCACTTGGCACCTGACCGCTGCCGGCCAGACCACCTGGCACGGCTTCGCCGAAGCGATCTTCGAAGAGGCGCTCGCGGCGGGCCTGCTGGCGCGCGCGCCGCGCGTGCTGCCGATCGCCACGGCCGAGTACCCGACCCCGGCCAAGCGCCCGGCCTATTCGCGGCTGGATATTTCCAGGCTGCAACGCGATTTTTCGCTGGTGCTGCCGCAGTGGCGCGATGGCCTGCGCCGCGTGATCGGCGAACTGGCCACGCCAGCGCAGTCCGTGTAGCGCGCCGCGCGCCGGCAGCGAACGCAGGCATGAAAAAAGCCGGGCATCGCCCGGCTTTTTTCTTTTCGCTGCAGCAGGACTCAGGTACGCCCGTAGGTGTCCTCGAAGCGCACGATGTCGTCCTCGCCCAGATAGCTGCCGGACTGCACCTCGATCAGTTCCAGCGGCAGCTTGCCCGGGTTCTTCAGGCGATGGGTCACGCCCAGCGGGATGTAGGTGCTCTGGTTCTCGGTGAGCAGCAGCACTTCCTCGCCACGGGTGACTTCGGCGGTGCCGCTGACCACGATCCAGTGCTCGGCCCGGTGGTGGTGCATCTGCAGGCTCAGCGTGGCGCCGGGCTTGACCGTGATGCGCTTGACCTGGAAGCGCTGGCCGTTGTCGATCGAATCGTAGGCGCCCCACGGGCGATACACCTTGCGGTGCCAGGTGGCCTCGGAGCGGCCGCTGGCCTTGATCCTGGCCACGATCTCCTTGACCTCCTGGATGCGCTCGCGGTGGCCGACGAGGACCGCATCGTCGGTCTCGACCACCACCACGTCCTGCAGCCCGACCATCGCGATCAGCCGCGAACCGTAGGCATAGGTGTTGCGGCAATCGATCTCGATCACGTCGCCGTGGTGCGCATTGCCCTGCGCATCCTGCGGCGAGACGTCCAGCAAGGCAGACCACGACCCGACGTCGTTCCAGTTGGCGTCCAGCGGTACCACGACCGCATCGGCGGTCTTCTCCATCACCGCGTAGTCGATCGAGTCCGACGGGCTGGCGGCGAAGGCGTCCTTGTCCAGGCGGGTGAAGTCGGCATCGCGGGTTGCCGCGTCCCAGGCCTTGGCGCAGGCATCGGCGATTGCCGGCTGGAAGCGGCGCAGTTCTTCCAGGTAGCGCGAGGCGCGGAACAGGAACATGCCGCTGTTCCAGTAGTACTCGCCCGAGGCCAGATAGCCCTGCGCGGTGGCCAGGTCGGGCTTCTCGACGAAGCGCTCGACCGCGCTGACGCCGTTGCCGGCGCCGGCCTTGATGTAGCCGTAGCCGGTTTCCGGCGCGGTCGGCTTGATCCCGAAGGTGACCAGCTTGCCTTGCTCGGCGGCGGCCGCGGCAACCTGCACCGCGGCCTGGAACGCCGCTTCGTCGCGGATCACGTGGTCGGACGGCAGCACCAGCAACAAGGGGTCGGCGCCGTTGCGGGTCGCCTCCAGCGCCGCCACGGCGATGGCCGGGGCGGTATTGCGGCCCTTGGGCTCGAGCAGGATCGACTGCGGCTTCACGCCGATCTGCTGCAATTGCTCGGCGGCGACGAAGCGATGCTCTTCGTTGGCGACCACGATCGGCGCATGCCCGGCGACCGGTGCCGCACGCAGCCAGGTGGCCTGCAGCATGCTGTGTTCGCCGACCAGCGGCAGGAACTGCTTCGGGTAGGACTCGCGCGACAGCGGCCAGAGCCGGGTGCCGGAACCGCCGGACAGGATGATGGGTAGGACGTCGCTCATGGGCGGGGGAACTCCATAGATGCGTTGAAGGAAATGGTGGAAGACACGAAACCGGTCATGCTTTCAGCAGATCGGAGATTTCAGTGGTGCGCTGTTCCAGCAGTGCCGCATCGCCCCGCGTTTCCACGTTCAGGCGCAACAGCGGTTCGGTATTGGAGCTGCGCAGATTGAAGCGCCAATCGGCGAATTCGGCGCTGACCCCGTCGGTGTAGTCCAGCGACGGCGAGTGCGCGGCGTAGTGCTCCATCACCCGCGCCACCGCGGCCTTGGCATCGGCGACCTTGAAGTTGATCTCGCCGCTGCACGGGAACTTCTGCATGCGCGCCTCGACCAGGTCGGCCAGCGAGCGGCCCGACTGCGACACCAGTTCGGCGATCAGCAGCCACGGGATCATGCCCGAGTCGGCGTAGGCGAACTCGCGGAAATAATGGTGCGCGCTCATCTCGCCGCCGTACACCGCGTTCTCGCCGCGCATCTTCTCCTTGATGAAGGCATGCCCGCTCTTGCACAGCACCGGGACGCCGCCGGCATCCTCGACCATCTCGATCGTGTTCCAGGTCAGACGCGGGTCGTGCACCACCTTGCCGCCCGGCTGCTTGGCCAGGATCGCCTGCGCCAGCAGGCCGACCAGGTAGTAGCCCTCGATGAAGCGGCCGTTCTCGTCGAAGAAGAAGCAGCGGTCGAAATCGCCGTCCCAGGCGATGCCGAAGTCCGCGCCGTGTTCCTTGACCGCCTTGGCGGTGGCCTCGCGGTTCTCGGGCAGCAGCGGGTTCGGGATGCCGTTGGGGAAGTGCCCGTCCGGCTCGTGGAACACGCGCACGAACTCGAACGGCAGGTGCGGCGCCAGCAGGTCGACGATGGCGCCGGCGCCGCCGTTGCCGGCGTTGACCACCAGCTTCAGCGGCTTGAGCGTGCCGAGGTCGACGTAGCTGAGCAGGTGCGCGATGTAGGCGGACTTGTCCGGGCGGCTGTGCTCGGCTGCGGTCGGAGTGCCGGCGGGCGCGGTGTCGGCCGCCACGGTGTCGCGGATCGCGAACAGGCCGGTATCGGAGCTGATCGGGCGCGCATTCTCGCGCACCAGCTTCATCCCGTTGTAGTCCATCGGATTGTGGCTGGCGGTCACCATCACCCCGCCGGCGGCCTGCAGGTGGTCGGTCTGGAAATACACTTCCTCGGTACCGCACAGGCCGATGTCGATGACCTCGCGGCCGCTGGCGCGCAGGCCGGCCGACAGCGCCGCCTGCAGTGCGGGGCTGGCCAGGCGCACGTCGTGGCCCACCACCACCGGTCCGCTCTCCAATTGCCCCGCCAATGCCACGCCGATGCGGCGGGCCAGGTCCTCGTTCAGTTCGTCGGGAACGCGACCGCGGATGTCGTAGGCCTTGAATGCGGGAAGCGGCATAGGGGAGGGACCTTGGATGGGGGGAGGTTGAAGTGTAACGTTCCGGCCCTTAATCGGTCATTGCGGCAGTGCGCAGCGGGTCTTAGCCGGCGAGCGGCTAGACTATCTGTCTACTTCCAATGCGGATGCGGGCCAATGGGCGATACCTCCACCCGGGCGACCGGGCGACGCGGCAAGCTTTTCCCCGACGCGGCCACGGCGCTGGCCGACGTGGTGGCGGACGGCCAGACCCTGGCGGTCGGCGGTTTCGGCCTGTGCGGCATTCCCGAGGCGCTGATCGCGGCGCTGCGCGATTCCGGCGCGAACGGCCTGACCGTGATCTCCAACAACGCCGGGGTCGACGGTTTCGGCCTGGGCCAGCTGCTGGCGACCCGGCAGATCCGCAAGATGATCTCGTCCTACGTCGGCGAGAACAAGGAATTCGAGCGCCAGTACCTGGCCGGCGAGCTGGAGCTGGAGTTCAATCCGCAGGGCACCCTGGCCGAACGGCTGCGCGCCGGCGGCGCCGGCATTCCCGCGTTCTTCACCGCCACCGGCTATGGCACGGTCGTCGCCGAGGGCAAGGAGACGCGCGAATTCGACGGCAAGCACTACGTGCTGGAGACCGCGCTGCAGGCCGATGTGGCCCTGGTCAAGGCGTGGAAGGCCGATGCCGCGGGCAACCTGGTGTTCCGCAAGACCGCGCGCAACTTCAACCCGGCCTGCGCGATGGCCGGCAAGGTCTGCATCGCCGAGGTCGAGCAGGTCGTCGAGACCGGCAGCATCGACCCGGACCAGGTGCATCTGCCCGGCATCTACGTCGATCGCATCGTGCACAACCCGCATCCCGAGAAACGCATCGAACAGCGCACCCTGCGCCAGAAGGACGCCTGACATGGCCTGGACCCGCGACGAAATGGCGCAGCGCGCCGCCCGCGAACTCACCGATGGCGCCTACGTGAACCTGGGCATCGGCCTGCCGACCCTGGTCGCCAACCACATTCCCGAGGGCGTGGACGTGTGGCTGCAGTCGGAGAACGGCCTGCTCGGCATCGGTCCGTTCCCGAGCGAGGACGAAGTGGACGCCGACCTGATCAACGCCGGCAAGCAGACCGTCACCGCGCGCGCCGGCGCCAGCTATTTCGGTAGCCACGATTCCTTCGCGATGATCCGCGGCGGCCACATCGACCTGGCGATCCTCGGCGCGATGCAGGTCAGCGCGCGCGGCGACCTGGCCAACTGGATGGTGCCCGGCAAGATGGTCAAGGGCATGGGCGGGGCAATGGACCTGGTCGCTGGGGTCAAGCGCGTGGTGGTGCTGATGGAGCACGTGGCCAAGGACGGCAGCCACAAGATCCTGCACGAGTGCGACCTGCCGCTGACCGGCGTGGGCGTGGTCGACCGCATCATCACCGACCTGGCGGTGTTCGACGTCGACGCCGAAGGGCTGTGGCTGGTTGCGCTCGCCGACGGCGTGGACGAGCCACAGGTGCGCCAGATGACTCAGGCGCACTACCGCATTCGAGGCTAATCCTGCCGCGCCCGCGGCGACGTATGATGGGCGGTGACCTGAATCGCCTGGCCATCCTGGCCGGCGCGTCCTGGTCCGCCCTCCCTACACAGGTGCATCGATGAAACCACTTTATGTTCTGTTGGCCGCGTCAGCGGTGACGATCGCGTTGGCCGGCTGCGGCCAGGACGCCAGCCAGACGACGCCAGCGACGGCTCCCGCACCGGCGCCCGATGCTGCCGCGGCAGCTCAGGCGCCGGTCACCAAACTCACTGCCGATCAGGTCAGCGTCAAGCTCAGCCTGGAGTCCGAGCCCAAGGTGGACACGGCGGCGGGTGTCATCACGTTCACGGTCAAGGTGGAGAACAACGGAAAAGTGGCGCTCTCCGGGACCAGCAATCCGCCGGTCAATCTGGGCGTCCAGATCGAGGGCCCCGGCGGTAATGCCGACGGTCTGGTGCGGGATTTCGCACGCACGCCACTGCCGGAGATCGCACCCGGCGCGTCCGCATCGGTGGCCGTGCAGGTACCTGCTGATCCGCGCATCGATGGCCGCCGATTGAAGGTCGATTTGGTCCAGGAATCGGTCAGCTGGTTCGCGGATTTCGGTCAGCCGACTCTGGACGTGGGTCCAATCCCGCTCGCCAAGTGACATCCTCTGGCGGCGCCTCCGGCATTCCACAGAAGGCGCCGATGGCGCCTTCTTGCTGCTGGGCCTGATGCCCAGGGGCAATCGCCGCCAGCCGGTTCCGGCTGCCGCACGGATGCCTCGGTCAGGTGGCGACAGGCACTCGGCCGCGGCCGGTGAATGCATCCTCGACCGCCAGGCCGCTCGCCCACCGACCCGTCTGCCAGCGGCCCTCGCCCATGCACCGCAACGGGATCTGGATCAGCTCCCGGTCGAACGCGAACGTCCAGGTCTCGCTGCCGCCGACCGTGCAAAGGTCGGCGACGAAATCGAGCGCGCCTTGCTGGACCTCCGCAATAGTGGCGAACTGCGCGGGTGTCAGTTCCTTGGCGGCGAAGACCGGTTCGGCATGGCCGTCGCTGCGTAGCGCGAAGTGAGAGAACTGGCCGTCCGGCGCGGTCAGGAATGTTTCCAGCAGCAGGTCGTGCTGCGGGATCGGCGACGCCTGCATGTGCGGGTCGCGCGCATCGAAGTAGCGCGCTTCGGCCCAGCCCGGGGCCCGAATCTGCGCGATCCCGGCGTTCACGGCGAAGTAGCCGCCGCCCAAGGCGGTGCGGGTCAACCGGCTCAGCTGCGCCTGGATTGTGCCTGCGTACCCCAGGTCCGCCACCATGGCGGGCGCGTCGCCGACGGTTGCATGCCAGTAGCGCAGGTAGCCTTCGCGCTCCGCCGTGGCGACCTCGAGCAGCGCGGGCATCGCCGGCGCCAGTGTCTGTAGCAGCGAGGCACGTTTCTCCGGCAGCAGCGCCATGCCGCGCATGCTGGCGGCTCCCAGCCGTGCCGCGACCGCCGCGGTTGCCGCCGAGCCGAGCCGCGCGCGCAGCAGGTCGTGCAGGCTGCCGGTGTAGGTGCTACCGAGCAGCGCATCCAGGTCGGTGGCCTCGCGCAGCGTCGGCACGCCAGTGCCGCGCCGCGAGGCCAGCACATAGCTGCCCCGCAATGCGGCCAGCGGCGGACATGCCGCCTGCAACTGCGCAAACGCCTTTTGCAGCAGATAGCCTTCCCGGCTCAGGAACAGGATCTGGCCGACGCCGCGCGACAGCGCCAGACGCACCAGCCACAGCAGGTAGTCCGCGACCAAGGGGCCGTACACCAGATAGCCGAGCGATGCCGGCGATTCCAGGCGCAACCGGTCGCCGAACTGCTCCGGTCGGGTATCGGCAAGATCCGCCAGGTGGCGACTCAGCAGGCCCAGCCACAACTGGTCTTGCCAGGCGCTGTGCGCGCCTGCCGCGGGTCGCAAAGGACGTAGCGCCGGGACCACGTCGAGCAATGCCGATGGCCGCAGCACGTGCACGGGCGTGAGATAGCCGTGCATCTGCGGGCGCTGGATATCCGCCTGTTCGTTGTCGCCGACGTGCAGCCAGTGCCGCGCCGCCACGCCTTCGTGCGCCGGCAGCTGTTCCCAGGCCTGGTCGTCATCCTTGCGCCAGCCGGTTTCGCAAGACACGTACCAGGCTCGCGGCAGCGCTCGCACGGCAGATGGCAAGACCCGCTGCAGATCTGCGCTATTGAGGTACATGTCCGACACGGCGACCAGGCGCCGTCCGCTGGCGGCGAGCGCATCGGCTGCGGCAACCAGCGCCTGGCGCGGCTGCAGCAAACGTGCTTCGGTATCCAGTTCCAGTGTCTGCAGCGCTTGCAAGGGCAGGTCCTTCGCCTCCGCGAGCCGTGCCATTGCGGCATAGATGGCGTCTAGGTCGACGTCGCGCCCGGCAGCCGCACGCGCGATCGCCTCGGCGCGATCGCGCAACGCGGCGAATCCGGGTACGCCAAGGGTTTCTGCTGCCAGATGAGCCAGGTAAGCGCGTGCTCCTGCCGGGGTCAGGAACGGACGCGTCACCAGGGTGTCGAACACGTCCAGCGATACCAGCTTTGCCTCGATTGCCGACATGGTCAGGCGCGTGGCCAGAGGCATCTGGAAGGCCTGTATCCAATTGCGGTTGCCTTCCGTGCTCAGCGCAAGCCGCCCATCTGGCGGCAGGATGCCGGCCAGCAGTCCTTGTTGGCGTACCACGGCCACGAACATCCGCTCCAGCGCATGCTGCAGTGTTCCATCGGTCTGGCCGCGCTCCTCCGGAAAATCCTGCAACCTCAACCCGAGCGCGTAAATGGGGTGCAATGCCGTCACGCGTGCCCAGAACATAGAGCCGGCCGGGTAGTCGATATAGGCAGTGGCATCAATGGCGATCCCCAGCCGCTGGCCCAGTTCGCGACAGACCTGCAGATTGCTGAGCCAGGTGTGGCCCCACAGTGGTATGCCGGTAAAGCTTTCCGGGTAGACGATTCCCAATCTCGGCTCGGCGCCGAACATGCCGAGGATCCAGGCGACGCGCTGCGTCGAGCCGAACAGCGCGTTGGTCAGATAGCGACGCCAATCCTGGCGCTCGCCACCGGTATACAGCGATTTTTTGCTATGCCAGTGCGCCACGACGTCGAGCGCGAGGATGTCCTCGCGGAACGTCACGATCAACGGCGCCAGATCGCGGCCACGATTGGCGACCTTGCGCACGTGCAGCGTCTGCAGGTTGGGCAACGACGACAGGCGCTGTTGGGCCGCGGCCTGCGCGTCGGCGTCGATGACCGACACCATCAGCACGTACGGCACCGGCATGGCGGTCAGCGCCTGCGCCAATTCACCCAGCAGGTCAGGATAAAAAACGTGGGCCATCACGCCCACGCGCAGTTGCACGCGCTCGATCGGCGTCGGCGCGGGAAACGCGACATCCGATGGCGGAGGTGCAGACGTTTGCGCGTGCGCGGCATTGCGCAGGCGCCGCACGAAGCCGGTAAGGCCCAGCGCTCGCAGGACCTTCCAGCTGCGCTCGGCAACCGCGACCAGGCCACGCCAGCCGCCGCCGTGCCGCTCGACGGCCGCACGCGCGGCAAGCCCGGTCTTGCGCCAGCGGGCTCTCATCGCGACGTCACGTGGCGAAGAACGCGGCGGCGGCGCAGCAGGAGCATCGTGTCGGAAGCGTGTGGCTCACAGGTTCTGGTAGTTCGGCCCGGAGCCGCCTTCCGGCGTGACCCAGTTGATGATTTCGTAGGGGTCCTTGATGTCGCAGGTCTTGCAGTGCACGCAGTTGGCGGCGTTGATCTGCAGGCGCTTGCCGGCCGCGTCGTCGACGATCTCGTACACCGCGGCGGGGCAGAAGCGGGTGCAGGGGTTGCCGTATTCCTCGGTGCAGCGGGTCACGCAGATCTGCGGGTCCAGCACCTGCAGGTGCACGGGCTGGTCTTCGTCGTGTTCGGTGGCGGCGAAGTACACGGCCTGCAGGCGGTCGCGCGGCGCCAGGTCGCGCTGCACGTAGTCGCGCTTGGGCTGTTCGTGTTCGCCCAGCCGGTCCAGCGACGACCAGTCGGCGGTCACCTTCAGCGTCCACGGCGAGGCGCCCTTGACCAGGGTCTCCCAGGCGCCGTTGAGCAGGCCGAACCACATGCCCTTCTTGAAGCCGGGCTTGATGTTGCGCACCTGGCGCAGTTCGGCCATCACCTCCGAGCCGCGCAGCCGCGCGTCGAAGCCGGCCGGGTTCAGCGCCGCGCCGGCGGCCAGGTGTTCGGCGGCGAGCATGCCGCTGCGGATCGCCTGGTGGGTGCCCTTGATCTTGGGCACGTTGAGCAGGCCGGCGCTGTCGCCGATCAGCAGCGCGCCGGGCATCTCCACCTTCGGCAACGACTGCCAGCCGCCGCTGGCGATGGCGCGGGCGCCGGCCGACAGGATGGTGCCGCCTTCCAGCAGCGGCTTCATCAGCGGATGGTTCTTCCATTGCTGGAACGCCTCCCACGGCCGGTATTCGGGGTCGTGGTAGTCCAGGCCGCTGACGTAGCCCAGCGCCACCTGGTTGTTCTCCAGGTGGTACAGGAAGCTGCCGGCATAGGTGGCGTTGTCCGCCGGCCAGCCCAGGGTATGCACGATCTTGCCGGGCACCACGCGGCCTTCCGGCAGCTGCCACAGTTCCTTGATGCCGATCGAATAGGCCTGCGGGTCGCTGTCGGCGTCCAGCGCGAAGCGCTTGACCAGGCGCTTGGTCAGGTGCCCGCGCGCGCCTTCGGCCAGCACCGTGACCTTGGCGCGGATATCGATGCCGGGGGTGTAGCCGGGCTTGTGCGACCCGTCCTTGGCCACGCCCATGTCG
Organism: Xanthomonas bonasiae; assembly: GCF_017163705.1. GTDB lineage: Bacteria > Pseudomonadota > Gammaproteobacteria > Xanthomonadales > Xanthomonadaceae > Xanthomonas_A > Xanthomonas_A bonasiae. The sequence goes on from NZ_JAFIWB010000016.1 coordinate 68,432, forward strand.
CCGATGCGCACGCCGAGCACCGTGCCGTCGTCGGCATGCAGGGTCTCGGCGGCGGCGAAGCCGGGATAGATTTCCACGCCCAGCGCCTCGGCCTGCGGCGCCAGCCACGCGCACAGCGCGCCGAGGCTGACGATGAAGTTGCCGTGGTTGCGCATGCCCGGCGGCACGATCGGAAACTTGCGCCCGCCGTCCTTGCTCAGGTGCCAGAACTCGTCTTCGCCGGCGGGCACGCAGATCGGCGGCGGCGCGTCGCGCCAGCCGGGCAGCAGCGCGTCGAGCGGCGCCGGTTCGATCACCGCGCCGGACAGGATCTGCGCACCGACCGTGCTGGCCTTTTCGATCACGCAGACCGAGATGTCCGGGTTGAGCTGCCTGAGCCGGATCGCGAACGCCAGCCCGGCCGGACCCGCGCCGACGGTGACCACGTCGTATTCCATGACGTCGCGTTCCACTGGCTCCGGCGCGTTGGCGCCGCCCTCCAATTCCGTCATCTGGTCCGCTCCCGTTGGCTCGATCTGGCTGTCTGCATTTTCAGGCTTTGTGCGTGACGGGGCAAATTCCGCACGCTGGCGTATGGTGCCGGCCGGCATGCTAGCGTGGCGCGATGCAACTCGATCTGCCCGGCGCCGACGTCCGCTGGCTGCCCGGCTGGCTCGCCCCGGCCGAGGCGGCGGCGCTGTTGGCGCACTTGCTGGCCGGGGTGGCCTGGGAGGTTCACCGCATCCGCCTGTTCGGGCGGATGGTGGATTCGCCGCGGCTGAGCTGCTGGATCGGCGACCCGGAGGCGAGCTACCGCTATTCCGGTACCCGCTTCGCGCCGCATCCGTGGCCGCCGGCGTTGCAGCCGTTGCGCGAACGGCTGGCCGCGGAGACCGGAGTCGCGTTCAACAGCGTGCTGGCCAACCGCTATCGCGACGGCCGCGATGCGATGGGCTGGCACAGCGACGACGAAAAGGAATTGGGCGCGCGTCCGCTGATCGCCTCGCTGAGCCTGGGCGCCACGCGCCGCTTCGTGCTGCGCCATCGCCAGGAGCCGGCGCTGCGCCAGGCGCTGGAACTGAGCGCCGGTGGCTTGCTGTTGATGGGCGGGGAGACCCAGCGCCTGTACCGGCATGCCTTGCCGCGGACTGCGAAACCGGTCGGCGAGCGGATCAATCTGACGTTTCGGAAAATCGCCGCGCCTTAGCGGCCACGAATTCCCTTCTCCCCCTCGGGAGCATGGTCTCCTTTTCAGGGGAAGTGCCTCGAAGGGGCGGATGAGGGTACGGGCGCAGTCTGGTGCCCCCAAACTCTGCGAGACGCTTCGCGCCGTACCCTCACCCCAACCCCTCTCCCGGTGGGAGAGGGGCAGACGTTCCCTTCTCCCATCGGGAGAAGGTGCCCCGAAGGGGTGGATGAGGGTACGGGCGCAGCCTGGTGCATCCAACTCCGCGAGTCGCTTTCGCGCCGTACCCTCACCCCAACCCCTCTCCCGATGGGAGAGGGGCTAGCGGCTGTTCCTTCTCCCATCGGGAGAAGGTGCCCCGAAGGGGCGGATGAGGGTAGGGCGCAGCCTGGTGCCCCCAAACTCCGCGAGACGCTTTGCGCCGTACCCTCGCCCCAACCCCTCTCCCGGCGGGAGAGGGGCTTTGGATCAGCGGCGCGGTGCCGGTGCGACCTTCGGCACCGGCGCCAGGGCCGTGGCCGCATCGGCCTGGCCCTGCTGCAGGGTCCAGCCGACCACATCGCCGGTCACCTGCGACAGCGCCTGGCTGAAGGCGTCGGCGACCTGCGCCTGCGCGGTGCTGGCGGCCGGTTGCGCGGCGAGGAAGGTGCGCGAGGCGACCACGCGCTGGTCGGGCGTGTACAGCAACTTGGCGTTGAGCTCGATCGTGGCCGATGGCACGTCGTGGCCGGCGTAGTCGGATTCGAAGCGGCGCAGGTCCAGCAACAGCTTGTAGTCGGCGCGGATGCCGGTGCCGAGCCGGGCCACGCCGGGAATGCGGCCGGAATCCTCGAACGCGCGGACCAGGGTGTCCTCCAGCATGTCGGTGGCGGGCTGCGCCCAGCTGACGCCGCTGTAGACCTGCAGTTCGCCCGGGGTGGGGCGCACCGAGATGCGCGGGCTGTCGACCACCCGCGCGGCGCTGGGCTTGGCGATCGCCAGTTGCCAGGTTACCTGCGGCCATGACGGATCCGGCGCGACGCGCACGTTGGGCGCGTAGATCGTCACCGGATCCTTGCTGCCGCCGGTCAGCGCGGAGCAGCCAGCGAGCAGCAGGGCCGGAAGGGCGAGCAGCAGGAGGGCGCGCGTCGGCTTCATTTGGGTTTGAACTCCTTCGGGGCGTCGCGGCCGAGCAGGTAGCGCGCGGGGTTGTTGTCCAGGCGGTCGCTGACCCGGCGCAGGTCGCGGATCAGCCCGCGCAGTTCGGTCAGGGTCGGGCCGAGCTGGCCCAGGCCGTCGTTGGCGAAGCTGTTGATCGCCGCGCGGTTCTCGCCCAGGATCTTGTCGGCGTTGCCGGACGCCGAATCGAGCTTGCTCAGCGTGCTTTCCAGCTTGTCCAGGATCGGCGGCAGCTGCTGCACCAGGTTCTGGTCCAGGCGCTGGATGGTGCCGTTGGTGGTCTTCAGGGTCACGTCGAGATTGCGCGCGGCATCGCGCGCGCTGAGGATCAGCGATTGCATGCCTTCGTCGCGGTCGGCCAGCGAGCCGCTGATCGTTTCCAGGTTGTGCAGGGTGGCGGTGATGCTGGCCACGTTGCGGTCGCTGAGCACTTCGTCCAGGCGCTCGACGATGCGGTTGGCGGTGTCGGTGATGTTCTGCAGCGCCGACGGCGTGGTCTGGATGATCGGCGCGTCGCTGGCGTCGATGGAGGTCAGCGACGGCGCCTCCGGGGTGCCGCCGGAGAGCTGGATGATCGACGGCCCGGTCAGGCTGGTGATGCCCAGTTTGGCGCGGGTGTCGCTCTTGATCGGCGTGGTCGAATTCAGCCGCACCCGCGCCACCACCTGGCGCGGATCGTTCGGCGCCAGGGTCAGTTCGGTGATCGAGCCGACCGCGATGCCGTTGTACTGCACCGGGCTGCCCACCGACAGGCCGGTCACCGCCTCGCGGAACACCACCCGGTATTCCTGCCAGGTGCGGTCGGACGAATACTTGGCGGCCCACAGCCCGAACAGCAGCAAGGCCAGCCCGGCCACGATGGTGAAGGCGCCGATCAGGACGTAGTTGGCTTTGGTTTCCATGGCTCAGTGGGTCTCGGTCCAGGCGGTTTTGGCGTCGCGCGCCGCGCGCGCGCGCGGGCCGTGGAAATAGTCCTGGATCCAGGGGTGGTCGACCTGCTCGATCTCGGCCAGCGGCGCGGTGGCGATGACCTTGCGGTCGGCCAGCACCGCCACGCGGTCGCAGATAGCGTACAAGGTGTCCAGGTCGTGGGTGATGAGGAACACGGTCAGCCCCAGCGCTTCCTGCAGGGTGCGGATCAGGCGGTCGAAGGCGGCCGCGCCGATCGGGTCCAGCCCGGCGGTGGGTTCGTCCAGGAACAGCAGCGGCGGGTCCAGCGCCAGCGCGCGCGCCAGTCCGGCGCGCTTGCGCATGCCGCCGGACAGCTGCGAGGGCAGCTTGTTGATCGCATCGGCCGGCAGCCCGGCCAGCTTCACCTTCAGCAGCGCCAGTTCGTAATGCCAGCTGTCGGGCAGTTCGCCGAAGTGCTCCTTGAGCGGCACCTGCACGTTCTCGCCCACGCTCAGCGAGGAGAACAGCGCGCCGTCCTGGAACAGCACGCCGGTATTGCGCTCCACGTGCAGGCGGTCTTCGCGGCGCCGGGAGTCGGTGTCCACGCCGAGCACGCGGATGTGGCCGGCATCGGGCTCGCGCAGGCCGAGGATGCTGCGCATCAGCACCGACTTGCCGGTGCCCGAGCCGCCGACCACGCCGAGGATCTCGCCGCGGCGCACGTCCAGGTCCAGGTCTTCGTGCACGGTCTGGGTGCCGAAGCGGTTGAGCAGGCCGCGGACCGAGATGGCCAGTTCTTGGTCGGGATTGGGGATTGGGGATTCGGGATTGGTCAAGGCAATGGCTCCCGGCCAGGCAGCGCGCGGCGTCCGCCTTCAACGAATCCCCAATTCCCAATCTCCAATCCCGGCTCCATCACCACCCCACGTTCATGAACCACAGCGCGGCGATCGCGTCGATGATGATCACCAGCGAGATCGTCTGCACCACGCTGGAGGTGGTGCGCTCGCCGACCGATTGCGCGGTGCCTTCCACGCGCAGGCCTTCCAGACAGCCGATCAGGCCGATCACGATCGCGAAGATCGGCGCCTTCGACAGGCCCACCAGCATGTGCCGCAGCTGGATGGTGTCGTGCATGCGCGCCAGGTACATCTGCGGCGGGATGCCCAGGTCGAAGGCGCCGACGGTGACGCCGCCGGCCAGGCCGGCGATCATCGCCACGAAGGTCAGCAGCGGCAGCATCACCAGCAGCGCCACCAGCCGCGGGATCACCAGCAGGTCCATCGGGTCCAGACCCAGGGTCTGGATCGCGTCCACCTCTTCGCGCGCCTTCATCGCGCCGATCTGCGCGGTGAACGCGCTGGCGGTGCGCCCGGCCAGCACGATCGCGGTCAGCAGCACCGCGAATTCGCGCAGGAAGGCGATGCTGACCAGTTCCACCACATAGATCTCGGCGCCGAAGTCGCGCAGGATGGTCGAGCCCAGGAACGCGATCACCGCGCCGACCAGATAGGACAGCAGGGCGACCAGCGGCACCGCGTCCAGCCCGACCTGTTCCATGTGGTGCACGGTGGAGGTCAGGCGGAAACGCCGCGGTTCGTGCACCAGGCGTAGCACCTTGACCAGGGTCTCGCCGAGGAAGCCGACCAGGGCGACGATCTCCTTGCCGTTGCGGTGCACCGCGTAGCCCAGGCGCTCCAGCGCCGCGGCGAAGCCGTAGTCGCGCTTGCGCTTGGGGCGGTCGTCGGCGACGTCCTCGATGGTGCTGACCAGCGCCTGGTGGTCGTGGCGGAAGTTCAGCGCCTCGTGGGCGATGCCGTTGCGGGTGGCGTAGCGCATCAGCTGCAGCACGCCGGCCGAATCCAGCTGGCCGATGCCGCTGGCGTCGATGCCGGTGGTGCCGGCCGGCAGCGTGCGCAGCACGTCGGACGACGCCAGCGCGGTGGCCAGCGTCCAACTGCCGGATAGCCGCACCCGCGTGGGGTCTCGGTCGTCCTGGCTGAGTGTTGGCGGTTGCGGTTCGATCATGGGGTGTCCGGGCGCGAGCATACCTGTTTCGCCTGCACCGCAATGTCGTCGTGCGCCACAGGGTGGCTGTGCGCGGGGTTCGCGCCATACTAGCCGACATGCAAGCCGCGCCCATCGCCACTCCCTCTGCCAGCGCCACCTATGCGCAACGGATCGCCTTCGTCTCCGAGATCGCCGGCCGCCTGCACACCTACGGCACCACCGCGCAACGCCTGGAGGCGGCGGTGGTGGCGTTGTCGCAGCAGTTGGACCTGGATTGCGAACCCTGGTCCAACCCGACCGGGCTGATCCTCAGTTTCAGCGATCCGACCAAGGCGATCGGCTCCAGCGACATCACCCGCGTGGTGCGGCTGGCGCCGGGCGACAACGATCTGCACAAGCTCAGCGTCGCCGACAGCATCGCCGACGACGTCGCCAGCGGGCGCATGAGTGTGGCCCAGGGCCATACCGCGCTGCGCCAGCTGGACCGCCCGCCGGGGCGGCGCTGGAAGGCGATGCAGGTGCTCGGCTTCGGCCTGGCCGCGCTCGGCGTGGCCGGGCTGTGGCGGCTGCCGTGGCTGGACATCGCCACCGCCACCGCGATCGGCCTGCTGATCGGCGCGCTGACCCAGCTCACCGACAAGCGCCCGGCGGCCAAGGAGGCCAACGAGGCGCTGGCGGCGCTGCTGGCCGGCGTCGTCGCCGCGCTGGTGGCGACCTTCGTGGCGCCGCTGAACCTCAATTCGGTGATCATCGCCTCGCTGGTGGTGCTGCTGCCGGGGATGGCGCTGACCAATGCGGTCAACGAACTGACCAGCCAGCACTGGGTATCCGGCACGGCGCGCTTCGCCGGTGCGGTCACCACCATCCTCAAGCTCACCGTGGGCGCGGTGATCGCGGTGACCCTGGCGCAGTTGCTCGGACTGGAGCCGCTGGTGCACGCGTCGCGGCCGCAGGCGGTGTGGGTGGAATGGGCGTCGCTGCTGGTCGCGGCGTACGCGTTCGCGTTGCTGTTCAAGGCCAACGGCCGCGACTATCCGTGGGTGATGGCCGCCTCGGTGGCCGGCTACGCGATCGCGCGCTTCGCCGGCGAGGCCTGGGGCAGCCCGGTCGGGATCTTCCTGTCGGCGATGTCGCTGACCGCGGCCGGCAATCTGTTCGGCCGGCTGGTGCAGCGTCCGGGCGCGCTGATCCGCCTGCCCGGCATCATCATGCTGGTGCCCGGCAGCGCCAGCCTGCGCGGACTGCTGACCCTGGTGCAGCAGCACGACGTGTCCGGCGGGCAGTCGGCGCTGCTGGCGGTGACCAATATCGTGATGGCGCTGGTCGCCGGCCTGCTGTTCGGCAATCTGCTGGTGCCGGCGCGGAAGAATCTCTAGTTCCGCGGTCGCTGCGGCAGGCATAAAAAACGCCGGCTCGCGCTGGCGTTTCTCGAATAAACGACCGATCCCCGACCCGTTGCCGGATCGGGGTGCCGATCAGTTTTTCGGGGCGGCGGACTTGCTGGCTTTCTTGGCGACCTTGGCGACTTTCTTGGTGGCCTTCTTCGCCGTCTTCTTGGCCGGCGCGGCGGACTTGGCCGGCGCTGCGATCAGGAAGTCGTCGACCTTCTTGCCCTTGGCCACCTGCTCGGCCAGCCAGCGCGGCTGCTTGCCGCGGCCGGTCCAGGTTTCGGCGGTATTGGCCGGATTGCGGTACTTCGGCGGCACCTTGCCCAGCTTGCGGCCCGGCTTCGGACCCGGCTTGCCGGCAGCCGGCTTGCGGCCGCGCTTGGCCGGAGCGGCGCCATCGAAGACTTCGTCGATGCTGTAACCGTGCGACTTGGCCAGGCGTGCCAGCTGCGTGCGGACCTTGGCGATGGGCGTGCGCTTGGCGACGATGGTCTGTTGCTTCTTGGCCGTCTTGATGAGAGCGCCCAACTGCTTGGCCGACAGGCCACTGAGATCGATGGTCATTTGTACTCCGGAAAATGGGTGATGGGCATACAGCCATTCCCTGGCTAGAGCGGAATCATAATATCGCTTTATCGGATTGACAAATATTCCGGGTATTTCGATAGGCACGCCGATCGCTGGATCGGTGTGGGTGTCACTTATACGCACCGAATTCCGATTGTCAAATCAACGCGGGGTAACGGCGCTGATTCGGTCGGCATATTGACCCGGCAAATGTCGAGGCCGCGTCGTGACGAATCGCGGCGCAAAAAAAGGCCGGGATATATTCCCGGCCTTTCCGATTAACCCTGCAGGCGCGCCAGCAATTCGGCGCGGTCCAAGTTCTCGGCGTCGCCGCCGCTGCGCGCGCGATATTCGAAGGTGCCGGCGGCCAGCCCGCGCTCGGAGACCACCACGCGGTGCGGGATGCCGATCAGTTCGATATCGGCGAACATCGCGCCGGCGCGCAGGCCGCGATCGTCGAGCGCGGCGTCCAGGCCGGCCTGTTGCAGTTCGGCCAGCAGCGCCTCGCCGGCCGCGTCGATCGCCGGATCGCGCTTGGGATTGATCACGCACACCGCCACCGACCACGGCGCCATCGGCTGCGGCCAGCGGATGCCGGCCTCGTCGTGGTTCTGCTCGATCGCCGCGGCGACGATGCGCGAAATGCCGATGCCGTAGCAGCCCATCGCCATCGCCACGGTCTTGCCGTTCTCGTCCAGCACGGTGGCGTCAAGCGCCTGCGCATACTGGCGGCCGAGCTGGAACACGTGGCCGACTTCGATGCCGCGCGCCAGGCGGATCTCGCCGCCGTCGTGCGCGCGCTCGCCTTCGACCACGTTGCGCAGGTCGGCCACGGTGTCCGGCTCGGGCAGGTCGCGGCCCCAGTTGACCCCGGCCAGATGGAAGCCGGTCTCGTTGGCGCCGACCACGAAATCGGCCATCGCCGCCACGTCGCGGTCGGCGACCACGCGGATCGGCTGGCTGGGGTTCAGCGGTCCGAGGAAGCCCGGCTCGCTGCCGAGGTGGGCGCGGATCTCGGCCTCGTTGGCCATGCGGTAGCCGGCCAGGCCGGCGACCTTGCCCAGCTTGATCTCGTTCACCGCGTGATCGCCGCGCACCAGCGCCAGCACGAACGCGTCGCCGGCCATCACCGCGACCGACTTGACCGTGCGCTGCAGCGCGATGCCGAGCAATTGCGCCACGGCCTCGCAGGTCTTCTGGGTGGGCGTGGCGACCTTGCGCAGTTCCTCCTGCGCCGCCGCGCGGGGCGCAGGATCGGCGGCGACCGCTGTCTCGACATTGGCGGCGTAGTCCGAACCGGTGGAGAACGCCAGCGAGTCCTCGCCGGACTCGGCCAGCACGTGGAATTCCTGCGAGGCGTCGCCGCCGATGTCGCCGGAATCGGCCTGCACCGCGCGGAACTGCAGGCCCAGGCGGGTGAAGATGCGGCTGTAGGCGGCCTTCATGTTCTCGTATTCGCGGGCCAGGTCCTCGTCGCTGACGTGGAACGAATAGGCGTCCTTCATCAGGAACTCGCGCGCGCGCATCACCCCGAAGCGCGGCCGGATCTCGTCGCGGAACTTGGTCTGGATCTGGTAGAAATTGACCGGCAGCTGCTTGTAGCTGCTCAGTTCCTGGCGCGCGAAATCGGCGGCGGCCTCCTCGGCGGTGGGGCTGTAGCAGTATTCCTGCTCCTTGCGGTCCTTCATCCGGAGCATCAGGCCGCCGAACTTCTTCCAGCGCCCGGTGGCTTCCCACAGTTCGCGCGGCTGGATGGTCGGGAACAGCACTTCCACCGCGCCGGCGCGGTTCATTTCCTCGCGCACCACCGCTTCCACCTTGCGCAGCACGCGCAGACCCAGCGGCGACCAGGTGTACAGGCCGGAGGCGAGTTTGCGGATCATGCCGGCGCGCAGCATCAGCCGGTGGCTGACCAGTTCGGCGTCGGCCGGAGTTTCCTTGGTGGTGTGCAGGTGGAACTGGGAAAGGCGCATCGAGGGGCTTCGCTAACGGCGGGCGCCCATTTTGCCAGTCATTGCCGGCGTTGCGGGGGTGCACTGCGGGGACGCGCGGCGGCCGCGCCGTGTCTGCGTCGCCCCGGCGCGCTCACTCCGCGGCGGCGGGCGGCGCGCAATAGGCCTTGATCGCGGCCTCGGCCAGGCCCTTCTGCGCGTCGCGCTGGGCGTCGTCCAGCTCCGCGTCGGGCTTGCCGTCGCCGTCGCGGTCGGTCATCACCTTGCCCGGCTTGCCCAGGATCTCCAGGTTCTTGCGCGCGCTCAGGCAGTTGGCGTTCTCGGCCGGGGCGGCGGCTTCGGTGGCCTCGACCGGGGCGTCGCCGTGGCGGTCGACCCGCCGCGCCTGGTACTTGCCGCCGGGCGGAGGGCTCTGCGAATAGTGGGTGACGCCCTGCGCATCCTTCCATTGGTACAGGGTGGCGGCGCCGGCCACGCCGCTGGCGGCGAGCAGGGACAGGCAGCAAAGCCGGGTCAGGGCGCGCATCACGTTCTCCAGGGGCACGAGGGCGAGGGCCGATTGCAGCACCCGCCGTCGGGCCTGGCAAGTCGATTAAACTGCCCGGCATGGACCCATCCCGACCGCCTCCCCGTTCGCGCACCATCTATCTGCTGCCGAACCTGTTCACCACCGCCGGCCTGTTCTCCGGTTTCTACGCCATCATCGCCGCCGCCAACGGCCAGTTCGTGCACGCCAGCGTGGCGGTGTTCGTCGCCGCGGTGATGGACGGGCTGGACGGACGGGTGGCGCGGCTGACCGGCACCAGCAGCGAATTCGGCGTGCAGTACGACTCGCTGGCCGACCTGGTCAGCTTCGGCATGGCCCCGGCGCTGGTGATGTACCACTGGTCGCTGTCGGCGCTGAAGTTCGACGGCAGCGTGATGGGCCGGGTCGGCTGGTCGGTGGCGTTCCTGTACGCGGCCTGCGCCGCGCTGCGCCTGGCGCGCTTCAACACCCAGGTCGGCACCGTCGACAAGCGCTGGTTCGTGGGCCTGGCCAGTCCGGCTGCGGCGGGGCTGATGATGGCCTTCGTGTGGGCGTTCGCCGACGGCAACCTGGGCTGGGACGGCGAGCAGCTGCGCTACGTGGCGCTGGGCGTGACCATGGTCGCGGCGCTGCTGATGGTCAGCCGCATCCGTTTCTGGAGCTTCAAGGGCGGCGCCGCCAAAGGCCCGCGTGCCGACCGGGTGCCGTTCCTGATGCTGGTGCTGGCGCCGGTGGTGATCGCGGTGCTGGTCATCGACCTGTCGCGCGCGTTGCTGGCGATCGGCGTGCTGTACGCCCTGTCCGGTCCCTGCTACTGGCTGTGGCGGCGCTGGCGCAAGCTGCCGGACGCGACGTGAGCGAGGCGATGGCCAACGCCGCGCCGCTGTGGTCGGCCGAGCAGCACGGCTGGCTGCAGGCATTGGGCCATACGCTCTATGTCGGGGCCGACGCCGACGTCGGCGCGGTGGTCGCGCAGCCGTCGCTGGCCGAGGAGCGCGATGCCCCTGCCGCCGACGTGGCTGCGCCGGCCAGGGCGTCCGCGCACGCGACACCGGCTCACGCGCCTGCGGAGCCGTCGCCGCGCGGGCGCGCGCCGGCCGCGCCCGCGGACTATCCGGAGCCGCAACGCGCGGCGCCTGCGCCGGCTGCGCGCCGCGCCGGCCTGCGTCTGCCCGATCGGCTGCAGATCGCGTTGTTGCGCGCCTCCGGGCGCAATCCGAACGATCCGGCCACGCAGACGTTGATGGCGACCTGGCCGCTGGCCGAACTGCGCGGCAATGCCGCCGCCAAGCGCGCGCTGTGGCCGCAGCTGCGCGCGCTGCGCAAGCAGGCGCCGCGATGAGCGCGCTGGGCACGGCGTCCTCGCCGGCGGCGGCGACGCTGCGCACGTTGCGCGAGACCGACCTCGACACGGTGATGGAGATCGAGCGCCGCGCCTATCCGTTCCCGTGGACGCGCGGCATCTTCCGCGACTGCCTGCAGGCCGGTTATCCGGGCTGGGTGCTGCTGGAGCAGGGCCAGATCGTCGGCTACGGCGTGATCAGCGTCGCCGCCGACGAGGCGCACATCCTCAACGTCTGCATCGCGCCGGAACGGCAATCGCGCGGCTACGGCCGCCTGCTGCTGCGCGCGCTGATCAAGTACGGCGCCGACCTGGGCGCGCGCCGCGTGTTCCTGGAAGTGCGCCCGTCCAATCCCAGCGCGATCGCGCTGTACCACAGCGAAGGTTTCAACGAGATCGGCCGCCGCCCGCGCTACTACCCGGCGGCGAACGGCCGCGAGGACGCGCTGGTGATGGCGATCGAACTGTTCTTCGAAGGCATGTCGTAACCCGCGACGGCCTGCCGCCGCCGCCACTCTGCGGGCGGTGCGCGCCGTTTCACTTCCGATGATTGGAGCATTTCGGCCTTGGCCGTTTTGCGGCCGGCGGAATGCGGTGGGAGCGACGCCGGGTGATCCAGGGCCATCGGTCGCGATGGACGTGATCGGTGTTGCCAGCCGCGACCGATAGACCCGGTGTCGCCCGCCGTCGCTCTGCCGATGCCTGCCGACGATGCCGCCTGCGACACGGATTTTTCAGCACGTTCGGAATGCATCGCGCATTCGCGCAATGTCGCGACATGTCGTCGGGACAGCGTTGTTGTCCCGCAGCGGGAGCGGATGCGGAAGCGGCATCGCCAGTGGGTTTTGTTAGATGCCTTCCCCATATCGCAGCGTTGGATCCGCACGCGCCGCATTTGTCTCTTCCCAAGCCGAACGCGCTCCCTACAGTGCGCGCCTCTTCGGCGCTGCCTGATTCGATGGCATGAGGCGCAGTTGTCCGAAGGGACAGCGAATGCGCGCGCGTCGCTTGCGTTTTCCGGGCTGCGGAACCGCGCCACGCGTGCGACGACTCCACCCATGCTTACGAGGTTCCAGGATGAAGACACAGTCACTCATCGCATCCCCGCGCACGCTCACCCACGCGATTGCGCTTGCAGTCTGTCTGGCGGGCGCGACCGGCAGCGCCTACGCCGATGCCAGCCTGGAGGTCGCCAGCACCGGGTGGGCGACGCAGAACGGCGGCACCAAGGGCGGCTCCAAGGCCGCGGCGGCCAACGTCTACAGCGTCAGCACCGCCGCGCAGCTGAAGACCGCGCTGAAGGCCAGCGTCGGCAGCAACGGCCGCATCATCAAGATCAGCGGCATCATCGACGTCAGCGAGGGCACGCCGTACAGCACAACCGCGGACATGAAGAGCCGTGCGCGCCTGGACGTCCCCACCAAGACCACGCTGATCGGCGTCGGTTCCAATGCGCAGATCCGCGAAGGCTATCTGTACGTCAAGGCCAACGACGTGATCATCCGCAACCTCACGATCGAGAATCCGTGGGATCCGCAGCCGGTGTGGGATCCGGACGACGGCAGCGCCGGCAACTGGAATTCCGAATACGACGGCCTGACCATCGAAGGCGCCAGCAACGTGTGGGTGGACCATGTCACCTTCACCGACGGGCGCCGCACCGACGACCAGAACGGCACCGCCAACGGCCGCCCCAAGCAGCATCACGACGGCGCGCTGGACGTCAAGAAGGGCGCCAACTACGTGACCATCTCGTACTCGGCGTTCAAGTCGCACGAGAAGAACAACCTGATCGGCTCCAGCGACAGCGCCTCCAGCACCGACAGCGGCAAGCTCAAGGTGACCATCCACAACACGCTGTTCGAGAACATTTCCGCGCGCGCGCCGCGGGTGCGGTTCGGCCAGGTGCACCTGTACAACAACTACCACGTCGGCAGCACCAGCCACGCGGTGTATCCGTTCTCGCATGCGCATGGCGTCGGCAAGGAGTCGAAGATCTTCTCCGAGAACAACGCCTTCGACATCAGCGGGGTCAGCAGCTGCGACAAGATCGCGGCCAACTACGGCGGCAGCGTGTACCGCGATTTCGGCTCGCTGCTCAACGGCAAGGCGCTGACCTGCTCGTGGAACAACAGCATCGGCTGGACCCCGCCGTACACCTATTCGCTGTTGCCGGCGAACCAGGTGGCGAACGACGTCAAGGCCAAGGCGGGCGCCGGCAAGCTCTGAGTGTTGAAGACCGCCGCCCGCGATGCCGGGCGGCGGTCGATTGTCGTCGTTGTGAAATTCCCTCTACAGCCAGCGGCGCACGCGCCGGCAATAACCCGCGTAGTCCGCGCCGAAACGTTCGCGTAATGCCTCTTCTTCGCTCGGAATCTGCACGCGATCGACGTACAGCAGGTAGAGCACCAGGGAAAGACCTGCGGCCGGATGGCCGAGGCACAGTAGCAAGCCCAGCAGTATCAGCGCATGCCCCACGTACATCGGGTTACGCGAATAGCGATGCAGCCCGGATTGCACCAAGGCGCTGGCGCGCTGCGGGTGCAACGGATTGACCGTGGTCCCGGCGCGGCGAAAATGCAGCTTGGGCGCCACGTTGGCGACCGCTCCGGCAACGATCATCGCTGCGCCCAACGGGCGTTGACCCGGCAGCAGCAACGTCGCCGCCGGCCAGGCATGTGCGGCAACCCATGCGCACAGCGCGCCGGCGACCACGATCAGCGGCGGCGGCACGCGCAGCTTCATGCGCTTGGGATTGTCCGCGACTTACAGCTTGGCGCGCTGCTCGCGCAGGCCAGCCAGTTGCGTGGTCCAGTCGGCCAGGCGCGCGCGTTCCTGTTCGACCACCGCCGCCGGTGCGTTCTGCACGAAGGTGGCGTTGCCGAGCTTGCCGTTGCACTTGCCGATCTCCGCGTCCACGCGCTTGATCTCCTTGTCCAGGCGGGTGCGTTCGGCATCCAGGTCGACCAGTCCTTCCAGCGGCACCAGCAGCCGCAGTTCGCCGACGATCGCCGCCGCGGCCGGCGGTGCGTCCTGCGCCGCGTCCAGCCACTGGATCGCCTCCAGCCGCAGCAGGAACTTCAGCTGCGAGGCGCAGCGTTCCACCCGCGCGCGGTCTTCGGCGTGGCCGCCCTGCAGCAGCAGCGGCACCAGCCTGGACGGCGGCACGTTGAGTTCGCTGCGCACCCGACGCAGCGCCGAGACCATGGCCTTGAGCCATTCGATGTCGGCTTCGGCACCGGCGTAGGCGCCCACGTCCAGGTCGCCGGTGCGCGGATACGGCTGCAGCGAGATGGTCGGCGCGGCGATGCCCAGGCGCGGCGCCACCTGCTGCCACAGTTCCTCGGTGACGAACGGGGTCAGCGGGTGCAGCAGGCGCAGCAGCGTCTCCAGCACCTGCAGCAGGGTGTGGCGGGTGCTGTCGGCGGCGACCGCGTCGTCGCCGTTCAAGGCCGGCTTGGTCAGCTCCAGGAACCAGTCGCAGAACTCGTTCCAGGCGAACTCGTACAGCGATTGCGCGAGCAGGTCGAAGCGGTAGGCGGCGTAGTGCGCCTGCGCTTCGGCGGCGACCTTGTCCAGCCGCACCAGGATCCACTTCTCGGCATCGGTGACCGGCGCGTGCTGTGCCGAGTCCCGGGTCCCGAGTCCCGAGTCCCGTCCCTCCGTGTTCATGAGCACGAAGCGGCTGGCGTTCCACAGCTTGTTGCAGAAATTCTTGTAGCCCTCGGCGCGGCCGAGGTCGAACTTGATGTCGCGGCCGTGGCCGGCCAGCGCGGCGATGGTGAAGCGCAAGGCGTCGGCGCCGTGGGCGATGATGCCCTCGGGGAATTCCTTGCGCGTGGCCTTCTCGATCTTCGGGGCGTCCTTGGGCTTCATCAGCCCGGTGGTGCGCTTGGCGACCAGGTCCTCGATGCTGATGCCGTCGATGATGTCCAGCGGATCGAGCACGTTGCCCTTGGACTTGGACATCTTCTGCCCGTCCTTGTCGCGGATCAGGCCGGTGATGTACACGTCGCGGAACGGCACCTGGCCGGTGAAGCTGTCGGTGGCCATGATCATCCGCGCCACCCAGAAGAAGATGATGTCGAAGCCGGTGACCAGCACGCTCGACGGCAGGTAGCGCTCGTAGCCGCGCTCGGCCATCGCCTGCGGATCGGGCCAGCCCATCGTCGAGAACGGCCACAGCTGCGAGGAGAACCAGGTCTCCAGCACGTCGCTGTCCTGGTGCAGGGCGACGTCGGCGCCAAGGCCGTGCTTCGCGCGCGCCTCGGCCTCGTCGCGACCGACGTAGCAAGTGCCGGCGTCGTCGAACCAGGCCGGAATGCGGTGGCCCCACCACAGCTGGCGGCTGATGCACCAGTCCTGGATGTTCTCCATCCAGTGCCGATAGGTGTTGATCCAGTTCGGCGGCACGAACTTGACCTGGCCCGACTCGACCAGTTCCAGGCCGCGTTTGGCCAGCGCGTCCATCTTCACGAACCACTGGTCGGTGAGGTAGGGCTCGATCACCTGGCCGGTGCGGTCGCCGCGCGGCACCTGCAGCTTGTGCGGCTTGGTCTCGACCAGGATGCCGAGGTCTTCCAGGTCGGCCAGCACCGCCTTGCGCGCGTCGTAGCGGTCCAGGCCACGGTACTTCTCCGGCGCGTTGTCGTTGATCGCCGCGGTCGGGGTGAACAGGTTGATCATCGGCAGGCTGTGGCGCACGCCGACCTGGTAATCGTTGAAATCGTGCGCCGGCGTCACCTTGACCACGCCGGTGCCGAACGCGCGGTCCACGTAGTCGTCGCCGATCACCGGCACCTGGCGGCCGGTCAACGGCAGCGTCACCGTCCTGCCGATCAGGTGCGCGTAGCGCGCGTCCTGCGGGTGCACCATCACCGCGGTGTCGCCGAGCAGGGTTTCCGGGCGCGTGGTGGCCACCACCAGGTAGTCGCGGGTCTCGCGCAGGGTCTCGTTGCCGTCGGCGTCGTGCTCGACGTGCTCGTAGCTGGCGCCGTCCTCGAGTTTGTAGGCGATCGACCACAGGAAGCCGTCTTCCTCGACGTTCTCCACTTCCAGGTCGGAGATCGCGGTCTTCAACACCGGGTCCCAATTGACCAGGCGCTGGCCGCGGTAGATCAGGCCCTGCTCGTGCCAGCGCACGAACGCCTCGACCACCGCCGCCGACGGCTGCGGGTCCATGGTGAAGGTGCTGCGCGACCAGTCGCTGGAGGTGCCCAGGCGGCGCATCTGCCGCTCGATGGTGTCGCCCGACTGCGCCTTCCACTCCCACACCTTGGCGATGAAGCCCTCGCGCCCCAGCGAGTCGCGGGTCTCGCCCTTGCCTTCCAGCGCCAGGTTGCGCGACACCACCATCTCGGTGGCGATGCCGGCGTGGTCGCTGCCGACCTGCCACAGCGTGTCGAAGCCGCGCATGCGGTGGTAGCGCACCAGCGCGTCCATCAGCGTCTGCTGGAAGGCGTGGCCCATGTGCAGGGTGCCGGTCACGTTCGGTGGCGGCAGCAGCACCGTGTACGCCTCGCCCTGCCCGGATGGCTTGAAATAGCCGGCCGCCTCCCACTGGGCGTACAGGCGCGATTCGAAGGAGGTGGGGTCGTAGCTGGGGGCGAGGGTGGTCATTGAGGAGCCGGGATTGGGGATTCGTGATTCGGGATTGGTGAAGCGCAGGGACGGGGACTGAGACGTGGCCGATGGAAGTGACGTGGAGACTAATCTCGAATCCCCACTCCCCAATCCCGGCTTCATCACATGTCGTACTTGCTGACCTCGAAGCCCAGCGCCTTGTACTGTTTCCAGCGTTCGCGCAGCGGTTCGCGCGCGGCGGGGTCGGCCGGCACCACTTCCAGCACGCGCTCGCAGGTGCCGCGGTAGGCGTCGTCGCGCAGGTTGATCACCAGCGCGCGCGACGGCGCTTCCACGCCGGGCGGGACGATCAGCACCTGCGCCTCTTCCTCGTCGACATCGGCGCCGGCGATCTGGTGCGGGATGTAGGCGTCGTCGTCGAACGCCCACAGCAACTCGTCCAGTTCCTCGGCCTGCGCCTGGTCGCGCGCCATCACCAGCGTCCACAGGTTGGCGTCGTTGGCCTTGCGCGCCAGTTCGCACACCAGCCGCAGCGGCTCGGTCAGGAAGCGCGGCTTGGCGATCAGGTAGAAATCGGCGCGCATCAGAGCGGGGATTCGTTATTTGGGATTGGGGATTGGCTGACGCAGGTCACGATCGCCGGCGGAAGGTGCGGGACGGGGGAAAAGGGGAGGCGCTTTTCGCGAATCCCCAATCCCGACTCCCGAATCACGCCGCGCCGCCTGCGGCGCGGTCGAGCAACCACTGCGACAACAACCCCACCGGCCGACCGGTGGCCATGCCGCGCTTGCCTTCGTCGCTGGCCACGCCGGCGATGTCCAGGTGCGCCCAGCGCTGGCCCTCGGTGAAGCGCGACAGGAAGCAGCCGGCGGTGATGGCGCCGGCCCAGCGGCCGCCGATGTTGTAGACGTCGGCGAAGCTGGAATCGAGCAGGCCCTGGTATTCGTCCCACAGCGGCAGGCGCCAGGCGCGGTCGAACACGTGCTCGCCGGCGGCCAGCAGTTCGTTGGCCAGGTCGTCGTGCTTGCTCATCAGGCCGGCGGTCTGGTGGCCGAGGGCGACCATGCAGGCGCCGGTCAGGGTGGCCACGTCGATCAGCGCCTCGGGGTTGAAGCGCTCGGCGTAGGTCAGCGCGTCGCACAGGATCAGGCGGCCTTCGGCGTCGGTGTTGCCGACCTCGATGGTCTTGCCGGACATGCTGGTGATCACGTCGGAGGGGCGGTAGGCGTCGCCGTCGATCGCGTTCTCCACCGCCGGCACCACCACCACCAGGTTCAGCGGCAGGCGCGCGGTCGCCGCGGCGACGAAGGTGCCGATGACGTTGGCGCCGCCGCACATGTCGTACTTCATCTCCTCGATGCCGCCCTGGGTCTTCAGGTTGACGCCGCCGGTATCGAAGGTGATGCCCTTGCCGACCAGCACGTAGGGCTTGGCGTCGCCGCCGCCGTGCCACTTCAGCACCAGCAGCCGCGGGCGGTTGGCCGAGCCGCGCGCCACCGCCAGCAGCGAGCCCATGCCCAGTTCCTGCATCTGCGTCTCGTCGAGGATCTCGGCCTCGGCGCCGTCGACGCCGTGGGCGAAGGCGGCCGCGGTCTCGGCCAGGTAGGCCGGGGTGCACAGGTTCGGCGGCAGGTTGCCGAGCTCGCGGGCGAACTTGACGCCGGCGGCGATGGCCTGGCCCTGGGCCAGCGCGGTGGCGTCCTCGCCGAGCACGGCCAGGCTGGCCAGGCCGCTGTCGTCGGGCTTCTTCTTGCCCAGCGTGGCGGTGTAGCGGTAGCAGGCGTGGTCGCTGGCGATCACCGCCTGGCGGATCGCCCAGGCCTGGTCGCGGCCCTTGATCTCCAGCTCGGACAGGGTGAACAGCGCCTTGGCGGACGGCCCGCTCTTCAGCGCGCGCGCCGCGTCGCCGACCGCCTTCAGGTACTGCGGCACGCCGAACTTGGCGGCCTCGCCCAGGCCGACCACCAGCACGCGCGGCGCGGTCACCCCGGGCAGGTCGTGCAGCAGCGCGCTGGCGCCGGTCTTGCCGCTGACGTCGCCGCGGCCGGCCAGGGCCGTCAGGCGTCCGCCGCTGGCCGCATCCAGGGCCTGGGCGGCGGGCGACAGACGCTTGTCGGCGAACATGCCGACGACGATGCAATCGAACGCCGCAGTAGCCGGGGCGTCGTGGTTCAGGGTGAATTCCAGGGCCATTGATCAGATTCCGTTGGCAAATCCGTACAATCGCGGGCTGTTTACGTCCAGCCGGGTTAGGCTGGCTCCGCCGCGAACGAATCCGAGAGTTTAAATCAACCCACCCCCATGCCGAAGCTCGATCGATACCTGCTGCGCGATTTCATCCAGAGCTTCTTGGCGACCCTCATCGTGTTGCTGGTGGTCAGTGTCGGCGGCGTGCTGGTCGACATCCTGGGCAACATCGCCGATGGCCGCATCCCGGCCAAGTTGCTGTTTTCCCAGTTGGGCCTGCAGTTCGTGGTGTATCTGCCGCTGATCCTGCCGCTGGCGCTGATGCTGGGCCTGCTGCTGGCGCTGGCGCGGCTGTACCGCGACTCGGAAATGGCGGTGATCACCGCCATCGGCGTCGGCCCGCGGCGCCTGCTGCGGCCGATCCTGATGCTGGTGGTGCCGGTGGTGGCCCTGGTCGGACTGTGCTCGCTGTGGCTGGGCCCCTGGGCCGACCGCACCTCCGACCGGCTGATCGACGAGGCCAACCGCAGCCTGCTGATGGCCGGGCTGGAGGCCGGGCGCTTCACCCCGCTGTCCGACGGCGGCATCGTCTACATCAGCACCCTGTCCGGCGACGGCACCAAGCTGGGCAAGGTGTTCATGCAGCGGCAGAAGGACGACCGCCTGGACGTGGTCACCGCGCAGCGCGGCGCGATGTTCTTCGAGGGCAAGGCCGACCGCTACCTGCGCCTGGAGGACGGCTACCGCGTGGAAGGGCCGCTGGCCGGCGACGGCATGGACTACCGGCTGATGCGCTACGTCAGCAACGACGTGGCCCTGCCGGACCGCGATGAGGCGCGCAAGGACGACGATCCGGAACTGTTGCCCACCGCCAAGCTGATCGGCGACCCGCGGCCGCAGGCCAATGCGCAGCTGCACGCGCGCATCGCCCCGCCGCTGCTGGCGCTGGCCTTCGCCCTGCTGACCCTGCCGCTGTCGCGCAGTTCGCCGCGGCAGCAGCGCTACGGCCGGATCATGCTGGCGTTCCTGGCCTACCTGGTCGGCACCAACCTGATGTTCATCGGCACCCAGTGGCTGAGCACCGACAAGCTGCCGCGCGCGCTGGGCCTGTGGTGGCTGACCGTGCCGCTGCTGGTGCTGGCGGTGTGGACCTATCTGCGCGACGGCCAGCTGTCGCGGCCGCGGAGGCAGCCGGCATGAGGCTGCGTCCGAACCTGCACGACGTCTACGTCGGCCGCGCCGTGCTCGGCACCGTCCTGCTGACCTGGGCGGTGCTGCTCGGGCTCGACGTGATCATGGCCTTGTCCAACGAATTCAAGGACATCGGCAAGGGCAGCTACAGCCTCGGCCACGCCGTGGCGTTCGTCGCCTACACCGTGCCGCGGCGCGCCTACACCCTGTTCCCGACCGGCGCGGTGATCGGCGTGCTGATGGGCCTGGGGCAGCTGGCGGCCACCTCCGAGCTGACCGCGCTGCGCGCGCTGGGCCTGTCGCGGCCGCGGCTGAGCGTGGCCGCGGCGGCGACGATGCTGCTGCTGACCGTGGCGATGGTGTTCAGCGGCGAGACCCTGGCGCCGTGGGCGCAGAACCAGGCCGACACGATCAAGGCCAACGCCAAGTACAACGGCAACATGAGCATGGCCCGCTACTCCGGGGTGTGGGCGCGCGAGGGCGACACCTTCCTCAACGCGCAGGCCGGCGAGGAACACCTGGAAGGCAGCGGCGGCACCTGGCTGGAGCTGCGCGACGTGCGCCTGTACACGCTGGACCAGGACGGTCGCCTGGCCTCGCTGACCCACGCCACCACCGCCGAGCACCGCAGCAGCGGCTGGACTCTGAAGCAGGCCTACCGCGACACCTTCGCCGAGCGTTCGGTGCAGCGCGAGAAGTTCGACAGCCTGCCGTGGGCCTCGCGGCTGGACGCCGCGGCGCTGGCCTCGGGCCTGGCCAAGCCGCGCAACCTGTCCGCGCACGACCTGCACACCAGCATCGAGTACCGGCGCCGCAACGGCCTGGACGCGCGCGACTACGAGGACCAGTACTGGAGCCGCTGGTTCTATCCGGTCAACGTGCTGGCGCTGTGCTTCGCCGCGATCCCGTTCGCGTTCGGCGCGCTGCGCAGCGGCGGCATGGGCAAGCGCCTGTTCCTGGGCATCCTGTTCGCGCTGGTGTTCTGGCTGCTGCAGCTGTTCTTCGGGCGCATGGCCGGCGCGCTCAAGTTCGACTACCGCATCGCCTACGCGTTGCCGCCGCTGGTGATGCTGACCGTGTCGTGGCTGTTGTTCCGCAAGCGCAGCAGTTGAGTCGATGCGCCGGTTGAGCCTGCTCGGCGTGGGCCTGTGCCTGCTGTATGCAGTGCCGACCGCGTTGTGCGTGTGGGGTGCCCAGGGTGCCGACGACAAAGGGCACTTCGTGTTGCTGCAACTGCCGTTGACCCCGCAGTTGCTGGTGCTGGATGCGCTGGGCGCCGACGCGTGGTTGCGCGGGATGTCCTGGATTGCCGGTTACGCGTTGCTGGTGCCGCCGCTGCTGCTATTGCTGTATTTGGCGGGACATCTGCTGGGGGTGACGTTGCGCCGCATCGCGATACGCCTTGCGCGACCGGGCTGAGCGGAGCGCCTTGCGCCGCAGTGCCATTGACGCGTCAATCGGGTTCGCCGCGTGCCCATCCGCTGCGGTCAGGGCGTTTGCTTCGGAAGTCGCACCAGCTGCGTGCCGCTGGCGCGGTCGTGCCACGTCAACCGGTCGCGATCGAACAGCGCCCACCAGAACCCCAGCCCGCCCAGCAGCAGCGACAGCGTGCCGACCAGGTAGCGCCGCCACAGCGCGCCCCAGCTCGGCGTGCCGCCATCGGCACCATGCAGGCGCAGCCGCCACGGGCGCATGCCCAGGGTCTGGCCGCCGCGGCGCCAGCTCAGCGTCGCGTACAGCCCGGCGGCCAGCCAGCAGCACAGCCACAGCAGCCACTGCAAGGCGCTGAACGGGGCGATGTTCTCGCGCGGCGCGTGGCCTTCGAGCGTGTAGCCGAGGGTGAACAGCGCGGAGATCGCGAACCACAGCGCCAATACCGGCCAGGCATCGTAGAACAGCGCCAGCAGCCGCCACGGCAGCAGCGCGCGCGGACGGGAAGCGGTGGCGGTGGACGCGGCGGTCATCGCCACAGCTTAGCGGCAGCGCCACCAACCCGTCACCGGCTCGCGCCGCCAACGCCTTGTGTCGCGCCAAGTCGGCGCTAGGCTTTTCCCGAATCCCGAATCCCGAATCCCGAATCCCGAGTCCCGAGTCCCAAGTCCCAAGTCCCAAGTCCCAAGTCCCGTAAGCTCTCCCGATGCCCGAACTCCGCACCCCTGCCGAACGCCGCCAGCAGGCGCAACGGCTCGCCCCGCTGCGCGATGCCGATGCCGCCGCGATCCAGCAGTTCCTGGACACGGCCTGGGCCGAGCAGGGCCTGGCGCGGCAGAGCCTGGACAGCTACCGGCGCGACCTGGAGGGCTTCGCGCGCTGGCGCGACGGCGCCGGCGGCGGCCTGCCCGGCGCCGATCGCCAGGCCTTGTTCGACTACCTGGCCTGGCGTGCCCGCATGGGCTATTCGCAGCGCAGCAACGCACGCTGGCTGTCGTCGCTGCGCGCGTTCTTCGCCTTGCGCCTGCGCCGCGGCGAGCGCAGCGACGATCCGACCGCGCTGCTGGACCCGCCCAAGCTGCCGCGCTCCCTGCCCAAGGCCTTGGCCGAGAGCCAGATCGACGCGCTGCTGGCGACCCCGGACGACACCGCCCCGGCCGGCCTGCGCGACCGCGCCATGCTCGAGCTGATGTACGCCGCGGGGCTGCGCGTCAGCGAACTGGTGAACCTGCCGGCGAACGCGGTGAACCTGCGCCAGGGCGTGCTGCGGGTCACCGGCAAGGGCAGCAAGGAACGCCTGGTGCCGCTGGGCGAGGAATCGCAGCACTGGCTGCAGCGCTACCTGGACACGGCGCGGCCGGCGCTGGCGGCGGGGCAGGCGGTGCCGGCCAGCGACGGCACCGTGCCGATGTTCATCGATGCGGCGCGGCGTCCGCTGAGCCGGCAGCAGTTTTGGGGCCTGGTCAAGCGCTATGCGGCGCTGGCCGGCATCGACCCGGTCTCGGTCAGCCCGCACGGCCTGCGCCACAGCTTCGCCACCCACCTGCTCAACCGCGGCGCCGACCTGCGCGCGCTGCAGATGCTGCTCGGGCACAGCTCGCTGTCCACCACCCAGATCTACACCCTGGTGGCGCGCGAACACCTGCAGAAACTGCACAGCAAGCACCATCCGCGCGGCTGAGGCGCCCCGGCGGTGCCCGCGTCCGCTTGCGCTTGCCGCGTCCAGGGCCGGCTCAGCCTGTCTACATGGAGCGGACCAATCGGTATGCGACAATCCAGCCGATTCGCAGCCCTCATGGATAGCCAATGCTCCGTTTTGCTCTTTTTGCGCTGCTGGGCGCCACGTCCCTTTCCGCCTGCGCGCAGCCGGCTTCGCCTACCGGTGCCGGCGCCGCCCCGGCCAAGCCGGCCGCCGCTCCCGCCGGCACCCCGGGCGACCAGCGCGTGCGTGCGGCGCTGCTGCAGCTGGATCCGAACTTCAAGCCCGACTTCATCGGCGCCGCGCCGTTCCCGGGTTTCCGCGAAGTGGTGGTTGGCGGGCAGGTGCTGTACGTGTCCGACGATGGCCGCTACCTGTTCCAGGCGCAGCCGTTCGACATCCAGGAAAGGCAGTTCGCCTCCAGCGAGGGCCTGCTGAACTACCGCCGCAAGCTGCTGGAGTCCGCGCCGCGCACCGAGCGCATCGTGTTCGCCCCGGCCAACCCGAAGTACACCATCAGCGTGTTCACCGACATCGAGTGCGGCTACTGCCGCAAGCTGCATAGCCAGATCGCCGAGCTCAACAAGCAGGGCATCGCGGTGGAGTACCTGGCGTTCCCGCGCATGGGCCTGGGCAGCCAGGACTACAAGGACATGGTCGCGGTGTGGTGTGCGGCCGACAAGAAGAAGGCGCTGACCGAGGCCAAGGCCAACGGCAAGGTGCCGAGCGCGGCCAACTGCAAGAACCCAGTGACCATGCAGTACAACCTGGGCCAGCGCCTGGGCGTCAACGGCACCCCGGCGATCTTCGCTCCGGACGGCACCCAGCTCGGCGGCTACCTGCCGCCGGCGCAGCTGCGCGAGGCGCTGGACAAGCGTGCGGCCGAGGCGGGTCGGGCGGGAGGCGGTCGCTAAGCGGCCGGGATTGGGCCTTCGGGATTGGGGATTCGCAAACGCGCGTCCCCGGCATGTGAGCGTTGCCGCGGGCGTTCGTGTCGTGTGCGTTAGTTATTGATTTTCTGGGAATTTCCCCGGCCGCCGAAAACAGCTTTTGCGAGTCCCGAGTCCCCGGTCCCGAGTCCCGGCTACACTACGCAGCCCGTTTACCTCACACGGTTCCCCGGACATGATCGTCCTCGAGGGCGCTTCCGCCCTTTCGCCGTTCCGTCGCGCTCGGCTCGAAACCCGCCTGCAATCCGTCGTTCCCGGTCTGCGCATCGCCGGCGCCTGGCACGTCTACTTCATCGACAGCGACGCCGACGGCGCGGTGGATACCGCCGCCGCGCAGCGCATCCTGCAGGCGCAGGACGCGCCGATCGCGGCCGAGGCCGGCACCTGCTCGCGCTACGTGGTGCCGCGGCTGGGCACGCGCTCGCCGTGGTCGAGCAAGGCCACCGAGCTGGTGCGCGGCGCCGGCCTGGCGATTCGCCGCGTGGAGCGCGGCACCCGCCTGGACCTGGCCGGCTGGCCGGACGACGCCAGCCAGCAGGCGGCGCTGGCCAAGCTGCTGCACGACCCGATGACCCAGTCGCTGCTGGACGGCGCGGCGCAGGCGCAGGCGCTGTTCCAGGCGCCGGCGCGCGGCGACGTCGAGCGCATCGCGCTGGACCAGCTGGAAGCGGCCAACGCGCGGCTGGGCCTGGCCCTGGCGCAGGACGAGATCGACTACCTGCGCCAGCGCTTCGGCGAGCTCGGCCGCGATCCGGCCGACGTCGAGCTGATGATGTTCGCGCAGGCCAATTCCGAGCACTGCCGGCACAAAATCTTCAACGCCAGCTGGAGCATCGACGGCAAGGAGCAGGACCGCTCGCTGTTCCGGATGATCAAGCACACCCACCAGCATACCCCGCAGCACACGCTCAGCGCGTACAGCGACAATGCGGCGGTGGTGGAAGGGCATCCGGCCGCGCGTTACCGCCCGGACCCGGCCAGCGGCGAATACCGCAGCGAGGCGGTGACGCCGTCGGCGTTCTGCATCAAGGTCGAGACCCACAACCACCCGACCGCGATCGCGCCGTTCCCGGGCGCCTCCACCGGCGCCGGCGGCGAGATCCGCGACGAGGGCGCCACCGGCCGCGGCGGCAAGCCCAAGGCCGGGCTGACCGGCTTCAGCGTCTCGCACCTGCGCATCCCGACCCTACCGCAGCCGTGGGAGGGCGAGCGCCCGTTGAACCCGCGCATGGCCCCGGCGCTGGAGATCATGCTCGAGGCCCCGCTCGGCGGCGCCGCGTTCAACAACGAATTCGGCCGGCCCAACCTGCTCGGCTATTTCCGCAGCTTCGAGCTGCCCGAGGCGCAGGACCTGACCCGCGCCTACGACAAGCCGATCATGCTCGCCGGCGGCCTCGGCGCGATCGACCGCATCCAGGTCGAGAAGATCCGCCTGCAGCCGGGCGATGCGGTGATCGTGCTCGGCGGCCCGGCGATGCTGATCGGCCTGGGCGGCGGCGCGGCCAGTTCGGTGGCCTCCGGCGACAGCGCCGAGGACCTGGATTTCGCCAGCGTGCAGCGCGACAACCCGGAGATGGAGCGGCGCGTGCAGGAGGTCATCGACCGCTGCGTGGCGCTGGGCGCGGACAACCCGATCCGCTGGTTCCACGACGTCGGCGCCGGCGGCCTGTCCAACGCCATTCCCGAGTTGCTGCACGACTCGGGCGTGGGCGGCATCGTCGACCTGGACCGCGTGCCCAGCGACGACCCGTCGCTGTCGCCGATGCAGCTGTGGTGCAACGAATCGCAGGAACGCTACGTGCTCGGCGTGCCGCAGGCGCGCCTGGCCGAATTCGCCGCGATCTGCGAACGCGAGCGCTGTCCGTTCGCCGCGGTCGGCGTGGCCACCGCCGAGGAACGGCTCATCGTGGGCTATGGCGTCCTCGGCGGCGGGAATGGGGAATCGGGAATCGGGAATGGTGAAAAGCCAGCCCATCCCGCTTCTTCCCATTCCCCATTCCCCATTCCCCATTCCCAGCATCCAATCGACCTGCCGATGGACGTGCTGTTCGGCAAGCCGCCGAAGATGCACCGCGATGCGCGGCAGCCGCCGGCGCCGCGTTGGCCGGAGCTGGATACCGACACGCTGGACCTGCGCGAGGCCGGGTTGCGCGTGCTGGCGCATCCGGCGGTGGCGGCGAAGAGTTTCCTGGTCACGATCGGCGACCGCAGTGTCGGCGGCCTGACCGCGCGCGAGCAGATGATCGGTCCGTGGCAGCTGCCGCTGGCCGATTGCGCGATCACCCTGGCCGGGTTCGATACCTATGCCGGCGAAGCGATGGCGATCGGCGAACGCACCCCGCTGGCGCTGCTCGATGCCGCCGCGGCGGCGCGCATGGCGGTCGGCGAGGCGATCACCAACCTGTGCGCCGCGCCGGTCGAGGCGCTGGACCAGGTCAAGCTGTCGGCGAACTGGATGGCCGCGGCCAACCACGCCGGCGAGGACGCGCGGCTGTACGCCGCAGTCAAGGCGGTGGGCATGGAACTGTGCCCGCAGCTGGACCTGAGCATTCCGGTCGGCAAGGATTCGTTGTCGATGCAGGCGCAGTGGGCAGTAGCCGGGATTCGGGATGGTCAGCCTGCGGCTGCCGAAGAGCGAGCGGCATTGGGGATTGGTGGAAGCGGGTCGACGGGCACGGACAGTGCTGTTGCCAATCCCGAATCCCCACTCCCCAATCCCGGCTCCACCGCCACCCACAAGTCGGTATCGCCCGTCTCCCTCATCGTCTCCGCGTTCGCCCCGGTAGCCGACGCGCGCGCGCAGCTGACGCCGTTGCTGGCGCGTGAGGCGGAGAGCGAGCTGTGGCTGATCGGGCTGGGCGGCGGCAAGCAGCGCCTGGGCGGGTCGGTGCTGGCGCAGGTGCATGCCGAGGGCGGCTTGCCGGCATTCGGCGGCGCGGTGCCGGACCTGGACGATGCGCAGCGCCTGCGCGCGTTCTTCGAACTGATCCGCGATGCGCGCGAGTCCGGCTTGCTGCTGGCCTACCACGACCGCAGCGACGGCGGCGCCTTCGCCACCCTGTGCGAGATGGCGTTCGCCTCGCGCCAGGGCCTGGAGATCAACCTCGATGCCTGGGGCGACGATCCGTTCCGCAGCCTGTTCAACGAGGAACTGGGCGCGGTGGTGCAGGTCGCCAACGAGGACCGCGCCGCGTTCGCCGATCTGATCGAGCGGCATGCGCTGACCGAGTGCGCGCAGCGCATCGCCCGTCCCAGCACCGCCGCGGTGGTGCGCGTGGGCCTGGCCGGCAAGACCCTGGTCGAGTGGCGCTGGGAAGAGCTGTTCGATGCGTGGTGGTCGGTGAGCCACGCCATGCAGAAGCTGCGCGACAACCCCGACAGCGCCGACGAGGAGCGCGCGGTGGCGCGCGATTTCGCCGCGCCCGGCCTGAGGCCGAAGCTGGCGTTCGACCCGGCCGAGGATGTGGGAGCGCCGTTCGTCGCCAGCGGGCAGCGGCCCAAGGTGGCGATCCTGCGCGAGCAGGGCGTCAACGGCCAGATCGAGATGGCCAACGCGTTCGAGCAGGCAGGCTTCCGCGCCTTCGACGTGCACATGAGCGACCTGATCGCCGGCCGCGTGGACCTGGCCGAGTTCGTCGGGCTGGCGGCCTGCGGCGGCTTCAGCTACGGCGACGTGCTCGGCGCCGGCCGCGGCTGGGCCACCTCGATCCTGGAGCGGCCCGCGCTGCGCGACGCGTTCGCGGCGTTCTTCGCGCGTGCGGACACGTTCGCGCTGGGCGTGTGCAACGGCTGCCAGATGCTCAGCCAGCTCAAGGACATCATTCCCGGCGCCGAACACTGGCCGCGTTTCCTGCGCAACCGCAGCGAGCAGTTCGAGGCGCGTACCAGCCTGCTGGAAGTGGTGGAGTCGCCGTCGATCTTCCTGCGCGGCATGGCCGGCTCGCGGATCCCGGTGGCGGTGGCGCATGGCGAAGGCCGCGCCGAGTTCGACAATGCCGTGGACCAGGCCGCCGCGCGCGTGGCGCTGCGTTTCGTCGACGGCAACGGCGAGGTCGCACAGCGCTATCCGCTGAACCCGAACGGCTCGCCCGACGGCATCACCGGCCTGACCAGCGACGACGGCCGGGTGACGATCCTGATGCCGCATCCCGAGCGCACCCCGCGCGCGCTCAACCTCAGCTGGCATCCCGAGGGCTGGGTGGACGCTTCGCCGTGGCTGCGCATGTTCCGCAACGCGCGGGTGTGGGTGGGCTGAGAGCGCCCACCTGCCGCGTCCGCCGTCGGCGGGCGCGGCGGCATGGTGCAGGCGAGCACGTCCTGCGCCGGCCCGGCGCAGAAGGGCTATGCACTCAGCGGCTGTTCCTTCTCCCACCGGGAGCAGGTGGCCCGCAGGGCCGGATGAGGGTACGTGCGCAAGCCTCGTGCGCCCAAGTCCACGAGCCGCTTCGCGCCGTACCCTCACCCCAACCCCTCTCCCGGTGGGAGAGGGGCTAAAGCACACCGCGCCGTTCCCTTCTCCCCTCGGGACCATGGCCCCCTTTTCGGGGGAAGGTGCCCCGCAGGGGCGGATGAGGGTCCGGGCGCAGCCTCGTGCATCCAACTCCGCGAGTCGCTTCGCGCCGTACCCTCACCCCAACCCCTCTCCCGGTGGGAGAGGGGCTAAAGCACACCGCGGCCGTTCCCTTCTCCCTTCGAGAAGAGAAGGTGCCCCGAAGGAGCGGATGAGGGTACGGGCGCAGCCTCGGCGAACTGTCGGAGCCGTCTCGTATCGCCGAGTGGCGGCCAGGCCGCTGCAGCCTGAAACCGGCTGAAGAAAACCTCGTTTCGCACCCCTCGGCGGCGGACTGACCGCGGCCTTCCGCTGCCGGCCAACGGCTGCATTCTGCGCAGTTGCGCTTGTGCACGGCGGAACACGGCCCTCGCCCTCGGGCCAGCGGCAAGCCTTCTCCGCCATCACCCCAATGCGCGTCAAACCCTTGGCGCAACAGCGAATGCCGCGCCGGCCCAATGTCAACGCATGGCAAGTGCCGTGCCGAGAATTTGGCGGAATGTCTTGTTTTGATTGAAATTTATCGAAATATTAACAATTAAGTTGTAAATCCGAGATCTCCATCCCTGGTCGTGCCGTTTTTAGTCAAAAACTTGACGTACTCAAGATACGGGGTTAACACTCCAGACAGTTCCGCATTTCGTCTTGGTTCATCAAGGCAGACGGGCAGCGACAGGCGCCAGCCTGTCGCGCTGCGAGTCAGGGATGCGGCGCATATACCGACAGGGGGTCGGCCGGCTGGAATGCCGGGCGAGGGTGGCTTTTTGACCAAAAACCAGCCTATTGAGGAGCAGTACTCGATGAATCGGATTTATCGCAAGGTCTGGAACAAGGCGTTGGGGATGTGGACCGTGGCCTCGGAACTGGCCAGCGGCGATTCCCGCGGCCAGCTCGTTCGCGAAGGCAGGGCTGGGCGCGCGCAGGGCCTAGCCTTGTCGGCCGCGATCGCCATGGCGCTGGGCGCCGGCGGATCCGTGCTGCCCTCTGCCGCACAGGCGCAGGCGCTGCAGATCGGCGACGGCGCCAGCGCCAGCGGCGACTACGCCACCGCGGTCGGTGCCGAAAGCAACGCCAGCGGCGAACAGAGCACCGCCACCGGCGCGGCCAGCAACGCCAGCGGCGACGGCAGCGTGGCCAGCGGCGCGCTCAGCGAAGCGAACGGCCTGGAATCCACTGCCCTCGGCTACTACAGCACCGCCAGCGGCATCGGCGCGACCGCGCTCGGCGCCGAAAGCGTCGCCAACGGCACCGCCACCGCGGCGGTCGGCCTGGGCGCCACCGCCGATGCCGACTTCGCGACCGCGGTCGGCGGCTTCGCCACCGCGACCGGCTACAACAGTACCGCGCTCGGCAATGCCGCCGTGGCGCAGGGCGAGAACAGCGTGGCGCTGGGCGCCGATGCGCTCGCCGATCGCGACAACAGCGTGTCGGTCGGCAAGGCCGGCGGCGAACGCCAGATCACCAACGTCGCCGCCGGCAGCGAAGCCACCGATGCGGTCAACGTGGCCCAGCTCGACGCGGTGAAGCAGACCGCCGACACCACCGCCAAGTATTTCCAGTCCAGCGGCAGCGACGACAGCGATGCCGGCGCCTACGTGGAAGGCGACAACGCACTGGCCGCCGGCGAAGCCGCCAATGCGATCGGCAACGGCAGCAGCGCGCTGGGCAGCGGCGCCACCAGCGTGGGCGGCAATGCCACCGCGGTGGGCAGCAACGCGACCGCGACGGGCGCTTCGGCGACCGCGGTCGGCGGTGCGCTGTCGATCGTCGACGAGAACGGCGAGGTGCTGCTGGAAGGCACCACCAGCGCCGCGGCGCAGGGCGCCAGCGCGTTCGGCGCCGGCGCGCAGGGCAACGGTGCGTTCTCCACCGCGCTCGGTACCGCCGCGCGCGCCGACGGCGTGCAGAGCACAGCCACCGGTTTCTCCGCCGAGGCCGGCGGCCTCGCCAGCACCGCGAACGGCGGCTTCAGCCAGGCCGGCGGCGATTTCGCCTCCGCGTTCGGTTACGGCGCCAATGCCAGCGGCGGCAGCGCCGTGGCGGTGGGCGAGTCGAGCCTGGCCAGCGGCGAATCCAGCACCGCGGTCGGCGGCAGCGTGCTCGGCTTTTTCGCCACCGAAGCGCAGGGCGAAGGCGGTTCGGCGTTCGGCGCCGGCGCCTGGGCCAACGGCGCGTTCTCCACCTCGATCGGCTGGCTGAGTTCGGCCGACGGCGACTCCAGCACCGCGCTCGGCGGCGCCTCCTGGGCGCAGGCCGAGGACTCCACCGCGCTGGGCTACGGCGCCAAGGCCGCGGCCGCCGGCAGCGTCGCGCTGGGCCAGGGCTCCACTGCCGATCGCGCCGACACGGTCTCGGTCGGCAGCGCCGGCAACGAGCGCCAGATCGCCAACGTCGCCGCCGGTACCGAGGGCACCGATGCGGTGAACCTGGACCAGCTCGACGCGGTCGCCAACGTCGCCGACACCACCGCGCGCCTGTTCTCCGCCAACGGCGAAGGCAGCGCGCTGGCGCAGGGCGAAGAGGCCACCGCTTCCGGTTCCAACGCGCTGGCCGACGGCGACTATGCCACCGCGCTGGGCTCCAGCAGCTTCGCCGGCGGCAGCGCGGCGTCCGCGATCGGCAGCGGCGCGGTGGCCAACGGCCAGAACGCCAGCGCACTCGGCGCCAACGCCACCGCCGACGGCGAGTCGGCGACCGCGATCGGCGGCGTCGCCACCGTGTACGAGTACGACGAGAACGGCTTCATCGTCGGCAGCCGCGAGCAGACCACGCAGGCGCTGGGCACCGCGTCCACGGCGGTCGGCGGCGGCGCGCAGGCGCTGGATCCGCTGAGCACCGCGGTCGGCACCGGCAGTTCCGCCAGCGGCGTGCAGAGCACCGCGCTGGGCTACCACGCGCAGACCTTCCAGGACGGCGCCACCGCGGTCGGCGGCCTGTCCGAAGTGTCCGGCGCGCTGGGCACGGCAGTGGGCTACGGCTCGCGCGCCGCGGGCGACTACGCCACCGCGACCGGCATCGGCGCGCGGGCGACCGCGACCAGTACCGTGGCGATGGGCATGAATGCCCTGGCCAGCGGCACCGACAGCGTCGCCATCGGCGGCGTCAGTACCGCCGCCGAAAGTGCCGGCAACAGCGTCGGCATTGCCGCGGCGACCGGCGTCGGCGGCGTCGCCCTGGGCGCGGGCGCGCAGAGCCAGGGTGACTACGCGATCGCGCTGGGCTACAACGCCAACGTGTTCCCGAACCTGGAGAACGGTACCGCCGACTCGGTGGCGATCGGCCACAGCGCCGGTTCGTTCGCGCCGCACACCGTCTCGCTCGGTGCCCATGCGCTGTCCGCGGGCGAGGGCGGAGTGGCGATCGGCCAGGCGTCCACCGCGTGGACCGCCAACAGCGTGGCCCTCGGCGCCGATGCGGTGACCTCGATGTTCCACGACAGCAGCACCGCGATCGGCGCCAACAGCGCGGCCAACGGCACCGACGCGACCGCGATCGGCTACGGCGCGCGGGTCAGCAGCTGGCTCGAGGACGCGCAGAACCGTTCCGCATCCAGCGCGGTCGCGCTCGGCGCGTATTCCTACGCGGACCGCGACAACAGCGTCTCGGTCGGCGACGTGGCCAGCGGCCTGACCCGGCAGATCACCAGCGTGGCCGCCGGTACCGAGGCCACCGACGCGGTCAACGTCGCGCAGCTGCAGGCGGCGGGCAAGTACCTGCAGGCCAGCGCCGGCAACAGCGACGCCGGCGCCTATGTCGAAGGCGACGATGCGCTGGCCGCGGGCGAGGCGGCCAATGCCATCGGCAACGGCAGCACCGCGCTCGGCGGCGGTGCCGATGCGCTGAGCAGCGGCGCCACCGCGGTGGGCAGCGGCGCGGTCGCGGCGGGGCAGAACAGCGCCGCGTTCGGCACCAACGCGCAGGCCACCGGCCCGGCGGCGGTGGCCGTGGGCGGGGTGGCGGTCGACGAGAACGGCGACCCGCTGATCACCAACGGCGGCGTGGCGGTGGACACCGGCGCGACCAGCGCCGGCGTCGGCGGCACCGCGCTGGGCGCCAGCGCCGATGCCGGCGGCTTCGCCGCCTCGGCGGTGGGCGTGGGCGCTTACGCCAGCGGCGCGCAGGCCTCGGCCTTCGGCGCGGTGGCCAATGCCACCGGCGACTACGCCACCGCGGTCGGCACGCAGAGCGCGGCGACCGGCGCCAGCAGCGTCGCCGTCGGCGGCCCGGCCGACCTGATTCCGGGCCTGGGCCTGTTCGTGCAGACCCAGGCCAGCGGCGAGAGCGCGGCGGCGTTCGGCGCCGGCGCGATCGCCTCGGGCGACTACAGCCTCGCCAGCGGCAGCCTCAGCGAGGCCTCCGGCCTGGAAAGCACCGCGCTGGGCTACTTCGCCTATGCGCCGGGCGCGTTCGCCACGGCGCTCGGCGCCGAGTCCTGGGCCAGCGGCGCCAACAGCACCGCGATCGGCTACTACAGCACCGCGCTCGCCGCCGACAGCGTGGCGCTGGGTTCCAACTCGGTCGCGCGCCGCGCCAACACGGTGTCGGTCGGCGATGTGGGCAGCGAACGGCAGATCGCCAACGTCGCCGCCGGCAGCCAGGCCACCGACGCGGTCAACGTGGCGCAGCTGGACGCGGTGAAGCAGACCGCCGAGACCACCGCCAAATTCTTCACCAGCAGCGGCAGCGGTACGGTCGGCGCCTACGCCGATGGCGAGGGCGCGGTCGCGGCAGGCGATGCGGCCAACGCCTACGGCAACGGTGCGGCCGCGTACGGCAGCGGCGCCGCCGCGATCGGCAACGACGCGGTCGCGCTCGGCAACGGCAGCACCGCCGGCGGTACCGGCAGCACCGCGATCGGCGGCCAGGGCCAGGCCTTCGACCAGTACAACCAGCCGATCACCGATGCCGACGGCAACGCGCAACTGATCGGCGCCAACGCCGGCGAGAACGCCACCGCCATCGGCGCCGGCGCACAGGCCACCGGTGCGCTGGCGACCGCCACCGGCTACGGCGCGCAGGCCACCGGCGACCACAGCACCGCCGGCGGCTACAAGGCGCGTGCGACCGGCAGCTACAGCCTGGCGCAGGGCGACAACGCCTGGGCCAGCGGCGACGACGCCAGCGCCAGCGGCGCCTATGCCTGGGCCACCGCCGACGGCGCCTCGGCGTTCGGCGCCTCGGCGTGGGCGACGGGCACCAATGCCTCGGCCTTCGGCACCGGTGCGTGGGCCAGCGGCAGCGGCGCCACCTCGATCGGCTTCAACAGCTGGGCACCGGGCCTCAGCGCCACCGCGGTGGGCCGCGGCGCGTTCGGCTACGGCAACTACAGCGTGGCGATGGGCTTCCAGGCGCTGGGCAACCAGGTCAACACGATCGCCCTGGGCACCAACAGCCTGGCCGATGCGGAAAGCGCGGTGGCGATCGGCGCCGGCAGCGAGGCGACCGCCTCCAACGCCGTGGCGCTGGGGGCAGGCTCGGTGGCCGATCGCGCCTACAGCGTGTCGGTCGGCAGCGCCGGCAACGAGCGCCAGATCACCAACGTCGCCGCCGGCACCGAAGCCACCGACGCGGTCAACGTCGCCCAGCTCGATGCGGTCAAGCAGGCGGCGGAAACCACCAGCAAGTACTTCCAGGCCAGCGGCGGCGACGCCAGCGATGCCGGCGCCTATGTCGAAGGCGACAATGCGCTGGCCGCCGGCGAGGCGGCCAATGCGATCGGCGACGGCAGCACCGCGCTGGGCGGCGGCGCCAATGCGCTGGCGGCCGGGGCCACCGCGATCGGCTTCAACGCGGTGTCCAGCGGCAGCGATGCGGTCGCGCTCGGCAGCGACAGCCAGGCGCTGGGCCAGGACAGCATCGCCATCGGCAACGGTGCGCTGGCCAGCGAGATCGGCGCCAGCGCCAGCGGTGCCGGTGCGCAGGCCAGCGGTACCTACTCCACTGCCACCGGCAGCGAGGCGGTGGCGTCGGACAACCAGGCCACGGCCACCGGTTTCCGCAGCAGTGCCTCGAACATCGGCGCCACCGCGCTCGGCGGCTACAGCGAAGCCAGCGGCTACCTGTCCTCGGCGCTGGGCTATGGCGCGCTCGCCGCCGGCGACTACGGCACCGCGGTCGGCGTCGCCTCCACCGCCTCCGGCACCAGCAGCGTGGCGGTGGGCGAGTACAGCGTGGCATCCGGCGAGGAGAGCGTCGCGGTCGGCGGCACCTCGTTCTTCGGGCTGATTCCGGCCGAAGCCTCCGGTGCCAATTCGTCGGCGTTCGGTGCCGGCGCCGGCGCCACCGCCGACTTCAGCACCGCCATCGGCAGCCTGGCCTACGCCAGCGCCGCCGATTCCAGCGCCTTCGGCTACGGCGCCTATGCCTCCGCCAGCAACAGCGTGGCGCTGGGCGCGCTGTCCGAGGCCGATCGCGACAACACCGTGTCGGTGGGCAGCGTCGGCAGCGAGCGGCAGATCGCCAACGTCGCCGCCGGTACCGAAGACACCGATGCGGTCAACGTCGCGCAGCTGGATGCGGTCAAGCAGTCCGCCGATGCCACCGGCAAACAGTTCAAGGCCAACGGCGGCGCAGAGCCGGCCGACGACGTCGGCAGCTATGTCGAGGGCAACTACGCTACCGCCGCCGGCGAGGCGTCCAACGCCTTCGGCACCGGCGCCTCGGCGTTCGGCAGCGGCGCGCTGGCCGGCGCGCAGTACGCCACCGCGTCCGGCTACAACGCCACCGCCACCGGCGAGTCCAGCACCGCGATCGGCGGTTCGCTGTACTACACCGACGACGCCGGCAACGTGCTGCTCGACGGCACCACCACCGCCAGCGACGTCGGCGCCACCGCGCTCGGTGCGGGCGCGCAGGCCACCGCCGCGTTCAGCAGCGCCAGCGGCGCCGGCGCTACCGCTGCCGGCCTGCAGTCCACCGCCAACGGCTACAAGGCCGAAGCCACGACCGACTACAGCACCGCGGTCGGTGCGTTCAGCAGCGCCAGCGGCACTCGCACCAGCGCCTTCGGCTACGGCGCCGAGGCGGCGGGCGACTACGCCTCGGCACTCGGCTGGGGCAGCACCGCGTCCGGCGCGTACGCGTCGGCGCTGGGCTACAGCTCGCGCGCCACCGGCGAGGATGCGACCGCGCTCGGCGCGTCGGCCTGGGCCACCGCGGCGCAGACCACCGCGGTGGGTCAGTTCGCCTGGGCCACCGCGCAGGGCGGCACCGCGATCGGCCAGGATGCCTACGCCTACAGCGGCGTCAACGCCACCGCGCTGGGTACCAGCGCCTGGGCCAGCGGCAGCAACAGCGTCGCACTGGGCGCCGGTTCGCGCGCCAGCGAGGCCAACGTGGTGTCGGTGGGCGGCGGCAACGGCGTCAGCGCGCCGGCCACGCGTCGCATCACCAACGTCGGCGCGGCGATCAACGCCACCGATGCGGTGAACAAGACGCAGCTCGATGCGGTGGCGGCGGCCGCCGGCGAAACCAGCGCCAACTTCCAGAGCTCGGGCAGCGGCGTGGCCAGCGCCAGCGGCGTGAACAGCACCGCGGCCGGTGCCGGCGCCACGGCCAGCGGCCTGCGCAGCACCGCGCTGGGCGTGGACAGCCTCGCCAGCGGCGCCGGCGCGACTGCGTCGGGCGCCAGCAGTTCGGCCAGCGGCGCGCGCAGCACCGCCGTCGGCCTGCAGACCAATGCGATCGGCGAGAACGGCGTGGCGCTGGGCTACAACAGCTTCGTCCGCAACAGCGGCAGCAACGGCGTGGCGATCGGCGCCAATGCCGGCGTGTCGGCCGACAACGCGGTCGCGCTGGGCGCCGGTTCGCGCGTCTACGAGGCCGACACGGTGTCGCTGGGCAGCGGCAACGGCCGCGGCGGCCCGGCCACGCGGCGCATCGTCAATCTGACCGCGGGCAGCATCGCCGCCGGCAGCACCGAGGCGATCAACGGCAGCCAGCTGTACCAGTCGCTGAGCAACATGGCCACGTTCCTCGGCGGCGGCGCCGGACTCGGCGCGCAAGGCCTGTTCGTGGCGCCGACCTACGTGATCCAGGGCGCCAGCTACAGCAACGTCGGCGATGCGCTGGCGGCGCTGGACGGCAAGGTCAGCGAACTGGATGCGCGCAGTGGCGGTACCGCCAGCGTGGCACGCAATGCGCGTGTCGCCAGCGTGGCGTCGGTGGCCGAGCCGGAGTCGACCGTGGCCAGCGCGCAGGCGGTGTCCGAGTCGGCGACCGTGTCCGGCACCGCGTCCACCGCGCAGGTCGGCGAGACGGCCGTGGCCGATGCGGGGACGAGCGCGACGGCGGTCGGCACCGCGGCGCGCGCCAATGACGTCACCGGGACCGCGATCGGCGGCAGCGCCTATGCGCACGGCCCCAACGACACCGCGATCGGCAGCAACGCCAAGGTCAACGCCGACGGCAGCACCGCGGTGGGCGCCAACAGCCACATCGCCGCGGTGGCGACCAATGCGGTGGCGATGGGCGAGGGCGCCAGCGTCACTGCGGCCTCGGGCACCGCGCTCGGCCAGGGCGCCAGCGCCACGGCGCAGGGTGCGGTCGCGCTGGGCCAGGGCTCGGTCGCCGACCGCGCCAACACGGTGTCGGTGGGCAGCGCCGGCAACGAGCGCCAGGTCGCCAACGTTGCCGCCGGCACCCAGGCTACCGATGCGGTCAACAAGAGCCAGCTCGACAGCGGCGTCGCCACCGCCAAGTCGTACACCGACACGCGCTTCAACACGATGGCCGACAGCTTCGACGTGCTGCGCGGCGACGTCGATGCGCGGTTGCGCGACCAGGATCGCCGCATCGACCGGCAGGGCGCGATGAGCGCGGCGATGCTCAACATGGCCACCAGCGCGGCGGGCATCCGCACCCAGAACCGGGTCGGTGCCGGCGTCGGTTTCCAGAACGGCGAGTCGGCGCTGTCGGTGGGCTACCAGCGCGCCTTCAGCGAGCGCGCCACGCTGACCATCGGCGGCGCGTTCAGCGGCGACGACAGCTCGGTCGGCATCGGCGCCGGCTTCGGCTGGTGAGCCATCGCGGACGGCGGCGCGCGCCGCCGTCCGCCCACGCAATGGCCTGAGGGGGCAGACCTAAGGACCTTGGCTGGGCCGGCCAACGGATTCGGGAAAAAGGAGCTTTTTTTACGGCCGCAACAGTCGCCTGATCCACGAAACTTTGAAGAGGACGTCAACGTGATCGACAAGCAAAATCTCCGTATCAATGCCATCGCCGCCGCCATGCTGGCGATGTCGCTGGGGGCCTCGAGCGCATTCGCGGCCGGTGCCGCGTCGCTGCCGGTCAAGCAACCGGCCAAGGCCGCGCCGGCCGACGCGCAGACTTCCAGCCGCATCGTGGTGCGCTACAACACCGGCAGCGCCGCCGCCAGCGACCGCAGCGCCAAGCTGTCGGCGGTGCAGTCGGCCGTGACCCGCGCCAGCCTGGGCGGCAGCAACGGCATCTCGCGTGCCGCGGCCGCCAGCGTGCGCGCCGAATACGTGCGTACCCTGGGCGTGGGCGCCGACCTGATCCGCCTGTCGGGCAAGCTGAGCAAGGCCGACGTGGACAAGGTGGTGGCGGAAATCGCCGCCGACCCGGCGGTCAAGTACGCGCAGGTGGACGTCAAGCTGCAGCGCACCGAGCTGCCCAAGGCGACGCTGGAGCAGCCGCAGCTGGTGCCCAACGACCCGCTGTACGCGCAGTACCAGTGGCACCTGAGCAGCGCCACCGGCGGCATCAACTCGCCGGCCGCCTGGGACGTGTCCAAGGGCGATGGCGTGGTCGTCGCGGTGCTGGATACCGGCATCCTGCCGAACCATCCGGACGTGGCGGTGAACCTGCTGCAGGGCTACGACTTCATCTCCGATGCGGAGACCTCGCGGCGTCCGACCGACGCGCGCGTGCCGGGCGCGCTGGACTACGGCGACTGGGTCGAGAACGACAACGAGTGCTATGCGGGCTCGCTCGCCGAGGACAGCTCCTGGCACGGCAGCCATGTCGCCGGCACCGTCGCCGAGGCCACCAACAACGGTGTCGGCATGGCCGGCGTCGCGCCGAACGCCACGGTGCTGCCGGTGCGCGTGCTCGGCAAGTGCGGCGGCTACCTGTCCGACATCGCCGACGCGATCACCTGGGCCTCCGGCGGCACCGTCGCCGGCGTGCCGGCCAACGCCAATCCGGCCGAGGTCATCAACATGAGCCTGGGCGGCAGCGGCACCTGCGACACGCTGTACCAGGATGCGATCAACGGCGCGGTGGCGCGCGGCACCACGGTGGTGGTGGCAGCCGGCAACAGCGCCGGCAATGCGGCCAACTTCCGTCCGGCCAGCTGCGCCAACGTGATCGCGGTCGGCGCGACGCGCATCACCGGCGGCATCGCCTACTACTCCAACTATGGCGCGGCGGTGGACCTGTCCGGTCCGGGCGGCGGCGGCAGCGTCGACGGCAACCCGGGCGGCTTCGTCTGGCAGAACGGCTATACCGGTGCGACCACGCCGACCTCGGGCAACTACACCTACATGGGCATGGGCGGCACCTCGATGGCCTCGCCGCACGTGGCGGCGGTGGCGGCCCTGGTGCAGAGCGCGGTGATCGCCGCCGGCAACGCGCCGCTGACCCCGGCCGCGCTGGAAACCTTGCTCAAGCAGACCGCGCGTCCGTTCCCGGTGTCGATCCCGACCAGCACTCCGATCGGTACCGGCATCGTCGATGCCAAGGCGGCGCTGGACAAGGCGCTGGAAGTGCCGTGCGACCCGCAGACCGAAGAGTGCGCGCCGCCGGCGACTGCGCTGACCAACAAGGTGGCGGTGGCCGGGTTGACCGGTGCGGCAGGCAACGAAGTGCTGTACAGCTTCGAGGCCGAGGCCGGTGCGGTGCTGAGCTTCCTCACCTACGGCGGCAGCGGCAACGTGTCGCTGTACGTGAGCTTCGACAAGGAGCCCAGCACCACCAGCTACGACGCCAAGTCGGCGCGTCCGGGCAACAACGAGACGGTGCGCTTCACCGCGCCGCAGGCCGGCACCTACTACGTCAAGCTGGTCGGCACCTCGAGCTACAGCGGCGTCAGCCTGGTCGCGCGCCAGTAAGCGTGCGCTGGACGGCGCCGGCAACGGCGCCGGAGTGACCCAGGAAACCCGGCTCCGGCCGGGTTTCCTGCGTTTTGGAGCTGAGAACCTCGAGCGCGCCGGTCGCTGCCGTTGCCGGCGCAACGGCCGCTGCGCAAGCGTGCGCCACTGTCCGTTGCGCTTGTGCGCTGCAACGCCGGTGCCGCGCGCGGCGTGCACACCGCGCCGCAACGCGCCGCAACGCGCCGCAACGCGCCGCAACGCGCCGCAACGCGCCGCAACGCGCGATGCTGCGCGCCGCGTATGTCACGCCAATGACGGCGTGCCGCGCCGCCACGGCGTCGTAGACAGTGCGGCGGGCCGATGCGGCGCGGGCGGGCGGCAGGTCGCGCCGAACTGCTAAAGTCGCCGCACACTCTGGAGGGATTGTGTGAACGCGCTCGTCAAGGACACTGCTGCCGCTGTCGATACGCCCGAGGCGCGCATCGTCGATGCGTTGCTGGCCAAGGGCCGGCTCAAGGAGGGCGACCTGCTGCGCGCGCGCCAGTTGCAGCGCGAATCCGGCGGCGGCCTGCTGTCGCTGCTGGCGCGGCTGGGGCTGGTCTCCGAACGCGACCATGCCGAGGTCAGCGCCGAAGTGCTGGGCCTGCCGCTGCTCGACGCCAAGCAATTGCCGGCCACCGCGCCGGAGCACCTGCCCGAGGCGCAGCCGCTGTCGCTGCGCTTCCTCAAGCAATTCCACGTGTGCCCGCTGGGCGAGCGCGACGGCGTGCTGGAACTGTGGATGTCCGACCCGCACGAGGCCTATGCCGCCGATGCGGTGCGCCTGGCCACCGGTTTCCAGGTGCTGCCGCGGGTCGGCCTGCGCTCGGAGATCGACGACCTGATCGAGCGCTGGTTCGGCCAGGGCCGCAGCGCGATGGGCGCGATCGTGGAGACCGCCGACGGCGACAGCACGGCGGCCGACGACATCGAGCACCTGCGCGACTTGGCCTCGGAAGCGCCGGTGATCCGGCTGGTGAACCTGGTGATCCAGCGCGCGGTGGAACTGCGCGCCTCGGACATCCACATCGAACCGTTCGAGAACCGGCTGAAGGTGCGCTACCGCGTCGACGGCGTGCTGATCGACGGCGAAAGCCCGCCGGCCAACCTGACCGCGGCGGTGATCAGCCGGGTCAAGATCATGGCCAAGCTCAACATCGCCGAACGCCGCCTGCCGCAGGACGGACGCATCATGCTGCGCGTGCAGGGCAAGGAACTGGACCTGCGCGTGAGCACCGTGCCCACCGCGCACGGCGAGAGCGTGGTGATGCGCCTGCTCGACCGCGAGACGGTGGTGTTCGACTTCCACCGGCTCGGCTTCACCGACGCGTTCCTGCCGCAGTTCCGCAAGGTGCTGGAGCAGCCGCACGGGATCCTGCTGGTCACCGGCCCCACCGGCTCGGGCAAGACCACCACGCTGTACACCGCGCTGAGCCAGCTCAATACCGCCGACGTCAAGATCATCACCGTCGAGGATCCGGTCGAATACCAGATCGAGGGCATCAACCAGATCCAGGCCAAGCCGCAGATCGGGCTGGATTTCTCGCACGCGCTGCGCAGCATCGTGCGCCAGGACCCGGACATCATCATGATCGGCGAAATGCGCGACCTGGAAACCGCGCGCATCGCGATCCAGTCGGCGCTGACCGGCCACCTGGTGCTGTCCACCCTGCATACCAACAACGCCGCCGGCGGCATCACCCGCCTGCTCGACATGGGCGTGGAGGACTATCTGCTGACCTCCACCATCAACGGCATCCTGGCGCAGCGCCTGGTGCGGCGGCTGGAGCCGACCCATGCCGAGCGCTATGCGGCCTCGCCGGAGGAGATCGAGAAGTTCGAACTGCGCCGGCTGCAGCCCGAGGGCGACATTTTCCTGTTCCGCCCGCGGCCCTCGGCGATCGCGCCGACCGGCTACCTGGGCCGCACCACGATCATGGAATTCCTGGTGATGAACGACGCGCTGCGCCGCGCGGTGATGCGCCACGCCGGCATGGGCGAGATCGAACAGCTGGCGCGCGAGGCAGGCATGCGCACGATGTACGAGGACGGCATCGGCAAGGCGCTCAGCGGCCAGACCACGATCGAGGAAGTGCTGCGCGTGACGGAGGAAACCTGATGCGCACCGTCCCCGGCGCGGCAGCGCGCAGCGGCGCAGTGGGGCTGCGGCGTTCGCGCCGGCACGCGCGCAGCCTGCTTTCCGACTCCCCATTCCCCATTCCCCATTCCCAGCCCTGATGCCCCTGTACCGCTACAAAGCGCTCAACCCGCACGGCGAGATCCTGGAAGGCCAGATGGAGGCCGCCAGCGACGCCGAGGTGGCGCTGCGCCTGCAGGAGCAGGGGCATATGCCGATGGAGGCCAAGCTCGCGGCGCAGGGCGGCGGCACCTCGCTGCGCGGCCTGTTCCGGCCCAAGCCGTTCGACGGCGCGGCGCTGGTGCAGTTCACCCAGCAACTGGCGACCCTGCTCGGCGCCGGCCAGCCGCTGGACCGCGCGCTGACGATCCTGCTCGAACTGCCCGAGGACGAGCGCTCCAAGCGCACCGTCGGCGATATCCGCGATGCGGTGCGCGGCGGCGCGCCGCTGTCCACCGCGCTGGAGCGGCAGCATGGGTTGTTCTCGCGCCTGTACATCAACATGGTCCGCGCCGGCGAGGCCGGCGGCAGCCTGCACGACACGCTGCAGCGCCTGGCCGAATACCTGGAGCGCAGCCGCGAGCTGAAGGGGCGGGTGATCAACGCGCTGATCTATCCGGCGATCCTGGTCAGCGTGGTCGGCTGCGCGCTGCTGTTCCTGCTCGGCTACGTGGTGCCGCAGTTCGCGCTGATGTACGAGAGCCTGGACGTGCAGCTGCCGTGGTTCACCCAGGCGGTGCTGAGCGTGGGCCTGTTCGTGCGCGACTGGTGGATCCTGTTGCTGGTGGTGCCCGGGCTGGCGCTGCTGGCGGTGGACCGCAAGCGCCGCGATCCGGTGTTCCGCGCCAGCTTCGACGCCTGGCTGCTCAAGCAGCGCTTCATCGGCGTGCTGATCGCGCGGCTGGAAACCGCGCGGCTGACCCGCACCCTGGGCACGCTGCTGCGCAACGGCGTGCCGCTGCTGGCCGCGCTGGGCATTTCGCGCAATGTGCTGTCGAACCTGGCGCTGACCGCCGACGTCGGCGCCGCGGCCGACGACGTCAAGAACGGCCACGGCCTGTCGGCGTCGCTGTCCAAGGGCAAGCGCTTCCCGCGGCTGGCGCTGCAGATGATCCAGGTCGGCGAGGAATCCGGCGCGCTGGACACGATGCTGCTGAAGACCGCCGATACCTTCGAACAGGAAACCGCGCAGGCGATCGACCGCCTGCTCGCCGCGCTGGTGCCATTGATCACCCTGGTCCTGGCCTCGGTGGTCGGGCTGGTGATCATTTCCGTCCTCGTCCCCCTGTACGACCTCACCAATGCGATTGGGTGAGGCGCCACGCTCATGCGCCATGGCGCATGTGGCGCCGAACGCCCGGCCACGGATGGCCGGGCCGGTGGTTCCGGCGCACGTGGCGCCGCGCCAGGGATGGCGGCGTGAAC
>NZ_JAFIWB010000017.1 GCF_017163705.1 Xanthomonas bonasiae
GATCGGGGCTCCGCTCGTCGCGACTGAAGTCGCTCCTACAGTGGAGACGCGAGGACCAACCCGTCCGTAGCAAGCGGTGCTTCCTGTAGGAGCGACTTCAGTCGCGACGGCATCCGCAGCCGGGAAGACGAAGCTGCCGCAATCGATAGCGACCGTACCCGACATCGGCATCGGCAGCGGGCATCGCCGCCGTCTTCGTGTCGACGTTTCACGATCGGTGATCAACGTGACCTGCTATGGCTCCTGCCGGAGTTGCCATGCGCAGGCAACCGCATGGCGATCCGCCCGATCGCCGTTTCACGTCCCCGGCAAGCGCTGCCGCAGCTTGTCCATCTCCTTCCACGGATGTTCGCGCAAACGCGCGGCGCGTTGCAGCGCCTTGGCCAGCGGGAACGCCTGCGGCGAGGCGATCCGCGCCAGTTCCTCCCAGCGCAGCGGCACCGCCACCGTGGCGTGCGCGCGCGCGCGCAGCGACCACGAACACACGCTGGTGTTGCCACGGCCGTTGCGCAGCCAATCGACGAAGATCACCCCGGTGCGCTTGGCCTTGCTCATCGTGGCCACGTAGCGGTCGGGCGCGGACGCGGTCAGCGCCTGGGCGAAGGCTTCGCAGAAATCGCGCGCCTGCTCCCAGTCCGCGCCGGGCACGATCGGCACTACCACGTGCAGGCCCTTGCCGCCGGACAGGCGCACGAAGCTTTCCAGCCCGGTCTCGCGCAGGCGGGTGCGGATCTCGCGCGCGGCGGCCTTGATCTGCGCCCAGCTCACGCCCTCGCCCGGGTCCAGGTCGAACACCAGCCGGTCGGGATGCTCGGGATCGTCCACGGTCGACCCCCAGGGATGCAACTCCAGGGTGTTCATCTGCACCAGCTCCAGCAGGCCGGCGAGATCGTCGATGTACAGGTAGTCCTCGGTGCCGCTCTTCTGCTTCAGTGCGATCGCGTGTACATGCTCGCCGAGTGCGCGGTTGTTGTGCTTCTGGAAAAAGCATTCGCCGCCGGCGCCATCGGGGCAGCGCAGCAACGACAGCGGACGCCCAGCGACTTCCTGCAGCAACCATGGCGCGATGGCACGGTAGTAATCGGCGACCTCGCCCTTGCTGATGCCGGCACCCGGGTACACCACGCGCTCGGGGTGGGTGATGACGACCGCCGCGGCATCGGCGTCAGCGCTGGCGGAGGAAGCGACCTTCCGCGCCGCGGTGCTTGCGCGCGGCGCGGACTTGGCAGTTGCCGCTTTGCGCTTGGCGGCGCCGTTTTTCGTAGCATCGCCTTTGGATGTGCTGCGTTTTGCCGGCGTGGCCGGCCCGCGCGCGGCCGGCGCGGTCTTCTTCGCCGATGCCGCAGCGCGAGCCGCCACGACATGGCTGCCTGGGGCTGCCGCCGGTGGCGGCGCACGATCGCCGCCGAGATCCTGCAGCGGCTTGTCCTCGCGCAGGCGCTTGAATGCGGCCTGGCGCAACAACCCTTCCTTGGCCCAGCCACGGAAGGCGACTTCGGCCACCAGTTGCGGCCGCACCCAGTGCACGCTGCGCCGCGGGAACGGCGCATGCGCGGGAATGTCCACTACTGCCTGCTCGCTGTGCAGCGCCTGCAGCTGCGCAAGCAAGCGCCGCAGGCCCGATTCGT
Organism: Xanthomonas bonasiae; assembly: GCF_017163705.1. GTDB lineage: Bacteria > Pseudomonadota > Gammaproteobacteria > Xanthomonadales > Xanthomonadaceae > Xanthomonas_A > Xanthomonas_A bonasiae. The sequence goes on from NZ_JAFIWB010000017.1 coordinate 1,629, forward strand.
CGAAACCGGTGCCGACCCGGCCGACATAGCGCAAGCCGCCATCGCTGCGCTGCGCCAGCAGCAAGGAACCGAAGCCGCTGCGCGCGCCCTTGGGATCGGTATAGCCGACGATGACGAAATCGTCGCTGTTCTCGTGCTTGGTCTTGACCCAGTCGCCGCCGCGGCCGCCGTGATAGCGCGCGTCCGCGCGCTTGCTGACTACGCCTTCGTAGCCCTTCGCCGCCGCCGCGGCGAACACCTCCGGGCCATGGCCGAGCACGTGATCGCTGTAGGCCAGCACGCCAGGCGTGTCGCCGAGCAGCGCGCGCAGCAGTTGCTTGCGCTGCAGCAGCGGGACCTCGCGCAGGTCCACGCCGGCCATGCCGAGCAGGTCGAACACCAGGTAGCGCAGCGGCTGCTTGGAACTTCCCTCGATGACCCGTTGCAAGGCGGAGAAATCGCTGCGGCCATCGGCATCGAGCACCACCAGTTCGCCATCCAGCCGCGCCTCGCTCACCGGCAACGCCTGCACCGCGTGCGCGACCTCGGGGAAGGTCTCGGTCCAGGCCTGATCGTTGCGCGAACGCAGCGTCGCCTGGCCGGCATCGAGATCGGCGAGCAGGCGATAGCCGTCCCACTTGATCTCGTGCAGCCATTGCGCACCGTCGGGGGCGCGGTCGCGCAGCAGCGTCAGCTGCGCGCGCTCGCCTGGCGGACACGGGCGATCGCGCGCACCGTCCAGCGCCAGTGCGCGCTTGCGCCAGGCCGCATCGCTGCGCCGCGGCCGCGCGGCCGACGGGGCCGCAGCGCCAGCGGCGGCAGGCTTGGCCGGGGCTGCATCGCGCGCACGCTTGGAGGCCTTGCCGGCCTTGGTGGGCTTGGCGGCCTTGGCCGCGCGCTTCGGCGCAGGCGCGGAGACCGGCTCCTGCAGCAGGTCGTCGGCATCGCGATCGGCGGCGAACGCGTCGTCGCGCTTGATCAGCAGCCACTGCGGCTGCTTGCCGCGCAACGCGGTGCGCACCAGTTTCCAGTTGCCGTTGAGGCGCTCGCCGTGCAGCACGAAATCCAGCTTGCCGGCGGCGATCGCGGCCAGCGGTTCGCCGTCGCACGACCATGTTCCGTGGTCGAACACGTCGACATGGCCTGCACCGTAATGGCCCTCGGGAATATCGCCGGCGAAGCCGGCATAGGACAGCGGATGGTCTTCCACCTGCACCGCCAGGCGCTTTTCGCCGACCCGCAGCGACGGGCCCTTCGGCACTGCCCAACTCTTCAGCACGCCATCGGCTTCCAGGCGGAAATCGTAGTGGCGCGAACTGGCGTGGTGCAGCTGCACCACGAAGATCGGGCGCCGCGACGGCGTCGCGACGCTGTCGTCGGCCGGTTCCGGGGTCGCGCCGAAGCGGCGTTTGCGGGCGTACTCGCGCAGCGTCATCGCGCCCTACCCCGCCTTGCGCCGCGCCGGCGCCTTGCTTGCGGCGGTCTTCTTCGCCGGCTTGGCCTTGGCCGCGGATTTCGCGGCGGGCTTGGCGGCCTTCTTCGCCGCTTTCCTGGCCGGCTTCTTCGCGGTCTTGCTGACCGGCAGCGCCGCCTCCGCCTTCTTCGCCGGAGTGCGGCGCTTGGCGTCCAGGCTCTTCTGCAGCAGCGACATGAAATCGACCACGTTGGTGGCGGCATCCTCGCGTTGCGGCGTGTCGGCTTCGTCGTCCACCTGCGCGGTGCCTTCCTGCGCCTTGATCCGTTTCTGGATCACCGCCTGCAGGCGCTCGCGGAATTCGTCGTGATAGGACGCCGGGTCCCACTTGCCGGACATCGAGTCGATCAGCTGTGCGGCCATCTCGGTTTCCTTGGCGCTGATCCGGTAGTCGGCGGCCTTGCCGCTGGGCAGCGTGTAGTCGTCCAGCGCGACCAGTTCCTGCGGATAGCGCAGCAGGATCAGCACCAGCGCGTCTTCCTGCGGCAGCACTGCCGACAGGTATTCGCGGGTGCGGATCACCACCCGCGCGATGCCGACCTTGCCGGTGGCGCGCAGCGTCTCGCGCAGCAGCACATAGCCCTTCTCCGCCTTCTTGCCCGGCACCAGCACGTAGGGCTTCTCGAAATAGCGCAGGTCGATGTCGGCGGCGTCGACGAAGGCCTCGACCTCCACCGTCTCGTGGCTTTCCGGCGCGGCCGAGGCGATGTCCTTCTGCTCGACCACCACGTAGTTGCCCTTGCTGTATTCGAACGCCTTGACGATGTCCTTCCACGGCACCTCTTCGCCGGTGTCGGCGTTGACCCGCTCGAAGCGGATCGGGCGCTTGTCGCGCGCATCGAGCATGCGGAAGTGCAGGTCGACGCGGCGTTCGCCGGACATCAGCGCCACCGGCACGTTGAGCAGGCCGAAAGACAGGGTGCCGGTCCAGATCGGACGCGCCATCAGTGCGCCTCCAGGTGCAGTGCCGGCGCCGGCAGATGGTCCAGCGCCTGCCACGCATCCTCGATCACCGGCCGTGCCTGGCCCCAGTCCAGCTGCGATTCGCCGCGGACCTGCTCCCAATGCGCGGCCAGTTCGCCGTCGGTGTCGGCCATGGGCGCGCGTGGCCAGCCGCCGGCATGGGTGCGCAGCGCGAACGCATAGGCCGGGCACAGGTCGCGCCACGGGGTGCCGTGGCGGTCGCGGCGCTGGCGATAGTCGGCCAGGCTGTATTGGCGGTAGTCCGCGGCGTCGTGCGGACGCGGACCTGCAGCGTCGGGACCGTGCGGCAGCATGGCCGGCAACGGATCCAAGTGGGCATTGAACAACAGTGGATCGGGGCGGGCGCTGGGGCACATGGCGGAAGCTCCGGGCGGCATCGGCGGCATGGGGATGGGCAGCAGTAGCGCCGGCGCCGTTAGGCGTTCGTGACAGCGATGTGGACGCATTGCGATTCGCAGCGGCTTCACCGCCATCGCGCTGCACTGTACGCACGTTCCCAACCCCAACAGGAGGAATCGGCCATGTCCACACCCACCGACCCGCTGCGTCGCAACGACCCGGTTCCCGGCGAACAACGCGGCAAGCGCGCCGCCCAGGACCGCGAGGACCGCGGCGCCGGCGACCGCCCCGACACCATCGTCGAACACGAGCCGCGCACCGGCGCGGGCCGCCCTGCGCCCGACGGCAACGCGGCAGATAGCGCCAGCGAGGAGCACGCGCACAAGCACCACGCCGACGCCAACCAAGACGAGGCGCTGGAAGAGACCTTCCCGGCCAGCGATCCGGTCTCGCCGTTCGTGCCGTCCAAGGCCCCATAGGCCAGCGCCATCGCCCCTGTAGGAGCGGCTTCAGCCGCGACAGGCTGCATGAATCGACAGCTCCTGTCGCGGCTGAAGCCGCTCCTACAGTCCTTCGGCAGCTCCCGCCGTCAACGAATCCCCAATCCCCAATCCCGGCTTCTCACACCTTCCCCGCCGCCTGCAACGCCGCATACTCCGCGTCGCCGAACAGCCGCGAGCGCACCAGGAAGCGCACGCCCTCGCCGTTCTCCAGCGAGAACATGCCGCCGCGCCCCGGCACCACGTCGATGATCAGCTGGGTGTGCTTCCAGTATTCGAACTGCGAGGCGCTGATGTAGAACGGCGCGCCGCCGATCTCGCCCAGTTGCACGTCGCGGTCGCCGACGATGAAATCGTCCTGCGGATAGCACATCGGCGAGGACCCGTCGCAACAGCCGCCGGACTGGTGGAACAGCAACGGGCCATGTCGCGCGCGCAGCGTGTCGATCAGCTGCAGCGCCGGCAACGTCGCCAGCACCTGCAGCGGCACGCCGGAGACGGGCGTGGCGGCGTCCATCAGGCGGCCATGTCCAGCACGATGCGGCCTTCGATCTGGCCGGCGCGCATGCGGGCGAACACCTCGTTGATGTTCTCCAGCGTGGCGGTGGCCACGGTCGCGGCGACCTTGCCCTGCTCGGCGAAGTCCAGCGATTCCTGCAGGTCCAGGCGGGTGCCGACGATGGAGCCGCGCACGGTCACGCCATTGAGCACCATGCCGAAGATGTCCAGCGGGAACTGGCCCGGCGGCAGCCCGTTCAGCGACACCGTGCCGCCGCGGCGGACCATGCCGATCGCCTGCTCGAACGCCTTCGGCGACACCGCGGTGACCAGGGCGCCGTGCGCGCCGCCGATCTCCTTCTTCAGGTAGGCCACCGGGTCGGTGGTCAGCGCATTCACCGTCACCGTGGCGCCCAGGCGCCTGGCCAGCGCCAGCTTGGCGTCGTCCACATCCACCGCGGCCACGTTCAGGCCCATCGCCTTGGCGTATTGCACGGCCATGTGGCCGAGCCCGCCGATGCCGGAGATCACCACCCAGTTGCCGGGCTTGGTGTCGGTGACCTTCAGGCCCTTGTACACGGTGACGCCGGCGCACAGGATCGGCGCGACCTCGACGAAGCCGATGTTCTTCGGCAGATGGCCGACGTAGTCGGCGTTGGCCAGCGCGTACTCGGCGAAGCCGCCGTTGACCGAGTAGCCGGAATTCTGCTGCGCCTCGCACAGCGTCTCCCAGCCGCCCAGGCAATGCTCGCAATGCCCGCAGGCCGAATACAGCCACGGAATGCCGACCCGGTCGCCTTCCTTGACGTGGCCCACGCCGGCGCCCACCGCGACCACATGGCCCACGCCCTCGTGGCCGGGAATGAACGGCGGGTTCGGCTTCACCGGCCAGTCGCCCTCGGCCGCATGCAGGTCGGTATGGCACACGCCGCAGGCTTCGATCTTGACCAGGATGTCGCCGGCCTGCGGCCGCGGCACCTCCACTTCCTCGATCGTCAGCGGCTTGCCGAATTCGCGCACCACGGCGGCTTTCATCGTCTTGTTCATGCAGCACTCCTTGGGAGAACGGGTGACAGCACCATCGCTGATCCGGCGATGGCGCGCTTTGATCCAAATCAGGAAGCGACGTCCGCTGCGGCGCCATGGCGCAACCACGGCAGGTCGAGCCGCACGCGCGCGCCGCGACCAGGGCGACAGGCAGACACACATGGCAATGGCGTGCGTCACCATGCGCCGGCAGCGCGACGTCCGGCGTGAGCACGGGCGACGCGCGGGGCCACCGCTGAGCGCGGCGGCCCCGGCGACGCGGCCGGACTCAGAAGAACCCCAACGCCTTCGGCGAGTAGCTCACCAGCAGGTTCTTGGTCTGCTGGTAGTGGTCGAGCATCATCTTGTGGTTCTCGCGGCCGATGCCCGACTGCTTGTAGCCGCCGAACGCAGCGTGCGCCGGATAGGCGTGGTAGCAGTTGGTCCACACCCGCCCGGCCTGGATCGCGCGGCCCATGCGGTACAGCCGCGACGCATCGCGGCTCCACACGCCGGCGCCCAGTCCGTACAAGGTGTCGTTGGCGATCGCCAGCGCCTCGGCCTCGTCCTTGAACGTGGTCACCGACACCACCGGCCCGAAAATCTCCTCCTGGAACACGCGCATCTTGTTGTGGCCCTTGAACACCGTCGGCTTGACGTAGAAGCCGCCGGCCAGCTCGCCGTCGAGGGCGTTGCGCTCGCCGCCGATCAGCACCTCGGCGCCTTCCTGCCTGCCGATGTCGATGTAGGACAGGATCTTCTCCAGCTGCTCGCTGGAGGCCTGCGCGCCGACCATGGTGTTGGGATCCAGCGGATTGCCCTGCTTGATCGCGGCCACGCGCTTGAGCGCCTTCTCCATGAACTTGTCGTAGATCGATTCCTGGATCAGCGCGCGCGACGGGCAGGTGCACACCTCGCCCTGGTTGAACGCGAACAGCACGAAGCCTTCGATCGCCTTGTCCAGGAAATCGTCATCCTCGGCCATCACGTCGGCGAAGAAGATGTTCGGCGACTTGCCACCCAGTTCCAGCGTCACCGGGATCAGGTTCTGGCTGGCGTACTGCATGATCAGCCGGCCGGTGGTGGTCTCGCCGGTGAAGGCGATCTTGGCGATGCGCGGGCTGCTGGCCAGCGGCTTGCCCGCTTCCAGACCGAAGCCATTGACCACGTTGAGCACGCCCGGCGGCAGCAGGTCGCCGATCACCTCCATCAGCACCAGGATCGAGGCCGGGGTCTGCTCGGCCGGCTTCATCACCACGCAGTTGCCGGCGGCGATCGCCGGCGCCAGCTTCCAGCACGCCATCAGCAGCGGGAAGTTCCACGGGATGATCTGCCCGACCACGCCCAGCGGCTCGTGGAAGTGGTAGGCGATGGTGTCGCTGTCGATCTCCGAGATGCCGCCTTCCTGCGCGCGGATGGCGCCGGCGAAGTAGCGGAAGTGGTCGGCGCACAGCGGCACGTCGGCGTTGAGCGTCTCGCGCAGCGGCTTGCCGTTGTCCCAGGTCTCGGCATAGGCCAGCAGCTCGAGGTTCTGCTCGATGCGATCGGCGATCTTCAACAGCACGTTGCTGCGCTCGGTGGCCGAGGTCTTGCCCCAGGCGTCCTTGGCCGCGTGCGCGGCGTCGAGCGCGGCCTCGATGTCCTGCGCGTCGGAGCGCGCCACCGAGGTGAACACCTTGCCGGTGATCGGCGTGCTGTTGTCGAAGTAGCGGCCGCTCTTGGGTTCCACCCATTGTCCGCCGATGAAATTGCCGTAGCGCGACTTGAAGATGGACTGCGGATCGGTGGCATGCGGCTTGGCGGTGGTGACGGCGTTCATCGGGGTCTCCTGCGGCGGTGGGAAAGGAAGGGGCACAGGCCCATCCAGGTAGGCGGTAACCGCAAGAGCGATGCCAGGTTTTCGCTGTTGCGCCGCGTCATGGCCGCGCGCCGCGGCCAATCGACACGGCGGCGCCATTCCTGTTGCAGCGCGTCACGCGTGCCGATTGCGCGCAGGCGGCGGATGTGGTGTTTATCGAAACACCTGTCCCAACACCTGTCGCAATTTGCGACAGCGGAGCCGTCATGGCGCAACAGCAATCGCAGCACCAGCTTGGCCACGCCCGCCGGATCTTCTTCGAGCGCGGCGGCGCCCCGGTCGGCCAGGTACCGGACACCATCCTGCAGTCGTGGCAGCGCTGCCAGCGTCTGGGCCTGCCCGCGCAGGGCACGCCGCCGATCGAGCCGGTCAGCGCGCCGCGCCTGCGCGAATTGCGCGAAGCGCACGAGCGCCTGTGGCGGCTGGCCCGCGCCGAACTGGAAGGCCTGGCCGGCGATGCCGCCGCCACCGGCAGCATCGTGCTGCTGACCGACGAGGCCGGCTGGATCCTCGACGCCGAAGGCAGCCCGGGCTTCCTCGACAAGGCCGGGCGCGTGGCGCTGATGCCGGGCGCGTGCTGGAGCGAGACCCAGGTCGGCACCAACGCGATCGGCACCGCCATCGTCGAGAGCCGCTCGGTGGAAGTGCGCGGCGGCGAGCATTACTTCGCGCCGCACCAGATCCTCAGCTGCGCCGCAGTGCCGATCTTCGATCCCTACGGCCAGCTGGCCGGCGTGCTGGACATTTCCGGCGACGCCAGCGTGCAGCACATGCACGCGCTGGGACTGGCGCGGATGGCGGTGGCCAGCATCGAACACCGCTATTTCGACGACGGCATCGCCGATTGCGAACTGCTGCGCGTGCACCACGATGCGGCGCTGCTCGGCACGGCGCGCGAAGGCCTGCTCGCGTTCCGCAACGGCAAGCTGGTCGCGGCCAACCAGGCCGGCTTGCGCCTGTTCGGACTGGAGCGGCACGACCTGGGCCGCGCGCCCTATGCGGCCTTGTTCGAAGAACCGCTGTCGCGGCTGCGCCAGCAGGGCAGCGTGTTCGACCTGCAGGGCCGCGCCCTGCACGGGCGCGTCGACAGCATCGGCGACGTGCGGCCGCGGCGGCGTTCGCAGCAGCCGCCGATCACCGTGTCCGCGGCCACGCGCGCGCAGCACGGCGCCGATGCGCCGCTGTTCGATGCCGCGCAGGAGCTGGCGCTGGAACGCGCGCGGCGCGTGCTCGATGCGCAGTTGCCGGTGCTGGTGCAGGGCGAGACCGGCACCGGCAAGGAAGTGTTCGCGCGCGAACTGCATCGGCGCAGCGCGCGCGCCGGCAAGCCGTTCGTCGCGGTCAATTGCGCGGCGCTGCCGGAAGGCTTGATCGAAGCCGAACTGTTCGGCTACGAGGACGGCGCCTTCACCGGCGCGCGCAAGCACGGCAGCCCCGGCCTGCTGCGCCAGGCCGACGGCGGCGTGCTGTTCCTGGACGAGATCGGCGACATGCCGCCGGCGCTACAGCCGCGCCTGCTGCGCGTGCTGCAGGAACGCGAACTGTTGCCGCTGGGCGGCGGCAAGCCGGTGAAGCTGGATTTCGCGCTGATCTGCGCTACCCACCGCGACCTGGACGAGGCGATGGCCGAGCGGCGTTTCCGCCCCGACCTGTATTACCGCATCGCCCATCACAGCGTGCAGATTCCGGCGCTGAGCGTGCATCCGGATCGGCGCGGCTTGGTGCAGGAACTGTGGGCGCGGGTGGGGCAGGGCCGGCGCCTGACCGATGCAGCACTGGCCACGCTGAGCGCCTATCCGTGGCCCGGCAACCTGCGCCAGCTGGTGGCCTGCCTGCGGACCTTGGTGGCACTGAGCGACGCCGGTGCCGTGGTGGACGTCGACGCGTTGCCGGCCTACCTGCCCGGCGCGGCGCGCGGCATGCGCGCGGCCGGCGGCGATGCGGTGCCAGGGCAGGGCGGATCGCCCGGCGAACTGCCGGCGATGCCTGCGAGCGCCTCACCGCACGCGACCGATCTGGACAGCCTCGCCCTGGCGGCGATGCGCCAGGCGCTCGACGCCTGCGGCGGCAACGTCGCCCGCGCCGCGCGCCAGCTCGGCGTCAGCCGCAGCACGCTGTACCGCCGGCTCGGACTCGGCGCGGGTTGAGCGATCGCGCGTGCAGGCACTGCCGTTGTCCCTGCATCGCTGCGGCACTGGCGCATTCCGATGCGTAGAAATGCCCCGTGTAGAAGCGACTTCCGTGGCGACAGGAATTCCCGGTAGAGCCTGTCGCGACTGACGTCGCTCCTACATGAAGATCTCCTGCGCGCCGCATGCGCCACGCCGTGCCAGAGGCGTGCCGACGCCCGCGCTTGCCGGACGCGACGCGGCATCGGCAGCGCGTCGCCTGCGAGGGCGACGCGCTGCCGGCTGCGCTCAGTCGTAGGCGTTGTTGAGGCACGGCGAGCTCTTCGGCGTGATCACGCTGAAGCTGTCGTCGTACAGGGCGATGACGCAGGTGTTCGGCGCATCTTCGGTCTCGTAATTGCATTGCTTGCTGCTGCGGCTGCGCGAGACGTTGCCCATCTGGAACGACAGGCTCCAGTAGTCGTTGGAACCGGTCTGCGCTTCCAGTTTCACCGGCGGGGCCGACTCGCCCGGCGCCAGCGACACGGCAACCGATGTGTTGACGAAATTTCCGCAGGTGTGTTTGACGCTGACGTTGGTGATGGTCTGCCCGGTGCCGTTGTTGACGACGAACGTGCCCTGATAGAGCGTCGCGCTGACGCCCTCGGCCAGGACGGCCTTGTCGGCTTTCTCTGCCATGTGCTCTCTCCGGCGATGCATCGATTGAGGTGTGGATGGGTCCTTCGAAACGCGGCTTTAAACTAATCCCGCCGGCGCCGCAGCCGCCAGCGAACCAGCCGTGGCCGGTAGACACCTCAACCGTGTTTTGTAGACGGAACGAGGGGGATTTTCTGATTTTCGTCACGGCACTTCGCCTATCGCGGCTGTGTCGTGTCTCCCGGCCCGCGCATCGGATCGCGGCACCTGCCTGACGTGATTCGCTGCGGGCGGCCACGGCATTCCGATTCGATCGCGGCGCTCGCGCACGATGGCCATCGCTCCGCATCGGATGCACGGGCGCAATGCACCCTCGCGCATCAACGCGGCCGCGCAGGCGGGAGCGACGGCGACGCGGCGGCCGGCGAGGGCAGCGTTGGCGCGTTCGCTGCCGGTGCCCCGTTCCCGTTGTCGCGCTGGATCTGTTGCCGGGTGGCCTCGGCCTGGGTCTTGATCGACGGCGACGCGGCGGGGTTGGCCGCCACGAACGTGGCCAGCTGCAGCGCCAGGCCCGGATCCATCAGCCGCAGCAGGCCCAGCGCATTGCCCTGCCGCTCGGGATCGCCCGAGGTGATGTCGGCATAGAACAGTTCGACGTACTTGCTCTGCAGCGTGCGTGCGAATTCGTTCTGCTTGGCCTGCACGCCGAGCCTGGCCAGCGCCAGCTGGCCAGCGGAGATCTTGTCGGCGGCGGTGTTGCCGCAGAACGCCAGCACCGCGATCGCCAGCGGCGCCAGCGTCTTCTCCATGACCCAGAAAATGCGCTCGGCCACGGTCTTGTCCGCCTCCAGCTTCTGCTTGAGGTGCGCGATGTCGGCCAGCAAGCGATCGAGTTTTTCTTCCACGGCAACGTCTCGCGAGGTCGGCGCCTGCACGGACCATCCATGCGGCGGCACCTGTCGCGCGGCATGCGGCGTGGCACGCGAGCTGACGCATGCCTCGGTGCGCAGGTCGGACCGCCGTTCGATCGGTGCTCCCACCTAAGCGTCGCTAGCGGCCGTTTGTGAAAAGCGCATATGTCATGCGCTGCGTGCGGCATGGCTTGCGCTTACGCGCAGACGCACCACGGCTGCACTTCGCGCCACCGACGTCCGCGAGAAGCCGCGTCGTGCGAACACGGCCTCACGGAACGATGCGCACGCTTTTCACGAACAGCAGCCGGTCGTCCGGACCCGGGCCGGCGATCCGGTCGCCGTTGGCTTCGGTCGCGTAGTCCAGCGCGACCCGCTTGCCCTTGAATGCCTTGTTGAGCGCGAACACGTCGCTCTCCGGCTCGGCGACGAACCAGTCGCCGCAGCGGGTCGCGCAATACGCTTCGACTTCCCGGCCATCGGCCGCGCGCACGACGATGGTCATGTCGTCGACGCCGCCTCCGCCGACCAGCGTGCCGGTGACGGAAGCGGCCAGCGCGGTGGCCGGTGCGAGGACGGCGAGCGCCAGCAGCAATGCGGTTTTCATCAGCGTCTCCAAAGCGGGGCGGGGATGGCCGTGAGGGCAGGGGACAGGTACGCGCTGAACGCCTGCGACGTTCGCCCGTCCCTGCCGGGCACCTTCCGAACAGGATCATGGTGCCGAGGGGAGGGCGTTACTTCGAAAGCCGCCTCAATGCGCGAAATCCCACTGCAACCCGACCGTATAGCCGCGATCCGGTCCCGGCTCGTAGTAGCGGCCATTGCTGTCGTTGACGATGACCGAGCCGATGTAGGCGTGGTCGAGCGCGTTGTCGATGCGCGCGAAGGTGCGCAGCGCGCCATGCGCCGTGCTCCAGCGGCGCGAGGCCTCCAGGTTCAGCAGCGCGTAGCCGGGGGCGGTCTCGGTGGCCAGGTCGTTGGCCACGGTGTCGCCGGCGGCCACCGCTTCGACCGCGAACTGCCACGCGCGCGGCTGCCACTGCCAGCGCGCGAAGAACTGCTGGCGCGGCACCCCGGGCAGGCGCGAACCGGCCGCCACCCGCGCGGTGGGCGTGGCGCAGCCGCTGCTGGCGCAGGTCAGGTAGGCCTGGCGCACGGTCGCCTGCAGCCAGGTGTAGGACAGCTGCAGCTGCGCGGTGTCGCCCAGCGGCAGCAGGTAGCTGGCCTCGGCGCCCTGGCGGCGGGTGCGGCCGATGTTGCGGTAGGTGCTGCGGCCGTTGGTGTTGCTGGCCACCGCCAGTTCGTCGTCGGTATTGGCGCGGAACAGCGCCGCTTCCCAGGCCGCGCCGGCCTGGTCGCGCCATTTCGCGCCCAGTTCCAGGTTCTCGCTCCTGGCCGCGGACAGGTCCAGCGCCAGGCCGGCCCCGCCGTCGTTGCGATAGCCCAGCTCGTTGAAGGTCGGCGTCTCGAAGCCGCGGCCGGCCGAGGCGTAGAAGCGCAGGTCGTCAGTGGCGCGGAACACCACCCCGGCCACCGGCGTGGTCGCCGAATAATCGGTGCTGCCGCTGTCGTCCGGATTGCGGCCGACGATGTAGGCGTCGTCGGACCGGAACCGCACCTGGCTGTGGCGCAGCCCGGCCAGCAGCGACCAGCGCTCGCTGAACTGCCACCAGGCCTGGGCGAACTGGTCCACGTTCTGCACCTGGTCCTCCTGGTCGCGGCGCAGCCGGCCCTTCACCCCCAGCGTGCTGCCGACGAAGTTCTCGTAGCCGGTGCGGTGCTGCTTCTGGCGGTCGGCATTGGCGCCGACGGTGAGCTGGAACGGTCGCCCGCCGAGTTCGCCCTGCCAGGCCCAGCGCGCGTCCACGCCGCCGTAGTCGCCGTCCAGGTCGATCAGCCCGCCGGCATGCAGCGGATTGGCCTGCACCGCCACCGGCACCGCCAGGTACTGCTGCACGTCGCGGCGCCCGGCGTAGCCCATCAGCCGCCAGGTCTGCTGGTCCACCTGCTGGGTGAAGATCGCCCCGGCCTGCGCCTGGCGCGTGGACTTGCGCGTATCGAACTGGGTCGCCACGGCGGTGGCCTGCTGCGGATCGGCATGGAACTGGGCGCGGGTCAGGCCCAGCGGATCCTGCGCCCACGGCGCGTCCAGGTAGTTCAGCACCAGGTCCAGGCGCCGGCCGGGGGCCAGGTCGAAGCCGAACTTGGCGTTGACCGATTCGCGCCGCGCCTGGCTGTGGTCGCGGTAGCCGTCGGTGCGGAAGTGGGTGGCGGCCACGTTGTAGTGCACGTCGCCTTGCTGGCCCTGCAGCTGCGCCCCGGCGCTATACGTGCCGTTGCTGCCGACGGTGCTGCGCAGCCGCCACGGGTCGTCGGGCGCGCCGTCGGCGCTCCACAGCTGCACCACGCCGCCGGAGGAGTTGCCGTACAGCGCCGAGAAAGGGCCGCGCAGCACCTCGATGCGCTCGGCACCCAACATGTTGAAGTGCGACAGCTGGCCCTGGCCGTCCGGCATCGTCGCCGGGATGCCGTCCAGCAGCAGGCGCACGCCGCGCACGCCGAACGCCGAACGCGCGCCGAAGCCGCGGATCGACAGCTGCGTGTCCTGCGCATAGTTCTGGCGGTCGCGGGCCAGCAGCCCGGGCACGCCGGCCAAGGCCTCGGCGACCTGCACGCCGGTGCGGTTGCTGTCGCCGACGGTGATCGCGGTCAGCGAGGCCGGCAGGTCGAAATCGTCCACCCCGCTGACCCGTGCGGCCTGCACCTGCACGACCGGCAGGGTGGCGGGATCGGCATCGGCCGCAGCGGCGCAGACGACGGGCGACAGCCCCGCGGCGCAGAGGCCGCAGAGCAGGGCAAGGGGATGGCGATTGGGCATGCGTGCATCATCGCCCAAGCGCCGCCCGGTCGCACGCCGCCCAGGGCGTGTCATCGATTCCCAAGTAGGCCGCGTTGGGTCTGTCAGGCCCAACCCGCAGGGCCGCGCGTGTGCGTCCTCAGCGCTACGTCATCGCCCGGGTGGAACCATCCTCCACCACGCCTTCTGCTGCTTGCCTCGTGCACGCACACGAGTGGCGCGATCTGCTTGGGGATTGAGGACGCGCCCTAGCGCAAAGCCCCGCCACGCAAGGACCTGCGTTTGCTAGGATGGGGCGTTTGACCGCGCCGGCTCCGGTCCCTCCCGGCCCCCACCTTTCGCCACCAAACGAGTACCGCCGTGTCCTTCTTTGCAAACGTGGAACAGGTCCCAGGCGACCCGATCCTGGGCCTGACCGAGGCCTACAACGCCGATTCCCGCCCGACCAAGGTCAACCTGGGCGTGGGCATCTATTACGACGAGAGCGGCCGCATTCCGCTGCTGCGCGCCGTCCAGCAGATCGAACGGCAGCTGGCGCAGGACGCCAAACCGCGCGGCTACCTGCCGATCGACGGCCTGCCGGCGTACGACCTGGCCACGCAGAAGCTGCTGTTCGGCGCCGAGTCGCCGCTGCTGGCCGCCGGCCGCGTCGCCACCTCGCAGACCATCGGCGGCAGCGGCGCGCTGCGCGTGGGCGCGGACCTGCTGAAGAAGCTGCTGTCCACCTCGACCATCGCCATCAGCAACCCGAGCTGGGAGAACCACCGCGCGGTGTTCTCGGCCGCCGGCTTCGACGTGGTCGACTACACCTATTTCGATGCGGCCACGCACGGCCTGAACTTCGACGGCATGCTCGCCGACCTGAACAAGCTCGCGCCGGGCACCGTGGTGCTGCTGCACGCCTGCTGCCACAACCCGACCGGCGCCGACCTGACCCAGGAGCAATGGCGCACGGTCGCCGCGCTGCTGAAGGAACGCAACCTGTTCCCGTTCGTCGACATCGCCTACCAGGGCTTCGACAAGGGCATCGACGAGGACGCCTACGCGGTGCGCCTGCTGGCCGAAGCCGGCGTGGACAGCTACGTGGTCGCCAGTTCGTACTCCAAGTCGTTCTCGCTGTACGGCGAGCGCGTCGGCGCGCTGTCGGTGGTCTCGGCCACCGCGGCCGAGAGCAAGGCGGTGCAGTCGCAGGTCAAGCGCATCATCCGCACCATCTACTCCAGCCCGTCCACGCACGGCGCCGCGCTGGTGGCCGGCGTGCTCACCAGCCCCGAACTGCGCGCGATGTGGGAGCAGGAGCTGACCGAAATGCGCGAGCGCATCCACGCGCTGCGTGCCGGCATGGTGCAGAAGCTGGCCGCCCTCGGCGCGCCGGAGTTCGGCTTCATCCAGCAGCAGGCCGGTATGTTCTCGTACTCGGGCCTGAGCAAGGCGCAGGTGGACCGGCTGCGCGAAGAGTTCGGCATCTATGCCGTCGGCACCGGCCGCATCTGCGTGGCCGCGCTGAGCCAGGCCAACCTGGACTACGTGACCCAGGCCGTGGCCACCGTGCACAAGGGCTGATCCGCACGGCGGCGCTGCACTCGCCAGGACCTGCATCTGCCGGTCCTGGCGTTCCGCGGCGTTCCGCCGCCAGGCGTGGCGGAGAGTAAGAACATTGAAGCGGCAGCATGGGCATCTGTCGCGCGCACCGTCAGCGCAGCAGCAGCGGGCACGCTGCTGCCAGCAGCGCCGCCAGCAGACCGGCGGTCACGCGCAGGCCATACGCCTGCCCACCGCTGACCCACGCAATCACCGATTTGGTTCCCAGGCTGGCCGCCAGCAGCCCCAGCAGCCACGGCCGCGCACTGTCCGCGGCGATCTCGCCGGTTCCGGCCAACGTGGCCATCGTGGCCACCGCCGCGTGCAGTTCGGCGCACGCCGAGACGACCGAAGCGGCGATCGCGCCAGCGGGTCCGATCCAGCCTGCCAGCAGCGCCGATCCCCAGGTCAACCCCGCCAGTACCGCTGCAAAACCCAACGCCTGGCCGAAGCGGAACATGCGCCCCTGTGCGGTCGCCAGTGGCGGTTCGTTGCCGTCGCCGGCGCGCAACCCCAGCACCCCACCGACCAGCAGCGTGGTCCCGGCCGCGGCCAGTTCCGGCCACAACAGCTGCAGCAGCGAGGGCGAGATCGTCAGCAGGATCGGCACACACAGACTCAGCGAGGCCAGGTTGGCGAACAACGCCGCCGCCACACCCGGCCGCAGCAGCGTCGGATCCGCGCGCACCTTGCGGCCGAAATCCAGCACCGCCGCGGTGGACGACACGAAGCCGGCCAACAGGCCGGCGATCGCCAGCCCCCAGCGATTGCCGACCACGCGTAGCGCGACGTGGCCGAGCGCACCGACCACCATCACCAACACCACCAGCCGCCACACCTTGGCCGGATTGATCGCACCCAGCGGGCCGTAGCCGCGATCGGGCAGCAGCGGCAGCACCACCAGCGCGGCGGCGAGCAACAGCAAGCCATCGGCCACCTCGCGTTGGCTGAGCACCGTGCGACTGAAGCGGTGCAACGGCGCCTTGGCGTACAGCAACAGCGCCACCACGATCCCCAGGGCCGTGGCCACCGCCGGCATCCGCGTCGCCAGGCCACCGAGCAGCCCGGTCAGCAGCAGCGTCACCTCGCCGGTGAGACCCGCATCGCGCGCGCGCGTGTTGCGATACGCCAGCGCGGAGAACACGCCGATGGTCGCGATCACCACCACGAAGCTCGCCTCGCCCAGGCCAAGCGCCACCGCCCCCGCCACCGCGGCCAGCGCATGCGTGCGCAATCCCGCGACACGGTGCGCGGCACCGCCGCGCTCGCGCACCAGCCCGATCAGCAAACCCAGTCCGAGCGCCGCTGCCAGCGTGCGCACCAGTGCAGGTTCCAACTCCAGCGCCATGATCGCTCCCCGTTGCGCCCAGCATAGCCGCGCTTGGCAGTGTGGGCCGCAATCCCGACAATGGTGGTCAATCCCCCACGAAAGGCTGCCTGCGCCCATGTCGCGAACCTCGCTGACCCGCTTCCTGATCGAAGAACAGCACGCCGGCCGCATCGGCCCGGAACTGCGCCAGCTCATCACCATCGTGACCCGCGCCTGCAAGCGCATCTCCATCGCGGTCAGCAAGGGCGCCCTGGGTGGCGTGCTCGGCGACGCCGGCACCGGCAACGTGCAGGGCGAGGCGCAGAAGAAACTGGACGTGCTCAGCAACGACATCCTGCTCGAAGCCAACGCCTGGGGCGGCCACCTGGCCGCCTGCGCGTCGGAGGAGATGGACCACAGCCAGCCGGTGCCCGACAAATATCCCAGCGGCGACTTCCTGCTGCTGTTCGATCCGCTGGACGGCAGCTCCAACATCGACGTCAACGTCTCCGTCGGCACCATCTTCTCGGTGCTGCGCGCGCCGCCAGGCACCGACAAGCCCGGCGACGAACACTTCCTGCAACCGGGCACCGCCCAGGTCGCCGCCGGCTACTGCATCTACGGCCCCAGCACGATGCTGGTGCTGACCCTGGGCCACGGCACCCATGCCTTCACCCTGGAACGCGAGGAAGGCAGCTTCCTGCTGACCCAGGCCGACATGCGCATCCCCGAGGACACCGCCGAGTTCGCGATCAACATGTCCAACCAGCGCCACTGGGAAGCGCCGATGCAGCATTACGTGGCCGACCTGCTCGCCGGCAGCGAAGGCGCGCGCGGCAAGAACTTCAACATGCGCTGGATCGCCAGCATGGTGGCCGACGTGCACCGCATCCTGACCCGCGGCGGCATCTTCATCTACCCGTGGGACAAGAAGGACCCGGGCAAGGCCGGCAAGCTACGCCTGATGTACGAAGCCAACCCGATGGGCCTGCTGGTCGAACAGGCCGGCGGCGCCGCCAGCACCGGCCGCGAGCGTATCCTCGGCCTGCAACCGGAGCAGCTGCACCAGCGCGTGCCGGTGTTCCTGGGCTCGAAGAACGAGGTGGCCGAGGCGGTGCGGTATCACGTGGAGCACGACCAGGCGCAAGGCTGAGCGCGGCTTCACGCTGTCCGGCACGCCGGTTGCGACCGACGACACCCGCTTGCGCGCGGGTGTCGTCGTTTTACCTGCGGCTATGTCGCCGGCGGGTTCTGGATTGACGCGCCGACTGCCGCGAGGCGACGATGGGGCAGGCCGCATTGACGCGGTCCAACGCGTATTTGGCACGCAAGTATGTCGACGACTCGCATCTACGCCGATTTCAATGGCCTCGTTCGCGGCGTCAGGAATCCGCAAAGAACCGCCGTCGTGCTGGACACATTCGGCTCGCTGCGCGACCTGGCGAATGCCGGCCTGGTGCTTGAAGAAGGCATGCCGCTCATTGCCGTGGATGCGTCGGATGACGACGAAGATCTCGAAGGCCACGGAACCGCCCAATACGATCACGATCGGAATTGGTGGGTCGTGGAGTTCGATGATCACGGCGTGCGCTATGTTCGCGCTGGCGACAGGAACCCGGACAGCGAATTCCTGTGCGTGCATTGCAGGGCACCGCTGCCGGTGGCGTCCCCGGAAGCTGTTTTCATGCCGGAAGCCGCCTGTCATTCTTGTGGAACGAGCGTGTTGGCGCCGTTCGCTCCGCCCCGGACCGCGACCACGCCGAACCCGGCGTGCAGACCGATGCAACGTTGGACCAAGGGACACCACATGCTCGAAAGATTGCGTACGCGCCTGTTCGGAAAACCCGTTGCGGCTTCGCCTGCCGACACTGTCCAGTGGCAGCAAGGCGGCCTCTACGTGACCGAGCGGGAGAACGGCGGGTTCGTGCCGCTCAAGATCCTCAAGCTGGACGCGCATGGCGTCCATGTTCGTGTCTACAGCAATGTGTACCCGGAACCTCCCGCGCGCATCGACGAAACCACGCTGTACATGGCCGGCGTGGACCGGCCGGACGACGTCCCGATGGGCATGGGCCACCTGCCTATCTCCACTGCCTCCTTTTCCGGTTGGGAAGCGCGATTCGTGCAGCCGTCCTCGGTGACCGCGGAAGAGCTGGACGGTTACGACATCTGGCGCGATGCCGAGGGCGGTTATTTCTAGCGTCGCCGCCTGCACACCGGTTCGACCGCCGCCGCTTCGCCGTCGCCGTCGCCGTCGCCGTGCGCAGGCCTGACAGCGGCATTCGCCGCTTGGAAACCGCGCGGCGCTACGTGAGTGCGCGGGCGACGGCGTTCCTCGCATGGCATGCTTGCCGCGCCGTTGCTACGATGCGATGTCACTTCCCGCGAGCCGCTGCGCCATGAGCCTGCATGTCTGGTGGATGTTCTTGCTGACGGTGTTCGTGTTGTCGGGCACGCCGGGGCCGAACATGCTGCACGTAATGACGCGCAGCGTGCGTTTCGGCGTACGCCGCAGCCTGCTGGCGATGGCCGGCTGCCTGCTGGCGGTGGTGCTGGTGCTGCTGGCGTCGGCGGCAGGCCTGGGCGCGGTGCTGGACGCGTCGCCGCGCGTGTTCGAGGTGCTGCGCTACGCCGGCGTCGGCTATCTGCTGTGGCTGGGAATCGCCGCCTGGCGTAGCGGGGAGGCGCCGTTGGACCCGCAAGGCGCACCGCCCCTGACTGCGTCGCTGTCGCCGCTGCAGTTGTTCCGTGGCGGGCTGGCGATCGGATTGAGCAATCCCAAACTGCTGTTGTTCGCCGCCGCGTTCCTGCCGCAGTTCGTCGACAAGACCCAGCCGCAGTGGCCGCAATTCGCGATCCTGGTGGCCACCTTCGCCGCGTGCGAGCTGTTCTGGTACGCGGTCTACGGCATCGGCGGGCACGGCATCCGCCGCTACCTGTCCCGGCCCGGCTTGCGTCGGCTGTTCGACCGCGTCGTCGGCACCATCTTCATCGGGTTCGGCATCGTGCTGTTGCGCTTCCGGCCGCAGTAGCGGCAGGACCGCGGCGGCGGACAGGGATGCCGCGGCCCGCCGTCGATTGCCGTCCGCGCGATGATTGCGCTGCGGAGCATCCCTTCACTCCGGTCAGGCCGCTTCGGCGCACGGTTTGGCCACAGCATCAGGCGATCCACGCATGACATGGCCCTTCGCATACCAAAACGCATCGCTGGAGTTCGAACGCTTCATGGTCGATGCGCGCGACGCGTCGGATCTGGCGACGACCAACATGGCCTGGAACATGGTGGTCGGCGTGCTGCACACCTTCCGGCGTCGCCTCACTGTCCAGGAAGGCCTCCGTTTTGCCGACATCCTGCCGCCGGTGCTGCGTGCGCTGTTCGTCGAAGGCTGGGACAGCGAAGCGCCGATCCTGGCGTTCGGCCCGGATGAGGAGCTGTTGGCGGAAGTCCGTTCGGTTCGCGCGGCGCACAATTTCGCCCCGCCCAACGCGGTGCAGGCCGTCGCCCAGGCATTGCGCAGGAACGTCGACAACGTCGAGCTGGACCGGGTATTGGCGACATTGCCTGTCGGTGCCGCCGCGTTCTGGTCCGTCGCACCGTCCGTTCGCGTCGCCTGAGCCTGCCCAAGAAGGTACCTTTCAAGTTGAAACGCCCCATCTTGGGAGGGCGGCAGGGAACAGGATTGCGATGAACCAGACGGTCTTCCTCATGTTCTTCTTCGCCACAGCGCCGGTCGCGCTGATGCCTAGCGTCATTTCCTGGCTCACCCGGCACCGTTCGCGCCGGCCGATCGTGATCGCCAACCTGGCGCTGTGGGTGCTCATCTTCTTTGCGGCGAGGAGCTTCACCCTCGGCACGTCGAGCAACTTCCAGTTGCCGACGCTGCTGGCCCTGATCGCGTGGCTGGTATTGCTCGGCTATTCGATTCGTGGCAGTTCTTCGAAAGGAAGCTGAGCTCCCAGGAGATCAACATTCCTTCGTAGCGATACCGGTAGTGGTTGCGCCTGGTCCAACCGGTCGAGTCTGCGGTCACGATTTCTATGGTTGGTTGACGCGAACGGCGCGCGCGACCGGTCCTTATGCCGCTTCGCTCAGCGCGCCTGTACCTATCCCTCCACGCCCAGATCCTCCCGCAACCGCGCCAACGCGCGCCGCGCGTCGCCGACCACCAGCGGCGCCGGGACCGCCAGCATCAGGTTGAGCGGCAGGCCGAATTCCTCGAAGTGCCAGCCGTGGGTGTCGACGCGGCCGTCGGCGCCGATCGCGCCGGGATGGCGGGCGCGGATGCGCTGGGCGAAGCTGCCGTCGTCGGGGATGTAGCCGTACACCGGCTTGCCCAGGGCGACGGCGTAGCCGACCTCGAAGCAGGTGCCGCTGTCCGGCTCCGGGCCGCGGAAGAAATCCAGGTTGGCCAGCACCGCATCGGCCTGCGCGATCAGGCCGATGTTGGCCTCATAGATCCAGCGCGCCTGCGCGGCGGGGTCGGCGATGTGCGCCGGCACCGCCTGGTCCAGCGGGAACAGGCCATCGAATCCGAATTCGCGGCACAGCGCCTTCAAGGCGTCGCCGCGCGCGGCGGCATCGGGGCGGAACACGTCGGGGCCGGCGAGGTACAGCGTGCGGATCATCGGCGAGGGCAGGTGGGCAGCGGGGCGCTCATTGTCGGCGCGCACATGGAGGGATGCCAACGACACAGCTGCGATGCCGCGGGATCGCTGGTAAGGTCGCGCGATGTCCGATTCCACTCCCGATTTCATCGAGGTCTTCGACGGCGCCATGTCCCGCGAGGACTGCGCCGCGATCATGCGCCGTCTCCGCGCCAGTTCGCAGTTGCAGCCGGGCGAGGTCGGCAGCGGCGTATTCCCCGAGCTCAAGCATAGCCGCGACCTGCGCATCAGCGGCCTGGAGCCGTGGCGCGACGTGGAACAGCGGCTGCAGCAGGCGGTGTTCGCCGGCCTGCTCGGCTACCTGCGCAAGTACCCGCAGGCACTGATCTCGCCGCTGATGCTGCAGGTGCCCGGCGCCGACGGCCAGCCGCACCGGCTCGGTGCCGACGATTTCGCGCTGCTCGACGACGCGGCGCTGTCCAACCTGGCCCGCACCTGCCTGCGTCCGGGCGCGATCAACCTGCAGTGGTACGCCGCGGGCGAAGGCGGCTATCCGTACTGGCATTGCGAGCTGTACCCGCGCGATCCCGGCGCCGAAACCCTGCACCGGCATCTGCTGTGGACGCTGTACCTCAACGACGACTTTCAGGACGGCGAAACCGAGTTCCTGTTCCAGCAGCGCAAGATCGCGCCGCGCGCCGGCAGCCTGCTGATCGCCCCGACCGCGTTCACCCACACCCACCGTGGCAACCGCCCGCAGGGCGGCGACAAGTTCATCGCCACCAGCTGGATCCTGTTCCAGTCGGCGCAGGCGCTTTACGGCCGGGAGTAGGGAGTCGGGATTGGGGATTCGCAACAGCGGGATGCGGCGGCTGTTGGCCTGCCGGCTTTCGTTTGGCCACTGACTGGCGCACGTTCTCGTCGCCAGCCGGATCTATCCCGGTCACTGCGGCCGCGTTCCGGCGAAACTAGGGACGAAGTCAGCGGCTACCGCAGCACGCCTTTGCGCGCTCTTACGAATCCCCAATCCCGACTCCCCGCCTCAAAACAGCACGCCCTGCGGCGACGGCGCGCGCGGCGGCAGCGGCCTGACGAAGCGGCCGCAATCCAGCGGCCGGCGCGTGCGTTCCGCGTAGCCCAGCCGCTTGTGCGCCAGCGCGAAACGCCGCGCCAGCAGGTCGGCATAGACGCCTTCGCCGCGCATGCGCTTACCGAAGGTGGCGTCGTAGTCCTTGCCGCCGCGCAGCTGCTGCACCGTGCTCATCACGTGCGCGGCGCGGTCGGGATGGTGCGCCTGCAGCCAGTCGCGGAACAGCGGCGCGACCTCGTGCGGCAGCCGCAGCAGCACGTAGCCGGCCGAGTCGGCGCCGGCGGCGTGCGCCGCTTCCAGCACCGCTTCCAGTTCGTGATCGTTGATCCACGGGATCACCGGCGCCACCATCACCCCCACCGGCACCCCCGCCTCGTGCAGGGTGCGCATCGCGCGCAGCCGCGCGTGCGGCGCCGAGGCGCGCGGCTCCAGCCGCGCCGACAGGCGCGGGTCCAGCGAAGTGACCGAGAAGTGCACGCTGACCAGGTTCTCGCGCGCCAACGGCACCAGCAGGTCCAGGTCGCGCTCGACCAGCGCGTTCTTGGTGATCAGCGAGAACGGATGGCGGGTTTCCCACAGCACCTCGATCAGCCGCCGGGTCAGCTGCAGCTTGCGCTCGATCGGCTGGTAGGCGTCGGTGTTGATGCCCAGCGCGATCGGGCTGGGCACGTAGCCGGGCTTGGCCAGTTCGCGGCGCAGCAGTTCCGGCGCGCTGGTCTTGGCGAACAGGCGGGTCTCGAAGTCCAGCCCCGGCGACAGGTTCAGATAGGCGTGGCTGGGACGCGCGAAGCAGTAGCTGCAGCCATGCTCGCAGCCGCGGTACGGATTGACCGACTGCGAAAAGCCCACGTCCGGCGACTGGTTGCGGCTGATGATGCTGCGCGCGGTCTCCTCGCGCACCTCGGTGCGCAGCCGCGGCGCGGCGAATTCCTCGCTGTCGTCGGGATGCCAGCCGTCGTCCTCGGCCTGGCTGATGGTGCGTTCGAAGCGGCCGGGCAGGTGGCTGCCGGCGCCGCGTCCCTTGATGGCCGTGCTCATCCGCACAGGCTACGCCGCCACGGTCTCAGCCACTGCGACGGCACGCGGGCAACGCTGAATCTTTCAGCGCCACGCGCAGGAGCCGCGCCGGCCCCGTAGAATCCGCCGATGTTCGTATTCGCGACCCTGCAGAACACCTGGGACTGGCTGACCGGCATTCCCCATTTCGGCGCCTACCTCACCGCCGCCTATCTGCTGTACATCCTGTGGCTGAGCGGCTGGATCGTGCTGCAGAAGCGCGAGCCGGCGGCGACGCTGAGCTGGGTGCTGTCGCTGGCGGCGCTGCCGTACCTCGGCTTCGTCATCTACTACCTGCTCGGCCCGCAGAAGGTGAAGCGGCAACGCCTGCGTCGCGGTCGCTCGCGTTCGGGCATGGAGCACTACAGCAGCGTCTGCCCGCCCGACGCCGATTGCACCGAGCTGGCCAAGATCGCCCAGGCCACCACCGGCCTGGCGCCGAGTTCGGCGACCACCGCGCAATGGCTGGTCGACGGCGCCGCCACCTACGAGGCGATCGTGCGCGACATCGCCGCCGCGCAGCACCACGTGCACCTGGAGTACTACATCTTCAATCCCGACCGCAGCGGCACGCGCATCCGCGATGCGCTGGTCGAGCGCGCCCGCGCCGGGGTCAAGGTACGCCTGCTGCTGGATGCGGTGGGCTCCTCGCAGGTGCGCAAGCGCTTCCTGCAGCCGCTGCTGGACGCCGGCGGCGAGGCGGCCTGGTTCCATCCCACCCAGCTGCTGCGCCCGTTCAAGTTCAAGCGGCCGTGGGTGAACCTGCGCACCCACCGCAAGATCGTGGTGATCGACGGGCGCATCGGCTTCACCGGCGGCATCAACGTCACCGACGAGGAGAACGAGGCGCTGCGCCCCGACGCCTACCGCGACCTGCACGTGCGCTGCGAGGGCCACGTGGTGCGCAGCCTGCAGCTGGTGTTCGTCGAGGACTGGCTGTACGCCACCCGCCAGGGCCGCGACGCCTTCGACATGGCGAAGATCTGGCCGCACGACATGCCCGGCCGCGACGACGGCGCGATCCAGGCGCAGGTGCTGGTGTCCGGTCCGGATTCGTCGTGGGAGAGCATCCACCGCATGCAGGTGGCGGCGATCTACGAGGCGCAGCGCAGGGTGTGGCTGGTGACGCCGTATTTCGTGCCGGGCGAGGCCGCGCGCATGGCGCTGACCTCGGCCGCGCTGGGCGGGCTCGACGTGCGCCTGCTGGTGCCCAAGCGCAGTGATTCGCGGCTGGTGACGCTGGCGGCGCGCTCGTATTTCGACGAATTGCTGCAGGCCGGGGTCAAGATCTACGAGTACGGCCCGCGCATGCTGCACAGCAAGGCGCTGATCGTCGACGAGGAACTGTGCATCGTCGGCAGCGCCAATTTCGACAACCGCAGTTTCCGGCTCAATTTCGAAGTCTCGGCGATGTTCCGCGACCGGCAGATGACCCAGGAGCTGGCCACGCTGATCGGCCGCGAGATCGCCGATGCAGTGCAGGTGCGCGACGACCGCAAGCGTTCGCTGTGGCGCTACCGGTTGCCCGAAGCGATGGCGCGGCTGACCTCGCCGCTGCTGTAGGCGCGTCGTCGATCCCCGGACAGGTCGCGCCTTGCTTGCGCGTGCCAGGGAGCGGGGACGTATGCGAGCGAGACCCTGCGGGCTCGGCTTGAATGGCGGCACGACGCCCGTTCCGACGGTTCGCCGTGGAACCGGTCGCCCGGGCGGCGCTACACTGCGCCCATCCTTGGGGAGATCGTCATGTACTGGCTTTTTCTGCTGCTCGCGCTCGCTGCCTTCGTCCTGGCGTTCTCCACGCCGCACATGTCGTTGCTGGTGCTGGCCTTGTTGGCGGCGCTGGGATTCCTGCTTGCCTGGGCGCGCGGCTGGTACGTGGCCAAGATCGGCGACGCCAGCCAACGCGACGCGGCACCGATGATCGATCCGGCCGAGCTGCGCCGGCTGCGCGAACAGGCCGAGGCGCGCCGCGCGGCGGCCGCCGCGGCCAGCGACGACGCGATCTCCTCGTAGGCGCCGCCCGCCGATGACCCGACTCAGCGTCAACGTCAACAAGATCGCGGTGCTGCGCAATTCGCGCGGCGGCGAACTGCCGAGCGTGCTCGAGGCGGCGCGCGCCTGCCTGGACGCCGGCGCGCACGGCATCACCGTGCACCCGCGCCCGGACCGGCGCCACATCCATGCCGAGGACGTGCTGGCGCTGGCCGAGCTGACCCGCGCGCGCGGCGTGGAATTCAACATCGAAGGCAATCCGTTCGCGCCGCCGCGGCCGGGCTATCCGGGGCTGATTCCGCTGTGCGCGCAGGTGCGTCCGGCGCAGGCCACCCTGGTGCCGGACGGCGACGGCCAACTGACCTCCGACCATGGCTTCGACTTCGCTCGCGACAGCGAACGGCTGCGTCCGCTGGTCGCCGAGCTGAAGGCCCTGGGCTGCCGGGTCAGCCTGTTCGTGGATGCCGACAACCCGGACCTGGCACGCGCCGCCGAACTCGGCGCCGACCGCGTCGAGCTGTACACCGGGCCGTATGCGGAAGCGTTCGACCGCGGCGACGCCGCAGCGCCGGCCGCCTTCGCCGCGGCCGCGCGCCGCGCGCAGGCCGCCGGGCTGGGCGTCAATGCCGGCCACGACCTGGCCCAGGCCAACCTCGGCGCGTTCCTGACCGCGGTGCCGCAGGTGCTGGAGGTGTCGATCGGGCACGCGCTGATCGGCGAAGCGCTGTACGCCGGACTCGATGCCACGGTGAAGGCGTATCTCCAGATCCTGGCTGCTGCGCGGTAGCCCATCTGCGTTTCGAGCAGAGACGGGAGCTTGTGCGGGAGTCTCTGGGGGAGAGCAGGCCATCGGCAACGGCCGAGCCTGCCGACCTGAGGCCGTCGGAACCAATGGCCTGGGCCGCCCCGTTGCGAATCGTCATGCCAATTGCGACCTGTGGGAGCGACTTCAGTCGCGACGGGCCTTATCGATAGAGTTCGTCGCGACTGAAGTCGCTCCCACGATGGGCATTGTCAGCCGGCGCTAGTGCCGCGCTGGACGGTAAAAGCGGAGCGCGCGCGTTCGGGAGCCAATCCATTTCATATGGATCGGGCGTGCGCTGCACCGTGGCGATGGGAAGCTCGCTCTTCTCGAGAAGCTATATCGGCACAAACGACGCCACAACAAAACCGACGGCGGCACTTTTGTTTTCGCTCCATCGCCAAACAAAAGAACGCCACCGTTGCCGGTGGCGTTTGCAGTCCGTCATGACGGAGCTGTTGCGCTAGAACGTATCACTGCACGAAGCCGATGCGGTCCACCTGCGCGTTCTTGGCCGCGGCCAACACCTTGGCCATCACCTCGTATTCGGCATCGGGGTTGGCCTCGATGCGCAGCTCCGGGGTGTTGCCGGCGGCCTGCGCCATCGCCTCCTGCAGCCGCGGCTGCAGCTCGGCCAGGGGCAGGGGACTGGCGTTCCAGAACAGCTGGCCGCTGGCGTCCAGGCGCAACTGGATCGGCGGCGGCGGCTCGAGCGGCCGCTGCGGCGTGTCGACACGCTGCGGCAGGTTCATGGTGATCGGCCGCGTCACCAGCGGCACGGTCACGATGAAGATGATCAACAGCACCAACATGACATCGACCAGCGGCGTGACATTGATTTCCGACAACGGTCCCCGGTTCCCTGCGGTACTGAAAGCCATGGCCTGCCTCCTGTCCTGTGGTTGTGGTGTCGCATCTCCAGCCTACACCTGGGACAGGGCGCCGCGCGAGGGGCCAGGCGCAGGACGCTGGAGATGCCGTGGGGCGTGATTGGCGGTGCGGCACCGCGGAGCATCGCGCAGCCGTCTGCCAACGCGGTTTTCCGCTTATGGGCCAGGAGGAGGAAAGCATCGGCTTTCGGCGCAAACGGTCGTCGGTTGCCGACAGGCGTTGCATCGAGGGTGCAGCCGGTCGGGACTGAAGTCGCCTCCCACAATGGGTCCGACGGCGCGTTGCCGAACCTGCGAGCAGTCGCATGCCGGCGTCGATCTCCTGCCGGTTTGCACGACGCCGCCCAAAAAAAAACGCCACCGTTGCCGGTGGCGTTGCAGTCGCGTCATGACTGAGGTGTTGCGGTAGAGCTTATTGCTGCACGAAGCCGATCTTTTTCATGTCCGAATTCTTGGCGGCGGCCAGCACCTTGGCCATCACTTCGTATTCGGAATCCGGATTGGCATCGATGCGCAGTTCCGGCTGGTTGGTCGGATCGCGCTGTACTTCGTTTTCCATCATCTGCGGAAGCGCCGTCACAGCCACCGGGCTGTTGTTCCAGAAGAGCTGGTTCGACGCATCGATACGCAGATCGATCGGCGGCGGCGGATCGCGCAACTGCGGCGGCGGGTTGATCACTCGCTGCGGCAGGTCCACGTCGATCGGGTAGGTCATGATCGGCGCGGTCACGATGAAGATGATCAACAGCACCAGCATCACGTCGACCAGCGGCGTGACGTTGATGTCGGCCATGGGACCACGGCCGCTTCCTGAGCTGAACGCCATGGCTCAGTTCCCCTTCTCTTTGGTCGCAACGAAGCCGACGTCCAGCATGCCCTGACCCTGCGCGATCTTGGTGATCTCGTTGATCGTACGCATCTTGGTCGTGCGGTCGCCACGCAGGTTGAGCGGCGGCTGCGGGGTCTGCTGGGCAGCGGTGGAGAAGCGCGATTCCAGGGCTTCCTTGGAAATCGGCTCGTCGTTCCAGTACAGCGACCCGTCTTCCTTGACCGCCAGCGTGATCGGATTGGAACGTTTTTCGTCCTTGTCCGGATCCTGCTTCAGGTTGGCTTGGGGCAGCTCCACCTTGACCTTGTGGGACATCAGCGGTGCCGTGATGATGAAGATGATCAGCAGCACCAGCATCACGTCCACGAGGGGCGTGACGTTGATGTCGGCCATGGGGCCGCCGCTGTTACCACTACTGAAAGCCATAACGGGCTCCGTTAATCGTTGCGTGGACTACTCGACCGCGGATCAGCGAACGCGCGAACCAGTGGCGAAGAAGTCATGCAGGTCGTGGGCGAACGTATCGAACTTGGCGATCGTCGAGCTGTTGACCTTGCTGAAGAAGTTGAACGCGAACACGGCCGGGATCGCGACGAACAGACCGATCGCGGTCATGATCAGCGCTTCACCCACCGGGCCGGCAACGGCGTCGATCGAGGCGGAGCCGGTGGCACCGATCTTGATCAGCGCGCCGTAGATGCCCCACACCGTACCCAGCAGACCGACGAACGGCGCGGTCGCACCGACGGTGGCCAGCAGGGTCATGCCCGACTGCAGCTTGGTGCTTTCGCGGGTCACGGCCTGACGCAGGGCGCGGTCGACGAACTCCGAACGGCTCAGGGTCTCGCCCAGGCCGGTGCCGGCACCGGCTTCGGCGCGCTGGTGGTGCGCAGCGGCCTGAGCGGCGTCGAGCGCGATCTTCGAGAACGGCTCGCTGGCCGGCTGCTCTTCCATCGCACGGATGGCGTCCTGCGCATTCGGGGTGTCCCAGAACAGGCTGGTGACGCGATCGGCCTGGCCCTTCAGACGGGTGGCGCGGAAGATGTTGATGACGGTCCAGTACCAGGACGACGCCGACATGATGATAAGGGTGATGAGCACCACCCAGGAGACGGCGAAGTCACCCGGCTTGGAGGTCATCTCGGTGATCAGGTGCTCGAAGCCCATCTGCGACAGGGCGTTCGATGCGTTGTTGCCCCCCGCAGCAGCGGCGATGAAAATTTCCTGCAGCATGACGCTTACCTTTGTTGTGTGTGGTGATGAGGGTGGTGCAAAGAGTAGACAGGGCCTGCAGACCGGCGGGTGCGCCGGCCTGCTGCCTTTGTATCAGTTCAGCGCGAAGTTGACCGGTACGCGGACGCGGCCGGCGGTCTTCTGTCCATTGACGACAGCGGAATTGAACCGCCACTTGCGCGCTGCTTCCATGGCGGCGCGGTCCAGATCGCGATTGCGGCTGGATTTCTCGACGGAAACGTTGGTGACGTTACCGTTTGCATCGACATCGATGATCAGGATCACCTCGCCTTCCGCGCCCGACCGGAATGCGGACGGCGGGTACTTCGGCGGGTTCATGTTCTTCGACGAGATATCGACGCTGGCGCCGATGTCGGTCGCGGCAGCAGGCGGCGACGGCGGCGACGGCGGCGTGGCGATGTCGCTCGGGCGCGGCTCCGGCACATCGATCACCGGGGCTTCCGGCGGCGGCGGCAACGGGGTCGGCTTCGGCGGCGCCAGGTTCTTGACCGGCGGCGGCGGGGCGTCGACCAGGGTGACGACGATGTTGCGTTCCTTCTCCGCTGCCGCCTTCGGCGCAACGGCTGGAATCAGCAACAACATCAGCGCTGCCAGATGCAGCGCGATTACGAAGGCAATACCGATGATGCGCGGCCAGCTGAGGCCGGAAGCTTCATCTCTGTCGTAATGCCGATTGATGACCAATTGTTCCGTCATGCGCCAATGACTCGATTTAGGGGGGCCGGGATTCGCGACGAATCTGAATCCCAGTTCAGGCGGCTTGACACCGCAGGAACCTCCAAGCTTATACCAATCCCTGTGACCTGCACTACTTTAAGCACTGGTTTTCGGGGGCTTTTTTTGCTTTTTACTTCAGATTGATGATCTTCTTGGCGTCTTCCGGCTTCTTGACGCCCTTGGCGAGCGCCTGCTGCGCGGCCTGCTTGGCTTCCGGGATGCGGCCTTCCTGGTGCAGCACCTTGGCCAGGTTCAGATAGGTTTCGCCGTCCTTGGACAACGGCGCGGCCTTCTGCCAGTTCTCGATCGCCTGCGGCACCTGGTCGGTGTAGTAGTACGACTGCGCCAGCGCCAGATAGGTCTGGTAGTCAGGCTTGAGGATGCCCTTCTGCAGGCCTTCGTTGATGACCGAGATGACGTCCTTTTCCTTCTTGTCGGTGTTGGCGTAGATCGAGTACAGCTGCTTGTACTCCTTCTCGTCGGTCAACTGCCCGGCGGCACGCAGCTTGTCCATCACCGCGGCGGCCTTGTCCATCTGGTCGGCCTGCATGTACATGCTGGCCAGGTTGAGCTGGGCCTTCTTGTCGTTCGGCGTCTTCGCCGCCAGCGCTTCGGCGGCCTTGACCGCTTCGCCGGTCTGGCCGGCGGCGGCGTAGGACGCCATCAGCAGCTGGTTCCAGCTGTCCTTGGGCTGGGGCGACGCGGCGATGGCCTGCTGCAGCACCGGGATCGCCTCCTGGTAGCGCTCGGTCTGGTACAGCGCCTGGCCCTTGAGGATCAGGTCTTCCGGGCGGGTCGACTTGGATTCGGCCAGGAACTTGTCCAGCGAGGCCAGGCCGGCGGCGGTCTCGTCGTCCTGCAGCTGCAGCTGCGCCAGCATCAGCATCGACTGGAAGTGGCCGTTGTTGTCCAGGCCGTTGAACTGGATCGCCTGCTGCAGGTACTGCTTGGCGGCCTTGCTGTCGTCCAGGTTGTAGGCGGCCTGCGCGGCCAGCTGCGCGGCGATCGACTTGTCGTATTCGTTGGCCGCGCTATTGGCCAGGATCTCGTCGGCCTGGGTGCGCACGCCGGCGTAGTCCTCGCCCTTGTTATAGGTGTCGATCAGCTTCTGCAGCTTGCTGCCGAGCTTGGCCGACGGCTTGCCGGTCGGCTCCTGGCGGGTGGCGTTGGGGAACATCACCGCGGCCTTTTCGTTCTTGGACTTGCGCGAGGAGCGCTGCTCGGAACGATCGGACTGCGCGACAGCGTCGGTCACCACCGCGCCGCCGAGGGCAGCAGTGATCACCAGGGACAACAGCGCTTGCTTGCGGATACTGAATTTCATGGATCACCTCGGTGGAACCGCCCTGAGCGGCACGGAAGACGGAGCGGCCATCCAGGGCCGAGCCAGCAAAACTAACAGAAACCTGTACGTGGTGAAAACGTTTTTAGGACGCATTGCCATGCACGGCGCGCGCCCATGCGCGGCGGCGCCGATGCGCTCAACCGCACTTCGGCGTCCGCCCGGCGCTGCGCGCCTGCGCATACACGGGCTCAAGCGTAGCGACATCGCGTTGCAGTTCGCCGATGCGGGCACTGGGATCGGGGTGGGTGGACAGCCATTGCGGCGGGCGCTGGCCGCCGGCGGCCATCATGTTCTTCCACAGATCCACCGCCTGCGCCGGGTCGAACCCGGCCTGCGCCATCAGCCGCTGGCCGACCACGTCGGCCTCGCTTTCCTGGGTGCGCGAACCCGGCAGCAGGAACGCGGCCTGCGCGGTCATGCCGCCGACCTGGCCCACCGTGTCGGCCGCGGCGCTGCCGTAGCGCGCACCGGCCAGCGCGCCGAGCAGGCTGAGGCCGGTCTGGGTGCCCATCTGGCGGGTGATGCGTTCTTCGTGGTGACGCGAGATCACGTGGCCAATCTCGTGGCCGAGCACCGCCGCCAGCTGATCCTGATTCTTGGCCACGGTAAAGATGCCGCTGTTGACACCGACCTTGCCGCCGGGCAACGCGAACGCGTTGGGTTCCTTGTCGTCGAACAGGGCGGTTTCCCATGCGGTGCCGCGCCACTGCGGCGGCAACTGCGCGACCAGGGCGTTGACCACGCAGCGCACGTAGGCATTGCGCTTCGGATCGGAGTCGATCGGCTCCTTGGCCTTGGTCTCGGCAAAGGCCTTCAGGCCGAGTTGATCGAGTTCCTGCTGCGACACGCCACCCACGACCTGGGTACGCCCGGTCGGCGAGGTAGTGGTCGCGCACGCTGCCAGCAGCACCGCGATCGATGCCCCCAGTACAACCTTCTTCATACGGGTCCCCCTATGACACGCATCGCAGTGTGGTGGCACACGTCTTAACTTTTCGTCAAACAAATCTTCAAGTTGTGCCAAACCAGTACAACGCCGCGACAGCGACGGCATTGTTCAGCCCGTGCGCGGCGATCGGCGCCCACAACGTGCCGGTGCGCTTGTACAGCCATGCGAACGCGGCGCCCATGCTGCCGTAGACCAGCCACAGCTGCAGGGTTTCGGCCACGCCATTGCCGGTGGTGCCGGGCAATTCGTGCACCAGCGCGAATGCGGCGCCGCTGAGCACCATGCCCAACCGCGGCCGGCCGGCATCCCACAGGCGCCCGAACAGCACGCGGCGGAACAGCAGTTCCTCGTAGGCCGGGGCGATCAGCACCGCGAACACGACCAGGAACAACGGCATCTGCGTCATCGCTTCGCGCATCAGCGGCAGGTTGGTCGGCACCGGCTTGATCCCCAGCTGCGCGCCGAGGTTGGACAGCACGCTGCTGCCCACGAACACCGCCACCGCGACCAGCAGCACCCAACCCCAGGTTGCCGGCACGCGCGCGGCCTGCCAGGAGGCGCGGCGTTCGGCCGCGCTGGCCGGGCGGCGCAGGAAATACAGCAGCAAGGCCGCGGACAGGGTGCTGACCAGGGCGATCAGCAGCTGCGCCAGCGCCCCGGGCTGGCCGAGCTGGGAGGCCACGGCCGAGGCCAGCCGATCGGCGGCAATGCCCTGCGCCCGCAGTTCCATGGTGACCTGGAAGCCGCGCACCACGCCCCAGACCAGGCCGGACAGCACGCTGACGGCCAACAGCACGACCGCGGCAAGCAGCACGTCGAGGACGAAACCGAGCACCGGCTTGCCCCAGCCGGACGGCGGCGCGGCCTGGGTGAGCGGGGGCGTGGCGGGCGTAGGCGACGGCAGCGAGGTCATCGCGATCCTGGGCGAGAGCAGGCTAGGGGAGCGGAACGATGCCGGCCCCCGGCACGAGCCGGGGGCGGCGGCGATGCCGCGTCAGATGTCGAGGTTGGCGACCTTCAGCGCGTTTTCCTCGATGAAATCGCGGCGCGGCTCGACCACGTCGCCCATCAAGGTGCTGAAGATCTGGTCGGCGGCCACCGCGTCCTCGATGCGTACCTGCAGCAGGCGACGCGTATCCGGGTTCACCGTGGTTTCCCACAGCTGCTCGGCGTTCATTTCGCCCAGGCCCTTGAAGCGCTGGATCTGCCGGCCCTTCTTGGCCTCGTCGAACAACCAGGCATGCGCCTGGGCGAAGCTGCTGATCGACTGGGTCTTGTTGCCGCGCACGATCTGCGCGCCTTCGCGGACCAGCCCGTTCAACGCCAGCGCGACCTCGCGCAGCGGACGCAGTTCGCCGCCTTCGAAAGCCGTCATGGGCACCCAACTAATCAGTTCTTCGCCCATGTGGCGACGAACAACAGTCAACGTCGCCGATTTCTGCTCATTTGCCGATTCGAAGCGCAGCTCGTAGCGGGCGGTGCCCAGGCTGCCGCGGTTGAGCACGGCCTGCAGGGCCTCCAGGCTCGGGTGGCGGTCGCCCTCGGCTTCCAGCTGCGCCACGTCCAGCGGCGGCAGGTCGATCAGCGCGGTCAACAGCGCCGGATCGTAACGGTGCGCATTGCGCGCCACCGCCTCGTTGGCGCTGGCAAACAGCAGCAGCAGCTTCTCCAGCGCCGCACCGGTGATCGGCGGCTCGTTGCTGGCGGGAATCAGCGCGGCCCCCTCGACCGCGCTGTTGGCCAGGTAGGCGTTGAGCGCGTTGTCGTCCTTCAGGTACAGCTCCTGCTTGCCCTGCTTGAGCCGGTACAGCGGCGGCAGGCCGATGTAGATGTAGCCGCGCTCGATCAGCTCCGGCATCTGCCGGTAGAAGAACGTCAGCAGCAGGGTGCGGATGTGCGCGCCGTCGACGTCGGCGTCGGTCATGATGATGATGCGGTGGTAGCGCAGCTTGTCCGGGTTGTACTCGTCGCGGCCGATGCCGGTGCCCAGCGCGGTGATCAGCGTGCCGACCTGGTCGGAGGCCAGCATGCGGTCGAAGCGCGCGCGTTCCACGTTGAGGATCTTGCCGCGCAGCGGCAGCACCGCCTGGTTCTTGCGGTTGCGGCCCTGCTTGGCCGAGCCGCCTGCCGAGTCGCCCTCGACGATGAACAGCTCCGACAGCGCCGGATCCTTCTCCTGGCAGTCGGCCAGCTTGCCGGGCAGGCCGGCGATGTCCAGCGCGCCCTTGCGGCGGGTCAGGTCGCGCGCCTTGCGCGCGGCCTCGCGGGCGCGCGCGGCATCGACGATCTTGCCGGCGATGGCCTTGGCCTCGTTGGGGTTTTCCTGCAGGAATTCCTCCAGGCGCGCGCCGAACGCGGTCTCCACCGCCGGCCGCACGTCGGAACTGACCAGCTTTTCCTTGGTCTGGCTGGAGAAGCTCGGATCCGGCACCTTCACCGACAGTACGGCGATCATGCCTTCGCGCATGTCGTCGCCGGTCAGGTTGATCTTGGCCTGCTTGGCGATGCCGTTCTGCTCGATGTAGGTATTGAGCACGCGCGTCAGCGCGCCGCGGAAGCCGGCCAGGTGGGTGCCGCCGTCCTTCTGCGGGATATTGTTGGTGAAGCAGTACATCGTCTCCTGGTAGGAGTCGGTCCACTGCAGCGCCACTTCCACGGTGATGCCGTTGTGCTCGCCGCTGACCGAGATCACGTGCGGGTGCAGCGGGGTCTTCAGCTGCGCCAGGTGCTCGACGAAGCTGCGGATGCCGCCTTCGTAGTGGAAGTCGTCGCGGCGGCCTTCGCCGCGCTCGTCGGCGAGCACGATCTTGACCCCGGAATTGAGGAAGGACAGCTCGCGCAGGCGACGCGCCAGGATGTCGTAGTGGTATTCCACGTTGTTGTGGAACGCCAGGACCGATGGCCAGAAACGAACGGTCGTCCCGCGCTTGCCGGTCTCGCCCAGCTTCTTGAGCGGGGCGACGGCCGCGCCGTTGCTGAATTCCTGCTGGTAATGGGCGCCGCCCTGGAACACGTCCAGCAGCAGCTTCTCCGACAGCGCGTTGACCACGCTGACGCCGACGCCGTGCAGACCGCCGGAGACCTTGTAGCTGTTGTCGTCGAACTTGCCGCCGGCGTGCAGCACGGTCATCACCACCTCGGCCGCCGACACCTCGCGGCCGAGCTTCTTGCTCATCTGCTCGTGCTTGCCGACCGGGATACCGCGCCCGTTGTCCGACACCGATACCGAACCGTCGGCGTGGATCGTCACCGAGACGTGGTCGGCGTGTCCGGCCAGGGCCTCGTCGATGGAGTTGTCGACGACCTCGAACACCATGTGATGCAGGCCGGTGCCGTCATGGACGTCGCCGATGTACATCCCAGGCCGCTTGCGAACCGCCTCGAGGCCTTCCAGGGCGGTGATGCTGTTCGCGTCGTAGTTGCCGGTGCTTGGTGGGGTGTTCTGTTCGTCGGTCATTGCGCGTGCCGTAGGCTCCACAAGGCGGCGAAGACAGGCCGGGGCCGGTTCGCGCCGCTCGATAAGGGAATGACAGGAATTATAGCAGCCACGGGCACCCAGCCCCCGCGAGCCTAAGGCTGGACCAGCAGGCGCCCATGTTCCACGTGGAACCGCGCGATCGGCAACGCCATGTCGGCCAGGGCCTGCGGGGTTTCGGTCGCGGTGACGAACACCTGCGCCGGCCCGGCCCGCAGCCGCTGCAGCACGCGCCGCTGGTGGTGCTGGTCCAGTTCCGAGGCCAGGTCGTCCAGGGCGATCACCGGCCACTCCCCGCGTTGCTCGGCATAGTCCTCGGCCTGGGCCAGCAGGCAGGCCAGGGCGGTGAGCTTGGCCTGGCCGCGCGACAGCGCGTCGCGGCCGGGGATGGCCGCGAACTCCAGGCTCCAGTCGGCACGGTGCGGCCCGACCGAGGTATAGCCGTACTGGCGGTCGCGCTCGCGGTTGAGCAACAGCGCATCGGCCAGCGGCACCTCGTGGCGGCGCCAACCCGGCGCGAACTGCAGGTGCTGGATACCCAGCGCTGGCGCCAGCTCCGGACCCAGCGCCAAAAGGCGCTGCAGCAGGCGTTCCAGGTAATGCTCGCGGCGGGAAGTGAGCGGTTCGCCGGCCTCGGCCAGCTCGTGGTCCCAGGCATCCAGGGCCGCGCCGCCGCCGCCGCTTTTCAGCAGGGCATTGCGCTGCTTGAGCGCCCGCGCGTAGCGACGCCACAGCCCCAGGAAGTCAGGTTCCACGTGGAACAGGCCCCAATCGACGAAACGCCGGCGCGGTTCGCCACCGCCGCTGACCAGCACGTGGCTACCCGGCTCGAAGGTGACCACCGCCAACGCCGCGCAGAGCGTGCCGAGGTAGGCCACGTCCTCGCCATCGAGCCGGCCACGCCAGTCCTGGCCGCTATGGCGCAGCCCGGCGCGACGGCGGCGCGGTTGCTGCGGCTCCGGGCCGCGTTCCTGCCATTCGACGAACACGTCCAGTGCGTCCTGGCCCTGGCTGACCAGGCCATCGCGCACCCGCCCGCGGAAGCTGCGGCCGTAGGCCATCAGGTGCATGGCCTCGAGGATGGTGGTCTTGCCGGCGCCGTTGTCGCCGGTGATCAGGTTCAAGCCCGGCGCAGGCGCCAGTTCCAACGCGGCGAAGCGGCGCAGGTGATGAAGATCGAGGCGGGAGACGTGCATACGCGGAATCGGGGCGAGGCGCTCGCACCGGGCGCACGCGGGTCGGCTCATCAGGGTAGGGCGGCAGCATACCCAAAGCTGTCGCGAACGTCCTGTCGCGGGCGACGCCTGGCGATCGGGGTTTGGGTCGATGCGGTCGGCGAGCCTGGGAAATGGCTGGTCCTGCGAGGCCATTCGCGCCCAAAGGCGTGTTCCTGGAGACATCGATCGGCAGCGGTAAGTCCCCCCGTCGCGACTGAAGTCGCTCCCACAGGGAGCAAGTCGGGGCGTCAAGAGCGCCGGCTCACCCGGGCAAAAGAAAACCCGGCACGAGGCCGGGTTTCTTGTTGTGTTCCACGTGGAACACTAACTCCCTGCGCAGGTCAGAGGCGCAGCGGCATCACCACGTGGCGCGAGCGGGCGCTGCTGGCCTCGCGGACCAGGGCCGAGGAGTTGGCGTCGCGCAGCTGGATCACGATGAACTCCTCGCGCAGCGCCGACAGCGCGTCGAGCAGGTAGTTCACGTTGAAGCCGATCGCCAGGTCGCTGACCTTGGTGTCGGCCTCGATCTCTTCCTGCGCTTCTTCCTGCTCGGGGTTGTGCGCGCTGATCTTCAGCTGGCCCGGCGAGACTTCCACGCGCACGCCGCGGTACTTCTCGTTGGACAGGATCGCCGCACGTTGCAGCGCGGCGCGCAGCGCCTCGCGATCCAGCTTGACCTCGCGGTCGGCGCCGATCGGGATCACCGCTTCGTAATCGGGGAAACGGCCGTCGATCAGCTTGGAGGTGAAAGTGACATCGTCGCGCTTGACCCGCACGTGGCTACGGCCCACTTCCAGCTCGACCTCGCGATCGCCGCCTTCCAGCAGGCGTTGCAGCTCAGTCACGCCCTTGCGCGGCACGATGATCTGGCGCTTGGCGCCGCCGGCGTTCTCCAGCTCGGTCTCGCACAGCGCCAGGCGATGGCCATCGGTGGCCACGCAGCGCAGGGTCTGGTCGCGCAGGTCGAACAGCAGGCCGTTGAGGTAGTAGCGCACGTCCTGCTGCGCCATCGCGAACGCGGTGCGCTCGATCAGTTCCTTCAGCGCCGCTTCCGGCACCAGCACCCGCTCGGTGGCTTCCACTTCGTCGACCGAGGGGAAATCGTTGGCCGGCAGCGTGGCCAGGGTGAAGCGGCTGCGTCCGGCCTGCACGGTGATCTTGTCGCCGGTCTGCGAGACGGTGATCTTGCTGCCGTCGGGCAGCGCCCGAATGATCTCGAACAGCTTGCGTGCCGGAATCGTGGTTTCGCCGTCCTGGGCGTCGTCGACCGCGATACGCGACACCATTTCCACTTCCAGGTCGGTACCGGTCAGCGACAGTTGCCCGTCGTGCACCTGCACCAGGAAGTTGGCCAGAACCGGCAAGGTCTGGCGGCGTTCGACCACATTGACGACTTGCGCCAATGGCTTGAGGAAGGCTTCGCGCTGCAGTGTGAAACGCATGTGGTTCCGTGCCCCTATGCTTTAAAAAGATATGGAATAAATCAAAAGCTTGGTGGTGATGGTAGAGCGATTTTCGGTGCAAAGGTAGCTTAACTATCTGGAATGCAAGGGTTTTTCGCCCTCTCAATCCCGGGTATTACTGCCCCTGAAGGGGTGGGGAAACCTGTGGATAGTTTTGCCGGCGCCGCCGCGCTGCACTTTATCCACAGTTTCTACCGGATTTGTCGCGAAGTCATGCACCGATTTATCCGGCGCTTCCGACCATGCCGCACCGGAGCGTTCGCAAGGGTGCGGATCCGCGCCTCTCCGGCGCAGTGCCGGCCCGCTACTCGCTCAGCTTGCGGATCAGCTTGTCCCAGTCCTCGCGCAGCTTGCCGTCGGTCTCCATCAGGTGCTTGATCTGCCGGCAGGCGTGCAGCACGGTGGTGTGGTCGCGGCCGGCGAACGCATCGCCGATCTCCGGCAGGCTGTGTTCGGTCAGTTCCTTGGTCAACGCCATCGCCACCTGCCGCGGCCGCGCCAGCGAGCGGGTGCGGCGCTTGGACAGCAGGTCCTTGATCTGCAGGCCGTAGTAGTCGGCCACGGTCTTCTGGATGTTGGGGATGCCGATCGCCTGCTGTTGCGCGCGCAGCAGATCGCGCAGCGTCTCCTGGGCAAACTCGGTGGTGATCGCGCGGCCGGTGAAGTTGGCGCGGGCCGCCAGCGTGTTGAGCGCGCCTTCCAGGTCGCGTACGTTGGAGCGCATCTTCTTGGCGATCAGGAACGCCACGTCGTCGGGGATCTCGGCGCCGCGTTCGCGCGCCTTGGCCAGCACGATCGCTGCACGGGTCTCGAAGTCGGGCGGGTCGATCGCCACCGACAGGCCCCAGGCCAGGCGCGACTTCAGCCGCGGCTCCAGGCCTTCGACCTCGCGCGGGTAGCGGTCGCAGGTCAGGATGATCTGCTGGCGGCCGTCGAACAGCGCGTTGAAGGTGTGGAAGAACTCTTCCTGGGTGCGGTCCTTGCCGGCGAAGAACTGGATGTCGTCGATCAGCAGCGCGTCCACCTGCTGGAACTGGCGCTTGAACTGGTCCATGGTCTTGTCCTGCAGCGCGCGGATCATCGCGCTGAAGAACTGTTCCGAGCGCAGGTACATGACCCGCGCGTTGGGGTTCTGCTCGCGCATCGCGTTGCCGGCGGCGAACATCAGGTGGGTCTTGCCCAGGCCGGTGCTGCCGTACAGCAGCAGCGGGTTGTGCGCGCGGTCGCCGGGTTTCTGCGCCGCCTGCGTGGCCGCGGCCAGGCCGAGCTGGTTGCTGCGGCCTTCGACGAAGTTGGCGAAGGTGTAGTGCGAGTCGAGGTTGCCGGCGAACGGTTCCAGCAACGGCGCCGGCGGCGTGCGCGCGGCGGCCGCATCGCTGGCGACCGGGGCCACCGGCTCCGGCGCGCGCGGACGCGAGCCGACCTGCAACGCCACTTCGCCGCTGCCGGCGAAATAGGTCATCAGTTCGCGGATCCGCGCCAGGTAGCGCTCGCGCACCTGTTCGACGATGAAGGCGTTCGGGGCGTACAGGACCATGCTGTTGTCATGGCGCTGTTCGGCTTGCAGCGGTTTCAACCAGGTGTGAACGTCCTCGGCTGGAAATTCAGCTTCCAGACGTTCCAGGCAACGGGGCCAAGCATCCATCAGATGTAATTCATTGAGAGACCAGGCGTGAGGCGCGAACGATCGCGGCGCACTCGGCCGGTGAAAAGAGGAAAGCGGATGGGTCAGACTACCATCGGCACGCAGGGTCTGGAATGGTTTTCCCGCATCTATGCACAGATCCATCCACAGGCCGCACGCAGCGCCCGTCTTGGCGCCGGATAAAGAGCAGTTGACCGCACCCCGGTTGGTTCTATAGAATTTCCGGTTCTTTCCGCCTCATTCAGACAGAGCGCCCCGATGGCCACCAAGCGCACATTCCAGCCCAGCAACCTCAAGCGCAAGCGCGACCATGGCTTCCGTGCCCGTATGGCGACCGCCGACGGCCGCAAGATCCTGGCCCGCCGCCGCGCCAAGGGCCGCAAGCGCCTTAGCGCTTGATTGCTTCGCCGCCCCAGGCGGCGCCTGCAATCCGGACCGTGAATCATCCCGACCCGCGTAGGCGATTTCCTCGCTCTGCGCGGGTTCGCACGTCTGCGGAATACCGCATCGTGTTCGATGCCGCACGCCGCTGCTCCGAACCGCTGATGAGCCTGCACTGGCGCAGCGCCGATCACCCTGCGCGGCTCGGCCTTGCCGTGTCGCGCAAGGTCGACAAGCGCGCGGTGGTTCGCAATCGCATCAAACGCGTCCTGCGCGACGCCACGCGGCATCTGCTGCCGTGGCTGGCGCCGGGCGACTATGTGGTGGTGGCGCGCAGCGCCGCCGCCCAGGCCAGCGGCGAACAGCTGCGCCAGGCCTATCTGCGCCTGCTGCGTCGCGCTGGCGCATTGCCGGCCCCGGCTGCGGACGGCACAATGCCGCCGCCCCTCTCTCCTTCTTCCCCCACTTCCAAGTCAGAACCCGTTTCTGGCTGAGCCGAGCTTGCCTGTCCGATGAACCAGACCCGCCTTTTCCTGATCTTTGCCTGGCTGATGGTCGCGGCCCTGTTGTGGATGGAGTGGAACAAGGAGCACGCCGCGCCTGCGGCCGATGCGACCGCCATTGCGGCCGCGACCACGGTGCCGCCCGCGCAGGACGCCGATGCCGGCGCCAGCGGCGCACCGGCGGTGCCGCGTGCCACCCAATCCGGCGCTGCAGCCGTGCCCGGCGCCGCCAGCGAGACCGCCGCGCCGGTCGCCGCCGGTGCCGCGCCGCGGGTCACCATCACCACCGACGTGCTGCACCTGACCCTGGACGGGCGCAGCGTGTTCGACGCGGACCTGCTGCTGTTCCCGCAGACCAAGCAGCCCGGCAGCCCGCCGGTGGCGCTGCTGACCGAGGATCCGGTGCATCCGTATACCGCCACCAGCGGCTGGGTCGGCGAAAACAACGCGCCGTCGCCGGGTCCGGGCGGTTTCCGTCCGGAACAGCCGGGCAAGGACTACGTGCTGGCCAAGGGCCAGGACGCGCTGCAGGTGCCGTTCGTGTGGAACGGCCCGGACGGCATCAGCATCCGCCGCGTCTACACCGTGCAGCGCGGCCACTACGCGGTGCAGATCAAGGACGAGATCATCAACCAGGGCAGCAAGCCCTGGCAGGGCTACGTGTTCCGCAAGCTGAGCCGGGTGCCGACCATTGTCAGCCGTGGCATGACCAACCCGGATTCCTTCAGCTTCAACGGCGCCACCTGGTTCAGCGCGCAGGATGGCTACCAGCGCCGTGCGTTCAAGGATTTCCTGGAAGACGGCCCGGTCAACCAGACCATCAAGGGCGGCTGGATCGCGCTGCTGCAGCACCACTTCTTCACCGGCTGGATCCCGCAGGCCGACCAGGAGGCGGTGTACGTGCTGTCCAACGACGGCCCGCGCCACGTGATCGAGGCGCGCGGCCCGGGCTTCACCGTCGCCCCCGGCGCGCGCGCCAGCAGCGAGGCGCGGCTGTGGGTCGGCCCGAAGCTGGTCAACCAGATCGCCAAGGAAAACGTGCGCGGCCTGGACCGCGTGGTCGACTACAGCCGGTTCTCGCTGATGGCGATCCTGGGCCAGGGCCTGTTCTGGGTGCTCAGCCACCTGCACACCCTGCTCGGCAACTGGGGCTGGTCGATCGTCGGCCTGGTGATCCTGCTCAAGCTGGTGCTGTATCCGCTGTCGGCCGCGCAGTACAAGAGCATGGCCAAGATGCGCAAGTTCCAGCCGCGCATCCAGCAGCTCAAGGAGCGCTACGGCGACGACAAGCAGAAGTTCCAGACGGCGATGATGGAGCTGTACAAGAAGGAGAAGATCAATCCGATGGGCGGCTGCCTGCCGGTGCTGGTGCAGATGCCGATCTTCTTCGCGCTGTACTGGGTGCTGGTGGAATCGGTGGAGCTGCGCCAGGCGCCGTGGTTCGCCTGGATCCAGGACCTGACCGCACGCGATCCGTACTTCATCCTGCCGGTGATCAACGTGGCGGTGATGTGGCTGACGCAGAAGCTGACGCCGTCGCCGGGCATGGACCCGATGCAGGCGCGGATGATGCAGTTCATGCCGCTGGTGTTCGGCGTGATGATGGCCTTCGTGCCG
Source organism: Xanthomonas bonasiae (assembly GCF_017163705.1). Classification (GTDB taxonomy): domain Bacteria; phylum Pseudomonadota; class Gammaproteobacteria; order Xanthomonadales; family Xanthomonadaceae; genus Xanthomonas_A; species Xanthomonas_A bonasiae. The sequence continues at coordinate 43,540 of NZ_JAFIWB010000017.1, forward strand.
TCGGGCCTGGTGCTGTACTGGGTCACCAACGGTTCGCTGGGCCTGCTGCAGCAGTGGTGGATGACCAAGCGCCACGGCGAGCCGGCCACGGCCGGTGCCGGCGCCAAACCACCGGCCAAGACGAAGAAGTAAATCCGACAACGCCCGCCGCCAGGCGGGCGTTGCGTATGCGGCCGCGGCACTGCGCGCCCGCCTGTCCTGCCACCGTCCTTGCGAGTCCCGGGCCATGCTCGACCGCCGTTCCGTCTCCCTGCTGTCCACCGCGCTGTGCCTGCTCGCGCTTGCGCTGCCGGGCTGCCAGCGCAGCACGTCGTCCACGGCCACCGCCGCGGGCGCCGCGCCGTCCGCGCACGCGGCGGACACCGACGCCACGCCGTTGCCGGGTTCGCCCGCGCTGCAGGCGCAGGCCGCGGCGATCCGCACGCAGCTGCAGGAACAGCTGGCGGCGCAGCGCAAGATCATCGTGCTGCTGGCCGACGAGGCCAAGCAGTCGCCGGCCGAGCGGCAGACCTCCAGCGGCGTCGGCCAGCAGCTGTTCCACGAAGGCCTGGAGCGGCGCGACGCGTTGGCCAAGCAGTTCGATGCGTTGCTGGCGCAGCCGGACGCGCAGCGTTTCGCCGCGGTCGGCGCGCTACTGGACTACGTCGAATCGGCGCCGGACCTGTACGACGCCGACCGCCTGGCGTTCCGCGAGATCCTGGCCGACTGGCAGACGCGCATCGGCAAGGATTCCTCGCTGCCGGCGATCAAGCTGCACCAGCGCATCGGCGAGGATCTGGAAGCGCTGGACGAGATCGAGCGCAGCTACAACCGCGAGATCACCGCGATCTTCAGCCGTTTCGACCGCACCCGCGCGATCGTGCAGAAGCGCGAGAAGTGGGAGGACTACGTCGCGCATCTGGGCACGCTGTACACGCGCGAACGCATCCTGCGCGACTACGGGGTGATCACCCCGTATCCAATGTCGATGAAAGACAGCGACCGCGAGGTGTTCGGCCGCGACCTGCCGCCGAAGACGGTGGTACTGAGCTTCGACGACGGCCCGCATCGCGAGTACACCGACGAGATCGTCGCCATCCTCAAGCGCTACGACGTGCCGGCCACGTTCTTCGAGGTCGGCCGCAACCTGGGCAAGCTCGATGCCGACGGCAAGGTCGAACTGGCGCCGCTGGCCAGCGTCAGCCGCGAGCTGATGGAGCAGGGCTATACGGTCGGCAACCACAGCCTGACCCACGCGCAGCTGTCCAAGGAAACCGGCGCCGCGCTGCGCAGCCAGATCCTGGACACCGACCGCATGCTGCGCGCGGTCGATGCCAAGCGCGCGCCGCTGTTCCGCTTCCCGTACGGCGCGCGCAACGCCGAAGGCATGCAGATCCTCGGCGAAGCCGGGCTGAAGTCGGTGATGTGGAACGTGGACTCGCTGGACTGGGCCGATCCGGTGCCCGAATCGATCGTGCAGCGCGTGCTCGAGCAGGTCGGCCGCGAGCAGCGCGGCATCCTGCTGTTCCACGACATCCACGCACGCACGGTCAAGGCGCTGCCGCAGATCCTGGACCGGCTCAGCGCCGACGGCTACCAGTTCGCCGCCTGGAACGGGCGCGACTTCAGCGTGGCGCGCGCGGCGGCCAACGCCGCGGCGCCGGCGGTGACCAGCGGCTACGACAAGTCGTGGGCGATCGTGATCGGCATCGACGACTACGCGCACTGGCCCAAGCTGCAGTACGCGGCCAACGACGCGCAGGCGATCGCGCAGACGCTGACCGGCAGCTTCGGTTTCCCGTCGTCGCAGGTGATCGTGCTGAAGAACCAGGAGGCCACCCGCAACAACATCCTGGCCGCGTTCCACGACCGCCTGGCGCACGGCGGGGTGGGCAAGAACGACCGCGTGTTCGTGTTCTTCGCCGGGCATGGCGCCACCCGCAAGCTCGCCTCCGGGCGCGACCTGGGCTACATCGTGCCGGCCGACTCGGACCCGGCGCAGTTCGCCACCGACGCGATCCCGATGACCGAGATCCAGGACATCGCCGAGAGCCTGGAAGCCAAGCACGTGCTGTTCGTGATGGACGCCTGCTACAGCGGCCTGGGCCTGACCCGCGGCGGCGGCGGCACCGGCGCCTATCTGCGCGAGAACGCGCGGCGCGTGGCGCGGCAGATGCTCACCGCCGGCGGCGCCGACCAGCAGGTCGCCGACAGCGGCCCCAACGGCCATTCGGTGTTCACCTGGGTGCTGCTGCAGGCGCTGTCGGGCAAGGGCGACCTCAACGGCGACGGCCTGATCACCGGCACCGAACTGGCCGCGTACGTGGCGCCGGCGGTGTCGAGCATCTCGCCGCAGACGCCGGCGTTCGGCAGCCTGCCCGGCTCGCAGGGCGGCGAGTTCGTGCTGCAGGTGCCGGACGGCGACGAGTTCCTGACCGCCAACACCCAGCAGCTATCCTCGGCGGCGATCGCGATGAACGACCGGGTCGCGGCGGCGGTGCCGGCGGTGGCCACGCCCGCCACGGCGACGGCTGCATCGGCCGCGGCACCGGCGGCCAAGCCTACCGTGGTCAAGGACCTGCAGGGCGGCGAGCGGCCGCTGGCGGTGCCGGCCGCCGCCGGGCCGCTGTCCGATCGCCAGCAGGCGCAGCGCGCCAACGACCGCGGCCTGCAGCTGTACAAGGAAAAGCGCTACGACGAGGCCGAGGCGCAGTTCACCGAAGCGCTGAAGCTGCGACCGGACTTCGCGCTGGCGGCCAACAATCTCGGCTTCATCTACTACCGCCAGGGCAAGTACGCACAGGCCGCGCGCTGGCTGGAGAACACGCTGAAGATCGATCCCTCGCGCGCGGTGGCCTACATCAATCTCGGCGATGCGTACCGGCAGATGGGCGATGCGGCCAAGGCCAAACACGCGTTCCAGACCTATCTGGAACTGCAGCCGAGCGGCGCCTCGGCGGCCTACGCGCGCACCCAGCTGCAGACGTTGTAGCCTGCAGCGCCGCCGGAACGTTCTTCGCCATGCCGCACGCCGCCGACACCATCGCCGCCATCGCCACCGCCCCGGGTGCGGGCGGGGTCGGCGTGGTGCGCGTGTCCGGGCGCCTGGCCGCGGCGATCGGCGCCGGTCTCGGCCTGGGTACCTTGCCCGCACGCACGGCGCGCTATGCGCGCTTTCGCGATGCGCAGGGAGAGACGCTCGACGACGGCATCGCGCTGTGGTTCCCGGCGCCGCGCAGCTTCACCGGCGAGGACGTGCTGGAGCTGCAGGCGCACGGCAGCCCGGTGCTGTTGCGGCAACTGGTTGCGCGCTGCTGCGAACTCGGCGCGCGGCCGGCGCGGCCGGGCGAGTTCAGCGAGCGCGCCTTCCTCAACCGCAAGCTGGACCTGGCCCAGGCCGAGGCGATCGCCGACCTGATCGCCGCCGGCGACCTGCGCGCGGCGCGCGCGGCGCGCCGGTCGCTGGACGGCGTGTTCTCGCGCCGCGTCGAAGCCCTGGCCGAGCATCTGGTCCGGCTGCGCATCCACACCGAGGCGGCGATCGATTTCGCCGACGAATCGCTGGACACGCTGGGCGGCGAACAGGTCCGCGCCGGCCTGGAACAGGCACGTGCGGACCTCGTGCAACTGCTGCTGGACGCCGAGCGCGGCCGGCGTCTGCGCGACGGCCTGCACGCGGTGCTGGTGGGGCCGCCGAACGCCGGCAAGAGTTCGCTGCTCAACGCGCTGGCCGGCAGCGAGCGCGCGATCGTCACCGACATCGCTGGCACCACCCGCGACACCTTGCGCGAGACGGTGCGCCTGGATGGCGTGGAACTGACCCTGGTGGACACCGCCGGCCTGCGCGACGGCGGCGATGCGATCGAGCGCGAAGGCATGCGCCGCGCGCGGCTGGAACTGCAGCGCGCCGACCTGGCGCTGATCGTGCTCGATGCGCGCGCTGCGGACGCCGGCCGCGCCGCCATCGCCGAAGCCATCGCCGACGTGCCGCAGCGGCTGTGGATCCACAACAAGAGCGACCTGCTCGAGGCGATACCCCAGGCGACAGCCGACAGCGTGTACGTTTCCGCCGCCACGGGCAGCGGCCTGGCGCAACTGCATGCACACCTGCGTGCGATCGCCGGGCATGCCGCCGGCGACGGCAGCGACGGCGAATTCTCCGCGCGTGCACGCCATGTGGAGGCGCTGCAGCGCGCCGCGGAGCACGCCGCGGCCGCAGCCGCCGAACTGGGCTACGAGCGGCTGGAACTGGCCGCCGAGGAACTGCGCCTGGCGCACGCCGCGCTCGGCGAGATCGTCGGCCATCTCAGTGCCGACGATTTGCTGGGACGGATCTTCTCCAGCTTCTGCATCGGCAAGTAGGGCACGCTCCCCCCTTGCCCGCGGCGCTCAGGGCGCCAGCGCGGCGAGCTGCGCGCGGTTGGCCTGCAGCCACTGTTCGAACGGCTGCGGCGCCTGCCCGGTCAGCGCCTGGTAGTCGCCGGTGACGGTGGCCACGCGGCCGGCGGCGGTGTTGCTGTCGAACGAGGCCAGCACGCGCGCCAGCGGCTCCGGCAGCCCGGCGCCGACCATGCCCTGGACCAGGCCTTCGACCGGGACCGGCACGACCTGGATCGGCCTGCCGAGCGTCTGCGCGACCAACGCGGCGATCTCGGCGGTGCTGTAGGCGCGCGCGCCGCTGAGGGTCAGCGTGCGCCTGGCCTCGCCGCCGCCGGCCAGCGCGACCGCGGCAGCGCGCGCCAGGTCGTCGCGGGCGATATGCGCGATGCGGCCGTCGCCGGCGGCGCTGTACCAATGGCCCGAGGCCAGCACCGACGGCAGGCTCATGAACAGGTTCTCGAAGTACCAGTGGTTGCGCAGCACGGTCCAGCCGGGCAGGGCGCTGGCGGCCAACGCGTCCTCGGTGCCGGCGTGGTCGGCGGCGATCAGCAGCGGCGAATCCTGCGGTTCGGGGCAGGAGGTGTAGACCACATGGCGCACGCCGGCGCGTGCGGCCGCGGCGATCGCCGCCTGGTGTTGGGCGAGGCGATGGCCGGGGCGGTCGATCGCGTCGGTGCTGATCAGCAGCAGGCGTCCCGCGCCCGCAAACGCGGTGTCGAGCGATGCGGGTGCGTCGAAGTCGCCGTGGCGGACCTCGACGCCGCGCGCCGCCCAGGCGCTCAGGGTCTCGGGACGGCGGGTCAGGGCCACGATGCGCGCCGGCGGCAGCTGCAGCGTGTCCAGCAGGTGGGCCAGCACGCGCTGGCCGAACTGGCCGCCGGCGCCGGTGACGAGCAGGGAGTCGGGATGAGTGGACATGGGTTTCCTTGGGGAGTGGCCGGTGCCGGAGCTCGCCAAGCGGCGCTGCCGTGCAACCCGACCGTGGTGGTCTGGAAAAGGAACCAGGTGCATAGTAGGGATCGCCGCAGGGCTGTAAAGACGGCACTTTTCCCGCCCCTGATTACCTCGAGGTAACCGCCATGTCCGCCTCCGCGCCGTTTGCCGCCGTGTCGGCCGCGCCACCGCTGAGCCAGAAGCTGCGCGACTACCGCGGCGAGGGCATGCCGATCGACCGATGCCCGGTGCGCGACGTGCTGGCGCAGATCGGCGACAAGTGGAGCACCCTGTTCCTGTTGCTGCTGGCCGAGCGCCCGCACCGCTTCGGCGAACTGCGCCGCGCGGTGCCGGACATTTCCCAGCGCATGCTGACCCAGACCCTGCGCGACCTGCAGCGCGAAGGCCTGGTCGCGCGCGCGGTGCTGCCGCTGGTGCCGCCGGGCGTGGAATACCGGCTGACCATGCTGGGGCAGTCGCTGGCCGCGCCGCTGGCGCAGCTGGTGCAGTGGGCCGAGGCCAATCACGCCGCGGTGCGCGCGGCGCGCGCCGCGTTCGAAAGCGCACTGGCGGATGCCACGGCCAGCGACAGCCGCCGCCGCGCGTAGCCGGCGCCGCGCCGCGCACGGCGGCGCAAGACCGCGCCAATTTCCAATACCTCCGCCGCGCGCTCGCGCAGCATGCCGTTGCCGGCGCATCGCGTGCCGGTTGCCAGCGCCGTTGCCGCGGCGCCGGCCTTCGTGCAGCCGAGGAAGTCCGTATGCGTTCGAAAATCGCCGCCGCCCTGCTGTCGTCGAGCCTGCTGTCGCTCGGCGCGTTCGCCGCGATGGCCGCGCACTCGCCGTCGGCGGCCGTGCGCTCCGCCGCCACGCCGCCGGTCGCGGTCGCCCCGCAGTACGACACCACCCACGTCTACGTCGCGCCGGCCGATGTGGACCGCTTCGTCGCCAGCTTCCTGGCCACCTTCGGTGGCACCAGCACGCGCCAGGTGGTGGCGACGGTGACGCCGACGCCGAGCAGCACCACCTCGCAGCTGCTGCAGACCCCGGTCGGCACGGTCTCGCTGTTCGGCTTCACCACGCCGGTCCCGCATCCGTTCGGCGCCGAGCGCAACGGCCTGCTGGTGCGCGACCTGGACCAGGCGGTGGCCGCGGCGCGCGCCGCCGGTGCCGACGTGCTGGTCGCGCCGTTCCCCGACCCGATCGGCCGCGATGCGGTGGTGCAATGGCCGGGTGGGGTCAACACACAGCTGTACTGGCATACCACCGCGCCGTCGTACGCGGCGTTCCGCACGCTGCCGGAGAACCGTGTGTATCTGTCGCCGGACCGCGCCGACGCCTTCGTGCGCAGCTTCCTCGCCTTCTCCCACGGCAAGCTCGTGGACGATGCGCGGCAGGCGCCGGGACAGGAGATCGGCCGCCCCGGCGAACACTACCGGCGCATCCGCCTGCTCTCGGATTTCGGCAAGACCACGGTGGCGGTCAGCGACGGTCACCTGCCGTATCCGTACGGCCGCGACACCACCGGTTACGAAGTCGAGGACCTGCAGCAGACCCTGGACAAGGCCAAGGCGGCCGGCGTGCGGGTGCTGGTGGCGCCGTTCGCCGCGCAGGACCGGCGCAGCGCGGTGGTGGAATTCCCGGGCGGTTACGTCGCCGAGATCCATAGCCCGCTGGCGCATTGAGCGGGGACGTGCACGGCGCCCGGCGCATGCGGCACGGTGCGTTGCTGGCGCTGGCCGGCACGATCGCGATCGCGGCGCCGGTGCGCGCCGAGGAACAAGCGCCGCAGCCGGACGCGCCGGCGACGCGGCCGCGGCCGAGTACCAACCGCTGGCAGGAAGACTGGTTGGCGCTGGCCGATCCGGCCCTGCGGCAAACGCCGCTGGACCGCTTGAAGTACCTGCCGTTGGCTGCCGACGACACGCAACGCTACCTGTCGCTGGGCGCCAACCTGCGCGAGCGTTTCGAGTCGAACGACGCGCCCGGCCTGGGCACCGGCGACGCGGCCGATGCCTACCTGCTGCAGCGGCTGCAGCTGCACGCCGATCTGCGCCTGGGCAGCGACTGGCAGGCGTTCGCGCAACTCGAGGACGTACGCGCCTATGCCAAGCGCGTGCATTCCGGCGCGGACCAGAACCGGCTCGACCTGCGCCTGGCCTTCGTCGCCTACCAGCATGCCTTCGCCGCCGGTACCTTCAAGGCGCGCGTGGGGCGGCAGGATTTCGCCTTCGACCTGCAACGCTTCGTGTCTTCGCGCGATGGCCCCAACGTGCGGCAGTCGTTCGATGCGGTGTGGGCCGACTGGGAAACCGCGCGCTGGCGCGTGCTCGGGTTCGTCAGCCAGCCGGTGCAGTACGCCGATGCGCGCGCCTTCGACGACAGCTCCAGCCGCCGCGTGCGCTTCGGCACGCTGCGCGCCGAGCGCAAAGTGCTCGGCGACAACGAACTGTCCGTCTACTACGCGCTGTACTCGCGCGATCAGGCGCACTACCTGGATGGCAGCGGCCGCGAGCGCCGCCATGTGCTCGACCTGCGTTTCGCCGGCGCCGCCAGCGGCGCGGACTGGGACCTGGAAACGATGGCGCAGCGCGGCAGCGTCGGCCAGCAAGCGATCCGTGCCTGGGCGGTCGGCGCGCGTGCCGGCTACACGTGGCAGCGGCCCGCCACGCAGCCACGCCTGGGTCTGCAACTGGATGCCGCCTCCGGCGACGCGCACGCCGGCGACGGCCGCGTGGGCACGTTCAATCCGCTGTTCCCGAACGGCTACTACTTCGCGCTCGCCGGCTACACCGGCTACAGCAATCTGCTGCACTTCAAGCCGTCGCTGCAGTGGCAGGCCGCGCCGGCGCTGACCGCGACCCTGGGCGTGGGCCTGCTGTGGCGGCAGAGCACCGCCGATGCCGTGTACCTGCAGCCCACTGTGCCGGTGGCCGGCAGCGCCGGCCATGGCGGACGCTGGACCGGCCGCTACACCCAGCTGCGGCTGCAGCGTCCGTTGTCGCCGCAACTCACCGCAGCGCTGGAAGCGGTGCGCTACGACGTCGGCCGCGCGCTGCGCCAGGCCGGCGCGCGCGACAGCGACTATGTCGGCGTGGAACTGCGCTGGGCCTGGTAGGCGTCCGCTGGACGCCGCCGCCCTGCACTTGGCGCACAACGCGACACGAATCTCCAAGACGCCGCCGCCATCGCGCGCCAGCATCGCGCTTTCCCCCGCATACCAGGATGTCGCCATGCCGCTCGCCGCTCTGCCCGTTCCGGGCGCCACGTTGCTCACGCCGGGCGACCACACCCTGATCATGATCGACTTCCAGTCGCAGATGGCCTTCGCCACGCACTCGATCGACGCAGGCGCGCTGCGCACCAACGCCGCCTTGGTGGCCAACGCCGCGGCCAGCTTCGGCGTGCCGACGATCCTGACCACGGTGGCGGAAAAGAGCTTCTCCGGGCCGATGTTCGACGAAGTGGTCGCGCCGTTCCCGGGCCAGGCGCTGCTCGACCGCACGTCGATGAACACCTGGGAAGACGCGGCGGTGATCCAGCGGGTCAACGAGATCGGCAAGCCGCGAATCGTGCTGGCGGGGTTGTGGACCAGTGTGTGCATCGTCGGCCCGGCGCTGTCGGCGCTGGATCAGGGCTTCGAGGTTTACGTGATCGCCGATGCCTGCGGCGACGTCTCGGCCGAGGCGCACAACCGCGCCATCGAGCGCATCGTGCAGGCCGGCGGCCGGCCGATGACCGCGCTGCAATACCTGCTGGAACTGCAGCGCGACTGGGCGCGCACCGACACCTACGCCACCACCACCGAGGTGGCGCGCAAGTACGGCGGCGCCTACGGCCTGGGCATCGTCTATGCCCGGACCATGTTCGGTGCCCACGAAGGCTGAGCGGAGCGCGCCGATGAAGACCTATCTGGTATCGCTGGGCCTGGGCCTGCTGGTCGGCGTGATCTACGCGCTGTTCAAGGTGCGTTCGCCGGCGCCGCCGGTGATCGCGCTGGTCGGCCTGCTCGGCATCCTGCTGGGCGAGCAGTTGCCGCCGCTGGTGCAGCGGCTGCTGCGCAGCGACGCCCACCCGACCTCGTGGTTCCACCACCAGGTCAAGCCGCACGTGTTCGGCGAACTGCCGCAGCGCACGCAAGCGCCGGCGCAACCGGAACGGGGAGAGCACGACAATGGCTGAGCCGCATGCGACCGACGCCGCGCCGGACCTGATCTTGTACCGCGGCCGCTTCACCACCCTGGACCGCGCGCGTCCCAGTGCCACGGCGGTGGCGATCCAGGACGGCCGCTTCCTGCAGGTCGGCAGCGACGAGGAGATCCTGCCGTTGGCCGGCACGCACACCCGGCGCATCGACCTGCAGGGCCGCTGCGTGCTGCCGGGCCTGATCGACAACCACCTGCACCTGATCCGCGGCGGCCTCAACTACAACCTGGAACTGCGCTGGGACGGCGTGCGCAGCCTCGCCGACGCGATGGACATGCTGCGCCGGCAGGTGGCGATCACCCCGGCGCCGCAGTGGGTGCGCGTGGTCGGTGGCTTCAGCGAGCACCAGTTCGCCGAGAAGCGCTTGCCGACCATCGCCGAACTCAATGCGGTGGCGCCGGACACGCCGGTGTTCCTGCTGCACCTGTACGACCGCGCGCTGCTCAACGGTGCCGCGCTGCGCGCGGTGGGCTACGGCAAGGACACGCCGGCGCCGCCGGGCGGGGAGATCGTGCGCGACGCCGAGGGCAACCCGAGCGGACTGCTGCTGGCCAAGCCGAACGCGTCGATCCTGTACGCGACGCTGGCCAAGGGCCCGAAGCTGCCCTACGACTACCAGGTCAATTCGACCCGGCAATTCATGCGCGAACTGAACCGGCTCGGCGTCACCGGCGCGATCGATGCCGGCGGCGGTTTCCAGAACTACCCGGACGACTACAAGGTGATCCAGGAACTGGCCGACGCCGGCCAGCTCACCATCCGCCTGGCCTACAACCTGTTCACCCAGAAGCCGCAGCAGGAGAAGGAAGACTTCCTCCACTGGACCGCCAGCTCGCGCTACCAGCAGGGCGACGACTACTTCCGCCACAACGGCGCCGGCGAGATGCTGGTGTTCTCCGCCGCCGACTTCGAGGACTTCCGCCAGCCGCGGCCGGACATGCCGCCGCAGATGGAGACCGAGCTGGAAGACGTGGTGCGGATCCTGGCGCAGAACCGCTGGCCGTGGCGCCTGCATGCGACCTACGACGAGACCATCAGCCGCGCGCTGGACGTGTTCGAACGCGTGGACCGCGAGATCCCGCTGCAGGGGCTGCACTGGTTCTTCGACCATGCCGAAACCATTTCCGAAAAATCCATCGACCGCATCGCCGCGCTCGGCGGCGGCATCGCCGTGCAGCACCGCATGGCCTACCAGGGCGAGTATTTCGTCGAGCGCTACGGCATCGGCGCGGCGCAGGCCACGCCGCCGGTCAAGCGCATGCTGGAGAAAGGGGTCAAGGTCTCGGCCGGCACCGACGCCACCCGCGTGGCCTCCTACAACCCGTGGGTGTCGCTGGCGTGGCTGGTGACCGGGCGCACCGTCGGCGGCCTGCGCCTGTATCCGCAGCGCAATTGCGTGGACCGCGAGACCGCGTTGCGGATGTGGACCGAACACGTCACCTGGTTCAGCAACGAGGAAGGCAAGAAGGGCCGCATCCAGGCCGGCCAGTTCGCCGATCTGGTGGTGCCGGACCGCGACTTCTTCGGCTGCGCGGAAAGCGACATCGCCGATACCACCGCGCTACTGACCATGGTCGGCGGCAAGGTAGTGTGGGCCAGCGGCGCGTTCGCCGAACACGACGAAGCGCCGCCGCCGCCGGCGCTGCCGGACTGGTCGCCGGCGCGCAGCTTCCGCGGCTACGGCGCCTGGGGCGAGGCGCCGCCGGCGGCACTGTCGCAACGGATCGCGGCCAGTTGCGGCTGCGCCCACGACTGCACGATCCATGGGCACCAGCACGCCACCGCGTGGAGCAGCCAGTTGCCGATCGCCGACCTGAAGAGCTTCTGGGGCGCGCTGGGCTGCGCGTGCTGGGCGGTATGAGCCGGATGCGTACGACGCGCGCGATCTGCACGCAGGCCGGCAGCGGTGCGCTTGGCGTGCCGCGCGCCGCCGGCATCGCGCGGAGCGTGCGCCATGCGTGAGGCGACCCGCTCGGTCGGCACGCGCCTCACCCCGGCATGGCTGCGCTGGCTGGCGCTGCTCGGCCTGTGCGCGGCCTATCTGCAGGGCGGGCTGGTCAAGGCCTTCGCCTTCGACGGCGCAGTGGCGGAAATGGTGCACTTCGGCATGGCGCCGGCCGCGCCGCTGGCGGCGGCGGTGATCGTGCTGGAACTGGGCGCGTCGCTGCTGATCCTGAGCGGCGCGTATCGTTGGCTGGGCGCCATGGCGCTGGCCGGCTTCACCCTGGTGGCCGCGTGCGTGGCCAACCGCTACTGGGAGATGAGCGGCATGCAACGCTTTGCGGCGATGAACGCGTTCTACGAACACCTGGGCCTGGTCGGCGGCTTCGTGCTGGTGGCCTGGCACGACCTGCGCGAGCGCGCGCATGGCTGAGTCCACCGCACCCGCGCCGGCGACCGGCAGCTTCGCCCCGCTGCGGCATCGCGTGTTCGCGGTGCTGTGGGCGGCCACCGTGCTCGGCAACGTCGGCAGCTTCATGCGCGACGTCGCCAGTTCCTGGCTGGTCACCGACCTGTCCGACAATCCTGCCGCGGTGGCGCTGATGCAGACCGCGGCGACGCTGCCGGTGTTCCTGCTGGCGATCCCGGCCGGCGTGTTGTCGGACATCCTCGACCGGCGCCGCTTCCTGATCTGCGTGCAGCTGCTGCTGGCCAGCGTCAGCGCCAGCCTGCTGCTGCTGTCCAAGACCGGCGCGCTCACGGTCGAATACCTGGTCGCGCTGACTTTCGTCGGCGGCATCGGCAGCGCGCTGATGGGGCCGACCTGGCAGGCGATCGTGCCGGAGCTGGTGCCGCGCGCCGACCTGAAGAACGCGGTGGCGCTGAACTCGCTGGGCATCAACATCGCGCGCGCGCTGGGCCCGGCCGGCGGCGGCCTGCTGCTGGCCAGCCTGGGCGCGGCCGCCGCCTACGCCAGCGACGTGCTCAGCTACGTGTTCGTGGTCGCTGCGCTGCTGTGGTGGCCGCGCGCCAAGGTCGCCGACAGCGGCCTGTCCGAGCAGTTCTTCGGCGCCTTTCGTGCCGGCCTGCGCTATGCCCGCGCCAGCCGCGAGTTGCACGTGGTGCTGCTGCGCGCGGCGGTGTTCTTCGTGTTCGCCAGTTCGGTGTGGGCGCTGCTGCCGCTGGTGGCGCGGCGCATGCTCGGCGGCAGCGCCGGGTTCTACGGCGTGCTGCTCGGTGCGGTCGGGGTCGGCGCGATCCTCGGCGCGATCGTGCTGCCGCAGTTGCGCAAGCGCCTGGACGCCGATGGCCTGGTGCTGCTGGCCGCGGTGCTGACCGCGGCGGTGATGGCGGCGCTGGCGGCCACGCCGTCGCAGACGGTCGCCGTGCTGTTGTTGCTGGTGCTCGGCGTCGGCTGGATCGTGGCGCTGACCACGCTGAACGGCGTGGCGCAGGCGGTGCTGCCGAACTGGGTGCGCGGCCGCGGCCTGGCGGTGTACCTGACCGTGTTCAACGGCGCCATGGCCGGCGGCAGCCTGGGCTGGGGGTTGATCGCCGCGCAGCTCGGCATCGCCGCCACGCTGCTGCTCGGCGCCGGCGCGCTGCTGCTGGTCGCGCTGGTGTTCCATCGCCTGCGCCTGCCCAAGGGCGAGGCCGACCTGCAGCCATCCAACCACTGGCCCGAGCCCTTGCTCAACGCACCGGTGGCGCACGACCGCGGCCCGGTGATGGTGCAGATCGAATACCGCGTGCGTGCTTCCGACCGGCCGCCGTTCCTGCATGCCTTGCGCGAGCTGTCGCAGGAGCGGCGCCGCGACGGCGCCTACGCCTGGGGCATCACCGAGCACAGCAACGAGCCGGAGCGGGTGATGGAATGGTTCCTGGTCGAATCCTGGGCCGAGCATCTGCGCCAGCATCAGCGCGTCTCGCATGCCGACGCCGACCTGCAGGACGCCGCGCTGCGCTACCACATCGGCCCGGAGCGGCCGGTGGTGCACCATTTTTTGGCGCTGGATCTGCACCAGGCGCCGCCGCCGCCTGCCGATGGGCGTGGCGGCTAGCGTGTTTTCAGCGCGGGGTTCCACGCTTGGCGAAGTGGAAGGAGCAGACGTGGCGGGGAGGAAGGGCTTCAGTTGCGATGGCGTGTCGGTACCGCCCGTCGCGACTGAAGTCGCTCCCACAGGTGTTGTCCGCGATACGACCGGATGCGCAGACAAACAGACCCGCTGCTTCAGCATGCCCGTGCGTTAGCCGATGCAGCAACGCCATAACGCCATAGCGCCACCGTAGGAGCGACTTCAGTCGCGACGAACGAAGTCATCGGCACGGCTGTCGAGTGGACGCATCGGCGCCGATGTCGCGGCGGCATATCCAGCGCTCACATCGCTGGTCATGAAAGACCAGCGTCGACGGCAGTGCGTAGACCAGAAGCCCGCACCGTCGCCTACTCCACCTCGGCCACGCTCGCGCTATAGGTCGCGCCATCGCGGCGCACCCGCACCGCGCCGCCGAACACCGCCGACAACGGCGCATCGGCCAACAGTTCCTCGCGCGTGCCGTCGGCATACACATGGCCGCCGCGCAGCAGGATCACCCGCTCGATCTCCGGCACGATCTCCTCGATGTGGTGGGTCACCAGCACCAGGGTGATGCCCTGGCGGGCGAGGTCGCGCATCGTCGCCAGCAGGTGCTGGCGCGCGATCAGGTCCAGCCCGGTGCTGGGTTCGTCCAGCAGCAGCGCCTGCGGCCGGTTGACCAGCGCCCGCGCGATCAGCACGCGCCGGGTCTCGCCGGCCGACAGTTCCGCATACGGCCGCTGCAGCAGCGGCAACGCATGCGCCAGCTGCAGCGCCTCGCGCGCGCGATCGCGCATGGTCTGGGTCACTTCGCGATGCGGCGGCACCACGTAGCTGGCGAAGAAGCCCGACAGCACTGCGCTCTCCACGTCCAGCCCGGGCATGTCGGCGAGATTGACGCTGAGGTCGCCGGTGACGATGCCCAGCTGGCTGCGCAGCCGGTCCACCTGCCAGCGGCTCTGTCCCAGCACCCGTACCGGCGCGGCTTCGCCGGCGCGCGCCAGCGGATACAGCTCGCGCGTGATCAGCTTGATGAACGAGGACTTGCCGCAGCCGTTCGGGCCGAGCAGCGCGGTGTGCTGGCCGAGCTCGATGCGCAGGCTCAGCTCGTGCAGCACGCGCACCTGGCCGCGCACCACGCTGGCGCGGTCCAGTTCGATCAGCGGCGCGGCGGCCGGCATGGGAGTTGCATCGGGGAGGGGGGCGGACATGGAAGTGAAACCGTTCTGTGATCAAGAGCGCGCAGCGGCTGAATACCGTACGCAGGCGATGGGTGAAGTTTGCCGCCACTGGCCCCATCATGTCTCCTATACCAACCTGGCGCACGCCTTCACCGGCCTGGAGTTCTGGCAATGTCCGACGCGATCCTCGATTTCCTCAGCACCGGCCTGCTCGACGTCGGCTGGTGGGGCATGCTGGCGGTGCTGCTGGTGTTCACCCAGCTGACCATCTTCGCGGTGACCCTGTACCTGCACCGCAGCCAGGCGCACCGCGGCGTCGATTTCCATCCGCTGCTGTCGCACTTCTTCCGCTTCTGGACCTGGTTCACCACCTCGATGATCACCAAGGAGTGGGTGGCGATCCATCGCAAGCACCACGCCAAGGTGGAAACCGACGAGGATCCGCACAGCCCGCAGACCAAGGGCATCGGCCGCGTGTTCTGGCGCGGCGTGGAGCTGTACCGCGAAGCGCGCGCCATGCGCGGCGACATCGAGCAGTACGGCAAGGGCGCCCCGGACGACTGGATCGAGCGCCGCCTGTACACCGCGCACGCGAACTGGGGGCCCATCGCCCTGTTCGCCTTCAACTTCCTGCTGTTCGGCCTGCCCGGCATCGCCCTGTGGGCGTTGCAGATGGCCTGGATCCCGTTCTGGGCGGCCGGCGTGGTCAACGGCCTCGGCCACTGGTGGGGCTACCGCAACTTCGAATCGGCCGACACCTCGACCAACCTGACCCCGTGGGCGCTGTGGATCGGCGGCGAAGAACTGCACAACAACCACCACGCGTTCCCGAGTTCGGCGCGCTTCTCGATGCGGCGCTGGGAACTGGACATCGGCTGGGTCGCGATCCGCGCGCTGGCCGCATTGCGCCTGGCCAAGATCCTGCGCGTGGCGCCGACCCTGGACGTGCGCCCGAACATCGCCGTGCCCGATGCCGACACCCTGCGCGCGCTGCTTTCGCACCGTTTCCAGGCGATGACCGACTACCAGCGCAACGTCTTCACCCCGGCGCTGAAGGAAGAGGCCGCGCAGGCCGGCGCCAAGCTGCGCCAACTGCTGCCGCGGCGCCTGCGCAAGGGTTTGGTCGACGACGGCCGCTGGCTCAAGCCGGACGCGCGCGAACAGCTGCAGCACTGGGTCGCGCAGCGCCCGCGCATGCGCACCCTGGTCGAGCACCGCGCACGCCTGGCCGCCCTGCTGGAAGCGCGCAGCCACGACGCCAGCGAACGCCTGAAGCAACTGCAGGCCTGGTGCCACGACGCCGAGGCCAGCGGCATCGCCGCGTTGCAGGCGTATGCGGCGCGGTTGAAGGGCTACGCGTTGGCATGAGGCGCGGTGTCCCGCAGCCGTTTCGCGAACGCCGCCTCGTGCGGCGTTCGTCGTTCATGGCAGCGCTCGTGGCATTGGCCGTGCTTGGCGGCGCCGTCGGCGCCGCCAGCGCGCAGGTGGTCGATACCACCGGAAGCTACCTGCAGCGTATGGACCGCGACGGCGACGGCCGCGTCAGCCTGGACGAATACCTGGCCTGGATGAGCTACGCCTTCGACGCCCGCGACCTCGACCACGACGGCGTGCTCAGCCCCGCCGAACTCCCCGGCGGCCGCGGCAAGCCGATCAGTCGCGCTCAGCACCAGGCGACCTTGACGGCCCGCTTTCGCAAGCAGGACAGCAATGGCGATGGTTATCTTAGTGCCAGGGAGCTGGCGGCGCCGCCGCAGTAAGAACCGCAAAACCAATACCGACCAAGCGGGGCCGTTATTGCCCACATCCGATCTACGAGGGCGCGCTGCGTTTTGACGACAGCGGCAGATTTCCGGCGGCTAAGCTTGTCAATCGAACACCACCGAACCAATCCCCCATGCCCGAACTCCCCGAAGTAGAAACCACCCGGCGCGGCCTGGAGCCGCATCTGCTGGGGCGGCGCATCCATGGCGTGATCCTGCGCCGGCCGGACCTGCGTTGGCCGATCCCGCCGGAGGTGGCGCAGCTGCTGCCGGGGCAGCGCATCGACGGCATCCGCCGCCGCGCGAAGTATCTGCTGCTGGATACCGCCGCCGGCAGCGCGCTGCTGCACCTGGGCATGTCCGGCAGCCTGCGCGTGCTGCCGGGGGACACGCCGCCGCGGGCGCACGACCATGTCGACATCAGCCTGGAAGACGGGCGCGTGCTGCGCTTCAACGATCCGCGCCGGTTCGGTTGCCTGCTGTGGCAGGCGCCGGGCCAGACTCACCCATTGCTCGAGGAGCTGGGGCCGGAGCCGCTGTCGGTCGAATTCGACGGGGATTACCTGTTCCGGCGCAGCCGTGGCCGCAGTGCGCCGGTAAAGACGTTCTTGATGGACCAACGCATCGTGGTCGGAGTCGGGAACATCTATGCCGCCGAAAGCCTGTTCCAGGCAGGAATCAGTCCGCTGCGCGAGGCCGGGGAGGTCTCGCGGGCACGCTATGCGCGCCTGGCCGAGGCGGCCAAGGCGATCCTCGGCTACGCCATCGCCCGCGGCGGCACCACCTTGCGCGACTTCATCAGCCCGGACGGCGCGCCCGGCTATTTCGAGCAGGAACTGGCGGTCTACGGCCGCGAGGGCGAGGCCTGCAAGCGCTGCGGGCGGCCGCTGCGCCACGCCAGCATCGGCCAGCGCGCCAGCGTCTGGTGCGGGAGCTGCCAGCGCTGACGGGCGGCCGCCGCTGGCCGCCGGCGCGCGCTATAGTCCGCGCGACTCCCGGCCGGAGGAGAGACCGCCGTGGTAGAGACTGCACCCGAGATCACCGTGTGGCTGGACGCCGCGCGCGGCGGCGACCGCGAGGCGCTGGACCGCGTGCTCAGCACGCTCTACCAGGAACTGCACAGCATGGCCCGGCGCCAGCTGGCCGGGCAGCAGGCGCAGACCCTGGACGCGACCTCGCTGGTCCACGAGTCCTACCTGAAGCTGCTCGGCGCGCACGGCATGGCCCGTTTCGACGGCCGCGCGCACTTCTTCGCCTACGCCGCCTCGGCGATGCGCAGCGTGGTGGTGGATTACGCGCGCAACCGCCTGACCCGCAAGCGCGGCGGCGATCTCAAACGCGTCGCCGAGATTCCCGAGGACAGCGGCGGGGTGCGCCTGGACGAGGATCTGCTGGCGCTGGACGTGGCGCTGGACCGGCTGCAGGCGATCGACGAGCGCCTGGCCAAGGTGGTGGAGCTGCGCTATTTCGCCGGCCTGTCCGAACAGGAGATCGCCGAGCTGATGCAGCGCTCCGAACGCAGCATCCGCCGCGACTGGCAGAAGGCGCGCATCTTCCTGCTGGCGGCGATGCAGGATCACTAGGACCGACCGGAGCACCGCATGGACGCGCTGCAGTGGCAACGCCTGTCGCCGTTGCTCGACGAACTGCTGGAGCTGACCCCGGAGGCGCGCGCGGCGCGTCTGGCGCAGCTGCACGCGCAGGATCCGGCCAGCGCCGATGAACTGGTGCGCATGCTGGCGCTGGACGCGGCCGGCTCGGACCTGCTCAGCGAGCCGCTGCTGGCCAGCGCCATGGAGTGCCTGTGCGCCGGCAGCCGGATCGGGCCGTATGCGCTGGAACGGCTGCTCGGCGAAGGCGGCATGGGCCAGGTCTGGCTGGCGCAGCGCGCCGACGGGCTGTACCAGCGCCAGGTCGCGCTGAAGCTGCTGCGTCCCGGCTATGCCGACGCCGCGCTGCGCCAGCGCTTCACCCGCGAACGCGAGATCCTGGCGCGGCTGGAGCATCCGCACCTGGCGCGCTTGCTCGACGCCGGCATCGCCAGCGACGGACGCCCGTACCTGGCGCTGGCCTATGTCGAAGGCGAGCCGCTCACCGACTATTGCCAGCGCCTGCACCTGCCGGTGAGCGCGCGGCTGCGGCTGTTCCTGCAGGTGTGCGAGGTGGTCAGCCATGCGCACGCCAACCTGATCGTGCATCGCGACCTGAAGCCGTCCAATATCCTGGTCAACGCCGCAGGCGACGTGCGGCTGCTCGACTTCGGCATCGCCAAGCTGCTCGACACCGAGGCCGACCCTGCGGCCGACGCGCATCCGCGCACCGAGGCGCGCGCGTTCACCCTGCACTACGCCGCGCCGGAGCAGGTGCGCGGCGAACCGATCACCACGCTGACCGATGTGTATTCGCTGGGCGTGGTGCTGTACGAACTGCTCACCGACCAGAAGCCCTATCACCTGCGCCGCAGCAGCGATGCCGAATGGGAGCGCGCGATCCTGGCGGTGGAGGCGCCGCGACCGTCGGCGGCGGTGGTGCGCGCGGCGCAGCAGGGACAGCGCGATCCGGCCGAGGCGCGGCGCCTGGCGCGGCGGCTGAGCGGCGATCTGGACAACATTCTGCTCAAGGCGCTGCAGAAGCCGCTGCCGCAGCGCTATTCCTCGGCCGAGGCGTTGGCCCAGGATCTTCGCCGCCATCTGCAGGGACGGACGGTGCAGGCGCGCCCGCAGGGCGTGGCCTACCGCCTGCAGAAATACCTGCAGCGGCACCGTTGGAGCGTGGTACTCGGCAGCCTGACCGCCGCCGCGCTGCTGGGCGCCGCGGGCGTGGCGCTGTGGCAGGTGCGCGAGGCGCATCGCGAAACCGTGCGCGCGCAAGCGATGCAGGACTTCGTGATCGGCCTGTTCGATCGCGCCGGCAATGCGCAGCGCGGCGACGGCTTCGACCTGCGCGGGCTGCTTGCCAGCGGCGAACAGCGCGGCGAACGCGAACTGCTGCGGCAGCCGCTGGCGCGTGCGGAACTGCAGGGGGTGATCGCGCGCCTGCGCATCGGCCTGGGCGACTATCGCGAAGCCCTGCTGCTGCTGGAACGGCAGCGCGCGCTGCTGGCCACGCAGGACGACGTGCCGCTGGCGCTGCGCCTGGAAGCGGCGGCGCAGCATGGGCGCGCGCTGCGCCTGCTGAGCCGTTCGCAGGAGTGCGTGGCGATGCTGCAGCCGCTGGCGGCGCAGGCGCAGGAAGCGCAGGCGCAGCTGCCGCTGCAGGCCGCCGGCTTCTTCTCGCAACTGGGGCGCTGCCGGCGCGTGCTCGGCGAACGCGCATCGGCGCGGGCCTGGTTCGAGCGCGCGCTGGCGCTGCACCGCGACGTGCTCAAGGACCCGGCCGGCATCGTCGAGAGCATGACCGACGTCGCCTCGATGGACAGCGACATCGGCCACACCGACGCGGCGATCGCCGGCTACCTGCAGGCGCTGGCCTTGCTCGACCGCCAGGCCGGCCCGCGGCATCCGCTCAGCGTCAACCTGCTGCGCAGCCTGGGCGTGGCCTACCGCGATCGCGGCGATGTCGACCAGGCCGAGCAGGCGGTGAGCGCGGCGCTGGCGCTGTCGCGCAGCTTGAACGGCGATCGCCATCCGGTCAGCCTCGGGCTGCGGCGCTTGCGGGCGGCGGTGATGATCGACCAGGGCCGTCTGGACATCGCCGAGCGTGAACTGCGCGCCGCGCATGCGCTGACCGTGGAGCGCTTGGGACCGACGCACCGCGACACCGGCATGAGCTGGAGTTCGCTGGCGATGCTGGAACTGGAGCGCGGCCAGCACGCGCTGGCGATCGCCGACATGGCGCGCTCGGTCGCGATCATGCGCGCGCCCGACAGCCAGGCGCTGCTGCCGTACATGCTGCTCAACCAGGGCCTGGCGCTGTCGGCCGCGGGCCGCTACCGCGACGCACTGGCGCCGCTGTACGAAGCGCGCGCGCGCTGGATCTCGCAACTCGGCCAGAACAACCCGGCGGTCGGCGACAGCGAGCGGTTGATCGCCGAGGCGCGCGCCGCGCTGGGCGAACCGCGGCAGGCCGATGCGCTGCTGGCGCAGGCGCTGCGCCGTACCGAGAGCGGCTACGGTCCGACCCATCCGCGCACGCGTGCGGTGCGCGTGGCCTGGGCGCGCAACCTGGGCCGGCTCGGCCGCGACGCGCAGGCGCTGCACGAACTGGAGGCGCAGGCGCGGCAGGGTGGAGACGGCATCGAAAGCCGCAAGCTGCGCTGGCGCGCCCGCGCCTATGCCGCCGAGCTGCATTGCCAACGCCGCGGCGGTGCGGGCGACGGGCGTGGCGAACTGCAGGCGCTGCAGCGCGAACTGGCGCAGGCGCAGCCGCAGGGCGGCACGCTGGTGCACGATGTGGAGGGGCTGCGTGCGGCGTGCGCCGCGCCGGCGGCGTTGACCGCCGCGCGCTGAGTCCGGTCGCGGCGGCGCCGCGACGCCGGCCGCTCCCGGCACAGTGCCGGCCCCAAGCCGACGTCAGCCCGGCATCGCCGTCCCGAACGGCCGGCGATCGCCGCTACCATGGGCCACCGCCCTTCGACCCGCCGCGCCGTGCCCGTCCGCCATGTCCTGTTCCTGTGCGCCCGCAACCGGCTGCGCAGCCCGACCGCCGAGCAGCTGTTCGCCGACTGGCCCGGCATCGAGACCGCATCGGCCGGGATCAATGCCGATGCCGAGACCGCGGTGACGCCGGAGCTGCTGGCCTGGGCCGACCTGATCTTCGTGATGGAACGGCGCCACCGCAGCAAGCTGTCGGCCGGGTTCCAGCGGCACCTGAGCGGCAAGCGCATCGTCTGCCTGGACATTCCCGACGACTATGCGTTCATGGATCCGGTGCTGGTGCGGCGGCTGCAGCAAACGGTGACGCCGCATCTGCCGCGGCGTCATCCGGCGCTCTGAGCGGCACGCGGCGTGAGCGCGCGCCGCAGCCCGTCGCCTGACGCGCCGAGCGCGGCAGAGAGTTTCTCACTTGCCGCGCGGGCGCATGGCACCCGGCTTGATACGGCTGTGCCGGTGACCCCTGCGGTTCCTCCGCCGCCGCGTCGTCGAAGAAGCGGCGGAGCTGTGGCGTCCGCTCGAGGACTTCGCCAGCCGCGACCGAAATCGCCACGACCGTCGCCTTCGCTGGTGCCACAGGTGCAGGTGTTCGAATCGGCCCGTGGCCGAAGCCGTGCGCCCTCCTGCGACAGCCGCGTCCGCCGGATTGCGCCGAGCGGCAACAGCCGCGGCGCGCAGGCGCAACCGATCGGCTGTCGCCGCGGCCGCAGAGTCGCCACAATCGGGCTTCCTTCCTCGATCACAGGTTCGCCATGCGCACCGATATGCAGAATGGACGGTGGCGCCCGCGCGAGGCGCTGCTCGCGCTTCTCGGTGCCTGGCCGTTGCTCGCCGCCGCGGCCCCGGCGACCGCGCCTGGCACCGATGCGACGGCACCGTGGATCATGGACAACGGCGTGGTCCGGCTCACGGTCACGCCGATCCTGGGCGGGCGCGTGCTGGGCTTCCAGCGCAGCGGCGGGCCCAACCTGATCAAGGTCGGCGACGCGGTGCAGCGCCAGCCGCTGCCGACGGTCAGCGCGGCGGCCAACGATATCCCCTATTTCGGCCACGACGTCTGGGTCGGGCCGCAGAGCGCGTGGTGGCAGCACCAGGACGCCAATCCGGCGCGGCGCGCGGCGCATGCGAACTGGCCGCCGGACCCGTACCTGAGCTTCGCCACCACCACCGTCGTCGCGCGCGCGCCGCAGCGCTTGCAGCTGCGCGGCGTGGACAGCCCGGTCAGCGGCGTGCGGCTGCGCAAGACCTTCGCGCTGTCGCCGCGGCGCGCCGACAGCGTGCTGCTGCAGGTGCAGGCGCAGAACGTGCGCACGACCGCGGTGGCCTGGGACCTGTGGTTCAACACCCGGGTGAGCGCGGCCACGCGGGTGCTGGTGCCGGTCGCGGCCGCTGCCGATATCCGCGTGCAGCCCAGCGACGGCGCCGGCTACGCGCCGCCGCAGTACGTGGTGCAGGATGGCCTGATGACCCTGGCGGCTGCGCCGCCGGGCAGCGCCGGACAGCGCGGCAAGCTGCTGCTGCAGCCGTCGGCCGGCTGGATCGCCGCCTTCTCCGGCGATCAGGCCTGGGTGATCCGCTTCGCCCACCAGCCGCTTGCGCGCATCCATCCCGAGCAGGGCCAGGTCGAGTTCTACCTGGATGCGTCGGCTTCCGATCCGGGCGGCGGCTTGCTGGAAATGGAAGTGCACGCGCCGTACCGGACCCTGGCCCCGGGCCAGAACATGCAGGCCGAGGAGCAATGGACGTTGCTGGACTACGCCGGCGGCGACGACCCGGCGCAGCAGCGCAGTTTCCTGTGCCGGCACGCCGCAGCGCTGGCGTTGAAGGGGGCGTGCCCGACGCCCTAGGGCGCCTCCTCAATCCCCAGGTAGATCGCGCCGCTCTTGTGCGTGGAGGCAAGCAAGGGCGAGACGGCGTGGCGGCGTTCCGCCCGGGCGATGACCTAGCGCCGAAAGCGCACAAACGCGGCCCCGCGGGTTGGAGCCAGGCCGCCAGTCGGCGCCGCGCGGCTTGACCTGACCGCCCGTCAGGCGCTGCGCCATGCGGCACCCGCTGGCGGCCCGACAGACCCAGCGCGCCCTACCCGGGAACCGATGACACGCCGCCTTAGCTCTCGCGTTTAACGCCGCTTGTCTATGATGGAGGCCCTTTCCGCTTCGATCCGGCCCATGCAACGACGCGATTTCCTCAAGAACGCCGCCGCCGCCTTCGCCGCCATGGGCTTGCCCGCAATGCCGATGCTCGGCCAGGCCGCCCCCGCGGTCGGCCTGCGCCGGCTGGGCAAGCCGCAGCCCTTCGATTACGCCTGGCTCAAGGGCCATGCCCGGGCCATGGCCCAGGCGCCCTACCAGAGCCACAAGCGGGTGCTGCCGGGACCGCTGGAATCGCTGAACTGGGACCAGTACCAGTCGATCCGCTACCGCCAGGACCACGCGTTGTGGGCGGTGGACAACGCTTCGAAATTCCAGGCCAAGTTCTTCCACCTGGGCCTGTACTTCAAGTCGCCGGTGCACATGTTCGACCTGGTCGACGGGCAGGCGCAGGAACTGGCCTACGACGGCGCCGCGTTCGACTACGGCAGCAGCGGGTTGAAGGGCCAGCATCTGCCCAAGGACCTGGGCTTTGCCGGCTTCCGCCTCAACACCAAGCAGGACACCGATCGCGACTTCGCCGCGTTCCTCGGCGCCAGCTATTTCCGCGCGGTGGGCAAGGAAGGCCAGTACGGCCAGTCCGCGCGCGGCCTGGCGATCGATACCGGCACCGGCGGGCCGGAGGAATTCCCGGACTTCATCGCCTACTGGCTGGAGCAGCCCAAGGCCGGTTCGGACACGGTGGTGGTGTACGCGCTGCTGGATTCGCCGAGCGTGGCCGGCGCCTACCGCTTCGCGATCACCAACGGCGACGTGCTGCTGATGGACATCGACAGCGCGCTGTATCCGCGCAAGACCATCGAGCGGCTGGGCCTGGGGCCGTGCACCAGCATGTACCAGGTCGGCGAGAACGATCGCCGCATGGACTGGGACTGGCGCCCGGAGATCCACGACACCGACGGCCTGGCGATGTGGACCGGCGGCGGCGAATGGATCTGGCGGCCGCTGTGCAATCCGCCGCAGCTGCGCTTCAACATGTTCGTCGACGAGAACCCGCGCGGCTTCGGCCTGCTGCAGCGCGACCGCAACTTCGACCACTACCACGACGACGGCGTGTACTACGAGAAGCGCCCGTGCCTGTGGGTGGAACCGAAGCAGGGCTGGGGCAAGGGTTCGGTGCAGCTGGTGGAGATTCCCACCGTCGACGAGACCTTCGACAACATCGTCGCGTTCTGGAATCCGCAGGACAAGCCGCAGCCCGGGCAGGAACTGCTGTTCGGCTACCGGCTGTACTGGGGCGCGCAGCCGCCGGCGTCCTCGCCGCTGGCGCAGTGCGTGGCCACGCGCACCGGTCTGGGCGGCGTGGTCGGGCAGAAGCGCAGCCATTTCTCCTGGCGCTTCGCGGTGGACTTCGTCGGCGGCGAGCTGGCCAGGCTCGGCAAGGACAAGGACGCCAAGGTCGAGGCGGTGCTGCAGCTGAGCCGCGGCAGCACCGAGATCGTCTCGGCGCGGCCGCTGCACGAACTCTCCGGCTACCGCGCGATGTTCGACGTGGTGCCGCCGGACGAGGGCACGCAGCAGATCGACATCCGCCTGTTCCTGCGCGCCGGCGACAAGCCGCTGACCGAGACCTGGCTATACCAGTGGACCCCGCCGCCGGCGGCCGAGCGCAAGCTGTATTGAGTGCGGCCGAGCGCTGCCGCGTTATGCGCGGCAGCGCCTGACTGCTTGCAGTACCTGACCTTGTTCGTCGCGGCTGAAGCCGCTCCTACAGTGGCTTGCGGAGAGCAGCCGGGTGCACTGTGGGAGGGACTTCAGTCCCGACGCGCGACGTGTCCGGCTTCGCGCGGTTGCCACAGACTCAAGGCTTGGCCGGTTCCTGCGGTTTCGGCGCGGTTTCCTGGGTGATGTCCTCGACATCGCCGATATCCACGCGGCCCGGCGTGCGGCCGTCCCAGACCCGGTCCTGCAGCTTCCAGTACGCCGCCGGTTCCCAGAATTCCTTGGCGTAGAACACTTCCGGATCGATGCTGCCGCCGCGCGGACCGTTGATCTGCAGGCCGGAGGCACCGGAGTGGCCGAGCATGCTGCCGGTACTGCGCCCGGCTTCGCGGCGCAGCACCGCTTCCTGGCGCGGCTTGGCGACCGTGTCGCCATACGTGGCCAGCATCTTCTTGTCCTGCTTGATCGCGCGCTGCCGCTCTTCGGGCGTCAGCTGGTTCCAGTACTCCATCTTGCGCGTGGTGAAGGCGTCGTAGCCGCGCTCGGAGGCCAGCGCCATCCACAGGAAGCCCATTGCGCGATCTTGCGCGCCGCCCTGGCCTTCCCAGTACATCTCGCCCAGGCGCGCCTGCGACGGCTTGTCGGCATAGCGCGCGGCGAGCTGGTAGTTCTTCCTGGCCTCGGCGAACTCGCCCTTCTTGTCGGCGCGGATACCGGCGCGGCGATAGAACAGGTCCAGGTGCGCCTCGAGGAAGCCGTCGGTCATCACCTGCGCCGGAATGTCGTCGAACGTACGCGCGTTGTCGGCGGCGCCAGCCGGGCCGGACAGCGCCAGCGCAACCGCAATGGCCAGCGCGGTGCAGCCGGCGACGGCATATCCCTTGAACCGATGCATAGAACTCTTCCCGTGAGTGCGATCGCCGACGATTCTAAATGGGCGTTGCAGCCGCGATCCATAGACTGATGGCCTATGCGGCCGAGGGCCGTGGCGCAGTTTTCAACCGACGTTCATGGTGGGTGTCGCGCCGACTGCAGCCGAACAGGGGCGGCGGATGGACGCACCAAGGCAGTGCAGAGCGCTTGCGCGGCGTCCGCCTGCGCATGCGGCTGAACCGCCAAACGCGGCGTCGCCTTCGGCTTACACAGTCTGGCTTACACGGTCTTTCGTCTGGCGCCGCAGCCGTCAGCCCGGCGCGGCGGATGGACTACCGTTGCAACGCGATCTGCAACGGATCGATACGGCCCTCGCCGCGCATGATCTTCTTGAACTCGGCGCGGCTCACCGACACGTAGCGTTCGTTGCCGCCGATCTCCACCTGCGGGCCGTCCTGCACGGCGTGGCCGTCGGCGTCCACGCGCACGGTCATTGTCGCCTTGCTGCCGGTGTGGCAGATGGTCTTGATCTCCTGCAGCTCGTCGGCCCAGGCCAGCAGGTACTGGCTGCCCTCGAACAGCTCGCCGCGGAAATCGGTGCGCAGGCCGTAGCACAGCACCGGGATGCGCAGCCGGTCGACCACCTCGCTGAGCTGCCAGACCTGCGCGCGGCTGAGGAACTGCGCCTCGTCCACCAGCAAGCAATGCAGCGCGCCGTCGCGGGCGATGTCGTCCTGCAGCAGCGCCAGCAGGTCGGTGTCCGGCACGAAGGTGCTGCCGTCTGCGCGCAGGCCGATGCGCGAGGCGACCACGCCGCTGCCGTCGCGGTGGTCCAGGCGCGGGGTCAGGATCGCAGTGCGCATGCCGCGCTCGCGATAGTTGTGCGCCGACTGCAGCAGCGTCGTGGTCTTGCCGGCGTTCATCGCCGAATAGTAGAAGTACAGTTTCGCCATGGCCCGATTCTAGCGCGGCGGACAACTCCGTCGCAGGCCGGATGCGCCCGGGAAAACCCGTTCAGCGCCCGCGCAGCGGCGCGGTCCTCGCCGCCGGCCGGCGCCCGCTACAATGCGCGGCCCAGGGAAGTCTTCATGCACGGTCTCAATCCCCCCCAACGCGCCGCGGTGCTGCATTGCGAAGGCCCGTTGCTGGTGCTGGCCGGCGCCGGCAGCGGCAAGACCCGCGTGATCGTGGAAAAGATCGCGCATCTGATCGCCACCGGCCGCTACCCGGCCAAGCGCATCGCTGCGATCACCTTCACCAACAAGTCGGCCAAGGAAATGCGCGAGCGTGTGGCCAAGCGCATCCGCGGCGATGCCGCCGACGGCCTGACCATCTGCACCTTCCACGCGCTGGGGCTGAAGTTCCTGCAGATCGAGCACGCCGCGGTGGGTCTGAAGCGCGGCTTCTCGATCTTCGACGCCGACGATGCCGCCGCGCAGATCAAGGACCTGATGCACGGCGCCAAGCCCGATGCGATCGACGACGCCAAGAACCTGATCTCGCGCGCCAAGAACGCCGGGCTGTCGCCGGAGCAGGCGATGGCCGCGGCGCGCAGCAACCGCGAGCAGGAAGCGGCCAGCCTGTACGAGCGCTACCAGGCACGGCTGAGCACGTTCAATGCGGTGGACTTCGACGACCTGATCCGCCTGCCGGTGCAGGTGCTGGAGGAGAACGAGGACATCGTCATGGCCTGGCGCGAGCGCATCGGCTACCTGCTGGTGGACGAGAGCCAGGACACCAACGACGCGCAATACCGGCTGCTGAAGATGCTGGCCGGCCCGCGCGGCAATTTCACCTGCGTGGGCGACGACGACCAGAGCATCTACGCCTGGCGCGGCGCCAATCCGGAAAACCTGATGCAGATGGGGCGCGACTATCCGGCGCTGCAGATCGTCAAGCTGGAGCAGAACTACCGCTGCTCCAACCGCGTGCTGCGCGCGGCCAATGCGCTGATCGCGCACAACCCGCACGAGCACCTGAAGACCCTGTGGAGCGACCAGGCCGACGGCGAGCGCATCCGCGTATGGGAATGCCGCGACAGCGAGCACGAGGCGGAGAAGGTCGCCGCCGAGATCGCCTACCTGGGCACCGCCAAGCAGGTGCCGTGGAGCGATTTCTGCATCCTGTTCCGCGGCAACTTCCAGTCGCGGCCGCTGGAAAAGGCCTTGCAGATCGCCGGCGTGCCGTACCACATCACCGGCGGCACGGCGTTCCTGGAGCGGCAGGAAGTGAAGGACGTGCTGTCGTGGCTGCGGCTGCTGGTCAATCCCGACGACGATGCCGCGTTCCTGCGCGCGGTGCAGGCGCCCAAGCGCGAGGTCGGTGCGACCTCGCTGGCCAAGCTGGCCGAACTGGCATCGGCGAAGAACCTGCCGATGTCGCGCGCGGCCGAGTCGATGGGCGCGCTGCAGCAGTTGCCGCCGCGCGCGGCCAACGGCCTGAGCGATTTCGTCGACGTCCTGCACGAGTTGCGCACCGCCTCGCTGACCCTGTCCTCGGCCGACGTGGTGCGCCAGCTCGCCGAGCAGTCGGGACTGATCCGCGAACTGCGCAGCCAGTGCAAGGACGAAACCACGTTCCAGCGCCGCCGCAGCAACCTGGAAGAACTCGCCAAGTGGTTCGAGGGCGGCCCGCGTGGGGCCACCGTCGGCGACCTGGCCGCGCAGCTGGCGCTGCTGTCGCGCAACGACAAGGACGACGGCGGCAACCAGGTGCGGATGATGACGATGCACGCGTCCAAGGGCCTGGAGTTCCGCTACGTGTTCATCGTCGGCTGCGAGGACGGCGTGCTGCCGCACGAGGTCAGCCTGGAGGAGGGCAACCTGCAGGAAGAGCGGCGCCTGCTGTACGTGGGCATCACCCGCGCCAAGGAGCAGCTGTGGATGAGCTACAGCAAGCTGACCCGCAAGTTCGGCGAACACATCCGGCTCAAGCCCAGCCGCTTCTTCGACGAGATTCCGGCCGAGGAGATGCAGCGCGACGGCGCCGATCCGGTGGCCGACGCCGAGCGCAAGAAGGAGCGCGCCAATGCCGGGCTGGCGGCGATCCAGGCGTTGTTCGATTGAAAGCCGGGATTCGGGATTCGGGAGTGGGGATTCGTAACGGCGGTTGTGCGCAGCACTGTGCGTGGCAGGCCTGCGTGAAGTGATTTCCCTTCTCCCCTCGGGAGAAGGTGCCCCGAAGGGGCGGATGAGGGTACGGGCGCAGCCTGGTGCATCCAACTCCGCGAGTCGCTTTCGCGCCGTACCCTCACCCCAACCCCTCTCCCGAGGGGAGAGGGGCTCGACGCGGTGCTCGTACATGGCTGGCCGAGTGCACTGTAGGAGGGGCTTCAGCCCCGACGCTTTTTTCTCAGCATTGCGGAATGGCAGCTTCGCGCGTCGCGACTGAAGTCGCTCCCACAAGAAGCGGTGTCGCCAGAGCTGCGGCTCTCTCAAGCAGCGTCGATCGGCAGGCGCTCGGACGGAGCCTGCCGGGTGCACTGGGGTAGGGACTTCAGTCCCGACGCGGTTTCACTTGGTTGTGGCGCTGCCAGCTTCGCGCGTCGCGGCTGAAGCCGCTCCCACAAAAAAAGAAGAGGCTGCTTTCGCAGCCCCTACCTGCAGCAGTCCGCGGCCCTGCTTACGACGACAGGTGCTCGATCGCGGCGACGCTGCCGAGGCGGTCGCCCAGGCGCTTGAGCAGCGCCAGGCGGTTGCCCCGGATCGCCGGGTCGTCGACGTTGACCATCACCCCGTCGAAGAATGCGTCCACCTGCGGCCGCAGCCGCGCCAGGAAATTCAGCACGGTGACGTAGTCGTGCTGGCGCAGGGCGCCGTCGGTTTCCACGATCGCCGCTTCCACCGCCTCGGCCAGCGCGCTTTCGGCCGGCTCGCGCAGCAGGGTCGGGTCGATCTGCGCGGGAATCGCGCCCTCGGCCTTGCGCAGGATGTTGCGGATGCGCTTGTTGGCCGCGGCCAGCGCCTCGGCCTCCGGCAGCGTGGCGAAGATGCCGATCGCGTCGATGCGGCGGTCGAAGTCGTAGAGCGATCCGTGCGTGGCGGTCGCGGCTGAAGCCGCTCCTACAGGAGCTGCGCTTCCTTCAACCCCGCCCGAGAACAAGGCCACCACCGCGTTGAAATGCGTCGCCGGCACGCCCTTGTCGGCGTAGTAGCCACGCAGGCGGTCGAGGATGAAGTCGAACAGTTCCGCTACGGTCGGAGCAGCCTCCAGGAAGGTCACCGTCTGACCCTGCTGGCTGAAATGCTCCTTCAGGAAGCCGGCGACGAAGCTGTTTCCCTGCGTGCCATCGCCACTGACGGGAATTGCGCTTGGCTGACTGGCGGCGGCGTCCTTCTTCGTGCCGTGCGCAGCGACCGCCAAAAGCGTCTGCAGCGTCGCGCTAGCGAGCAGATCGCGCAGACTCACATCAAACCCACTCTCGATCACCGTCCGCGCCAACCCCAGCGCATTGCGCCGCAGCGCGAACGGATCCTTGTTGCCGGTCGGCTTCAACCCCGCGGCGAAGCCGCCGGCCAGGGTGTCCAGGCGCTCGGCGATCGCCAGCACCTTGCCCAGCGGCGACAGCGCGATGTCGTCGCCGGCGAAGCGCGGCTGGTAGGCCTCGTCGATCGCCAACGCGATCTCGCCCGGCTCGCCGGCGGCCTTGGCATAGTGGCGCCCGGCGATGCCCTGCAGTTCGGGGAATTCGTTGACCATGCGCGACTGCAGGTCGTTCTTGCTCAACTCGGCGGCGCGGCGCGCCTGCGCCGGATCCACGCCGACCAGCGGCGCGATTACTCCGGCCAGCGCGGCCACGCGCTGCACCTTGTCGGCGATGCTGCCGAGCTTGGCCTGGTAGGTCACGCTGGCCAGGCCCGCGCCCATCGCCTCGAGACCCTGCTTGAGGTCCTCGTCGAAGAAGAACTTGGCGTCGGCGAAGCGCGGCCGGATCACCCGCTCGTAGCCCTTGGCTACTTCGGCCACGTCGCGCGAGACGATGTTGGCGATGCCGATGAAGTGTTCGGTCAGCTTGCCGCCGGCGTCGAGCACCGGGAAGAACTTCTGGTTGCTCTCCATCGTCTCGATCAGCGCTTCCTGCGGTACCGCCAGGAATGCCGGTTCGAAATGGCACAGCACCGCCGACGGCCATTCGACCAGGTTCACCACCTGCTCCAGGTTGTCGTCGGAAATGCGCGCGCTGCCGCCGGCCTGGCGCGCGGCCTGCTCGACCTCGGCGACGATGCGCGCGCGGCGCGCATCCGGGTCCACCAGCACCTGCGCCGCTTCCAGCGCGGCCACGTAGTCGCCCGGCTGGGCCAGCGTGACCGGCGCGTCGTGCAGGAAGCGGTGGCCGCGGCTGACCCGGTCGGCCTGCACGCCGAACAACTGCACCGGCACCACGTCGTTGCCGAACAGCAGCACCAGCCAGTGCACCGGCCGCGCGAAGCCGTAGTCGTGGTCGCCCCAGCGCATCGGCTTGGGGATCGGCATCGCCGCGATCGCCTCGCGCAGGATCTCCGGCAGCAGCGCGGCGGTCTGCGCGCCCGGGGTCACCGCACGGTGCACGAAGCGCTCGCCCTTGGCGTCGCTGGTGCGCTCCAGCGCGGTCCAGTCGATGCCGGCCTTGGCGGCGAAGCCGGCCAGCGCTTTGGTCGGCTGGCCGGCGGCGTCCAGGGCGATGTTGAGATAGGGGCCGAGCACTTCCGAGCGCTGCTCCGGCTGTTCGGCGGCCACGCCCGGCAGCAGCACCGCCAGCCGCCGCGGGGTGGACAGCGGCTTGGCGTCGCCGCGTTCGACCGCGATGCCGCGCTTCTCCAGCCCGGCGATCACGCCGTCGAACAGGGCCTGCGCCAGGCCCGGCAGCGCCTTGACCGGCAGTTCCTCGGTACCCAGTTCGATCAGCAGGGGATGCATGCTCATATCACGTCCTTACGGGTCGCCAGCAGGTCGCCGCGCCCAATCGATTTGTCTTTCGACTTGCCGCGGCCATCGCGGTCGTCGCCATTGATCGCCAGCAGCCATAGCCCGGCCACCGGCAGCAGAAGGAATCCGAACAGGAACCAGCCCACCGCGCTGCGGCCGCGCTGCTGCGCCCACCAGGCGCAGAAATAGCCGAACGCCAGCGGCGCCGACCACAGCAACCCCAGAACCAGGAACAGTTCGCTGTTTGGCCGCATCGGCCGCAGCCTCAGCGCTTCACGCCGGGGAAGCCCAGCTTCTCGCGTTGCGCGTGGTAGGCCTTGGCCACCGCCTGCGCCAGCGCGCGCACGCGCAGGATGTAGCGCTGGCGTTCGGTCACCGAGATCGCGCGGCGCGCATCGAGCAGGTTGAAGGCGTGGCTGGCCTTGGTCACCTGCTCGTAGGCCGGCAGCGGCAGGCCGAGCTCGACCAGGCGCTGCGCCTCGCGCTCGCAGGCGTCGAAGCGGTGGAACAGCTCGGCCACGTCGGCATGCTCGAAGTTGTACGCGCTCTGCTCCACCTCGTTCTGGTGGTAGACGTCGCCGTAGGTCACCGGCGCGCCGTCCGGGCCGTAGGTCCACACCAGGTCGTAGACGTTGTCGCAGTTCTGCAGGTACATGCACAGCCGTTCCAGGCCGTAGGTGATCTCGCCCAGCACCGGCTTGCACTCCAGCCCGCCGGCCTGCTGGAAGTAGGTGAACTGGGTGACCTCCATGCCGTTGAGCCACACCTCCCAGCCCAGGCCCCAGGCGCCGAGCGTCGGCGATTCCCAGTTGTCCTCGACGAAGCGCAGGTCGTGCACCAGCGGGTCGATGCCCAGCGCCTGCAGCGAATCCAGGTACAGCTGCTGGATGTTGTCCGGGTTCGGCTTCATCGCCACCTGGTACTGGTAGTAGCGCTGCAGGCGGTTCGGGTTCTCGCCGTAGCGGCCGTCGGTGGGACGGCGGCACGGCTGCACGTAGGCCGCGTTCCACGGCTCCGGCCCGAGCGCGCGCAGGAACGTGGCCGGGTGGAAGGTGCCGGCGCCCACTTCCAGGTCCAGCGGTTGGATCAGCACGCAGCCGTGCTGCGCCCAGAACTGGTTGAGGGTCTGGATCAGACCCTGGAACGTGATCGGAACGGACCGGGAGACGGGCATGCAGCAAAGGCCGGCAAAGGGGGTGCGCTAGTATAGCGACCGACTTGCGGGGACTTCCGCGCACCGGACCTGACCATGGATTCGCGACCTGCCGCGCAGCCGCCCGCCGTGCCTGTACCCGCCACCGTGTCGCTGCCGTCCGGGCGCCTGAATTTCGAACGCGTGGCCGCCGCGCTGCTCGCCGACGGCCTGGTCGCGCCGGCCGAGCGCGGCCGCATGCAGTTCTCGGTGCAGTCCGCGCGCACCGTCAGCGACGTGCACCCGCTGGTGCTGCTGTCCAACCTGAAACTGGCCGCCACCCGTCCGCCGGGCAGCGAGCTGGGCCTGGAACGGCTGACCGAATGGCTGGCGCAGCGCTGCGGCCTGCGCTATCTGCGCATCGACCCGACCCGGGTCGACGTGGCCGCGGTCACCGCCGTGGTCTCGCACGCCTACGCGCGCCGCCACCGCATCCTGCCGCTGGCGCTGGACGCCGAGCGCCTGCTGGTGGCGACCAGCGAGCCGCTGGCGCTGGACTGGCTGGGCGACGTGCAGCACCTGGCGCGGCGCCGGATCGAGATCGCGGTGGTCAACCCGCTGGACCTGCACCGCTACACGATGGAATTCTTCGGCGTGACCCGCTCGGTGCGCGGCGCCAAGGACGGGCGCAACGAGCAGAGCAGCGGCCTGCCCAGCTTCGAGCAGCTGGTGGAACTGGGCCGCGGCGGCGACGTCAACGCCGACGACCACCACATCGTGCACATCGTCGACTGGCTGCTGCAGTACGCCTACGAGCAGCGCGCCAGCGACATCCACCTGGAGCCGCGGCGCGAGGCCGGGCGCATGCGCTTCCGCATCGACGGCGTGCTGCACAAGGTGCTGGAAGTGCCGCCGGCGGTGATGACCGCCATCGTCAGCCGGATCAAGGTGCTCGGACGCATGGACCTGGCCGAGCGCCGGCGCCCGCAGGACGGGCGCATCAAGACCCGCTCGCCGGGCGGGCGCGAGACCGAGATGCGCCTGTCGACCATGCCCACCGCGTTCGGCGAGAAGTGCGTGATGCGCATCTTCGACCCGGACGCGGCGTTCAAGAGCGTGGACCAGCTCGGCTTCAGCGCGCAGGAAGCGGCCGGCTGGGCGGCGCTGGTCGAACGCCCGCACGGCATCGTGCTGGTCACCGGCCCGACCGGCTCGGGCAAGACCACCACGCTGTACTCCACGCTCAAGCGCCTGGCCACGCCGGACGTGAACGTGTGCAGCGTCGAGGACCCGATCGAGATGATCGCGCCGGAGTTCAACCAGATGCAGGTGCAGACCAACATCGACCTGGACTTCGCCAGCGGCGTGCGCACCCTGCTGCGGCAGGACCCGGACATCATCATGATCGGCGAGATCCGCGACCTGGAAACCGCGCAGATGGCGGTGCAGGCCTCGCTGACCGGACACCTGGTGCTGTCCACCCTGCATACCAACGACGCGCCCTCGG
Organism: Xanthomonas bonasiae; assembly: GCF_017163705.1. Lineage (GTDB taxonomy): Bacteria > Pseudomonadota > Gammaproteobacteria > Xanthomonadales > Xanthomonadaceae > Xanthomonas_A > Xanthomonas_A bonasiae. The sequence continues at coordinate 77,817 of NZ_JAFIWB010000017.1, forward strand.
CGATCACCCGCCTGCTCGACCTGGGCGTGCCGCATTACCTGGTCGCTTCCACCCTCAACGGCGTGCTGGCGCAGCGCCTGGTGCGCACGCTGTGCAGCCACTGCAAGCGCCCGCACACGCTCAGCGAGATCGAATGGGACGCGCTGCGCGAGCCGGGCGAAGCGCTGCCGGAAGAGCTGCAGGTCCACGCCCCGGTCGGCTGCCTGGAATGCCGCCGCACCGGCTACCTGGGCCGGGTCGGCCTGTACGAACTGCTGCCGGTGACGCCGCGCCTGCGTGCGCTGATCCGCGCCGACATGGACCTGGCCGGCTTCAGCCGCGCCGCGCAGGCCGAGGGCGTGCGCAGCCTGCGTCGTGCCGGCCTGGAAAAAGTCGCCGCCGGCCTGACCACCATCGAGGAAGTGCTGTCGGTGCTGCCGCCGCGCGAGTGAACGCAGTGTGCGTGCGGTGACGCGCGCGCGGAGGCCGGCATCGGCGAACACGGCAACCTGTCGGCAGCAGATGCACGACCCAGCGTCGTCCCGCAGCGCTGCGCCAGCCGATCGGTTCGCGCCTCGACCGCGTTGTGTCGGCAGGCCCGCGCCCGGCGCGGTTTCCGCTGCATTCGAATTGATCTAAAGTGCGTCGGACCCTCCTTTTCCACGCGCCTTGACGGCTTTCCCGCGCATGGCGCGCATCATCGATAGCCTGCATGCCCCTCTCCATCGAATCCGCCGCTGCGCGCGTCCGCGAGGCCGTCCATTCCGCCACTGTTGGCCTGGTGGGGCGCGACCAGCTCGCCGAATTGATGGTGCTGGCGGCGATCGCCGAAGAACACCTGCTGATCGTCGGTCCGCCCGGTACCGCCAAGAGCGCCGTGGTCAGGCGCGTCGCCGCCGCTCTGGGCGGGCGCTATTTCGAATATCTGCTGGGCCGTTTCACCGAGCCGTCCGAGCTGTTCGGTCCGGTGGACCTGCGCAAGCTGCGCGAGGGCCTGGTCGAAACCGACGTGGCCGGCATGCTGCCGGAGGCGGAAGTCGCTTTCCTCGACGAGGTGTTCCTCGGCTCGACCGCCATCCTCAACACCTTGCTCGGCGTGTTGAACGAACGTCGGTTCCGGCGCGGCCATACCGACGTGGCCTGCCCGCTGCGCATCTGCGTGGGTGCGGCCAATGCGCTGCCCGAGGACGAGTCGCTGGCCGCCTTCGCCGACCGGTTCCTGCTGCATCTGTTCGTCGATGCGGTCCCGGACCACCAGTTGGAAGCCTTGCTGGCCGGCGGCTGGCAGGCCGAGCGCGCCGAAGTCGTGCATGCGGCCGACCTGGCCGACCTGGACATGCTCGCCAGGCAGGTGCGGCAGGTGCAGATGGACGACGCGCGCGGCGCCTTGGCGCAGGCGGTCCGAAAGTTGCGCGAAGCAGGGCTGACGCTGTCCGATCGCCGCATCGTCAAGACGCAGCGCCTGGTGGCGGCGGCGACCGTGCTGGCCGGGCGCAACGTCGCCACCGAGGCCGACCTGTGGCCGCTGTTCTATGTGATGCCGACGCGCGAGGCGCAGGCCGCTGCGCAGGATGCGCTGCGCGATACCTTGGCGCTGGCTACCAATCCGACGCTGCGTGCGGCGGTGGAACATGCGGCATTGCAGCCGATGTCGCGCGTGGCGCGGCTGCTCGAGGCGGCCCAGGGCTGCCTGGCCGATGCCGATCCCGAGGACGCCGCCGCGCGCACCGCCGCCGAAGCGGTGTTGCGCGAGATCGACGCCAATTTCACCGATGCGTCCCTGCCGCAGGCGCTCGCCGCCGAGCGCGCGCGCCTGATCGAGCGGATCGGCGCCGCCGCATGACGTGGTCGTGGCACGACGATCCTGCGCCGCCGCCGCCGCAGGGCGTCGTGGGCATCGGCCAGCTCGCGCGGCGCTTGCTGGAGCGCGCCACGCGCAGCGAGACGGCAGATGCGCTGATGGCGACGGCCAGCGACGGGCTGCTGGTCCTGACCGGGCCGGCGTCGGCGCTGCCCTGGCTCGACGGCGTGCTGTACATCGCGCCGCGCCCGGAAGCGCCGGCGCTGTGGTTGCCGACCGCGCAGCGTCCGGGCATCGCGCTGGACCTGCTGGCGCAGGCCGTTGCGCGCCGCCATCCCGATCCGCCGTGGCTGATGCTGCGCGCGCCGGCGGCGCTGGTTCCGCTGAACCGCCTGCTGCCGCTCGGCGCGACGCTGGCGGAGCAGATCCGCCGGCGCTGGGCGGCATGACTGCGGCGCCGACGCTGCCGCCGGCGCTGCAGCCATGGCACGCTTGGTTGGCATGGTTCGAGCCTGACATCGCCGCGATGCTCGGCGACTGGCTGGTGCGGCTGGAGCCGTTGCTCGGCCGCGGCGCCGCGCGCGTGCAGCACGGCATCGCCGATCCGGACGGCATCGAGGATCTGCGCCGGCGCGGACCCTACGAACGCCTGCTGTTGAGCGAGTGGGCCGTGGCCGACCTGCTGCCGGACGAATTCCTGCGCCGCGCCGCGCATCACGAGCACCTGTTCCTGGCGCCGAAGCTGATCCAGCGCCAGACCGACGCGCTGGTCGTCGCGCTGTTCGACGCCGGCCCCACACAGCGCGGCGCGCCGCGCCTGCTGCACGTGGCGATGTGGATCCTGCTGGCGCGCCGCGCGCAGGCGGCACGCGCACGCTTCGCCTGGGGCGTGCTGCAGCGGCCGGGCGAGATGCACGACGCGGGCACGGCGGACGCCTTGCGCGGACTGCTGCAGGCCCGCACCCACCAGTTGGCGACGGACTCCGAACGCAGCGCCTGGCGCGCGCACCTCGCCCGCAGCGGCCAGGCGGCCAGCGAGTGCTGGTGGATGACCGGCAACGACGAGGCCGCCGCCATCGGCGACCACAGCGTGAAGATCCGCCAGGACTTCGATGGCCAGTTGCACGTGGCGGTCAGGACCGGTCACGCGCGTCGCGAACTGGTGCTCGGCATCCCGCGTTCGCCCTGCGCCGCGCACCTGCTGCGCGGGGATTTCAGCGCCCCGCCGACGCAACCGGTGGCGGCCCCCAGCGACACGCTGAAGGGCAGGTTGTCGCTGCGCCAGCCGCCGCTGTTCAGCGTCGATGGCCGCTATGTGGCGCTGCCGCTGGCGGGCGAGCACCAGGCGGTGATGCTGAAGATCCCGCGCGAGGGCCGCCACAAGAAGGCCGCGCCGCGCTACAGCGCATGGACCTCCGACGCCGATCTGATCGGCGGGGTCATCGTGCACAAGGATTTCGCCGGCATCGTGGCGACTCAGGGCAGAGGCCTGTATTTCTGGAAGATGCCGGGCTTCAGCGTGGTCACGCGGCCGCCGGCCGACGCCTTCGACACGGTGCCGGGCACCGCGCGCTGGCTGCGCTGCGCCTGGCTCAAGGGCGGCGCGCAAAAAGCGCAGACGCAGCGCGTGGTCGCCCTGGATGGCGCCGGACACCTGCTGTCGTGGACCAACGCCAGCACCAGGCCCGGGCGCGATGCTCCTGCCCACGCCAAGGTGGACGACGATGTGCTGGCGATGCAGCAGATCGACGCGCAGCGGCTGGTGTATGCACGCTACGCGTCCGGCCATCTGCGGATCAGCTACCTGCACCGCGAGGGCAACACCGAACTGCTGACCCAGCTGACCGCGCCATCGCGGCCGAGCCAGCTGGTGTTCCGCGGGCTGATGCGAGATGGGCAGTGGCAGGGCGCCATCTGTCTGGAATATCGCAGCGACCAGCGCGATGGCGGACGCGTCTACCGCCTGTACCAGGGCGGGCCGCAAGACGGCTATTCCGAACTGGAACTGCGTCCGCCGCCGGCCTGGAAGCTGCTGGGCCTGGTGCCGGACCCAAACAGCGCCGAGCGCAGCCAGCTGTTGATGCTGCGCCCGGATCGCCGCACGCTGGTCGCCATCGGCGAGCATGGCCAGGAGATCCTGTATCAGGCATCCAGCGACATCAGCGCCGCGTCGGTTTCCTTCGATGGCGACGCGGTGGCGTTGGTTGACCTGGCAGGGCAGCTGCTGGTCCTGGGCGATGGCGGCCGCCGGGTGCTGATGCGTGCGCACGGGCAGCGCGGAGGCGATCTCGATGGATGAAGCGGTGAATGCGGCGAACGCGGTCGGCACCGTGCGCGATCCGCTGTGGCGCGGTCTGCAGGAGCTCGACGGCTTGTGGTGGCCTGCCGGCATCCTGCCTGCGCCGCTGCGGCTGGCGCGGATGCTGGCCGCCTGGCACCCCGGCTGCCGGGCCTATCGATTCGACGCCGGCGACGCGCTGTGCTTCGCCCGCGTCCAACCGCTGTATTGCGAAAGCGTGGGCGCGGTGCCGTTGCGCCGGTTGCACGGCGCGCTGTACTCCGCGCCGTTGACGGCGGCGGAGCTGGCCGCGCTTCCGGCCATCGATCTCGGCCTGGTCGCCGGTGCCGCGGTGGTGGGGCTGCGTTTCGATCAAGGCACGCTGCTGGACCTGTCCGAAGCGATCGCGCTGGACGACTACCCGCTGCACGACACCTACGACTGCCGCGTCCCGCCGCCGGCGCTGGACGTGGCGCAGCTGCAAGGCAAGGACGTGCGCGGTGCGCTCGGCGAGGCCATCCCGCCACGCAGTGCCGAAAGCGAAGCGTTCCTGCAGGCCATGGCCGGCGCACGTCCGTCAGGCTCTCCGCGGGGAGGCATGGCCGCGGTACGCGAAGGCGTGCTGGGTGCCGTCCTTGCCCTGTTGTCGCAAATGCTGTCGCGGCAGACCGCGGCTGCCGCACCCCACGGCAGCGTGGCCGCGCGCCAGTCCGGCGGGCGCCCCAGCGCCTGGCGCGACGCACTCGCGCGGCTGGCTGCGATCAGCCGCCTTGGCAAGCTGATCGGCTATCGGCACGGCGCCTATCTCCGCCGCATGATGGCGATGTTCGAGCAGGGCGACCTGGACGAGGCGCTGCGCAATGCCCTGCCGCTGGACGGGGCCGGGCAATCCCTGGGCCAGGCGTTCGGCGCCCCGGGCCGGCGCGACAGCCTGCAGCTGTCCGGCCGCATCGGGCAGAGCGCCAATCTCGGCCTGGGCGACGACCTGACCGAGCACCTGCGGCGCATGTACCGCGAGGCGTTCGCCGCACTGGACCACAAGGGCAGGATCGACGAGGCCGTGTTCGTGCTGGCCGAGCTGCTCAATGCGCGGCAGGAGGCGTTGGACTATCTGGTCCAGCACGGGCGCCATGCGCAGGCCGCCGAGCTGGCGCTGGGCTGGGACATGCCGCCGGCGCTGATCATCCGCCTGCTGATGCTGGCCGGCGACCAGCGCCGCGCGATCCAGGTGGCGCGGCGCGACGGCGCCTTCGCCGACGCGGTACAGCATCTGCAAGGCGCCCATCCGGCGCTGGCAGGGCAGCTGCGGCTGGAATGGGGCCACGCCCTGGTCGAAGGCGGCCACTGGCTGCAAGCGGTCGAGGTGGTCTGGCCGCTGCGCGAGGCGCGCGAGGTTGCGCTGCAATGGCTGCTGGCGGCCGAACAGGCGGGCGCTGCCCTGTCGGTGCGCGCGCTGGTGCAGCGCGCCAGCCTGCTGCCGGACTCGCTGCAGCAGTACGCGGCCAGGATCGAGGCGCTGGCCGATCCAGGCACCGACCCTTACCCGCGGGCCGCATTGGCGGAGGCCTTGCTGGCGATCAAGGGCAACGGGATCGCGCTGCGCCGCCTCGCCGCCTGCGTGCTGCCGGCCGTCGCCGCCGATTGCAGCGCAGGCCGCAACGGCATGGGGCGCAGCGACCTGGATCGGCTGATGCAGCTCGCCGCCGACGCCTGCCTCAAGAGCGACATGCCGCCGTGGCGCGTTGCACAGGCCGGCAGACCGTCGCCGTTCTGGCTGCTGGACGAGGCCCTGGACTTGCCGTTACCCGCCGCCGGCGCGCACCGGATCCACGACGCGGCGGTGCTGCCCGACCGTCACTACCTGGTGGCCCTGGGCGAGGCCGGTGCCGCCGTGCTCGATGCGCGTGGCCGGGTGACCCAGCGCTACGCGGCGCCGGCATACCGCTTGGTGCTCGCGGCGAGCGGGCAGGTGGCCCTGGCGGTGGCGCCGCGCGAGCATGTGGCGCGAATCGCGCGCCTGGACCTGGCGACCCGCAGCAGCGTCGAACTCGGCGCGATGGCCTTGCAGTTCTCCGCCCCCACGCTCAACGGGACCGGTTGGACCGTGGTGGTGAACGACCGCATCCTGGTGATCGACGTCGGCAAGGGCCTGGGCGAGGTTCTGTGGCACGTGGGCGACCTGCCCGGTCCGGTCGCCGCCGCCGGTTTCTTCGCCGACTGCGAAGTGTTCCTGGTGCGCACCGGCAACACGTTGCAGGACTGGACGTATTCCTTGCCGCACAGGCGTTTGCGCGGCCGCGACGAAATCGCGCTGCTGGACGGCTTGCCGGTGCTGCCGCATCGCTGCGGCGCGATGCAGCAGCCGCAGCTGGAGGTGCGCGAGGACGGCGAGGTCGCCTTCGTCTACCGCGACGGCGCGCGGCAGCGTGCCTGCGTGCTGCCGCAGGTGCAGGCCGAGGCGCTCCAGGGCGAGCACTTCGTCGCGCTCGAGCAGGGCATGCTGGTCGGCGTGCATCTGCACGCGTGCAGCCGCTACTTCGTCATCCGTTTCTCCGATGCCGCTTGCATCGCCACATTGGAGACGCCGGCGGGTCTGCCGCTGGGCGCGCGCGAGCAAGCCGAACACCTGCTGCTGTATGCCGCGGACGGCCGCCTGCTGGACATCGACCTGCGCCTGTCGGTGGCGCACCCGCTATCGGTGCTCTGATCGGCTCGCGGCCAAGGCGCTGTCGAAGCCGAGCCTCTGCATGCGGCCGCCGCCGAGCGTGCTGGCCTCATGAGCCCTGGTTATCTCGCTATGCCGCCGGCAACGACGTCACTTGGAAAAAGCGCTGCGCTGGCGTCTAGAATCAGGCGATGCCGTTGGACTCGCCCGAATGCCTGCAGCGCCCTTCCTGATCCTCGAAACCGGCGAGCCGGTGGCGACGATGCGGCGCTATGGGCGCTTCCCGCACTGGATCCGCGTCGCCGCCGGGTTGGCCGAGCGCGACACGGTGGTCGCCAATGTCGCCGGCGGCGCCGCATTGCCCGCGCGCACGGGCTTCGCCGGCATCATCGTCACCGGCTCGGCCGCCTTCGTCACCGACCGCGCCGACTGGAGCGAGCGCTCGGCCGACTGGCTGCGCGAGGCCGCCCACGCCGGCACGCCGCTGCTGGGCATCTGCTACGGCCACCAGCTGCTGGCGCACGCGCTGGGTGGGGAGGTGGCCTACAACCCGGCCGGGCGCGAATCGGGCACCGTGCACATCGACCTGCATCCGCCGGCGTTCGACGATCCGCTGTTCGCCGGCCTGCCCGAACGCTTCCCGGCGCACGCCACGCACCTGCAGACGGTGCTGCGCGCGCCGGCCGGCGCCACCGTGCTGGCGCGCTCGGCGCAGGACCAGTGCCATGCCTTCCGCTGGGGCGAGGCGGCCTGGGGCGTGCAGTTCCACCCGGAATTCGCCACCCACCACATGCGCGGCTACGTGCACGCCCGCGCCGAGTGTCTACGCAGCGCCGGCCGCTGCGCCCGTACCATCGCCCGCGAGGTCAGCGCCGCGCCGCTGGCGCGCAAGCTGCTGCGGCGCTTCGTTCAGCACGCGCGCGGCCAGCAAACCGCCGGCGGCCAGGCAAAACCGCGATAATCTGTACAGGCGCCGCGCTGTACGGCGTCCCCCACTTCGGATTGGCAATGATCGAGATTCGCAAGCTGCCGGCCTCGGCCGGCGCGGAATGGCTGTTGAGCGGAATTGCGCTGCTGCGCCGGGCGCCGCTGGCGCTGGGGCTGCTGGGCGTGATCTGGGGCCTGGCGGCGCTGTTGGCGCTGCTGATGGGCGCGCTGAATCCGACCCTGGGCATGCTGGCGCAACTGCTGCTGGGCCTGGCCGGACCGCTGCTGTTCGGCGGGCTGGTGTGGGCGGTGCGCGAAGTGGACCAGGGCCGTGTCGCGCAGCCGGCGCATCTGCTGCAGGGCCTGCACGACGGCCGTGCGCCGCGCCTGCTGGTGGCGCTGCTGCCGCAGGTGCTGGTCGGCCTGGCGCTGGGTGCGCTGGCCCTGGTGGTGGTCGGCCAGAGCGGCTGGGAGCAGCTGGGCACGGTGATGAACCAGCTCAACGAACTCGGCCAGTCCAGCGCCCAGCCGGATCCGGCGCAGGTCGAGCAACTGGTGGCCACGCTGCCGGCGATGCGCATCCTGCTGTGGCTGCTGATGGTGTTCGTCGGCTTCGTGGCGGTGACGCTGACCCTGTTCGTGCTCGCCCCGCAGGTGATGTTCGACGGCCGCGGCGGCCTGGCGGCGATGCGCAACAGCCTGCGCGCCTGCCTGCACAACCTGCCGGCGATGCTGGTGTTCTTCGTCCTCGCCTTCATCGCGATGTTCGCGCTGTATTTCGCCCTGGTGCTGGTGATCCTGCTGGTGCAGGCGCTGGCCGGGCCGACCATCGCCGCCCTGGTCGCGCAGTTGCTGCTGATGGCGCTGGCGATGCCGGCGCTGGCCGGCGCGGTCTACGCGGCCTGGAAGCAGATGTTCGTGCACAGCGGCGACGCCGCGCCGGCGGTGCCGCCGCCGCCTTCGAATGTGTTTGCGGCTTAAGGGCCGGGATTTGGGATTCGGGATTGGGGATTCGTAAAAGCGGGAGCTGACGGTTTCCCGGTCGTCGCTTTTGCAGAGCTCTAGCCTTGCCAGGTCGTCGCATCTGTAGGAGGGGCTTCAGCCCCAACGCTTTGGCGGCGCCAAGGCCAGAATCGTTCCCGCACAGCGCCGCCGCGCCAGCCTTTGCGAATCCCTAATCCCGAATCTCCAATCCCGGCTTCTTGGTCACCGCACTAGCCGCAATGATGCCGATCTCGTACAGCAGGCACATCGGGATCGCCAGCATCAGCTGCGAGACCACGTCCGGCGGGGTCAGCACCGCGGCCAGCACGAAGATGCCGACCACCGCGTAGCCGCGGCCTTCGCGCAGCTGCTGCGGGGTGACCCAGCCGAGCAGGGCCAGGATCACCAGCGCCACCGGCAGCTCGAAGCTGGCGCCGAAGGCGAAGAAGATCGCCAGCACGAAATCCAGGTAGGCGCCGGCGTCCGGGGTGAGCTGGATGATGTCCGGCTTGAACGTGGTCAGGAAGTGGAACACCGCCGGCAGCACCAGGAAATAGGCGAAGGCGCAGCCCACGTAGAACAGCAGCACGGCCGAGGCCAGCAGCGGCAATGCCAGGCGCTTCTCGCGCTGGTACAGGCCCGGGGCGACGAACGCCCAGGCCTGGTACAGCAGCCACGGCACGGCGATGAACACGCCCACGAAGAAGGTCAGCTTGAGCGGGGCGAACACCGCGCCGGCCGGGTGGGTGGCGATCACGCTCTGCCCGATCGGCAGCTGCGCCAGCATCGGCGCGGCCAGCCAGGTGTAGATCGGCTTGGAGAAGGGCAGCAGCGCCAGCACCACCACGCCCAGGCCGATCAGCGCGCGCACCAGGCGCGCGCGCAATTCGACCAGATGCTCGATCAGGCTGCTTTCGGCTTCCGGATTCATCGCGGCGCCTCAGGGTCGCCGTTGGGCGGTGCGGCGCCAGGCGCCGGCGGTGTGGGGGCAGGGTCGTGCGCGGCGGGCGCCGGCGCGTCGCCTGGTGCGTGCGCATGCGCGGTCGGCGCGGCTGGCGTGGTGGCCGGCACCGCGTGGTCGGCGGCGGGAGCGCCGGACGGCGGCAGTGGTTCCGGCGCTGGCGTCGGCTGCTGCGGTGCGATGGCCGCAGGCGCGCCCTCGGCCAGCGGTTCCGGCCCGGTCGGGTCGATCTCGCGACGCAGCGCGTCGGTCTCGCGCTGCAGCTGCTGGCCGCTGTCGCGCAACTGCGATTCGGCCTGGCGCAGCGAGGCCTGCACGTCCTGCAGGCTGCGCTTGAGTTCCTCGGCTTCCAGTTCGCGCTCCAGTTCCTGCTTCACCGAGTCCCACTGCGCGCGCGCGCGGCGCACCCACAGGCCGGCGAAGCGCGCTGCCTTGGGCAGGCGTTCCGGGCCGAGCACCACCAGCGCCACCACTGCGATCAGCAGCAGTTCGCTGAATCCGATATCGAACACGCCGACAGCGTCCTATTCAGCGCGCGTCGCGGTCGCGCTCGGCCTGGGTCTCGCGGGACTGCTCGCTGCTGCGCGACTCGTCGCCGAGCTGGCCGGCGGGCTTGTCCTCGTCGCGCATGCCTTTCTTGAATTCCTTGACCGCACTGCCCAGATCCTTGGCGCCGCTGGTCAGCCGCTTGGTGCCGAACACCAGCAGCACGATCACCAGCACGACAAGCCAGTGCCAGATGCTAAAACCGCCCATGATCCGCTCGCAGAGAAGTCGTAAGGAATAAGGAGGATAACGCACCGCGCCGCGGTGCGTTCAGTGCGGCACGCCGTGCCGCGGATTCTAGCGGTTGCCGTCCAGCGACTCGGTGCGGATCTCGCCTTCGGACACCGGCTGGAAGCCCTGCTGCGGCGGCGTCTGCGGTGGCGCCTGCAGCGGCGCGGTGCTGGCGCCGTCGGCGGCGGCGGGTTCGGCCACCGGCGGCGGTGCGGCCTGTGCCGAAGGCTGCGGCCGCGGCGGCGGCGGGCCCATGGCGGCGCGCCCGGCGCTGTCGGTGCCGCGGTTCTGCCGCGCGGCGTAGGTGGCTTCCTCGAGCTTGTCGCGGAAGGCGACCACGTCGTTGGACGGCAGGCCGGTGGTGCGGCCTTCGAAGATCATGCGCGGGGTGGTGTTGCTGCCGTACACGTTGAGGTCGGCGGCATCGTCGATCTGCAGCGCCGCGCCGTCCAGCGCCACGCCGGCGAACAGGCCGCGCGCGCGCGACCACGACCAGATCTCGGCCTTGAGCTGGCCGTCGGTGGCGGCGGAGGCGTTGCGCCCGACCGGGCCGGCGGCGACGCCGGCATCGGCGCCGAGGGTGAACTTGCCGTTGACGATGTTGTCCAGGCTGCGGTCGTTGCGGAACACCAGCACCACGTCGGAGGACTGCACGCCGACCTGGAAGCCGATGCTGCCGCCGGTGAGCTTGACGAACACCGGGTTGGACCAGGTGCCGTCGGGACGCTTGACCGACATCAGGCCGTGGCCGCGGCGGCCGCCGATGACCAGGCCGGCCTTGAGCGTGTCCGGGATCACCACGATCGCGCGGCCCTCGTCGAGCAGCTTGTCGGGGATGGATTGCTCCGGGATCTCCTGGATGTCGGTCAGCACGCGCAGCGCGTTGCGGGCGCGCTCGTCTTCTTCCGGGCCGGCCACGGCGTGGCCGACGAACAGCGTGGTACTCAACAACAGGGCGAGGCGCGGCAGGCGGGGCATGGCGGGCTTCCGAAATAGGTCCGCAGCAAGATACTGCAAGTCCTTGAACTTAGTCACAGCGCAATGAATCGGCAATGAGTGCCACCGCAATACGCGGGCGTGTCGATCGTTGCGATAGACACGATCGCGACACGCACGGCAGGCGGCTCTGCCACAATGTATGCATGAGCGACGCACCCGAGACCGCCGTGCTGGTGGTGAATCTAGGCACGCCCGAGGCGCCGACCGCGCCTGCGGTCGCCCGTTACCTGGCCGAGTTCCTCGGCGACAAACGCGTTGTGGCCATCCCCAGGCTGTTCTGGTGGCCGCTGCTGAACTGGGTGATCCTGCCGCGGCGCTCGCCGCGTTCGGCGGAGAAATACGCGCTGGTGTGGCTGCCGGAAGGCTCGCCGCTGGCGGTGTACACCCGGCGCCTGACCGAGGGCATGCAGCGCGAACTGCCCGGGCACCGCGTGGCCTGGGCGATGCGCTACGGCACCCCGGCGCTGGCGCCGGCACTGGACGCGCTGCGCGACGGCGGCGTGCGCCGGATCGTGGTGCTGCCGTTGTATCCGCAGTATTCGACCACCACCACCGCCTCGATCGAGGACGTGGTGCAGGCCTGGCAGGCGCGCAATCCGCAGCTGCCGGTGACCCTGATCGAGGACTATCCGACCGACCCGGCCTGGGTCGAGGCGGTGGCCGACAGCGTGCGCGCGCACTGGGCGCAGCACGGCCGCGGCGAGACACTGTTCTTCTCCTTCCATGGCCTGCCGCAGCGCGTGGCCAACAACGGCGACCCGTATCCGCAGCGTTGCGAGGCCAGCGCGCAGGCGATCGCCGCGGCGCTGGGCCTGGGCGCCGGCGAGTGGCAGCTCGGCTACCAGTCGCGCTTCGGCGCCGAGCGCTGGCTGCAGCCGTATGCGGAGCCGAGCCTGTGGCAGCTGGCCGAGCAGGGGACCAAGCGGGTCGACGTGATCTGCCCGGGCTTCGCCACCGACTGCCTGGAAACGCTGGAGGAAGTGGCGATGGGCTTTGTCGAGACCTGCGCCGCGCGCGGCATGCAGGTGCGCTACATCCCCTGCCTCAACGACGCCCCGGCGCACGCGCGCGCGCTGGCGCAGCTGGCTGCCCGCGCCGCATGACGCTGCGCACGTTCGCCTGCCCGTCGCGGGTGGGCACGCTGGCCGGGCTGCGCAGCGGCGATCCGCACGGACCCAAGGTGCTGGCGCTGCACGGCTGGCTGGACAACGCCGCCAGCTTCGTGCCGCTGAGCGCGCAGCTGCCGCAGCTGGACCTGGTGATGCTGGACCTGCCCGGCCACGGCCACAGCGACGCCCTGCCGGCCGGCGCCGACTACCTGCTGACCAGCGCGCTGCATCCACTGCTGGACGCGGCCGACGCGCTGGGCTGGGAGCGCTTCGCGGTGATCGGGCATTCGATGGGCGCGGCGATCGCCAGCACCCTGGCCGCGGCAGCGCCGCAGCGGGTCGAGAAATTGGTCGCGATCGAGATGCTCGGCGGCCTGGCCGAGACCGTGGAGGGCACGCTGGAGCGGCTGCGCGACAGCGTCGCCGCGACCCGCCGCGCCAACAGCGCGCCGCTGCGCGTGTTCCCCGACCTGGCCGCACCGGTACGCGCGCGGATGCAGGCCAACCAGCTCAGCGAGCCGGCGGCGCGGCTGCTGGTCGAGCGCGGGGTCGAGGCGGTGGAGGGCGGCTACGTGTGGCGCAGCGACCGGCGCCTGACCCTGCCCACCGCGGTGCGGCTGAGCGAGGCGCAGGTGCAGGCGCTGCTGGCCGGCATCGACTGCCCGGCACGGGTGATCTACGCCGACCCGGCGCAGCCGTATTTCCCCGAGCCGCTGCGCAGCGAGCGCGCGGCGCTGCTTCGCCATGGCCGCGTGCACCTGCTGCCGGGCACCCACCATCTGCACATGGAGCAGCCGGCCGCGGTGGCGGCGCTGTTGCGCGACTTCTTCTGAACCGCTGGCCGGCGCCGTTACGCCGCCCTGCCACCACCGCATCGTGCGACAGCCGCAGCGGGACGCTGCGCCGCTGGCCCGAACCGATGCCGTCGCATGTCCAGCACACGCCTGTGGACGCCGACGCGTGCGCGGAGGTCGCGTGCGCCTGCTCAAGTTTCCGGCATTGCCGCCGATAGACGCTGGGACGCGCGGCACGCCGCGGTTGCGATCCACCCGGCGTCACAGTTCGCCATGTTGTCGTAGGCCGGTCGCGTTTCGGTAAAGCTTGGTGGCCAGGGTACGCGTGGGCAATTGCGCCCGAACCTCTCCCCGCCCCGATGATCCGTCTCCTCCGTCGTTATCCAGTCGGTCCCCGACTGACCTTCGCCTTCGCGGCCTTGCTGCTGCTCTGCGGCGCGCTGATCGTCGCCAGCCTGGCCTCGATGGCCATGGCGCGCCACCAACTCGACGACATCAGCCTGGACAAGATGGAGAAGATCCGCCTGTCCGATGCGATGGTCACCGCCCAGGCGCGGCTGGAAATCGGCCTGCTCAACGATGTGATCCTGACCAACCCCGACGAGAAGCGGGAGATCGTGCGCGCGATCGGCCAGGCCGCGCGCGATTACGCGCAGGTGCGCCGCAAGCTGTTCGCGATGCGCCTGGATCCGGCCGACCGTACCGGCGCGCAGCGCCGCGCCGCGATCGACCAGGCCTATGTCCAGGTGCAGCCGTTCCAGACCCAGGTGCTGGCGCTGGCCGCCGACAACCAGAACCTGGACGCGCAGACCCTGAACCTGTACACGCTGCAGCCGCTGCTGGCGAACTGGCAGCAGGCGATCCAGCGCAATGCCGCGCACCTGCGCACGCTCAGCGACCAGGCCTATGTCGATGCGGTGGCGACGATGGCCCGCGCGCGCTGGATGCTGCTGATCGGCGGCGGCCTGCTGCTGGCGGTGGCCACCTGGCTGGGCTGGTGCATCACCCAGAGCCTGGTACGGCCGCTGCGCGAAGGGACGCGGATCGCCGCGGCGATCGCCGCCGGCCGTCTCGACGCACCGCTGCCGGTGCACGGCAACGACGAGGCCGCCGAGCTGCTGCGCAGCATGCAGACCATGCAGGCGCAGCTGCGCGCGGTGCTCGCCGAGCAACGGCAGATGGCGCAGCGCCACGCCGCCGGCGCGGTCGCGCACCGCAGCGACGCGGCGGGGTTCCCCGGCGAATACGGGCAACTGCTGCACGACGCCAATGCGCTGGTCGATCTGCACGTGGGCACGGTGCAGTCCACCGTTGCGTTGATGCAGCGCTACGCCATCGGCGACCTCAGCGAGGACATGCCGCGCCTGCCCGGCGAGCAGGCGGCGATCTCCGACACCATGGACGCGATCAAGGCCAACCTCGGCGCGCTCAACCGCGACATCTGGCACCTGGCGGCGGCCGCGGCGGCCGGCGATTTCAGCGCGCGCGGCGACGTCGGCCGCCACCAGCACGATTTCCGCACCATGCTGGAAAGCCTGAACCAGTTGATGGCCACCGTGGACGGCAACCTCGACGCGCTGTCGACGCTGCTGCGCGCCATCGCCTGCGGCGACCTGGGCGTGCGCATGCACGGCGAATTCCATGGCGTGTTCGCGCGCATGCGCGACGACGCCAACGCCACCGCCGACCAGCTGGCGGGAATCGTGGCCGGCATCCAGCAGGCGGCGGCGGCGATCGACAGCGAGGCCGGCGCCATCGCCGGCGGACACCAGGACCTGTCGCGCCGCAGCGCCGAGCAGGCCGGCGCGTTGGAGCGCACCGCGGCATCGGCGGCGCAACTGACCGAGACGGTCAAACAGAACGCCGCGCACGCCGACCAGGCCAACCAGCTGGCGACCGCCGCGGCGTCGGTCGCGCGCCAGGGCGGCGCGGCGATCGACGAAGCGGTGGCGGCGATGCAGGGCGTGCAGGGCTCGTCGCGCAAGATCGGCGAGATCATCGCGGTGATCGACAGCATCGCGTTCCAGACCAACATCCTGGCCTTGAACGCGGCGGTGGAGGCGGCGCGCGCCGGCGAGCAGGGCCGCGGCTTCGCCGTCGTCGCCAGCGAGGTGCGCGCGCTGGCGCAGCGTTCGGCCGGCGCGGCGAAGGAGATCAAGACGCTGATCGAGGCCTCCCTGTCCCAGGTCGCGGTGGCGTCGGCGCAGGTCCACGGCGCGGGCCAGACCATGGGCCGGGTGCTGGCCTCGGTGGGCGAGGTCAACGACGTCGTGGCCGGGATCGCGGTGGCCTCGCAGGCGCAGTCGGCGGGCATCGAACAGGTCGGCCAGGCGATGGCGCAGATGGACAGCACCACGCAGCAGAACCTGGCGCTGGTGGAACAGGCCACCGCGGCCTCGCATGCGCTGGAACAGCAGGCCGGCACGCTGGCCGCGGCGGTGGCGGTGTTCCGGCTGCAGGCGCGCGCCGAGGCGCCGCAACAGCGGCCCGCCATGGCCGCTCCGGCACCGGCCGAGCTCGACCTGGCCGTCGGCGCCTAGCCGGGCACCGCGTGGTCGCGCGGTGGCGTCGTGCGCGGGGGCTTTCCGCCCGCGCGGCGCTGCCGGAGCGCCCAGGACGGCCAGCGCGCGGGGATGGCCGCTGGCGGCTGAATGCGTCGCCTACACGGTGTTCGTGAAGCTTGTGTGTAGAAAAAATTTCGCTTAAGTTCCCGCCACGCCTGCCGACAAAACAGGCATAGACGCGATACGTCTTGTGTACGCGGCCCGATCCCGGCGTCCTGACATGCCGGCGTAGTGCCGCTCGGACCGTATCGTTCGCTGGTGCCGGAGGTCGCGCCAGGTGTGAGGTAGGCGGGGAGAGGGGGCCTGCCGGGCGCTGCGCATGGAGTTCTTCTTCCGCAGCGCTGAGGCGAAACCCGCCGTCCTTCCGTTTTCTCCGAATCTGTCCATCGCCACGGCGCTGCGCGCCTCGAGGCGAGCGATCCGTTCCCGAACGCCGCCGGATTCACCCGGCCTGTCGCGACTGCCTGCCTCGCCGCCGTGGCGCATTGTGCCGGCAGGGCGGTGCTGCGCCGCACCGGTTCACTGCGCCGCGGCCAACCGCGTGGTCGGCGACGCGAGGGCGATCCCTGTGCCGGTGCAGTCGCTGGTGTCCGGCGACGATTTCGTTGTGCATCGCGACCTGTAAGACCGTTTCTGCGAGCGGCTGTCCTCTTGCCAGGCGCTGGGTCAGCGTCCGGGCTGAAACAGCCTCATGCTTTTCTGCGTTTCCTTGCCTCGTGCGCGCGCAACGACGGCGCGCGAGACGCCCTAGCTCAACAGCCGCCGCAACTGCGCCTTCAGGCGCCGCCCATGCGCGTGGAAATAATCGCGCTCGGCACGCCAGGCCGGGAACCGGGCTTCCACTTCGCGCCAGAACGCGGGCGAGTGGTTGGCCTGGATCAGGTGGCACAGCTCGTGGACCAGCACGTACTCGAACGCCGAGGGCTGTCCCAGCACCAGCGCCAGATCCAGCGCCATCGAGCCGTCCGGCGCCAGCGAGCCCCATTGCGAGGACATCACCTTCAGCCGCACCCGCGCCGGCGCGCGCGGCAGCGAGGGCAGGTACTTGGGCAACCAGCGGCCGACATCGGCGCGCGCCTGCGCTTCGTAGAACTCGCGCAGCGCGCGCGCGATCGCCGCATCGCCGGCGCGCGCCGGCAACTGCAGCTGTGCGCCCTCGGCATCGACCTGCAGCCGCGCGTAGCGGCCCTCGCTCCAGCGCAGCGGCAGGCGTTCGCCGCGCAGCGGCAACCAGCCGGGCACGCCGCGCTGCAGGCCGGGTTCGTTGTCGTCTTCCTGATAGCGCGCCAGCTGCTCGCCGAGCCAGTGCCGGTGTTCGAGCAGGAAGCGCTCGCCGGACACCAGGCTGGCGCGCAGCGGCAGGGTCAGGCGCGCGCCGCGTTCGTCGACGCTGAGCTTGATCCGCCGCGCACGCGGGTCGCGCACGCGCAGCACCTCGATCTCGCGCTCGTCCAACCGCAGGCGGACGAGGTCGCGTTCGACGGCCGTTGCGGGCGGCGCGATCAGGCGACGGAGGAAATCGGGCATGCGCACAGCATACCGCTCATGCGCGCGCGCACGGTGACAGCGTGCACCGATCGCGCTGCATGCTTCAGCTGAATTTCCGTCACCGTCGCCGCCGGAGCGTTCGGCAGTGGAGCCGAGCAGCGCACGCCGCGGCCCCTGTAGGAGCGGTTTCAGCCGCGACGAACGAAGCCGGCAAGTTGTCCGGCTTCGGCTGCAGTCGGGACTGAAGTCCCTTCCACAGTGCACCCCGCCAGCATGCTGGGACTCCCTTGTGAGAGCGACTTCAGTCGCGACGAGCGGCGCCGGGAAGTTGTCCGGCTTCGGGAGCTGCCGATCGGGGCTGAAGCCCCTCCTACAGGGCACCCAGCCGGCAGACGCGCGGCTTGTGTAGGAGCGGCTTCAGCCGCGACGAGCGGAGTGGCGGAGTCGGCCGACTTCCTAGGCCGTCGGGGCTGAAGCGCATCCTGCAGTGCAGATGGCCGGCTTGGCGATCCACCCTTGTGGGAGCGACTTCCGTCGCGACGAGCGGAACCGGCAAGCCGAGCGGCGCGCTGCCGGCCTCGCCTCAGGTCTCCGCCTTGCTCAGCTTCAGCGCCTCTTCCAGCAGCAGGAACAGGCGCCGCACCTCGGCGCTCATCAGCGCGAAGCGGGCGTCCAGTTCGGCGCGCACGCCGTCCTGGTCGGCGTTCTCCAGCTGGTCGAGGGCGCCGTCGAGGAACTTCAGTTTGCGGATCACCAGGTCGTCGCCGAGCACGAAGGAAACGTGGTCGTCCAGGATCAGCGCCAGCTTGGTGACCTGCTTGCCGGCTTCCAGGTGCTTGTCGATCTCGTCGCAGCGCAGTTCCTGGTGCTGGCACTTGACCACCGCGCCGCCTTCGATCGGATCCTTCATCTCGCACTCCTCGCCCAGGCTCAGGCCTTCGGGCAGGGGCTCGCCGGCGATCCAGCCGGTCAGGATCGAGCGCGGCGCCACTTCCGCGTTCAGCGGCAGCGCCGGGAAGCTGCCCAGCGCGCCGCGGATCTCGGACATCACGTTCTCGCCGGTCTTGCGGCTGGAGGTGTCCACCGCGACATAGCCGTGCTGCAGGTCGAGCATCGCGTCGGTGCGCGAGGACTTGACGAAGGCGCGCGGCAGCAGTTCGTGGATCAGGTCGTCCTTGAGCCGCTTGCGCGCCTTGCCGCCGGGCCGACGGCCTTCCTTCTCCTCGATCTCGGCGACCTTGCGCTCGAGCAGGTCGTTGACCACCGAGCCGGGCAGGATCTTGTCCTCGCCGCCGACGGTCAGCCACAGGAACTCGGCGATGCGGTGCGACAGCACTTCGTGCTCGTCGCGGCCGAACGGGGAGATGAAGCCGCGCGAGCTCATTTCCAGCGGGCCGACCGGCTTGAGCTGCACCTCCGGCAGGAGCTTGTCGATCTCGGAGAAGTCGAGGGTGGTGGGGAAGCGGAACAGGGTCAGGTTGCGAAAGAACATCGAGCATCCAGCAGAAGGAAACGGAACGGCCCGGCGCCGTGCGCAGGGTGGGCGGCGGGCATTGTCGCATCGCTCCCGCCCGGATACCGCAACGCGCGGTTCAGCGGCGCGCGCGCACCGCCGGCGGCGGGCTCATGCGTCGTCGTCGTCGAGCGGCCAGCCCATGGCTGGCGGGGCATCGGCAGCGCCGAGCGTGCGGAAATCGAACAGCGCCGGGTCGGCCAGCTGCGACGGCTGCACGTTGCCCATGGCGCGCGCGATCTGCTCGACGCGGCCGGGATGCTCGCGGTCCCACTGCTGCAGCATCAGCCCGACCTGGCGCCGCTGCAGGGTCTCCTGGCTGCCGCACAGCGTGCATGGGATCAGCGGGAAGCCGCGCGCCTGTGCGTACTCGGCGATGTCGGCCTCGCGCACATAGGCCAGCGGCCGGATCACCACGTGGCGGCCGTCGTCGCTGCGCAGCTTCGGCGCCATCGCCGCGAGCCTGGCGTGGAAGAACAGGTTCATGAAGAAGGTGGCGACGAGGTCGTCGCGGTGGTGGCCCAGCGCGATCTTGCTGATCCCGTTTTCGGCGGCATACCGGTACAGCGCGCCGCGGCGCAGCCGCGAGCACAGCGAACACAGGGTCTTGCCCTCGGGCACCACGCGGCTGACCACCGAGTAGGTGTCCTGCTCGATCACGTGCCAGGCCACGCCGAGCGTACGCAGGTAGTCGGGCAACACCTCGGCGGGGAAGCCGGGCTGCTTCTGGTCCAGGTTCACCGCGACCAGCTCGAACGGCACCGGCGCCTTGCGCTGCAACTGCAGCAGGATGTCCAGCAAGGTGTAGCTGTCCTTGCCGCCGGACAGGCACACCATCACCTTGTCGCCGGCTTCGATCATGCCGAAATCGGCGATCGCCTGGCCCACCTGCCGGCACAGGCGCTTGCCCAGCGCCGAGGGCGTGCGCCGGTCGCGCGGGGCGGGATCGGCGAGGTGATGCGGCAGCGGCAGCGGCGTAGGGGTCATCGGCGCGCATTGTAGTCGGCGCGACCGAAAGCGCGTTGCGCGCGACGGATGCGCTCCCCGCGCGCGATCGCGACGCGGCGCACACTGCTGCCGGCGTGTCGCACTGTGCTGGCGCACACGCCGCGCGCGCGGATGGCGCAGCGCAGCAAGCGTTTCGCCGATGGGCTGGGTAAAGTCCGCCTGTCCCCCGGCTTGCGAACCGCATCTGATGGCCCCGTCGGCTTCCCTCCGCAGCGAAGCTTTTTTTAGCGCGGTTTCTGGTAGCGCTACCATAACCTCGCGTATGGCGCGGCGCGCCAGGCGCGCAGGCAACCGGATGCGGCGCCTGCATGCCGCCCGGGACTGCGCCTGCAGCATCCGCGCGACAGGTGCATGGGCCGGCCACGGCGATCGCGCCGTGCGCACGTCCGGGCCGGCGCTGCTCCATCCATGCGCGCCCGGGTCCATCCCGTTGCCCGCCGCCGCCGTCGCGGCCGAACCCACGTCTGCTTGTTCCTCCCACTCGACAGGATTCCACTTCCCATGAGCAACTCCGTCTACATCGGCGCCAAGGAATACTTCCCGGGCATCGGCCGCATTCCGTTCGAAGGCAAGGCCTCGGACAACCCGCTCGCCTTCAAGGTCTACGACGCGAACAAGCGCATCGGCGACAAGACCATGGCCGAGCACCTGCGCTTCGCGGTGGCGTACTGGCACAGCTTCTGCGGCAACGGCGCCGATCCGTTCGGCCCGGGCACGCGCGCCTATCCGTGGGACGCCGGCAGCGACGCGCTGGGCCGCGCCGAGGCCAAGGCCGATGCGGCGTTCGAGTTCTTCACCAAGCTCGGCGTGCCGTACTACTGCTTCCACGATATCGACCTGGCGCCGGACGCGGACGAGGTCGGCCAGTACGAGAAGAACCTCAAGCACATGGTCGGCATCGCCAAGCAGCGCCAGGCCGACACCGGCATCAAGCTGCTGTGGGGCACCGCCAACCTGTTCTCGCATCCGCGCTACATGAACGGCGCCTCGACCAACCCGGACTTCGACGTGGTCGCGCGCGCGGCGGTGCAGGTCAAGGCGGCGCTGGAGGCCACGGTCGAGCTGGGCGGGGAGAACTACGTGTTCTGGGGCGGCCGCGAAGGCTATGCCAGCCTGCACAACACGCAGATGAAGCGCGAGCAGGACAACATGGCGCGCTTTCTGACCATCGCCCGCGACTACGGCCGCAGCATCGGCTTCACCGGCAATTTCCTGATCGAGCCCAAGCCGATGGAGCCGATGAAGCACCAGTACGACTTCGACAGCGCCACGGTGATCGGCTTCCTGCGCCAGCACGGCCTGGACCAGGATTTCAAGCTCAACATCGAGGCCAACCACGCCACGCTGTCGGGCCACAGCTTCGAGCACGACCTGCAGGTGGCCAGCGATGCCGGGTTGCTGGGCAGCATCGACGCCAACCGCGGCGACCCGCAGAACGGCTGGGACACCGACCAGTTCCCGACCGACCTGTACGACACGGTCGGCGCGATGCTGGTGGTGCTGCGGCAGGGCGGGCTGGCGCCGGGCGGGCTGAACTTCGACGCCAAGGTGCGGCGCGAGTCGTCCGATCCGCAGGATCTGTTCCTGGCGCACATCGGCGGCATGGACGCGTTCGCGCGCGGGCTGGAAGTGGCCCATGCGCTGCTGACGGCCTCGCCGCTGGAGCAGTGGCGCGCCGAGCGCTACAGCAGCTTCGACAGCGGCGCTGGCGCGGCGTTCGCGGCCGGCAGCAGCACGCTGGCGGACCTGGCGGCGCACGCGGCCAAGGCCGGCGCGCCCAAGCAGGTCAGCGGCCGCCAGGAAGCCTACGAGAACCTGATCAACCAGTACCTGATCCGCTGATGCGGACCCTGCCGCCCGCCGCCGCGTCAGCGCCGTTCGGTGCGCGCGGCGGCCGGTGCGGCCACCGAATCGCGCTTGACCAGCTGATGAGCGAGCACATGATCGATCTTCGTCCGGGCCGTGCGTTCCTTGCTGCGGATGCTGCGCAACAGGATGTCGATCGCCGCATCGGCCATCGCCGCGATCGGCTGGCGGATGGTGGTCAGTTCCGGCCACACGGTGGTCGCGGCGGAGGTGTCGTCGAAGCCGACCACCGACAGGTCGCGCGGCACGTCCAGGCCGCGCCGGTGCGCGACCGAGATCGCCGCGGCGGCCATGTCGTCGTTGCTGGCGATGATGGCGCTGGGCCGATGGCGGCGCGACAGCAGTTTCTCGGCGGCGTCCAGGCCGGAGCGGTAGGTGTAGTCGCCCGGCTGCAGCAGGTGCCGGTCCAGGCGCAGCCCGGCTTCGGCCAGCGCCGCCTGGAACCCTTCGAAGCGGCGCGCGCTGGCCGACAGGTTGGAGCGGCCGGCGATGTAGCCGATGCGGGTGTGGCCCTGCGCGATCAGGTAGGCGGTGATGTCCTTGCTGGCGTTGAATTCGTCGATGCGCACGCAGGCGACCTGGTCGCTGAAGCGGTCGGAGGCGATCGCCACCACCGGCACCTTGGCGCGCACCAGCTCGCGGATCGCCGCATCCGATTCGCACAGCGGCGGCGGCAGGATCACCCCGGCGACACCGCTCTTGGCCAGCTTGCGCGCAGCCTTGCGTTCGGCTTCCGGGCCGAGGTCGTCCCAGTAGTCCATCACCACCTGGATCGAGGTGCGCGAGGCCGCGCGCAGCACCCCGACCAGCAGCTCGCCGAGGTAGGCGCCGCTGGGATTGCTGTAGATCAGCGCGACCCGCGTGCTCTGCGCGGCGGCCAGCGCGCTGGCCGCCAGGTTCGGCGTGTAGCCGAGCGTGTCGACCGCGCGCATCACCTGCTCGCGGGTGCTGTCGCGCACGTTGCCCTGGCCGTTGATCACCCGCGACACGGTCATCGGCGAGACCTTGGCCAGTGCGGCCACCTCGTCGATGGTCACGGCGAGGCTCTTGCGGCGAACCGATTTCCTGACCTTCTCCAAGATGCGCCTCTTCGTTGGCTTGCGGGCGTGGCTCGCGACCGGGGACATGCTGCGCAAGCCGCGTGTGCGGCGGCGCCGCGACACGGTGTGGATCCCGACACGAGTGACGCCTGCATGGTACCGGGAAGCCGGGTGGGCGGCGACCGCAGGCGTGCGCCGGCGCCGTGCCGGCGGGGGCGCGCATGAGCGGCCACGCGCGGCTGCGCGCGCTGCCGCGTCGGCGTCCGTTGCGCGGCGGCTGGCTGCGCAGTGCCTGCCTGTGGCTGGCGTTTTTATTGCCGATCGCTGTGGCGCAGGCCGAGGACGGCTACGATCTATGGTTGCGCTACCAGCCGCTGGCCGAGGCGCAGGCCGCGCCGTGGCGCGCGGCCGCCACGCAGCTGGTGGCGGATGCCGACACGCCGATGCAGCGGGCCGCGCGCGACGAGCTGCGCCGCGGCCTGGGCGGCCTGCTCGGCGCCGAGCCGCAGCTGGCGGCCAGCGCGGACCGCGCCGGCGCGATCGTGCTCGGCACCCCGGCCACGCCGGCGGTCGCGCGGCTGCGGCTGGACACGCGCGGCCTAGGCGAGGAGGGCTATCTGATCCGCAGCGTGGTGGTCGAGGGGCGCCCGGTCACCGCGATCGTCGGCGGTGGCGAGCGCGGCGCGCTGTATGCGGCGTTCCGCTTCCTGCGCCTGCTGCAGACCGGCCAGGCGCCGGCGCCGCTGGCGCTGCGCGATGCGCCACGGGTGAAGCTGCGCGTGCTCGATCACTGGGACAACCTGGACGGGGTGGTCGAACGCGGCTACGCCGGCGCCTCGCTCTGGGACTGGCAGAAACTGCCCGGCTACGTGGACCCGCGCTACACCGACTACGCGCGCGCCAACGCCTCGATCGGCATCAACGGCGCGGTGCTGAACAACGTCAATGCCAAGGCGGTGAGCCTGACCCCGGCGTACCTGGACAAGACCGCGGCGCTGGCCGCGGCGCTGCGCCCGTACGGCATCCGCGTGTACCTGAGCGCGCGCTTCAGCGCGCCGATCGAGATCGGCGGACTGCGCACTGCCGATCCGCTGGATCCGGCGGTGCAGCGCTGGTGGCGGGCCAAGGCGGACGAGATCTACGCGCGCATTCCCGATTTCGGCGGCTTCCTGGTCAAGGCCAATTCCGAAGGCCAGCCCGGACCGCAGGACTACGGGCGCAGCCATGCCGACGGCGCCAACATGCTCGCCGACGCGCTGGCGCCGCACGGCGGGGTGGTGATGTGGCGGGCATTCGTCTATTCGCACGAGCAGCCGGACGACCGCGCCAAACAGGCCTACAGCGAGTTCGTGCCGCTGGACGGGAAATTCCGCGACAACGTGGTGGTGCAGGTCAAGAACGGCGCCATCGACTTCCAGCCGCGCGAGCCGTTCCATCCGCTGTTCGGGGCGATGCCGAAGACGCCGCTGATGCTGGAGTTCCAGATCACCAAGGAGTACCTGGGTTTCGCCACGCACCTGGTCTACCTGGGCACGCTGTACCAGGAAACCCTGCAGTCCGACACGCGGCGCGGCAAGCGCGCGACGGTGGCGCGGGTGGTGGAGGGCGTCGTGGATGGGCACGCGCTCAGCGGCATCGCCGGGGTCGCCAACATCGGCGCGGACCGCAACTGGTGCGGCTCGATCTTCGACCAGGCCAACTGGTACGCGTTCGGGCGGCTGGCCTGGGATCCGCAGGGCGATGCGCAGGCCATCGCCGAGGACTGGGTGCGGATGACCTTCGGCAACGATCCGGCGCTGGTCGCGCCGGTGGTCGGCATGATGATGGCCTCGCACCAGGCGGCGGTCGACTACATGACCCCGCTCGGCCTGCATCACCTGATGGGCCGCGGCCACCACTACGGCCCGGCGCCGTGGGACGCGGGCAGCGCGCGGCCGGACTGGGACCCGGTGTACTACCACCGCGCCGACCGCAACGGCATCGGCTTCGACCGCAGCGCGACCGGCAGCAACGCGGTGGCGCAGTACGCGCCGCGGCTGGCACGCCGCTTCGGCGACGTGCGCACGGTGCCGGAGGACTACCTGCTGTGGTTCCACCACGTGTCGTGGGACCACCGCATGGCCTCGGGCCAGCCGCTGTGGAACGCGCTGCTCGGCCGCTACGACCACGGCGTGGCCGAGGTGGCACGGATGCGCGCGACCTGGGCCGGGCTGGCGCCGTACGTGGATGCGCAACGTTATCGCCAGGTCGCCGATTTCCTGGCGATCCAGCAGCGCGAGGCGCAGTGGTGGCGCGACGCCAGCATCGCCTACTGGCAACAGGTGTCGGGCCGTGCGTTGCCGCCAGGCATCGCGCCGCCGCCGCATCCGCTGGCGTATTACCAATCGCTGTCGTTTCCGTACGCACCGGGAAATCCGAAATGACGCCGCACCGCTCCGCTGTCCACATCGCCCGCCGCCTGCTGCTGGCGGCGCTGTGCGTACCCGCGTTCGCGCATGCCGACGACGCGCCGCTGTTGAATGCCCTGTTCCAGGACCACGCGGTGCTGCAGCGCGATGCGCCGATCCGCGTCTGGGGGCAGGCCGCGGCCGGCGAGACGGTGACCGTGCAGCTGGCGCAGCAGCGCGTGCAGGCGCGCGCCGACCGCCAGGGCCGCTGGCAGGCGCAGCTGGCGCCGTTGCCGGCCGGCGGGCCGTACGTCTTGCAGGCCAGCACCGCGCGCGGCCGCGTGCAGCGCGCCGACGACGTGCTCCTCGGCGACGTGTGGCTGTGCTCGGGCCAGTCGAACATGGAGCTGCCGGTGCAGCGCACGCTGGATACGCGCAGCGAGATCGCCGATGCGCAGCAGCCGGCGATCCGCATGTTCAAGGTGCCGGCGCAGTCCAGCCCGACCCCGCAGGCGCAGTTCGGCGGCGCGGCCGCGTGGCAGCCGACCACGCCGGAGACGGTGGGCGCGTTCTCCGCGGCCTGCTATTACTTCGCCCGCGAACTGCGCAAGACCGTGGACGTGCCGATGGGGCTGATCAACGCCTCCTGGGGCGGTTCGCAGATGCAGGCATGGATCGGGGATGCGGCCCTGCGCAAGGTGGACGGCAACGCGCCGGCGCTGGATGTGCTGGCGCGCTACGCCATCGATCCGCAGCAGGCGGCGCCGCGCTGGGGCACGTTGTGGGAAACGTGGTGGCGCGCGCACGGCAGCGGCGCGCCGTGGCAGCCGGACGATGCAGGCGGCGACTGGCGCGACGCGCCTGCGGCGCTGGGCGCCTGGGACGACTGGGGCGTGCCGCAGCTGGTCAATTTCAACGGCATGGTCTGGTACCGCAGCACGGTCACGCTGAGCGCCGAGCAGGCGAAACAGCAGGCGACGCTGGCGTTGGGGCCGGTGGACGAACTCGACCAGACCTGGGTCAACGGCCAGGCGGTGGGCAGCAGCTACGGCGCCGACCAGCCGCGCAGCTACCGCTTGCCGCGCGGTGTGCTGCATGCGGGCAAGAACACCGTGGTGGTCAACGTGTACAACAGCTACCGCCGCGGCGGCCTGCTCGGCGACGCGCAGGCGCAGCAGCTGCAATTGGGCGACGGCAGCCGGGTGGCGCTGGCCGGATGGCAGTACCGCATCGTGCCGCCGCAGCTGGGCACGCCGCCGCGCGCGCCGTGGTCCTCGGCCGCGGGCCTGACCACGCTGTACAACGGCATGATCGCGCCGCTGGGCCGGGTCGGCCTGCGCGGCGTGCTGTGGTACCAGGGCGAATCCAACACCGGCGATGCGGCCGGCTATCCGGCATTGCTCGACGCCTGGCAGCGCGATTGGCGGCAGCGCTTCGGCGCGCAATTGCCGCTGCTGGTGGTGCAGCTGGCCAATTACGGCGCGCCGCCCACCCAGCCGGGCGACAGCGGCTGGGCGCAGCTGCGTGAGGCGCAACGGCGCTTCGTCGCCGCCGATCCGCATGCCGGCCTGGCGGTGGCGATCGACATCGGCGACCGCTACGACATCCATCCGGCCAACAAACAGGAGCTCGGCCGGCGCCTGGCGCGCGCGGCGCGGCACGTGGTCTATGGCGAGGCGTTGGCGCCGTCCGGGCCGGTGCCGCATGCGCTGCGTCGCGATGGCGCGGCGTTGGTGGTCGATTTCGATGACGTCGATGGCGCGTTGCAGACCTATAGCGCGGACGCACCGATCGGGTTCGAACTGTGCGGCGCGGCATCCGGCAGCTGCCGCTATGCGCAGGCCGAACTGCACGGCCGCAGCGTGCGCCTGCTTGTGCCCGCCGGCACCGCGGCTACCCGCGTGCGCTACTGCTGGGCCGACAGCCCGGTGTGCACCCTGTTCGATCGCGCCGGGCTGCCGGCCGGTCCGTTCGAGCTTTCCCTCCCGTCCGCGGCCCATGCGGCCGCGGCTTCTTCCCCGTGAGCGATCCGCGATGACCCAGACTTCCGATAGCGCTTCTTCCGCCCAAGGCTCGGCCCGCGATCGCGAGATCGTCGAGGCGCGGGTCATCGTCACCTGCCCGGGGCGCAATTTCGTCACCCTCAAGATCGTCACCCGTTCCGGCGTGTACGGCCTGGGCGACGCCACCCTCAACGGCCGCGAACTGGCGGTGGCGTCCTACCTGCAGGATCACGTGGTGCCGAACCTGATCGGCCGCGACGCCGGCCGCATCGAGGACATCTGGCAGTTCTTCTACCGCGGCGCGTACTGGCGGCGCGGGCCGGTGACGATGACCGCGATCGCCGCGGTGGACGTGGCGTTGTGGGACATCCTCGGCAAGATGGCCGGCATGCCGCTGTACCAGCTGCTGGGCGGGCGCTCGCGCGAAGGTGCGCTGGTCTACGGCCACGCCAACGGCCGCGACATCGTCGAGACCAGCGAGGAGGTCGCCCGTTTCCGCGAACTCGGCTTCATCGCCATCCGCGCGCAATGCGGCGTGCCCGGGATCAAGAAGACCTACGGCATCTCCAGCGGCGGCAAGCCCTACGAACCGGCCGAGAGCGAACTGCCGACCGAGACCGTGTGGTCCACGCCGCGCTATCTCAGCGTGGTGCCGAAGCTGTTCGAACAGCTGCGCGCCGACCATGGCGACGAGATCGAACTGCTGCACGACGCGCACCACCGCCTGACCCCGATCGAGGCGGCGCGGCTGGCGCGCGACCTGGAGCCGTACCGATTGTTCTGGCTGGAAGACGCTACGCCCGCGGAAAACCAGCGCGCGTTCGAGACCATCCGCCAGCATTCGGTGACGCCGCTGGCGGTGGGCGAGGTGTTCAATTCGATCTGGGACTGCAAGCACCTGATCGAGCGGCAGCTGATCGACTACATCCGCACCACCATCGTGCACGCCGGCGGCATCACCCACGTGCGCCGGCTGGCCGACTTCGCCGCGCTGCACCAGGTGCGCACCGGCTTCCACGGCGCCACCGACCTGTCGCCGGTGTGCATGGGCGCGGCGCTGCACTTCGACACCTGGGTGCCGAACTTCGGCATCCAGGAATACATGTTCCACTCCGACGAGGCCAACGCGGTGTTCCCGCACGACTACAGCTTCCACGCCGGCCGCCTGCATTGCGGCGAAACGCCCGGGCATGGCGTGGACATCGACGAAACCCTGGCTGCACGTTATCCGTACGCGCCCAAGCAGCTGCCGGTGGCGCGGCTGGAAGACGGCGCGATGTGGGACTGGTGAGGCGCATGCGCTGGGGACGCGCACTGGTTGGGGCGCTGCTGTGTGTCGTGGCGATGCAGACGGCATCGGCGCAGCGCGGGCGGGCCGCCGACATCGCCGAATTCGACTGGTTCGAGTACCGCGGCGACGACGCGGTGTTCGCCACGCCGTTGCCGCCCGGCCACTACCGCAATCCGGTGCTGGCCGGCTTCTATCCCGATCCCAGCGTCGTCCGTGCCAGCGACCGCTACTACCTGGTCAATTCCACCTTCGCCTATTTCCCGGCGCTCCCGGTGTTCGAGAGCCGCGACCTGGTGCACTGGCGGCAGGTCGGCAACGTGGTCGAGCGCGCCGGGCAACTGGACTACGACGGGCTGCGCGTGTCGCGCGGTATGTTCGCCGCCAGCATCGCGCACCATGACGGCCGCTTCTACGTGGTCGGCACCGCGGTGGACAGCGGCGGCAACTTCATCGCCACGGCGGACGACCCGGCCGGGCCGTGGTCGCCGCTGCACTGGCTGCCGGACATCGACGGCATCGACCCGTCGCTGTTCTTCGACGACGACGGCACCGCCTACCTGCTCAACAACGGCCCGCCCGACGGCGCGCCGCTGTACGAAGGCCACCGCGCGATCTGGATGCAGCGCTTCGACCTGGCGCGGATGCAGCCGGTCGGCCCGCGCAAGGTGCTGGTCAACGGCGGCACCGACCTGGCCAGCAAGCCGATCTGGATCGAGGGCCCGCACCTGTACAAGCGCGACGGCTGGTACGTGCTGTCCTGTGCCGAAGGCGGCACCGGCCCGCAGCATTCGCAAGTGGCGCTGCGCAGCCGCACGCCATGGGGACCGTACGTGCCGGCGCCGCACAATCCGATCCTGACCCAGCGCGACCTGCCCGCCGAACGCGCCGACCCGATCACCAATGCCGGCCATGCCGACCTGGTCGAAGGCCCCGACGGGAAGTGGTGGGCGCTGTTCCTGGCCAGCCGCCCGTACGCGGGCGAGCGCTACAACACCGGCCGCGAGACCTTCCTGCTGCCGGTGACCTGGCACGACGGCTGGCCGTCGATCCTGCCCGCCGGGCAGCCGATTCCCTACGTCGCGCCAGGCCCGGCCGGACTGCGCGCCGATGCCGACGCTGCACCGCTGACCGGCAACTTCACCTGGCGCGATGGCTTCGATGCACCGCAGCGCGATCGCCGCTGGCTGCTGTTGCGCACGCCCAAGCGCGAATGGCTCGACCTGCGCGCGCGCCCGGGCTGGCTGACGCTGCAACCCGATACGCAAGGCCTGGACGGCAGCGGCAATCCCGCGTTCCTGGGTTACCGGCAGCAGCACACGCGCTTCGACGCCAGCACCGCCGTGCAGGTGCCGGCGCAGCCGGGCCTGGTCGCCGGCCTGGCCGCGTTCCAGAATGCCGATGCCTGGTACGTGCTCGGCGTGCGCCACCGTGGCGGGCGCGCCGAAGTGTTCCTCGACAAGCGCGACGGCAAGCGCACCACCACCGTCGCGCGCAGGACGGTCGATGCCAAGGGCGCGCTGCGCCTGAAGATCGCCGGCGACGGCGGCCGCTATGCCTTCGCCTTCGCCGCCGATGGCCAGGACTGGCAGTGGCTGCGCCGCGACGACGATGCGGCGATGCTCAGCACGGCCGTGGCCGGCGGTTTCACCGGCACCACCCTCGGGCCGTACGCCCGCCGCGAACCGGATCGATCCAGCAAGGAGTAGGCAATGCATACCGAGACTGCGCCGTACCAAGGACGTGGCCGCCGCGTCGCGACGCTGGCGTTGCTGTTGGCCATCGCGCCGTGCGCGGCATCCGCGGCCGAAGCGCCGCCGCCGTACCTGGACACCCAGCGCAGCTTCGAGCAGCGCGCCGCCGACCTGGTGTCGCGGATGACGCTGGAGGAAAAGGCCGCGCAGATGCAGAACGCCGCGCCGGCGATCCCGCGCCTGGGCGTGCCGGCCTACGACTGGTGGAACGAGGCGCTGCACGGCGTGGCCCGCGCCGGCGGCGCCACGGTGTTCCCGCAGGCGATCGGCATGGCGGCCACGTTCGATGTGCCGCTGATGCACGACGTCTCCACCGCGATCAGCGACGAGGCGCGCGCCAAGCACCACGAGGCCCTGCGCCACGATCAGCACGCGCGCTACCAGGGGCTCACGTTCTGGTCGCCGAACATCAACATCTTCCGCGACCCGCGCTGGGGCCGCGGCCAGGAGACCTACGGCGAGGATCCGTTCCTCACCGCGCGCATGGGCGTGACCTTCGTGCAGGGTTTGCAGGGCGAGGGCGCGGATGTGCCGAAGAACGCGCAGGGCGAGGCCTATCGCAAGCTCGACGCCACCGCCAAGCACTTCGCCGTGCACAGCGGCCCGGAGGCCGACCGTCACCACTTCGACGCGCACCCGTCGCAGCGCGATCTCTACGAGACCTACCTGCCGGCGTTCGAAGCGCTGGTCAAGGAAGGGAAGGTGGATGCGGTGATGGGCGCCTACAACCGCGTGTTCGGCGAATCGGCCAGCGCCAGCAAGTTCCTGCTGCGCGACGTGCTGCGCGACACCTGGGGCTTCGACGGCTACGTGGTGTCCGACTGCTGGGCGATCGTGGACATCTGGAAGAACCACAAGATCGTCGCCACCCGCGAGGAAGCCGCCGCGCTGGCGGTGAAGAATGGCACCGAGTTGGAATGCGGCGAGGAGTACTCGACGCTGCCGGCCGCCGTGCGCAAGGGGCTGATCAGCGAAGCCGAGGTCGACAAGGCACTGCAGAAGCTGATGTATTCGCGCATGCGCCTGGGCATGTTCGACCCGCCGGACAAACTGCGCTGGGCGCAGATTCCCATCTCGGCCAACCAGTCGCCCGAACACGACGCGTTGGCGCGGCGTACGGCGCGCGAATCGCTGGTGCTGCTGAAGAACGACGGCGTGCTGCCGTTGTCGCGCGCGAAGATCAAGCGCATCGCCGTGATCGGCCCCACCGCCGACGACACCATGGCGCTGCTCGGCAACTACTACGGCACGCCGGCCGCGCCGGTCACCGTGCTGCAAGGTATCCGCGAGGCAGCGCCTGATGCCGAAGTGCTCTACGCGCGCGGCGCCGACCTGGTCGAAGGCCGCGACGATCCCGCCGCCACGCCCCTGATCGAACCGCAATACCTGCGCCCAGCGGCCGATTCGCCCGAGCGCGGATTGCGCGGCGAATACTTCCGCAACCGCGACCTATCCGGTGCCCCGGCGCTGGTGCGCACCGATGCGCAGATCGGCTTCAAGTGGGACCGCGGCTCGCCCACCGACAACCTGCTCGCGCGCGGCGAAGCCGGCCCGGACCAGGCCATCCCGGCCGACAACTTCAGCATCCGCTGGAGCGGAAAGCTGGTGCCGCCAGCCACCGGCACCTATCACCTGGAAACCGCGGCCGACGACGGCGTGCGCCTGTACCTGGACGGCAAGCGCCTGATCGACCGCTGGAGCGCCAGCGACCGCCTGCACGCCGACGGCGTCGACGTGCGCCTGGAAGCCGGCCGCAGCTACGACCTGCGCCTGGAGTACTACGAAGGCGAGCGCGATGCCGGCATCCGCCTGGCCTGGCGCCAGCCCGGCGCCAAGCCGCCGCTGGACGAAG
This sequence comes from Xanthomonas bonasiae, assembly GCF_017163705.1. GTDB lineage: Bacteria > Pseudomonadota > Gammaproteobacteria > Xanthomonadales > Xanthomonadaceae > Xanthomonas_A > Xanthomonas_A bonasiae. The sequence goes on from NZ_JAFIWB010000017.1 coordinate 109,854, forward strand.
CGCTGGACGCGGCACGCCGCGCCGACGTGGTGGTATTTGTCGGCGGCCTGACCGGCGACGTGGAAGGCGAGGAGATGAAGGTCAACTATCCCGGCTTCGCCGGCGGCGACCGCACCGACCTGCGCCTGCCCAAGCCGCAGCGCGACCTGCTCGAAGCGCTGCAGGGCACCGGCAAACCGGTGGTGGCGGTGCTGACCACCGGCTCGGCGCTGGCCATCGACTGGGCGCAGCAGCACGTGCCGGCGATCCTGCTGGCCTGGTACCCCGGCCAGCGCGGCGGCAGCGCCGTGGCCGACGTGCTGTTCGGCGACGCCAACCCCGGCGGCCGCTTGCCGGTGACGTTCTACAAGGAAAGCGAGAAGCTGCCCGCGTTCGACGACTACGCCATGCGCGGCCGCACCTACCGCTACTTCGCCGGCACCGCGCTGTACCCGTTCGGGCACGGCCTGTCGTACACGCAGTTCGCCTATTCCGACCTGCGCCTGGACCGCAGCAAGCTCGCGGCCGACGGCAGCCTGCACGCCACGCTCAAGGTGAAGAACACCGGCCAGCGCGCCGGCGACGAAGTGGTGCAGCTGTACCTGCACCCGCTGTCGCCGAAGCGCGACCGCGCGACCAAGGAACTGCGCGGCTTCCAGCGTATCGCGCTGCAGCCAGGCGAAACCCGCGAAGTAAGTTTCGCCATCTCACCGCAGACCGACCTGCGCATCTACGACGAAGCGCGCAAGGCCTATGTGGTGGACCCGGGCGACTACGAACTGCAGGTCGGCGCCTCCAGCAGCGACATGCGCGTGCGCCAGCGCTTCAGCGTGCAGCCGTCACCCGGAGCGGAGGCAACGCCGCGCAAGTGACCGCGATCGGTGGTGCGAGCAGCCAACGCTCGCACCACCGAAAGAGCGGGCGCGGACGACCGAGATCAGCCCCACGCACGTCACCGACCCGGCACCGCCCCCCGCGATCCCC
>NZ_JAFIWB010000018.1 GCF_017163705.1 Xanthomonas bonasiae
GGATTGGGGATTGGGGATTGGGGATTCGGGATTCGCGGTGACCGGGCCGCCTCCTGTAGGAGCGCCTTCAGCCGCGACGCCTTACCGGTAACGCGTCGCGGCTGAAGCCGCTCCTACAGAAGAGCGCACAGATTGAAATGAAAAGGCCGCCTTTTCTGCAGAAAAGGCGGCCTTTTTTTTATCAGTGATTTGGCAGCGGATTTGCGCGCAGACGTAATCCTGCCGTCCGAATCCCGAATCCCGAATCCCGAATCCCGGCTCTCAAGCCAACCCGTATTCCTTCAACTTCTTGCGCAACGTCGCGCGATGGATGCCCAGCATCGCCGCGGCGCGGCTCTGGTTGCCTTCGCAGTGGTTGAGCACTTCCACGAACAACGGGATCTCCATCTCGCGCAGCACGATCTCGTACACGTCGTCGGCGTCGCAGCCATCGAGGTCGCGCAGGTAGCGGCGCACGGACTGCGCCACGTGTTCGCGCAGCGGCGGCTTCGGCGCGCCGCGACTGGAGTCAGGACGAGTGGTGGCAGCGTTCAAGTTCGGCGGGTCCCCGGATGACGGCGGCGCCGGAGGGCGGAGGGCCGGCGCGGGGGGACGAGTCTAGCGCGTGGCCTGCCTCGCTGCCATGGCGGATCGTGGTGTCACAGCGTTTCAGTGGAAGTCGAAACTGAATGCCGCGGTTCCCGCGGCCGGTTCGCGCACCTGGAACGCCACCTGCGCGCTCTGTCCGGGCGCCAGCGTCGCCGCATCCGGGCGGGTGCGGCCCAGGTACTCCTCCGGGCGCAGCACGCGGCTGCCGATGGTGCGGCCGTCGGCATCGGCCAGCGACAGCTGCAGCAGCGGCCAGGCCTGCGCCCAGCGCGCGTCGTTGCGGAAGGTGGCCTGGATCTGCAGGGTGCCGGCGCGTCCGGGCAGCGGCCGCACTTCGCGGCTGAGCATGGTGAACGCGCTCGGCTCGCGCCACGGCGGCAGGCTGCAGCGCAGCGCCTGGCACACGCCGGCCACCCACGGCCGCCAGCGCGCGTCGGCGCCCAGCCGCTGGCGGTCGGCGACCAGGATCTGCAGCGCCAGCAGCAGGCCCAGCCCGACCAGCGCGATCCACTGCCAGGGCGCGGCGCGCAGCACCGGCCGGCGGGGCGCGCTGGGCTGCATGAAGCTGGGAGCGGCGGCGGTTGCGGCGGCGGCGGCGCTGGGTTCCGGTTCCGGCGGCGGCGGCGGCGGCGGCGGCGCCAGCTCCAGCTCCGATTCCGGCTCCGACTGCAGTTCGAGTGCGCCAGGCGCGATCGACTCGCCGCTCACCGAAGCGGGCGGCGTTGCGGAGGCCCCGGCGGCGCGCGAGGCGTCCGTCTCCGCCATCGACACCGGCGCAGGCGTGGACAGTGGCGCGCCGGCGGCATCGGCACGCGGCGTCGCGCCGTTACCGGTGTCGCCCATCTCGGCGGGGCTGGCCGCCGCGTCCGCCGCGGGACCGGCCGGCGCGGTGCCATCGGCCTGTTCCGGCGCCGGCCGCTGGGGCTGGCGCAGCAGGGTCGCGAGGCTGGGGCGGGGCGGGGTGGGATCGGGCATGCGTGAAGGCGACGGCGGCAACGAGAACCCTATTCAAGCACGCGCGGGAGCGGGCTGCAGCGCGGTCGTGGCTTCTGTAGGAGCGGCTTCAGCCGCGACAGGCACCTTCGGTAAGTTCCTGTCGCGGCTGAAGCCGCTCCTACAGGAACGCCGGGCGGCGCCTGCCCCGCTCAGCGCCGGTGCTTGCCGGCGCCGATCAGGTCCAGCAGGCCGGCGCGCTGGCGTGGGCTCAGGGTCTCGAAGCTGTCGAGCAGGCGTGCCTGCTGGTCGGACAGTTGCCGGTAGTGCGCGGCTTCCTCGGCGACGGACAGCGGTTCGCCGAACACGCGTTCGCCGCGGCCGGTGGCCAGGTATTCGAAGGTCAGCCCGCTGCGGCGGGCCAGGGCGATCAGGTGCTCCACCGCCGGCGCGGTGCCGTCGGCCATCTCCCACTGCGCCACGGCGCTGCGGGTCACCGACAGGTCAAGCGCGAGCGCTTCCTGGGTGAGGCCGGTCAGCTTGCGCGCTTCGCGCACCCGTTCGTACAACCTGCTGCTCACGCTCACCTCCGCGGGGGAGGCGAGATATAGCCGCGCCGACTGGGAAAGTTGGTTCGTACGGCTTTCAATTAGCACTTTGTTGTTGATACTGTCGTCGACGATGGCTGTGCGCAGTGAAGACGCCGCATCGTCCGCGCCGTCTCTGCCGCCGCCGCCCGACCCGCTGCCATGGACCAGGACGCGCCGATGCACACGCAGGATGCCCCGCTGCAAGACGCCCAGCACCCCCGTTTCGCGCTCGCGCCGCTGCGCGCGCACAGCCGCCCGCGGCCGCCGCCGGGGATCGGTGCGCACCGCTACCGGATCTGGGCCGATGCCGGCGACGGTCGCCGCGCGGTCAGGCAGGGCTGGTCATGGCAGGTGTTCGCGCTGCCGTATCCGCCCGCGCCGCCGTCGCGGGTGCCGGCGCCGCTGTGGCTGCTGGTGCACGCCGCGGGCTGGGTGGCGCTGGTGCAGGCCCTGGGCGCGTCGGCGCTGATCGGCGTGCTGCTGGAACTGGCCTGGCGGCTGCCGCGGGCGCGGCGCGGCCATCGCTGGCACGAGCGCCGCCTGCGCGCGCAGGGTTGGCGGCCGCGGACCCGGGTGCTGGCGATCCATGCCGAGGCGGCCTTGCTGACCGCGGCGATCCGCAGCCTGGCCGCAGGCCGCGGGTGAGCGCTGGATCCGGCGCGACCGCGTGAGCGGACCCGCCGGCCCGCGGACTCAGGCGCGGCGCACGCCGTCGATGCGCATCCAGTCGCCGTCCTGCTCCGTGCGCAATTGCTCGAACCACGGTGCGTAGCGCTGCAACAGCTCCTGTTCCTGGCCATGCAGGATCCCGGACAGGGCGATGCGCCCGCCCGGCGCGACGCGTTCGGCCAGGGTCGGCGCCAGCGCGTCCAGCGCCGAGGCCAGGATGTTGGCGACCACCACCGGATAGGTGGCCACCGGCTCGTCGGCCGGCAGGTGCACCGCCAGGCGCGCGCCGACGTCATTGCGCTCGGCGTTGTCGTGCGTGGCCAGCAGCGCCTGCGGATCGTTGTCCACGCCCACCGCCGCCGCCGCGCCCAGCTTCAGCGCGGCCAGCGCCAGGATTCCGGAGCCGCAGCCGAAATCGAGTACGCGCGCCTGCGCCAGCGCGCCGTCGGCGGCCAGGGCGTCGAGCCAGCGCAGGCACAGCGCGGTGGTCGGGTGGGTGCCGGAACCGAACGCCAGGCCCGGGTCCAGCCGCACCACCGCGGCATCGGCGCCGCGCGCTTCTTCCGGCAGCTCGTGGTTCCACGGCACGATGAAGGTGCGAGTGCCGAAGCGCATCGGCTGGAACTGGTCCAGCCAGGCGCGTTCCCAGTCCTGGTCGTCGACCTTGCGGAACGTGGCCTGGGCCCAGTCCAGTCCCGGATCGAACGCTTCCAGCGCGGCCAGCAGCAGCAACGCGTCCTGTTCGGCGGGGAACAGCGCGCTGAGCACCAGCGTGCCCCATAGCGGGGTCTCGCCGACCCCCGGTTCCAGGATCGCGCGCTCGTTGCTGGTGTCGGCCTCGGCGTCGAGCAGGGTGACCGCCAGCGCGCCGACGTCCTCCAGCGCATTCTCGTAGCGGGGCTGGGTGGCATCGGTGCAGCGCACAGTCAGTTCGAGGAACGGCATCGGTCGGGCACGAGGAGGAGTGACCGCGCATCTTAGACGACCGCGGCGGCGGCCCGGCCCGGCGCCGGCCGCGCGCGACGTGACCGCGGACGCCATTGTCTGCCATGGCCCGCCATCGGCTGCGCTAGACTGCGACATTGCGGCGGCCCCCGGTTCCAGCGGACGCGGCCGCCCTCGTCGCCTGCTGCCCCGATCGCCTACGCGCATGCCCTTCGCCGTGTCCCGCAAAACCTGGCTGTTGCTGGCGCCCGCTGCGCTGCTGCTGGGCGTGGTCGGCTATCGCGCGGTGCTACTGGCGGCGGCACCGGCGCTGCCGGTGAGCGCGGGTGCCGCCGCGGCCACCCCGGCCAACGTGGGCGTGCCGGCGCAGGACCAGCGCAGGCCCACCTCGGTTCAGCTATTGCCGGCGGCGTCGCCCGACCGGCGCACCGCGCTGGAACGCAGTCCCGACCTGTACCGCACCGCGCAGCAGCTGTCCGCCGCCGCCGCGCAGGGCGATGCCGATGCGTCCTGGCTGCTCAGCCGCATCTACGACTATTGCGCCGGCTATGCGATGAATCCGGCCGGCTATGCCGCCGACACCCGCGCGATCGATGCGGCGCAACTGCCGACCTCGGGGCGGATGGTCGCTGCGCGCGCGCGGGTCGGCCGCCGCTGCGCCGGCTTCGTGCCCGGCGACGGCCTGACCCGCCAGGCCATCGTCGCCCAGCGCGTGCAGGCCGCGCGCGGCGGCAACCTGGCCGCGGAGGCGGCGCTGCTGACGCTGGGGCAGCCGCTGCAGTCCTCGGCCGGCTACAAGCGCGACCTGGTCGAACGGGTGCGCGCCTCCGGCGATCCGGATGCGTACATGGCGCTGGCGCCGGCGATGGGCCTGGCCGCCAGCGGCGACGACAGCCTGGACGAGCGCATCGCCGGCACCGCCTTCACCGAACTGGCCTGGCAGCTGGCCGCCTGCCGGCTGGGGCTGGATTGCGGCCCGAACAGCGAGTTGATGACCCGCTATTGCGCCAACGGCGGGATCTGCTCGCAGGACCCGAGCCAGGATTTCAGCAGTTTTGTTTACGACGCCGCGGTGCCGCGGCAAGGTACGGACACGATGAACGAGATGGTCAACCGGCTGGTGGATACGACGGCGAGAGGAGCGGGGTCATGAATTACCGGCGATGGCTGCACGGCGCCAAGTTCTGGTTCTGGGTGCTGGCCCTGGTCGCCTATTCGGCGGCGGCGGCCGGCTTGCTGCTGATCGACACGGCCGAGCAGCGCTACCGCGGCCTGTCCAAGGTCGAGCTGACCACCGCGCACGCCGACCCGGACCTGCGCCGCGCCGGTGCCGCGCAGGTGGCGGCGATCTACCGCGCGCGCAGCGGCATGCCGTTCTCCACGCTGAGCCCGGGCAGCACCTTCCAGATCGTGTGGCCGGATGGCTCGACCGAGACGGTGATGATCGTCAGCCCGACCTCGACCCTGGGCGCCGAGCCGGTGCCGGGGACGCAGCAGGCGAAGTAGCCGGGATTGGGGATTCGGGATTCGCAAAGGCGGGTTTGCGGTTCCCGTGAGGTCTTGCAGCTTGGTGATCAGCGCTCCTTGGCGGGCGCCGGCTGCGCGGACAGGGCCAGGGCGTCGGCGCCGGCGGGGTAATGCAGGCGGTCGCTGGCGTCGTTGGCGGCGTCCCAGATCGCCTGGGCGACGTCGCTGGCCATGGTCACCGCTGTCGGTTGGCCCAGGCTCGAGAACACTTCGCGGGCAAACGGCGCGTAGGCGTCCGGGATCAGGCCCTGCATGCGCTGCTGCCCGTTGGCGGTGAACCGGGTGGACGGGCCGTAGCCGGGCTCCACCAGCTTGACCCGCAGGCCGAACGCCTGGAGTTCGTGGCGCAGCGACGCGGTGAAGCCCTGCACCGCGGTCTTGCTCGCCGTGTACGCGGCCACCAGCGGGAACGGCGCCAGCGTGGCGCTGGAGGTCACGTTGACGATGACGCCCGCGCCGCGCTGGCGAAACCGCGGAATCGCGGCCTGGCACATCGCCATGACGCCGAAGGTGTTGGTCTCGAACACCTCGCGCACCGTCGCCATCGGCGTGGCTTCGAACGCCCCGAACAGCCCGATGCCGGCGTTGTTGACGAGCACGTCGATGGGGCCGGCCGCTTCCAGCGCCAGCGCGATGCTGTCGGGCTGGGTCACGTCCAGCGCCAACAGGCGCAGGTCGGGCGAGGCCGGCAGCAGCGCCGGGTGCGGCTGGCGCATGGTGGCGACGACGTTCCAGCCTTGGGCCAGGAAGTGGCGCGCGGTTTCCAGGCCGTAGCCGGAGGAACAGCCAGTGATCAGGACGGTCTGCATTGCGTTCTCCAGGAGTGAGTGGACTCGGGAGGAAACGATAGGTCAGCCGCATCGGATGATCGATAATTCAGAATCCGTTTTGTTTTAGCGAAAGTCCGAAATGCACGATCCACTTTCCGACCTCGTCCGCCTGCTCCAACCCCGCGCGGTGTTCGCCAACCTCATCAGCGGCAAGGGCAACTGGGCGGTGCGCTATGCCGAGTACGGGCAGCCGGGGTTCTGCATCGTGCTCGAGGGCATCGCTGTGCTGGCGGTGGACGGGCATCCGCCGATCACGATCGGCGCCGGCGATTTCGTGCTGTTGCCGACCACGCCGGCGTTCACGCTCTCCAGCCAGGTGCCGGCGCCGCCGGTGTTCATCGATCCGAAGGTCGTTCCCGGCGGGCAGGGCGAACGGCGCCACGGCGAACCGGACGGCGCGCCGGACATGCGCTCATTGGGCGGCGCCTTCCTGTTCGACAGCGCCCATGCCGGGCTGCTGGTCTCGCTGCTGCCGGCGGTGGTCCACGTGCGGGGCGCCGGCCGCCTGATGCAACTGGTGCAGATGGTGGGCGAGGAATACCACGACAGGAAGCCGGGCAGCGAGTACGTGCTTTCGCGGCTGGTCGAGATGCTGCTGGTCGAGGCCCTGCGCTGGACGACCGCGGGCAATGCGCCGCCGGGCCTGCTGCGCGGCCTGGGCGACGAACGGCTGGCGATGGCGCTCACGCGGATCCATGCCCGCATCGATCACGCCTGGACGGTGGGCGAACTCGCGCAGGCGGCCGCGCTGTCGCGCTCCACGTTCTTCGAGCGCTTCGCCCGCACGGTTGGCGTGCCGCCGATGGAATATCTGGTGGGTTGGCGCATGCAGGTGGCGAAGGATCTGTTGCGGCGCGAGGGCTTGGCTGTGGCCGAGGTGGCCCAGCGCGTCGGCTACGGCTCGACCAGCAGCTTCAGCGTCGCCTTCAGCCGCCACGTGGGCGAAGCGCCCAGCCAGTACGCCAAGCGCTGACGCAAACCGCGGCGGCGATGCCGATGGCAGTCTTTTGCAACGCCATCTGCGGGCAATCCGAAGAGGCCGGATGCGATTGGCACTGTGCCGCGCAACGCGCATCCGGCGAAGGCTTGCCCAAGGCGCGCCCTGGCAGCGACGGGAACCGGTCGCCTGCCATCACCAGGAATGGATCAGGACCCGGGTCCGCATTTTTACGAATCCCGACTCCCGACTCCCCAATCCCGGCCTCTCACACCAACGCAATCGACTTGTTCTTGCGCTCGGCCAGGCGCTTTTCCAGATAGTGGATGTTCTGCCCGCCGGCCTGGAAGCCCTTGTCGCGCATGATCCGCTGCTGCAGCGGGATGTTGGTCTTGATCCCGTCCACCACCATCTCGCTCAGCGCCACGCGCATGCGCGCGATCGCGGTCTCGCGGTCGGGGCCGTGCACGATCAGCTTGCCGATCATCGAGTCGTAGTTCGGCGGCACCTTGTAGCCGCTGTAGATGTGCGTGTCCACGCGCACGCCGGGGCCGCCGGGCGGGTGAAAGCCGGTGATCAGGCCCGGGTTGGGCATGAAGGTTTCCGGATCCTCGGCGTTGATGCGGCACTCGATCGCATGGCCGCGCAGCACGATGTCGCTCTGCTTGATGCTCAGCTTGTGGCCGGCGGCGATGCGCAGCTGCTCGCAGACCAGGTCGATGCCGGTGATGCGCTCGGTCACGGGGTGCTCGACCTGGATGCGCGTGTTCATTTCGATGAAGTAGAAGCGCCCGTCCTCGAACAGGAATTCGAAGGTGCCGGCGCCGCGGTAGCCGATGCGCACGCAGGCGTCCACGCAGACCTTGCCGATCTCGCTGCGCAGCTGCTCGGTGATGCCCGGCGCGGGGGCTTCTTCGACCACCTTCTGGTGGCGGCGCTGCATCGAGCAGTCGCGCTCGCCCAGGTGGATGGCGTTGCCCTGGCCGTCGGCCAGCACTTGGATCTCCACGTGGCGCGGGTTCTCCAGGAACTTCTCCATGTACACCTGGTCGTTGCTGAAAGCGGCCTTGGCTTCGGACTTGGTGGTCTCGATCGCCGCCTTCAGCGCCGCCTCCGAATGCACCACGCGCATGCCGCGGCCGCCGCCGCCGCCGGCGGCCTTGATGATCACCGGGTAGCCGATCTCGCGCGCGACCTTGGTGTTGGCGACGATGTCGTCGCCCAGCGGGCCGCCCGAGCCGGGCACGCACGGCACGCCGGCGGCCTTCATCGCGCGGATCGCCTCGACCTTGTCGCCCATCAGGCGGATGGTGTCGGCCTTGGGCCCGATGAAGATGAAGCCGGACTGCTCCACGCGCTCGGCGAAGTCCGCGTTCTCCGACAGGAAGCCGTAGCCGGGATGGATGGCCTGCGCGTCGGTGACCTCGGCCGCGGCGATCAGCGCCGGGATGTTGAGGTAGCTCTCGGCCGAGGACGCCGGGCCGATGCACACCGACTCGTCGGCCATGGCCACGTGCTTGAGGTTGCGATCGACGGTGGAATGCACCGCGACCGTGCGGATGCCGAGCGTATGGCACGCGCGCAGGATGCGCAGCGCGATTTCGCCGCGATTGGCGATGACGACTTTATCGAGCATGGGATTCGGGATTCGAGATTGGGGATTCGTAGAGGGCGCCGGGCTCGCGCAGATGTCGCGAATCGTCCAGCGTGCGGATCAATGCGTTGAGCCTGGAAAAGGTGCGGTTCAAGAGATCGAGGGTTGCCGCGTCCGGCGAACCGAACTGCAGCCGTGTCGCGATCTGCATCTGCGTATCCAGCTCGGCCAGCGAGCCTCGCGCCATCGACAGATAACGCAGGTACTCGGCAGTGGACCGCCGCGCGGCGCCCTCCGCGATGTTGGAGGGAACGCTGATCGCCGCGCGCCGCATCTGTGCGGTCAGTCCAAAGCGTTCGGCATCGGGGAAGCTCTGGGTGAGATGGTAGGTCGCTTCGACCAACGTCATCGCATCGCGCCACACCGTGAGGCGCTCGTGTGGCCGCTGTTGCGAATCCCAAATCACGAATCCCCAATCCCGGCCGCTCAGCCAATCACAAACAACGGCTGATCGAACTCCACCGGCACGCCGCTTTCGCTGAGGATCGCGACGATGGTGCCGGAGACGTCGGCTTCGATCGGGTTGAACATCTTCATCGCCTCGATGATCGCCAGGGTCTCGCCGGCCTTGACCGCCTGGCCGACGCTGACGAAGGCCGGCTTGTCCGGCGACGGCGAGGTGTAGAACGTGCCGACCATCGGCGCGCGCAGCACGTGGCCTTCGGGCAGGGCGTTGCCGGGCTTGGCGGTGCCGCCGGTGGAGGCCTCGGTGGGCGAGCTCATCGGCATCGGCGCGGCAGCGGGCGGCGCGGCGGGGGCCGGCGCGGCGTACTGCGGGGCGCTGGCGATCATGCCCTTGGGCGTGCGCGCCAGGCGCACGCTTTCCTCGCCTTCCTTGATCTCGATCTCGGCGAGATTGGACTCTTCCAGCAGGTCGATCAGCTTCTTGATTTTACGGAGATCCATAACGGCCTCTTGAGGTGAATCGGGAAATGACCGGGCACGCGGCCCGGCGAACTCGGATAGGGGCGTACGCCGCCGGGCGCGCGCGACAGGTGTTCATGCGGCCGCGCCCAGCCGCGTCAGCGCCGCGTCCATCGCGTAGCGGTAGCTGTCGGCGCCGAAGCCGCAGATCACGCCGACCGCGTGGTCGCTGAAATAGCTGTGGTGGCGGAACGGCTCGCGGCTGTGCGGATTGGACAGGTGGATCTCGATGAACGGGATCGCCACCGCCGCCAGCGCGTCGCGCAGCGCCACCGAGGTGTGGGTGAACGCGGCCGGGTTGATCAGGATGAAGGCGGTGCCGTCGCCGCGTGCGGCCTGCACCCGGTCCACCAGCACGTGCTCGGCGTTGGACTGCAGGCTGTCCAGCTGGTGCCCGGCGGCCGTGGCCTGCGCGAGCAGCGCCGCATCGATCTGCGCCAGCGTCGCGTGCCCATAGACCCCCGGCTCGCGGGTGCCGAGCAGGTTGAGGTTGGGGCCATGCAACAGCAGCAGTCGCGCCATGGAAGACAAAGCAGCGGAAAGGGCGGCAGTCTGCGCGAAGCCGGGATTACTGTCCAGTTCGGCGAAGTTGCGCGTGTTTTAAACGGATGTTTGGTTCTGCGGCGTGAGCCGCTGGCAGTTCGGGCGCGAACGCGGGCGTCGTCTCCGCGATGCCTGTGTACCTCCTGGCCCGTCCCGCCGGTCTGCATGGTCCGAGATCGTGCGCGGAGGACGGCGCCACGCTATGCGCTGCCGCAGGCTCGGACATGCGTCCTTCCAGGTCAAGCGCAGGGCGGCCGCGATCGCGAACATCGCCGTCCCCAGCCGGCATCGCTCAGTTGGCGGACCGCGCCTTGACCCACAACCCGAACTCCTGCATCACCGCGACCACCGGTTCCAGGCGACGCCCGTCCCCGGTCAGCGCGTATTCGACCTTGACCGGCACGGTGGCGTACACGGTGCGCTGGATCAGCCCCGCCTCTTCCAGGGCGCGCAGATCCAGGGTCAGCATGCGTTGCGAAATGGCCGGAATGTCGCGGCGCAGTTCGTTGAACCGCTTGGGCCCGTCGAGCAGGTACGACACCAGCAACAGGCGCCATCTTCCGCCGAGCAGGCGCATGGCCTCTTCCACGGAGCAGCCGGAAACGTTGTCCTTCATCGCAGCTTCCTCGGTGCGCGCGCACCAGGTATAAATTTTGTACCTAGACAACATTATAGTGCCTTCTTCCTTTTCTATACCTGGTTTCTAGAATGCGTCGGGCCGCGCTCGCGAGCGCTGCGCCCACTTTCTGGAGATCGCAATGAAGCTGTACTACATCCCGGCCGCCTGCTCCCTCGCGCCGCATATCGTGCTGCATGAGCTCGGCCTCGAGGCGACGCTGGTGCGGGTCGATCACCGCAAGCACCTGACCGAGGACGGCGCGGATTTCCGTCGGGTCAATGCGATGGGCTACGTGCCGGCGCTCGAACTCGACGACGGCAGCGTGCTGCGCGAAGGTCCCGCCATCGTCCAATACCTGGGCGACCGCAAGCCGGAACGCGGTCTGGTGCCGCCCAATGGCAGCATGCAGCGCTACCGGCTGCAGGAGTGGCTGAACTTCCTGGCGACGGAGATCCACAAGGGCTTTATTCCCCTGCTGTACGCGCGGCTCGCCGGCCAGTACGTGGACACCGCCCGGCCGAAGCTGGAGCAGCGCTTCGCCTGGATCGATGCGCAGCTCGCCGGGCGCCGGTTCCTGATGGGCGATGCCTTCACCGTCGCCGATGCCTATCTGTATGCGTTGACCGGCTGGGGCCAGGCGTCCTGGCTGACCTCGCACTACAAGGCGGGCATCCACTTCGACGCCTTGCAGAACCTGCAGGCATGGTACCGGCGCGTGCACGCGCGGCCGTCGGTGCAGCAGGCGCTGAGCGAAGAAGGGCTGCAGTAGGCCGCCCGCTCATTGATCCTTGGGCATCTGCGCGCGATGCGGGAAACGCACCATGGCGTGCCGGCGATTTCCTCGCACCGCGCGACGATCGCGCGGTCCCGCGCCAAGGTCCAGCGGACACCGCTTATGGGCCAAGCGCATGTGCTGATACCCGATCGGCATGCACCAAGTGCCGCGCATTAACCGGCGATTTACACCCGCGGCCGGCATCGGGGGCACAAAGGACGCCCCGACCGGCCACGAGTGCGAGCCATGCGAATTGCGATCATAGGCGCAGGATTCTGCGGCAACGTGCTGGCCGCGACGCTGGCCAGGCAGGGCGCCGCCAGCCGCATCACCCTGATCGGCGTGGCCGACACCTACGGCCGCGGCATCGCCTACGGCGCGGCGCGGCCGGAACATCTGTTGAACGTGCGCGCCAAGGATCTCGGCGTGGATCCGCAGGATCCGGGCGGCTTCGCCGATGCCCTGCAGCTCGACGCCGAGAAGCGTCTGCAGTTCCTGCCGCGGCTGCAGTACGGCCGCTACCTGGAGCAGCATCTGGACAGCGCGCTCGCCGCGTCGGCGGTCGAGGTGGCGCGGGTGAGCGAAGAGGCGGTGGCGGTGGAACGCGGCCCGGACGGTTTCCGCATCTTCCTGGCCAACGGCGAGGACGTGGTCAGCGACGTGGTGGTGCTGGCGATCGGCGCGCTGCCGCCGGCGGCGCTGCCCGGCATCGGTCCGCGCCTGGCGGTGCACCGGCGCTACATCGGCTGGCCGTGGCAGGACGGGGTGCTGGACGAGGTGTCGCCGCAGGCGCGGCTGCTGCTGGTCGGCACCGGCCTGACCATGGCCGATGTCGCGCTGACCCTGCGCCGCCGCGGCCATCGCGGCCCGATCACCGCGTTGTCGCGGCGCGGCCTGGCGCCGCAGGCGCACCTGGCCCAGCCGGGCGCGGCGGTGACGCTGCCGCCGAGCGTGGCGCAGGCGCTGCGCAACCACGACCTCGCCGGCCTGGTGCGCAGCCTGCGCCAGCTGACCACGGTGGTGGAGGACTGGCGCTGCGTGGTCGATGCGCTGCGCCCGCATCTGCAGCCGTTCTGGAAAGGCCTGGCGCCGGCGGCACGCGCGCGGTTCCTGCGCCATCTGCGCCCGTACTGGGAAGTGGCGCGGCACCGGCTGGCGCCGGCTGCCGCGAGCGCGCTGGCGCAGATGCAGCAGCAGGGCCAGTTGCGCATCCGCGCCGGGCGCCTGCTGCGCGCGCGGTTGGGCGAGACCGCGGTGGAGGCGGTGATCCGCGATCGCGCCAGCAGCAGCGCGCGCACCGAAGACTTCGACGTGCTGATCCGCGCCACCGGGCTGGACACCGACGTCGCCCGCACCAGCCATCCGCTGATCGCGACGATGCGCGATGCGGGCCTGCTGCAGCCCGATCCGCTGGGCCTGGGCCTGGTGGTGGACGAGCGCCTGCAGGTGCGCGACGGCAGCGGCCACCCGGTCGCCGGACTGTACTGCCTGGGACCGCTGCTGCGCGGCGGCCTGTGGGAGATCACCGCGGTGCCGGAATTGCGCGCCGGCGCGCAACGTCTGGCCGCGGAACTGGCGGCGCTGGGGCAGGCACGGGTTGCTGCCGGCGGCGCCGGCAGCAAGGCGCAGCGGCAGGCGTTATAGCGCAATCCCGATCCAGGCGACGATCCCCCATCTCTTGTAGGAGCGGCTTCAGCCGCGACAGGCATTGTCAGTAAAGCCCGTCGCGGCTGAAGCCGCTCCTACAGGGGCGAGTGCGCGAACGGGCACAGGGCCGATTGCGCAAACGAGCGGCTACGGCAGCCGCGCCCAGCGCTCCGCTTCGCCCGGCGCGAACGGCCCCAGCTTCTGCCGCACGATGCGGCCGTCGGCGTCGATCAGCACGCTGTAGGGCAGCAGGCCCTGGGTGTCGCCCAGGCGCACGCTGGCATCGGCCGGGCCGGGGGTTTCCAGCGCGATCGGGTAGCCGATCGGCACCCGCTGCAGGAATGCGCGCACGTCCTCGGGGCGGTCCAGGGCGATGCCGAGCACCTGCAGGCCGTCGGCCGGCTGCGCGCGTGCCAGGCGGTCCAGTTCCGGCATCTCGCGCACGCACGGTTCGCACCAGCTGGCCCAGACATTGACCAGCAACGGACGGCCGCGGAACTGGGCCAGGCTCAGGTTGCCGCCGTCGAGGGTGGGCAGGCGCAGCGCCGGGGCGGGATCGCCGGGGCGGGCCGCGGCAACGCCGGCCGGCGGCGCGCTGCCGGTGGCGGTCGCTGGCGGCGCTGGCGTCGGCGTACGCCACCAGACCTGCGCGGCGGCCAGGCCCAGCGCCGCCGCGATGGCCGCCACCGCGAGCAGGCGTGGCGGCGTGGCGTTCATCGCGCCGCGCGCAGCAGTGCGTCCTCGGCCACCGCCTGGCTCAGCACCGGCGGCAGCACGGTCGGCGGTGCGCCCGGGCCGTAGACCACGTACAGCGGCACGCCCACCGCCTTGTGTTCGGCGAGGAAGGCGCTGATGCGCTGGTCCTCGTTGGTCCAGTCGCCCTTCATGTACACCGCGTCGACGCGCTTGAGCGTGTCGCGGAAGGCATCGCTGCCGAGCACGTTGCGTTCGTTGGCCTTGCAGGTCACGCACCAGTCGGCGGTCATGTTGACGAACACCACGCGGTTGTCGGTGCGCAGCCGGTCCAGCATCTCCGGCGAGAAGGCCACGGTGTTGCGCTCTGCGCTGACGCTGGGCGGCGCCAGCCGGGTCACGCCCCACACCGGCAGCAGCGCCAGCAGCACCAGCAGCGAGGCCAGGCGCAGGCCGAGCTTGTGGCTGCGCCAGCGCGCGCGCTCGATCCACCACAGGCCCAGCGCCAGCAGCGTGGCGCCGACGAGCAGCAGCGCCACCGCATCCACGCCGCGCTGCTTGCCCAGCACCCACAGCAGCCAGATCGCGGTCAGGTACATCGGGAACGCCAGCACCTGCTTGAGCGTCTCCATCCACGGGCCGGGCGTGGGCAGGCGCTTGGCCAGCGAGGGGATGAAGCCGACCAGCAGGAACGGCAGCGCCAGGCCCAGGCCCATGGTCAGGAACACCAGCATGCCGATCGCCGGCGGCGCGGCGAACGCATAGCCCAGCGCCAGGCCCATGAACGGGCCGACGCAGGCGCTGGACACCACGCAGGCCAGCACGCCGGTGGAGAAGTCGCCGACCGGACCGCTGCGCGAGGGCAGCGACTGGCCGAGGCCGCCGAGGTTGGCGCTGAGCGTGAACACGCCGGACAGGCTCAGGCCCATCGCGAACATCAGGTAGGTCAGCACCGCGACGAAGCCCGGGCGCTGCAGCTGGAAGCCCCACAGCAGATGCGCGGCGACGGCGATGCCGCCGACCACGGCGAAGGACGCCAGCACCCCCAGCGTGTACCACAGCGCATGGCTGCGGGCGCGCGCATGGCTTTCGCCGCTGTGCGCCAGGCCCAGCACCTTCAGCGACAGGATCGGCAGCACGCACGGCAGCAGGTTCAGGATCAGGCCGCCGCCCAGCGCCGCCAGCAACACCCACAGCAGGTTCTGCGGCGCGGCCGCCGGCGCGGTGCTGCGCGCGGCGTTGTGCACCGAGGCATCGGGCGCGCTCGCCGCGTCGGGCGCGGTCACCGGCGCGGCCGCCGCGGCGCTGGCGTCGGCCTGGCGGCTGTCCAGCGGCGTCACCAGCAGTGGCGCCACTTCGGCCTGGTCGGTCGGGCTGAGCTTGCCCTTGGGCAGCGACAGCTTCACCCGCCGGGTCATCGGCGGATAGCAGATGCCGTCGGTCTGGCAGCCCTGGAAGGTGGCGACCAGGGTCGCGTCGGCGGCATCGGCGCGCTGGCGCTGCAGCGGCACGCTGACCTCGGTCTGGTCGAAATACACCACCACGTTGCCGAAGTGCTCGTCCTGGTGCGAGCGGCCCTGCGGCCAGCGCGGCATGCCGGTGCGGATGCCGGCCGCGCCTTCCAGCGCCAGCGCGGTGCGGTCGCGATACAGGTAGTAGCCCGGGGCGGGGGTGAAGCGCAGCAGCAGGGTGTTGCCGTCGCCGACGATGGCTTCGAAGCCGAACGCCTGGTCCGACGGCAGCGGCAGGCCTTGCACGGCGCCGGCGCCGGCGCCGAACAACGGCTTGCCGGCGGGGCCGGCCGCGCCCGGCGCGCTGCCCGGCAGCGGCGAGGACGTGGCCGCCGTTGCGTCGGCCTCGGCCGCCGGCAGCGCCACCGTGAGCACGCGCTTCTGCGGCGGATAGCACACGCCGGCGTCGGCGCAGCCCTGATAGCGCACCTCCACCTGCAGGCTGGTCGTGGCGGGATCGGCGACGCCGCTCTGCACCGCGTTCAACTCGCCGCGGTAGGTCTCCACCTCGCCGAAGTACGGGTCGGTCTTCTTGTGCCCGGCCGGCAGCTGCACGGTGGGGTTGGCCTTGAAGCCGCTCAGCACCCGCACCGCGATCCGGTGCCGGTACAGGTAATAGCCGTTGGCGATCTTCCAGTGCAGTTCGATGCGGCCGCGCTCGGGCGCCTGCGCGCTCAGCACGAAGGCCTGATCGACCGGCAGCAGATCCTTTTCGCTGATCGCCAGGGCGGGGAAGGCGGCCAGGGCCAGCAGGCACAGGGCGGCGATACGGTGCAGCACGGTCATCGGCTTACGGTTCCTCACGGGTTTCGGCATACACCCACTGCAGGTAGGCGGGCAGGCCGCCGGCGACCTCGACCTCGATCAGTTCGGGGACGTCGAAGGGGTGCAGTTCGCTCAGCCGCCGCTGCAACGCGGGGACGCGGTCGGCGGCGGTCTTGATCAGCAGCAGCACTTCCTCGGCCTGCTCCACGGCGTCCTGCCAGCGATAGGTGGCGTGCACGCCGGGCAGGCGGCTCACGCACGCGGCCAACCGTTCTTCGACCAAGACCTGGGCGATCCGCGCGGCGCTGGCCGGATCGGGGCAGGTGCTGAACAGCAAACGGAGTGGGGGCGAAGACATGCGGCCGACAGTATAGGGACGCCGGCAGGGCTTTGCCGGGCCTGATTCGGGCATGAGTGCGCGCCCGCGGGCGCGCGGTTGCAGGCCTGCGCGGGGCGGCCGCGGAGGGCGCTGGCCGGGCATGGCACTGGGCCGTGCGGCAGCGACCCGCTGCGCAGCGGGAACGGCGTGGCAGTTGGGTGGTCGTGGCGGCGGGAAAGCAGGGCCGCGACGGTGCCGGGGGCGCGCGGCAGCGGCGGCCATCTACCGCCGAGCCTTCATTGCATGTACGGGCGACGCCGGATGGCCCCGGGGCCACCCGGGTCGCTCGCAGACCCTCCGGCTCAGTTGAGCAGCTGGCAGGTCGCCGGCTTGGCCGAGGTGAACAGCGAGGAAGTCGCCCACTCCGGGTGATCGATGAACGGATTGCGGTTGCCCTGGAAGCTGTACACCACTTCGTTGCGGGCACGCTCGGCGTCGTCCGGCGGATCCTGCTGGCTCCACGCGATCAGCGTCGACAGCAGGCCCATGTAGGCCGGCGAGGCCGAGGTCTGCACGATCTTGCTGCGGTCGTCGGTCAGTTCCAGGTCCGGCTCGGACTGCCCGGTGGCCGCGTCGGTGCCGCCTTCGTAGCGGATCGCCATGTACATGACCGCGCGTGCCATGTCGCCCTTGCGGTGGTTCCACACTTCGAAGCTGCCGCCATTGCCGTCCGGGGTGCGCACCCAGTTGGAGTTGCCCGGGTAGCTGCCGCTGCCGCCGCCGAAGCCGGCGTTGGCCTCGGTGATGCGCTCGCCGCAGTTGCTGTCGCAGTTCGCGTACGGCTTGTTGCCGCGGTCGGCGTTCCAGGTGGAGTCGGTCAGGTACAGCATGTGCGTGTCGGTGTACGGCGCGTAGGGCAGGCCCTTGTCGCCGCTGGCGGTGCCGAAGCCCAGCGAGTTCGGCCAGCTGTGCTCGCGGTTGTACTTCAGCCCGCTGCCGCTGCCGGCACGGTCGGTGACCTTGGCGTAGCTGCGGTTGCGGTAGGCGTCGAGGATGCGCCCGCTGTTGTTCGGGTCCTCGTCGGCGATCTCCAGGATGGTCCAGGTGCTGGTGCCGGAGCTGCTGCTGTACGGGTAGACGGTGTGGCCCTTGATCGTCTCGTGCAGCGAGCAGCGCAACTGGCTGGCGTTGGAGGTGTTGACCCGCGAGTAGTAGCCGCTGGCACCGCCGCCGCTGCCGCTGGCGACGCTGAAGGCGATGCTGCTGTCCTGCGCCGGATGCGCGCCGCCGGCGTCGCTGATCTTTGCCGCCAGGATGCTCAGGCTGCAGCTTTCGCCGGCGGCCAGGGCGGTGTTGGTGGAGATCGCGAACTGGCTGCCGCTGCTCGGGTAGCTCAGCGCCACCGTGCCGGACTGGCTGCAGCTCAGGCCGAACGCGCCGCTGGCCAGGGTCACCGCCTCGCTGAAGGTCACCGCCAGGTCGCCGGCGGCGGGGAAGTTGCTGGCGCCCTGCGCTGGCGTGGTCGCGGTCACCGACGGCGCGGTATTGCTGCTGCCGCCGCTGAAGGTCTGGCCGCTGTTGCAGGCGCCGAAGCTGCTGGCCGAACTGCCGGCCCAGCTGAAGTCGGACGCGGCGCTGCCGTTGCTGCCGCGCAGCTGCAGCGAGGTGCCGGCCGCGGTGCTGTTGCTCTCGCTGACCGGCAGGTTCTGGCTGGTCAGGCCGGCGGCCGGGCCGCCGCCGCCGGTGATCGCGCCCTCGTAGCTGAGGAACTGCACCACCTGGCCGCTGCCGTCGACCAGCGCCAGGCCGTCGTTGGGGCCGTTCTGCACGCCGTTGCTGGCATAGCCGACGGTGGCGATGCGCACCTGCCCGCCGCAGGTGACCAGGCTGCCGGCCGGCACTGAGGTCGTGGCATAGACGGCGGCGGCGCTGGGGCTGCTGCCGTTGTACAGGTAGACCTTGTAGCCGCTCAGGCTCTCGCCGGCGGTGGCGACGATCTCCACGCCCTCGCCGGTATCGCCGGCGGCGGTGGCATCGTCGTAGTGCAATTCGTTGATGAACACGGCGGCCTGGGCGTGGCCGGCCAGGGCCAGCAGACAGGCGAGAGGTAAGGCAACGGCGGATGGCTTCATCGACAACTCCTTTTGGATGGTCCCCCCTGGGTCTGCGAGCCTAGCCTGCTCCTGTGACAGCGTTGCGGAATCCGGGTACCAGTTCCGCGGCCGGGAGGGTGCCGAAGCGAAATTTTTTCGTCGCCAGCCCTTGAAAGGGCGCCGGCCAGCACCACATCTTGCGCATCCCGGCGTACCGGGTTTTTTCGCGAGCGTTGCTGGCAGTCGTCACATGCGAGTGCTAACATCGCCAGCCTTTCCTAGACCAATCAATCACTTAAGAGGGTCTCTCTCAATGAGCATCAAGCCGCTTCACGACCGCGTCGTAGTCAAGCCGATCGAAGCCGACGAAATTTCCGCCGGCGGCATCGTGATCCCGGATTCGGCCAAGGAAAAGTCCACCAAGGGCGAGATCGTGGCCATCGGCAGCGGCAAGCCGCTGGACAACGGCAGCGTCCGCGCTCCGGCGGTCAAGGTCGGCGACAAGGTCATCTACGGCCAGTACGCCGGCTCCAGCTACAAGGCCGAAGGCGTCGAGTACAAGGTGCTGCGCGAAGACGACATCCTGGCGATCGTCGGCTAAAACGCCGCCGATCGCGGGATTCGGGAGTGGGGATTCGGGATTCGCGCTGCGCTCGTCGCGCCGCGGTCCCGGATCTCCCCCGAAGCTCGCTCTCAGCCAATCCCTAATCCCAAATCACGAATCCCGGAGTTACACACATGGCTGCCAAAGATATCCGTTTCGGTGAAGACGCTCGTTCGCGCATGGTGCGCGGCGTCAACATTCTCGCCAATGCCGTCAAGGCCACCCTGGGCCCGAAGGGCCGCAACGTCGTGCTCGAGAAGAGCTTCGGCGCGCCCACCATCACCAAGGACGGCGTCTCCGTCGCCAAGGAAATCGAACTGGCCGACAAGTTCGAGAACATGGGCGCGCAGATGGTGAAGGAAGTCGCGTCCAAGACCTCCGACAACGCCGGCGACGGCACCACCACCGCCACCGTGCTGGCGCAGGCGCTGATCCGCGAAGGTTCCAAGGCGGTCGCCGCCGGCATGAACCCGATGGACCTCAAGCGCGGTATCGACCAGGCCGTCAAGGCCGCCGTGGCCGAGCTGAAGAAGATCAGCAAGCCCACCGCCGACGACAAGGCGATCGCCCAGGTCGGCACCATCTCGGCCAACTCCGACGAGTCGATCGGCAACATCATCGCCGACGCGATGAAGAAGGTCGGCAAGGAAGGCGTCATCACCGTTGAAGAAGGCTCGGGCCTGGACAACGAGCTGGACGTGGTCGAGGGCATGCAGTTCGACCGCGGCTACCTGTCGCCGTACTTCATCAACAACCAGCAGAGCCAGTCGGCCGACCTGGACGACCCGTTCATCCTGCTGCACGACAAGAAGATCTCCAACGTGCGCGACCTGCTGCCCGTGCTGGAAGGCGTGGCCAAGTCGGGCAAGCCGCTGCTGATCGTGGCTGAGGAAGTCGAAGGCGAAGCGCTGGCGACCCTGGTGGTCAACACCATCCGCGGCATCGTCAAGGTCGTCGCGGTCAAGGCGCCGGGCTTCGGCGATCGTCGCAAGGCGATGCTGGAAGACATGGCCACCCTGACCGGCGGCACCGTGATCTCCGAGGAAGTGGGCCTGGCGCTGGAGAAGGCGACCATCAAGGACCTGGGCCGCGCCAAGAAGGTGCAGGTCTCCAAGGAGAACACCACCATCATCGACGGCGCTGGCGACAGCTCGGCGATCGAGTCGCGCATCAAGCAGATCAAGGCGCAGATCGAAGAGACCTCTTCGGACTACGACCGCGAGAAGCTGCAGGAGCGCGTGGCCAAGCTGGCCGGCGGCGTGGCGGTGATCAAGGTCGGCGCTTCGACCGAGATCGAGATGAAGGAAAAGAAGGCGCGCGTCGAAGACGCCCTGCACGCGACCCGTGCGGCCGTGGAAGAAGGCGTGGTCCCGGGCGGCGGTGTGGCCCTGGTGCGCGCGCTGACCGCGATCGGCGAGCTGAAGGGCGCCAACGAAGATCAGACCCACGGCATCCAGATCGCGCTGCGCGCGATGGAAGCGCCGCTGCGCGAGATCGTCACCAACGCCGGTGAAGAGCCGTCGGTGATCCTGAACCGGGTCAAGGAAGGCACCGGCAACTTCGGCTACAACGCCGCCAACGGCGAGTTCGGCGACATGGTCGAGTTCGGCATCCTGGATCCGACCAAGGTGACCCGTTCGGCGCTGCAGAACGCCGCGTCGATCGCCGGCCTGATGATCACCACCGAAGCGATGGTGGCCGAAGCGCCGAAGAAGGACGAGCCGGCCGGCGGCGCTGGCGGCATGGGCGGCGGCATGGGCGGCATGGGCGGCATGGATTTCTGATCCGCGCCGGCGCAAGCCGACCTGCAGTACGCAGTGAAAAGGAGCCCCGCAGCGATGCGGGGCTTTTTTTATGCGTTTGCGGGGCATGCACGCGCCGCGCGCATGGCCGAGTAGTCGTGGCGAATCGCGGCACGGCGGAGCGTAGGAGGCAGGGCGATTGCCCGCGGCGACGCATGCCGCACAGCACACAGCGAAGCCTCGCGCGCGGAGGGCGGTGCAAGGGTTCGCTGCGCGGCCGGTGGCGGCGCATCCCGCGCAAATCGGCGCCTCTCGCAGCGAATCGCGCATAAAGCGGCATCGTCTACAAGATCCATGTGGCGACGTGTTGACAACGTTGTCGCCGCATTGCAGGTTAGGTCCGCGAGCGCGTCAGGGGATAGGCGCGCCCGCACCGCTCGTCTTCCTTCTGCGCGCCGATGAGGCGCAACGCAGCGCGTGCCATCGCACGCGTGCGGCTGCGCTGTGGGCAACGACACGAGGCTCCTCGTGTGGTCGCGGGACGGAGACGCGCATCGTCGCCGCCGTCGTCCGTCGGCGTTCCACGCCAGCCCGCAGCAGGGAGATCCGCATGCCTCGTCACCCCTTCACCACTCTCGCGCTCGGCATCGTGCTGGCGTTGCATGGCGCGCCCGACGCGCTGGCGCAGGACGCCGCCGACGATGCCGCGCCCAAGGCCGCCGCCACCGACCTGGGCCAGGTCGTGGTCACCGGATCGCGGATCAAACGCTCGGAAGTGGAGGGCGCCGAACCGGTGGTGGTGATCAGCGCGCAGCAGATCCAGCAGGAAGGCTTCCTCACCGTGTACGACGTGCTCAACACGTTGAACCAGCAGGGCAGCGTCGAGGCCGATACCAAATACGGCTCGCACACGCCCAACGCCTCGCCGGTCAGCCTGCGCGACCTCGGCCCGGGCCGCACCCTGTTGCTGGTCAATGGCCACCGCGTCGCCGATTACCCGCAGCCGTATGCGGGCGAGAGCAACTTCGCCAACTACAGCAGCATCCCGTCGGCGGCGGTGGAGCGGATCGAGATCCTCACCGGCGGCGCCTCGGCGATCTACGGTTCCGATGCGGTGGCCGGCGTCATCAACGTGATCCTGAAGAAGGGCTACGAGGGCAACCAGGTGCGGCTGCGCGGCGGCACCGCCACCGAAGGCGGCCGCGACGTGTTCGACCTGTCCTGGGTCGGCGGCACCAGCGGCGACAGGTGGAACCTGACCTATGCGCTGCAGTGGACGCGGCGCGATCCGCTGTCGGTCGGCGAACGCCCGAAGATGGACGACCAGGACGACGAGTCCTACAGCAACTGGACCGCGCAGGCGCGCAAGTACGGCTTCAATTCCTACACCGGCCTGACCCTGCTCGACGCCGACACCAACCAACGCCTGGCCCCGCCCAGCGGCACCTGCGCGCGCTTCGGCGGCCAGTTCGTCGATTCGCAGCGGCTGAGCTACGACTACAACAGCAGCACCCTCACCAACCTCGGCGGCTACTGCGGCATGGCCCACGACTACGCCGACTGGCTCGCCGCCAGCGGTGGCGACAGCGGCTCGGCCTATCTGTACGGCACCTTCGATTTCGACAACGGCATGCAGGCCTGGAGCACGCTGTCGGTGAACAAGAGCATCGGCTACTGGACCTACGATCCGCCCTACGTCTATCTGGGCCCGTTCCACGACACCGGCACCGACCGCAACCTGTACGCGATCCGCCAGCTGACCCGCTACGAATCCGGCGGCTGGAAGAACCTGGCCAACACCACCAAGGAACTGTCCTGGGATCTGAGCGCCGGCCTCAAGGGCACGCTGGCCGACCGCTTCGACTGGGAAGTCGCGCTCGGCCGCGCGCGCTACACCACCGACGAATACGTGCGCACCGTGGACACGCAGAAGGCCACCGACTACTTCCTCGGCGCGCAACTGGGCAGCACCGCCGACGGCACGCCGATCTACGACCTCAACGAGGAGCGCTGGTACCAGCCGCTCAGCGGCGCGCAGTACAACGACCTGGCGGTGAAGGCGCACAACCAGGCCGATTCGTGGGTCAACCAGGCCAGCGCCAACATCACCGGCGAACTGTTCCGGGGCTGGGCCGGGCCGATCAAGTTCGCCGCGGTCGGCGAGGTCGCCAAACAGGGCTACCGGCTCGATCCGGATCCGTGCGCCAACACCTGCTATCCGCTGGACGTGGTCGACTACGGCGGCGGCGAACGCCTGCGCTATTCCGGCGGCATCGAGTTCGACGTGCCGCTGCTGTCCTCGCTCAACGCCAGCCTGGCCGCGCGCCACGACCGCTACGGCGACTACACCTCCTACAACAGCGACCTGGGCTCGGCGATCGGCAAGCAGAGCGACACCACCTGGAGCGCCGGCCTGGAGTGGCGTCCGCTGAGCACGCTGCTGCTGCGCGGCAGCCTCGCCACCAGCTTCCGCGCCCCGGACATGCACTACGTGCTCGGCGAACCGAGCTCCACCCAGCAGACCGTGATCGACCAGTACCGCTGCATCCAGCAGGGCTACTACCTGACCGGCGGCTGCAGCGCCGAGAACGCCGACGTTTACTACCTGATGCAGGTCAACCGCCGCGGCACCCCGGACCTGGAATCGGAACACGGGCGCTCGGCCACCGCCGGCTTCGTGTGGGACATCGCCGACGGCCTGTCGCTGACCGTCGATTACTACAAGATCCGCCTGCAGGACATGATCAAGGACCTCAACCGCGACGAGATCCTGACCGCCGAAGCGGGCTGCCGCACTGGCCTGACCACTGCCGGCGGGGTGTGGGTCAACCCGGGCGGCGCCGAATACTGCGCGCGCATCGTCTCGCGGGTGACGCGCGACGCCGCCGGCCGCGTCGTCGATATCGAGCAGGGGCCGATCAACATCGCGCAGATGCAGGTCTCCGGCGTCGATGCCTCGCTGAAGTACCGGGTGAACACCGCGCGCTGGGGCAACTTCAGTTTCGGCCTGGACTACAACAACCTGATCAGCTATCGCGAGCAGACCTACCGCACCGACGCCTACAAGAACCTGCGCGACCAGAAAATCCGCAGCAAGCTGCGCGGCAGCGTGCACTGGGAGAACGGCGGCCCTCTGGACCTGACCGTCTACGCCAAGCGCTTCGGCTCCACCCAGGCGGTGAACTGGGGCACCTGCACGCGCTTCGACGACGGCTACCAGCCGAGCCCGTCGGACGAATGCCGGGTCACCGACAGCGCCAACCCGCACTTCGGCGACAGCACCAGCCGTTACTTCGGCCGCGTCGGCCCGGCGGTGTACTGGAACCTCACCGCCGGCTACCGCATCACTCCGAAGATGAAGGTGAACCTGTACGTCAACAACGTGCTCAACACCACCGGCTACGACAACAAGGAACGCTACTACGGCTACCAGTTCTACAACACCACGCTGTACGACGCGATCGGGCGCGAGGTGGCGGCGGAGTATGTGTTCGATTTCTAGAGGCCGGGATTGGGGAGTCGGGATTCGGGATTGGGAGACGTCGCGAATCGCTGGGGCCGTCGGTCTTTGCGACTCCCCAATCTCCAATCCCGAATCCCGGCTCCATCCAGTTGCCAATGCAACTGTGGCGCCGCCAAAAATCCTGTGCTATCAATGCATCCCATGAACGCCAACCGCAGCTTTTATTTTTGGTACTACGGTTTTCCGATGCCGCTGGCGGAGGAAGGAGTGCGTTCACCCTGAAGGAAACTTCAGCCGCATCCCCGAAAGCCGCCAGCGAACCTGGCGGCTTTTTTCATGCCGCCGGACCTGGTCCCCCACCCAGAACCCGACCGAGAGATTCCCCATGGCTCCCCATACCGACGATCTGCGCATCCGCAAGATCGAACCGCTGACCCCGCCCGCCCACCTGCTGTCGCTGCTGCCCTGCGACGAAGAGGCCTCGCAGACCGTGGCCGCCTCGCGCGCGGCGCTGCACGAGATCCTGCACGGCCGCGACGACCGCCTGGCGGTGGTGATCGGCCCGTGCTCGATCCACGATCCGGTGGCGGCGATGGAGTACGCGCAGCGCCTGCGCCCGCTGCGCGACACCTACGGCGATGCGCTGGAGATCGTGATGCGGGTGTATTTCGAGAAGCCGCGCACCACGGTCGGCTGGAAGGGCCTGATCAACGACCCCAATCTCGACGGCAGCTTCGACATCAACAAGGGCCTGCGCCTGGCGCGCGGCCTGCTGCGCGACATCAACCGCCTCGGCCTGCCGGCCGGCGTGGAATTCCTCGACATCATCTCGCCGCAGTACATCGCCGACCTGGTGGCCTGGGGCGCGATCGGCGCGCGCACCACCGAAAGCCAGGTGCACCGTGAACTGGCCTCGGGCCTGTCGTGCCCGGTCGGGTTCAAGAACGGCACCAGCGGCGACGTCAAGATCGCGGTGGATGCGGTCGGCGCGGCCTCGCATCCGCACCATTTCCTGGCGGTCACCAAGGACGGGCAGACCGCGGTCGCCACCACCACCGGCAACCCCGATTGCCACGTGATCCTGCGCGGCGGCAAGCTGCCCAACTACGACGCGGCCAGCGTCGCCGCCGCCGGCCAGGTGCTGGAGAAGGCCGGATTGCCGGCACGGTTGATGGTCGACGCCAGCCACGCCAACAGCGGCAAGAACCCGGACAACCAGCCGAAGGTGATCGAGGACATCGCCGCGCAGTTGGAGGCCGGGCAGACCCGCATCGTCGGCGCCATGGTGGAGAGCCACCTGGTCGGCGGCCGCCAGGAACTGGTGGAAGGCCAATCGCTGGTCTATGGGCAGAGCATCACCGACGGCTGCATCGATTGGGACAGCTCGGTGCAGGTGCTGGAGCGCTTGGCGCAGGCGGTGCGTGCGCGGCGCCAGGCGCGGTTGTCGCAGGCGGCCTGAGCGGCGTGGCGGAGCGGCAGGCATCGGGCCAGGAGCCCGATGCGTGTCGCCCGAAAGACTCGCCGCTATCACGATGCCCGCCGTGGCCAGAGCAAAATGGCAAGCACCACACGGCACGCGTACGCTCTTTTGCACGCATGCCGCGCTTCTGTAGGAGCGGCTTCAGCCGCGACGAGCGAAGCCGCGATCGCTCCAACTCCGGTGGCGGCAGGGGTGGAAGCCTCTTCCGCAGCGCGTGTAGCAGGGGGCGCACGTCTTTGTAGGCGGCTTCAGCTGCGCCATGCCGGCGTCGTCCGCAAAAGGCTGGGGAGGCGCTTCCGATCCGGTGCAGGCGCGGGTCGTCGAAGCGGTGTTGATCCGGTGGCGGGTTACAGGCAACGCCCAGGGTGTCCGTTGCATGGCGCCAAAAAAAGACCCGGCCGTGCCGTCGAATCCAAAGGGAGAGAGCCTCTTCATCGACGGCATCCGGCCGGTGGTGAATTTATGCGCCCGTACCGTGGCTGCGGTTTGCCGGCGTGTGCCAGCGACTGGCAAGGTGTTCGGGTTGCGTTAAAGCCGGTTTCGGGACGGTTCAGCGCCGCGACGCGGTCGCGATGATCGGCATCGGATGAGTCGGATCAGATCGGATGGGCAGAGGCATGCCCTGAGGTCGAGCGCATAGGGCAATGCAGCGCTCGCGAACGGTGGCGCAAATCGCGCGCTGGCCGATAATGCGTGCATGGCCGACTCCCCGCCCTGGTTCCTGTATCTGCTCGAATGCCGCAACGGCAGCTACTACGCGGGCATCACCCTCGACCTCGAGGCGCGCTACCGGGCGCATCTGCGCGGCACCGGCGCCAAGTACACCCGCGCCAACCCGCCGCTGCGGCTGCTGGCCAGCCGCGCCTATCCGGACCGCGCCGCCGCCTCGCGCGCCGAATACGCGCTCAAGCAACTGCCGCGCGCGCGCAAGCTGGCGTTCCTGAGCGAGCCTGAAGGGGTTTCGCTGTCAATTGACGCGTAACGGAGGCTGCGAAGGTTTCGGCCTCGATCGCGTCTGCGACCGGCCAGCATCGCTGCTTCGTTCGTCGCGACTGAAGTCGCTCCTACAGGAACTTGCGGCGAGCCTGCTGGGTGCACTGTGGGAGGGGCTTCAGCCCCGACTCTTTCCGAAGCGGGCGAGCCCCGCCGCGTCGCTTGTCGCGGCTGAAGCCGCTCCTACAGGGCTGCGGCTTGCTTGCTGGGTGCACTGCAGGAGGGGCTTCAGCCCCGACCGATCACCGAAACGGTCGCGGTCCGGGCTTCGCTTGTTGCGGCTGAAGCCGCTCCTACAAAAGCACGCCGGAGCCGCGGCGATGGCACTGCGTAGCGCGCTGGATGGGTCAACTCGCCGCGTGCATCGTCCCGGTCTCCAACCAGCGCTGGTGCCAGGACAGCGCTTCGGGCAGCAGGTGCGGGGTGTGCTTGCCGTAGCTGTCGCGCAGCGCGCGGTCGAAATACTCCTCCAGCTGCGCGCGGTAGCTCGGGTCCACGCAGTGGTCGATCAGCTGCCGTGCGCGGTGCCGCGGCGGCAGGCCGCGCAGGTCGGCCAGGCCGTGTTCGGTGACGATGATGGAGACGTCGTGCTCGGTGTGGTCCACGTGGCTGACCATCGGCACGATCGCCGAGATGCTGCCGTGCTTGGCGGTGCTGGGGCTGAGGAAGATCGACAGGAAGCCGTTGCGGGCGAAATCGCCGGAGCCGCCGATGCCGTTCATGATGCGGCTGCCCATCACGTGGGTGGAATTGACGTTGCCGTACAGGTCGGCCTCGATCATGCCGTTCATGCCGATGCAGCCCAGCCGCCGCACCAGTTCCGGATGGTTGGAGATCTCCTGCGTGCGCAGGATGATGCGCTCGCGGTAGAAATCGATGTTGCGCTTGAACTCCTCGTTCGCCTCCGGGCTCAGCGCAAATCCCGTGCACGAGGCCACCTTCAGCACGCCGCTGCGCAGCAGGTCGAGCATGCCGTCCTGGATCACTTCGGTGAAGGCGCTCAGGTCGCGGAAGCCGCTGCTGGCCAGGCCGGCCAGCACCGCGTTGGGGATGTTGCCCACGCCCGACTGCAGCGGCAGCAGGTTGGCCGGCAGCCGGCCCTTGCTTACTTCGTGCTGGAGGAAGTCGATCAGGTGCGCGGCGATGCGCTCGCTGGTGGCGTCGGCCGGGGTGAACGGGCTGTTGCGGTCCGGGGCGTGGGTGCGCACCACCGCCACGATCTTGTCCGGGTCGCAGCGCAGCGACGGTTCGCCGATGCGGTCGTCGGCGTGCAGCAGCGGGATCGGTTTGCGCTGCGGCGGCAGCGCGGTGCCGTAGTACACGTCGTGCATGCCGTCGATGCCGGCCGGCTGCCAGTCGTTGACCTCGACGATCACCTTCTTGGCCAGGTCCAGCCAGGTCTTGTTGTTGCCGATCGAGGTGGACGGGATCAGGCTGCCGTCTTCGCGGATGCCGGCCACTTCCACCACCGCGGTGTCGATCTCGCCGTAGAAGCCGAACCACACGTGCTGGGCGACATGGCTGAGGTGGATGTCGATGTAGTCCAGGGTGCCGGCGTTGATCCGTTGGCGCGCGTCCGGGTCGGTCTGGAACGGCATGCGCAGGGCGATGCCCTCGGCCTTGGCCAGTGCGCCGTCCAGTTCCGGCGCGGTGGAGGCGCCGGTCATCAGCCGGATCTTGAACGCCTGGCCCTGCAGGTGCGCGGCCTCGATCCGCTGCGCCAGCGCGATCGGCACCGCCTTCGGGTAGCCCGAGCCGGTGAAGCCGCTCATCGCCACCGTCTCGCCGGGCTGGATCAGTGCGGCGGCGGCCTCGGCGGTGACGATGCGCTCGCGCAGGCGCGGGTGGAGGATGCGTTCGGCGGACATGGGGCAACCGTGCAGGGAAGGGAGACCCCGATTATCGCGGATCGCGCCCGGAGTGGGTTTGCGGCGATGGTGCAATGGCGCGCGCGGTCCGGCTTTCACGCGCCTCACGCCGCGCCGCGGCGATAGTGCCCCGGTGCCGCCCTTCGCCCGCCTCTCGCCGAATGCCGCCCTCGAACGCTACCGGCGCTTGCCGCGTCCGTGGCGCCTGCTGCTGCGCGGGCTGCTGATCGCCTATCTGCTGTACCTGCTGCTGGGCAACGTGTTCCTCAACACGCCGCTGTTCGACATGGCGACCAACCGCAAGCCGGAAAAATTCCGCATGCAGACCGGTCCGGCGCTGACCGTGCTGCCGGGCTTCGTCACTGCATGGGACGTGCGCATGCGCGGGCATGTGCAGCGCAGCGTCTGGGTCCTGCGCGCGGATCGCGCCAGCGCGCGCATCGCGCTGTTGCCGCTGCTGCACCGCGAGGTGCGGTTGCCATGGATGGAGGCGGTGAACGTGATCGGCGAGATCGACCGCGTCGCCGACGCCATCCCGCCGCCGCCTCAAAGCGACCAGGGCTGGACCCTGCGCTTCGATGCGATCCACAGCGGCACGCTGCGCCGGGCACGCATCGGCGAACTGGCGATCGAAGGCAAGGGCCACGGCACGGTGGGGTTCCTGAAACAACTCAAGGGCGGGCCGTCGGAACTGTTCCCGTCGCAGATCGTGTTCGACGACGCCAGCGTGCGCTACGGCAAGCGCCAGATCGCCGACCAGGCGCATCTGGACGCGCGCTTCTCGTTCCCGTGTCACTACCGCGCGCAGGCGCCAGGCCTGCGCAAGCTCGGCATCGCCGACCTGGCGCTGCAGCTGCACGGGCGCAGCGTGGCATTGCGAATCGACACCGCCGGGACCCACACGCGCTTGAGCACCGAGCCTGGGCTCGGGCATGTGGACGCGAACCTGCGCATGCGGCGCGGCGAACTGCAGCCGGGCAGCAAGCTCACCTGGCGGGTGCCGCTGCACGCCGGCGTCGGCGCCACCGACCGCGGCGTGCTGGCGCTGTTGCTCGACGTCGATCGCGACATCCGGTTGCGCGCGCGCCTGCCCGGGCAGGTCGATCCGCGCAGCATGCTCGATGCCGATGTGCGCATCGCCGGGCGCAGTGTGCCGTTCGCCGAGCCGGCGGCGCTGTTGCCGCGCGTGTCCGGCACGGTGCAAGGGCGCTGGCATTTCGAATCGCTGAACTGGATCAGCGACCTGCTGGTACGCAAGCCGTGGTTCCGGCTCGACGGCGGCGGCGACGTGTCCGCCGATCTGCGCCTGGCGCACGGCGCGCTGCAGCCGGGCAGCCGCCTCGACGTGCCCGACGTGCAGGCCGTGGCCGATGTGCTGCGGCTGCGCATCCGTGGCCAGGCGCAGGCGGTCGGACGCATCGTCGGCACCGCCGCGCAGCCGCGCACCCAGGTCGACGTGCGCATGCGCACCTTCGCGCTGGCACCGCTGGCCGAACCCAAGGCGATCTTCGTGCAAGGCGAGAACCTGCGCCTGGACCTGGAGGGCGACGGCGCGCTGGCGACGCTGAAGGAATCGTTGCAGGCGCGCATGCGCTTCGACGATGCGCGCGTGCCCGACCTGCGCGCCTACAACCGCTACCTGCCGGCATCGCAGGTGCGCGTGCTCGGCGGCAGCGGATCGCTCAGCGGCGACCTGCACCTGGACGCGGCCGGGCAGGTGGGCGAAGGCAACGTGCGCGTGCGCGGCCGCCAGGCGCGGCTGCAGGCGGCCGGACTGGCGCTGGCGGGCGACCTGGATCTCGATGCGCGGCTGCGGCGCGCGGAACTGCAGGGCAAGCGCTTCGACCTGAGCGGCAGCACGCTGCGCCTGCAGGGCGTGCGCTACGGCGACGGCGCCAAGCAGCGCGACTGGTGGGCCACGCTGCGCGTGCCGCAGGGACGCATCGCCGCAACGCCGGCCACGCAGGCCGATGCGCAGGTGCAGATCCAGATGCGCGATGCCGGTCCGGTGCTGGCGGTGTTCGCGCAGCGCAGCGATGCGCCGGCCTGGCTGCTCAAGCTGGTCGACGCCGGGCAACTGGATGCGAGCGGCCAGCTGCGCTGGCGCAAGGACGCGCTGTGGCTGGATCGCTTGCAGGCGGAAAACCAGCGCGTGTCGCTGCGTGCGCGCCTGCGCGTCGGCGATGCCGGCACCCAGGGCGAGCTGTATGCGCGCTGGGGCGTGCTCGGCGTCGGCGTGGCGCTGCGCGGCGAACAGCGGCAATGGCATCTGCTCGGCGCGCGCGAATGGTACGAGCGGCAACCGGCGTGGTTATCGGACACGCTGCCCGCTCCAGCCCCGACGCCGTCGGCGCCCTGACCCGGCATAAGCCGTGATCCTCTTCGTGCATGGTCGTCATCGCGTCGCCAGATGCACCGCCGACGAGAGACGGTAGTAGCGGCTTCAGCCGCGACGAACGAAGCGATGGACCTTCATGACTCCAGCCTCTGTCAGGCCGAAGCACTTCCACAGTGCACCTAGTAACGTCACGGCACGTCCCTGTGGGAGCGACTTCAGTCGCGACGAACGAAGCGATGGACCTTTCCAACTCCAGGCCACTGTCGGGACTGAAGCCCCCCTGCAGTGCACCCAGCAGCCTTGCCGCAAACCCCTTTGCCGACTTCAGTTACGACCGATCGCCAGATCGCCCACGGCGCGTTCGCAGTAGCAACGCCCCGTGAAGACAGGGCGTCGCCGCATACTGCATCGCAGCAGAATGTACCGCCCGGTTTCATTTTGCAGTGCAGCGTGCAATGTGCGAATAAAGCGCCCAAGATCAACCTGCATCCCGACGTGGGGGAGGGAGCAAGGCCCGCTGGCAGTTCGCTGCAAGCGGGCTTTTTTTTGCCTGGAGTTCGGACAGCGCATGGTGCCATGCGGCCGTTCTGCCAGCGCCAACCCCAGCGATTGAACGCAGGCAGCACAGCGCAGCGCCGTTCCTGCCGGCGGCCTGGCCGCAAACGTCGTCCGGGCGACATGCGGCCTCTGTCTGCCGACGCGCCGGAATGCCAGAATCGACCGATGCCCGCCTCCTCCCCGCTTGTCCCCGACACCGTGCAACCCGTGCTCGACCGCCACCTGGCGCGCTTGCGCCAGGCCGTCGGCGCGCGACCCTGGCCCGATCGCCCGGGCTTCGACGCCGACCTGCAGCGTGCGGTGCTCGCCAGCGAGTTCCTGCTCGATACGCTGTGCCGGCAACAGACCCTGCTCGAGCATCTGGCGCAGCCCGATCCGCCACCGTTGCCGGTGCCGCAGCTGGATCCGGCGCAGCCGGCGGCGTGGCCGGCGCAGCTGCGCCGCTATCGCGCGGCGGCCTCGGCGCGGCTGGTGTGGCGCGACGTGCTGGGCCTGGACGACGTCGATGCGACCCTGGCCGGCAGCACCCAGTTGGCCGAGACCTGCCTGGGCATCGCGCTGCAGGCGCTGGAAGGCGAATTCGCCACGCGCCACGGCGTGGTCCGTGCCGCCGACGGCAGCGCGCAGCGGCTGGTGGTGTTCGGCCTGGGCAAGCTCGGCGGCGGCGAACTGAACTTCTCCTCGGACGTGGACCTGGTCTACGCCTATCCGCAGGGTGGCGAATCCGATGGTGCGCGTGCGCTCGCCGCCGAGGAATATTTCGCGCGCCTCGGCCAGCGCCTGGCGCGGCTGCTGGACGAGACCACCGCCGACGGCTTCTCGCACCGGGTGGACCTGCGCCTGCGTCCGTTCGGCACTGCCGGGCGGGTGGCGCTGTCGTTCGCCGGCATGGACCACTACTTCCAGCGCGAGGGCCGCGACTGGGAGCGCTACGCATGGCTGAAGGCGCGCGCGGTGGCCGGCGATATCGCCGCCGGCGAGGACTGGCTGCAGACATTGCGCCCGTTCGTATACCGGCGCTACCTCGACTTCACCGCGCTCGACGGGCTGCGCGAGATGAAGGCGGC
Source organism: Xanthomonas bonasiae (assembly GCF_017163705.1). Classification (GTDB taxonomy): domain Bacteria; phylum Pseudomonadota; class Gammaproteobacteria; order Xanthomonadales; family Xanthomonadaceae; genus Xanthomonas_A; species Xanthomonas_A bonasiae. Next base: position 32,676 of record NZ_JAFIWB010000018.1, read on the forward strand.
GATCACCGCCGAAGTCGCGCGGCACGATCGTCTCGACGACATCAAGCGCGGTCCCGGCGGCATCCGCGAGATCGAATTCCTGGTGCAGTCGCTGCAGCTGATCCGCGGCGGCCGCGAGCCGGCGCTGCGCGAGCGCCGCCTGTTGCCGGCGCTGCAGGCGCTGGTCGCCGGCGGCCAGGTCGCGGCCGCGGATGGAGCGGCGCTGGCCCACGCGTACCGCTTCCTGCGCCAGGTCGAAAACCGCCTGCAGATGCTGCGCGACGCGCAGACCCATGCGCTGCCGGAAGACGCGCTGGACCGCGCGCGCATCGCGCTCGGTCTCGGCTACGCCGACTGGACGCAGCTGTATGCCGCGTTGCAGGTGCAGCGCGACTGCGTCGCCGCCGAATTCGCCGAGTTGCTGGCGCCGCGCGTGCAGGCCGTGGCGCCGGATGCGCTGGCCAGTTACTGGCGCGGCCTGCCGGACGAAGCCGGCACGCAGGTGCTGGCCGCCGCCGGCTTCGCCGATGCCGAGGGCGCCGACCAGGCGCTGCGTGGCTTCGTACAGTCGCTGGGCGTGCGCACGCTGTCGGATGCGGCACGCGCGCGGCTGGACCGGGTGCTGCCGGCGTTGCTGCACGCCGCGGCGCGCTCGCCGCAGGCCGATGCCGCGCTGCACCGGGTGCTCGGCCTGCTGCAGGCGATCCTGCGCCGCGCCAGCTATCTGGCCTTGCTCGACGAACAGCCCAGCGCGCTGGCGCGGCTGGTCGATGTGCTCGCGCGCAGCGCGTTCCTGTCCGAACGGCTGGTCGCGTATCCGTTGCTGCTCGACGAACTGCTCGACAGCCGCGTCGCCGGGCCGATGCCGGACCGGGTGGCGATGCAGCGGCTGTGCGACAGCGCGGTCGCTGCGGCCGGCGACGATCCGGAAGCCGCCCTGCGCGGCCTCAACGAAGCGCGCCAGGCGCTGAGTTTCCGCATCGCCCTGGCCGCGCTGGACCGGCGCCAGCCGGCGGTGCACAGCGCCCGCCAGCTCGCGGAACTGGCCGAAGGCGTGGTGCTGACCGTGCTGCGCCTGGCCCGTGCCGAACTGGTCGCGGCCCACGGCGAAGTGCCCGGCGGCAGTTTCGCGATCGTCGGCTACGGCAGCCTCGGCGGCATCGAACTGGGCATCGGCTCGGACCTGGACCTGGTGTTCCTGTACGACCATGCCGCCGGCGCGGAAGCCTCCAGCGGACCGCGTCCGCTGGAGAGCGGGCGCTGGTTCGCGCGGCTGGCGCAGAAGGTGATCGCGTTGCTCGGCGCGGTCACCGGCGGCGGCCGCCTGTACGACATCGACGTGCGCCTGCGCCCGGACGGCGGCAAGGGCGCGCTGGTGTCGTCGCTGGCCAGCTATACCGAGTACCAGCGCGAGCGCGCCTGGACCTGGGAGCACCAGGCGCTGGTGCGTGCGCGTGGCGTCGCCGGCGATGCCGTGTTGCTGCAACGCTTCGAGCAGGTGCGAGAACAGACCCTGGCGCGTTCGCGCGACGCGGCGCAGCTCCGCGAGGAAGTGTTGAAGATGCGCGCACGCATGCGCGCCGAACTGGATCGCAGCGATGCCGCGCGCTTCGACCTGAAGCAGGGCGCCGGCGGCCTGGTCGATCTGGAATTCCTGCTGCAGGCCGGGGTGCTGCTCGGCGCCGCGCAACAGCCCGAGCTGACCGTGCCGCGCGCTACGCCGGCGCTGGTAGACGCATTGACGGCCAGCGCATGGTTCGATGCGCCGACCGCCGTCGCGTTGCACGAGGCGCACGCGACGCTGGTCGATGCCGGCTTGGCCTGCACGCTGGACCGGCGCCCACGGCTGACCGCAATTACCCCCGCGATCGAGCACGCGCGCGCGGCGATCGCCGCTGCGGCGCAGGCCAAGGGACTGGCGTTCGAGCCGGGGCGCAGCGGCCGATAGCGCGGCGGGCCAGCCGACGGTCCGCCGGATCCGCCCGGCCTGCCCGGACGTGGATGTCAGGCCCCTGCGGCGAACATGGGGCGTGCCCGTCATCTGGGGTTGATTCGCTTTTTGAGCCAGAGCGCCCTGATGAGCATGAGCACAAGCAAAAGAAAGCCGGAGAGTCCTTGCAGCAATTCCGGCCAGCCGGGGCCGAGGTCGCATGCGGCCGCAAATTTTTGCCAAAGAACGCCTGCGCAAAGCGCATTCAACAGCGAGGCGAGCAATAGCGGAAGAAGCAGTGGATCGCGGAGCATGCGGCTGTAGTTCGATGTCATCTGTCTTCGCTTCCTTTCGTTTGTGAGGTGGCCGATGCGCGTCCGGGTCGCGGCGCCGTCGATGCGTCGCGGGGAAGCATTGGAGGTGTGTATTGGGTCCGAGTCACGTGCGCGGCCGCACGTGGCAGCGTTGTCCGACCCGTCGCACCGGCTCGGCGACGATGTTGCCGACGTCGGCCTGGCGTGGCGAGTGCCGCCGGGTCGGTGCATTGGCGCTTGCGTGGCTGCGCGTTGCCAGGCGGTGACGTTGCGCAAACGTGGGGGCTGTTTCCATGGCGGCGGCCAAGCGGATCGCGGTTCGCCCTAACGCTGAGGCGCTTGCGTGGCCGATGCATCGGCGACGGCCGGCGGCGCCGTCCGCCACAGCAGCGCGCGGAACGGCGCCAGCAGGAACACGCCGATGCCCAGCTTCACCGCCAGGTCGCCGGCGGCCCAGCTGACCCACGGCAGCGCCGAGCCGGCGAAGGCGACCGACCAGAAGATCGTCGTGTCCAGCGTCGCGCTGCAGGTGGTGGCGACGATCGGCGCGCGCCACCAGCGGCCGCGGCGCAGGCGGTCGAATACGGCGATGTCCAGCAGTTGCGCGGCGATGAACGCCAGGCACGAGGCGGCGGCGATGCGCGGCGTGGCGATCCAGATCGACAGCAGCACCGCCAGCGCGAAGCCGCACCAGGCCACGCGCCGCGCCGCGCGCGGGCCGAAGCGGCGATTGATCAGGTTGCTGACCAGGAACGCCACTGGATAGCTGAAGGCGCCCCAGGTCAGCCAGTCGTTGATCGGGAACTGCACCAGCACGTTCGACAGCAGCACGACGGCGCCCATCGCCAGCACCGCCAGCAGCAGGGCGCGCGGGGTCAATGCGGCGAACGCGGGCGATGGCGGGGAGGGGGGATGCATGGGCGGCTGCGCTGCGGGTGAGGCGAAGCGGCGCATTATCGCGATGCGGCGGCGTCGCGGCCAGCGCGGCATGCCGGCGGACCGCGGGTGCTCCCTGTAGGAGCGGCTTCAGCCGCGACCGGGCTTCACCAGTAGGATCCGGTCGCGGCTGAAGCCGCTCCTACAAGGGAGAAGTTCGCCGCTCTTTTGTGGGAGCGACTTCAGTCGCGACGGGCATTACCGGGAAAGCCTGTCGCGGCTGAAGCCGCTCCTACAAGGGGCCAGCCGCCGAGGAAGTGCCCTCGGCGCTAGCGCGACACCGCCGTCCCATCCACCGCTGCGCGGCCCAGCGCCGGGTCGTCGGTGAAGAAGGCATCCACGCCCACGGCAATGAACGCGCGCATCTCGGCGATGCTGCCGGCGGCATTCACCGCGGCCGGACCGCGCGCATCCTGCAGGTGCTTGGGCAGGAAATAGTTCTCCGGACGGAACGTGTACGGCACCACCTGCAGCCCAGCCGCATGCGCATCGGCGACGAAGGCGGTAGGCGCGGCCAACGCGCCGTCGGCATCGACCGGGATGATGGTGCGCAGGTTGGGACTGACCAGTTGCGCATACCTGGCAATTTCGCGCAGGCCCTGCGCGCTGCCCATCTGCGCATAGGTCGGGCCATCGCGCAGCTGGTCGCCCGGGCGTTCCTTCGGATCGCCCAGCAACTGCACCAGGCGCACGTTCGGATGGTCCTTGCCGAGCTTGCGGTGCAGGGACTGCAGGTTGCCGATCTCGAACGACTGCACAATCACCGGCGCGCTGCGCGTGTAGGCATGCGCGTCCAGCGTGGCCAGCACCTTGTCCTCCATCGCCAGGCCCAGCGACTGGAAATAGGTGCCGTGCTTGATCTCCGGGATCAGCCCGATCGGGCGCCCACGCGCGGCCGATTCGGCCGCGGCGAAATCGATGATCTCGTCGAAGGTGAGCAACTGGAACTGCCCGTCGAAGGCGGTGCCGCGCAGTTGCGGCAGGCGCTCGCGCGCGCGCAGCGTCTTCAGCTCGGCCAGGGTGAAGTCTTCGGTGAACCAGCCCTCCACGCGCTGGCCGTCGATCTGCTTGACCGTCTTGCGCGCGGCGAACTCCGGATGCGCGGCGACGTCGGTGGTGGCGCCGATCTCGTTCTCGTGGCGCGCCACCAGTGCGCCATCCTTGGTCGAGACCAGGTCCGGCTCGATGAAGTCGGCGCCGTCGGCGATGGCCTTCGCATACGACGCCAGCGTGTGCTCGGGGCGCAGCGCGCTGGCGCCGCGGTGACCGATCACCAGCGGCTTGTGCGTACCCGCAGCCGCGACCGTTTCGGCCGCGGCGGTCAGCGACGACAGCGCCATCGAACATCCCAGCATCCAGACCATGGGTTTCATCATCGCATGCGCTCGGCGGCCAGGTGGGGGCAGGATGCGCGCGTTCAGAAGCGCGCGTCCAGGGTCAGGAACACCTGCCGCGGCGCGCTGGCATGGAACGCCAGCGACCGCCCGTTCGGATCGCTGTTGCTGAAGGCGGTGAGGTTGGAGGCATAGCGCTTGTCGGTGAGGTTGGTCACGTTGAGCGACAGCTTCAGGTCCTGCAGGAACGACACCGCGCCGAAGTCGTAGCCGGTGCCGGCGTCGAATGCGGTGTAGCCGCCGAAACCCTGGTCGTTGGTGTAGGTGTAGTAGCGCTGGCCGGTGTACTTGCCGCGCAGGTTCGCGTTCCAGCCGTTGTAGTTCCAGCTGATCTCGCTGGTGACCATGCGCTTGGGCGTATCCACCGTGTACTTGCCGGCGGTGGGGATGGTCACGCCGTTCTGCACGTAGTTGTCGTCGTAGGTGGAACGGTTGATCGAGGCCGAGTTGTACCACTGCAGGTGCGCGGTCGGCTTCCAGATGAAGGTCAGCTCGCCGCCGCGGCTGCTGACCGAGCCGACGTTGAAGAAGCGCGTGGTGCACGCCGGCGTGGTGCCCTGCTGGATGCTCGGGCAGGGGTTGAGCGAGAGCAGGCGGTTGTCGAAGGTCACGTCGTAGCCGACCAGCGAGGCTTCGAACTGGTCGCGCACCAGGCGGTAGCCGGCCTCGAAGGTCTTGGACTTCTCCGGTTCCAGCGCGCCGACGCTGGCGTCGAACGAGGCCTGGGTCACCAGCAGCGGGCCGCCGGCGCCGCCGCCCTGGAACGCGGCGATGTTCTCGGCATAGGAAGCGAACACTTCCTGGCCTTCGGCCAGGCGATAGCTCACGCCCACCTGCGGCAGCAGCGCTTCGCTGGCCTTGAGGGTGCCGTTGGCCACAGGCGATTCCACCGCGATCCCCGGCGTCTCGCGCGCGGTCATCGTGGTGTGCGGGCTCTTCGCGCCCACGTCCAGGGTCAGGCGCTCGTCGAGCAGCTTGAAGGTGCCCTGCACATAGGCCTGCTTGGTGGTGATCGTGTAGTCCTGCGAGAACAGCCGGCGGTCCGGGCCGCTGAGGAACAGGTCGTCGTCGATCGGGCCGTCGATCCAGTAGAAGTTGCGCTCCACGTGGTGCTTGTTGCGCTCGTACCACACGCCGGCTTCCAGGTGGTGCGGGCCCAGGTCCCAGCCCAGCGAGGCGATGCCGCCGGTGCGGTTGATGGTGTAGTTGGTGCTGCGGATCGAGATCGGCAGCGCCTGCGGCGTGCCCGGATTCGACGCCTGGCCCGGCGACCACCAATGGCCCTGGCCTTCGTTCTCGTGGTGGTAGACCTGGGTGTGCACGCTCACCGTGTCGGACGGCTGGAAGTCGCCGGCCAGGTAATACAGGTCGTCGTTGCGCAGCGCGCGGCTCTGGTAGTACGCGTCGTCGATGTTGTCCACGCCGCCGCTGTAGGCGCAGCGGCTGGCGTCGCGGGTGGCCGGCGCGCAGTAGGCCGCGGCCAGCGCGCGCTGCCAGTCCGGCGCGTACAGGTTCCAGTCCCAGCCCAGGCCGCGGTGCAGGCCGCTCTTGGACAGGTAGGCGTAGTCGGCCTGCGAGGTGCGCGAGGTATCGACGAAGGCGGTGATCTTGCCGCTTTCGAACTGGTACACGCCCTTGCCGTTGAACTGGGCGGTGCTGGTCGGCGATTTCGGGTCGGCCCACATGTCGGCGCTGGCGTAGACGCCGGACAGGTACGCGGAGAAGCCGTTGTGCTCGCCGGTGTCCAGGCGCAGGTAGGTGCGGCGGTTCTGGTCCGAGCCGACCGTCTGCGACAGGCGCACGCCGGTTTCGGTGGACGGATCGTCCGAGAAGTACTGCACGGTGCCGCCGAGGTTGCTGGTGGACGCGGTGCCCAGGCTGCCGATGCCCGAGGCCAGCTCCACGCCGCCGAAGTTCTCGGCGATCAGCGCGCGGCTGATGTTCAAGCCGTTGTAGTTGCCGTAGGCGTTGTCGCCCAGCGGCAGGCCGTCGAGCGTATAGCCCAGGCGCGTGCCGTTGAAGCCGCGCAGGCTCACTGTCTGCGATTCCTCGTTGGCGCCGAACGCATCGTTGGATTGCACGTTGACGCCGGGAATGCGGTTGAGCAGCTTCTGGATGCTGGTGCCCGGCGGCAGCACCGCCACGTCCTGGCGGGCGATGCGCTGCACCTGGCGGGTCTCGCCCTGGCCGATCACCGAGACCGTATCGAGTTGGCGGGCGTCGGTCGCCGCGCTGTCGGCCGGCGCGTCTGCCGCGTGCGCCGCCAGCGGCGACAGCAACGTGGCGAGGATTGCGGCGCTCAGCAAGTGATGGGTAGGCATGCGTGGGGGATTCGCTAAGGAGGTCCGGCGAAGATGCGACAGCGAGATTTCAGAACCGCGTCATGCGTGTTGCGGTTGTCATGCAATGCCGACACAGGCGACACATTTGCCGGGTCGTCTGCTGTGGTCCGGCGTCGCTTCCATGAAACTAAACGGACGCAAAACAGCAAGTGCGATCGTTCGCGAGCCGCCGTGCGTGCGCCTCCGTTTTCCGACGAAAAACACGCATCGCCCGCACATTTTTTTCGAAGGCATACAGGCGCTTCGATGCTGCCGATGAAACATTGCCGATGCATTTCTTTCCAGGATCGCAAATGCGGTGCGCCGTCAAAGTTTCGACGCGTGGCTTCATCAATGATTGCGGCCACCTCATCGTTTGGTCTTCGCGCGTGACAGTTCCGAAACAGGTATCGGGTGGCTGGACGGCATCGCCGCCAGCAGGCCCGTTGCACACGCGAATGCGGCGCGCATTCGCTGGGGAGCCGTCACCGCACCTGCGTGCGGCCGTGGTGGCCGTCCAGATGCCGTAGTCGATCGCGAGTGGCTGTTGGCGCGCAGCGGCCGCTGCGCGTATGCGGGTGTTTCGTTCCCACGCGACGCCGCCTGCACCTGTTTGCGGGCGACGCCTTATCGTTCCATCCACGGAGAGAGATGCATGATCGATCGTATTCGCCGCCAGCCGCTGCTGGCCGCCGCGTTGTCCGGGTGCGCGCTCGTGTTCGGCAGTGCCCATGCCGCGCAGGACGCCACGGACGCCAAGCTCGCCGCGATGTCCGCCACCTTGCGCAGCGCGCCCGTCAGCTTCGACGTGCACCTGCCGTTGCGCGACCAGGCCGGCCTGGACGCCTTGCTGGCGGACATCCAGGATCCGGTGTCGCCGCAGTACCACCATTGGCTGTCGCGCGCCGAGTTCGAGCGCCGCTTCGCACCGTTGCCTGCGCAGGTCGACCGCGTGCGCGCGGCCCTGCAGGCCGCGCACATGACGGTCACCCAGCAGGGCCCGAGCCTGCACGTGAGCGCCAGCGCCGACAACGTCGAGCGCCTGTTCTCCGCACCGCTGGCGGTGGATCTGCCCGAAGGCGGGCATGCCAGGCTTGCCGCCGCCGGCACCCTGCAGCTGCCGGCCGCGCTGCGCGACAGCGGCGCCGTGGTCACCGGCCTGACCGGCGGCCTGCCGCTGCACCACGTCCATTCGCAGCGGCTGCGGCAGGTCGATCCGGCCAATCGCAATGGCCGCCTCGGCGTCTACGCGTACAACGATCTCAAGCAGGCCTACGGCTACCCGTCCTACCAGAGCATGATCGGCCCGCCGGGCCAGCAGCGCCGCCTCGACGGCACCGGCACCACGATCGCGGTCCTGATCTCCAGCGACGTGCTGGATTCGGACGTGGATGCGCTGTTCAACGAAGAGAAATTCAGCCGCTATGGCGCCGGTCACGTCAATCCGAAACTGTACGCACGCCGTTACGTGGCCGGCGCCAAGCCGGGGATCAACGAGGAGGGCGGGGCCGGAGGCGAAGCGGCGCTGGACGTGCAGATGGCGTTGGCCGGCGCGCCCGGCGCGCATGTGCTGCTGTACGTGATTCCCGACCTGACCGACGCATCGCTCGCCGCGGGTTACCGGCAGATCGTGCAGGACAACGAGGCGGACGTGGTCAGCTCCTCGTTCGGCGCCTGTGAGCTGTACTACACCAAGGCGTACAACGACGGGAAGGACGTCACGGCGAGTTTCCGCACGCTGGATGCGATCTTCAAGCAGGGCAACGCGCAAGGCATCACCTTCATCGCCTCCAGCGGCGACAACGCCGGCGTCGCGTGTGCCGATACGCACTATGCGGTCGAGGGCAAGAACGGCAACTTCGTCGCCGGCGTCGAGCATCCCGCGGCCGACGCGTATGTGACCGCGGTCGGCGGCGGCAATCTGTCCACCAACTACAAGCAGGGATCGGCGGATTCCAGCTACCGCTCCGAGAGCGCCTTTGCCGATCCGCTGCTGACCCAGGACTACTACGGCGTGGGCGCGCTGCTGGCCGGTGGCTACTGGGGCGCCGGCGGCGGGGTGAGCACCCTGTTCCAGCGCCCGGCCTATCAGCTGCGCGCGCTGGGCGGCACCCGCACGTCGATGCGCGCGCTGCCGGATATCGGCATGCTGGTCGGCGGTTGCCCCGACACCGCGAAACAGCCGTGCCGGGAAGGCAGGGGGCTGTACGCCAGTTCGGTGCTGTCGGTGTACAAGGGCGAGTTCTATTCGACGATCGGCACCAGCGTCGCCGCGCCCGAGTTCGCAGGCGTGGCCGCGCTGCTGGTGGAGAAGCAGGGGCGCCAGGGCAATCTCAACGATTACCTGTACCGGCTGGCGGCCAACTACCCGCAGGCGTTCCATCGCGATATCCCGGGCAACAATGGCGTCGTCGACAACGACGTACCGCTCAAGGGCAAGTACAACTACACGGCCGGCCTGGGGACACCGATCGTGCGTGCCCTGATCGGTGCGCTGGATGCCGCTCCGGCCGGCGCGCCGCGTTCGCCCAGCAATCCCTGACCGGACGGCAACGCAACGACGGGGCCGCAGGTGCGCCAATGCTGGCGCGCCTGCGGCCCGGTTGCGTCAGCGCCGGCATTGCGCGCCGACGGGATCGTTTCAATCGAGCTGCAGGCGCTCGCGGATGCGCGTGGCGATGCGTGCGGTTTCGCGCAGTGGTTCGATCGTGCCCGCAACGGCGCCATGCCCGTCCGGTGCATCGGCGAGGCGGCCACGCGCGCGCAGCGCGGCATGGAAGTCGCGTGCGCGACCGCGCGCCGACGTCGGCATCGCCACCGCCACCGGCACCCGGGTGGCGCAGGCTTCCGACAGCAGGTTCACCGAATCGGGCGTGCACACGATGCGCTCGGCCCAGCCGAGCAGGCCGGCGTAGGGATTCGCGCCAGCGTCTTCGCCGCACCAGACCACGCCCGGCACACCGGTGAACGCGTTGCGCAGCGCGGCGGCTACCGCCGGCGGCGTGCGGCGCGAGGTGCTGGCGAGCACGCTGCCGCCGCTGTCGCGCAGCTGCGTCGCCAAGTGTCCGAACACCGACGCCGCCGCCTCCGCCGTCCACGGCGCCAGCGTGGCGGGGCCGCCGACCAGCACCGCGATGCGCGGCGACGGCAGCGCGCCGAAGTGCGGGAACGCCGCGCGCGCGGCGGCCAGCCAGGCATCGTCGATCGGATGCAGGCTGCCGAGCAGGGTGAGCACGTTGTCGCCGCGCAGGCGATCGTGTTCGGGCACCACCACCACGTCCCAGTGCCGTGGCGACAGGCGCGGATCCAGCACCTGCACCACGGCGCTGCCGCGCGCGCGCAGCAGCCGCGTCGCCAGCGCCGCCTGGCGGCCGCAGCCGATCGCCAGCGCCGGCGGTTGCTGCAGCAACGCGGCGAAGGCGGGACCATAGGCCTGCGCGGCGCCGGGCAGCCGCCGCGGCGCCAGCCAGCGCCAGGGCATGTGCGGTTGCAGCACCAACGCCGGGGCGGGCAGCATTGCGGGTCCAGCCAGCGCCGCGGCGAGCGCTTCCGCCTGGCGTGCGTTGCCGGCGCGGCCGTCGCTAATCGCCCAGGGCGCGCCCGATCGTTTCACGTTTGGTAGTAATCCGTTGCATTGCGGCTGGGTGTTGCGGCTATCGTGCCACTCTACACTGGCCGCCTTGCGCCGAAACCGCCCACCACCGGGGCATCGGCCTTCCCCCGACGACAAAAGGTACTTCCGCATGTCCGACGTTCTGCACGATGCCGCCCTGGATCAACTGTTCCGTACCGCCCGCACCCAGAATGCCTTCCGCGATACGCCCGTCGGCGAAGACACCCTGCGCGCCCTGTACGAGCTGCTGAAGTGGGGCCCGACCGCGGCCAACGGCAGCCCGGCGCGGTTCGTGTTCGTGACCTCGGCCGCGGGCAAGGAGAAGCTCAAGCCGGCGCTGTCCGAAGGCAACCTGGCCAAGACCCTGGCCGCGCCGGTGACGGCGATCGTCGCCCACGACGAGGATTTCCACGAGAAGCTGCCGTACCTGTTCCCGCACGCCGACGCCAAGAGCTGGTTCGACGGCCCGCGCGAAGGCCGCCGCGAGTCGGCGTTCCGCAACGGCACGCTGCAGGGCGCCTACCTGATCCTGGCCGCGCGTTCGCTGGGCCTGGATGCCGGCCCGATGTCCGGCTTCGACAACGCCAAGGTCGATGCGGCCTTCTTCGCCGGCACCGCGATCAAGTCCAACTTCCTGGTCAACCTGGGCTACGGCGATCCCGCCGGTCTGTTCCCGCGCCTGCCGCGGCTGAGTTTCGACGAGGCCGCACGCATCGAGTAAGCCGGCTCGTTCCGCTGCACCCTCACACCGCTGTGCCTGCGCTTGCCGCAGTTTCCCAACCACCGATTTCTCCAGGAGCTCCGCCCATGAACAAGACCCGCACCCTGCTGCTTCCGCTCGCCCTGGCGCTGGCCGTCGTCGTCGCCCAGCCCGTCAGCACCGCCTTCGCCGCGCCGGCCGCCGCGGCCGCCACCGCGATCAAGGGCACCACCGGCACCTACAAGCTCGACCCGTCGCACACCGACGTGCTGGTGCAGTGGAGCCACTTCGGCTTCTCCAACCCCAGCGCGCACTTCGGCGACGTCGACGGCACCCTGGTCTACAACGCCGAGAACGTGGGCAAGTCCAGCGTCCAGGTGACCCTGCCGCTGTCGGGCCTCAACAGCTTCACCGCCAAGTTCGACGAGCACCTGAAGAGCGGCGACTTCTTCGACGCCGCCAAGTTCCCGACCGCCACCTTCAAGAGCACCAAGGTCGCCGCCGCCGGCACCAACAAGCTGAGCGTGACGGGCGATCTGACCATCAAGGGCATCACCAAGCCGGTAGTGCTGGCGGTGACGCTCAACGGTGCCGGTCCGCACCCGATGAAGAAGGTGCCGGCGCTGGGCTTCGATGCCAGCACCACGATCAAGCGCAGCGACTTCGGCCTGGGCGCGTACGTGCCGAACGTCAGCGACGAGGTCAAGATCCGCATCACCACCGAGGCGCTGCAGGACGCGAAGTAAGCCTGCGTGTTGCGCTGATGGCGGCGGCCTGAACCAGGCTGCCGCTTTCGATGAAAACGCCCACCGCTTGGTGGGCGTTTTCGTTTGCGCTGGCGTGGATGGAAATGCCGGCGGCCGCTGGCGGGGTTCTGCGGCGATGCGCAGCCGTGGGCGTTGTCGGTTGGCTGCAGTCGGGACTGAAGTCCCTCCCACAAGGGGTCATGCCTTTTTGTGGGGGGGCATGCCTTAGTGGGTAGGAACCATGCCTTTTGTGGGAAGCAGTCATGCTTTTTGTAGGAGGGACTTCAGTCCCGACGCATGACACCACAGCCTCCGCACCGCCCAGCCCTTATGTAGGAGCGGCTTCAGCCGCGACAGGAGAAGGAAACCGTTCGGATCGATCGAACCAAAGAAGCGTCGCGGCCGAAGCCGCTCCTACAGTGGCAGGCCAGCAATCATGTTTTCTGTGGAAGGGACTTCAATCCCGACGCACGAAAACCACCCGCATCCACATCGATCGAGCGCGCAAGCGCACAGGCCTACGCCTCGTCCTCGCGCCCGGACTTCCAATACCCCGTCGCCCGGATCCACTCCTTCGGCACGTTGAGCCGGCCTTCGACGAACTTGCGCATCATCCGCGCGCGTGCCGATTCGCAGGCGATCCAGTAGAACGCGTCGCCGTCCGGCACTTCGAAATCGCGCAGCGCATCTTCCAGCAACTGGCTGCTCAGCACGGGCACGCCATTGCGTTCCAGCCAGGTGATGCGCACCTGCGCGCGCGACGGCAACGCCTGCCGGTCGGCGAAGCCGGGGATCTCGATCAGCGCCTCCACCTGCGCGCCGGCCGGCAACTCCTCCAGCCAGCGGCCGATCGCCGGCAGCGCGGTCTCGTCGCCGATCAGCACGTAGGCGGCGTAGTCGTCGGCGGCCACGAACGAGCCGCGCGGGCCGCCGACCACCAGCGGGTCGCCCGGGTTGGCCCGCGCCGCCCAGCGGCAGGCCGGGCCATCGCCGTGCAGCACGAAATCCAGGGTCAGTTCCTGCGTCGCGGCGTCGTAGTGGCGCGGGGTGTAGTCGCGCGCCGGCGAGGGCGCGGCATCGGCCGGGTAGACCGGGCCGCTGTCGGTCATCGTCGGCAGCACGAATGCGCCGTCGGCGTTGGGGAAGAACAGCTTGACGTGATCGTCGGGTCCGGCGCTGACGAAGCCGTCCAGCGCCGGGCCGCCGACCACGATGCGGCGCATGTGCGGGGTCAGCGGTTGGGTACGCAGCACCCGCAGGTGGCGGATCCGCAGCGGATGGCGCAGCAGGCGGTTTTCATGGGTGTTCATGCGAAAAGGTCCTTGGGGAAAGGGGGAGCGGCGCGTTGCGCCTGCGCAGAAGAAGGAGGGGTGGCAACGACGTGCGGGCAGCGCTCAACCATCGCCATCGCGTTCCATGCCGTCGGCGGCCTGGGCGAGCAGCTGCGCGACGCGTTCGATCTCCGCCTCGGTCCAGCGGCCGTGCCGGGCCAGCAGGCCATGCTTGATCCGGCGCATCGCCTCGCGCACCGGCGCCGGCACATTCGCGCGGACCAGCGCGCGGGCGCTGTGGTGGGTGCGTTCCACCGCCGCGTCCAGCTGCGCGCGCTGCGCCTGCACGAAGGCCAGGCCATCGGCGGTGATCGCGTAGCGCTTGCGCGCGGCACCGGCATCGGCCTGCACCAGGCCCTGCGCCTCCAGCTGCGCCAGGGTCGGGTAGACGGTGCCGGCGCTGGGCGTGTACAGCCCATGGAACAGATCGGCGACCGCGCGGATCAGCTCGTAGCCGTGGCGCGGCTGGGTTTCGATCATCGCCAGCAGCAGCAGGCGCAGGTCGCCATGGCCGAGCGGGCGGCTGCCGCGGCCGCCGCCGCGGCCATGTGGGCCGCGGCCGGGGCTGTCCTCGTCGAACAGGCGGCGCGGGTGGCGGTGGCTGGGATCGGTCGGGCGGGACATCGTTTCGATATGTCTAAGTTTCGCGAAACGATATATCGAATCCGGGTGACGGGCAAGGCCGTGAGGGCGGGGCCTGTGCAGGTGGGGTTGGGGATCGTTCAGCGGCGCGGCCGGGCAGGTGGCTGGCGCCTTGGTGTTGCGCGGCGTGTGGTGTGCGGGGCGCGGCTTGGTTGGTCGCGTCGCGACTGAAGTCGCTCCCACAGAGGAAGTCGCCCCCACAAAAAGCACGGGGCCGGAAGTGGTACCGGAAGACAAGGCCCGCCTTGCGGGCAGTCCGCGGTGCGCTGTGCAGCACCGTTGTGGGAGCGACTTCAGTCGCGACGCGGGATCGGTCGGTGATCGGCTTCGGTGCCTGCCTGTCGGGGCTGAAGCCCCTCCTACAGTGCACCGGTCGGGTTGGTCGCGCACTTTCGCCGGTTGCGCGCTTTTTGTAGGAGCGGCTTCAGCCGCGACCACCGGCGTCTTCAGGCGCTCGGGTTCCGGACGCTGTCGGGACTGAAGTCCCTCCCGCGATGCAGCGCGCCGCCGACCTGTACGCTTCCCTGTGGGAGCGACTTCAGTCGCGACGCGGGATCGGTCGGTGGTCGGCTTCGGGGCCTGCCTGTCGGGGCTGAAGCTCCTCCTACAGTGCACCGGTCGGGTTGGTCGCGCACTTTCGAAGGTCGCACGCTTTTTTGTAGGAGCGGCTTCAGCCGCGACCAACGGCGTCGTCAGGCGCTCGGGCTCCGGACGCTGTCGGGACTGAAGTCCCTCCCACAATGCGGCGCGTTGGCGATCTGTACGCTTCCCTGTAGGAGCGACTTCAGTCGCGACGCGGGATCGGTCGGTAGTCGGCTTCGGTGCCTGCCTGTCGGGGCTGAAGCCCCTCCTACAGTGCGCCGGTCGGGTCGGTCGCGCACTTTCGAAGGTCGCGCGCTTTTTGTAGGAGCGGCTTCAGCCGCGACGAACCCAGCTCAGCCGCCTTCGCCCTCCTCGAGCACCCGCCGCTGCATCTCGTCCAGGTAGTCGTCCAGTTCCTGCACCGAGGTGAAGATCTCGTTCAACGGCACCGCCTTGACCACGTCGAACACCTTGCGGATCTGCGGCTGCGGGTTGACCACCAGCACGCGGCCGTCGCGGGTGGCCAGCACCTTGCGCGCCTTGAAGATCGAGCGGATGCCGGCGCTGCTGATGTAGTCCAGGTGCGACAGGTCCAGCACCAGCGTGGTGATCTGCGTGGCCAGCAGCGGCGCCAATGCCTCGTCCAGCGCCTGGTAGGTATGCGTGTCCAGGCGCCCGCTGAGGGTGATGCGCTGGCGCCTGTCCTGGGTGGGGTCGATCTGCAGGCTCAACGTGGTCATGCGGGGAACTCCTGGGGGGCGGGGTCGAAGGGTTGCAGCAAGGTGATGCGCACGACGTTGCGGCCGGCGTCGTGGCGGTAGTCGATGTGGTCGGCAAGCTGCCGCACCAGGTGCAGGCCGAGGCCGCCGATCGGGCGTTCGGCGATGTCCGCGTCCAGGTCCGGTGGCGGTGCGGTGCGCAGATCGAAGGCCGGGCCGCTGTCGTGGAATTCCAGCACCAGCGCGCCGCTGTCGACCTGCAACATCACCTCCACCGGCGGCTGTTCGCTGGCCAGGTGGCCGTGCTCGAGCGTATTGCAGGCCAGTTCCTCCACGATCAGCCGCGCCCGGTGCACGTGGTCCAGGACCACGCCGTGGCGCAGCAGCGCGGCCTCCAGCGTGTCGCTCAGCTGCGCCAGGGTGTCCAGCGCCGGCACCATCTGTAGCCGTAGTTTCATGGGCTTCCCTCCCGGGTCGGATCCTGGCGCAACCGGATCGCCAGCAACGTAATGTCGTCGGATTGCGGTGCGGCCGCGGTGAACGCGTGCACGTCGGCCAGCACCCGCGCGCACTGCGCCTGCGCGTCGATGCCCGGCTGCAGCGCGGCCAGCAACCGCTCGGCGCCATAGGCCTGCAGGCGCGCATCCATCGCTTCGGTGATGCCGTCGGTATAGCTCAACAGCGTGGCGCCGGCGGCCAGGCGCCCGCGCACCACCGGGTAGCGGGTTTGCGGCTCGATCCCCAGCGGCGGCCCCGATTCCACCGCCAGCAACTGCGCGTGGCCGTCGGCGCCGAGCAGCACCGGCGGCTCGTGGCCGGCGCTGGACAGCCAGTAGTCGCCACTGTGCACGTCGATCAGCCCGCACAGCACGGTGGCGAACATGCAGGTCTCGTTGCCCTCGACCATGCGTTGCGAAGCCGCGATCAGGATCGCGTCCGGCCGGTTGTGGCGGCGCGCGGCCACCTCCAGCACGGTCATCGCCCGCGCCATGAACAGCGCCGCCGGCACGCCCTTGTCGGACACGTCGCCGACCACGAACCACAGCAGCCCCGGCTCGGTCTCGAAGAACTGGTAGAAATCGCCGCCGACCATCGTCGCCGGCTCCAGCAGCGCATAGGTTTCCAGGTGCTTGTGCGCGCTGTCGAAGGTGCGCCCGTCCGGCAGCATCGCCTGCTGGATGTCGCGCGCGATCGACAGCTCGCTCTGCATGCGCTGCCGCGCCTGCGCCAGCGTGGCGATCTCCGCCAGTTGGCGCTTGATCGAACCGCGCGCGCTGTCGAACGCGCGCGCCATCACCCCCACCTCGTCCTGCCGCTCCACATGCCGCAGCGGATAGTCGAACTCGCCCTGGCTGAAATGCCCCGCCGAATTGGTCAGATCCTCGATCGGCCGCGCCAGCCGCGCTGTGTAGCGGTGCAGCAGCCACAGCCACAGCAGCAGCGCGGTGCCGCCACCCAGCCCCACCCACAGCGCGATGCGGTTGAGCCCGGCCACGATGTAGCCCTCGGACACGGTCAGCGCGAAGGTCCAGCCGGTATCGCCGACCGCCGCGCTCTGGGTCAGGTAGCGCTCCCCGTCGGGCGCGGTGTGGGAAAAGCGCACCGGTGCGTGCGCGGCCACCGCCGCGGCCAGCGGCGACAGGTCTGGCCGCGCGCGCGCCACGTGCGCCTCCAGGGTGCGGTGGAAACGCAGCGCCGGGTCCGGATGCAGCACGAACAGCCCGTCCGGCGACAGCAGCATCGGCTGCAGCCCGGCATTGGCCGGCAGCTCGCCGACGATCGCCTGCAGCCGCTTCAGCGGCACGTCCACGCTGACCATGCCGATCGCAGGCGCCTGCACGCCGTCGCCGGGCAGGCGCAGCGGCAGGTTGTAGGTGGTGAGGTAGTCGCCGCCGGTGGAGGCGTCGCTGTACGGCTCGGACCACCACGGCGCTTGCGCCGTCAGCGTGCGCCGGTACCAGGGCATGGTCCGGTAGTCGTAGCCCAGCGCATCGGCCGGCTGTTCGGTCACGCGGCCGTTGGCGCGCCGCAGGTGCCAGGCGAAGCCGCGGTCGTCGCCCTTCAGCGTGCCCGGCTCGATCACCAGCAGCGCCCCGGCGATGTCCGGGTCGCCCTCCAGCGTGGCGTGCAGCAGGCTGCGCAGGTTGAACGGCTGGCGCCCGACCGCCGAGGCGCCGGCGGCGAGCGTGCGCCCGCTCACCTGCACCGAGCCCAGCGTCGCATCCAGGCTGCGCGCGGTCTGCTGCGCCAGCCCGGCCACCTCCTCGCGCGCATTGCGCACCACCACCTGGCGCGCGCCCAGGTAGAACAGCACCGCCAGGCCCAGCAGCAGCGCCACCTGGATCAGGCTGCCCCACAGCATCAGCCGGGTGCGCAGGCTGTGCCGCCAGGCGACCGCTGAAGCGTCCTGCACTGACGAGAGGGCGGTAATGGCGGCGCTCCGCGGGAGTCGGCCCCGATCATAAGCGCAGCCGCGCCCCGCCGCGCGCCGGGTGTCGCGCGCTGTCCCGGGCCAATGTGACAGTCCGTTCCATACGCTGGCGTACGAGGTCCGGCGGGGCGGTTGCGCTACACTTGGAGGCTTCGAAAAACACATGCAATCGCGCGCGTGCGTGCGACCTACGGGAGCGCTATGAACTGGTTGAACGAGGTGCTGCAGAACGATCCGAACCCGACTGAGACCCAGGAGTGGATCGAATCGCTCAAGGCCGTCATCGATGTCGCGGGCCCCGAACGCGCGCATCAGCTGCTGGAGGACATGGTCGAACTGACCCGTCGCTCCGGCGCCTACCTGCCGTTCTCGCCGACCACCGAGTACGTCAACACCATCGCGCCCGCCAACGAGGCCAAGAGCCCGGGCGATGCGGCCATCGAGTGGAAGATCCGCTCGATCATCCGCTGGAACGCCATGGCCACCGTGGTCCGCGCCAACCGCAAGCCCGGCGACCTGGGCGGCCACATCGCCTCCTTCGCCTCGGCCGCCACCCTGTACGACGTGGGCTTCAACCACTTCTGGCGCGCCCCGTCCGACAAGCACCCCGGCGACCTGCTCTACATCCAGGGCCACAGCGCCCCGGGCATCTACGCCCGCGCCTTCCTGGAAGGACGCATCAACGAGACCCAGCTCGACCATTTCCGCATGGAAGTGGACGGCCAGGGCATCTCCTCCTACCCGCACCCGTGGCTGATGCCGGACTTCTGGCAGACCCCCACCGTGTCGATGGGCCTGGGCCCGCTCAGCGCCATCTACCAGGCGCAGTTCATGAAGTACCTGGAGCACCGCGGCCTGATCGAGAAGTCCGACCGCAAGGTGTGGTGCTTCATCGGCGACGGCGAGAGCGACGAGCCGGAAACCCTGGGCGCCATAGCCCTGGCCGGCCGCGAAGGCCTGGATAACCTGATCTTCGTGGTGAACTGCAACCTGCAGCGCCTGGACGGCCCGGTGCGCGGCAACGGCAAGATCATCCAGGAGCTGGAAGGCGTGTTCCGCGGCGGCGGCTGGAACGTCATCAAGCTGCTGTGGGGCGGCTACTGGGACGCGCTGCTGGCGCGCGACACCGACGGCGTGCTGCGCAAGCTGATGATGGAAACCGTCGACGGCGAATACCAGAACTGCAAGGCCTTCGGCGGCGCCTACACCCGCGCCAACTTCTTCGGCAAATACCCGGAGACCGCGGCCATGGTCGCCGGCCTGTCCGACGACGACATCTGGCGCCTGAACCGCGGCGGCCACGACCCGCACAAGGTCTACGCCGCCTACCACCAGGCGGTGAACACCAAGGGCATGCCCACCGTGATCCTGGCCAAGACCGTCAAGGGTTACGGCATGGGCTCCTCGGGCGAATCGCTCAACCCCACCCACCAGACCAAGAAGCTGGACGACGACGCCGTGCGCGCGTTCCGCGACCGCTTCAACATCCCGCTCAGCGACAAGCAGCTGGCCGACGCCGAGCAGGTGCCGTTCTACCACCCCGGCCCGGACTCGCCGGAAGTGCAGTACCTGCAGGAACGCCGCGCCGCGCTCGGCGGCTACCTGCCGCAGCGCCGCCGCAAGGCCGACCAGTCGTTCACCGTGCCCGGCCTGGACAAGTACGACCGCCTGCTCAAGTCCAGCGGCGAGCGCAGCTACTCCACCACCATGGCCTTCGTGCAGAGCCTCAACATCGCCCTGCGCGACAAGGACCTGGGCCCGCGCATCGTGCCCATCGTGGCCGACGAAGCGCGCACCTTCGGCATGGAAGGCATGTTCCGCCAGATCGGCATCTACGCCCCGTTCGGCCAGAAGTACAAGCCGGTGGACGCCGACCAGCTGATGTTCTACCGCGAGGACCAGTCCGGCCAGGTGTTGCAGCAGGGCATCAGCGAGCCGGGCGCGATCTCCTCGTGGCTGGCCGCCGGCACCAGCTACTCGGTCAGCAACGTGCCGATGCTGCCGTTCTACATCTACTACTCCATGTTCGGCTTCCAGCGCGTGGGCGACATCGCCTGGCAGGCGGCGGACATGCGCACCCGCGGCTTCCTGCTCGGCGGCACCGCCGGCCGCACCACCTTGAATGGCGAAGGCCTGCAGCACGAAGACGGCTTCAGCCAGGTCATCGCCGGCTCCATCCCGAATGTGCGCAGCTACGACCCCACCTTCGGTTTCGAAGTCACCGTGGTCATGCAGTACGGCATGAAGCGGATGATGCAGGAGCAGGTGGACGAGTACTACTACATCACCCTGATGAACGAAAACTACACCCACCCGGAAATGCCGGCCGGTGCAGAGGACGGCATCATCAAGGGCATGTACCTGCTGCAGGACGCCGGCAAGCCCAAAAAGGGCGAACTGCGCGTGCAGCTGCTGGGCTCGGGCACCATCCTGCGCGAAGCCATCGCCGCGGCGGAGCTGCTGGACAAGGACTTCGGCGTTACCGCCGACATCTGGTCCTGCCCCAGCTTCAACGAACTGCGCCGCGACGGCTTCGACGCCGAGCGCTGGAACCGCCTGCATCCGGAAGGCGAGCAGCGCAAGCCGTACGTGACGCAGCTGCTGGAAGGCCGCCAGGGCCCGGTGGTCGCGGCCACGGACTATGTGCGTGCGTTCGCCGACCAGATCCGCGCCTTCGTGCCGACGCACTACACGGTGCTGGGCACCGACGGCTTCGGCCGCTCCGACACCCGCGCTAACCTGCGCCGCTTCTTCGAAGTGGACCGGTACTACATCGCGCATGCCGCGATTGCGGCACTGGCGAAGGACGGCAAGATGACCGGTAAGGATGTGGCTCGGGCGATCAAGCAGTACAAGATTGATCCTGAGAAGAGTAATCCTGTTGGGGTTTGATTGGTAAATAAGTTGCGGAGGAAAGGCGGCCGAGAGGTCGCCTTTCTTTTGCCGATAAAGCCCACGAGCAATACTTCGGCAACTGTATGGCCGTTGTAGCCAGAGCTATTCGTAATCAGCTAGTTTTCAGTCGCTAGTGTTGCGATAGGGGTGATTACAAAGAGACAACTCGCTGAAGCATTATTTGGGATGGTCAACCGGGTGCATGGACGCCGCGATTCTATTTTCCTGGTGTACGGAGATCTATGGGGGCAGATTCAACGGTTGAGAGCCGGTCCGCATAGCTTCAGATCCTTCAGGGAGCCCACGAGGCCCGTCTCGAGAAGGTTTTCCAGGTCTGTATGCTGCGCGCAGGTCCTATTGTCCTGGTCAATGGCCCGGTGCTAGCTCAGCGGTCCAGGGGAGAGGTCTTGATTGCACTCTCATTGTTTCTCATCGCCTCCCTAGGGAATATATGCTCTGTTTCCAGAAATTAATCGCATTTCACTTCCCTCTCGTCGCTCCTAGGGGTTCTTCACGCGGACACCGGGATCAGTATCCGGTCTCTTCGACCAGCCATGAAATAGCAGTTCAAGTAAGCATCCGGCGCACTCCGATAGAAAAAACGTCCGGGAGTCACGCAAGTGTGTTAAATTCGGGTGACGCTAGGGAGGGGCAAGCAATTGATATAGCCCTCGGTCGCAATCAAACTGCTGGAGGTGGTTTTGGTTCACGTAACGGAAGCGTTTATCAATGGGCTGCTTGCTAACAGCAGTGCTCTCTTCAATAATATTTATGCGTTCGAATGTACTATCCCTACTATGCCTGGGAAGTCTCATCAGGGCCTGACTATTACTCATCAAGACTTGAAAGAGCGCAGGGACGACTTCATTCAAGAGCTTCGGCACACGATGAGCGCGTGGGTTTATTCTAAATCAAAGTACCAAGAAATCATAGATCAGGCGATTAAAGAGCGTGGTGGCGATGTGCAGAACGCCTCGTCATTTATGTATCAGCTCGTGCGTCAAAAGTTCCGTAAGGGGCATCCAAAGGGGCAATTCGGAGAGCTGCTTCTATTTAATGCAATTCAGCATTACTTTAAGGCTGTCCCACTCTTAAGAAAAATGTCGATAACGACAAACCCGGCAATCGAGCGACATGGCGCCGATGCTATTCACTATAGGCCTTCAGGCGAGGCGCATCTTCTCTATGTTGGCGAAGCGAAAACGTATGGGTCAAAGTACAAGTTCACAGCCGCGCTGAAGGATGCTGTCGACAGCATCTTAGACTCTTATGACAAACTGTCGAAGGAGTTGGGTCTATATGTCTACGACGAATTCATTGATGACGGCTTGGTCGATGTTGCCCGGGGAATTAAGAACAATAGCCTTGAGGGTATTCACTATGAGCTCGTATGTGTCGTAAGTTACGAAGAGAACATAGATAAGAGTCGGCCCACAGAGGCAGAGATAAAAACTGCTATACGGGATGCAGTAGTCCAGCGCTTGAAGGACTTCGACGTCGCTCACTTCAAAGGACGATGTCCGCATCTTCTGAGTAGACTGCATCTGCTAGCTGTACCAATATGGGGGCTCGATGACCTGATGGAGACCTTCGACCAATGAGCGCGATTGATCAGTCGCGGGTGGCCGCTGCTGTAGAAATGATGCTCGATGTAGAACATCGAAGATTCGGCAAGCAGATTGGTTTGCTAGATAAGCCGACGCCGGCGCTGACGTTTGAGCAGCATGTAGAGCTGATCTACGCGATTGACGAGTTAGGACGAGCGGAAAGCGACGCTGATGCGCGCATGGCCGTGCAGCTCATCGCGTTGGCTTGGGAGCATTCGACTGAACAACAGAAAGCACAGATCAGACGCCTGTGCGTGAGCGTGCTATCTCGCATTGGTGTAAGTCCATCGGCCTCAATGCTTGAGGTGGACCGGCAGGGGGCGGGAGTTTTGAGTTCGCTGGACAGCCTCTCGTCCGAAATGGCGTCTAGCCTTCATCAGGTTGCCTATTCGGAAGTCGTCGGAAAAGTGGAATACTACCTAACAAAGTTTCAGGCTTTGGTTCTAGATGCGGTTTCGGATAAGAAAGTGATTGGGGTTTCTGCGCCGACGTCGGCGGGAAAGTCATTTGCATTGTACTTGTGTATTGTACGTATGGCGTTGAGCGGATCGCGCTCCATGATATATATCGTGCCAACTATCAGTCTGATGAACCAGGTTAGCCGGGATCTCCGGGAACTTATGGAGTCGCATGGGCTGGTCGACTGGCAGATTCTTACAAGCTTTGATAGTGCTTCTGAGAAGCGTGTTTTCGTGATGACACAGGAACGAGCTCTTCCTCATCAGCTTGCCAGTGTATCGAGTCCATTCGCAATGATAATCGTAGATGAAGTTCAGAATCTTGAGCGATTCAGTGAGGATAAAGATATTCGTTCAAAGATTCTTCTGGACTCCATCATGGAGCTTTACGAAAAGTCCGGTGACGCTAAGGTGGTGCTCAGTGGCCCTCGTGTAAGTAATCTTAGCGGTCTAGGAAAAAGTCTCTTCGGAGTATCTGCCGAAGAGGTCGAAACCGGTCAAGCACCTGTGGCATCACTGACCTACGCAATTTCAAAGGACAAGAATGGGGCGCTTCTGACTCAGTATTCAGAACGCTACAGAGCCGGGAGGCCTCTCCGTGCAGCATTAGGTGTTTCGGTGCCTGGGATCGGCAAATCATTGTACTCAGATGATTATCTTGAATACATTTGCGGACTACTTTCTCGGCTTGGTTCAACTTCAAGGCCGATTATATTTTCTCCCACGGCCGATCAGGCTAGAAAGACTGCAGTTGGATTGATCGGGAATATGGGGTCCGTCGGCAAAGGCGCAGCCTCAGCGAGATCTACGCTTGCGAAATATATATCGGATTCTGTACATCCAAAGTACGACCTTGTTCGCTGTGTGGAGGCTGGGGTAGGATTTCATACGGCGCGAATGCCTCCGCATATTCGATTGGTTTGCGAGATGGCCTATTCCGAAGGCGATCTTTCTACGATGGTATGTACAACGACCCTCATGCAAGGGGTCAACCTTCCGGCAAACATCGTAATTGCGAGGAATCCAAATCTATTTATTAGGAGGAAGGGAGGTGGTAGCGACCCAAAACTTTCCCCTTATGAGTTCTCTAATCTTCGCGGGCGTGCCGGCAGGTTGATGAAAGATTTTGTTGGGCGTACGCTCGTCATGGATGGTGATTCATTTAATGAAAAAAACGGTGGTGACCTTTTTCCTGACCCGAGCAAAGATGTAAAGCCGTCATACAAGGAACTGTTCGAGAGGGATAGGGATGCGGTTGTTGACGCTTTGACGAATCCTGGGAATGAGGATGAGCATTCGCGATTCATTTGCTCACAGATCAGGTACTCGGTTGTGAGATTTGGTTCCTCGGCGGCAGGGAGGCTTGCAATGAAAGGAGTAGATCTCCCTCCAGCCGTCGTCGCAGATGTGGCAAAACAGCTATCGCGGCTTGACGTAGGAAGGGATGTTTGTCTCGCAAACCGATACTGGGATCCGTTCGATCTGCAGGCTGTAAAGGACAATTTCGTATCATCTGGAATCGCTGAGTTGCCGGACTCTCCTTGGAGAATTGACTCAGGTCACCTACAACAGCTGATCGAACTGCAGGCTCGAGTGTCACCCTCCTATTTTGAGCGTTATCTGGGTTCTGGCCAGCTTGAACGGCTGCAGACCCTTTCTATATCTGCGATTGACTGGGCGCGCGAAACCCCTTTGCACGAGATGCTAAAGTCTATCTATTCTCCTGGAAATGAGGCTGCTGCAATAGAGTCCCGGGTTTCTGACATTCAGAAGCATGTGATCTATGGAATTCCAGCCCTGCTCAAGCCAATCGCAGATATTGCTGGTTCAGGGCAAGGGCTACTAGCATCAGTGGAGACTGGAGTCTATTCGTCGGCCGGTAGAATGCTCGTTGCAAAGGGGCTTTATCGCGATACTGCGGTTACGGTAAGGAGGATGTTGTTGCCAAAGCTGGACGGAGATATGGATACTGTTGCAAAAGTCGGCCTTGAGCTACTTGATGGCCAACTTCACAAGTTGAACTATTGGGTGAGACGACAGGTCGAGCCGCTACTCAATCAATGGAAGAGGAGTGTCTAGTAATGGGTAAGGCTATTAAGGTTGTATTGGGCGACGTGGAGTTTCGGACTATGGATCTTGCTCGTCAGCACTTCAGCGCGATGCTATGGAGTTACAAGATTGGAGATATTGTATCTCCAGACCACTCCAGGTTGCTTTCAGAGCTTCTTAAGCGACATCCCGAAGCTGACATCAAAGTTGGCGTAGGGCTTAAGAATTTCGAAGTAATCGATGACAAGCAGGGCTCTCAATGCTTCGCTGTGCGGAGAATCGATGACAGTTTTGAAGATTTTTCTTATAAGTCGTGCATCACCGAAGGGCGGTACAAGTAGTTCGATTGTCTGGGCAATAAGATGCCTCTTATAACCGGGAACAAAGCGGGCGAATTGAGGGGGGCGAACGAAGAGGGGCGGAGGTAATTAAGCGGAAACTGGGGTCAGAGTCTGAGGTTCCCCCGACTTTAGTTCTTAGCAATCAACAATTTGCAGTGACTTTAGGTTTGCAAAAGCGCGCGCATGGCGATCTTCGCGGTTACCACACCAATGAGGATCGCAGACCATGCGCGCGAGCCAATTCGCGCAGGCTGTATTGCTTGGTGCGGCTAGGCCAGGAAGCCCTGAGACGAGGATGGTTGGAACGGCCGCTCCACGCCATGCTGGACGTACTGTGCCACCTGTCACCGGAGGCCAGCCAGAACATGCGGTTCATGACGTGAAAAATGTGGGGAAACCTCAGGGTCAGAGTGCACTTTCTCTTTTGTCATTTTGTCAGTTTGACCTTCCGGGACCTGACTGCGCAGCGAGCCCGACGCGGTAGCTAATCTGGCCCGCAATGGCACTGGCGAGTATTCCGTAGCCACTGACACGGCGCTAGAGCAAGTCGATTTCCCAATGCAAGATTCTACAAATTGCTATTGACAGCTATGTATCGCGGTAGCACTCTCTACCTCAAGGAGCGTCGAAACTCCTCTAAGAGCGGTACCCACCTCCGACAAACCGGTGGGTTTTTTGTGCCCGATGCTCGGGCGCAAGCCGACGCGATGCCTGTGTCGGGAGGGCGGCTAATACAACACCCTTCGGGGAAATACGCCCGCCGGCTCTTAGCGGTTTCGAACCTCCCGACTTCCCGTCCGCCCTGCGTGGCGGGCGGACCCTTCATGGAACGAGGAGGCAACGATGTCGTACGACCGTTTGGACGATGAAGACATGCCCGGCTATTTCCTGCCGGAGGAGAGCCAGTTCCGGCTGGCGAAGCTGCGCGATCACGTAAGGTTCCTGGTCCGGCTGGCGCAGCCGCGCACGCCGGACGAGGAGCGTGCCGCCGAGCCCAAGGTGCGCATGGGCGAGCTGGCGGTCTGTCTGGAGCTGTTGGCCGACCAGGTGGAGCTGGTGCTGGACGCGCTGTCCTATCCTGCGCAGCGGACCGACACGACGCACGGCGCCCGGCCCGCTGCCACCGTCGCCGTGGCGCCGGACATGGGCGGCGGCGCCTTCCGCGTCACGCTGGCGCAACTCGACCAGCTCACCCTGCTGGCCGAGACCGTCTCGGCCCATGCCCGGGCGGTGGCGGCCGGCGATGCCACCGCGCGCGCCGGCCAGGCATTGCCAGAGGTGGGCGACACGCTCCGCGATGCAGCGAACGCGATGCGGGCGCTGCTGCTGCAGATCGAGCGCCAGCCGCTGCGCGACCCAACGCCCAACGGCGTACGCGAGGAGCGGGCGGTCTACGCGGTGGAGTGGAGCGCGCCGCCTGCGGGAGGCGGGCGGCTGCATTGATCGCGGCATGGGTGGGATGCGGCAGGGATGCGTCGCCGGAGCGGGCTGGCCTCGTGGTGCGGGGCCGGCCCTGGGATGCTGCGAGCGTCGGTGCGCGAGCAAAGGGAGTGAGGCGCCTGAGGCAATAAGCGGCGGTCACGCGACCAACCATCCCATCCATTGCGCCCTGGTCTATCCCGTGTAGTACCGCCACACTGGCGACCGTCGCTGCGCCTGAGCAGCCTGTGGCTGGAACAGCTTGGTTTCGCCATCGGCAGCAAGGTGAAGATCACGGCCTGCGCTGGCGCGTTGGTCGTGTCGGTGATGGAAGCATGCGTCCCAGGCCATCGTTCCAAAGGTTGACGATCTAGTCGCGCGTCTATTGGTCTTCTTGGTATGCGGATCATGTTGTTGTTATCGTCTTACTATCGTTTCAAGGCCACTAAGGGCGGATCAGAGGAGTTGCCGATGTTTTGCACGGAAAAGTATCGAATCCGACCGTTGCACACGTTGCTTTTTGTAGCGATGGTGCTGGCCACTTCATGCTCGAGCGCTGCGCCCGCGGCCAGGGCTCCCACCTTTTCCGGTACATGGGGATACGCAAAGAAGTGTGATTCCGGGCACTTTTTGGGCATCACGTTGGAGCAACGCGGTAACCACGTAACGGGTGACTGGAGCGAAGGCACAAACTCTCGGGGGGGCGATGGGAAACTCGAGGGAGACGTACGCGAGGCAAAGCTATACGTTCGCTACTGTAGCGACGACGGAGAGGCCGGATACTCGGCCTGCCCTGATTTTTCCGGAAACGAAGATTATTTCATTTTGGAAAAAGGGATGTTGGTTCGCTATCAGAAATATGGCTCCCGCTATGAGCGTGATGTTGTTTTACATCCCAGTAACAAAGGACAAGAAATAACTTTTGATACAAATTGCATGGAGGATGAGCAATGAGCAAGCTGACGGATCAGGAATTACGCGCAACGCTCTACTTTGCCGTCGGGGTCACGTCTGAAAGCGGGTACGATGCATACCGCCTTGAGGTTGCCGGTGATAACACTAGAACGCCGAGGCTAGAACCAGCTGACAATAGTGGATACACCATCGGCACCATTCAGGTCGACTTGGGTCAGCACTATCAACCTGGCAACCCTAATGGCGAGAACGTTCCCAGGGACTTGGTCAATGCCTATCAGGGATGGGCAGCCACCAGTCAGCCGCAACTGGCGCTCAGCGAAGATCAGGTGTCGCAGACCATCGCGGATCTAGGTCGCAACGGCAGGACGATCAAGAGCGAGTTGGGGCGGCCGCTGGACGCGGAGGTCAAGTCGCGATTGGATGGATTCCTTTCTTCCGATGCGGGTATCAGTTGGGTGCATGAGCAAGATGTTGCGCAGATCAACAAGATCATGAATCATGCGATTGCACCTTTGCAGCGCAGCGAACTTTATCAGAATGCTTCGTTGGACGACCAGGTGAAATTGGCAGCCATGGTTGGAAAGGCATTCAATCAAAACGAGGCGCTCGCGGCGCCTATGATTCGTAACATCGAAGGAAATCAATACCACTCTGTCGCAGATGTCAGTGTTGCCATCGATGGCCTGAGCCCAGGACGTTCGGGACCAAAGGACTACTTGGAATCGGGCCGCGACGGCGCCTTGAGAGGAGCCGATGTCGTCAACACACTGCGCAACGCGAATCGAGAAAGCCCTCTCTCGACGGCATGGGCAAGTGTCTTGGCTGATCCGCTTGTCAATCCAACTACCCTCAATGCGGACAGGGCGCATCGGAACTTGCCGCACGAGTACCCGGTCATCAAGAACCTGTTCATGCATGACGATAACGCAAGGCAGTTCATCGGAGCTCTGGATAGAGGTGGGACGCATCGGTACGGGCCTACGGATCGCGCGCACCCAGAGCGCTTCAATGGGCCGGGCTTCTATGCCGCAGGGAATGATCTGGTCAACTGGAACAAGCATGGGCAGGGCCATGCCTTCTTGAACGGTGAATGGAGCTCTGTCGCGCGCGAGAATCTGACGCGCGCTCGAAACCAAGATGGCACTACCGATCTCAATGTGCAGCAGGGAGGCCAGACGCAACGGCTGCTACATGTGGATCCTCATGCACCGGAACTTCGGCCCGCTCCGCAACAGCACGGTGGCAGGACCGGACCCGACAATCCTGCGCACCCCGATCACGCAATGCTCCTGCAAATCAGGGAGGGAGTGCAGCGGCTCGGCAGCCAGGCCGGCGTGCCATTCGATGAGAGCAGCGAGCGCGTGTGCAGGAGCCTTCTCGCCGCCTGCAAGGACAATCGAGACCAGTATCCGAATGCTTCCAGCGCCTCGCTATCCGGCAATGCATTGACCAGGGTGGATCATGTCGTCGCTGGTCCCGAGCGTCTGTTCGCGGTTCAAGGTGAGTTGAACGATCCCGCGCACCTGCGTGCCCATGTCCTCGTACAGCAAGCGACGCAGACACCGGTAGAGCAGTCAGACGCCAAACTTATGGTGGCGAACCAGGCAATTGCTCAGGAACAAGCGATGACCCAGCAACGCGACTTGTCTAGAAATCAAGGGCAGTCGTTGGGGTGACGTTATCGAGGCAGCGGGTTCCTTCGTGTTGCCCGGTTGTCGCCAGGATGACACTAGCTAGGTGAGGGTCCGCAACTCCGCATCCGCCAGTGCCGCTGGCGAATGCGTTGTCCTCATCACTCCATCCCTTTTGGGGCCTACTGCTTCATTGCGCCTTTACGGCACAAGCCGATGTTGGTTCTCCCCGCGCGCACGATCGCCAGGTAGCGATCCGCCAGCACCGGCGTCCAGCCGTCCACGGCCGCATCGTCGTCCTTGCCGGCGTCCTCGGCATACTTGTCGAGCGTGGCCAGGCACTGTGCATACAGCCCGTTCTTGTATTGGGTGATGGCCAGGTCGTTGCGAATGGCGCCTTCTTCTTCCCATTCCAGCGTCGGCAAGCAATTCGTCAGTGCGGGAGACAAGGTGGTTAGCGCCGCCTTGTAGTTTTTGCCGTCGTAAAAGTGCTTGAACGCAGTCCGTGTGCGATCGAGGTCGTCTCGGCCGCAGCCATCCTTCACCCGCAGGTAGGGCGCTTCGAAATCGCCGTTGTAGCCGCAGAGTGTCTTGCATTCATTGGGCGTGGCCGCGGTCACGTCAATGCCTTGCTGGGTGCTGGTGAACTTCACACTGCAGGAGGGTTGGCCGTTGTCGCCCTTGGCGACGCCCCGATCTCCGTCGATCGCTCCATCCAGTGCACAAACGTCTTCCCCGGTGGTGCTTTCCAAGGAAAACGTCAACGCCCCGTTCTGACCCTTGAGCAGCAGGCGCCCCCATCCCTTTTCGGTGATGTATTCGCCCGGTTGCAGAGCGTTGCCGGCTGCGGCTTGTGCTGCGGCCACTGACGGCCGTTCGCTGCTATTGGCATGGTTGGGAGCAGGGGACGACGGCTGCGCCGAACATGCTGTCGTGGAAAGCGCCGCGATTGCCGAGCAGGCTAGCCATGCGATCTTTAGACGAGGTGTTTTCGCCATGTCCCTTCATCAATGCTGTCTTCCCTGCTGCTCTTTAGCTTGTTATTCGATCCTGCGTCAAGTTGGAGCGCTGCTGCCGCACTGGTTGACGTGCTCTCGATGCCGCGCTCCGCCGACGCGATGCCTGCGTTGGGAGGGCGGCTAATACAACACCCCTTGGGAAAATACGCCCGCCGGCTCTCTGCGGTTTCGAACCGAGGTGGGCGACACGCATCTGCGATGCAGCGAACGCGATGCGGGCGCTGCTGCAGCAGATCGAGCGCCAGCCGCTGCGCGAACCCACGCCCAACGGCGTACGCGAGGAACGGGCGGTCTATGCGGTGGAGTGGGAGACGCCGCCTGCGGGAGGCGGGCGGCTGCATTGATCGCGGCATGGGTGGGATGAGGCAGGGATGCGTCGCCGGCGAGGGCTGGCCTCGTGGTGCGGGGCCGGCCCTGGGATGCCGCGAGCGTCAGTGCGCGAGCAAAGGGAGTGAGGCGCGTGAGGGAATAAGCGGCCGTCATACGACCAGCCAGCCCATCCATTGCGCCCCGGCCTATCCCGCGTTGACCGCTACACAGGCGACCGCCGCTGAGCCTGAGCGGCCTGGCTGGAACAACGGGGCTTCGCCATTGGCAACAAGCCGCAGATTACCGCCCGGGCCGGGATCTAGTAGTGTCGATTGTTGATCCAGGTTCGGAGGTAGGCTCCGCCGGTCACTTGCGTTTGCCGCCTTGGTAGTGATGATATTGTCTGGGCAACGCCTGGCGCGACGGGCGGCCGGCGCTGGTGGACCCACAGTTAGCACATTGCTATGAGGTTTCCAGTCGAAAAAGTCGCTTGTTGACTTGATGCTGAAAAATCAAGGAAGAGTAGATGACGGATAATCAAGCACTTTCTCCAAGCTGTTGGGCGATATTTGCTGATCTGGTTATCGTGAACTTGCGTGCATTTACCGGAATTGTGGCGTCAGCAATCTTTGGCTATCTGGTGTGGGATAGACACGGTCAGAATTTGATTCTCGCTTTAGCGTTCGGCGGCGGCTGGGGATTGGCAATGCTTTATGGGGTTCAGTTGCGTGGTCTAGTCAGGCGCGACGGATCAGTAAGCTGGACAGGCGCGCTACTGAGTTCGGTACTTTGGGTCTGTGCTGTTGGGTCTGTCGTATTTTCGCCATCTCTCGTTCTTCCGTTAATTGATATTTCCTCTATTTTAACCGGGGTAATATACATATCTGCGAAATTGGGTTGTCATCGGATTGGATGTTGTGACTGGAAGAAAGGGCGCAGAAGCAAGTTTTTTTCACTGCCGATGCTTGAAGCAATTGTCACCGCTTTGCAAATTTCTTTGGCATTGCTGATGCTCCGTGATATGCCCAGCGGAATTGTCGCGGCTACCTTTCTTTCTTCTCACATTGCAACTTGGACAGCTTTTAAAATATTTCGTGTGCCAGGTGAGTGAGTGAAATGTGATGGATTCGATGGTTCCGTTCGAGTCGTGCCGATAGTATCGCTCACGCTGAATCCCAGCGAAACGGAGGTTCCTGTGAATAAAACAGCATTGTTCCCCAGTATTGGATTGTCGTTAATTTCTATTGGCACGGCGGGCTGTGCTACGTACAACACTTCTGTGCGTGCCTATGGAGAGTGCAGCGCAAAGGCGGGCGGAGGCGGAGAGTGTAAAGCCGGTGCCGAAGTTAAATGGGAAAAGAAGGCAGGTGGTGGTGGTGGTGGCGGTGGCGGCGGTGGAAAAGAGAACATAATAAATGCCCTGGCCAGAGCTGCTCTGGATCTCACCGCAGATGCGGCTCAATTTCAGATCGACACTTCTGGCTCTACTATTCCCTATCCCTCGACTGGCGCTGTCAGCGTGATGCTCGTCCGGTCCAGTGATAACGTTGTTGTTGCGGCGCAGTCTTTTGCATATGTGAAATCTGGAACTATTATTCGCCTCGCCGACCCTGATGCTGTCAACTCCTGGGCGTACGCCAATGCTGGTGACGCTGATAGCATTCGTTATGAAACAGCATCATTCACTTCCGCGTTCCAAGGCCAGAAAACGATGGCGGTCGCTACAAAGTATGAAGGTCAGTCGCTTGCTTCGTTCACCGCTACGGTCTACGGCAACCCACCTTGTACTACTTACCCATCACCGAACCTGTGCCAACAGCAGTAAGCTGCTCCGTCAAGAGGGCCTCGGCCCTCTTGATGTTAGTCGATTAAATGTGTTTTGGATGGTTTTTATCTGAAGATCGGTCTGTTGCCTTTGAGGAGTTGAATGTTGAACGCTTTGGTGGCTATTTTGGGTGCGGTAGTTCGGGTTGCGAAGAATTGAAATTGGGAAGGGCTTTGCTTGTCTTCGTCCTGGCCATACTCTTTGCCGGACAGAGTGATGGTTCTGCTTTGCCGCATTTTTCTGTGGAGGGAATGAACAAGCACACCATTCGCTCGGGATTCGGTCTATTTATCACTCAGTCTGAAGTCCTTACGCAGGGTGCGCGAGAAAATATTCGTTTCGCTAGTTCGGTGCGGTGTGAAGATCGATACGTGAAAGTGGCTGTCGCAAGCGGAACGAATGTCCCCGTAAAAGATGTCTGCCTTGTTGCGTCCAGGGCGCTTCGCTTCGTACTTGAACAAGCAGCCGTCGATCATGTCTCGGTTGAAATCCGGATTGTTCCGGCGCGCGTTGATTATCACCGGAGCTTCTTTAGATTCGGCAGAGGGCCGAAATTGACTCTAATTGCGCCCCAGATGCGGAACTTGGAAGAGACGTTGGCCAATATCGCAGATCTTGTTGCGCACGAAACGTTCCACGTCAGCATGTTCGTGGCTGGTGATATTGGTCTGTCCGCGAACGAGCGTGCTGCTTACTACTATGGCTTATGTGGCCAGCTTGTGGCGTCGGGGAAGCTCGAGAATTCGGCACTTCCGGGCTTTGCCGTCGACTCCACCGACGAGGATGTTTTTGACTCTTCGGAAAGTGCCGAACTCGTTCGCTCGGAGGTCCTGCAGATATCCAAGGGAGAGGCGATTGCGTCCGACACCTCAGCCGGAGAGTGGCTGCTTTCGCAATGTCGCTCCTTCAGGCCTTCTAGCTCTAAACCTTGAGCTGCGGCGCGCCGGCATGGCGCTTTTGGACGCTTCGCGTCGTGCACAGGAGCTGCGATGAAATTTCCAGGATGGCTTGGTTTGGGGGTTTGTCTGTCGTTGGCCCAGTTGGCCCAGTTGGCCAGTGCCGCCGAAGATCCGGCCATGCAGGCCTACGCGCACGTGACCGAGTTCCGCGACCGTGCCAGTCAGCTTGCCGAACACGGTGCAACGAGTTCGCCTGAAGATCTGCGGCGTGCGCGCGACGCATTGCTCGACGGTCTGCGCTATTTGGACGATCCGCAGGTGCTGGCCTTGGCCGACGGCAGCATGACGCTGCGTTTTCGCCGCTTGAATCTGCTGGGCGATCTGGTGCGCGTGCAGGTGTGGCTCGGCGATCGGGACGCGGCCGTCGCGGCCTGGCGAGCGCTGGACGCCATGGCCTGGCAGGAGGGCCTGATCGATTTCGTGGTGAACAAGGATCCCGCGACGCTGGCCTTGCTGGACGATCCGCGCCTGGCCGATCTCCGGCGGCATGAGGCGCTGGCGAAGCGCGACGCGACGGCACCTGCGCTGGTGGTTCCTTACACTGCGCAGCTGACGGAGGCACAGCGCATTGCCGGGCTCTCGCAACTGTGGATGACCGCACGCGACCGCTTCGTCTGGTTCGATCATGTGCCTGAGCTCGATTGGGATCGCCTGTATCTGGACACCGTGCCGCTGGTGCAGCAGGCGCAGGATACCGATGCCTACTATCGCGTGCTGACGCGTTTCATGGCGAAGTTGCAGGACGGGCATAGCGGCGTGTTCCCTCCCACGGCGCTGGAGGCGCGCTGGTATGCGCGCCCGGGGCTGCGCACCGCGCGGCTGGAAGGGAAGGTGGTGGTCACGTCGGTCACCGACGCGGCATTGCTTCGGCAGGGCGTGCAGCCCGGCGATACCGTCGAGGCGATCGACGGCGAGCCGGTGGAGCGCTACGCCGAGCGCGCGGTGCGGCCCTATCTCAGCAGTTCGACGCCGCAAGACCTCGAGGTGCGAACGTACACCTATGCGTTGCTGTCCGGCGATGCGGCCAAGCCGGTGGTGCTGACGGTCGTACACCGCGATGGGCGCCGCCGCGAGATGCGGGCGGCGCGCAGTGGCTACAAAGCGCAGGCGGTGGCGGCCGCGCCGCTGTTGACCTTCCGCAAGGACGGTGTCGCCGTGCTGCGCGTGGCGCAGCTCGAGGACGACGCCAGCGTCAAGGCGCTCAGGCAGGATCTGGACAGGGTGCTCGCCGCGCCGGGCTTGATCCTGGATCTGCGCGGCAATGGCGGTGGGAACACCCGGTTCGGATTGTCGATCCTGCGCTTCGTGGCTGAAGGTTCCTTGCCGCAGGTGCGATCCGTCATGCGCGATAACGGATCGTCGCTGCAACAAGCGCGCAGTGGCCGCTTGATCGAATGGCTGCCGGTACGCGATGACGTGTTGATGCCGGAGCCGCGTACCTACAAGGGACCGGTGGCGATGCTGGTGGATGCTGCGACCTTCTCGGCCGGCGAAGACACGGCGGCGGTGTTTCATCTGATGCGGCGCGGCCCCTTGGTGGGACAGGCGACCGGCGGCAGCACGGGGCAGCCGCTCACGCTGGACTTGCCGGGCGGCGGTTCGGCGCGGATTTGCGTGAAGCGCGATAGCTATCCGGATGGCAGCGATTTCGTCGGCGTCGGTGTCTTCCCCGACGTCGTGGCCAGCCGCACCATCGCCGATGTGCGCGAGGGGAGGGACTCGGTGCTCGAACAAGCGGTGGCGACGTTGGGGATTGCCGGAAGCAGGCCGATGAAGCTGGGCTCGATGTCCAGACCAAGCCGGTCGGCTGCCGATCGAGCACCTGCTGGACAATAGGTCCCGGTCGGCCAGCCCTGCACGCGCAGGGCGGTCAATCTGGTGCGGGTGCGCACATCCGCTGATGCGAAGCGGGCCGTTTCCTTGTGCGGCTAGTGCTGGCGGAAACGCCAGCGATGGATGGACAGGCGTGCGCTGTATCGCGATGCGCAGCGCCATGAGCTGCCCACGCTGTCATGCCCCCACCGCGTGCGTCACCGCCCGCCGCGAATGACGGGCACGAAGCGGTACGCCACCAGCGAGGTGGAATCTGAGGACGGCGCTCACCCCGTTTCCTGCGCACGCAAATGACTGACCAGCAGCGCATGCAGCACCGGCGGCATCGGCAGATCGCGCCGGCCTTCGTCCCACTGCTGCAGGAACGGCGCCAGATGGTCGCGGTGCCAGGGGCTGAGGCGCCCGCGCGCCGCCTGGCGTGCCTGCAGGCGCTCGACGATCGCCATCGCCGCGGCCTCGTCGCCTCGCTGGAGATGGTGGAAGACGAAGGCCAGCAGCAGGCTGTCGGGGCTGTCGAACAGCACGTAGGGCGGAACCGCGCCGTCGTCGTCGCCCTCTTCCAGCAGATGCAGCAGGGTGTCGACGTCGCGTGCGAACAGCGATTCTGAGAACTGCCGGGTGATGAAATCGAAGTAGTTGGTGTCCAGCGCGGGAAGTGCGGCCGCCAGGCGATCGAGGGTGGCGCGCAGCTGCGCATCGCTGTCGGCCGGATTCAGCACCCAGCCGCCGAACGCGCCGATGTCCTTGCTGTGGAGAATGTGCTGCCCAAGGAATCCCGCGGCAATGTCCTGGAAATGCAGGTCGTGCAGCTGGGTGGTGGCGGCACGCTGCTGCCACGCGAGCAGTTGCGCATGCTGCAGGCCCGCCTGGACCATCAGCACGCCCAACGTGGCGTCGTGGGTCGCCCAGAGGAACTGGCGGCTATCGTCGCGCTCCCGGGTCCATCGCCATTGGAAGGCGGTATCGGTGGGCACAGGCGACCAGCCGGCGGCGTGCAGCGCGCTGCCCAAATGCTGCTCGATCAACGCGGGAATCACTTCGCGCACGCGGGCTTGCTGGGCCCGCGCCTTGTCGCGCGCGGTCAGCAAGGCGGCCGGCTTGCGCTTGGGTTCCAGGAAGAAGCGCAGGCCGGCGCTGCGTTCGACGTCGCCTTGCTCGATGCTGTCGTTCGGCCGCGGCAGCGCAAGCGCCTCGGGCACGCCACGCCGGCGCTTGAGTCCACGACGCGCCGCGAGCGCGCGGATCGCCTGAAGATCGTCCGAAGCGAGCAGGCCATCGAGCGTGGCGGCGATGCCGTCCTCGGCGGTGAAGGTGTCGTCCAGCCAGCCATTCGCCAACAGCGCGTACCAGTCGGTGAACAGGTCGGTGTCGTCGGCCTCGTCGGCGAGCGCAAGCACGTCACGGAAGAGCTTCGACACTGGCAGCGAGGTGCCGGCCTTGGCCTGCCGGTAGAGCACGCGCGCCTGGCCCTCCCATTCGAGGTAGGCCGCGTCGTCCTCGTGCCCGAGCCAGCCCGGCGCATCGGCTGCCAACGCCTGGGCACGCAGTGCGGTATCGGTCAGCGCCTGCGCCGGCGTCCGTACCAGCACGCCGCGCCGCAGCAGTACGTCGGGCAGTCGGAACCAGGTCAGGCTGGTGTCGTAGCGCGCCTGCAGATCGAGCAGCCCGTGGATCATCTCGGCCTGGCGCGCGCCGTCCAGCGTGCTGCGGTCCACCAGGTGGATCGTGTTCTCGACCAGATCCTCGATGGCGTGCTGTGACATCGTGCGTGTCCTCCCTGGAGTCCTTGGCGTCGATCGGAGCTTAGCCGGGCGTCCGCTGGGACGGCATGAACGCTGGAAGTCGAGCGTGGGCAGAGAGCGACGTCGTCGGCTCCGGGGGCATGCCGGACCTGGTGAGCAACGGCAGCATTGCCGATGTGCGTTAGGGACGGGGGCTCGAACAGGCGGTGTCGGGGTTGCGGGCGTGGAGGCTCGGACGCTGAGATCGATCCGAACGCCTCGCGCGCACCATGTCCGGTGCTGGGGCCGGCAACCTCTGGTGCAGGTTCGCGGTGATCGGCTAGCATTTATGGCACAACGGGCCGCGGGCCGCGCCGGCCGATCAGGGGGCATCGATGAAACACCTTCCGTTGGCCGCCGCGATGGCGAGCCTGCTCTGCGCGTGTACCGTGGTCTCGCCTGATCCGGGGCAGCAGGCCGTGCTGGTCGACAAACCCATTTTCTGGAGCAAGGGCGGCATCCGCCTGGACGACGTGCGCGAGCCCGGCCGGACCTATGCCTGGTGGACCACGTCGGCGGTGTACGTGGATGTCACGCCGCAGACGGTGCAGGTGGCGTTCGACGATTTCTCGTCCAGCGACAACATCCTGTTGGACTTCTCCACTCAGATCCAATACCGGATCACCGCGCCGGCGTTGCTGCTGTCGGGTTTCGGGCAGGACTGGTTCAAGAACAACGTGGCCAGCCAGTACGCGGCGATCGTGCGCGACCAGGTGAAGCGCTACGACATGACGCGGATGATGAGCGACCCGGACACCG
This sequence comes from Xanthomonas bonasiae, assembly GCF_017163705.1. GTDB lineage: Bacteria > Pseudomonadota > Gammaproteobacteria > Xanthomonadales > Xanthomonadaceae > Xanthomonas_A > Xanthomonas_A bonasiae. The sequence goes on from NZ_JAFIWB010000018.1 coordinate 70,117, forward strand.
CGCGGAAGATCGACGATGCGGTCACCGAGAGCGTGCGCGCGTTGGTCAAGGAGCAGGGCCTGCCGATCCAGATCCAGAACATCACCCTAGGCCGTGCGCGGCCCAATGCGGATGTGCTGCAGCAGATGAACCTCACCGCCGCGCAGCAGCAGCGGGTCAAGACCCTGGTCGAGGCCACCACCGCCGAGCGCCAGCGCGAGCAGGAACAGGTGGCCAAGGCCGACGCCGACAACGCCTACCGCAATCGCATGGGGCTGACCCCGGAGCAGTACCTGGCCAGCCAGATCGCCGAGATCAACGCCGAGGCCTGCGCCAAGGCGCAGGCGTGCTACATGGTGCCGTCCGGAACCTCGGTCATCGCCAAGTAGCTTGCCTGGCCTCGCTGCCAAGCTGTTCGTTTGCACGTGACATCCGGGCCTGTGGTAGTCGCAGGGCCCGGTACGATCGCGGCCATGCGCCGTCGGAAAGCGTTGTCGAGGTGCAGTGCCTACTGCGCTTTCAGATAACCGACGAATCCGCCACGCGGCGCCAACTCCAACGCGATCGCTTCATCCCGCGTCACGTCTCGTTCCTTGCGCTCCCACGCATCCGGCCGCGCGTGTGCATCGCGCAATTCGGTGAGTTTCCAGTTGCCCTTCTTCAGGAAATCCAGCTTCAGCGTCATGCGCGTGGCAGCACCGCCGTTGATCACCGCGATGAACCAGTCGCTGCCATGGCGGCGGGCCATAGCCGCCACCTTGCCCGGCTCGCTGCCGGGCAGCACGAGGGTTTCGTCCCATGTGGCGGGCACCGCTTTGAGCACGTCCAGGGCGGGATTGGCGAGATAGGTCTGCGGATGGCCGCCCATCGCCAGGAACGGCGAGGTGAACAGGACCATCTGCGCCAGTTCGTGCGCCCAGCTGTTGCCCATCAGTTCCTTCGGTTCGAACACGGTGGGCGTGTAGTCGCCGGGGCCGACGACGTAGCGGGTGAAGGGCAGGATGGTGTCGTGGTCGGCGGCCAGTACGCGCTTGTAGCGGGTGATGTGCCATTCGTGCCCGCGCACGCCCTCGCGGGTGAGGACGTTGGGCCAGGTGCGCTCGGTGCCGGTGGGTTTCATGGCGCCGTGGAAATCCACCATCAGGTGTTCGGCCGCCGCGTCGCGCGCCACGTCCGTATACCAGTTGGACCAGTCGCGGCTGGCCGGCGCCGGGAAATCGACCTTGACCCCGACGATGCCGGTGGCGGCGATCTTGCGCAGCAGCGCCTTGCGCTCGGACGCATGCTGCACCTCGCGGCTGTGCACCCACAGCCACAGGCCGACGCCTTGTGCGCGTGCATAGCGCGCCGTATCGGCCAGCGTCTCCCACGGCTGTTTCCATGTGCTCCAGCCGTCGTCCACCAGGTAGTACTCGAAGCCCAGCTGGTGGGTCCAGTCGACCCATTGCCGCTGCTCGTCCTCGCGTGGCTCGCCGACTGCCAGCCATTGCCATGCCGAGCGCCCCGGCTTGATCCAGTTCGCGTCGGCCAGGGCGGGCGCGGGCGGCGGGTTGAGGTTCTGCACCAGGGTGGAGTTGACCAGGTCGGTCAGCGTGCGGGCGATGATGGTCACGCGCCACGGTTGCACGATGGCGGCGTCCGTTCGCCAGCCCTGCGGATCGGCATAGAGCACGCCGGCCAGGCTGCCGTCCGCCGCGCGCTCGATGGCCAGGTCGCCGTAGTCGACCACCGCCGCTTCGCTCAGGGTGATCCAGAATCCCTTGCTGTGCGCGGTGAGCGGCAGGCCGTAGCGTCCCGCCCCCAGGCTGCGCAGCGACAGGCCGGTGTAGCTGTTCTCGTAATCGGGCAGGAGCGCGGTGGCCCAGACCGGCGGATCGTCCTCGGCCAAGGTCCATCCGGAGCGGTCGGCCTCGACGTTGCTGTCCTTGCGCGCGGGCAGACGCAAACGTACCGCGACGCCGTCGTCGGCGACATGCAGGTCCGCTTCGAAGGCGCGGCCGTGCGCGGTCAGCGACACCGTCGCGGTCGTGGCACGGTCGCGCGCCACGGCCTTGCCGCCGTTGAGCCGATAGCGTGCATCGGTGGCACCGCGGCGTACGTTGCCGATCGTGCTGTGCGCGCCGAGTTCCAGGCCGTCCACGCGGATCCCCAGCGGCGAAGGCGCGAGCAGCGCCTGACCGTCGGCCTCGATCGTGTAGCGCAGCGCGCCGTCGTCGTCGCTGAGCACCGCCACGATCCTGCGATCGGGACTGGAGACCGACACCGAGTGGGCCTGCACGCCGCTGGACGCCGCCATGCCGAAGACGAATCCGATGCACAGGCCCGCGTCGCGCAGCCAAGTCCGCTGGTTCGATGCCACGTTGCCCCCGGTCCGATTGCGCTGAAGTCCGGCGGCGATCTTATCGAGTTTGCGTGGGGCGCGGTTGCCGCCGCCGGCATGTCGCGGCGGATGCCGAGCGCTTGCCGATTCGGTGCGGCGCTGGCTGCGTTCCTTGCCGCCGATGCCGCGGTGTCGGTTCGGCACTCAGGATGTCACCGCATCCCGGCGCCAACGCGCAAAGATGCGCGCGCCTAGCTGCTCTCCAGTCCGCAATACACGTTGGAGAAATCGCGCTTGGCGAGGTCGCTCTTGTGGATCACGAAATACAGTTCGCCCGCGTCCCAGAAGCAGAAGCCGGGGTGCGGGTCCGAGGCGACGCGCAGCAGCACCATGAAGTCCTCGGCGCGCCCGCGCAGGCGGTTGGCGGCTTCGCTGAGCGGGGTGTCGTGCTGCTTGAACACATGGCTGTTCACGCCGTGCACCGGCTGGACGGTGGATTGCGCCGCCAGGCGGTCGCGCAGCGCTTCGACCAGTTCGTACGCGTCCTCCAGGCCGTCCAGGCCCTCGGCCGCTCCCTGGTAATACGCTTCGTCGGAATAGAAGTGCGGCACGCTGATCCAAGCGGCGGCGCTTGCGCGGTAAGGGAGGGAGTCGTCCTCCATGCCATCGATCTGCGCGGCATCGCGCGTCAGGTCCGCCGCCGTCTGCAGGGCGTCGTCCGGGCCGTCGTAATGGAAGACCCGTGGCGCGAGGTCTTCCTGGTCGGAGATGAAGAAGTACAGCACGCCGGTCCGCGGCAGGTAGCGCTGCAGCGGCGCCAGCTGCGCGCAGTCCAGTTGGGCGATGAACTGCATGGGCCTGGTGCTGCCGTCGGCGTCGGTGTGGCGCGGGTAGGGCATGTCCGGCGGCAGGTCGGGCAGTCCGCCGAAGCGGGTATTGCCGCGTGCGCGGTAGTCGTCCGGCGCGTCCGTGGCCAGTGCCACCGCATGCCAGGCCAGCGCCTGCATCCCGGAGCGGTACGGCGTCCACTGCGCATCGCTGGCCAGCGCCTCCTCCAACTGTCCGGCCAGTGTCGCGTCGTTGCGCGCGAAAAAGGCGGCGTCGTCGAAGGCGATGGTGCCTTGACCGTCGGCGCCCTTGTAGCGGTAGTCCAACAGCGCGTGCTTCTTTGGCAGTTCCAGTTCCAATCGCTCGATGCGTTCCAGGCCGGCCGGCAGCGCGGTCAACGGGTTGTGGGTGAGATCCAGCCGTTGCAGCGCCGGCAACGCGGCCACGCTGGCGGGCACGGTCTGCAGTTGGTTGCGTGCGAGCGAGAGGGTCTTGAGCGTGGCGGGGAACGGTGCCTCGGGCAGCTGCGCGAGGGCGTTGTTGTCCAGCACGCAATACACCAGCGGCAACGACAGCAGTTGCGGCGGCAGCGTGCGGATGCCGGTGCCGGTGATATGCAGGCGCTGCAATCCGCGTAGCGCCCCGAGTGCGGCGGGCAGCTGTTCGAGCGCGCTGGCCCTCACGATCGTCAGGTCTTCCAGATTGGATAGGCCGGCCACTGCGTCCGGCAATTCCCACACGCCATTGGCGGCGATGGCGTCGTCGTCGTAGTAGAGGCTGAGCGAGCGCAGCGCCGGATAGGCGTACAGCGCGTGCGGCAGCGTCGGCCCGGCCAGGTTGGTCAGGTGCACGTGGCGCGGCACGCCGGGCGGCGCGCTCGCCAGCTCGTCCATCGAGGTGAAACGGTAGTGCGACCAATCCAGCGCATGCATCGCCAGCTTGCGCGCGATGCGCACCGGATAGCGAGGGCCCGCGCCATCGGCCTGCAGATAGCCGCTGAAGCCGACCCAGCCCTGTTCCAGCACCAGTTCGCCCCAGAGCTTGAGGTCGTAACGCAGTCCGCCAGACCAGAGATAGGCCTGCTGGTCCGGCGCGCGATCGTCCTCGAAGCGGATCCGACCAGTCGGAATCCCGGCGTGGTGGATGCCCTTCACCGAGAAGCGGAAATAGACCTTGGCCTCGTCCACCAGGTGCGGCCGCGCGGCGGCGTCCGCCTTGCGCGCGCGGGCCTGCAGGTCGATGCTCAGCTCGCCGCCGGTGCTGCTCGCGGTGCCGATGCTGGGCGCGGTCTCGCGCGGGACGTCGAATGCCAGGTCGTCGATCTGGAACACCTCCACGCCGTCCTCGGGAATGCGGAACGGTTCCGCCGGCGCGGCCACCGGCGCGGGATGCGCATCGTCGGCGTCTTCTTCGTCCTCATCGCCGCCGAACATGTCCTGCATCCAGGTTTCGTGCGCCGCGAGGGCGGCGGCGGGATCGCCGGTCACGCGCAGGCTGCGCAGGGCGGCGTCCAGTACCGGAAAGTGCTCGGCCTCGGTCCCCGCCGGGCAATCGCCCGCGATGTCCAGGTACAACGCGTCGTCCAATTGGACCATGACGAACAGGTAGGCATAGCCGTTGCCCTGCGAAGCGATCCGTAGCGCGGCATGGCCGTCGATGTCCAGCGCCTGCTCCGACAGCAGCTCCACGTCGCCGCGCCGTGTGCGGCACTCGGCGCGGAAGTGCGCCCACGGATCGGCGGCTGTGTCGTGCGCCGTCTTGTGGCGCGCGATCACGATGCCGAGCGAGACCTCGTCGTCGGCGACGGGATAGGCGGCCTTGATGCACTGGCCGATCTGCCGCACGGTGCTGAAGCGATCGGGCAGGTCGATGGAGAGGGCATCGGTCTGGACATGGCGCATGAGAGGGCATGGGGACATGGCGGAGTGCCCGCAGCTTACCGCGCCTTTTTTACGCGTGTCATGCATGCGCAGACGCATGCGAATGCAGGATGGCGCATGGTCCCGGCGATCGTTCCATGCGTCTCGGCGGTGGCGTCTTCGAAGGGTGTCGCTGCGTGTGCTGCAGCCGAGGCATTGCCAGGAAACTCACCGCTTCGTGCAGTTGGGTGGCCTGCTTGTCGCGGCGCATGCGGGTAGGATTGGCAACTGCGCAGAACCGAGTGTCGGTCCATCCGGACGTACGCAGCGGGTTCGGGCAGCCTGTGGTTTCATGGAGACGATCGCTTGCAACCGACTCGGCACGACGACGGACACCGTGCACCCGCCACGCGGCTCTACGCATTGCTTGCGCGCGATGCGCGCAGCGGGGTGATCTTCCGCCGCGGGCCCAGCAAGCAGGTGCAGCTGATCCGCTGGGACCTGCGCGACGACAGCTTCGAACACGGGCAGTGGTTCAAGGGCCGCATCTACGAGCGGCGTTGCGATCTGTCGCCGTCGGGCCGGTTGCTGGTGTATTTCGCGTCCAAGCAGCATGGCGATTTCGTCACGTGGACGGCGCTGTCGCGTCCGCCGTTCTTCACCGCGCTGGCATTGTGGCCGAAGGGCGACTGCTGGGGCGGCGGCGGCATGTTCGAGGACGAGCGCACGCTGCTGTTGAACCATCGCCCGCAGCAAGGCCGAGATCCCTTTCCGCTGCCGACCGGCTTCCAGGTGCCGCACGACATGCAGGTCCGGCCGTTCGGCCGTGGCTCGGGCGGCGGCGAAGACCAGCCGATCGATGGCGTGCTGCGGCAGCGCGATGGCTGGCAGGCGATCGATGCGGGTGCGGGCGAAACCGGCGGCATGAGTTCCACCACGCTCTATCGCTTCAACTGGCCGCGTGTATGGGAGAAGGCTGGCGCCAGCGGACGCCGGCTGCAATCGCTGCTGCATGCGATCGGCCGCGAAAACGAAGCGTGGTACAGCTTGGATCATCGTGTGCTGGACCGCGAGGGCGCCGTGCTGCTGGACCTGCCCGGCACCGACTGGGCCGATTGGGATGGCGGCGATCTGGTGTTCGCCCGCAACGGTTGCCTGTACCGCCTCGTCAAAAGCGATTTCCGGCGCTATGCACAAGAAGGCGAAGCGGTTTTCCGTTTGTTGCACGATTTCACCGGCGCGCGGTTCGCGCCGCTTGCGCCTGCGGCGGATGCGCTCAAGTACTGAGTGATGCACGCGCAGGCATGCGATCGATCCTGACGATCGACGTGCAGCGCATCACGAAGAGCTGCGGTGTCGGGAGCGCGATATCGCCGCTCGCCGCCGTCCATCCGGAGGTGGCGATACGCCGACGTGCAATCCGCCGAGTGCGCATTCCGTGAAGTGGCTAACTGAAGAATTCAGGAAAATTGCATGAGCCTTCTTCACCTGCATGGCGCGATGCTGATGCTCCCATCCAAGAGGGAATCGCACATGAAACATTCACTGTTGGTCCTGTCCGTCGCGGCTGCGCTGGCCATCGCGGGCTGCAAGCCGAACAAGGACAACGACGCGCCGGCACCGACGGCCGACACGCCGGCCGCCGCAAGCACCGAGCCGACGCCGGTGGGCGGCGCTGCCACCCCCACCACGCCGCCGGTCGGCGAGGCGAGTCCGGCGCCGGAGGGCGCTGCGCGCGCGAGTTCCGGCGATGACATCGCCTTGGGTTTGCTGGGAGCGGTCGACAAGAACGAAATCGCCGCGGCGAAGCAGGCGCAGGAAAAGAAGGTGACAGGCGCGGTGCTCGAGTACGCGAAGATGATGGAGAAAGAGCACTCCGAGAACCTGGAGAAGACCAAGGCGCTCGGCACGCTGGCCGAGACGCCCGACGTCAAGCAACTCGAGACCAAGGGCGAGCAGGAGCTGACGACGCTGGGCCAGAAGTCCGGCAAGGACTACGCCGCGGCCTACATCGACGCGATGATCGCCGGGCACAAGGAGGCTTTGCAGTTGATCGACACACAGATGATGGCGGCAGCCTCGACGGAGCCGGTCAAGGCGCACCTGACCGAGACCAAGACCCACGTCGAGCAGCATCTGGCGAAAGCGGAAGCAATCAAGAAGGCGATGTGAGCGCAGGGCGTGGCAGGTCGTCGATCTGCCACGCTTCGCTCATCGGGTCGGCGCAGCAGTTGCCGTCGCGGGCGGCATCGCGGCTGGCGCCGGCTCCGTGGCGCCGTAGACCCATTCGGCGAAGATGGCCGACAGGTCCTGGCCGCTGGCGCGCTCCATCGCGGCCTGGAAATCGCGGCTGGTGACGGTCTTTCCCGCATGGCCGCGGGTGAATCCACGGATGCCGTTCCAGAAGGCCTGTTCGCCCAGGCGCTCGCGCAAATGTGCGAGGAACAGCGCACCCTTGCTGTATTGGACCGCGCGGCGCATGCCGAGGGAGGGATAGCTGCCCGACCAGGCGAGCGGCTTGTCGAATCCCGCGGCGCGGGCGCGCTCGAGCCGACGCTGCGCCTGTTCCAGCTCCTGCCGGTAGGCGTCAGCTCCGACCGCCTGTTCCTTCCAGGCTGCGGTCATGAAGGTGGTGATCCCTTCGTTCAACCAGAAGTCCTGCCACGACGCGCAGGTGACCAGATTTCCCCACCACTGGTGGGCCATCTCGTGGGCCACGATCCACGCCTCTGACGGTGCCTGGTTGTCCTCCTCCAGTGCCTCCTGGCCGATCAGTGAAAACGTCGCGGCTTCCTGTGCTTCCTGTCCCGGCACTCGCAATTGGGTGTAGCGCCGGTCGGGCAGTGCGATGCCGGCCTTGTCGGCCAGGAAGCGTGCGATGCCCGGCGCCTGTGCGAACGCCGCCGCCAGGTCGGTCCCTTGCCCGGTGGCGTCCATGTACACCAGCTCGCCCACGTCGGTCTTGACCGTGGCCTTGGCGAAGGTTCCCGCGGCGAAGCCGAACAGGTAGGCCGAGTAGGGCCGTGTGGAGCGCCAGCGATGCAGGACCAAGTCGTCGCGGCGTGCACGCAGCGGTAACGCCTTGCCGACGCCCAGCGAGGACGCGCCTGCCGGCAGCAGCAGGTCGAGCGCGAATTCGGCCTTGTCGCCGGGCGCGTCCTGCAGGCAGACCATCCAGTCGCAGGCGAAATAGCTGCTGTAGATGCCATCGCCGGCGCGGATCAGGCCGCGCGCCGGCACGCCTTCCAGCGCGAAGCGGAGCGTGGCGGTCGCGCCCTTCTGTAGCGGCACGGGCAGGTCGAAGACAATGCCGTCGGCGCGCCTGACCACCGTCACCGCGCGCCCGTTCAGCGTCGCTGCGTGCAGCTGCAACGCGTTGGGCGAGAACACCAGCTGCGACACCCGCTGCGTGCCGCGCAGGGTGATGCTCTGTGTCCCGGCGACGGCGGTGGTGACCAGATCGGGATGCAGGGTCACCGCGTAGCGTTCGACCTCGAAACCCGTCCCCGGCGCCGGCGCCATTGGCGGCTCCGCCGCGCCCGCGGCAGCCGATGCGGCGGCCAGGGCAACCAACGCTGCGCGTGCGTACCGGTTCGCCGATCGGCGTGGGGGTCGTGTCATCGGGGTTCCTTGGTGCCCAGCAGGTATTTCAATCCATGGGTGAGCCCGCGCGGCGCCACGCTCAGGTGGTCTTCGTCGTTGAGCACGTCCAACTGCAGCTGCAACGACGGATAGCCCCGCGCTCGCAGCGTCCGCGTCATCTCCTGCGCATCCGACACCATGTCGTAGTTCTGTCCATAACGCCGCTGCTCGTATTCGCCGACGTACATGTAGACCTGCGCCGGCAAGTCCTTGTGGCTGGCGGCGAAGGCCTTTTCCTGGGCCTGCATGGCGTGCTCGCCGTACCAGTAGGACGGGCTGCCGAGGATGTAGCCGGAGAACATCTCCGGCGCGGTCAGCAGGATCTGCGCGCCGAGCAGGCCGCCGTAGGAGTGGCCGAGGAACAGGCGCCGGTGTTCGTCGGTGCGATAGCGCTGCGCCACGAACGGCAACGCCTGGTCGCGCAGATAGGCGATGTAGGCGTCCGCCTTGCCATGCGTTGCGTTCGGCGCTGCGTTCGCTCCGCCTTCCGGCGTGGGCGTGTAGTCGCGTCGTCGGCTGGGCATGGGCTCGTCGCCGATCGCGTAGGAAAGGCCGACCAGAATGAAATCGTCGATGGCCGGCCCTTCGCCGTTCAAGCGCCGTGCGATCTGCCGGACCAGAGGAAAGGAGTAGTCGGCGTCGGTAACGTAGAGCACCGGATAGCGGCGGCTGGGGTCGTCGGAATAGGAGCGCGGCAGCGCGACGAATACTTGATAGTCGCGGCCTGAAATTGGATCGGGCACGTTCCAGACCTGGCTGTCCGCGATTTCGTAAGGCTTTCCTTCGCCGCGTTGCGCGCCGGCGACCGACGCCATGGTGCGCGCGGCCGGCGTTTGTTTCGCCGCGTGTTGCGCGGACGTCGGCGCCGGTGCCTGCGACGTATCGGTACAGGCGACCAGAAGCACTGCAAGCAATCCCACCGACAACGATTTGCTCAATCTCGATCTCCTGGCCGCATTGGCTCGATTGGTCCAACGCATGGACAGGGCCGGATCATGCCATGCCGCAACGCTGCTCCGTTGTTTTTGATCAAGGAGCTAGGCAAGCCGCCGACGACGCGGAAGCTGTGTCAGCGATCGGCGCTGGTGCGCGCGCGTTGTGGGCATGGAAGCGGCCGCAGCCGCTAGACTTGCGTTCTCCGGGATCTGGTGAGGCCGATGAACCGCTACCGCTTCGTGTTGCTGGCCTTGCTGGCCGTATTCGGCGTCGCGCAGGCGCAAGACGATCGCCGTATCGCAGTGACCATCGACGATCTGCCGTGGCAGCGCATGGGCAAGACGCCGGCCGCGCAGGTGCCGGCGTTTCACGCGCAGCTGATGGCGTCGTTGAAGCAGGCGAACGTGCCGATCGTCGGCTTCGTCAACGAGGACAAGCTCGAACAGGACGGCCAGCTGCAACCGCAGCGGGTGGCGATGCTGCGCGATTGGCTGGATGCGGGCTACGAACTGGGCAATCACACCTACGGCCACGTGAATCTGCACGAGGTGGGGTTGCCGGCCTACGAGGACGCGATCGTACGCGGCGAGCGCACGCTGCGACCGCTGCTGGCCGAGTACGGGCAGCCGCTGCGCTGGTTCCGCCATCCTTACCTGGCGACCGGCCGCAGCGATGCCGATCGCGAGGCGGTGGTCGCCTTCGTCGCCGCGCGCGGCTACCGCATCGCGCCGGTCACCGTGGACAACGGCGATTGGGTGTGGGCCTTCGCCTATGCGCGGGTGCTGGAGACCGAGCCGGATGGTGCGGCGCGCGAGGCCACGCTGCTGCGGCTGCGCAAGGGCTACGTGCCGTACATGCTCAACAAGCTGGATTATTTCGAGGCGCAATCGCAGCGCTTGTTCGGCCACCGCATCGCGCAGGTATGGCTGATGCATGCCAACGAGTTGAACGCGGTCGCGTTCCCGGAGCTGATCGCCGCCACGCGCCGCCGCGGCTATGCGTTCGTTACCCTGGACGAAGCGCTGCGCGACCCGGCCTACCGGCACGCGGAGGGCTATACCGGCGGCGGTGGCATCAGCTGGTTGCACCGTTGGGCCATGGCCGAGCACAAGCCCAAGGACTTCTATGCCGGCGAGCCGGCGGTGCCGGGTTGGGTGTTCGCGCTGGCCGGGATCGATTCGGAATAGGGCAGTCGGGTCGGGTCTGCCTGGGCGCGCGTGCAGCGTTCACTTTCCCGCGAGCCGCCGTGCTTCACGCTGCCCACTTCGCGCTTCCCGCCAATGCCCATGCCCACCTCCAAAACACCGCCCTGGAAGAAACCCAAGCCGCGCGGCCAGCGTTCGCAACCGCTGTCGCCTGCGCAGAAGGCCGCGGCGCAGCAGCGCGCGGAGGAGAACGGCCGTCCGTATCCGAACCTGATCGACAACATGTGGGCGGTGCGTCTGCCGCGCGGCGAAATCGCGGCAGATGAGGCTGTTGTGGACGATGCCGTGGAGGAATAGGCGTCGAGCTGGGCATGCGGTTGCAGGGTGTGGGGCGAGGCGCGGTGTGGGACTTCGTGGCAGTGCCGTTCGCTCCTGGGCCATCGCGCGCGACAGGCATTGCCGGTAACGCGCGTCGCGACTGAAGTCGCTCCCACCACGATGGTGCTGGCGGTAGCTGCGTAGGCGAACGCGCTTCAGTGCGCCGGCGCCTCCAGCGTGCGCAACACCGTCTTGTCGATGCTGGCGGCTACGCCGATGCTGCGCCCGGCGAGATTGGCCACCCGGTACTGCACCGCCACGCCCAGCACCTGGGTGGCCTGCGCCAGCGACAGGCCGTAGTCCTGCTGCAGCCACTGCAGCATGCCGGAGGTGGCCACGCGCAGCGCGTCGTCGCTGGAGCCGGCCTGGCCCAGGGTCATGATCTGCTCGGGCGATTCGACCCGCGGCATCGCGATCGCGCGGTGTTTGATCAGTTCTACCCGCAGTTCCACGTCCAGCGACGTTTCCAGCGCCCACTGCGTGGTCTCACCATCGCCCTGCAGTGCGTGGCCGTCGCCGAGATAGAGCAACGCGCCGGGCTGTTGCACCGGCAGATACACGGTATTGCCTTGGATCACGGCATTGAAATCCATGTTGCCGCCGCTGGCGCCGGTATCGCCGGTGGACAGGGCGGCGCTGCCGAAGCCGGGCGCCAGCGCCAGGCCGCCGAGCATCGGTCGCAGCGGGATCGCGAAGTGCTGCATCGGCCCTTCGCCGTCGACGGGGCGCGCAAGTGCCGCATCGCGGTCCAGGCGCCAGCGCACGTGCTTGCCGAGTGCGGCGGCCTGCGCGGCCACCCGCGGGGTCTGCAGGCGCCCGACCAGGCCGTCGAGGCTGTCGGCGGAGTCACGGTTAAGCCGCAGCGAGACCACGTGGATGGCGAGCGTATCGCCCGCCTCGGCGCCGACGACGAAGAACGGCCCGACCTGCGGATTGCCGAACAACGCGCGGGTGACGCCGCCTGCATCCACGCCGCCGGAATCCAGCGTCTGCGTGCGCAGCGTGTCGCCCGGCCAGAGCACCAGCACCGGCGGGCGATCGGCACTGAAGGTATTGGCGTAGTCGCTGGGCACGAAGTCGTGCGTGCGCGGTGCGGCGGTGTCGCGGGCCGGCACGCGCCAGGCGTCGAACGCATGGAAGGCGCGCACGTCGGCGGCATTGGGATCGGGCTGGTCGCTGCGACCGCGCATGCGTTCGCCCTCCACGCGGCCGTCGAAGCGGTAGACGCTGCCATCGGCGGAGGTGGCCACGAAGGCGAGCGCATCGCCATGGCGGGTGCCGCGAACCGGAGCGTTGTCGAGCCGGCCCTGCAGCTGCGTGCCGGCCGCGTCCAGCTCGAGCGTCTGATAGCTGCGGTTGCCCCACAGATCCGTGGCCACGATCCATTGTTCGCCGCCCCATGCCGGCGCGGAGGCGATCAATGCCAGCGCGGGTATCCACTGCATTCTTCGCCACTGCATCGCCGTTCACCCTGCGTAGTCGTATTTGACTACAAGTGTAGTCACTGGCGATCGGGTCGGAAATGCCGGAAGTCATGCCGGAATCGACGCGGATGTCGTCGATTGCATCCTGGTGCGAGCGCGCCAGCCTCGGGGCTTTGATGAATGTCGCCGCACCAGGCCGCGCAGCCGCCCTTGGCGCCGGCGCGTCCGTGCCCATGCTGTGCCTGCCGGCATCGAGCCGGTCACCTCTTCCAGGTATTGGTATGACTCCGCAAGAACAACAGCTACTCGAAGATTTCCTGGCCCGCGTGCGCAGCGCCAGCGGCGTGGCGATGGATCCGCAGGCGGACGCGTTGATCCGCGAGCGCCTGGCCGGCCAGCCCGATGCCGCCTATCTGCTGGTGCAGCGGGCATTGCTGCTCGAACACGCGCTGGAGAACGCCAAGGCGCAGATCGCGCAGCTGCAGCAGGCCGCGCCGCCACCGCCGCCGGCTGCGAGTTTCCTGGGCCAGGGCTTCAATGCGGGGCCGCCGCCGTTGCCGCCCGCGCCCGCACCGCAGGCCGCACCGGGCTGGCGCGAGCGCTTGTTCGGCGGCGGCGCCAGCGTGCCGGACCAGGCGCCGGTCGCGGCGCCGGCCGCGCGCGGTCCCAGTTTTCTCGGCACCGCCGCCACCACGGCCGCAGGCGTGGCCGGCGGCATGTTGCTGTTCGAGGGCGTGGAGAGCCTGCTTGGCAGTCACCATGGCGGTTTCCTGGGCGGTGGGTCGTCGCAGCCCACCGTGGTCGAGAACGTCACCAACAACTACTACGACGATGCGCCGCTGCAGGACGCCGACCAGGACTTTTCGGACGATGGCAGCCTGGGGGGCGACGACAACTGGACCTAGGGATCTTGGCATTCCCGCTCGGCAGGCCCATCGATGAGGCTGCCGAGCGGGCCTTGCACGGCCATGGCGCCTGCGAGTTCCGCTCGGGGATAGTCGTGCTCCTTCCCTAAGACGTGGCTGTCGCATATCCGCACTGCAGTGTCGGCCGGTGGGCGCTGCTTTTTGGTCGGCGCCAGGGTGGGTTTCGCTGCGGCGAACACCACCCTGGCACCAGCGATCCGTCATGCATCCAGTCTTTATTTATTCAAATTTTCCCCTGTTTGCGTTTGCGCAACGAAAGGAAGTGACTGATGTATAAGTGGATCGGTAGCGGGCATGGCTTGGCTATCCATTCAATGTTCTATTCAGTCACTCCCATGAGTGACTCCCGCCTCCGCGACTCGACCGCGCTGCCGCTCAGCCAGGGAGCCTCGACCGCGACGATGTACGGCGGTTTGGCGTGTACGGCAGGTTCGGCGCGCTGATCGGCAACAACGACATGCCCCTAGGCAATGCGGGCGCCTTGCTTGCCGATACGCGCCCGCTGGCGCTGGCCCCTTCCTACGACATGCTGCCGATGGCGTTGCGTCCTGCGGCGAGCGGCGAAGTGGTCGAGCGCGACTACACGCTGGCCTTGCCCACACCGGAATACCGCGACGACTGGCGCGCCGCGCGACGATGGCGCTGGAGTTCTGGGAGCGTGTCGTGCAGGCCGCAGCCATTTCTGCAGACTTGCGCAGTCTGGCGGCGAGCGCATTGGCGCAACTCGCGCGAGCGATGCAGCGCAGCGGCTGACATCGATGTGACGCGGCGCCATTGACGCCTTGGCAACATTGCGCTCACGTACGCCGGACAGGCCGGCATGGAAGCTTGCGGTTCCTTCCGTTCGTGAGCCACGACCATGACTGCAGCACAATCGCGCGTCCGCCTGCACGTTGAAGACACCGGCGGGAGCGGTCGGCCCGTGGTGCTGATCCACGGTTGGCCGTTGTCGGTCGCGGCATGGCAGGCGCAGGTTGGACCGTTGCAGGACGCCGGTTACCGCGTGGTGGCCTACGATCGCCGCGGCTTCGGCCGCTCGGACAAGCCAGCCGACGGCTACGACTACGACACGCTGGCCGACGACCTGGCAGGCGTGATCGAGGACAAGGACCTGCACGACGCCGTGCTGGTGGGCTTCTCGATGGGCGGTGGCGAGGTCGCGCGCTATGTGGCCAGGCAAGGCAGTGCGCGCCTGGGCGGGGTGGTGTTCGCTTCCGCGGTACCGCCCTACATGCTCAAGACCGACGACAACCCGGACGGCCCGCTGAGCAAGGACAAGGCAGAGGAAATGAAACAGGGACTGAGCGCGTCGCGCGAGACGTTCTTCGACCAGTTCACCCGCCAGTTCTTCAGCGCCAACGGCGCGCTGAAGGTCAGCGAGGCGCAGCGGCAGGAGGCGATCGCGCTGTGCCAGCAGAGCGACCAGACCGCCGCGCTCGGCTGCATGCAGGCGTTCGGCACCACCGACTTCCGCCGCGACCTGGGCGCGGTCGATGTGCCGACCCTGGTGCTGCATGGCGACGCCGATGCGACGGTGCCGTTCGAAGGCTCCGGGCAGCGTACCCATCGCGCCATCGCCGGCAGCACGCTGGTGGTGTTGCCGGATGCGCCGCATGGCTGCAATGTCAGCCATGCCGACGCGTTCAACGCCGCGTTGTTGGCGTTCCTGGCCGGGCTCGACTGAGCGTCCGCCGGCCGAGTGGCAGTGGATGCATCGCCGCTGGCGATGCGTCGCGGCTGCGCTAGTTGCTGATGAACGTCGCCACGCTCTGCGGGTCGACATAGAACGCGGTCTGGCCGTTGCTGACCTGGTACGCGCCGCCGTAGCCGACGTTGACGCTGGCCGAGGTGCTGTACTTGGTGAAGCTGGCGGCGCTGCCGCTGGGCAGGCTGACCTTCAGTTCGCGGTACTGGGTGCCGGTGTTGACCGCGACCAGCACGATCTTGTTGTCGGCGCGCTTGTAGGCGGTGACCGCGACATCGCTGTACGGCGCGGCGGTCGCGCCGATCCGCTTGGCGCCGGGACGCACGAAGCGCGCGTACTGGGCCATCGCGTAGCCGCGCTTGCTGACCGCGCCGCCTTCGGTGATCAGGCCGTAGCTGCGGCGGATGTACCACCAGATGTAGGCGCTGTAGTTGGCGGCCATGCTCTTGTGCAGCTCGCTGGCCACGCCGAGCGCGGACGGCCAGGCGTTACCGTCGGTGTTGTCGGTGTAGTGCTCGGTCATCCACAGCTGCTTGCCCTTGTTGCGCGCCAGCGGATAGTCCTTTGGCTGCACCCCGTACAGATGGCCGCCGATGATGTCCACGTGCTGGCTGGCACTGCTGTTGAGCAACGCATCGGTCAGGTTGGGATTGAAGTTCAACGACTCGGCAGCGAGCACTTTCAGGTTGCCGAAGCTGGCGCCCTGGGCGCTGAGGAAGTTGGTGAAGTCGCTGGCGTTCCATTCCGCCGACTCGTAGTCCGGGTGCCAGTCCGGCTCGTTCTGCACGGACAGCGCGTACAGCGGCGCGCCCTTGCCGGACATGTAGGTGGAGAAGTCCAGCAGGTGCTTGGCGTAGGCGCCGTAGTACTGCGGCAGCAGCTTGCCGCCGTTGTTGAGGCTGTTGTTGGACTTCATGTACGCCGGCGGCGACCACGGCGTGGCCAGCAACACCGCGCCATGCGAGCGCGCACGCACCGCGGCCGGAACCTGCAGGCTCCAGCCCGAGCTGGAGGGGTCGATGCGCATGCGCATGATCGACAGGCCGATCTGGCCGTTGTCGCTGCCGAAGGCCAGATCGACCTGCGCCGGCGTGAGGTCGGCGATCCAGCCGGCGCCGCTCATGCCGCCGAATCCCTGGATGGTCTGGTAGGTTTCGCTGGGCGTGACGGTGACGTTCTGCGCCAGGGCGGGCGCGGCGGAAAACGCGGCCGTGGCCATCGCCAGCAGGGTGGCGAGGATCCGTGGTGTTCTCATGGGTGGCTCCGGGGGAATGGAACAGGGGTTTGTGGCAGGGCGTGACGCTACGCCGTCGACATGACATAGACAATCGGTGCATGCGCCAACTGCGGCAACTGAGATGCAGCGCGCAGGCAGCCAGGGATCGTTTCCGCGAAGCGCGTTGCAGGCGCATGGGACAGTCGCGAGGCTGTCTTGGGACACGCGCCCGGCGCAGGCGGATGCGCTGCGTACTGCTTTCGTCAGCGTCTTGCATGCCCGTCCAGGCGGGTCGTGCGGGCGTCGGCGCACGCTGCCAGGACAGCGCACGCCGCCCAGTACTGCAGCAGGCGACCCTGCGCAGGCAACGGTGCGATTGCCCGTTTTGTGCACAGTTGCGCACCCAAGTTCGACAAGTTGCACAAGTGGCGTCCCCCGCGTGCGCGCACAATGGGCGGTGGCGACGGCTCGGGGTTGCTCGCCGCCTTTCCCACTATCGACGAGTTCGCCTATGCCATCGCCTTCCTGGTTCCCGCAGCGCGCGATCGCGCTGTTGTTCGGCACGCTGTTCGCAATGGCGGCGGCATCGCCCGATGCCCGTGCGCAGGCCACGCGCTATGCCGATGCCGCGCCGTTGCTGCTGGGCGTGGCCTGGTATCCGGAGCAATGGCCGGAGGCGCAGTGGGAACACGACCTGGCGCTGATGGAGGCGGCGCACGTGCGCGTGGTGCGGATCGGCGAGTTCGCCTGGAGCCGCATGGAGCCGCGCGAGGGCCAGTACGACTTCGGGTGGATGGACCGCGCCATCGCCGCGGCGGCGCGGCACCAGATGGTGGTGGTGCTCGGCACGCCGACCGCGGCGCCGCCGGCGTGGTTGACCCAGGCGTATCCGGACACGCTGCGCGTCGGCGAGGACGGCGTGCGCGACGAACACGGCAACCGCCAGCAGTTCTCCTTCGCCAGCGCGCGCTATCGCCGTTTCGCCCATGCCATCGCCGAGCAGATGGCGCAGCGCTATGGCCGCAATCCGCACGTGGTCGGCTGGCAACTGGACAACGAGTACGCGCAGGCCTCGTTCGATCCGGAGGCCAAGGCGCAGTTCCATGCCTGGCTGCAACGCAAGTACGGCAGCATCGAGGAATTGAACCGGCGCTGGGCGACCGCGTACTGGAGCCAGACCTACAACGACTTCGCGCAGATCCCGGTGCACGAGGACGGGCAGAATCCGGCCCTGCTGCTGGAGTGGAAACGCTTCGTCAGCGACACCTGGACCGACTATTCGCGCAACCAGATCGACGCGATCCGCCCACATGCCGATCCGCGCCAGTTCATCACCACCAACACCATGGGCTGGTTCGCCGGTTTCGACGCCTACAAGGTGCACGAGGTGCTCGACATCGCCGCGTGGGACGACTATGTCGCCGGCGAGCGCTACGACTGGGTGGACAACGCGGCGCGCCACGATCTCACTCGCGGCTATAAGCAGCGCAACTACTGGGTGATGGAAACGCAGCCGGGCTTCGTCAACTGGCGTGCGACCAACGTGGCGCTGCGCAAGGGCCAGGTGCGGGCGATGGCCTGGCAGGCCGTTGCGCACGGCGCCGATGCGGTCGCGTACTGGCAGTGGCGCGCGGCGCCGAACGGGCAGGAGGAATACCACGGCACGCTGGTCGGCGCCGATGGCGAGCCGGTGCCGGTGTATGCGGAGATCCAGCAGGTCGGCGCGGAGTTCGCCAAGGCCGGCGCGGCGCTGGCGGGGACCACGCCGCACGCGGACGTGGCGCTGATCAACGATTTCGACAGCCGCTGGGCGCTGGGTTTCCAGAAGCACTCGGCCGACTTCGATCCGGTGGTGCAGATGAAGTCGTTCTACCGCCCGCTGCGGCAGCAGGCGCAGGTGGTCGACGTGGTTTCGGCGCTGGCGCCGCTGGATGGCTACAAGCTGGTGGTCGCGCCGTCGCTCAACGTGCTCAGCGAAGCGCAGGCGCAGCGGCTGAAGGCCTATGTCGAACGCGGCGGGCATCTGGTGCTGGGCCCGCGCAGCGCGATGAAGAACGCCGACAACGGCCTGCAGCCGCAGCGCCAGCCCGGTCCGCTGGGCGCGTTGCTGGGTGGCCGCGTGCAGCAGTTCTATGCGCTGGACAAGCCGGTCCCGGTCGCCGGTGCGGCCGGCGAGGGCAGCGCGAAGATCTGGGCCGAGCAACTGCAGGCGCATGCGGCGCAGACCGAGGTGCCGTTGCGCTACGGCCAGGCCAACGGCTGGCTGGACGGCGAGCCGGCGGTACTGACCCGGCGGGTCGGCAAGGGCCGCATCAGCTACGTCGGCGCCTGGCTCGACGACGCCACCCTGGATCGCCTCACCGGCGACTGGCTGCGCGCTGCGCAGGTGCGCGCGCCGCTGGCGGACGTGCCGGCGGACGTGGAGGTCGGCGTGCGCAGCGACGGCCGTCGCCGCGTGCTGGTGCTGATCAACCATGGCAGCGATGCGCAGCAGGTGCGTCTACCGACGCCGATGCGCTCGCTGCTGGGGACGGGCGCCGCCAGCGACATGGTGCAGCTGGCGCCGGAGGACGTGGCGGTGCTGGACGACCGTCGCTGAGCGCGATCGCGATGCGCGGCTGACGCCGTGCGGCCAATCCGTACCCGCGGCATGCGCGGATCGGCGCAGGAACGGCCATGGCGCATGCCCCGCACTGCGCGCGCATTGCGCGCAGTGCGCATCGCCGCGACACTTGACGTCGTGGCGCCGGCGTCCCGCCGGCCGGGAGGGAACCCGTGCGCGCGATCGATGCCGAGCACTATCTGATGGATGTCACGCTGAAGCAGGACCGCGTGGCCTCGATGCAGGCCTGGCCGTATTCGCTGCCGGCGGTGCGCAACCTGGGCGTGCTGCGCTTCCATCCCAAGGTGACCTTCATCGTCGGCGAGAACGGCAGCGGCAAGTCGACCCTGCTGGAAGCGATCGCGGTGGCCTGGGGTTTCAATGCCGAGGGCGGGACCCGGAATTTCAACTTCAGCACGCTAGCGTCGCATTCCAATCTGCACGAGGCCTTGCGCCTGGGTCGCAGTGGCCGCCGTGCGCGCGATGGGTTTTTCCTGCGCGCGGAGAGTTTCTACAATGTGGCCAGCGAGATCGAGCGTCTGGATCGGGCGCCATCGTTCAGCGCTCCCGTCATCGACAGCTACGGCGGCGTGTCGCTGCACGCGCAGTCGCACGGCGAGGCGTTCTTCGCGCTGATGCTGCACCGCTTCGGCGGCAACGGCTTCTACGTGCTGGACGAGCCGGAGGCGGCATTGTCGCCGTCGCGGCAGATGGCGATGCTGACCCGGCTGCATCAGCTGGTGCAGCAGCGCTCGCAGTTCGTGATCGCCACGCATTCGCCGATCCTGATGGCGTACCCGCATGCGGACATCCTGCAGATCGGCGAGGATGGCTTGCAGCGCGTGGCGTACCGCGACACCGAGCACTACCGGTTGACGCGCGCGTTCCTGGAGCAACCGCAGCGCATGCTCGATACGTTGCTCGGCGGCGATTGACGCCGTGTTGGCCGCGACCAGGTGCCGACGGCCGGCGCCGTGTCTGTAGAATGATGGTGCCAGCGGGCGTCGCCGCCGCCATCGCGTCGCGGCGTCTTTCTTCCCACTGGAGTTGCCTGTGCCTTCCCATCCGATGTCGCCTGTCGGGCGGCTGTTCGCCGCCGCCGCCTTCTTCGAGGGCCTGACCTGGGCCGGCCTGCTGCTCGGCATGCTGCTCAAATACGGTACCCAGACCACCGAACTGGGTGTGTGGCTGTTCGGCCGCCTGCACGGCGTGGCGTTCCTGGTCTACCTGGTCGCGAGCGTGATCGCTGCGGTGCGCCTGCGCTGGCCGTGGTGGGCGTGGCTGTTGAGTCTGCTGGCGGCGTTGCCGCCGCTGGTCACGGTGCCGCTGGAAATGTGGTTCCGCCGCATCGGGCTGCTCGGCTTGCCGCGGCAGGGCGTGCGGCGATAGGGGCAGTAGGGCCAATCACGCGCCGCTCGGCTTTTCTGCTCGGCGTAAGGCATAAAAAAAGCGGCCCCTGGGCCGCTTTTTCTTGTCCATTGCCGCCGCCGCTCAGCCGCTGGTCACCAGGTGGATGCGGTGCTTCTTGGCGTAGGCATTCTGCGCGGCGTCGAGCGCCGTCGCGTCCTTGTCGAGGGCGTCCGATTCGGTGTTCAGCCGTTCCAGCAGCGGCTGCACCTGCGCCTGGGTGTAGCCGTCGGGCAGCGCGGTGATTTCCTGCAGCGTCGCCAGCACCGTGTCGGTGTTCTTGTAGTACGACTTCAGCTTGGCGTCCATGTCCTGCGCGTCTTCGGGAATGCCGAAACCTTCGTAGCCCCGGTTGGCGCTGGCGATCTGCTTGCGCGGATTGTTCAGCGCGTTGCGGTGCGGCTGCATCGACTTCAGTTCGCTCGCATCGGCCAGCAGCTGCTCGCCGCGCTCGCCGCCGATCCACGGCGCGGTCACCGAGGTGACGCCGTTCCAGGCCGAGACGTTGTAGGTCAGGTAGTCCTCCGGCGACATGTTCTTTTTGCCGGTGGTGGGGTCGCAGGCGGACAGCGCGGTCGCGCACAGGGCCAGCAGGACGAGGGTGAGGAGATGTTTCAAGAGGAGTTTCCTTGGTGGGAACGCGCTATCCGCCGGGCGACCGGCGCGGGAGCGAAAGGCAAGGAAATCGACGCATGCGGCATGCCGGGGCGCGGCTGGCGCGATCATCCTTGATGGGTGCAATGGCGGCAGTCCGGGCCGGTAACGCGTTCTGCGCAGGCGATGCGCGGCAAGTATAGCGGCAACGCTGCGCCGGCGCGGTGGCCGCGCGCGCCCGCCGCTGCGGCGGCTTTAGAATGCAGGCCATAAACGCAGGCAGTGCAGGCGATGGGAAAGCGTCAACGACGGCAGCATGAGAACGCAGCTACGCGCGGATTCGGCCGCCGCCTGGCCGGCAGGTTGCGTTGGCCGGTATCGCTGCTGGTCGTCGCGCTGGCGGCGGCGAGCGCCTTTTTGAAGCTCTACGGGCTGGTGAAGGCAGTGCTGAGCGGCGTGTACACGAGCGGATCGCGCTTCGGCTCGCCTCAGGTGTATCTGCTGGACGCCGATCCGGGGCGCTATTGGTTCTGGATGGCATGGGACGGGGTTGTCACCCTGCTGTTGCTGCTGCTGGCGGTGGCCATCGCGTGGGTGTTTCTGGTGTTGGACAAGCCGAAGTAGCGCGCTGTCGGCGGGACATGCCGCTGCGATCACCTGCTCATGCAGCGGCGCCAGCGGTCGGCGACGCGCTGCGCGAACCAGGCGGTGGTGAGGGTGCGGGTGATCTTCGGACTTTCCAGGGTGATGCCGGGCAGGATCGCGCGCGGCAGCGGCTTGCCGGCGCTGCGTTCGGCCAATGCGAACACCTTGCGGTAGAGCGCGGTGTCGCCGAAATCGGCGGCGTTGCCGCGCTGCAGGGCGCGGCGGATCTCCTTGTCGTCCAGCGCCAGGCGCGAACCCAGACCGCGCGCGGCGCGCTCGGTGGCGCCGGGCTGGTCGATGTCGCTGCCGGGGATCAGCAGATCGCCGTCCAGCGCCAGGGTGGTGCCGCTGGCCTTCGCCAGTGCGGCCTGGAACGCCGCATTGCGGCTGGCGTACCAGCCGGCGTTGAAGTCGGCGAAGCGGTACAGCAGGGCGTCGTAGTCACTCGGGTAGCCGAGCAGGTGGCGGGTGCCGAACCACACGCCGCCGCGGCGGCTGAACACTTCGTGGCGCACCGTGTCCTGCTGCGCATACGGATATCCATCGGTATGCGCTTCGGCGAAGGCGATGCTCACCTGCATCGGCCCGCCGGTATGCACCGGGTTCAGTCCGCCGAACAGGCGCTGGCCCAGCGGCACGCTGTCGGCGAAGTCCTCGAAGATGGCGCTCAGTTCCTGCTCGGTGCGCGCGCTGGCGATGCGCTCGCCGTAGCTGCGGCCATTGGGCGAATTCACTGCCAGCGCCGCGTCGAGCATGAACGCGGGAACATGCAGCGCGGCCGCGCGGCGGCCGAGTTCGGCGCGCGAGATCCTGCCCAGGCCGGGTACTGGCGGATTGGCCTGGTAGGTGGATTCCTGTTCGATCACCGCCAGCACCGCGCAGATGTTGTCGGCGCTGGTAGCCAGTTCCTGCGAGGACAGCGCCACGTACACGTCGTTGGCCCAGCCGCTGCGGTCGGGGATCGCGGCCGGGATGCGCCGTGCGATGTCGGCCTTGATCTCGGTCGGCGTGCGCTCGGGCGCGCGCGGTGCCTGTGTGGCGCAGGCGCCGAGCAGCAGGGTGGCGCACAGGACGAACAGGCGGGCGAATGTGGGGGCGATCACGTGCGGCTGGACTCCGATGGCAGGCGCGGCGCAGTCGCCGCACGCGCCATCCTACCGTCCAGCGCGGCGCTTCATGTCTGAGGGATCGGCTGGTCGTGCGCGGGCGATGCCGCTGCGGCGCGCGCTTCCTCGCACCCCATCACATGCGCGGCGAACCCGACCTGGTCCTGGGCGACCTGCGGCCGCAGCGTCAGCTCCGGGATGGCGTAGTCGCCGCCGTTCTGCTTGCGGAACGCGATCGGCGCGGCGCTCCACAGGGTGTCCAGGCGCTGGCCGAGCGTGTCGCGGATCTGTGCGAACCGATCCGCGTCCATGCGGCTGCTGCGATAGACCACGAACGGCGGCAGCACGTCGAAGCCGGGGTAGTGCAGGATGCCGTGCTGGATCGGGAACAGCACGTCGTCGATCGGGCCGTTGATGCCGCGCGGCGCGTAGTGCGATTCCCAGCCGCCGGTGGTGACGATCAGCATCGCGCGCTTGCCGGCCAGCGTGCCCTCGCCATAGCGGTCGCCCCAGCGCGCGTCGGAATGTTCGCCGACGCCGTAGGCGAAGCCGTAGGCATAGACGCGGTCCACCCAGCCCTTCAGGATCGCCGGCATCGAGAACCACCACAGCGGGAACTGCAGCAGCACGGCGTCGGCCCAGCGCAGCTTGGCCTGCTCGGCGGCGATGTCCGCGCTCTGGCGGCCGTTGGCGAACGCGCGTTTGGAGTCCAGCGACGGATCGAAGCGATCGCCGGCCGCGCCGTCCAGGCTGTCCTGCGCATCGAGCGTCGGCTTCCACCGCATCGCATACAGATCCGACACCTGCACCTGGTGTCCGGCGGCCTGCAGGCGTTGCACGGCGACGTCCTTGAGCGCGCCGTTGAGCGATGTGGGTTCGGGATGGGCGTAGACCAGCAGGACGTTCATGGGCGATCTCGGCGATTGGGATGCGCCAAGGTAGGTCGCGGCCCGCTATAGTGGAAATGAATTACGGGAATTCCAGCTATAGCCATGATTAATTTCGGACGCCTGGACCTGAACCTGCTGCTGACCCTGGACGCGCTGCTCGCCGAGCACAACGTGACCCGCGCCGCCGCGCGCCTGCACCTGTCGCAGCCCTCGGTCAGCGTGCACCTGGCGAAATTGCGCGAGGCGCTGGACGATCCGCTGCTGCTGCCCGGGCCGCGCGGCATGCGCCCGACCGCGCGTGCCGAGGCCTTGCGCGCGCCGCTGCGGCAGGCGCTGGAGGCGCTGCAGCGTGCGGTGGCGGCGGATGCGTCGTTCGATCCCGCGCAGGCGGGCAATAGTTGGCGCGTGGCCGCGACCGACTACGGCGAATCGACCATCCTGCGACCGGCGCTGGCGGCGCTGCGCAGCGCGGCGCCGGGCACGCGGCTGGCGGTGCTGGAAATGGCGCCGTTGCAGATCGCGCGCCAGGCCGAGCAGGGCGAGATCGACCTGGCCCTGCACACCCGCGACGGCGCGCCGCCGAACCTGCGCCAGCGCACGCTGTTCGCCGAGCGCTATGTGCTGGCCGGCCGCGCCGGGCATCCGCGGCTGCAGCGGCGCCCGACGCTGGCGCAGTTCTGCAAGCTCGAACACGTGATCGTGTCGCCGGACGGCGGCGGGTTCAGCGGCGTCACCGACGCGGCGCTGCACGCGCGCGGGCTGCAGCGCCGGGTGGTGCTGTCGGTGCCGCATTTCCTGTTCGTCATCGACGCGTTGCTGCGGACCGATCTGGTGGCGATGCTGCCGGAGCGGTTGGTGCGCGCGCATCCCGGGCTGAAGGTCTGCGCGCCGCCGGTGCCCGTAGACGGTTACGAGATGGCCATGCTCTGGCACGAGCGCGTGCATCGCGATCCGGCGCATCGCTGGTTGCGCGAGCAGATTGCCGCTTCGGTGTGAAGGCAGCGCTACAGCCTTTTCCAGTGTTTTACATGGTGCGGAAGCGGCTGCGGATAGCGTTGGGTCAGCGGTCGCGATGGGCTGTCTGTCGCGGCTGAAGCCGCTCCTACAAGGGCGTGCGGCAAGCCAGCAAGGGCATGGCAAGCTGGTTGAATCCACTGTAGGAGGGGCTTCAGCCCCGACGCTTTTTTCCCGATGTCGTCAGGCCCACCGTTGCCGGTGGCCCGAGGCGACCCGGCGCGGCTCCTGCAAGGACTACGATCGAGTCGAGACAGCCTAACGACGCGTCGCCAATACCCCGTCCAGCGCCAGGTCTGCGCGGAAGCCGGCCTTCTCCAAGCGCTTGGCCACCTCGCGCGGCACGTCGCGGCCGCTGGTCAGTTTGTTCGGGCTGCCGGTGTAGTGGAACAGCCGCCCGCCGCGACGCAGCACCCGCGCGAGCTGGTCGTAGAACGCCTGCGAGTACAGCTCGCCGGCGATGCCGAAGCGCGGCGGGTCGTGCAGCAGCGCATCCATCGAATCGCTGGCGATGGCGCCGATGGCCTGGCCGACGTCGGCGTGCGCCAGCTGCAGGCGCCCCTCGCTGGCGGCCGGATCCGGCGACCACGGATTGAGCGTGCGCAGCCACAGCACGTCGGCGTTCTTCTCGAACGAGTGCAGCTGCGCCACGCCGGCCTCCAGCGCGCAGGCGGCGAAATAGCCCAGCCCGCCGCAGGTGTCGAGCACCCGCTTGCCGCGCGGTTCGATCAGCGCGACCTTGCGCCGCGCGTCCTCGAACGGGGACAGCTGCGCGCTGGGCAGCATCTTGATGCCGTCGATCTCGAAGGTCGGCGCGCCCCATTCGGTCGGCACCAGCTTGATCAGCGCGCCGCCGAAGCGCGACACCGGCGCGAAGTCTTCGCCGTCCCAGTGGTAGATCGTGCGGTCCTTGAGCCTGGACGGATACGGGTACGCCTGCCCGCGCCACTGCCAGCTGTCCGCGGCGAGCAGGGCCTGGCCCTCGCTGCGCTGCAGGTCCAGCGACCCGGTCCAGGTGGCGGCGCCGCCATCGCGTGCGGCAAGCAGCGCGTCGGCGAGCGGGCGGGTCAGCAGGGGGCCGGAGGACTGGGTCACGTGGAGGGAGGCGATGCGCCAGCGCGCGCTGCGCGAGGCCGGGTCGTCGAGATGGGGGAGGGCATCGTAACCGAGGCCCGGTGCGAAGTCCTGCGCTGGCGCGGCCGCGGCGTGCCAGGCCTGCGGTCGTCGGCATGCGTCGCACGGCAATCGTCGGCGACGGCGGAGCAGTCCGCACAGCGGCACGCGGCTCGCGTGTGCTGGTTGCGGCGAACCGTCATGGTGGCCGTGGCGATGGCGACGCATAATGACGCCGTCCTCTCCCCTCAATGGCCGACGCCGCTCGCGGCGCCAGCGCCCAGGATCCGCGATGCTCAAAGGTGTGCTGCTCGGTTTCGCCTGCTATGCCGCCTATTCGATCAGCGATGCGTTCGTGAAGGGCCTGGAGGGCACGCTGCCGGCGTACGAGGTGGTGTTCTTCGGCGCGTTGCTGATGCTCGCCGCGCTGCCCTTCCTGAAGAAGCGCGGCGACCGCTGGCGCGAGGTGGTGGTGGCGCAGCGCCCCAGCATCTGGCTGCTGCGCGCGTTCACCGGCGCGGTCGGCAATCTGTCGGCGGTCACTGCGTTCACGCTGTTGCCGATGGCCGAGGCGTTCGCGCTGATCTTCCTGATGCCGATCTTCGTCACCGTGCTGTCGGTGCTGCTGCTCAAGGAGGAGGTGCGCTGGCGGCGCTGGCTGGCGGTGATCGTCGGCTTCATCGGCGTGCTGATCGTGTTGCGGCCCGGCTTCCGGCACCTGGGCGAGGGCCATGTCGCGGCCATCGTCTGCGGCCTGGTCGGGGCGATCTCGGTGATCAGCCTGCGCATGGCCGGGCCGGGCGAGAAGCGCCTGACCCTGTACGGCGCCGGCGTGCTCGGCCCGCTGCTGATGGGGGCGCTGCTGATGCTGCCGACCTTCGTGTGGCCGACCTGGCAGCAATGGGTGCTGCTCGCCGGCTATGGCCTGCTCGCGGGGCTGGCGGCGATCTTCCTGATGTACGCGTCGCGGCTGGCCCCGGTCAGCGCGGTCGCGCCGACCCAGTACAGCCAGATGCTGTGGGCGATCGGCTTCGGCTACTGGCTGTTCCACGACCACCTGGACTGGCCGATGCTGGTCGGCATCGCGCTGATCCTGGGCGCAGGGCTGTTCACCCTGGTGCGCGAGGAAAAAGTCACGCAGTGGTGGCGCCGCACCAAGATCGTCTGACGCGCCGGCGCCCGGGTGTGGCGCGCCTTGTGCCGATTTCCGCGCGCAACGCGTGCGCAGCGCTCTGGCGCGTGCGCGTCGCATCTTCTATGTTGTCGGATCGTCCCCGCCGATGGCCGCGCCCATGTCCGACCCGTCCGCCCAGCCCGACCATCTCAAGCGCAGTCTGTCCAACCGCCACCTGCAGCTGATCGCGATCGGCGGCGCCATCGGCACCGGCCTGTTCATGGGCTCGGGCAAGACCATCAGCCTGGCCGGGCCGTCGATCCTGTTCGTGTACCTGATCATCGGCGCGATGCTGTTCTTCGTGATGCGCGCGATGGGCGAACTGCTGCTGTCGAACCTGGAGTACAAGTCGTTCATCGACTTCTCCACCGACCTGCTCGGCCCCTGGGCCGGGTTCTTCTGCGGCTGGACCTACTGGTTCTGCTGGATCATCACCGCCATCGCCGACGTGATCGCGATCGCCGCCTATGCCCAGTTCTGGTTCCCCGGCCTGGCGCCGTGGATTCCGGCGATGCTGTGCGTGCTGTTGCTGCTGAGCCTGAACCTGGTGACGGTGAAGCTGTTCGGCGAAATGGAATTCTGGTTCGCGCTGATCAAGATCGTGGCCATCTGCGCGTTGATTCTCACCGGCGCCGGGCTGGTGGCCTGGGGCTTCCAGTCGCCGTCGGGGCATGTGGCGGCGCTGGCCAATCTGTGGAACGACGGCGGCATGTTCCCGATGGGCGTCGGCGGCTTCTTCGCCGGTTTTCAGATCGCGGTGTTCGCCTTCGTCGGCATCGAGCTGGTCGGCACCACCGCCGCCGAGACCGCCGACCCGCAGCGCAACCTGCCCAAGGCGATCAATTCGATCCCGGTGCGGATCCTGGTGTTCTACGTGCTGGCGCTGATCGCGATCATGGCGGTGACGCCGTGGCGCGAGGTGGTGCCGGGCAAGAGCCCGTTCGTGGAGCTGTTCGTGCTGGCCGGGGTGCCGGCCGCGGCCAGCCTGATCAACTTCGTGGTGCTGACCTCCGCCACTTCGTCGGCCAACAGCGGCATCTTCTCCACCAGCCGCATGCTCTACGGCCTGGCCGAGGAGCGGCATGCGCCGCGCGGTTTCGCCCGGCTGTCGCGCGCGGCGGTGCCGGCGCGCGGCCTGCTGTTCTCCTGCGCGTGCCTGCTCGGCGGCACGCTGCTGGTGTACCTGATCCCGAACCTGGTCACCGCCTTCACCCTGGTCACCACGCTGGCCGCGGTGCTGTTCATGTTCGTCTGGTCGCTGATCCTGTGCGCGTACATCGCCTACCGGCGCAAGCGCCCGCAGCTGCATGCGGCCTCGGCGTTCAAGATGCCCGGCGGCGTGGTCATGTGCTACGTGTGCCTGGCGTTCTTCGCCTTCGTGCTGGCGTTGCTGACGCTGCAGGACGACACCCGGCAGGCGTTGCTGGCCAGCCCGGCCTGGTTCCTGCTGCTGGGCATCGGCTATGCGTTGAAGCGCCGCGGTGGCGCGCGTGCCTGAGCGGCGGCAGCGTGGCGAGGGCCGGCCGTAGCGCGGCGATGGCGCTGTTCGGCGCGATGGCGCGGCGTTGGTCGCCGCGCCGCGTGCCTGCGCCGTTGACGTTCGCTTCAGCCGCGGCGGAGGATGCTCGCGCCCTCCCGCCATCAAGCCGATCCCGATGATCACGATCCACCGCATTGCCGGAACCTCCGCGCAACCGTTCTGCTGGGTGGATCTGTGCCAGCCCAGCCGCGAGGAACTCGCCGAAGCCGACCGGCAGGTGGGGTTCGCCTTGCCCACGCGGGCGGCGATCGGCGAGATCGAGTTCAGCAGCCGGGTGCGCATCGAGGGCGATGTGCTGTTCCTCAACGTGCCGCGCTTCCAGGACGACGACGGCCCGACCGCGCCGCTGGGCTTCGCGCTGTCGCCGCGGATGCTGGTGACCCAGCGCGAGCAGCGCATGGACTCGCTGGAAGCGGTGGCTGCGCAACTGGAAAAGAACCCGTGCCGGACCAGCGACGATCTGCTGCTGCGCCTGCTCGGTCAGGTGGTCGGCCGCCTGGCTGACCGGCTGGAAGCGTTGGAGGCGGAGATCACCGAGACCACGCGCGCTGTCTTCGACGAACCCTACAAATCGCGCGACATGGAGCGGATGCTGCGCCAGGTCGGCGGCATGGGCCGGCGGCTCGGCGGCATGCACAACGCCGGGCAGGGCCTGTTGCGCCTGGCCACCTACCTGGACGGCGCCGCGCCGGACTGGTTCGGCGCCGATGCGGCCAAGCGGATCGGCCTGCTGCACAAGGACCTGGTCACCCTGGGCGAGTTCGAGCAGCATCTGGACGACCGCGTCGAGTTCCTGCTCGACAGCGTGCTGGGCATGATCAACATGGACCAGAACAACGTGATGAAGGTGATGGCGGTGGCGTCGGTGGTGGGCATTCCGCCGACGGTGCTGGTCGGCATCTGGGGCATGAACTTCGCGCACATGCCCGAACTCAAGTGGCACGACGCCTATTACTGGGCGCTGGGCGTGATCGCGCTGAGCGTGGTGCTGCCGCTGGCGTGGTTCCGCCGCCGCGGCTGGGTGTGAGCGCGGCGGCGGGTGCAGGCGCTCGCGATTGCTAGGCGGCGAGGCTGTCCGCCTCGGTTTCCGCCTCGCTGTCGTCGCGCTCCTCGCCGCTGACGTGCTGCACCGGCGCGATGTCCCAGGACACCGTGTCCGGATCGATCAGTGCATGGATCGCGGCGCCTTGCAGGTCGCGCATCAGCCGCCGCGCCGAGGCGGTGCCGTGCGCCACGCTGTCCCACAGCAGCATGTCGACCACGGTGCCGTCGCGGCGCCGCGCGATGCGCCGCGAGCGGAAGCCGGGCTGGCGTTGCAGCCAGGCATCGACCTCGGCGTTGGCGCGCAGGAAGGTGCGCCAGGTGCAGTCCTGCAGGCGGAAGGTGGTGATTTCCAGGGCTTCGCTATGCGCTTGCATCGGCTCAGCCCTGCGCTTTGCGCGGCGCGGCGCAGTGTGGGGAAAGCGGGCGGCACGGCACGGCGGCGGCGATCGGCGCACAGGTGGGGGAGGAGGGGAGCAGGATGGGCATGGGAGCACTCCGGTAGACGCGACGGGGGATCCGGCCTGAACAGAATGCGAGCGCGGCGCCGTGCCGCGTTATCGCGATCCCGCGGAATTCTTGTCCGATCCTGCAAACCGTGCCGCGGCGGCGAACGCGCCGTCGCAGCATCAGGCAAGCTGTATGTCCCTGGATTGCCCGCCACCGCGCCCGACGCCGATGACCGCGCTCGCCGACCGCTATCAAGAAATCGCCGCACTCATTGCCCGATTGGCCGTCCCCGACGGCGACGGCGAGACTGCCATCGACGGCTTGTTCTGTTCCTACCGCACCGCGCCCTCGCCAAAGGCACACACCGCGCAATGGCCCTGCTTCGCCCTGGTGGTGCAGGGCGAGAAGTGCCTGAGCCTGGGCACGGAGGAATACCGCTACGCGGCCGGCACCTATCTGCTGGTGGCGCTGGACCTGCCGGTGGTATCGCGCATCACCCAGGCCAGCCCGGAGCAGCCATTGCTGGGCTTGGCCATGGCGATCCGCCCGGACCGGCTGCGCGACCTGCTCGAACGCATTCCGCTGCCGGCGCAGGCCAGCGCCGATTGCGTGCGCGGTGTGTCGGTCAACACCGCCAGCGCGGCGTTGCTGGATGCGACGCTGCGCATGCTCCGGTTGCTGGAACAGCCCGACGACATCGCCGCGATGGCGCCGCTGATCGAGCAGGAAATCCTGTATCGCCTGCTGACCGGACCGTGCGGCCCGAACCTGCTGCGCATCGCGCAGGAGGACAGCCCCAGCAACCGTATCGCCAAGGCGATCGCGTGGTTGCGCCAGCACTACGCCGAACCGATACGGATCGAAGACCTGGCGCGGCAGGTGAACATGAGCGCGTCTTCGCTGCATCACCATTTCAACGCGGTGACCTCGATGACCCCGCTGCAATACCAGAAGCAGCTGCGCCTGCGCGAGGCGCGGCGGCTGATGGTGGTGGAGCGGATGGACGTGGGTTCGGCCGGCTATCGCGTCGGCTACCAGAGCCCGTCGCAGTTCAGCCGCGAATACAGCCGCCTGTACGGCCGTTCGCCGCGCAATGACCTGGCCGAACAGCTCGGCCTGAGTGGCTGATCGCGCCGACGTGGTCTATCGTGCCCGGCCCGAGTGCAGGCCGAGGCCGCTGCGATGGAAGGTTCCGACGAGACCGCGAGCAAGTTCCTGAGCTGGGTGCTGCGGCACCAGCCGCAGGCGATCGGACTGCAGCTCGATGCGCAGGGCTGGGCATCGATCGACGCACTGCTGCGGCTGGCGCAGCCCACGCATCCGTTGACCCCCGCGCAACTGCAGCGGGTGGTGGCGGACAGCGACAAGCAGCGTTTCGCGATCAGCGCCGATGGCCTGCGCATCCGCGCCAACCAGGGGCATTCGCTGCCGGTGGACCTGGGTCTTGCATCCGTGGAGCCGCCGCCGCAGCTGTACCACGGCACGGCGACCCGCTTTTTGGACGCGATCCGCCGCGATGGGCTGCTGCCGGGCCAGCGCCAGCACGTGCACCTGTCGGTGTCGGCGGACACGGCGTTGCAGGTCGGGCAGCGCTATGGACGGGCGGTGTTGCTGACGGTGCGCGCGCAGGCCATGGCCGAGGCCGGGCATGCGTTCCATCGCGCCGACAACGGCGTCTGGCTGACCGCGCAGGTGCCGGTGGCGTTCATCGATTTCGCAGGCGCGCTCGCTTAGGGAGGCCGCCAGCACGCGCGCTTCCCTGCGCCGCGCGCTTTGTCTAAGGTGCCTGACCATTCGTCGCGCGGGCAGGATATGAGAAAGACCGGGGTGTGGCTGCTGTTGCTGGCGCTGGTATCGCTCGCGTTGTTCGCTTGGTGGCGAAGCGAACGTCCGCACAGCGCGGCGCGCACCAGCGCACCGGCGCCGACGTTGTTGGGTTGGCTGGCGCAGCTGCAGTGGGTGGCCGGCGACGGCGTGCGCGGCCTGGCCGATGGCGCCGCGGGACGCGCACGCTTCGCCGATCCCTACGGCATCGTGGTCGATGCGCACGGCGTGCTGTACGTGGCCGATGCCGGCGACAACAACCGCATTCGCCGCATCGCCCGCGACGGCACGGTCGCCACCGTTGCCGGCGGCGCCGAAGGCTTCGCCGACGGCATCGCCAGTGCGGCGCGCTTCGCCACGCCATCGGGCATCGCCGTGGATGCGGCGGGCACGCTGTACATCGCCGATACCGGCAACCATGCGATCCGCAAGCTCAGCGCGCAGGGCGTGGTGACGACGCTGGCCGGCGACGGCACGGCCGGCTTCCGCGACGGTCCGGCCGCGCAGGCGCGCTTCAACGGCCCGATGGGCGTGGCGGTGGATGCGCAGGGACGCGTCTACGTCGCCGACACCTACAACGATCGCATCCGCGTGATCGAGCGCGACGGCCAGGTGCGCACGCTCGCCGGCGGTGATCGCCCCGGCTATGCCGATGGCATGGGCGCCGAAGCGCGCTTCGATACGCCGACCGATCTGAAAGTGGATCGCGCCGGCGTGCTGTGGATCGCCGACCTGCGCAACGACGCGATCCGCCAGCTGCTGCCGGACGGGCGGGTGGTCACCCTGGCCGGCGCCAGCGAGGCGTCGCCGCTATCTCGGCCGCTGAGCCTGGGGCTGACCTTCGATGGCCACGGCTACGTCGGCAGCGACGACGGCCGCGTGTTGCAGGTCACCTCGACCGGACACGTGCTGGTGCTGTCCGGCGAGCGCAGCGACACCCGCCTGGCGCGTCCGGCCGGCGTGACCGTGGCCGCGGACGGCGCGGTCTATGTCACCGATGCGGGCAGCGCGCGGGTGCACCGGTTGCTGCCGACCACGCCGCAGGCCGCTGCCGCCGCCGCGCCCGTGGTGATCGGACCCGCCGCCGCACAGCCGCTGCCAATCACCCACGGCCGCTGGCCGTTGCGTCCGCAGGACGGCTGGCACGAGGTGGTCGGCACGCTCGGCGAGGTGCGCGGCAACTACCAGGGCGAGAGTCGCGACCATCTGCATGCGGGCCTGGATATCCGTGGCGACGTCGGGCAGACGGTCTACGCCATCGCCGATGCCAAGGTCGCCAGCGCCAGCGCGACCTGGGCGCTGGGCAAGCTCGGCGAAGGCATGGCGCTGGACCAGCTCGGCTACATCCACATGCGCGTCGGCCGCACCGCGCAGGGCGCGTTGCTGGATCCGCAGCGCTTCCATCTGCTCGCCGACGACAGCGGCGCGCCGGAACGGGTGCGCGTGCTGCGCGGCACCCGCTTCGCCGCCGGCGACGCGCTGGGCACGATCAACGCGATGGCGCATGTGCATCTGAGCGTGGGCGCCAGCGGCTTCGAACGCAATGCGGTGCTGCTCGGTTTCCGCGACTACGCCGATCACTACCCGCCGCAGATCCAGCGCATCGAGCTGTTCGACGGCAACGGCCAGGCGCTGCCGGCGACGCAAGGACGGGTACGGGTGGCGCGCGGCAACGGCGGCGTGCAGATCGTGGTGGAGGCCTGGGACCAGGTGGATCGCAACCTGCCGCGCCGGCGCCTTGGCCTGTATGCGCTGGGCTACGAGGTGCTGGATGCGCAAGGCCGGCCGCTGCCCGGTGCCGCGCCGGCGCAGCCGGGCATCCGGTTCGACCGCATGCCCGCCGATGCCGATGCGGTGAAGGTGGCGTACGCGGCCGACAGCGGCATCACCGTGCACGGCAGCGCCACGACCCGCTTCCGCTACGTGGTGACCAACACCGTGCGCGACGGCCGCATTGCCGAAGGGCGATGGCAGCCGAGCGCACTGCCCGCGGGCGACTATCTGATCCGCATCACCGCAAGCGACTACAGCGGCAACCAGGCCATTGCGAATCGCGACCTGCGGGTGACGCTGGAGTAGGCGCAGGGCACCGCGGCGAGATGCGCGCGCGACACGTTGAGCCATCTGCAGAGGCGCGTTCCGGAGCCGATGCTCTTGTCGATCTGCAGGCATGCGCCCTTTTTGTGGGAGCGACTTCCGTCGCGACGGGCGTTACCGATAAAGCCCGTCGCGACTGAAGTCGCTCCCACAACGCTGCGTCACCTTCGAATACCCGTGTGGGGCGTGTTCTGGCACAGTCATCGCGCGCGGAGAACGCCAGTTGCGTCCTCCGCACAACGGCGATCGCCAGCGCACCTGCCTACTGCAGCTGCTTGAGCCGTTCGACGATTTCTTCGGCGTGGCGGCCGACCAGGCCTTCGGACGTGCCCCAGGCGCTGGTATTGGTCGACTCGACATCGAAACGCGCAGCGGTCTTGCCATCTGCGCCCGCGACCTCGACCTTGCTCTTGATCTTGTCGCGCCCGGCCATGATGCCGGCCCAGAAACGCGCACCGTTGCTGCGCATGTAGTAATGGTCGATGGTGATCGTCATCTTGCGCGCGTCGGCACTGCCCTCGGCACCGCGCAGATGCGCCGCGTCCAGTTTTTCGTCGAGCTGGCGCTGGAACATGCCCAGGCTTTCGGCATCGGTGTCTTCGTTGCCTTTGACCTGGTACCAGTAGGTTTCCGGCGCCGCGGCCTTGTAGCTCTGGCGCACCACGCTATTGGTCGAGCACCCGGCCACCAGCATCACGCTCGCCAGCGCGAGCGCGCTCCATCCGTTCTTCATGAGTGTCCCCTTGTCGATGTCCCTTTCTGCCGGAGCGATCGCCGCCGGCGTCGGCAGCATAGCGCCTTGCCGGCGGGATCGCGAAGGGCCGCCGGGCGCTCTCCGCATGCACCGCCGGCGCCATGCACTGCGGCGACTGGCGACTGGCTGCCTGCGATGCGGGCGCTAGTCCGCCGCATCTCCCAACCACGGCGCCTGTGCCTTGCGGTACTCGCCGCTGGCCTTGCTCAGGTGCAGCCACTGGTCCACGTAGGCCTTCCAGGCCATGTCGTCGCGCGGCAGCAGGAACGCCTTTTCGCTGTACTGCAGCGGCTGTTGCGGATTCACCGCGCACAGGCCGGGCATGCGGCGCTGCTGAAAGCGCGCTTCGGAAGCATCGGTGATCATCACGTCGGCGCGGCCTTCGAGCAGCTCGCGGAAGATCGCGGTGTTGTCGTCGGACAGGGTCAGCCGCGCCTGCGGCAGTTCGCGGCGGGCGAAGGCTTCATTGGTGCCGCCGCGCGGTTCGATCACCCGCACCTCGGCGCGATCGATCTGCGCGATGTCGCGATAGCGCTGCTGGTCGGCGCAGCGCACCAGCGGGATCTTGCCGTCCACGTCGAGCACGGCGCTGAACCAGGCGTGGCGCTGCCGCTGCAGCGACACCGAGATGCCGCCGACGGCGATGTCGCAGCGATCGGCGAGCAGGTCCGGCAGCAGCGTCGCCCAGCGCGTGGGGACCCAGGTCACCGGCACCTCCAGGCTGGCCGCGAGCGATTGCGCCAGGGCGATGTCGATGCCTTCGTAGCCGCCGTCCGCACGCAGCAGGCTGTAGGGCAGGTAGTCGCCGGTGGTGCACACGCGCAGCGTGCCGCGCTGCGCGATGCTGTCCAGGTGCGACGGCGCGGCAGTGGCCGGGAGCGCCGCGGCGGCGCTCAGCAGGCAGGCGCCCAGCCATCGGATCGTTGCGTGCTTCATGGCAGACGGGTTTTCACGACGGGGCGTTCTCCAAACCAGGGGGGCGACGCGTGTTGGCTGTACGCCGGCTGTCGCTGCAGCGGCGCCGGCCACCTTAGCCGGTTTCCTCGCGACACGGCGCAGCGTCAAGCGTGGCGGGGGTTTTGCACCCGCAGTCCGGCGGCGGGTGGCAGCGCATGACGGCGTTGGACGCCGATTGACACGTTGCGGCACAGGAACTCACGGCACCATAGCGGAGTCCGGAGACAATCCTCCGGTGGACGCATACCTCGCTATGGAATCTCGATCGTCGTGACGTCTGCGCCTGCGGAAGACCGGCTGCTGCACCTGGGCGCGGCCGCCACCACCTTGCTGATCCTGCTGTTGCTCGGCCGCCTGCTGTTGATCGCGCCGGCGGCGCCGCCGCCGCGCGTCCACGACGCGATGCGGCTGGTGTTCGTGCCGCGCCCGGAACCGGTCGCCGCGCCGCCGCCGTCACCGCAGGCCGCCCAGTCCGCGCCGCATGCCGCGGCACGGCGCGCGCCGGCCGCCGCGCGCGCGGCGCAAGCGCCGCTGCCGCCCCCGACCCGCACGGCCGCCCCTGTGGCCACGCAGGCCGCGCCGATGAGCGCCACGCTGTACACCCGCGACGGCAGCGCGCGGTTGCCGGACGGCGTGGCGGTGGATCCGTTCGCCGAGGCGCAAGGCACCCCGCCGGGCACCACCAATCCGCGCGACCTGGCCAAGGCCAAGCGCCTGCTCGAGCGTCCGAACCCGATCGACTACCGGCCCACCCGCTTCGACAAGGATTGGGCCACCAGCGGCACCCTGGGCGACGTGGCGATGCAGGGCATCGGCGATGCGATGAAGAAGATGCTGCCCAAGAGCACCCACCAGTCGGCGGTGGCGCGGCCGCCGCCGGACGTGCGCTTCAACCCGGCGCTGCACGAGCGCCCGGGCGACCTCGGCAGCGAGGCCACCGGCGATGCCTACAAGGCCGCGCCGATCGCGTTGGAAAAGGCGCCGGGCCTGGACGGCGAAGCCAGCCGCCGCATCCGCAAGGCGATCGGCGAACTGGAGCAGCGCCGCGCGGCCTGCCCGGCGGCGCAGCGCAGCCGCCTGCTGCAGCCGGTGCTGGACAATCTGGACGAACTGCAGCGCGTGGAAAAGGCCATGGCCCACGGCGCCGACCCGATCCTGGCGCAGCAGACCCTGCCGCGCGCCGCCGACAGCGCCTACGACCTGGCGCGGCGCGCGCTGTGGTATGCCGACCAGAAACTGGCGGCGTGCGCGCCGTAGCGGTGGCGCTTTCCCGGCTGCGTGCCGTTGTAGGAGCGGCTTCAGCCGCGACAAGCGGCGTGGGCCGGCTATCCGCGCTCGGAAGCAGTCGAGACTGAAGTCCCTCCCACAGTGCATCCGGCCGGCGCGCCGCAAGCCTCTCCTGTAGGAGCGGCTTCAGCCGCGACAAACGGCGTGGGCCGGCTATCCGATCTCGGAAGCGGCCAGGACTGAAGTCCCCCCACAGTGCACCCGGCCGGCGCGCCGCAAGCCTCTCCTGTAGGAGCGGCTTCAGCCGCGACAAACGGAGTGGGCTGGCTATCCGATCTCGGAAGCGGCCGGGACTGAAGTCCCCCCACAGTGCACCCGGCCGGCTCGCCGCAAGCCTCTCCTGTAGGAGCGGCTTCAGCCGCGACGAACGGAGCGGGCTGGCTATCCGATCTCGGAAGCAGCCGGGACTGAAGTCCCCCCACAGTGCACCCGGCCGGCTCGCCGCAAGCCTCTCCTGTAGGAGCGGCTTCAGCCGCG
>NZ_JAFIWB010000019.1 GCF_017163705.1 Xanthomonas bonasiae
CCAATCACCAGCCCGCCTCAAATCCCCTGTAGGAGCGGCTTCAGCCGCGACCGCCTCACCGACCAACCACCAGCCCGCCTCAACTCCCCTGTAGGAGCGGCTTCAGCCGCGACCGCCTCACCGACCAATCACCAGCCCGCCTCAACTCCCCTGTAGGAGCGGCTTCAGCCGCGACCGCCTGACCGACCAATCACCAGCCCGCCTCAACTCTCCTGTAGGAGCGGCTTCAGCCGCGACCGCCTCACCGACCAACCACCAGCTCGCCTCAGCTCCACTGTGGGAGGGACTTCAGTCCCGACAGCCTTACCGACCAAGCCTCAGACCGAACGCCTCCCCCATGGAAATCCCGTGACCGAACCACGCCTCACCGCCGCCAAGCTCCCCAACCTGCCGCCGGCCATCGCGCGCCCAACCTACGCCTTGGACCGCGTCCGCATCGGCATCGTCCACCTCGGCGCCGGCGCCTTCCACCGCGCCCACCAGGCGGTCTATCTCGACGACCTGCTCGCCGACGAACCGGACTGGGCGATCAGCGCCGTCTCCCTGTACAGCCCGCAGGTCCGCGACGCATTGCGCCCACAGGACGGCCTCTACACCCTAGCCCTGCTCGACGAACCCCCCGAGCTGCGCATCATCGGCGCCATCCGCGAAGTGCTCTGCGCGCAGGACGAACAGCCCGCCGTCCTCGCCCGCCTGGCCGACCCCGCGGTGCGCCTGGTCACCCTCACCGTCACCGAGAAAGGCTACTGCCTGGCCGGCGAACAGCTCGACTTCGCCCATCCGGACATCGTCCACGACCTCGCCGCCCCGCACGCCCCGCGCAGCGCCATCGGCTACCTCGTCGCCGGCCTGCGCGAACGTCTGCGCCTGGGCCTGGCGCCGTACACCGTGCTCAGCTGCGACAACCTGCCCGACAACGGCGGCAAGCTGCGCCGCGCCGTCCTGCAGTTCGCCCACACCATCGACCCCGCACTGGCCGCCTGGATCGAGACCGAAGCCGCGTTCCCGCGCTCGATGGTCGACAGCATCACCCCGGCCAGCGACGACGCCCTGCGCGACCGCGTCGCCGCGCAACTCGGTTGCCACGACGCCTGGCCGATCCAGCGCGAGCGCTACAGCCAATGGGTGATCGAAGACAATTTCTGTAACGGCCGCCCCGCCTTCGAGCGCGCCGGCGTCACCCTGAGCGACGACATCGCCGGCTTCGACCGCGCCAAGCTGCGCCTGCTCAACGGCCCGCACTCCGCGCTGGCCTACCTAGGCTCCCTGCTCGGCCTGGATACCGTCGCCGACGCCATGCGCCACCCGCAGCTGGCCGCCTTCGTCGAAACCCTGATGCGCGAAGACATCGCGCCGACGCTACAGCCGATGCCCGGCTTCGACCCGCAGCACTACACCGGCGCCATCCTCGCCCGCTTCCGCAACCCCGCCATCGCCCACCGCCTGGCGCAGATCGCCTGGGACGGCTCACAGAAACTCCCGGTGCGCCTGCTCGGCACCATCGCCGACGCCCTGGCCGCCGGCCGCCGTATCGACCGCCTGTGCCTGCCGATCGCAGCGTGGATGCAGTTCGTGCGGCGGCAGGCGCGCGACGGTGTGGCGTTGGTGGATCCAATGAGCGAGGTGCTGACCGAGATCGGACGTGGTGCGACTGGCGATGCGGGCCATGACATCGATGCGTTCCTTGCACTGGAAGCAGTATTTGCCCCGCTATCGGGAGATGTGCGTTTTGTCCGGGCCTTGCGAAGTGCCTATGCCGCGCTCGGCGATGGCAACGCTGCTGGAGTACAGCGCGCTCTCGAGCCGAAGTAGCTGCCGAAGCGCGCCGCTCGCCTCGTCTCCAATCAACGCCGACCGCGCTCACGGAGTCGGGTGGGTATTCCTCCAACGCCAGAAAGCGTGGAAGATCCGGGGACTAGCATCGCAATTCGTGAAGTGACCATGCCGCGCCAGTTGCTGGAAGGGTTGAGTTGGGCCGCGCGATGTCAGCCATTTGGCTGGTCGATGATGAAATTTCGCTTGGCCGCTGCTATGGGTTTGCCGGCGATGCTTGCGGGTTGCTGCCACTTGGTGGCATGCCATCCCGCGGCCTATATCGCTGGCGCCACAAAGGACGCCATTACCGATCAGCCCATCGCCGATGCCGCCGTAAGCCTCTATGGCTACGAAACGCGCTCGGCAGCATCTGGCTGCTTCCAACTTGGCGGTCCGGATGCATTGCCATTCGAGTTTGGCGTGTCGGCACCCGGTTACAAGCCTGTGGTGGTCAAGCCAACACCTGGCAGCTATGAAGCAAGCGTTAGACTTGCGCCTGTAGGAACTTCCGTCACAAGCACCGTGACGACAAGCAAACTCTCGCAGGAACAGTATGCTGAACTGGCGCGCAGTTGCCTTTGACATGTCGTCCAAGCGGTGCTGTTTCGCCGCAGCGGTAGCGAGCATGGGTGTTTCCAAGACGCCATGACATACGAATCGGGTTCGCCTTCGATGCCGGCAGCGGCATTTGCCTCTGGGCGAAGAACGATGCCGCCCGCGCGCGATACGGCTATCCAATCGAGCATCGGGAGTTGCCGCTGTCGGAGGACACTAAGCGCCACCTGACGCATTTGATCACATGGTTCGACATGTCGATCGACTGGGCATCGCCATCGGATTCCAGCAAGGCTTGGACAGACGAAGAACGCAAACGCTTCATGCGCGCCGCGCAGGAGGGGTATCGCCTGCTATGCCGGGAACTTCCGCCACCGCAGTTCGTCTTCGTCGATGAGGTGGTCGCCTGACTTGCCGAGCGGGCAGATATCCGACAGCGTGTTACACCGTCCGTCGGATTTCGCTGTGTCGAGCATCACGTACTTTGGAAGCGCATGGAACGTTCGAAAATCGATCCCGCCTGGCCCAACGCACTGCGCTGGTTCCTTGCGCAGGACCTGACCAGCTTCACCCCCTGGCACTTCATCACCGAAGCGTCGGAGCTGGCGTTCGCGTCGCGCGCATTCGCCCGCGAGGATGTCAGCGGTGGCGACGTCTTCACCTTCGCCAGGCGCCAGGACCGCGACGACTTCGCCGGGTTGCTGGTGGTCGATGGCCGCATCAGCGACACCGTCGTCTACTTTCATCCCGTGTTCGCCGACAGCCCCACGCCATCGCCTCGCACCTGGAACATCGTCGTCGCCAGCTATGAAGACGTGTTCGCGTTCGTGGCGGGGCAGGTGATCCCGGACATGAAGGAGTGGGCGCTTGCGGAGGATGCCACGGAGTTGTGAGCAAGACCCGGCTCTTCTCGGTGTTACCTTAGCTCTGGCCGCCAGCAGGCTTCCAACGCAGGAGACCCTAATGTTCAAGAACCTCATTCCGAAGATCTTCTACGACCGCCTGCAGGACGGACTCGACTTCTTCGTCGATGGCCTGGGCTTTGCCGTCCTCTACAAGGACGCGACGATGGCCGTCGTCGCCCGCGACGGCGCCAAGGCCTATCTGGTCGAGAACCCCGAGTGGGCGGCGAAGGACCGTCCGGAGCTCAGCATCGAGACCGATGATGTCGATGCGATCTTCGCGGAAATGTCCGCACGCGTGCCGCATCTACTACACCCGAATTGCAACACCGTCGCGCTCAGGCCATGGGGCTCGCGCGAGTTCGCGATGCTGGACAAGACCACGGTGTGCGTGAACTTTCGCGAGTGGCCGGCCGAGGGGTGAGGACACTCGGCGTGGCTGTCTCGGTTGCGCGCCAAGCAGTTCACCGCACCTTCGCGTGATAGAGCTCGGACAGGGTTTTCTTGTAGTCGGCGATCGGCGGCAGCCCCATCGCCTGGCGACGTGCATCCAGGCCGTCGAGGTCCTGGGTGGTGTCCAGGAACATCGTTCCGTCCGGATCTGTTCCGAACTGGGTTCCATAGAGTTGCGGCTTGCCTTGGTGTAACAGGACGCGATCCTTGAGCAGCGCGAAATCGGCAGGGTCGGTCTCCTTCTGTTCGAGCGCTGCCTGCATCTGCGCCAGAACCTGCTCCTGGAAGGTAGGGTCGAGCGTGGCGTGCTGGGCGATCAGGAAGGCGGCCTTGGAGCCGTCTTCGCCGACCATCGACTTGGTAGGCCATCCTTTCTCCGCCACCACCTTCTTCAACCACGCGGTGTTGTCTCGGTCTACCGGCACCGTCCGCTCCCACGCTTCGGCAGTGTTGCCGTCAGCAACGGCCTGCTGCCTTACGGCCTGATCCTTCTCCACGCGTGCCAGCAACTCCCGCCGCAGCGGCTGGTCGATACGCGCCTGGCGTGCGGCATCGAGCCGCTCGGCCTTGGCTAGCATCGTTTCCCAACCTGGAGTGGTGCGGAGTTTGTCGAGGCCTGGACGGTCCTTGTGCTTCAGATCCTCCACATCGATTCGCCCCTGGGGCAGCTGCGTGTCGAGGACAGCAAACGCGGCATCCGTTCTTCCGGCAGCGGACAAGCACTCGATGTAGAAGAGATCCGCGCCACTCGGCAGCCCTTCAGTTGTTTGGTCGATCGCGGCCAGGGTGTCGGCACACTTCCCGTAGTCTTTCGCGTCGTAGGCCTGGAAGGCCGCGGCAAGGTTTGGGGTGTCAGCGGCATGGGCCGTAGCGATGCCGGCGACAAGCAGCGAGGCAAAAAGCACATAGCCATGTTTCATGCGAATCCCATGCTTCCCATCGCCCATGCTTGCGGGCGCCATTGGGATGAGACCTTACATCAACCGTTCTTCCATGGCATAGGCCAAGCGGTGCGATGGTGAAGAAGGCGACCACAGGGATCGCAACAGCTGCATCAGAGGGAGTACGCGATTGAAAAAAATCTTTCCTCGTGCGCCCAATACGACGCGTCGCTACAGTGCCTCGGGCAATGTCGCGATCACCTTGATCTCGAACTGGAACCCGTACAGCCAGGTCACGCCGATGGCGGTTACGGTCGGGTAGGGGGCCTCGCCCCAGTACGAGGGCAGGACGGCCCAGACCGTGTCGAGCGTCGTCTCGGGGTCGACCAGGAAGAAGGTGACATCGACCACGTCATCGAATGTGCAACCTGCCGCGGCGAGGATGGCGTTGAGGTTGTCGAACGCCAGCCGCACCTGCGCTTCCAGGTCCGGCTCGGGCGAGCCGTCCTCGCGGCTGCCGACCTGTCCGGACACGAACAGCAGGCCGTTGGCCCGCACCGCCGGCGAATAGCGGTTGCGCTCGTACAGGGCCTGTCGCCCGGGCGGGAAAACAACGTCGCGTGTGGCCATCTGTCTTCTCTTCCTCGGCCCGCGCGGGCCAGTCATGACAAGGGCAAGACGGTACGCGCAGGATGCCGGTGGATAAACCGGCGCCTCGCTGCATCACTGTTTGTAGAATCCGAACAATCCCAACCACACTGGAGCACGGATGGATCGGTTCGAGGCGATGCTGGCCTTCGCGCGGGTGGTCGAAACCGGCAGCTTCACCAAGGCGGCGGAGACCTTGCGCGTCGGCAAGGCCAGCGTCACCCAAGCGGTGCAGCAGCTGGAAGCACGCCTGCGCGTGAAGTTGCTCAATCGCACCACGCGCAAGGTCGCCGCGACGGCCGATGGCGCGGCGTTCTACGAGCGCGTGATCCAGCTGCTGGCGGATCTGGACGATGCCGAAACCAGCTTGTCCGGCGCGGCCGCCGCGCCACGCGGCCGGCTGCGGGTGGATGTGCCCAGCCCGTTGGCGCGCCTGATCCTGGTGCCGGCGCTACCGGCGTTCCACGCGCGCTACCCGGAGATCCAGCTCGATCTGGGGGTCAGCGACCGCCACGTGGATCTGATCGGCGAGAACGTGGACTGCGTGGTGCGCGGCGGTGTCCCCAACGAGCAATCGCTGAGCGCCCGGCGCATCGGCGAGCTGCAGGCCGGCGTGTTCGCCGCCCCGGCCTATCTGGATCGCGCCGGCATGCCGGCGCATCCGCGCGAACTGGAAGACACGCACCATCGCATCGTCGGCTTCACCGGCTCCAGTCGCGGCAGGAAGGTCATGGCCTATGCCATGCAGCGCGACGGCGAGCGGCTGAACGTGCAAGGCCGCCATGTGCTGGCGGTGGACGACGGCAATGCCTATCTCGCCGCCGGATTGGCGGGCATGGGTGTGCTGTGGCTGCCGGACTACATGTCCGGGCCGCATGTGGCCAGTGGCGAGCTGGTGCCGGTGTTCGCCGACTGGCGGCTGGAGCCGATGCCGCTGTACGTCGCGTTTCCACCCAGCCGCCATGTAAGCGCCAAGTTGCGCGTGTTCATCGAATGGATCGCGGCGCTGATGGCGGTGCATGCGCCTGTGCGGCCTCCGTCGAAAGAGTGAGACGGCTCGCAGTCGAGCGGCGAAGGGAACGACAACGGGCCGGGTACTCGTATGGCCTACGTTGCCTGGTGCGACAGCGGGAGGAAAGCGTGCACTAAGGGGCGGGGCGAACGTCTGATCCGCAAACGACACAGCGGCCCTGCGCTCTAGAACATGTGTCACACAGCATCCAGGCGTTGTTGCGGTAGTGCCTCTGATCGCCAGTACCTTGCATGTTCCAAATTTGGTTGCATTCGGGACATTTCCCGAAAGACCGAACGATCATCGTGTTTTCGCAAACTTCGCTGCAGTAGAGTTCTGTCCTAAGATTTGGCATTGGCTGATCCTGTGAAGTCTAAGGATTCTACGATCAAGCCAAGTGCGACAACCCCCTCCATCGGATTCCAATTCCAGGAGGTGTCCGATGCATCGGGGAATCGCGATGAAACGTCACGCTGAAATGTTCGTCAGTCCATGGAGAGTTCATATGAAGAAGCCTCTTGCAATGCTGCTGATC
The DNA here is from genome assembly GCF_017163705.1 of Xanthomonas bonasiae. GTDB lineage: Bacteria > Pseudomonadota > Gammaproteobacteria > Xanthomonadales > Xanthomonadaceae > Xanthomonas_A > Xanthomonas_A bonasiae. The sequence continues at coordinate 6,802 of NZ_JAFIWB010000019.1, forward strand.
GCGTGCCTCGCTTACAGTGCGCCAATGCTCGCCCAATCGCCTAAGTCTCCATTGCTCGGCAAATGGGTGCTCGATGTCGAAAGCGTGCAGGCTCCACTTGAGATGCGACCGAAAAGTGTGACGATGACGTACAGCGAGGCAGGCGACGGTAAGTGGCGGACGGATACCGACGTCGTTGGTCGCGAAGGAAATAAAATCCATGCCACCGCGACCTATCCGCTCAATGGAACCGCTGCGCCAAGCAAGGGATATCCGACGGTCGATACCACGGCGGTGGCGCTGCCGACGCCGAACGTCATGGTTGCAGCGTTCTACCTGAAGGGAATGCCGCGCACCACACGCACTTACACTGTGGCCGCGGACGGCAAGACGATGCTCGAAACCGTTGTCTGGCTGAACATCAACGGCAAGCCGGAGATAACGACGAACCATTTCAATCGTGTGGAATAGCCGATAACGGGAAATGGGGTCGGGGAATATCGCTTGAGCTGAATATTTCCTCTGGCCCCATTGTTGGATCCGCTCTATTTAGAAGCGGTAACGGGGTCAGGCTGACTTCTTAAGTGTACCTGACCCTATTATCTTGAGTGAATTGTTAGGAGGCAACTGCCAAGCCCCATGAGTACGCCGCCAGCCTTACTAGTGCTACGAATATGGCGACTACACCGATTGCAATGAGGGTGGCGCTAAGGTATCTACGCCATGCCGGAGGCTGCGGATTCCACAGGACGTTGACGATCTTAGCAAAGCCCTCGTCCGACTTGCATGAGGTATTGATTTGGCTAAACAAGAGTGGTGGATAGTAAATATATATTATTGATACTTGTTCGTAGGAAACAAGCTTTGGAAAAGCTATATCCGCGCTCCCATTTTGTAGGTGCTCTACCGTGAAAGGCACCGATGGAAATACCGAGAAGTCTTGCGGGAGTGTTGCATGCGACAGTCTCACATTTGTTGCTGCGGCCTTTCCGGAGTTGCGGACAACCACTGTGTGAGTATGAACGTTGAACATTTGACCATTTTGAGGTCGGACCGGTACGGCAGCAGAATGCGACATAAAAGACACGAGCTTTGGTCGCCTCTCTAGGTATCGATTCGCAATGAAGCCAATCCAGAACGCAACGATCGGAGCCGCGATTGTCGCTATTGGTTGCCAGTTCATGAGAATCCTTTTGGCCAGAAGCTACTATTCGGCTACAGTTTGGATTGTAATCAATAATAACGGGTCAGGTTTGCTTATTAAGTGAACCTGACCCTATTACTTGCAGTATCCGGCAGCGCGGGAAGAGTAGGGTTGCTAGGAGTTAGTTGTCCGCTCATGAAAATTCCCTTATAAGCTAATGCTTGAGTTAAGCCGCGCCGAAGGTGTCGTATGGAATTATTAATTAAGAGCGAAAATATATGCCGCGCTCAATGTCCGCTTGAGCAATGCCGAAAAGATTCTCGGTCAGGCGCTGCTTGTGCTGCATAAAGTAATCCATGTGCGTGATGAAGTCGACGCTATACGCGGGACTAATTTGGCACTCACCAAGAAATGCAACTACGGAGTAGCCATTCTCCGTCTGTGAGAGTTTCAGAGTGAAGTCCTGATCTCTATGGCGGAAAGTGCGAAGTTCAATCTCTTGCATGAGGATGCTCCATGATTGGCCAGAAGGTCTGAAATGGGTCTACCGGCGAAGCGGGAAAGGCTCGAATGAGACTTTCTCTAGGTGTAGCCAACACTAGACCCAATAGCAAGACATTAGAAGAGCTTCGGCGACGAATTCTTTGAGTTCCATCGCTCCCCGCGCGATTGTTCAAATACTAGAACAAAGGGATCAGAGGAAAAAATATGTGTTTGAAATAGACATTTACTCTGGCCCCGTTGTTCCGAATGAATTTTTAAATTGCACCTGCCTCATCTGAGATGACGCGAGAGGCACATGCCGCTGTGCTGATATCAATATTGCGAGCCAGTTCTGTTGGTTCATATGCGTAGCGCCAGCTAGTAAATACATCCTTGGTAGCAGCGAAAACCTCGGCGATTTCTACGGTCTGATTGCCACCGCTGCTCTTGTTCCTCGTTTTAGCAATCCGCGCGTACCGCTGCTCAAGGTTGCGCCTTACGTCAGTTGGCAGGGCATTGAAGAGCTTAACGTGATCATGCGTACGTAAAGCTTTCCCATGATGCTTGAGTAGCAAGGCCTTAAGTGCAACTTCTATGCTCAGCGATGTCAGTACTACTGCGCCAACAATCGGCCCGAGTGTAGCCAGATGAACCATGCCGGATTTGGTCTTCTTGGTGTTGCTGAAATCAAAATCATCCAAGAGCTTGTAAGCAGCCCACTCGTACGCTTTCGCAAGATTTGTTGCTGCTTCAGCTAGAGAGGACATGTCTGTGCGGTCTAACGCCTGAATTAAGTCGACTGGTGGAGACAGTTCAGTTCGGCTTGAATGAATTGTTAGACCCCACTGCCACCATACGTACTCTGGCATACCGGGCACATATGGCTAGCCAAATCTTTGAACGTTGTGGGTACTGGAGCCAAGCGGATTGTTTTACGCGAATTGTCGTAGCAGCCGGAGCAAAACGGACCTTCACCGTCTTGCTTGAAGTACGCGCCATTTTTGAACTCAAGGACAGGCGTAGATTGCTTGACGGCCAACTGCATTTTGAGGTCTGTGTTCTCGTCCAAGACACTGGCCAGCTCAGATTTAAGCTTTGCGAGCTCCAAACCGAGATCGGCAAGCGCATTGCTGAACTCTGCGTTCTCAATGTTCTTGTTTATCTCTCTGAGGCGCGAGACAAGTTGCATTGATGTTGCTACTGCCGCGAGTACGGTGGCTGCCATTGACTTTCCTTATGGGGTCTAACGCCTGAGTTAAGACGGCACGATTTGGGCTTGGCTTGAACGAATTGTTAGGCGGCATTGCCATGGAATCTGGAGACGACGTCCTTAACGAGCATAGGCTCATCGCTGTCCTCCCAGAATAGCTTGCCGCCATCTTGAACGAAGTAAGTAAGAAGTTGCTCCGCCAACGCAAAGGCCAAGCTCAGCGCCTGCCATGAATCCTGTCCTACAACCTGATGTGGCTTATCGCCAAATCCGACCATCTTAACCTGGCATCCCCACGATTCATCGTCGATCTTCTCTGGCGCCTCAAGTGAGAACAAGAACTTGATTCGCTTACCGTGAGGATCAACTCCATCAAAAATTCGCTCTGCTATAAGTGCTGTCATTGTGTGGTGCCGCCTAACTACTATTCGACGACAGTCTGGGTTGTAAACGAGGTGTCTATCCTCGCTTCCGCTAGGCCTAGCTGCAATAGCGGCCTTATCACACCAACAGATTTCCACGAAGTAGGTGTGTAAACCCCGTGCCTAATCATGGTGTCCTTCCCGTGAAAGCCGATTAGTGTGACGCTATCAGCATAATTCGACGGTCGCAAGGACTCTTGCGATTCGGATGGTAGACATCCGATTCGTTGTGGCCGGCCGTGTTCTTACTAGCAAGCTTTTTGAAAGGATGGAGGGACATCTATTGACAGGATTTAAGACTCAGCCGCATGATTAGTCCGTTGCGGCAAATCCCGCAGCCGAGTTTGACAGCTCGAACGACCGAGGCGCACAGCGCCCATCGTCGATGCCGGCGCTTTTTTTGTGCCTGCATGGCGATGGGAACGTGCCTGCTTTCTGGCGGGCGGTGCGCGGAGACCGCAAGGTCTGCCGGTCCTCGGTCCGGTCTGTCAACCGCGTACCGTCCGCCACCTCGGTTGACAGCGTGGAGGTGGACTCCAATCCAACCGAGGAGTCCGACATGCATCGTTTCAACAGAACCACCTTCATTCCCCCCAAGGCTGCATCCGCGTCGCGTACACCCAAGCGCAGCGCTCGATCAGCCGACACGCAGGCCGCTGAGCACCCCGCGACCGCCGATGCCTCCCCATTCGCCACACCTACCGCGTCGCGCCTACGCTTCCGCGTGCCCGAGCGCTGCACGATGAGTTACCAGCACTACGACGTGCGCCGCGCCGAGGATGTCGTCGGCTGTGCCGTGCCCAAGCTGCGCCTGTCCGGGCGCTGGCTGGAGCAGTACGGTTTTGCGGTGGGCGATGCGTTGCGGGTGACGGTGGGGCGCGGGGTGTTGTTGATCAGTCGCGTGCCGGCTGCGGTCGTGCCATCGGCGCAGGCTGCGGGGAAGAAGAAGGCGCGCGCAACGCGCGCCGCTTCGCCTCCGCTGCGAGCCAAGGTCTGATGTCATTGGTGTGCGCACGTCCGTGTGGCGTGCGCTGCCATAGCCACGCCAGCGTCGCGTGAGGTGGCGACTGGCGTGGTGTCGGTGGCCGGCTTTTGCTTCGATAGCGCTGGCCTCGATCCTTAGATTCACTCGGCGTTTCCAAGATCGAAACGTCGCCCTGCTACCGTGCGCGCCAGGCAAGTGCCTGGCCTCCAAAGGAGCGAGCGTGAACGACACCGATGCGTATGTCCTCGATTCGATCCGGAAGTGGGTCTGGTCCGGCTACTACTCTGAGTCCGAGATCCGCGAGGAGATGCTCGACGACATTCTGGAAGACGATTGCGACGAACCGATGCTGCGTGCCGCGGTCGGCAGCCAGTGGCAGGCCAAGCAGCAGGCTGAGCACGGTTGGCCTGTGCTAACCGATTGCGATCGTCTGGATGCGGTGTTCGAGCAGCTGCACGATGCGGGCATCTGCGCGCTGGCCAATGCCGGCTACACGATGTCCGATGGCCACACCGAGGTGACCGAGGCGGTGGCGGAGGCGCCGGAGGGCGAGTACCGCGGCTATTGTTTCTACCACGGGCAGGATGTGGAGTGCGCGGTGGACGGCGGCGGGTTGTTGATCGCGTTCGGGGATTTGCAGGGTGGGGCGGATGCGGATCTTGCGGTCGGGCGGCAGGTCGCTGCGGCGTTGGTGGATGCGGGGTTTGTGCTGGCGTGGGATGGGACGTCGAAGATGCGGATCGCGGTGCCTGGGTTTGTTTGGTTGCGGCGGTTTCGGGAGTAGTTGGGAGTTTTCTTGCAAGTGGTGGGGGCGGTGCAGATGGCGCGCCTCCGGCTGGCGCGCTGGGCGTTGTCGGTGTGGCGGGTCGCGGCTGAAGCCGCTCCTACAGGGAGCAGGGAGCGGGGAGCAGCGGTTAGCGATGTATTCCGAATGCCGGAGCGGCGTCGTGGCGTCTCCCCTGCACCGCACTCACGGCGTCCGAATGAAATCCACGAACGCGCGCAGCGGGGCGGGCAGATGGCGGCGCCCGGGGTAGTACAGGAACGGGCCGCTGAAACTCTGCCACCACGGTTCCAGCACCGGCTCGAGCGCGCCACTGTCCAGGTGCGGGCGCAGCCAGTCTTCGAACAGGTGGATCACGCCCAGGCCGCCGACCGCGGCGTCGATGGCCAGGTCTACGGCGGCGCCCAGGCGCACCAACAACGGGCCGGTCGGTTCGACCAGCACGACCTCGCCGTCGCGTTCGAATTCCCAGGCCGGTATGGCGCCGCTGGCGAACTGGCCGCGCAGGCAGGCGTGCGCGAGCAGGTCGCGGGGGTGTTGCGGGTGGCCGTGCACGGCGAGGTACTCGGGCGCCGCGGCGGTGGCGAAGCGCTGCACGCGCGGGCCGATCGGCACGGCGATCATGTCTTGCTCCAGCCGCTCGTCGTAGCGGATGCCGGCATCGCAGCCGGCCGCCAGCATGTCGACGAAGCTGTCTTCCACGATCACCTCCAGCCTGATCTCCGGATAGGCCTTCAGGAACGGGGTGACGATCGCCGGCAGCACCAGGCGCGCGGCGGCGCCCGGCACGTTGAGGCGCAGGGTGCCGCTGGGGCGGTCGCGGAAGCCGTTGACCACGTCCAGCGCCGCTTCCACTTCGCCGAGGGCGGGGATCAGGCGTTCGGCGAGGCGCGCGCCGGCCTCGGTGGGCAGCACGCTGCGGGTGGTGCGGTTGAACAGGCGCACGCCGAGGCGGGCTTCCAGGCGCCGCACGGCCTCGCTCAGGCTGGAGGCGGAGCTGCCGCTGAGCCGCGCGCCTTCGCGAAAGCCGCCGCCGCGCAGTACCGCCAGGAAGGCGAAAAGGTCTTGCAGGTCCGTGGTCATTGTTCGAGATCCCGCACAGCCCGTGCCGATTCGACCGGATTATCGCGCATCGGCGCGCGGCCTACAGTGCAGGCCTCACCCGGGCTTCGGCCCACCCCTTCTGGAGGCAGTCATGAGCAAGCTTTCGACAGCTGGCACCTTTTCCCTCGGCGACCGCCGCGTGACCCGCATCGGCTACGGCGCGATGCAGCTGGCCGGACCGGGCGTGTTCGGGCCGCCCAAGGACCGCGACGCCGCGCTGGCGGTGCTGCGCGAGGCGGTGGCCTCCGGCGTGGACCACATCGACACCAGCGACTTCTACGGGCCGCACATCACCAACCAGCTGATCCGCGAGGCGCTGCATCCGTACCCGCAGCAGCTGACCATCGTCACCAAGGTCGGCGCCGTGCGCGGCGACGACGCGTCGTGGCAGGTGGCGCAGAGCCCCGCCGAGCTGACCCAGGCGGTGCACGACAATCTGCGCAACCTCGGCGTGGATGTGTTGGACGTGGTCAACCTGCGGGTGATGCTGGATGTGTACAAGCCCAGCGAAGGCTCGATCGAGGCGCAGTTCAGCGCGCTCGCGGAGCTGCAGCAGCGCGGGCTGATCCGGCATCTGGGCATCAGCAACGCCACGGCCACGCAGGTGCAGGAAGCGCGGGGCATCGCCAAGGTGGTCTGCGTGCAGAACCACTACAACCTGGCGCACCGCGCCGACGATGTGCTGATCGATGCGCTAGGCCGCGACGGTATCGCCTATGTGCCGTTCTTCCCGCTCGGCGGCTTCAGCCCGCTGCAGTCCGACGCGCTGTCGTCGATCGCGCAGGAACTCGGCGCCACGCCGATGCAGGTGGCGCTGGCCTGGCTGCTGGCGCGCGCGCCGAACATCCTGCTGATCCCGGGCACCTCGTCGGTTGCGCATCTGCGGGAGAACCTGGCGGCGGCGGAGCTGTCGTTGTCGCCGGAGGTGCTGGCTGCGTTGGATCGCATCGGGCAAGGCGGCTGAAGCTGGCGTTTGACGGAGACTTTGGCCAAAGTCTCCGTCCGCCAGAAAGCGAAAAGCCCCGGTGATCGCACCGAGGCTATGACGCCGACCGGGAACTTCCTGTCCACTTAGATCTGGATCCTATGGCGTATGGCTGAAAAGTTCAACGCAAATCAGCAGGCCTTTCGCAACAACGCTATCTCTCACTCCTCCAAGCAGGTAGACGTTCGGTAAATTCAAGTCGGTTCGAATTCTTCCTGTAGGAGCGGCTTCAGCCGCGACGAACGAAGCGGCAGACATTACGGTGGCGGAAATCGTTGGATTGAAGAGCATCCACCGCGGACGCGGGCCGTGAAAGAAGCAGCTTGGCGCGCCGTGCAAATGCCTCGGGCGGACGTACCCTCATTCTGCGCTGCGCGCCACCTTCCCCTCGAAAAGGGGCCATGGTCCCGGTGGGAGAAGGGAATGTAGGTTCTGGGCAGCTCGAAGTGGCGCCCTTGATTTCCTCTTGAACGACGGCCAGACGTTCTTCGTTACATTGCTCAGATAGAAGAACGGCAACATCTTCGTCCGACAGGACGAAATGGGCACCAAGGCGAGCCATCGAATGCGTCCCAAGAGGCCGAACGTTGGAGCGGATCAGGCTCTGATCGACGCATTGGGGTGCTCGGCCACATACGAGTTCAGCAGTGAACCCAGATTGTCCTCGTACTTGTAGAACTCCGCATCCAGCCTGTCCAGCTCCGCCTCGTACTCAGGCGTGTCGGAAAAGGACTCACGTTGCGACCACCTGACCTGGCGATCTCTGGACGGCGTTGAGTTCGGAAACCACGAAACTGCTTTGGACAGAAGGTCGTGGGACTTGCCCGCGCCGATGGTCTGCAAGTGGCCAAGGATCTCGAGGCAATGGTTGCCCAGCGAGTTCGTGAAAAGCTGGTCGAAGCCACCATTGTGGATCTCTCCGTCGAAGCACCACAGCAAGTAGACAAGCCGCGCTTCAGGAGAGAGGCGATCGATATGCTCCGTAACGCCGTCGCCCTTGTCGAAGACTACGCCGAGCGCAGCCTTGAAGACCGCATATGCGGGTTCATCCAGCTCTACTGCATCCGCGAATCGCATGATTTCCATAGACCCAATGTCCGCATTGGCCGCCCGAGGCGGCTTGAATGGACGGGCGGAACCCGTCGGTCAGCTACGGCGCAAAACCGAGCCCCGTCGCCTTCACCCGCACCCGCGCCAAAATCTTGTGCGAGGTCATGTACAGCGTGCGGCCGTCGTCGCCGAAGGCGCAGTTGGCGACGGGGCCGCCGGTTTCGATGCGGCCCAGGCGGCGGCCGTCGGGTGCGAACACCAGCACGCCGCCGGGGCCGGTGGCGAACAGGCGGCCGTCGCTGGCCACGGCGATGCCGTCCGGCAGGCCGGGGTTGGCGTCGCCGACGATGTCGGACGCGTCGGCGAAGAGGCGCTTGCCGGTGACTTCGCCGCGCGCGTCGAGCGTGTACGCGGTCCAGATCGGTCGCGCCGGATCGGAATTGGCCACGTACAGGGTGCGCTCGTCGGGCGACAGGGCGATGCCGTTGGGCAGGCTCAGGCTGTCGTCGAGCAGGTGCACGCTGCCGTCGGTGTCCAGGCGATAGACGCCGTTGAAGCGCAGTTCCTTGACCGGGGAGTTGTCCCCGTCCTTCAGGCCGTACGGCGGGTCGGTGAAGAACACCACGCCGTCGCTGCGCTGGATCAGGTCGTTGGGGCTGTTGAGGCGGTGGCCGTCGTAGGCGCTGGCCAGGATCGTCTTGCGTCGCGTGGCCGGATCGAGCCGGGCCACGGCGCGCGTACCCGAATCGGCGAGCAGCACGCTGCCGGACGGCTCGGCGTGCATGCCGTTGGCGCCAGCCTCGCGCAAGGCGTCCAGCGGCGGGCCGGCGTAGCCGGAGGGCTTGAGGAACACCGACAGGCCGTCGCGCTCGGACCAGCGGTACATGGTGTTCTGCGGAACGTCGTTGAACAGCAGGTAGCCGCCGTCGCGGACCCAGGCCGGGCCTTCCGACCAGGTGAAGCCTTCGGCGATGCGTTCGATGCGCGCGTCCGCCGCCACCGTGTCGCTGAACGCGGGGTCGAACGCGGTGACATGGCCGATCACGGGGAAGCGCGGCGCGGGCGGCTGGCTCTTCGCACAGCAGGCGAGCAACGCCAGCACGGAGGCGGCGAGCAGGACGCGGGTCGGCAATCGCATCGGAGGATTCCTGGGTGGTGTGGGGCGATGATGCCATCTGCCGGGCGCGTGCTCTTCACCTCCGCGCGCCCGCACGGCTGCGTATGCTCGCGGCCACGGTGGCGCGCCCGTGCGGGCTGCAGCGCGCCGACGCGATGGCTACAATCGCCGGCAACATGCCTGGCCGCGGACACGCGCGACAGGCGTTCAAAGGAGAGGCGCACCATGGACTCTGTTTCCCCCGGCGACATCCGCCCACCGCCGCGCGCTGGGCGCCGGCTCGTGCAGCGCGGCGCGACGCTGCTGGCGGCGGCGCTGCTGGCCGCCTGCGCCGGTGCGCAACCCCCACCTTCATCGATTCCCACTACAAAGGAGCGGGCCATGTCGGAGATGACGCCAGAGCAACTGGCACAAGGCGTAGTGCGGCTGATCCTGGCGATCGGCGGCAAGCAGGACCTGACCCCGGCGCAGGTCGCCACGCATGCGGGCCTGCAGGTGGAGGCCGGCGACACCGCGCATGCGTTCAGCGCGTCGGGCCCGGTCGCCGGCGGCGGGCGCTATGCGCTGGAGTCGGTCGCCGATGCCGATGGAGAGCTGCCGTCGCGGCTGGACTTCGCCTTCGCACCGGCATCCGCTGCGCCGGCGCGCTGCACGCAGCCGCTCGGTGCGTACAAGCAGGCGTTGACCGAGGCCGGCTTCGCCGCGCAGTGGATCGCGCCGCCGCGCCCGGGCAGCCCCGGCCGCTGGCATTTCGAACGCGGCGCCGTGGTGGTGTACGCGTTCGTCGGCCACGCTGCCGGCGCGGATGATGCGCAGGCCTGCGTGTCGCTGTTGCAGATCCTGGCCACCGCATAAGGAGATGGGTGATGGCGACCGACGATGACCTGAAGAAGATGGTGGATACGTTCGAGGCGGCGCACGCCAAGGAAGGCCAGGCGCTGCGCAAGATGCTGGACAACACGCCCGAGCTCAAGGCGCGGGTGGAGCAGGCGATCGAGCAGAAGCAGCTGTCCGGGTTCGGGCCGCATCCGCGCGACGGCGGCGGCGCGTACCGGCCGAGTACCGGCGAGATTCTGTTGCCGATGGACGTGCTGCGTACCGCCAAGATGGACGCGCCGCGCGACGATTCGGCCAATACCGCGCGGATCATCCTCGGCCACGAGATCGGCCATGCGATCAACAAGGCGGCGATCGACAAGTCCGATGCCGCGTTCAAGGACAAGATCGACGAGATCGCCAGGTCGCCTTCGCCGCACGACTACACCGCGGCACTGAAGGCGCATGGCGCGGAGGAGCGCACGCGCGAGTCCAAGGACGAGATCGCCGGGATCAACACGCTGGCCGACTACGTCAAGCACAGCAATCCCAAGGCGACGCTGAAGGACCTGTACAACGCCAGCACGGAGATGGCCAACTACATCGACAAGGATGGCGAGGGCGCCAAGGCGACCTACAAGGCCAAGGACGGGCTGACCTTCGGCAACGACCTGAAGATCGACGCGAACGCGCCGAAGAACGTCGAGGCGATGGGCAAGCTGTTCTACGACGCGCGCGGCTATCCGCAGAACTACGGTGCGCGCGACCTGGGCATGGTCGCCGAGGCCGAGGATGCTGCGCAGTTGCGCGATCCCAAGCGTGCGCCGCCGGAAGTGCGCGCCGACCTGAAAGCGTTGGGCATCGACCAAGCCAAGGTGCCGGCGGCGTGGATCCCGAACGGTTTCCGCGATACCGGCGCGACGCCGCCGGCGCCGCGTGCCGGCGCACCTACGGCCGAGCCGACCGGCGCGGACCGCGCGCTGCACGACAAGGTGCGCAGCGGTGTGGCCCAGGCCGAGCAGGCGCTGGGCAAGGGCTGGGACGACAACAGCGAACGCATGACCGCCAGCCTGACCCTGCTGGCCAGGCAGAGCGGTTTCAGCGAGCGCGACCAGCTGTCGGTGGGCTTCAACCGGCCCACCGGCGCGCACCAGGGCGGCGAGCTGGCGTTCGTGTACCGCGACGGCGCCACGGCGTCGCCCGATCCCTACGCCAACCGCGCGCACATGACGACCAGTGAGGCGATCGCGCGGCCGGCGCAGGAGACCTACCAGCAGCTGCAGGAGCAGACCGCGCAGCAGGCGCAGACCCAGCGCACGGTGCAGGCGCAGGAACAGGCCACGCAAGCGCAGGCACAGACCCAGGCCACGTCGCCGCCGGTCCTGACGCGCTGAGCCGCAGCCGTATTGCACGTCGGAGCCGCGCCATCTCTCGCCGCGCGGCGCCAGGCAGGGGCCGCCGCCGTGGCGCGGCCCCTGCGTTCGCCTCATCCGCGACGACAACGGCACCGTGTCGCCGGACGGTCGCTTTCCCTCGCGGTCATGGCCAGAAGGCGTCGGCCGCCTGCACCGCGGGTTGTACGCATAGCCCGCTAGTCACCCTGACTTAATGGCGCTGCCGCGCGACGCCTGCCGCCCTATCGTGCAGCCATGACGAACTAGGGAGGAAGAGGTCATGCGTCTGCGCCGATATGCTGCCGCCCTGCTGGCCGTGTGTCCCTTGCTTGCGTTGGCAACAGAGCCACATCCGACACGGTTGCCCAACGCCAGCGCGCTGGATGCGCAAGTGGCGCGTGCGCTGGCCGCCACGCATGCCAACGGCCTCGCGCTGGCGGTGATCGACCAGGGGCGGGTCGTGCACGTGCGCGCCTATGGCAAGCGCAACGCCGCTGGCGATCCCTTGCAGCCCGACACGGTGATGTATGGCGCATCGCTGACCAAGATGGCGTTCGCCTACATGGTGATGCAACTGGCCGAGCAGGGCGTGCTGGACCTGGATCGCCCGATCGCCGACTACCTGGACAAACCGCTCCCCGACTATCCGGCCGACCCGAAATACGGACCCTGGGCGGACCTCGCCGGCGATCCCCGCTGGCGCATGTTGACCGCGCGCATGCTGCTGACCCACAGCGCCGGCTTCGCCAACTTCGCGTTCGTGGAGCCCGACGGCAAGCTGCGCATCCACTTCGCTCCCGGCAGCCGCTACGCCTATTCCGGCGAAGGCCTGATCCTGCTGCAGTTCGTGCTCGAACGCGGCCTGGGTCTGGACGTGGGTCAGGAAATGCAGCGCCGCGTGTTCGACCGCTTCGGCATGCAGCGCACCAGCATGACCTGGCGGCCGGACTTCGCCGCCAACCTGGCCGATGGATGGACCGCGGACGGCAGCGTGGAGCCGCACGATGAACGCGGCACGGTGCGCGCGGCAGGCTCGATGGACACGACGATCGCCGACATGGCCAAGTTCGCGGCAGGCTATCTCGCGGGCAAGGGGCTTTCGCCGCGGGGCGCGTCGATGCTGACCGCGCCGCAGCTGGCGATCACCACCGCGTCGCAGTTCCCGACGCTGCAGGACGAACTCCCGCCCGAGCGCCGGCGCGCCGACCTCGCCGCGGGCCTGGGCGTAGTGGCGTTCCGCGGAGCGCAAGGCGCCGCGTTCCTGAAAGGCGGGCACAACGACAGCACCGGCAATCTGCTGGTCTGCGCCAGGCGCTACCAGCGCTGCGTGGTCATCCTGTCGAACGACGTGCGCGCCGAGCGCGCGTTCCCGGCCCTGATCGACTTCGCCATGGGCAAGACCGGTGCGCCGTGGACGTGGGAGTACGGCGACATGCAGTTCGTCCGTTGAACGGCGTCTGTCGATCGCCGATCGCAGCCGCGCGCTGTTGGGCGCGCGCTACTGCGCCTGCGCCGGCACCGCCAGCACCGCGTCGAACGCAGGCTTGGGCTTGCGTTCGCGGTCGAACAGCAGCGGATAGTTGCGGCGCCCCGGCACCGGGTAGTCGTTCTTCCACGACATGCCGTCGTCCACGCCCCACACGCTGACCCGCGCCAGCTTGTCGCGCTTGCGCCAGAACAGCCGGAACAGTTCGGCATAGCGGTCGCGCAGCTGCGCCTGCACGTCCGCCGGCAGGCCGTCGCGGTACGGATCGAGGTAGCGCTTGAACTCCGGCAGCTGGAACTGCTTGTGCGCCATCCCGGTGCCGATCACCTGGCCTTCCTTGGTCAGCGGCAGCACGTCCACGTCCAGTTCGGTGATCATCACCTTAACCCCGAGCGCGGCGTAGGCGTCGATCGCCGCCTCGATGTCGTGCTGGCTGGGGTAGTCCAGGCCCCAGTGGCCCTGCATGCCGACGCCGTCGATGCGGATGCCGGCGCGCTGCAGCATCTTCACCATGCGCACGATGCCGTCGCGCTTTTCCGGGCGCCAGGCGTTGAAATCGTTGTAGTACAGCTGCGCATCCGGCGCGTACTGCGCGGCGAAGCGAAACGCCTGCCGCACCAGTTCGTCGCCGTCGCCGACGCGCTCCACCCACTTGGTGTTGCGGTAGCTGCCGTCCTCGTCGATCACCTCGTTGACCACGTCCCAGGCCTGCACCTTGCCGACGTAGCGCCCGGCCACCGCCTGGATGTGCGCGCGCATGCGTTCGATCTGCGCGTCGCGGCCGTTGGGCCTGCCCTGCGCATCGACGAAGAACCAATCCGGGGTCTGGTTGTGCCAGACCAGGGTATGGCCGACCACGAACATGCCGTGGCGGCGGCCGTAGTCGACGAAGGCATCGGCGGCGGCGAAGTCGAAGACGCCCGGGCGCGGATTGACCACTTCGGCCTTCATCGCGTTCTCGGCAGTGATCGCGTTGAACTGCCGCGGCACCAGCGCGGCGGAGGCGGCGTCCTTGCCGGAGACGATGTCGGCGTTGACCGCGGTGCCGATCAGGAACGCGCCGGCATAGGCGTCCTTGAGGCCGCGGCCGTCCGCCGCTGCGTTCGGCGTGCGCGACGCGGCGGCAGGTCGGTCGGCGGCGCCCGCCGTCGCCGTGCCGAGCAGGCAGGCCAACAGCAGGGTCGCGACGCGTGTCTTGCGCAATGCAGGCATGGCGGCGGTCCTTGTTCGAGCGTGGGGGTCGCGTGGAAGCGTGGTACGCGTGCGGCGACGTGCAGGCGGCGCCTGCGTGCCGACGGGCGCGTCGTTCATGGCTGCACCCGCAGTTGCGTGTGCGCGGCCTGCAGCGTGTCCGCTTCGACGTGCAGGGTAATGGTGCCGCTCTCACCCGGCAGGGCGCGCACGATCGCCAGCGCCAGGCCGTTGAACGCATTGCGTGCGGGCGCGGCGAACGACTCCAGGTCGGTGGGATCGCCGTTGTCGGTGGCGACGAGTTCGCCCGGGCCCTCGACGCGGAAGCGCAGCCGGTCCCCGGCGGTGGGCGCGGGAGTGCCGTCGCGGTCGAGCAGGCGCACGGTCACGAAGGCCAGGTCGCGGCCGTCGCTGTGAAGCGTGGTGCGGTCCGGCGTGACCTGCAGCCGCGCGGCCGGGCCGGCGGTGCGCACGCGCTCGCTGGCCCACGGCTTGCCGTCCTTGTAGGCCTGCACGCGCAGTTCGCCCGGCGCGTAGACCACCTCGTCCCAGCGCAGCCGGTACTGCAGCGGCGCCTTCTTCTTGCGTCCCTGCGAGACGCCGTTGACGAACAGTTCGGCCTCGTCGCCGGAGGTGAACACGTGCACCGGTGTGACCTGGCCCTCGCGGCCCGGCCAGGTCCAGTGCGGCAGCAGGTGCGCGATCGGCAGCTCGGGGCGCCAGCGCGCCTGGTACAGCCAGTAGCGGTCCTTGGGAAAGCCGGCCAGGTCGAAGATGCCGGAGTAGGAACTGCGCGAGGAGTAGTACGGGGTCGGTTCGCCCAGATAGTCGAAGCCGGTCCAGACGAATTCGCCGGCGACGAACGGGTGCGTGTCGAGCGAAGCGAACACCTTGTCGGCACTGGCGCCGAAATCCACCGCGTGCAGTTCGTAGGCGCTGACCTGGTGGGCCACCGAATCGCCACCGCGGCCGTCGCGTACCGGCGCGCTGCTCTCAGCGGTGACCGGGAACAGATACACGCCGCGGCTGCTCAGCGCCGAGGCGGTCTCGCTGCTGAAGATCGGTTTGTGTGGGAAGCGCGCATGGAACAGCGGATATTGCGGCGGCTTGCGGATGCGCTCGGTGCCCGCGAACTCCGGCGTGTCGCGAATGCCTTCGCCCTGGTAGTTGAGGCCGATCACGTCCAGCGCCGCGGGCAGCGGCATGTCCGCCGCGGCGTAGTTCATCGCCGCGGTGGCCAGGCGGGTGGGATCTTCTTCGTGCACGATGGCCTGCAGGCGCTGCGCGATCGCCGCGCCGGCCTCGCCGGTGTATTGCTCGCCGACTTCGTTGCCCACGCTCCACAGGATCACCGACGGATGATTGCGGTCGCGGCGCAGCAGCGCGCGCAGGTCCGGTTCGTGCCAATCGCGAAACACCAGGTGGAAATCCAGCGGGGTCTTCTTCATTTCCCAGCTGTCGAACAGTTCGTCGACGACCAGCAGGCCCATGCGGTCGGTCAGTTCCAGCAGTTCCGGTGCCGGCGGGTTGTGGCTCATGCGGATCGCGTTGGCGCCCATCCCCTGCAGCAATTGCAGCTGGCGCTCGGCGGCGCGCAGGTTGAACGCGGCGCCGAGCGCGCCGAGGTCGTGGTGGTTGTTGACGCCGCGGATCGGCACGTGTTCGCCGTTGACCAGCAGGCCGCGGTCCGGATCCCAGCGCAGCGTGCGCACGCCGAACGGGGTTTCGTAGCGATCGACCACGCGGCCGTCCTGCGTCACTTCGGTGACTGCGACGTAGCGGTGCGGCCGTTGCGTCGGCGGCGGACCCCATAACCGTGGCTTGGCGATGCGCGCGCTGCCGTCGAGCGTGGCGCTGGCGCGCGCGGCGATGCAGGTACTGGCCGCGGCGATCCGCGCCACCGCCGCGCCTTGCCGGCGGCCCTCGGCATCGAGCGCATAGATCGCGGTGCTGGTTTGTACCTCTGCTTCCGCGTCGCTGCTGTTGTCCAGCGTCACCGCCACGCGCACCGTCGCCGCCTGCGCCGATACCTGCGGCGTGCTGACCTGCGTGCCCCACTGGCCGACATGCACCGGCGCGGTCTTGCTCAGCCACACGCTGCGGTACAGGCCGCCGCCGGGATACCAGCGCGCCGATTCGGGCGGGTTGTCCAGGCGGATCGCCAGCTGGTTGCTGCCGCCGGGCACCAGGTACGGGGTCAGGTCCACGCGCCAGGAGCTGTAGCCGTACGGCCAGCCGCCGACCAGGCGGCCGTTGAGCCAGACCGTGGCGTAGGACATCGCACCGTCGATGTCGAGGAACACCGCGCGGCCGCGGTCGCTGGCGGGAATGTCCAGGCGCTTGCGGTACCAGCCCACGCCCCAGCTCGGCAGACGGCCCATGCCGCCGTACGGCCCGTCCTTCAGGAACGGCCCGGCGATCGCCCAGTCGTGCGGCAGGTCCACGCGCGTCCACGCGCTGTCGTCGAAGTCGGCGCGCACGAAGGCCACGTCGCTGCCCGGGTCGCCGGGCGGGCGCGGGTGGCGCTGCGCCGGGTCGGCGATGAAGGCGTTGCCGGTGGGCAGGATCCACGGCTTGAGCACTGGCCGCGTGCGCGGCACCACACGTTCGGCGGCGTCGGGCCGGGCATCGGCGACCTTGCCGTCGGCGCTGCGCGCGATGTCCGGGCGCACGTCGTAGTCCAGCGTGTCGCCGACGCCGGGCGCGTCGCCGCGATGGAAGCGCCAATCGGCATCGAGCGACAGCCGCTCGCGCGGGGGCGGCGACTGCGGCGCCGGCGCCGCGTCGACGCGGCCGACGGCAAGCATGGCCAGCACCAGCAACGGTGCGAGCGCGCGTTGCAGCGCGCGCCTGGGCATCGCCACGACGGTGTGCGCACGTTCGCGCGCCGACGCGGCGCCGCAGGTGGCACCCGCTGTCACAGCCTGTAGGCCCGCTTCGGCAACCGATACGCCAGATCCAGCGCGACCTCGGCGGCTTCGTCCTCGTCGAGGCGATGCTCGGCCACAAGTTTGGCCAGGAATGCGCAATCGACGCGGCGGGCGACATCGTGCCGCGCCGGGATCGACAGGAACGCGCGGGTGTCGTCGTTGAAGCCGACCGTGTTGTAGAAACCGGCGCTGGCCAGGGTCTGCTCGCGAAAGCGCCACATGCCTTCCGGCGCGTCGTGGAACCACCACGCCGGGCCGAGCAGCAGCGCCGGATAGTGCCCGGCCAGCGGTGCCAGTTCGCGCGCGTAGGTGCTCTCGTCCAGGGTGAACAGGATCAGGGTGAAGCCCGGTGTGTTGCCGAAGCGGTCCAGCAGCGGCTTGAGTGCGTGCACGTAGTCGGTGCGCAGCGGCAGGTCGGCGCCCTTGTCGCGGCCGTAGCGCGCGAACAGGCGGCGGTTGTGGTTGCGGAAGCAGCCCGGATGCAGTTGCATCACCAGGCCGTCGTCCACGCTCATCGCCGCCATCTCGGTCAGCATCTGCGCGCGGAACAGTTCCGCGTCCGCGGCGCTGGCACCGCCGCCGCGCACCCGCGCGAACAGCCGCGCGGCCTCGGCCGCGGGCAGGTCGGCGGTGGCCGCGCTGGGGTGGCCGTGGTCGGTGGAGGTGGCGCCCATCTGTGCGAAGAACGCACGGCGCTGGCGGTGCGCGCGCAGGTAGCCGTCCCAGGCGTACACGTCCTCGCCGGTCAGCTCGCCGAAACGGTGCAACGCATCGGGGAACTGCTCGTGTTCCGGATCGATCACCGCGTCGGGACGGTAGGCGGTGATCACCCGTCCGCCCCAGCCGCTGGCGCGGATCGTGGCGTGGTGCTGCAGCGGATCCAGCGGCGATTCGGTGGTGGCGATCACCTCGATGCCGAAGCGGTCGAACAGCGCGCGCGGCCGGAACGCCGCGGTCTGCAACGCCTCGCCGATGCGGTCGTAGTACAGGTCGGCGCTGGCCGCGTCCAGGCGCACGCGCAGGCCGAACACCTCGTGGAAGACATGGTTCAACCATAGCGCCGAGGGCGTGCCGCGCAGCAGCTGGAAGCGCTCGGCGAACACGCGCCAGGCCGCGCGCGGATCCACCGCCGCGCGGCTGCCGTCGGCGCGCGGGATGCCCAGCGCGTCCAGGTCCACGCCCTGGCTGTAGAGCATGCGGAACACGTAGTGGTCGGGCACCAGCAGCAGTTCGGTGGCGTTGGCGAACGGCGCATCCTCGGCGAACCAGGCCGGATCGGTGTGTCCGTGCGGGCTGACGATCGGCAGCGCGGCGACCTGCGCGTACAGGCGGCGCGCGATCGCGCGCAGGCCCGGCTCCGGCGGCAGCAGACGGTCGGGATGCAGGGACAGGGCGGGGGAGGACAGGGTCATGGTCGGCAGGCGGGTCGTGGAGGGATGATGGTCGGAAGCAGCGCGCTTGGCGCTACGGCTTGCTCGCCACGTAGCCGCGCAGCCACGCCAGCGCCGGGCGCTCGCTGCCGTCGTCGCGGATCAGGTACGCGCCTTCCTTGTCGCGCCACAGGCCGCGGCGAAAGCCCCACAGGGTCACGCCGCGCACGCTCGGGTGCTCCCAGAACAGCGGGAACACGCGCTGGTAGTCGGCCAGTTGCTGCGCATCGGTGGGCCCGTCCAGGTCGAGTTCGGTGACGTAGATCGGCAGGCCGGTCGCGGCCAGCGTGTCGAGGTTGGCGCGGTGGACCGAGATCGGCACGTCCGCCCGCGTCTCGAAGGCATGTTGCTGCAGGCCGATCGCATCGATCAGGCGCTCGCGCTGCAGCAGCTGGATGACCTGCAGATACTGGCGCGTGGCGTCGGCACTGTTGGTGATGCCGTAGTCGTTGATCATCAGCTTGGCATGGGGGAAATGGCGCCGCGCCAGACGGAACGACTGCAGCACCCAATCCCAGCCGGTGCTGCCGGCGCCGCCCAGCGCCTGCAGGTAGTTGCCGCTGTCGTCTTTCCTGTCGTCGGGCTGATTGTGGCCCGGCAGGGTTTCGTTGGCCACCTCCAGCAGGTCGATGTCCGGATAGCGCTGCGCCACCGCGGCGAACCACTGCTCGATCGCGGCGCGCTGTTCCGTGGGCGGCAGCGTCCGCATCCACAGCGGCTGTTGGCTGCCCCAGATCAGCACGTGCATCTGGAACGGCATGTTGTTGCGCTTGGCCAGGTTATAGGCGTCATCGAGCGCGCTCCAGTCCATGCGTCCGCGCACCGCTTCCACGCTGCCCCATTTGCCGGCGTTCTCGGGCGTGACCTTGTTCCAGTACCGGGTGAAGCCCTGCGCCTGCGATGGGCTGTAGGCGCTGCCCAGGAAGCGCTGCTTGCCGGTGGCCAGCGGCGCGGCGCCCGCTGCGGCGGAAACGGCCAGCAACAGCGACAACAAAAGCGAAGCGATCGTTTTCATCATGGCGTCTCGATGGGGGGGGAGCAGGGATGGAACGCTGTCGGGATGGACGCGGGCACGCCCGCACGTCCGCGCCTCCCGGCCTGCACCAGGCAAGCCCGGTCAGGCATGGTCTTGCAACTGCGCCGGCTGCAGGCGCGGCGCCAGCCACTGCACCAGCGCCAGCGCCAGCAGGTAGGCCGAGCCGGCCATCAGGAACACCGGCACGTAACTGCCGGTGGCCTCGAGCAGGAAGCCGATGAAGGTGGCGATCAGCATGCCGCCGACCGCGCCGGCGAAGCCGCCGATGCCGACCACGGTGGCCACCGCGTGGCGCGGGAACATGTCCGAGGGCAGGGTGAACAGGTTCGCCGACCAGCCCTGGTGCGCGGCGGTGGCCAGGCCGATCAGCCCCACCGCCAGCCACAGGTTGTCGGCGCGCGCGGCGAACACGATCGGCACCACCGCCAGCGCGCAGATCAGCATCGCGGTCTTGCGCGCGCGGTTGACGCTCCAGCCGCGGGCGATGAAGCGCCCGGCGATCCAGCCGCCGGTGATGCTGCCGACGTCGGCGAGCACGAAGATCACGATCAGCGGCGCGCCGAGCTGCAGCAGGCTCAGCCCATACTCGGCATGCAGGAACTTGGGCAGCCAGAACAGGAAGAACCACCAGATCGGATCGGTGACGAACTTCGCCACCACGAACGCCCAGGCCTGGCGGTGGCGCAGCACCTGCGCCCAGCTCAGCCGTTGCACGGGTTCGGGCGGATCGCTGCGGATATGCGCCAGTTCCGCCGCGCTCAGGCGCGGCTGCTGCTCCGGCGCGCGATAGTTCAGCCACCACACCGCCAGCCAGGTGGCGCTGAGCGCGCCGGTGAACAGGAACGCCGACTGCCAGCCCCAGGTGCTGGCGATCACCGGCACCAGCAGGGGGGCGACGATGGCGCCGATGTTGGAGCCGGAATTGAAGATGCCGGTGGCCAGCGCGCGCTCGCGCCGCGGAAACCATTCGGCCACGGTCTTGATCGCCGCCGGGAAGTTGCCCGATTCGCCCAGGCCCAGGAAGAAGCGCGCGATCGCGAAGCCGACGACGCTGGTGGCCAGCGCATGGCTCATCGCCGCCAGGCTCCAGATGCCGATCGCCAGCGCGTAGCCGGCGCGCGTGCCGAAGCGGTCGATCACCGCGCCGCTGCACAGCAGGCCCAGCGCGTAGGCGGCCTGGAACGCGGTGACGATGTAGCCGTATTCGATCTCGTTCCAGCCGATCTGCACCTGCAGGAACGGCGCCAGCACGCCGAGCACCTGGCGGTCGATGTAGTTGATGGTGGTGGCGGCGAGCAGCAGCGCGCAGATGCGCCAGCGCATGCGCCCCAGACGCGAGCCGGCGGCGGTGCCGGCGGTGTCGGTCGCATCGGCGCCGGGCGAGGGCATCATGTCCGCGATACCGGCATGGCGGCCTGGATGCGCGCAGTGCGTCGCGAAGGTCGGCGGCAACATGCGGCGCCGCTTCTATGCAGCTGTCGGATATTGCGATGCAGCACGCAATCTGCGCTGTTCCCAGTTCGGTGCATACGCTTCGATCCCCACAGGGCGCGGCGGTCGCCGCCGTTTGGTAGCGCTATCATTAGCACGCCGCCGCAGGCGATCCATCGTGCACAGCAGCACGAGACGCGATGCCGACACCGAGATGCGACGCGCATCCGCCGTACCCATGCGCACGTTTTCCGGAATGTATCGGTGCGTGGCGGGCTTATGTTGCCCTGCAGCGTGACAGCCATCTTGGTAGCGCTAACATCCGCGGCCACGGCCCAGCCACGGGCCTTGAAGTCGCTGCACGTTTTTCCGTCGCTCGGGCAATTCGTCGGCTGGTCGCTCCGCGTCACCTTCACGGAGCCGCAGGTCGCCTGTTTTTTGGGGAGGATCACGGTGAAGAACAGTTACGCGCGCACCACGTTGTCTCATGCACTGGCCACCGCATTGCTCGGCATGGCTGCCGGCAGCGCCTGGGCGCAGACCGCGCCACCCACGCAGGCGCCTGCGGCGCAGGCGGCGCCATCGCCCGCACCGGCCGGCGACGATGCGGTGAAGCAACTGGATACGGTCACTGTCTCCGGCTACCGCCGCAGCATCCAGTTCTCCACCGACGCCAAGCGCGATTCGGTGACCTTCAGCGATACCGTGTTCGCCGAGGACATCGGCAAGTTCCCGGACATGAACATCGCCGAGTCGCTCAACCGCATTCCCGGCGTGCAGCTCTCGCGCGACGTCAATGGCGAAGGCCTGAACATCGCCATCCGCGGCCTGGGCACCAGCTTCACCAAGACCACGCTCAACGGCGCCAGCATCGCCACCGCCTCGATCGGCCTCAATGCGCAGAACCAGAACCGCGAAGTGGATCTGAATCTGTTCCCGACCGAGTTCTTCACCCAGCTGACGGTGAGCAAGACGCCGACCGCGAGCATGCTCGAAGGCGGCGTGTCCGGCGTGGTCGACATGCGCAGCGCGCGGCCGTTCGATCGGCCCGGCACGCATCTGACCTACCAGCTGCAAGGCGACTGGAACAGCACCAGCGAAAAGACCACGCCGCGCGGCGCGCTGATGGGCAGCTGGACCAACGCGGCCGGTACCTTCGGCGCGCTGTTCGGCGTGGCCTCGGTGCGCAGCAAGCTCGGCGTGGAAGGCTTCGAGAGCGTGGGCTGGACCAATCCGGGCCTGACCTACGCGCAGTGCGGGCTGACCCCGCCGGCCGGCACGCCATCGACCAACCAGCCGGCCGCGTGCAATGCCAACGGCGGCGGCAACTGGCGCATTCCCGATACCGTGCCGGTCACCGCCGGCGCCGGCCTCACCCCCGGGCAGAGCATCGACGCCGCCTGGCTGCTGGCGCACAACCCCGGCCTGAGCATCGAACAGATCAGCGACGCGCTGATCCCGCGCCTGGGTCGCCGCGTGCAGATGCAGGGCGACCGCAGCCGCGACGCGTCGGTGATGTCGCTGGAATGGCGGCCCAGCGACACCGCGCATTTCTACCTGGACACGCTGTTCTCCAAGGCCAAGCGCGACACCGAACGCACCAGCATGAACCTGATCGGGCGCAACGGGAACATGATTCCGTTGGACATGCAGGTGGACGGCAACGGCGTCGTCACCGATGCCACCTTCACCAATGCCCAGTACTTCCTGGAAGCGCGCCCGTACCATGAGAACGTCAAGTTCTGGAGCGTCAATCCGGGCGCCGAACTGCTGTTCGGCGCGAACCAGGACATCAAGCTCAACGTGCAGGCCAACGCCACGCGCAGCTGGATGTACCGGCAGTCGCCGAGCATCCTGGTGACCTCGCCGTTCACCACGGTGGACTACAGCAATACGGGTGGCGACCAGCCCTCGATCGACAGCCCGCTGGACCTCAACGATCCGAACCTGGGCTGGAGCTGGACCGGCGGCCGGCTCAACATCAGCAACGAGAAGCGCGAGACCGAGACCCGCGGCGCGCGCGCCGACTTGCAGTTCGGCGAAGACAAGCGCAACGTCAAGGTCGGCGTCGCCTACGATCAGGCCGAGCGCCATATCCGCGGCTTCGACAACAGCGCCGCGTGGGAGACCCTGGTCTGCCGCGGCGCCGCCGCCACCTGCACCGGCGGCGCCGGCTCGCTGATCCCGCAGTCGGCGCTGGCCTCCTACCTCAAGCCCGGCCAGGGCGGCTTCATCACCGTGGACTTCGACCGCTTCCTGCGCGACAGCGGCTACTACGGCCTGAGCGACAGTGCGCCGGAGACCAACGCGGCCAACACCGGCGCTTCCACCGGCGGCATCCTGGAGAAGAACTGGGGCTTCTACGTCGAGGCCAACGGCGAGACCGACGTATGGAACCGGTCGATGCGCTTCAACGCCGGCGTGCGCTACGTGACCACCGACCAGACGATCAGCGGCCCTGTCACCATCGGCGGGGTGCGCCGCTACCAGGTGCTGAACTCGGACTACAACGAACTGCTGCCTTCGTTCAACGTGGCCTGGGACGTGGCCGACAGCGTGGTGCTGCGCCTGTCGGGCTCGCGCACGCTGACCCGGCCCGATCCCAGCGCGATGCTGCCCAACACCAACTTCAGCGATCCCTCCGCGCAGACCGCCACCCAGGGCAATTCCAACCTGGCGCCGTACCGGTCCACCAACGTGGACATCGGCGGCGAGTGGTACACCGGCGGCGAAGGCTTCGTCGGCCTGACCCTGTTCGACAAGCGCATCGACGGCTTCACCGTCAACGGCGTGCGCCGCATTCCGTTCCAGGACCTGGGCGTGGCCTACAGCGACCTGACCGCGACCCAGCAGGCCGCGATCGACCAGCGCGGCGGGCCGAACGCGGCCACCGTGGACGTGCAGACCCAGGTCAACGCCGACGGCACGCTCAACATCCGCGGCCTGGAAGCGATCTGGGTGCAGCCGCTGGACCGCCTGCTCGACGGCCTGGGCTTCAGCCTCAACTACACCCACGTCAAGCAGGAGTCCGAGGGCGATGGCATCCAGGCGGTGGCGGTGGGCGTGGCGCCGAACCTGTGGAACGGCACGGTGTACTGGGAGAAGAACAACGCCTCGGTGCGCCTGTCCTACGCCTGGAACGACGACATGATCATCTCCGGCGCCAACCAGAACGGCATTCCCGATGCGCGGCTGATGGCCGATGCGCGCGGGCAGCTGGACCTGTCGGCCAGCTACACGCTGGCGTGGGTCCGCTCGGCGCCGCAGATCACCCTCAACGTCACCAACCTCACCAACGAACCGCTGCGCACCACCTTCCAGTATCCGAACGCCACCTACGACCTGTACCAGCCCGGACGCACCATCATGCTCGGCATCCGCGGCTCGTTCTGAGCCTGGCGCCGGGCGCGGTGCCCCGCTGCGGCGAGGCATCGCGCGCGCGGCCGGCGCAGGCCTGCCGCCTGGCGCGCCGCCACCGCTGCACCTGCTTCCGCCTTCGCCGTACCCTCGTCCTCCGGCCCCTCTCCCGGCGGAGAGGGCAGCAAGCTCCTCCCGCGACTCCCAGGCCCATGACCAGCACGCACCGCCTCCCGCTCAGCGAAAAGATCGGCTACAGCCTGGGCGACCTGGCCGCCAACCTGATCTTCCAGACCCTGATCACGTTCCTGGCGTTCTTCTACACCGACATCTACCGCATCCCCGCCGGCACCGCGGCCACGCTGATCTCGGTGGTCGGCCTGTTCGGCGCGCTGGTGTTCACGCCGCTGGTGGGCGTGCTCGCCGACCGCACGCGCACGCGCTGGGGCAAGTTCCGGCCGTGGATCCTGTGGACCGCGCTGCCGTTCGGCGCGATCTCGCTGCTCGCCTTCAGCACCCCGGCGCTGAGCGAGCAGGGCAAGGTGATCTACGCGTTCACCACCTACACCCTGCTGGTGCTGATCTACGTCGCCAACAACCTGCCGTATTCGGCGCTCAGCGGCGTGCTCACCGGCAGCATGGAGCAGCGCAACAGCCTGTCGGCGTACCGCTTCTTCGCGGTCACCATCGCCCAGTTCGTGATCCAGGTGCTGCTGCTGCCGCTGGTGCTGATCCTCGGCAACGGCGACAAGGCGCAGGGCTTCCAGCGCACCATGGCGCTGTTCGCGGTGGTCGGCACGCTGTGCTTCCTGATCACCTTCCTCACCACCCGCGAGCGGGTGCTGCCGATCGCCGCGGAACCGTCCAGCGTGCGCAAGGACCTGGGCGACCTGGTCCGCAACAAGCCATGGCTGGTGATGCTGGCCCTGACCATCCTGGTGTTCGTCAACCTGGCGATGAAGGGCGGCATGTACGTGTACTACTTCAAGTACTACCTGGATGCGGCGGCGTTGACCCGCTTCCTCGACCAGGCCGGGTTCAACGGCTTCATCGCCGGCATCAACGGCTTGCTCGCCAGCGCCGGGCTGACCGCGTTGCACTGGCCGCAGGATGCGCCGACCTCCGCCTTCAGCGTGTTCAGCGCCGGCGGCATCCTGGCGATGATCGTCGGCATCGGCTGCTCCAAGCGCCTGGCCGACCGCTACGGCAAGCGCAACGTGTTCGGTGCGGCGCTGCTGGTGTCCACGCTGTTCCTGCTGGCGTTCGCGGTCTATCCGCCGCAGGCGATCGGCCTGGTGTTCGGCTCCTACGTGCTGCACGGATTCTTCTACGGCATCACCATCCCGCTGCTGTGGGCGATGATCGCCGACGTGGCCGACTACTCGGAGTGGAAGAACCACCGCCGCGCCACCGCGATCATCTTCTCGGCGATGCTGTGCGGGCTGAAGGTCGGCCTGAGCGTCGGCGGGGCGCTGGTCGCCGGCCTGCTCGCCTTCTACGGCTACGACGCCGCGCTGCCGCAGCAGAGCGCTGCGGTGACCGGCGGCATCCGCCTGGCGGTCAGCGTGTACTGCGCGATCCCGTTCCTGCTCGGCGTGGCGCTGCTGTTCCTGTACGAGATCGACAAGGCGCTGGAGTCGCGCATCGAACGCGACCTGGACACGCGCCGCCTGCAGGCCGCCGCGCTCGGCAACTGACGCTTCCTCCCCTCACGCTCTAGGTACGCAATGTCCGCCGACACCGATGCCGCAGACCTGCAGAGGCTGGCCAGCAAGGCCATCTCGCAGCCCCTGGTCACCCACATGTACACCGCCGATCCGTCGGCGCACGTGTTCGAGGGCGCGTTGTACATCTATCCCTCGCACGACATCGACGCCGGCATCGCCTTCAACGACGACGGCGGCCATTTCGACATGGAGGACTACCACGTGTTCCGCATGGACAGCGCCGACGGCCCGGTGGTGGACTGCGGCGTGGCACTGCACGTGAAGGATGTGCCGTGGGCCGAGCGGCAGATGTGGGCGCCGGACGCGGCGTGCAAGGACGGACGCTACTACCTGTACTTCCCGGCCAAGCGCGCCGACGGCATCTTCCAGATCGGCGTGGCCATCGGTGCGCGCCCGGAAGGGCCGTTCACCGCCGAGCCGCAGGCCATCGACGGCAGCTACTCGATCGATCCGGCCGCGTTCGCCGACGACGACGGCGAGCACTACCTGTATTTCGGCGGGATCTGGGGCGGGCAGCTGCAGAAGTACCGCGACAACGCGTATGCGCAGGCGCACGAGGAACCGGCCGATGCCGAGCCGGCGCTGGGGCCGCGCGTGGCGCGGCTGCGCGCGGACATGACCCAGTTCGCCGAGCCGCCGCGCGAGATCAGCATCGTCGACGAGCAGGGCCAGCCGTTGCTGGCCGGCGACCATGCGCGCCGCTTCTTCGAGGCGCCGTGGCTGCACAAGTACGGCGGCCGCTACTACCTGTCGTACTCGACCGGCGACACGCACCTGCTGTGCTACGCGATCGGCGATTCGCCCTACGGTCCGTTCACCTACCAGGGGCCGTTGCTGAGCCCGGTGATCGGCTGGACCACGCACCACTCCATCTGCGAGTTCCAGGGCACCTGGTACCTGTTCTATCACGACGCCATGCTGTCCGGCGGCGTCACCCATCTGCGTTCGATCAAGCTCACCGAGTTGCAGCACGACGCGCAGGGGCGCATCGCGCTGGTCCATCCGTACGGGGAGTGAGGACGGCGCGGGGCCGGTTCGCCGACCCGCGCCGCACGCGCAGCGCCGACCGCCGCTGCACGTGCGCAGGCGCTGCGCGGCCTACGGCATCCAGACCAGGTTCTGGGTCTGCGGATCGGCAGTGACCTTCTCGATCTTGCCGGCATCGTCGAAGGACACCTGGAACTCGCCAAAGCTGGTCAGCCAGTAGCGCCACAGCTTGGCGTCCAGGTTCGGATTCTCGCTGCTGATCGGGTAGCCCAGCGCCATCAGCGTCTGTTCGCGGGTCATGCCCTTGGTGACCCGGCTGCTGCCGATCGCCTCGCGGATCTTCGGCGGATACGCCGCCAGCTTGAGCTTGGGATCCTGCGCGATCACGTAGCGCTGAGCGAAGGCCTCGTTGCCGAGGTCGCGGCTGTAGTCGTTGCCGATCGACTGCTTCTGGCCATCGATCAGCACGTTGACCCGATAGCGGCCGTAGCCGGTGACCTTGACCGGGGTGCCGGCGGGGATCACCCGCTTGCCGTTCTCGGCGTAGTTGCTGTCGCTGATCCAGCTGCCGTCGCTGCGCATGTTGCAGCACAGGAAGCCGTCGTACTTGGTGTCCGCCGCCGCGGCCAGGCCGGGGAGGGCGGTGGCCAGGACCAGGGCGAGCAGGGACTGGGTGGGGCGCATGGAAGACTCCTTTCTGGCGGCGCGGCGGCCGCGGTTGGCGGTGCCGCAACGCGGCGCCGTGCCGGTTCCCGGCGCGTGCATTGTGCCGGCAAGCGCGGTCGCGGAAAACGCCGGCGCCGCACACGGTGACGGCGGGTGCGCTGGCTGTGTATGCTCGGACGCAATGGACGACATGACGCCCGCCGAGATCTCCTTGCGCATCGACGCCCTGCGGCGCGAGCACCGTGCGCTCGACGAACAGATCCAGCGCACCCCGGCCAACCTCGACGACGAACTGCAGGCCAAGCGGCTGAAGAAGCGCAAGCTGCAGCTCAAGGATTGCATCATGCGCCTGGAAAACCTGCTGATCCCCGACGAACCGGCGTGAGCGCGGCGACGTTCTTCAGCATCGGCCACTCCACGCGTGGCCTGGACGCGTTCCTGGAGATCCTGCACGGCGCGCAGATCGCGCACCTGGCCGACGTGCGCGCGTTTCCGTCTTCGCGGCGCTTTCCGCAGTTCGACGGCAGCGCGCTGGCGCGCAGCCTGGCCGCGGCCGGCATCGGCTATACGCACTTTCGTGCGCTCGGCGGGCGCCGCGACAGGCAACCCGG
Organism: Xanthomonas bonasiae; assembly: GCF_017163705.1. Taxonomy (GTDB): domain Bacteria; phylum Pseudomonadota; class Gammaproteobacteria; order Xanthomonadales; family Xanthomonadaceae; genus Xanthomonas_A; species Xanthomonas_A bonasiae. The sequence continues at coordinate 35,127 of NZ_JAFIWB010000019.1, forward strand.
CATCGACCCGCAACGCAACGGCCACTGGCGCAGCGCCGGTTTCCACAACTACGCCGACTACGCGCTGGGCGCCGACTTCGGCGAGGCCTTCGCCCAGTTGCGCGCGCTCGGCAACCGCGGCGCCTGCGCGGTGATGTGCGCCGAAGCCGACTGGCGCCAATGCCACCGCCAGATCGTCTGCGACCACCTGCTGCACCACGGCCACCCGGTGATCCACCTGCTCGACGCCAGGCGCCGCGAGCCGGCGACGCTCAACCCCGCCGCGCGCAGCGATGCGAATGGGCAACTGGTCTATCCGGCGAACGTCGCGCCTGCCGGGCCGGTCACTGGCGATCTGTTCGGCGGCTGAGCGATTCGATCCGTACGATGTCACCTGTAGGAGCGGCTTCAGCCGCGACAGGGTCTCGCCGGGCGGTGTCTGTCGCGGCTGAAGCCGCTCCTACAGGGCTGTCGCTAGCGGCGAGAAAAGCAGCATGCGGTGGCCGCCTCAATCCTGCGGCACCACCGGCTCTTCCGGCTTCGCCGCCTCCGGGCTGACCCGTTCGATGGTGTGGCGGAGTTCGCGGCCAAGAATGAACTTGGCATCTTTCGCCCATGCGTCCAGGCGCTCGTCGAACATCAGCTTGCTGTTCTCGTCCGGCCACACCAGTTTCAGTTCGCGCAGCTTCTGGATGAAGCCGCGGAACAGGGTCTTGTCGAAGAACTCCGGCGCGGCCGGGGCGTACAGCAGGCTCAGGCGTTGCGCGGCCTGCTGGCACAGGCTTTCCAGTTCGCCGGCGCCGAGTTTGCCGGGGCCGTTCTTGACCAGCACCGAAATGGCGATGTAGTAGCGCTCGAACGCCTGCTGCAGCGAATGCCCGATCGCGCGCAGGCGGAACACTTCGTCGGTCTGTCCGGTGTTGCGCGCCAGCACGCCGCCGTCGTCGTCGTTGACCTGCAGCAGCAAGCCTTCGCGCACGAACACCTCGATGGTGCGCTCGATGCGTTCGGCGAACTGGTCTTCGCTCCACGGCAGGAACAGTTCGGCCTGCAGGAACGGGTACACGGTGCGGCCCAGCCGCAGCAGGCCGGAGCGGCTCATGCGGCGGTTGTTCTGGAAGCAGCACGCCACCCACGAGGAAGCGGTGAACAGGTGCAGCACGTTGTTGCGGAAGTAGCTCAGCAGCACCGCGTTGTCGCCGTTGACGCTGAGCACGTCGCCGAGCGGATGCGGCGTGCGGGTCAGCACGTTGATCTCCTCGGCGTGGGCGATGATGCGCTCGGGCGAATGCGGGGTGACGGTGACCCGGTCCGAGTACGGCAGTTCGGCCAGCAGCTTCTTGCACAGTTCGATCTGCGCGATCAGGTCGGCTTCGCCCATCGCGTGCTTGGGCGTGGACAGCAGCGCCAGCGCCAGCAGGTTGACCGGATTGACGTCGGCGGCGGCGTTGATGTGCACCTGGATCTGCTCGGCCAGCGCATCGACGGTGCCGTTCAACCAGCTCGGTTTTTCGTCCTCGCCCAGCGGCTGGCCGTCCCAGTCCGGCGCGCGCTGCGCCAGCACCTGGCTCAGCGCGATCGGCTCGCCGAAGTTCACCACCACCTGGCCGTAGTTCTGCTTGAGCACCTTGGGGATGCTCCACAGCAGGCCCCAGATCGATTCCTTCTCCTTGGGCCGGCCGCTGAGTTCGTCGAGATAGCTGTTGCCTTCCATCAGCTTCTCGTAGCCGACGTAGATCGGCTGGAACAGCACCGGCTTGCGCGGCTGGCGCAGGAACGCGCGCAGGGTCATCGCGATCATGCCGCCCTTGGGCTGCAGCAGACGGCCGGTGCGCGAGCGCCCGCCTTCGACGAAGTATTCGATCGAGTAGCCGCCGGCCACCAGCTGCGCCACGTATTCGCTGAGCACCGCCGAGTACAGCGCGTTGCCGCGAATCGAGCGGCGGATGAAGAACGCGCCGCCCTTGCGCAGCAGCGTGCCGACCACCGGCAGGTTGAGGTTGATGCCGGCCACGATGTGCGGCGGCACGATGCCGCGTTCGTACAGCAGGTAGGACAGCAGCAGGTAGTCCATGTGGCTGCGGTGGCTGGGCACGTAGATCACTTCGTGCCCGGGCGCGGCTTCTTTCAGCTTGTCCAGGTGGTGCACCAGCACGCCGGCGTAGATGCGGTTCCACACGTGGGTGAGCAGGAAGCTGGCCGAGCGCACCACCGGGCTGGAATAGTCGGCGGCGATCTCCCAGGCATAGGCATGGGCCTTGCGCCAGGCGTCCATCGGCTTGCTGTTGTCGCGCTTGGCCTGCGCGGCGATCGCCTCGCGCACCGGTTCGGCGGCCAGCACCTGGTCCACCAGCAGCCGGCGGGTCGACAGGTCCGGCCCGATCACCGCCTCGCGGATGCGCCGGAAGTGGGTACGCAGCACGCGCTGCAGCTTGCGCACGGTGCGTTCCGGCGGCAGCCCTTCCTCGATCGTCAGCCGCATCGACACCGGCGGGGCGAAGCGCACGATGGTGCTGCGGCCGTTGAGCAGCACGCCGAGCAGGCGGCGGAAGCTGCCGACCAGCGCCCAGTTTTCCGAGAACAGCACCGCGAACCAGCCGCTCTGCTTGTCCGGGGCGCGGCCGACGAAGATCGACACCGGCACCAGGTGGATGTCCAGGTCCGGGCGCTCGCGGTGTGCCTGCAGCAGTTTGGCCAGCGAATCGGAATGGGTCTTGGCGCCGCGCTGCTCGGGGATCAGCGCGTTGTTGCTGCTGCGCCGCGACAGCGCCAGGTAGGCGCGCTTGCGCCCCAGCGGGTCGCCGGGCAGCGGCACCAGCGGCGACGGCAGGCCGGCCTCGCGGCACGCCTTGTCCAGGATCAGCGCGTTGGACAGGCCGTAGTCCTCCAGCACGTAGACCACCGGGCGGCCGTCGTCGTACTGGCCGGGTTCGGCCGGTTCGATGTTCAGGCCCAGCCACGGATCGGCCACGCGCCCGAGCAGGCGCGCCCACAGCGGCCGCTTGGCGGCGCGCGCGGCGAGCACCGGGCTCGGCAGCGCTGCAGTGCCGGTAGCCGGCGGCACGCTGCCGGCGGCATCGCCGCTGGCCGGAGAGGCGGGCGCGTGCGCCGGGTCCGAGGCGCGCGCAGCCGCAGCGTCGTCGGGAAAGGGGAGGGGATTTTGTTCTGGCATCGGCGTCATTATCGCTTAGCCGGCGCTGCGGGGTCGGCGGGCGGGGCCGTGGGCGCCTCGGCCGGGGCCGTATGCGGTGCCGCGGCGGTGGCCAGCAGCGCGTCCACCTCGTGCAGGGTATCGCGCAAATACCAACGGCCCTGGCGGCGCACCAGGACCGCGGTGGTGTCGATCTGCGCGCCGCCCAGCGGGTACTGGATGCGCACCACCGCCTGATCGCCCTGCTGGCTGACCAGCCCGGTGCGCAATTCGCGCGCGCTGGCGTCCAGGTCCAGGCCGTAGCCGGCCAGCACCGTCTTCAGCTCGCCCAGGAACGGCCCGAGCCGCTGCAGGCTCTGCTCCATGCCCAGGCCATGCAGGTCGGCGTCGCTGCGCAGGCCGGTGCGGCGCGCGGCGGCGCTGAGCTGCGCGATCGCCGCCTGCGCGCGCTTGCGCTCGGCCAGCGGCGCGTGTTCGGCCCAGCCGCTCAGCGCCTGGACCAGCTGCACGTAGTGGCCACGCTGTTCCGGGGTGTAGTCGCCCTGGTTGCGCAGGTATTGCACGCCGAACAGGCCCAGCGAGTGCGCGGCCTGGCGCAGGCTCGCGCTCTGCCCGCCGAACTGCGCGTCGAAGGCGCGCTGCAGCTGGCGTTCGGCGTCCGGCGCGGACAGCGTGTCGAGCACCTCGGGCAGGCGTTCGGCCAGCGGCGACTGGGTCAGCGGCCAGCGGCTGCGGTCCTCGTTCCAGGCCTGCTGCAGCCGTTGATAGTGCGCGGGCGGCACCGCGGCGCGGGCATAGCCGGCCAGGTCGTTGCGCTGCAGCGTATGCGCCAGTTCGCGCACGGCCGCGGCCGGTTCGGCGCTGGCGCCGGGCAGCTCGGCGGGGCTGCGCTTGCACCCGGACAGGGCCAGGGCGGCCAGCAGCAGCGCGGGAACGACATGCAAGGGTGTGAGCCGGGTCGGACGTGGCGGCATATGGTGCTAGCTCGTTCCCCAAAACGTTCCGCATCTTGCTGGGCGCGCGCGATTCGGGCAAGCCGTGCGCCGCTGGCAGTGCGGTCGTGGCGATTGTCGGGGGCTGGATACCGATGTCGTGCCGGGACAATTCTTGGCCCGATCGGACTGGTCGAGACAACGATGTCGGCGCGATGTCGGTGTATCGCACAGTGTGCCGCCACATTGCGCAATGTTGCGGCGCATCATGTAACCGCTTGCAGTTGCTGTTACCGTCCGCCCACCTTGCCTCGAGGTGGTACTGGACGGGGGTCCCAGTGCGATACATGTCCGAAATCTTCCGAGCACTGTGTCACGCTGGTAGCGGCCGTGGCGGATTGGCCCTGGCCGGCGTCCTGTGTGGCCTGGCCATGACCCTGTCCGCGTACGCGCAGGACGGCCGTTTGCCGCCGCGCGAGGCATGGCGCGCCTCCAGTTCTTCCAGCCAGGTCAAGGCGCAGGCGATCGGCTACCTGATCGACGGCGATGCCACGACTCGCACCGGCGGCGCGTTCAGTCCCGGCCATTGGTTCCAGGTCGACCTGGGCCGCGAGGCGCGGCTTGGCGGTGTGCGCCTGCAATGGGACAGCGCCAATCCGGAAGGTTTCCTGCTGCAGGCCTCGCGCGACGGCCAGCGCTGGGACACGGTCTACACCATGGCCGATTCGATGGGCGGCACCGAGACGCTGTTCTTCGCGCCGCGTAGCGCGCGCTACCTGCGCCTGGCCAGTCCCGAACGCACCGCCGACTGGGGCATCTCGATCTTCGAGATGGAGCCGCTGGGCGCAGCGGACAGCGCGCGGCTGCGCGGCGTGCCGGCCGGCGCGGCGGCGGCACTGTGGCAAGGCGGTGCGGCGCTGGCCATGCCCGGCAAGGGCGCGCAGCCGCGGCAGCTGGAGATCGCGTTCCCGAGGGCCTTCGCCAGCGCCGGCCTGATCGTCGAATTCGCCGGCGCGCATGGCGCGGCGCGGCTGCAGGCGCAGGACGCCGCGGGCCGCTGGCGCACGCTGGCCGAGGATCCGCAGGCCGGGCAGAGCGACAGCGCCTATCTGGCCGGCACCGCGCCGGTCGAGGCGCGCGCGCTGCGGCTGAGCGTGGATGCCGTGCCGGGCGCGGCCGCACCGGCGCTGCGCCGCCTGCGCCTGCTCGGGCCGAAGGCGGTGATGACGCCGATGAAGCGCTACCAGGTTGCCGCGCAGCGCGGCCAGGGCGCGCTGTTCCCGGCCTCGCTGCACATGCAGCAGACCTACTGGACCGCGGTCGGCATCCACGCCGGCCGGCAGAAATCGATCTTCGACGAATACGGCAACCTGGAAGCGTGGAAGGGCGCGCCGCTGGTGCAGCCGCTGTGGCGCGACGCCTCCGGCACTGCCGCCGGCGCCGACGGCCACGCGCTGACGCATGCGCTGCGCGATGGCTGGAAGCCGATGCCGTCGGTGAGCTGGTCGCCGCAGCCGGGGCTGGAACTGCGCAGCGAGACCTTCACCATCGAACACGGCGGGCAACCGGTGACGATGTTGCGCCACCGCCTGCGCAATACCGGCAGCAGCCCGGTCAGCGGCACGCTGTCGCTGCTGGTGCGGCCGATGCAGATGAACCCGCCGTGGCAGAACGGCGGCCTGTCGCCGATCCACGACATCGCCGTCGAGGACGCCGCGGTGCGCGTCAACGGCCGCCTGCTGCTGGAATCGCTGAGCGCGCCCAGCGGCGCCGGCGCCGAGGCGTTCGGCCCGCACGGGGAAACCGAGATCACCCGCCACGTCGCCGCCGGCACGTTGCCCGCGCAGCGCGATGCGCACGACGCCGACGGCCTTGCCGCAGCGATGCTGAACTACGCGGTGACGCTGGCGCCGGGCGCGCAGCAGGACGTGGTGCTGGCGTTCCCGCTCGGCACCGCCAGCGCCGACGCGCAGGGCCGGCTGCCGCCGGCACCGGCGCTGGATCGCGCCGCGCTGCTCGGCGCCGAGGCGCGCGACCCGGGCCGCGGCTTCGATGCGCTGGCCGAGCGCGTGTCCGCCGACTGGCAACGCCGGTTGGGCAACGTCGGCCTGAGCCTGCCCGACGCCAGCCTGGTCGACATGCTGCGCGCGCAGGCCGCGTACATGCTGATCAACCAGACCGGCCCGGCGATGCAGCCCGGCCCGCGCAACTACAACCGCTCCTTCATCCGCGACGGCATGGCCACCTCGGCGATCCTGCTGCGCATGGGCCAGGCCAAGGTCGCGCGCGACTACCTGCAGTGGTACAGCGACCACGCGGTGCATGCGAACGGGCTGGTGTCGCCGATCCTCAACGACGACGGCAGCGTCAACGACGGCTTCGGCTCGGACCTGGAATACGACAGCCAGGGCGAATACATCACCCTGGTCGCCGACGTGGCGCGCCTGGACGGCGGCCCGGACAGCGTGCGCGCCTACCTGCCGAAGGTGAAGCTGGCGATGCAGTTCATGCAGGAACTGCGCGAGCGCACCCTGGTGCCCGGTTACATGGGCGAGCAGCCGGCGCCGGAGCGCTTCCGCGGCATCCTGGCGCCGTCGATCAGCCACGAAGGCTATTCCAGCCCCACCCACAGCTACTGGGACGACTACTGGGCGCTGAAGGGCTGGCACGACGGCGCGTGGCTGGCCGAGTCGCTGGGCGATGCGGCGACCGCGGCCTGGGCGCGCGAACAGTACGCCGCGCTGCGCACCTCGCTGGCCGCCTCGATCCGCGCCACGATGGCGTGGAAGGGCGCCGACTTCATCCCCGCCGCGGCCGATCTGGGCGACGGCGATCCGAGCAGCGTGTCGATCGCGCTGGATCCCACCGGCCAGCAGGACCTGCTGCCGGAACAGGCGCTGCGCACCACCTTCGCGCGTTATCTCGACGACGTGCGCAAGCGCAAGCAGCCCAATGCGCTGTGGGCGTATTCGCCGTACGAGATGCGCAACGTGCTGACCTACGTGCACCTGGACCAGCCGCAGGTCGCCGACGAACTGCTGCAGGACATGCTGCGCGACCGCCGCCCGTTCGAATGGCAGGTGCTGGCCGAAGTGGTGCATTCGCGGCCGCGTTTCCCGCGCTATCTCGGCGACATGCCGCACACCTGGATCGGCGCCGAGTACGCGCGCACCGTGTTCGGCATGCTGATGCACGAGGGCGACGACGCGCTGGTGCTGCTGCCGGGCACGCCGCCGGCCTGGGTCGAGGGCGAGGGCCTGGCGGTGCAGCGCCTGCCGACCGCCTATGGCCAGCTGAGCATGCGCGCGCGCCAGCGCGACGACGTGCTGCGGATCGATCTCGGCAGCGGCCTGCGCGCGGGCACCGCGGTGCGCGTGGCCTGGCCCTCGCGCACGCGGCCGGCGCAGGTGCGCGTGGACGGGCGGCGCATCGACGCCTACGACGCCGCCGGGGTGGTGTTGAGCAAGCCGTTCCGGACCCTGGAGGCACGCTGGTGAATCCGCGCATCGCACACGCGCCGGAACAGCGCGCCAGCATCACCATCAAGGACGTGGCGCGCCTGGCCAACGTCTCGGTGGCGACGGTGTCGCGCACCATGAACGGCCACCAGCACGTGGCCGAGCCGGTGCGCGCGCGCGTGCTGGAAGCCGCGCGCACCCTGCACTACGTGCCGCACCATGCCGCGCGCAGCCTCAGCAGTCGCCGCACCCACACCATCGGCGTGGTGCTGCCCGACCTGCACGGCGAATTCTTTTCCGAGCTGATCCGCGGCATCGACACGGTCGCGCGCGAGCGCGGCCTGCACCTGCTGGTGTCCAGCTACCACGGCGAGCCGGAAGAGCAGCGGCTGGCGGTGCGGCGCATGCCCGGGCGCGTGGACGGGCTGCTGATCATGTCGCCCTATCTGAGCACCAACGCCGACGAAGCCGCCGACATGCTGCCCGGCACGCTGCCGGCGGTGCTGATGAACTGCGCCGAGCGCATCGCCGACGCGCAGGTGCTCAACGTGGACAACTACGGCGGCGCACGAGCGATGACCCGCCACCTGCTGGACAGCGGCCATCGCCGCATCGCCTTCATCGCCGGGCCGGACGACAACTTCGATGCGCGCGAACGCCTGCGCGGCTACCGCGACGAACTGCACGAGCGTTGCCCGGACGTGGCGCCGCGGGTGTTGCCGGGCGATTTCGACGAAGCCTCCGGCTATCGCGCGGGGCAGGCGCTGCTGCAGGGTGAGCGTCCGGACGTGGTGTTCGCGGCCAACGACATGATGGCGCTCGGCTGCCTGTTCGCCTTCACTCACGCCGGCCTGCGCGTGCCCGACGACATCGCCCTGGCCGGGTTCGACGACGTGCCGATGGCGCGCTACGTGCACCCGGCGCTGACCACGATGCGGGTGGACATCGCCGGCTTCGGCGCGCGCGCGATGCAGCTGCTGCTCGCCGCGCTGGAGCCGCAGACCGCAGGCGCGGATGCGCCGCTTTCCTCCGATATCGCTCCCCAATTGATCGTCCGTGCGTCCAGTGCCCAGCGAGGACCCGCCATGGACTGACACCGCCCGTCGCGCTCCACCCTTACCGTTTGCATCCAACTAGAAGAAACAACGAATGAACCCGTTTACTGCCCTGGGAGGGGTTTCTGTCATGAAGAGAAAGCGTTCTGCTTCCAATATGCCCGCACGCAGCCTGCTGTGCTGCGCCCTGGCGACCAGCCTGTTCGCGACGATGCCGGCGATGGCGCAGACCAGCACCGCGATCCTGCGCGGCCAGGCCCAGGCCGGCGCCGAAGTGGTCGTCACCAATACCGCCACCGGTTCGGTGCGACGTACGCCGGCGGGGCCCAACGGCACCTACACCGTGATTGGCCTGCCACCGGGCAGCTATACGGTCGAGGCCAACGGCGTCAAGCGCAGCGTGACGCTGCAGGTCGCCTCCTCGTCCACGGTCGATCTCGACGCCGGCACGGCCGCAGCGCCGAGCGGCGACGCCACCACGCTGGGGACGGTCAACGTCACGGCGCCGCCGTCGATGAAGGACGTCAAGACCTCCGAGGTCGGCAATGTTGTCTCGTTGCGCCAGATCCAGCAGCTGCCGCAGGCCACGCGCAACTTCCTCGAGTTCGCCGACACCGTGCCGGGCATGGTGTTCCAGATCGATGGCAATGGAAATACCAAGCTGCGTGGCGGCGCCTCCAACGCCAGTGCCGGCAACCTGTATATCGATGGCGTCGGCCAGAAGAGCTACGTCAAGGGCGGCGGCATCGCCGGCCAGAGCGATACCCAGGGCAATCCGTTCCCGCAGCTGGCGATCGGCGAATACAAGGTCATCACCTCCAACTACAAGGCCGAGTACGGCCAGATCAGCGGCGCGGCGATCACCGCGGCGACCAAGTCGGGCACCAACGAGTTCCACGGCGAGGCGTTCTACCGCTATACCGACCAGGACCTGCGCGACAAGCGCCCGGACGAGGACAACGGCAAGATCGATTCGCAGACCAAGGAGTACGGCTTCGCCCTGGGCGGCCCGATCCTGCAGGACCGCATGCACTTCTTCGTCGCCTACGAAGGCAAGGAGAACGTGGTGCCCAAGAGCGTGCAGGCTGACGCCAATGCACAGCCTCAGATCGGTCTTCTGCCGTCCAACCTGTCCAGCCAGCTCGGCGCGGCCAACATGCCATTCACCGAAGACCTGTACTTCGGTAAGATCGATTTCGAACCGACCGACCGCGACCGCATCGAATTGAGCGGGCAGTATCGCGATGAAACCCAGACCGGCAACGTGGGCGGCACCAGCACCCCTGAGCACGGCACCAACAAGGTCAACAAGGATAAGCGCGCCAGCCTGCGTTGGCAGCACAGCGCCGACAACTGGTTCAACGAGTTGATTGTCGGCACCGAGGACTCGGAGAACAACCCGACGCCCAAGAGCATCGGTAACGGCATCATTTACAAGTATCTGAACTATAACGACCCGAACATCGGCGAATACACTTATCTGGAAACCGGCTCGGCCGGCGGTCTCAACGTGCAACGCAAGAGTCAGAAGGGCTGGTTCCTGCAGAACGACCTGACGTTCACCAGCTTCGAATGGCATGGCGAGCACACCATCAAGATGGGCGTGAGCTACAAGGACATCAAGCTGACCTCGCAGGACGCGGCCGCGCTCAATCCGCAATTCAGCTACTCGGTCGATGCCAACGGTGTCGCCTCCATCCCGTACCGAGTGGATTTCATCGCGCCGTACACCACGCCGGGCCAGAAGGCCACGGTGGAGTCGCCGTCCAAGCAGTACGGCATCTACATCCAGGACGACTGGGCCGCGACCGACAAGCTGATGATCAACGTCGGCGTGCGCTGGGACTACGAGAAGAATCCGGCTTATACGGATTTCGTGACCTCGCAGGCGTTCGTCGACGCACTGTACGGCGACGATCCGGATAACCCGGGCCATCCGTGGGCCGACCGCCTGCTGCCCAGCGGCATCAATGCGGCTAACTACATCAGCACCGGTAACAACCGCAAGAACTTCAAGGATGCCTGGGCGCCACGCCTGGGCTTCTCCTACGACTTCTTCGGCGACGAGACCGCAGTGCTGCACGGCGGTGCCGGCCGGTCCTACGACCGCAACCTGTTCGAACAGCTGGCCTTGGAAACCAGCAAGGCGGCGCTATCGCCGGTGGTGGTGTACTTCAAGGATCCCGCCGCCTCGTCCTGCTACAAGGCCGACCGCGTTTGCTTCGATTGGGATCCCAGGTTCCTGCAGGGCGTGGATCAACTCAACACCATTCCCGGCGTCAGTGGCAGCGCCGAATTGTTCATGTTCAACAACAAGATCAAGACCCCTTACAGCGACCAGTACAGCATCGGCATCAGCAACCAGGTTGGCGACTGGCTGACGGATGTGACCTTCCAGCGCATCCTGAGCTACGACGGCTTCGTGATGTCGCTGATCAACCGCTACCCCGACGGCGCGTACTTCGATGCGACCGGCGCCGCGCCGTGGGGCGAGCCGGTGCCCGGCTACCAGAACACGATCATCGGCAACAACGGTCTGGAGCAGCGCAGCAGCCAGGTGTTGTTGTCCGCGGAGAAGCCCTACACCAAGGAATCGGGATGGGGTTTGACGCTGTCCTACACCCACACCAGCGCGCGCCAGAACCGCAAGATCGACGAGCCATACGCGTTCGACAAGCCGACCATTCGCGACTATCCATTCGTGAAGTCCGACGCAGCGTCGGCGCATCGTTTCGTCGCGTCGGGTTCGATCGATGGCCCGTGGGGCGTGACCTTCGGCGCCAAGGTGGTGTTGGCGACCCCGGAGCCCATCAACGAAATCGCCTGCTACGGCAGGGTCGATGCGGACAATGGCACGTGCCAGCAGGTCGGCGTCACGCCCCCGGGCAGTGGCAAGTTCCTGGTTGGCGGCAAGATCTGGGGCTACCGTACCGTCGACTTCCAGGCCACCAAGGACTTCGCCGTGTACAACGACTTCAAGCTGTCGGCGCGCATCAACCTGCTCAACGCCTTCAACTTCAAGAACTACTCCTCGTATGCTTACAACGGTTGGGGCAGCAACGGGAACTTCGAGCCGGACATCACCATCAACAGGACCGGCGACATCAACTACGTGCCGCGCACCGTGACCTTCGAGATCGGCGCCAAGTTCTGATCCACCGCCATCGCCCACGCGCGTGCCCGACCGGCGCGCGTGGGGTTTTTCCGGACGGGGCCGCTTGGCCCCGTTCGCGTATCGGATACTCCCTTCTTTCCGCACAGGACCGCGCACGCATGATCGCCGCCCCTCTCCGCAACCTGGTCATCGTCGGCGGCGGTACCGCCGGCTGGATGGCCGCCGCCGCGCTGGCGCGCGTGCTGGGCCCGGACTACCGCATCACCCTGATCGAATCGGAACAGATCGGCATCGTCGGCGTCGGCGAGGCCACCGTGCCGCACATCAAGGCCTTCAACAATCTGCTCGGCATCAACGAAGCCGAGTTCGTGCGCCAGACCCAGGGCAGCTTCAAGCTCGGCATCGAGTTCGTCGACTGGCACCGGCCGGGCACCTCCTACATCCACGGCTTCGGCACCGAGATCGGGCATTCGCTCGGGCTGCTGCCGTTCCAGCAGTACTGGTTCAAGCAGGCGCTGGCCGGCAAGGCCAAGCCGCTGGGCGCCTACACGCTCAACACCGTGGCCGCCAAGCGCGGCAAGTTCATGACCTCGGCCAGCGACGCGCCGCCCAACTCGCCGCTGGCCAACATCGCCTACGCCTACCATTTCGACGCCTCGCTGTACGCGGCGTTCCTGCGCCGCTTTTCCGAGCAGCGCGGGGTGACCCGGCGCGAAGGCATCGTCGAGGAGGTGCAGCTGCATCCGGAATCGGGCGATGTGCTCTCGGTGCGGCTGGCCTCGGGCGACACGATCGCCGGCGACCTGTTCATCGACTGCTCCGGTTTCCGCGGCCTGCTGATCGAGCAGGCGCTGCATACCGGCTATCACGATTTCACCCACTGGCTGCCGTGCGACCGCGCGCTGGCGGTGCCCTGCGCCAAGGTCGGCCCGCCGACGCCGTACACCCGCGCCACCGCGCGCGCGGCCGGCTGGCAGTGGCGCATCCCGCTGCAGCACCGCACCGGCAACGGCTACGTGTATTCCAGCGCGCACATCAGCGACGACGAAGCCGCAGCCACGCTGCTGGCCAACCTGGACGGCGCGGCGCTGGCCGATCCGCGCCCGCTGCGCTTCGTCACCGGGCGCCGCAAGCAGGTGTGGAACCGCAACGTGGTCGCGCTGGGCCTGGCCAGCGGCTTCATGGAACCGCTGGAATCCACCAGCATCCACCTGATCCAGTCGGGCATCTCCAAGCTGCTGGAGCTGTTCCCGCGCGAGAGCATCAGCCCGGTGCTGGTGCAGCGCTACAACGACCGCATCGCCTTCGAGTTCGACCGCATCCGCGATTTCCTGGTGCTGCACTACACCGCCACCGAGCGCGACGACAGCGACTTCTGGCGGCAGTGCCGCAGCATGGCGATCACCCCGGAGCTGCAGGCGACGCTGGACCTGTTCGCCGACAGCGGCCGCTTCTACCGCAACGGCGAGGAGATGTTCGCCGAGATCAGTTGGGTGCAGGTGATGGTCGGGCAGGGCATCCTGCCGCGCGCCTACCACCCGCTGGTGGACCAGGTGCCGGCCGCGGACATCGAACGCTTCGTCGCCAGCATCGAGCAGACCATCGGCCATTGCGTGGACGCGATGCCGCCGCACCAGGCCTTCATCGACCGCTACTGCGCCGCCGCGCCACGCTGAGCGGGCTGCCCGGATCGCGTGCCGGGCGTAAAAAAAGAGGCCTCGCGCACCAAGGCGCGGGCCTCTTCAAAATCCGACCGAAGCCGGAGAACGGTTTGTGGCGCATCTCCGGCAACGCCGGACGCTGCGCATGCTACCGGCAGTGCGCAGCTAATGCAATGGTTTAAGTTTTATTAGCTAAGTCGTTGATATTTATTGATCGATCAACGCGCCGCCGCATGCGCCAGGGTCGCGGCGATCTCGTGCTGGATCGCTTCGGCCGCGGCGCGCGGATCGGCGGCCTGGCGGATCGGGCGGCCGACCACGATCGCATCGGCGCCATCGGCGAAGGCCTGGGCCACACCGACGGTGCGCTGCTGGTCGTCGCCGACCGGGCCGCCGGGGCGGATGCCCGGACACACGATCGAGAAGCCGGCACCGGTGGCGCGGCGGATCGGCGCCGCTTCCTGGCCGGAGGCGATCACCCCGTCGATGCCGGCGGCCTGCGCGGCCAGGGCGCGTTCCACCACGACGTCCTGCGGTTCGCGGTCGATGCCCATCGACGCCAGGTCGGCGCGGCCCATCGAGGTCAGCACGGTCACCGCCAGCAGGCGCATGTCGCCGCCATTGGCCGCGGCCGCGGCCTGCATCATCGCCGGATGCCAGCCGTGGATCGTGCAGTAGTCCACCGGCCACTGCGACAGGCGCCGGATCACCCCGCCGACGGTGGCCGGGATGTCGAAGAACTTCAGGTCCACGAACACGCGCTTGCCGCGCGCGGCCAGGGTCTCCAGCACGTCGAAGTATTCGCCGGAGGCCAGCAGCTCCATGCCGATCTTGTAGAACGCCACCGCGTCGTCGAGCCGCTCGATCCACTCGATCGCCTCGGCGCGGCCGGGCACGTCCAGGGCGAAGATCAGCCGTTCGCGCGCCTCCAGCGCCAGCGGCGCGCGGCTCACTGCGCCAGCTCCAGCGCGTCGCGCTTGGCCTGGTGGCGCGCGGCGCGCGGCTGCGCGAAGTCGTTGTTGAACAGCGCCGGTTCCCAGGAGCCGTAGCTGGGGTTGGGCAGCATCCACCAGCGCTCGCCGAACCAGTCGTGGTACTGCTGCAGCAGCTGTGCGCGGCCGTCCGGGGTGTTGGCCACGACCTGCACGAAATCGCCGAGCTGGTCGCCGAACTGCATCAGCACGCGGTACTGCTGGCCGACCAGCTTGCGCCGGCAGTTCTTCTCCGAGCCGTTCTGCTCGCAGTCCTTGACCACCGTGCCCAGGCCCAGCAGCACGCTGTTGTCGGCCACCGGCAGGCCGGCGCTGCGCAGGTTGGCCAGGGTCGCGTCGGTCAGGTGCACCGCGCGGTTGGACACGTACAGCACGGTGATGCCCTTGGCGGTGGCCGCCTTGGCGAAATCGACCACGCCGGGGATCGGCTTGGCCTTCTTCTCGGCCACCCACTGGTCCCAGCTGACCTCGTCGTATTCCTTGCCGTTGCGGATCAGCCGCGCCTGGTACGGGGAGTTGTCCAGCACCGTCTCGTCCACGTCCATCACCACCGCCGGCTTCAGCCCGGCCGCGGTGTTGCCGCGCTCCTCCGGCACCAGCGCGTCCCAGTTCGGCTCCTTCAGCGCCGCATCCAGGCGGTCGGCGGCGGCGCGGTAGGTCTGCTCGGCCACGGCCCGGTATTCGGCCGAGCGCTGCATCCACAGCACCGCGTTGAGGTTGTCGTCGCCGGCCACGGCGGTGTCGGCGGTCTTGGCGGCCGGCGTCGCCGCGGCATCGGTGGCCGGCGCCTGCGGCTTGCAGGCGGACAGGGCGAGCACGGCGCAGGCCAGTGCGGTGCGGGCGATCGGGGTCATCGGGCGCGGGGACCTAGCGAATTAGTCCGCCGATTTTAGCCGGTTGCGCTCGCCGTCGTAGCACGGCGACGGCAAACGCCGGTCGCGGCAAAATCGCCGCGGGGCTCGGCAATTGTCTACTGCGTCCGTGCAGCAGCCAGATCGTGATGGGCCAGCCACGCCTGCATGAGCGATTGCCGGACAAGCGGTCGGAGCTCAACTGAGGCGGATCCTGGGGCGCACCATGGCGTTGATGCGCTCTGCGACCCAGAGCAGCGCGGCGCGCGGAACGCCATGCAGCGAGACCTGGTGTTGGCGGTACAACCAGGCGTGGCTCAACTGTGCGAAGCGGCCCTTGATGAAGCGGGCCCGGAAGAACCCGAAGCGCCCTAGCGTTCCGAACGCGTTGTAGTCGCTGAGCGAGACCAAAGACCCCAGGTCACGGAAGCGGAACGCAGGTGGCCCCCTGCCTTCCAGCAGATACGCTGGAAGGTGCCTAGCCAGATGCAATGCCTGCTGGTTGGCGACCTGGGCTGTGGCCGGAAGTGGCCGCGCGGCGCCTTCCGGAATAAGGCTGGCGCAATCGCCCAACGCGAATATCCGCTGTTGTCCTTCGACCACCAAGTTGTCCGCAACGACAATCTGGCCAGCGCCATTCAACTGGAAACCGCTCTCGACAAGCGCGCTCGAAGCACGGATCCCCGCTGCCCAAACCTTGAGCG
Organism: Xanthomonas bonasiae; assembly: GCF_017163705.1. GTDB lineage: Bacteria > Pseudomonadota > Gammaproteobacteria > Xanthomonadales > Xanthomonadaceae > Xanthomonas_A > Xanthomonas_A bonasiae. The sequence goes on from NZ_JAFIWB010000019.1 coordinate 51,025, forward strand.
GTGCCTCCACGCGTCCACCATCGGCAAGCGCGAATCCAGCGGCATCGGCGCTGACGACACGCACGCCGGTGCGTACATCCACTCCCAGCGCGCGCAACTGCGCGGTGGCGGAGGCAGCGACATCGTCCGGAAATGCGCCGAGGATGCGCGGTCCGCTCTCCAGAAGCGTCAAGCGCAGGCGCGTCTGGATGCCGTTCGCCCCATAGCCGGAGGCCAGGTCGATCATCCTGCTGAGCTCGGCGGCGAGTTCGACGCCGGTCGCGCCCCCACCGACGATCGCGATCTGCACCTCGCCCACGCCCGAGAAGCTGCGCGCGACGTAGGCGCGCAGCCGCATGTTGAACGCATCGGCCTGCTGCTGCCCATCGATGAAGTGGCAGTACTGCATGACCCCGGGCGTGCCGAAGTCGTTTGCGCGGCTTCCGTACGCCAGGACGGCGACATCGAACGGGACATCGCGCGCCTTGGCGATCGTTTCGCCGGAGAGCACGAGCGGCGCCAGGCGCAGGCGCCGGCCTGGTGGATCGATGTGGTCGAGCTGCCCGGGCACATAGTCGAAATGGTGCGTCCTGGCATGGGCGAGGAGCTGTACCTGCTGCTGGTAGATGTTCCACGTCCCGGCCGCGAACGTGTGCAGCATCGGCTTCCACACATGGGTCGGCTCGCGGTCGATCAGCAGGATCCTGGCCTTGCCGCGCTTGCCCAGTCGATGGCCCAGACGGGTGGCCAGCACCAGCCCGGCGATGCCAGCGCCGACGATGGCGATGCGCGGCAACGATTCGGCGGTACCGGCCATCAGCGTTCTCCCAGGAGCAGTTGCACGATCTCGTTGACCAGGCGTACGGTCGCGGCCTGATCCCGATCAGGCTCTAATAACGCCCGCATTGCCAGCCCCCGGAACAGGGTCGCGAGCATTCCGGTACGCAACTGCAATTCCTGCGCGTCGAGCCAGGCCGGAGCGCCGATGCGATCGACCAGCGCGGAGAACTGGCGCGCGATGGCTTGGTCGGTGCGATAGAGGATCCGTGCGATCGCCGGGTTCCTGGCGGCCTCCGCACCGAGTTCGAGCATCAGCCCGACGGTCGCCGGATCGCTGTTGCGTTCGACCACCTCCGCGGTGTGTCGGGTCAGGCGCGCGACCAGGTCGCCGCCGACACGATCCTGCTCCATCTTCAGCAGCAACTCGGCCATCTCGTCCCGCTCGCGCTCGGCGATCGCCTCGACGATGGCTTCCTTGTTGGCGAAGTAGTGGTAGATGTGGCCAGGGCTCATCCCGGCGACTTTCGAGATCCGCGCGATGCTGCTCCCGTGGAACCCCTCGCGGCGGAAGCACTCGGTCGCGGCATCGAGAACCTGGCGGCGCCGGAGTTCGCTTTTGTCGGACTCCTGCTGCTTAGGCGGCAATGTGGTCATCGGTCTGCTCCTTGGGGGCCTGGGCTTACAGCGTTCTCGCGTAGTATGTTCATACTAGAATGAACATTCAATCTATTTTTCAGCAACGCGCCGATGGAGCCTGGATGGCGGAGCGCCATGCTGTCAGGCAACCAAGGAAACTCCCTAGGCGCTTGGAAAACGCCGGATGGTGCGTTTCGTAGACAAATACAGGCAAGAGCGCAGCCGTTCCATATCAAACGGGGTGTGAGTCACGCAATCCCCCGAGCGTTAGGGAATCTCCCGACAGCGCGCCGGGGCCACCCGGATTCTCGGTTCCCGTGGTGTGCACCACAGTTCGCGCTGCCTGCACGCGACGTGCAGCGCAAGTCGGAAGGATGCGAACGACGCCCTGCGCAGGCAGGGAGACGCCGGATGCGTAACAGGGGACTGCCGTAGTGCCGTGGAAAAAAGCAACGTTCCGTGCCGTGCTGGCCGTAGGCGCCTGGGCAGGCTGTGCGCTGTCCGCCCAGGCCCAGGACCCGCCCACTACGCTGGACCGCCAGGAACAGCTGCGCCAGGCCGAGGAAGTGCAGCGCAAGCAGGAACAGGACCGGCAGGCGCCGTTTGCCGGCCCGCGTGAGGCCGTGGCTCCCGCCGACATGCGCAGCATCGCGCTGCCCACCGAAACCCTGTGCTTCCCGATCCAGCGCATCCAGTTGGGCGGCGCCGGCGCCGATGGCGCGCGCTTCGCCTGGCTGTGGCTGTCCCTGCGTCAGTACCAGGGGCGCTGCATCGGCCGCGAGGGCATCGATCTGATCCGCCGCCGCGCGCTCGACCAGCTGGTCGCACGCGGCCTGGTCACCACCCGCATCGGCGTGCCCGAGCAGGACCTGTCCAGCGGCCGCCTGCGCTTCGAGCTGATGCCCGGCCGCTTGCGCCAGGTCCGCGTTGAGTCTGCCGATGGCCGTGCGTTCTGGCGCAGCGCCTTGCCGCTGCGGCCGGGCGACCTGGTCGACCTGCGCGCGATCGAGCAGGCCGTGGAGCAGTTCAAGCGGGTGCCCTCGCAGGACGCCAAGATCGACATCGCCCCGGGCGAGCAGCCTGGCGAATCGGACCTGGTGATCACCCTGCAGCACAGCCGGCGCTGGCGCAGCGTGCTCAACGCCGACGACTCCGGCGTGCGCGCCACCGGCCGTGCGCAGGGCGGGATCGACTTCGCGCTGGACGCGCCGCTGGGCATCAACGACCTGCTGTCGATCGGCTACAACCACGACCTGGTGGATCACGGTGCCGAGCGCGGCACGCGCGGCAACAGCCTCAGCTACAGCGTGCCGTGGGGCTGGTGGACGTTCGCGCTGTCGCTGTCGTCCTACCGCTACCACCAGCGCGTGGACGGCTACCTGCAGAGCTTCCAGTCCAGCGGCGAATCCAACAGTGCCCAGCTCGACCTGCAGCGCGTCGTCCATCGCAACGGCAGCAGCAAGACCACCGCCGGCGTGGTCGTGGCCAAGCGCGAGGCGCGCAGCTACCTGGACGGCATCGAGATCGGCATCCAGCGCCGCCACACCACCAGCGCCGAGGCCTACCTCAGCCACCGCCGTTACCTGGGACCGATGCAGCTGGACCTGCGCCTGGCGCACCGCCGCGGCACGCCCTGGTTCGACGGGCAATGGACCGGCTACGACCCGGCGGTGGGTTTCCCCAGCTTCCGCTACGGCGTCACCACGCTGGATGTGAGCACCGGGCTGCCGTTCAAGCTCGGCAGCATTGCCGCCAGCTGGGACAGCAGCCTGCATGCGCAGACTGCCTCGCAGCTGCTGCTCGGCTCGGAGTTCATCAGCATCGGCGGGCGCTACAGCGTGCGCGGCTTCGATGGCGAACGCACCCTCGGCGCGGAACGCGGCGCGTACTGGCGCAACACGCTCAATCTGCCGGTGCAGCGCCTGGGCATCGTCCCGTACCTGGGCATGGATGCCGGCCGCATCGGTGGCCCCAGCGCCAGCGGGCAGGACGGACGCAGCCTGGTCGGCGCTTTCGTCGGCGTGCGCGGCGCGCGCGGCGGACTCAGCTGGGACGGCTTCGCCGGCTGGGATCTGCACGCACCACGCGATTTCGATACCGCGCAGCCGGCCTACGGCGTGCGTGTGACCTATCAGTTCTGACCCTGGGCCGCCGCTGGGCGGACCGGGTTTTTGTTTTTTTGAGCGCCCATGGCGCGACGAGAGAGAAATGGCGATGGACAAGGATTCCGCTGGGATGGGCACCACGATGGCCGACCGCTTCAAGCGCGGCGTGGCGATGCTGCTGTGCTGCACCGTCACCTGGACCTCGTTGCCGCTCTACGCGCAGGTCGTGCCGGTCGCCAATCCAGGCGGGCAACAGCCGGGCCAGCAGGCGGCGGCCAACGGCGTGCCGGTGGTCGACATCGTCGCCCCCAACGCGCGCGGCGTCTCGCACAACCGCTATTCGCGCTTCGACGTCGGCAGCAACGGCCTGATCCTCAACAACAGCGCCAACATCTCCAAGACCGAACTCGGCGGCTACATCGCCGGCAACGACAACCTGAAGAACAGCGGTGCGGCCACGCTGATCCTCAACGAAGTCACCAGCACCGCCAGCCGCCTGCAGGGCTATACCGAAATCGCCGGGGCCAGGGCGCAGCTGGTGATCGCCAACCCGAACGGCATCAGCTGCGACGGCTGCGGCTTCCTCAACGCCTCGCGGGTCACCCTGGCCACCGGCACGCCGCAACTCGGCAGCGACGGTGCGTTGAACGGCTTCGGCATCACCGGCGGCGTGCTCAGCATCGGCAGCAATGGCCTGGACGCGTCCAACGTCGATCGCCTGGATCTGCTGTCGCGGCAGCTCAGCGTGGACGGCTCGGTGTGGGCCAAGGACCTGCTCGCCAGCACCGGCGCGCAGCGCATCGGCTACGACGGCATGCTGCTGGAGCTGCTGCCGGGCAGCGATGGCGCGGCGCCGTCGATCGGCATCGACGTGGCCTATCTCGGCGGCATGTACGCCGACCGCATCCGCCTGATCGCCACCGAAGCCGGCGTCGGCGTGGTCAGCCGCGGCACCCTGGCCGCGCAGAGCGGCAGCCTGCAGATCGACAGCGCCGGCCAGCTCAGCCTGAGCGGCACCACGGTCGCCCGCGACGACGTGGACCTGCGCGCCGCAGGCGCGTTGACCCAGCAGGGCACGCTCGGTTCGCAGCAGGCCGGCGTGCGCCTGCGCGCCGCGCAATTGAGCCTGAGCGGCGACACCGTCGCCAGCGGTCTGCTCGACGCGCGCGCCAGCGGCAGTTTCGACCACAGCGGGCGCAGCAGCGCCGGCGCGATCAGCCTGTTCGGCTCCGAACTCGATGCCGGCGGCACGTTGTACAGCAGCGGCGCGTTGAGCCTGGACGCGAGCGGCACCCTGCGCAACAGCGGCGTGGCCTACGCCGGCGCTGCGCTGACGTTGCATGCCGGCGGCAGCTGGCTGCAGAGCGCCGGGACGTTGCAGAGCGGTGGCGCGATGAGCGTGCAGGCGGCACGGATCGATGCCGCCGGCACGCTCGATGCCAGTGCCGGCCTTGGCGTGCGCAGCGACGGCGACATGCGCCTGTCCGGGTTGGTCCAGTCCTGGCAGGACGCCGCGCTGCAGGCCGGCGGCCGCCTCGACAACGCCGGCCAGCTCAGCGCCGGCGGCCGCGTGGACATCGCTGCGGCGGCGATCGGCAACCGCGCCAACGGCGTGCTGTCCGCCAGCGGCGACGTCGCCCTGGCGACCGCCGGTACGCTGGACAATGCCGGCACCGTGTACGCCGGGCGCGACCTGCGGATCGACGCGGCGGCCTTCGCGAATGACGGCAGCAGCTATGCCGGCCGCAATGCGGACATCGCCAGCAGCGGCGTCACCCGCAGCCGCGGCAGCCTGGTCGCTGGCGATGCGCTAAGCGTGAACGCGGCGCAGTTCGCCAGCAGCGGCGAACTCGGCAGCCAGCGCGGCACCACCAGCCTGTACAGCCGCGGCGATCTCGCGCTCGACGGCGCCGTGGCGGCGAAGGGGGCGCTGACGGCGCAGGCCGCGGGCGACCTGCACCAGTCCGGCACGCTCAGCGCGGCCAGCGCGCAGCTGCAGGCGGGCGGCGACGCGTCGCTTGACGGCACGCTGAAGACCGACGGCGCGTTGCAACTGAGCGCCGACGGGCAACTGCGCAGTTCCGCCACGATCGCCGCGGGCGGCGACGCCGATCTGCATGCGCAAAGCGCGCTGCTGCAGGCCGGGCAGATCCAGTCCGGTGGCGCGCTGCGCCTGCAAGGCGCGGACATCGACCAGTCCGGCGTGCTCGACGCGGGCACCACGCTGTCCCTGCGCAGCGCCAACGCGATGCGCCTGGCCGGCACGCTGCAGGCACGCGGCGACGTCGCGCTCGACAGCGCCGCAACGCTGCAGAACCAGGCGCAGGTGATCGCCGGGGGCGACCTGGCGGTGGCCGCCGGCAGCCTGGACAACGCCAGCGGTGCGGCCTTGTCGGCGAGCGGCGATGCCGCCATCGCCAGTGTCGCCGCACTGCGCAACGACGGCAGCCTGCATGCCGATGGCGCCCTGCGCCTGAGCGCCGGCAGCTTCGCCCAGGCCGAAACCGGCAAGGCCTATGGCGGCACGAGCCTCGACCTCGCCGCGACCGATGCGCTGGACAACCGTGGCGACCTGGTCGGCGGCGGCGACGTGCGCATCGCCGCCGGCAGCATCGCCAGCAGCGGCCAGCTCGGCAGCCAGCGCGGCGAGCTCGCGCTCGACAGCCGCGGCGATCTGAACCTGGATGGCGTCGTGGTAGCGGCCGGTGCGCTGCGCGCCGCCGCGCTCGGCGATGTGCAACAGCGTGGCGGCGTGCAGGCGCAATCGGCACAGTTGCAGGCCGGCCGCGATCTGACCCTGGCCGGCTCGCTGCGCAGCGCGACGACGCTGCAGCTGCAGGCGCAGCGCGCGTTGAACGTGGGCGGCCAGGCGGTCGCAGGCGGCGATCTGGGCATGCGCGGCGCTAGCGTCGCGCTCGGCCAGGACGCCGTGGTGCAGACCGCCACGGCGCTGCAGGTGGACGCGGGCACGATCGACAGCCGCGGCGCGCTGGATGCCGGCACGGATCTGAGCCTGCGCAGCAGCGGCGCCCTCTCTCTGTCGGGCATCGCCCAGGGCGGGCGCGATGTCGCGCTGCAGGCGGATCAGGCGTTGGACAACCAGGCCCGCGTCTTCGCCGGCCGCGATCTGACCCTGAGCGCGGCCAGTGCGACCAATCGGGCGCAGGGCGAACTCTCGGCGCAGGCGGCGCTCGATGCCCACGTGCAAGGCGCACTCGACAACGACGGCACGCTGCAGGCCGGACAGGCGCTGACCCTGAGCGCAGGCAGCCTGCAGCAGAGCGGCCGTGCCTACGCCGGCGACACGCTGACCGTGCAGGTCGATGGCGCACTCGACAACCGCGGCGACCTGATCGCCAAGCGCGATGTGCGCGTGGCCGCCGGCAGCGTCGCCAGCAGCGGCCAGCTCGGCAGCCAGGATGGACAGCTGCTGGTCGATAGCCGTGGCGACGTACAGCTCGACGGCAGCCAGATCGCGGCGACCACGCTGCGCGTGCAGGCGGTCGGCGATCTGCAACAGCGCGGCACCACCAAGGCGCAGTCGCTGCAGTTGAGCGCCGGGCGCGATCTGAGCGTCGCCGGTTCGCTGCAAAGTGCCGCGGACCTGCAATTGCAGGGGCAGCGCGCGCTGAGTCTGGATGGCCAGGCCGTGGCCGGCGGCGCTGCGCAATTGAGCGCGGCGAGCATCGCCACCGGCGGCAACGCCGTATTGCAGAGCGCCGCGGCGATCACGCTCGACGGCGCGACGATCGACAGCCGCGGCGCACTCGATGCCGGCACCGATCTGCGCCTGCGCAGCCAGGGCCAGCTGACCCTGGCCGGCATCGCCCAAGGCGGCGGCGATGTCGTGCTGGACGCCGGCGCTGCGCTGGACAACAGCGCCCAGGTCGTCGCCGGTCGCGATCTGCACCTGAGCGCTGCCAGTGCGGTCAACCGCGCCACCGGCACGTTGGCGGCGGCGGCCACGCTCGACCTGCGCGTCTCCGGCCTGCTCGACAACGCCGGCCGCCTGCGCGGCCAGAATTCCCTTCTGCTGCAGGCCGGCAGCTTCCAGCACAGCGGTGAGCTGTACGCGGGCCAGGCGCTGGATCTGCACAGCGCCGGCGCGCTGGACAACCGCGGCACGCTGATCGCCGGCGGCGACCTGCGTATCGACGCTGGCAGCCTCAGCAACAGCGGCCAGCTCGGTAGCGAGACCGGCCAGGTGACGCTGAGCAGCCAGGGCGACATGCAACTGGGCGGCAGCGTGATCGCCGCGCAGGCGCTGAGCGCCAGTGCGCTCGGCGATCTGCAGGTGGATGGCGCGCTCAAGGCGCAGTCGGCCACGCTCGCCGCCGGCCGCGACCTGAGCGTCGCCGGTGGCGCGCAGACCGCCGCCGCGCTGGAGCTGCAGGCGCAGCGCGCGCTGCGCGTCGATGGCCAGGCATTGGCCGGCGGCGACCTGCGCCTGAGCGGCGCCAGCATCGCCACCGGTACGGCCGCCGTGCTGCAAGGCGCGGCGGCCGTGACCCTGCAAGGCGGCGCCATCGACAGCCGCGGCACGCTCGATGCCGGCACCGACCTGACCTTGCGCAGCGACGGCGCGCTGGCGATCGCCGGCGTGGCGCAGGCCAAGCGCGACATCGCGCTCGATGCCGGTGCAGCGCTGAGCACTACCGGCCAGATCGTGGCCGGCCGCGACCTGAGCGTCGCCGCGCACAGCATCGACAACGCCGCCAGCGGCACGCTGGCCGCGCAGGGCGCGCTGCAACTGGCCACGCCTGGTACGGTCAGCAACGCCGGCAGCCTGCAGGCCGGCCAGGCCATGACTCTCGACGTCGGCACGCTGCAACACAGCGGCCAGGCCTACGCGGGCGATCGCCTGACGTTGCGCGCCAACGGCGCGGTGGACAACCAGGGCGACCTGATCGCCAAGCGCGATCTGCAGGTAGACGCCGCCAGCATCGCCAGCAGCGGCCAGCTCGGCAGCGAGACCGGCCAGGTCGCGCTGACCAGCCAGGGCGACCTGCGTCTGGGCGGCACCGTCGCCGCGGCGACGCAACTGAAGGCGCAGGCGCTGGGCGATCTGCTGCAGTCGGGCACGCTCAGCGCGCAAGTGCTGGACCTGCATGCCGGGCGCGATATCGCCATGACCGGCCAGGTCGCGGCCATGCAGTCGCTGCAGATCCAGGCGCAGCGCGACCTGCGCGTGGACGGGCAAGCCAACGCCGGCCAGGCCGCGTCGCTGAGCGCAGGCGCCGCATTGAGCACCGGTAGCCAGGCCGTGCTGCACAGTGCCGGCGCGCTCGCACTGACCGGCGCGCGCATCGACAGCCAGGGCACGCTGGATGCCGGCACCACGCTGGCGCTGACCAGCAGCGGCGATCTCGCGCTCGCCGGCATCGCCCAGGCCGCGACAACGCTGAACGTGAATGCCGGCGGCGCGCTGAGCAACGCCGCGCAGGTCGTGGCCGGCAGCGATCTGATAGTGAGCGCGGCCAGCGTCGACAACGCCGCCAATAGCCTGCTCGCCGCGCAGGGCGATGCGACGCTGACCGTGAGCGGCGCGCTGGACAACGCGGGTGCGCTACGCGCGCGCCAGCGCCTGCAACTGGATGTCGGCTCGCTGCAGCAGACCGGGCAGAGCTACGGCCTGCAGCGCCTGGGCCTGACCGCCAGCGGCGCCGTCGACAACCGCGGCGACCTGATCGCCGGCAGCGCGCTGCGCGTGGAAGCGGCCAGCGTCGCCAGCAGCGGCCAGCTCGGTAGCGAAAGCGGCGACGTGGCGCTGGTCAGCCATGGCGATCTCGCGCTGGGCGGTACGCTGGCCGCGGCCGGTGCGTTCAGTGCCCAAGCCGGCGGCGCACTGTCGCAGACCGGCGCGCTCAGCGCCGCGAGCACGCTGCAACTGCAGTCGCACGGCGACCTGACCGTGGCCGGCACGCTCTCGGCCAATCAGCTCACCCTGACCAGCGATGCCGCACTGCTCCAGCGCGGCACCGTCAACGGCAGCGACGTCGCCTTGCAGGCGCAGCGCATCGACAACGCCGGGCAGACCCTGTCCAGCGGCAACCTGAGCCTGCGCGGCGGCGACATCGCCATCGGCGGCGTCGCCGCGGCCGGCGTGCGCAGCGACGGCAGCCTCGGCGGCAGCGGCGCGCTGGACCTGCATGCCGACCGCACCCTGAGCGCCAGTGGCAAGCTGATCGCCGCCGGCAACCTCACCGCGCAGGCCGCCCAACTCAACCTGGCCGGCAGCACCACCCGCGTCGGCGGCGATGCCAGCCTGACCGCGAGCAATGGCCTCGATCATCGCGGCGCCGATCTGCTCGCCGGCGGCCTGCTGACCGTGCGCGCCGGCGGCAGTCTCGACAACGGCACGCTCAACGGCATCGGCGGTCAAATGCAGGCCGCGCGCCTGGACCTGGGCGCAGCGTCGTTGCGCAACACCGGCGGCACCCTGGTGCAGAGCGGCAGCGGGCAGACCCGCATCGCCATCACCGGCGCGTTCGACAACGGCAACGGCAAGCTGGCCACGAACGGGCAGGATCTCAGCCTCAGCGCTGCATCGCTGAACAATGCGCAGGGGCGCATCGAACACGCCGGCACCGGCACCGCGACGCTGAACATCGGCGGAGCCGTCGCCAATGCCGGCGGCCGCCTCCTGACCCAGGGCCAGCTGCAACTCGGCGCCAATGCCGGCATCGACAACCAGAACGGTGGGATCGCCGCCGCCGGCGACGCCACGTTGACCGCGGCCAGCCTGAGCAATGTCGGCGGCAGCGTGTCGGCACGCAGCTTGAACACCCAGCTCGGCGGCGCGCTCGACAACCGCAGCGGCGTGCTGCAGGCCTCCGGCGGCACCCTGACCGTACGCGCCGACAGTCTCGACAACCGCAGCGGCACGCTGCAGGCGATCGCCAGTGGCGGTACCGGCGGCGATCTGCGCGCCGACATCGCGCATACCTTGAACAACGATGGCGGCCTGCTCGGCGCCAGCAACGACGCCAGCGTCGGCGCCGAGAACCTCAGCAACAGCGCCGGCACCGTCCAGGCCGGACGCGACCTGGCGCTGACCGCGCGCGGCCAACTCGACAACCACCAGGGCGGCCGCATCGGCGGCGGCCGCGATCTCAACGTCGCGGTCACCGGCGCACTGCTCAACAGCGGCGGCCAACTCGACAGCGGCAATGCGATGACCCTGTCCGGCGGCCGCATCGACAACAGCCAGGGCAGCATCGCCAACAACGGCGGCGGCCTGACCCAGCTCACCACCGGCGGCGAATTGCGCAATGCCGGCGGCAGCCTGGGCGGACGCGGCAGCGTCGTGCTCAACGCCGCCAGCGTGGTCAACAGCGACGGCCAGCTGGTGGCCGGCGGCGATCTCGTCGCCAACACCAACGCACTCGACAACCAGCGCGGCAACATCTACGCCGGCAACAGCTTCCTGTTGCAGCGCTCCGGCGCCACGCTCGACAACCGCAGCGGCACCATCAAGGCCGAGCAGGCGGTACGCCTGACCCTGCAGAGCCTGAGCAACAGCGGCGGTCGCATCGGCGCGGGCAGCAGCGTCGGGGGCACCGGCGACGTGGTCATCGATACCGTCGGCTTCGACGGCAGCGGCAACATCCTCGCGCAGAACCTGCTCGACCTGACCGTGCGCAGCGACTACACCCACCGCGCCGGCGCCGACATCACCAGCAATGGCGACTTCCGCCTTAGCGTCGGCGGCAACATGGTCAATTCCTCCGCGCTGAAGGCCGGGCGCAGCCTGAGCGTGACCGCCAACAACATCAGCAACGGCGCCGGCGCGACGATGCAGGCGGGCAACACCCAGTTGACTACCGGCGGGACCATCGACAACGCCGGCGACATTTCCGCCAGCAACAACCTGCAGCTCACGGCCGGCAGCGTCACCAACACCGGCAGCCTGGTCGGCGGCAACGTGCTGGTGGACACCGGCACCCTGGTCAACGGCGCCGACCTGGGCAGCGCCACCGACAACGCGGCCTACGGTTCGGCGCTGATCGGCGCGACCAACGGCATGACCCTGCTGGTCCGCGACCAGTTGCTCAACCGCGACGCGAAGATCTTCAGCCTGGGCAACATCGCCATCGGCGCCGCGCGCGACGGCGGTGGCACGCTCACCGCGCGCACCGGCTTGGTCAACAACCTGTCCGGCAGCATCGAGGCCGATGGCAGCATCCTGATTGCGGCCAATCAGCTCAACAACCGGCGGCTGACGATCACGACGGCCACCTCGCAAGTGTCTGCCGACGAGCGCGCTGCGGCGAATCAGACCATGCCGGAGCAAGAGCTTCGCAACGATCCGGAGCCGGCCAACTACCACGGCCACAATCTCGGCGTCTTCCGAACCTTCGACGCACAGGAAAAGGAAAGAGTGACCGGCGCCAGCGCCGAAGGCCGCATCGCGGCGGGCGGCAATATCGCATTGTCCGGCAGCGTCACCAACACCGCTTCGACAATTGCGGCAGCGGGTGCGCTGTGGATCAACCAGCGCGGTGTCTCCGGCTTGGCCGACGGAATGATCGCAGGCAGCGAGAACGTGCTCAATCAGGCGCTCGCGCTGAACCAGCGGTTCAACTACACCGACAAGGAATACACGGCCAGCGTACGTCAAGGCGGCTGCACACCTCCTCCAGGGAAAATGGCCTGTAGTGCCGAGGACGCGGAAGAACAGGCCAGTGGCGGCAACATCGGTGGGACGGCGGTATCCGTCGTCGGCTCCGGCACCACGGATAGTGCCTACATCGCCCTCGCCGCCAACATGACCGGCGGCCAAGGCGTGTCGATCAACGGCGCGACCATCAGCAACGGCGCCGTCGGTAGCGATGGCCGCAGCATCGGCGGTGCCGCGTTCAACGCCACGCAAGGTACGGCACTGAACCGACGCAGCGCGCAGAGCGCCAGCGGCGTCGGCAATAAGGCCGTGCAGGCGCAGGCCGGCACGGCCGCGGGCGGCGCAACGGTCGGCAACCGCATCGTCAGTGCCAGCATCGGCCCGATCCGCATCGCCGACGGCGAGGCCTCGCTGGTGAAAAGTGTCGAGACCTCCGCGGTCGATGTTCAGGCGCAAGGCGTACAGGCAGCGCTCGACGGCAGCGGCGATGCCACCCGCAGCCAGATCCAGGCCGGCGGCGCGCAGGCCGTGCTGGCCGGCGCCAACGTCGCCGGCCAGCGCCAGCAGATCGACCCCGGTACCGGCAACGTGCCGCAAGTGGTCGGCGGCATCGGCGCCCCGCTGGGCAATATCACCCTGCCGATCGGCGGCCTGTACAGCCTGGTCGGCGCCAACGGCGCCAGTGTCAACGCGCTCGGGCGTGCAGCCAACGGCCTGGGTGGCGTCAACGCCAACCGCAGCGCTGGCCCCGGTCGCCGCTACCTGATCGAGACCGATCCGCGCTTCGTCAATTACGACAACTTCATCAGCAGCGATTACCTGCTCGACAAGCTCGGCGTGGATCCGGAGTGGACCCAGACCCGCCTGGGCGATGGCTTCTACGAACAACGCCTGGTGCTGGACCAGATCACCCAGCTCACCGGCCGCCGCTACCTGGGCAACTACGACGACGGCGTGGCGCAGTACCGCGCGCTGCTGGACGGCGCCGTGGCCGAGGCCGGCGCGCTGCACCTGGATGTCGGCGTCGCGCTGACTGCCGAACAGGTCGCCGCGCTGACCCACGACATCGTGTGGATGGTCGAACAGGAGTACCAGGGCCAGAAGGTATTGGTGCCGGTGGTATACCTGTCGTCCAGTACCGCGCTGACCCTGCGCAGCGACGGCGCCTTGCTCGCCAGCGACAATGGCGACGTCTCACTCAACGCCACCGCCGGCCTGAGCAACAGCGGCACCATCAGCGGCGTCAACGTCAGCGCTACCGCCGGCAACCTGCTCAACCAGGGCCGCATCGCCGGCACCGGCACGGTCAGCCTGCAAGCGCAGCAGGACCTGCTCAACCTCGGCGGTCAGATCATTGGCCGCGACGTCCTGCTGAGCGCCGGCAATGACATGCTCAGCAGCACCAGCGGCGGCTTGCTGAATGCAGGTTCCGGCATCACTGCCGACCGCAATCTCCTGATCAATGCCGGCCATGACCTGACCCTCACCGGCGCCACGGTGCAGGCCGGCGGCAGCGCCGCGCTGCAGGCCGGAAACAACCTGGTGCTGCAGCCAACGGCAAGCTCGGAAGAACGCGGCTTCACCCGCGACGGCGCGACAACGACACTCGCCACTGGCGCCGACCTTTCGCTGCTCGCCGGCAACGACCTGCAACTGCACGGCGTAACTATCACCGCTGGCGGCGACGCCGCGCTGCAGGCCGGCCACGACCTGTCGCTGACGCCGGTCACCGATGCCAACGGCAAGGCCACGGTGCGCACCAGCATCGTCACCGACGGCAGCCTGCAACTGGCGGCCGGCAACGACATCACCATCCGCCAGGCGGAAGTGAAGGCCGGTGGCGACCTGATCGCTGCGGCCGGACACGACTTGAACGTGACCTCGGTGCTGGGCGAGAGCACCACCACCACCGACCACAGCCGCCAGGGCAAGACCAAGGTCACCACGACCACCACCACCCAGGACCTCGACCAGCAGGCACTGACCGCCGGCGGCAACCTGATCCTCAGCGCCGGCAACGACGTCAACCTGGTCGCGGCCAAGCTCGACGCCGGCAAGGGCCTGGCGGTGGTCGCCGGCAACGACATCAACAGCACCACGCTGACCACGGTGGACAGCAGCGACACGCTGGAGACGCGCAAGCGATTCAAGCAGACCACCAGCACCACCGATGAGACCGTCCACGGCACCGAGTTCAGCGCCGGCAGCGACATCGCCATGCAAGCGGGCCATGACATCAACCTGACCGCCGCGCAGGTTTACTCCGAGACCGGTGCCGTCGCCTTGACCGCCGGCCACGACGTCAACCTGCTCGCCACTCAGGAGCAGCACGACGCGGAACAGGACATGCAGAAGAAGAAAAAGAGCTTCCTGTCCAGCAAGACCACGACCACGCATGACGATTGGCACGACAGCTTCGCAATAGGAACCTCGCTCAGCGGCGACACCGTGCAGATCAAGGCGGGCAACGATATCGCCGTGGTCGGCTCCACGGTCCTGGCGGACAACGATGTGCGTCTTGTCGCGGGCCATGATGTCACCATCAAGTCTGCCCAGGATCAGAGTAGCGAGGAACACAGCAGCAGCCAGAAGAAATCCGGTTTCAGCGGCAGCTTGTCCGGCGGCGTCGCCAGCGTGGGCTATGGCAAGTCGCGCAGCGGCAGCGATACGGCCACGGAGACGACCACGCAGGTGGCCTCGGCGGTCGGCTCGCAGCACGGCAATCTGCTCATCAGCGCAGGCGATCAACTGATCATTGCCGCGTCGGACGTCGCCGCAGGCAAGAACCTGACCCTTGCGGCCAAGGACATCGCGCTGCTGGCGCGCCAGGACACCACCGACACGCAATCCAGCCTGTCCAGCAAGTCAAGCGGGTTCTCCGTTGGCGTGACCTACGATCCGGGCGCAGCGTACCGCAGCGCTCGCGATTCGACGACCGACAACATGCCCGACAGCGGCTCGGCCATGGGCAAGATCAGCCGCCGGGCCGAGGGCGACATGGCCGGCACGGCGGCAGCGACCACGGCGGTGGTGATCCAGACCGGGGCGCATCGCTCCAATGATGCGCAGAACGACAGCACCAGCGACGCGCGGGTCAGTCAGCTGAGCGCCGGCGGCAACCTCACCCTGCTGGCCAGCGATGGTTCGATCACCAGCCAGGGCGCGCAGTTGTCGGCGGAAGGCAATGCCTTGCTGCTGGCCAGCCAGAACATCGTGTTCGATGTCGCGCACAACACCGAGTCCAGCGGCAACGCCAGCACCGGCAAGGGCTGGGGCTACGCCAACAACACCGCCAGTCCGCCGTTCGGCAACTACAACCAGAAGGGCGATGGCAACGGACAGTCGGACACGATTACCGGTACCCAACTGTCCGTTGGCGGCAATGCCAGCCTGACCACCACCAAAGGCGACATCGCGCTGACTGCCAGCAACATCGCGGCGCAAGGTGATGTCGCGATCCGCGCGGCGGGCGACCTGACGATCCAGAGCGGACAGGATACCGTTGGCAACGCCAACACCTACAACAACAAAGCCATCGGCACGGTGGTCATCTCCGACACGGAGCGCTTCGCCGGCTACCACACCGAGGACCATCGCGATGACAGCGCGCAGGTCACGCAAGTGGCCAGCAGCGTGGGCAGCCTGGGCGGCAGCGTCAGCCTGACCACGGGCGGCGCCTACACCCAGTCCGCCAGCAATGTGGTGGCGGCCAAGGACGTGGACATCACCGCCGCGTCGATCGACATATTGACTGCCAACGACACGCACTCGGCCTCGTCGCAGGACGACACGCTGAAGTTCGGCGTGTTCGCACGGGTGAAGTCGCCGCTGATCGACCTGATCAACAACGTGGATGCGGCACGCAATTCCGACGGCCGGTTGTCGGCGATGCAGGGCATGGCCGCCGCGGCCAATGGCTACCAGGCGGCCAGCGCGATCAGCAGCACCGCCGGCGGCGCCGGCAGCGGTTCGCTGGTCAGCGTCGAGGCCGGCGTGGGCTATGCGACCAGCACGGAACAGTACAAGGGCAGCAGCCAGACCTCGCAAGGCTCCACCATCAGCGGTGGCGGCAACGTCAGCCTGACGACCACGCAGGGCGACCTTCATGTGGTGCAAGGCAACCTCAGCGCGGGCAGCACGCTGAGCCTGGACTCGGCACACGATCTGGTGCTGGAAGCGGGCAACTCCAGCAGTTCCGAGCACAGCAAGGGCAGCAATGCCGGTGTGGAAGTGGGCGTGGGCGCATCGGTGGGCGCGCAGACCGGCGTATACGTGTATGTGCAGGCCAGCGTGGGCAGCCACAAGTCGGATGCGGAGAACAGCACCTGGCAGAACACGCAGCTGGCAGGCCAGAACATCTCCCTCACCTCGCAAGGAGACACTACCTTGCGCGGCGCAGTGGCCAAGGCCGACCGCATCGACGTCCAGACCGGCGGCGACCTGACCATCGAGTCGCTGCAGGACACCGCCAACATCCAGTCCAAGGAGAGTGGCTACGGCGGACGGATACAGGTGTCCTTCGGCAGCGCCTGGGATGCCAGCGGCTACGCGAGTTCGGCCAAGGCGAGCGGCAATTCTTCGGGAGTGACCGAACAGTCGGGCCTGTTCGCCGGGGAGGGCGGCTACCACGTCACCGCCGGCAACGTGAACCTGATCGGCGCCGGCATCGCCAGCACCAACGCGGACAACAGCGAGCTGACCGCCGACTCGCTGACGTATACCGATCTGAAGAATCAGATGGACTACAGCGCCGCGTCCGGAAGCATCAGCGGCGGGTTCGGGAGCACAGGCAATGGTCAGTCCACTGGCGCCGATGGCGATACGGTGGGCGGCCAGGCCAAGGACATCGGAAATACCATCGCTAACGGCAACTATGGTCAGGCCAATACCGCCAACTTCAGCGGCGGCGTCCCGATGTCCGAAAGTGGCAAGGACACCTCGACCACGCGGGCCACGCTGACCGAAGGCAAGATCGTCATCGGCGGCAAGCACACCACGGCGGCGGAGACGGGCATCAATACCGACGCCAGCATTGCAAACGAAGTCCTCGCGACGCTGCCTGACGTGCGCAAGCTCATGGTCGATCAGCAGGCGATGGGGGCCGCGGCCGGGACAGTGATCCAGACCGGCCAGCAGATTGCCGGGGATATCGCGGCCAATGCGAAAACTAAGGCCGATAACGCACGCGAAGCGTATCGGAGGGGACTGGATGAGGATGGCCTGGCGGCGTTCGATGCTCTGAGTGCTGAAAAACAGCAAAACCAGCTGTTGGACAATAGTGCCGACTACAAAGCCGCGTACGACAGCCAACGGCAATGGGGCACCGGCGGCGACTACAGCAGAGCGCTACAGGCGGTCACGACGGCGCTGGTCGGCAGCGTGTCGGGCCAGGCCGCCAGCCAGGTGGCGGGCAACGCGCTGGCGCCCTATGCGGCACAACTGATCGGCCAAACCTTCGACGCCAACCACGGCAGCGATCCGAATGCAGCGGCGCAGGTGCTCTCGCACGCGCTGCTGGGCGCGGTGCTGGCGGAAGTGAATGGCACGTCCGGAACAGGCGGCGCCTTGGCCGGTGCCGGTGGCGAACTTGCAGCTCAGTGGCTGACCAAGGAGCTGTACGGCAGCGACCCGCGCGCGATTGACCCCGAGAGCGGCAAGTTCAACCCGAACCTGCTTCCGGAAGAAGACAAGCAGACGATCGTGGCGCTGTCGCAGGCGGTCGGCGCGCTGGTGGGAGGGATGACCGGGGGCAGTCTGAATGATGCCGCCATCGGAAGCGGCATTGCACGCAATGCGGTGGAAAACAACTGGTTGAAGGAAGATGAAGCCGCCTTGAAAAAGGTCGCTCAGACCGAGTGCACGGCAGCGAACAAACTGTCATGCGACATCGTAGACGCCATAAATAAGTTAGATGAAGCACGGGACGCTGACTACGCTGCAAATGTCGCCTTGGCGAACGCGAATATGGATTCGGACGGTATTCCGCACACGCTTGGCGAACTCGACTTCTATATGGGAGGCTACTGGAAAGCCAACGGTTTGGGCGGTCAAAAGGACGCCATATTTACAAACGCTCTAGTTCGTACTTACCCGACATTTGGACAGGATCTCTACGATCTTCTAGGAAATTCACCAAGGCTGCTGCCGGACTTGTTACTCGGTAAAAATACATTCGTGGCTGCGGGGATACTGAATCAAGGTCTTTTAACTGCCGGTGGTGAGACGTTTGCGGCATGGCAGGATCTTGTCCAGCCCGGCCAGGCGAGCAATTATTTCACTGGTAAGCCTGTGGAGGGCGCAGATGCTTGGTCTGCACGCTTCCTGAGTGCTGTGGGAATAGTCCAGACTGCTTTGACAGGAGGCGGGAGTAACGTCGCACGCGCCGGTATGAACGCTGCCGGCGAAGTAGCTGAGACTGGCACCTTGGCCGGTGCTACCGTTCCTAAAGAAACTTCAAAAAATCTGCTTGGCAATGCTGATAAAATGCTTCCCGATGCCATCAATGGCGATGGCTTGTCTCGCCGGACAGCCAGGGATGTAATAAGCGAAATAAATTCGGGAAATCTTCCTGGAACACCTATCGGTGGAACCGGTTCGCCCCGTGAAATGCTGCCTACTTCCAATCCCAGTGCGGCGGCTGAGGGGTTTGCAATGGAGTTCTTCGGGGGTAAAGTCCCATCTGATGCGATTCTTATGAAAGATGGAGCATGGCGAGCACAAATTCCAGGGGGTGATACGTGGGTTACATATCGCCCAGCAGGAGTGGCGAGCGGAAAGACAAAGTTAACTACAGCCACAGTAGAAATAAATAGGCCTGATGTAAACTTGGTGAATGGTAATAAGCCATTGAAGCTTAAATTTCCATTGACTGGGGAAACTGGGCCTGGGGGTTAAAGTGAAGCATATGAAAAAAGAGATTGTTAAAGAGCTGGCAATTATTATGGATGTGCTTATTCTCAGCGAAATGCCGGTTATATTTTTTGGGATGGATGGCACGGGGCTTGATGAGTATCCTGTGTGTTCTGCATCCTCTCAGCAACTATCGGTAGACATGATTTATCGGTTTATTAAGTGTGGGTTAGTAGAATTTTTTCCTGACGACTGGGTGGCGGATGCTGGGTTTAAAAGTATTGATGACTATTTTGAAAAATTAGCCAGCGTCGACAAAAATAAAAAATCAACTTCCGTTGAGGGAATGTCTAGGCAACATGCTTTGGATATGGGGGTTTGGCTTGAACCTCAGCTGGTTTCAACTGATTTTGGAGAATCGATTTTTAAAAGATGTTTTGCGGGCAGGGATGTGAGCGATAACGAATGCCTCGATAAGTTTAGAGAAGAGCTTGAAGGTCTATTTAAAAAAAACAATGTTTCATGGGCGAATAAGTCACTAATTCCTCTTAAATTCAAAGATGAGTAGGTGTTTTGGGTAAATTCAAGCTATTAGTTTTATCTAATAACGGGGCCAGAGGAAACAACCGTTTGGAAATTCGCTGCAGGTGCTCGGCGCCAACGCACTGGGCCGCGCCGCCAAAGGCCTGGGCTGCGTCAACGCCAACCGCAACGCCGGCCCCGGTCGCCGCTATTTGATCGAGACCGATCCGCGCTTCGTCAATACGACAACTTCATCAGCAGCGACCAGTGGCTGGCCGGTCTGGGCTGTGAGGCCACCGGGATCGATCAATGGCTGTATCCGGCCAAACGGCGGCGCAAGCTGTACCCGAACCTGCGCGTGGGGAGGGAGGCGCTGGCCCGAAGCTGGCCCATGGAGCCGGTCTGGAGGTTGCTGCAGCGACTGCGAGAACTTCCGGAACACGTCCTCGACCAGATGGTTGCCCCTTCATGAAAAACGTGGGGATGCCTCCATTCTGATCATGTTTCACGGCGCAAACGTGCGCTGGCGGCACATGGCCCCTTGGAAAGGCGTAGTTTCCCAGAGCAACGCGACCGTTGTCGGACGATCAAACAGCTTCAGAATCTCGGCCCGCAGCCGCTATCGCTACTTCAAGTCACGACGAGGTCAGAATGGAACTACTACCCAAGCTTTTTCTGCTGACCGCATCTTTCGCTGCAGCTTGTCCAGCCGCGGCCATAGCCGACGACGACGAGGACGAGGACGAGCAGGCACGGGTCAACCCCGATAACCAGGCGCGGATCCGCTTTTTTGGGCAGGCCGTGATTGGCCTGGAGTTCTATCGCAACACCATGTGCTACGGCGGTGATGCTGAAAGCGAAACGCCCTCCAGCAGCGGCTTCGGCGGTGCCTTCGGCAGCAAGAAGAACATTTCCCTGGGAATGCCGGTCACCCCCAATGTCACCAACCTCAAACAGCGCAACGGCATCTTGGCCAAGGCGTTTTATCGCGAATACGCCATCACCGCCGGCGAGCCCATCGCCATCCACGCTTCGTATTATGAAACCACAGGCTCATCGCCCTACTTTACTTCGCCAAACGGCATTTCGCGCGGCTGCGACGATTTCGGCGTGTCCTTTGTCCCCGAAAAGGGCCAGGACTACGAGGTCGCCCTGGATCTCTCGCGCCAGTACTGCCATCTCACCATCTCCAGGATTAGCGAAACCAGCGACGGCGTAGCGCTAGCTCCGGTCGAACTCAAAGACGCGCAGGAATGTAGCGACGAATAGGGCCGCTTTGCTGCCGGGTGTGCCAACCGGCATGTGCGAACGCCGGCATTGGTTTCCGGGAACCAGGGTCAGAGTGTACTTTCCCAACCGAAACTCAGGCGCTTACTCGACCTGCGGATCTGCGCGAATTTTCGCTCAAGCTCAGAATTGCCGTGCATTCGTATGTTTTGATGACCAAGCATGTGCACTTGCTACTCACCAGCCAGCAAGCCGGTACGACGTCAGCGCTGATGCATTCGCTAGGTCGCCGCTATGGACGAGACAGCTGCCATCCGTCTCAAGCCGCGGCGCGACATGCGCTGGGCAACGACCGCTTTCGTACTGCCATTGAGCGTCAACTTAGCCATCATGCAGGCCCGCTGCGGGATAGATCGGTAGCCGAAGTTAAACTGATGGGAGAGAAAAAGTGCACTCTGACTCCGTTTCTGCAGAATCGTTACTGGATATCTGCTAATACTCCAGAGAATCCTAAGTCATGAAAAATAATTGTAATCTAATAGAAAAAATCTAAATTTAATAGTTTCTGAGTTAATCAACCAGCCTGGCGTTGCGGTTCATTTTCCCAATTGCGGGATGTCATATTCGGATCAAATGGATCAAATGATGGGGTGGATTGATGATGCGGGAGAGTACAGTTTGGCTTATGAAAATATAGTGTGTCTATTGGATAAATATCCATTCAATTTATCAGGTAAGCTGGCGGTAAAGTTGCTTGAGGTCGGGCTTATTTTTGGTTTCAAGACTGAGTTGGAGACAGATAAAGAATTCGATATTCGCTGTAAATAGGGCGAACTAGATTCTGTCACGTAGAACGTGAGCGGCATGCCTGCGGTCTCTAGGGTATTACGGCCTGAGCAGCCGCGCGATCTACTAGCGTTTCTGCTCCGCATTCGACGGCCGCGTCGGCAGCAAGCTCAAAGCCAGGCGCAGGTCCGCCGTGCTGCTACCGAGCTGGGTGGCCAGACGGGCGCTGTCGGGATCGTAGGCGGCCGTCAACGACAGCAACGGCAATGCATCGCGCGGAGCGTAGGCACTGCCGACCACATGGCCCGCTTCGCCGTTGCGCGAGCGGGCCTTGTCGAAGGCGACGTCGCTGCCGACGAATTCGGCATGGGTCTTGTCGCCGCGGAGGTAGGGCAGCAGCCATTGCACGCTGCGCGCGAGCGAGGCGCCGTTGCGCGCCTGCCAGTGATACAGGTCGTCGCCACGCTCGGAGAACGCCAAGGCGAGCGTCACCAGGGGGCGCAGGTCATAGACATGGTAGGACAGCGCATCGCGCTCGATGAAGTCGATGCTCTGACCGTCCGGTCGCAGGTTGTCGCCGATCTGTTGCTTGAAGCCATCCCTGGCGTAGGCGATCAATGCGTCGTCGTCCAGCGCGATGCCGATCAGGCCGACGGTCTTCAGGCGATGGCTATGCCAGTTGTTGGTGGCGGTCTTGCGCTTGGGATCGCGCGACGCGATCTCGGCGCGCGCAATGCGCCGCATCCAGTCGTCGACGTCATCGCGGGTGCCGGTCGGCAGCGATTTCCTGACGATGCGATAGGCAAAGATCGCCGGCTCCAGGCCCGTCTCGTCGATGGGTTGGCCGGTAGGCTGGTTCACTGCGGCCCATCGTCCTAGATAGTCGCCGGCTTTCGTCGCATAGCGTTCCTCGCCGGTCAGGGCATAGGCCACGGCCAGTGCCTGGATCTTGCGCATGTCGCCCAAGCTGGCTTCGGTGCTTGCCTTGACGGGGTCGCCTTTCAGCCGGCCGGCGGTGCTCAGCACGGCGATAGGGTGCGCGGTATCGTGCAGCGCGGCGTTGGCCAGGCGCAGTTGTGCGGCAGCCGCGTCGTTGCCGGTGCCGAGTTGGCGCCATTGCTGCTCGGTCGGCCAAAGGCGCTGTATCGCAGCGGCCGGCGCGCATGGCGACAGGACGAGGACGGCTATGGCGAGGCTAGCTCGCAACCCGGCGAAAGACATAGAAGGCACTCCGTGCGACGGCGGCGACTCACGATTTTGGCGAATCTATGCCCCGCGGCATGAACCGGACATGGCTTCAGGCGCGAGCGTGCGAATGCGGCGCGCGTTGACCACGTCCGTGTGTGGATGCACCAGGCCGAAGCCGACCATCACCATCGACAGCGGTTGAACATAGCGCGCGAAGATGCGGACGACAGGGTATCGCTAGCCTGCGTTGTCAGGACTATCCCGACAGTGCGTCGGAGATGCTCGGATGGCGGAGCTGCCTGCAGCGCAAGACAATGCAGCAGCGCCGAATCGCTGTCAGGGGATTTCGTTTCGTCGCCGATCGCTCGCTTCGCAGCACGGCACACCGCATTCCAGCGATGCGGTCTTCCTGTTCCGCCTGCACAAACATCCCCTATTGAAATTCCAAGGAAGGATCGATCCATGGTCGGTAGAAAACTCTCGTGGCTGTGCCTGGTGTCGCTTGCCGCGACGACCGCTTCTTGCGCCATCGTCAAGAACGCCCCGCAACTCTTCCTCTACGACGAGCCTACCGACGGCGAGCGCACGCGCCTGCGTCTGCTGGACGCGACCGACAACGCCGTGATCTATCCGGGCACCACCTGCAATCGCGGCCATGTACCCGGCTTCGGACGGGTTGCGTTCTCTCCGTTGACTGCGCATCGGAACCTGCAGATGCCGCGCTTGAGCGATACACCGAAGCGCTCGCTTGAACTCTATGTTCGTTCCGAGCAGCCGGTCGTGCTGTCATTCGACGCCGGCGCGTCGGCGCCTGCCGCACCGTGTCCGCCTGCGCCGCCCGGCTATCGGATGGTCTGCAATCGCCCGATCGGCCATGGTCCCACCTGTATCGCCGCAGGGACGTTCGTGCCGCAAGCCGGGCAGGACTACGAAGCCGTCCTGAACACCGCGTCCGGCGGGTGCAGCCTGGATATCTATGCGCTCGTCAAAGACGCCGACGGTCGGATCGATCGGCGTTCGGTGCCCAGTCGTTCGCCCACATGTCCCGCCGAACAGCAACAATAAGGAACGTTCCGTGTCATTGAAAATATGGATGTATGGGGTCGCTGTCGCCGCCGTGGTGCCTGCGTTGGTCGGTTGCGCCAGTACCGGCAAGAAGGCCGCCTTCGTCGAGCCGGTGCAGACCCCATTGACCGTGCTCGCCAGCACCGACTCGAAAACGCGCGGCTTGCGTGTAGTCCGGCGCTCGCACACCGCCAAGATGACAAGCGTGAAGGTCATGCAGGGCGTGTTCGGCGCCATGAGTGGACAGGTAGTGACGGGATTCAAGAAGGAGGATCTGCTCGGCGACCCCAACGAGGCCATCGTCGATCCTGCGCTGAGTACGCTGCCGGCTGCGCTGGAAAAGAGCTTGCATGCGTATGCCGCCGCGCATCCGCAGGATCTGCCGCCAGCGATGTTCAAGGTGAAGGCCGAGGACTGGTTGCTCGTTTACAAGTCGCTGGGAGATGCGGACACGCCGTACGAACTGCGCTTTGCGGTCAGCATGCAGGCGCGGCCTGCGGATGTGGGCGGCGTACGTCAGGCGTCGGTGACGCAGCGTTGCAATCCGGGCGTCATTGAGTTGCCAATTGCCGACTGGGAGGCCGACGACTACGCCAAGGTCAAGCGGCGGGCCGATGAGCTCTCCGAACAATGCGCCGCCGAGTTCGCGCAGAGCTTTCCCGAACTGTTCCACACAGCCGAGAGCGTGGCGGTAACGCAGCAGTAGCCCTGCTGTCGCTGCATCGACGTTGCCGGCGCCGCACTTGTCGGCAGGGCCGCCATTGCCGGGATGGCGGCTAGCGCAGACCGGCTCCGTGCGTTGCAGGCGAACCGATCGCGGTTCGGCGCTATGCTGCACGCCATTGCCTGGATGCCGAGCACGATGACCGACACTTCCGTACACCCCGTCCTCTCCGCCGTCGAAGCTCGTGCGCTGGGCTGCCTGATCGAAAAAGAGGCCACCACGCCGGATGCGTATCCGCTCACGGTCAACGCGACGGTGGTGGCGGCCAACCAGAAGACCTCGCGCGAGCCGGTGCTGTCGCTGAGTCCGGGCGATGTGCAGCATGCACTTCGCCAGTTGGAAGGGTACGGGTTGGCGCGGCAGCAGTTCTCGTCGCGCGCGGTGCGCTATGAGCATCGCTTGGCAGCGGCATTGGATCTGACCCAGCAGCAGGTGATCCTGATCGGGCTGCTGTTGCTGCGCGGCCCGCAGACGGCAAACGAGCTGCTGGCGCGGTCCGAGCGCATGGCGCGGTTCGCCGATGCCGAGGACGTGCGGCACCAGTTGGAGCGCCTGGCGCAGCGCCAGTTGGTGGTGCAGTTGCCGCGCGCCAGCGGCCAGCGCGAGGACCGCTACATGCATCTGCTCGGCGGGCCGATCGATGCGGAGGCGTTGGCGGCATCGTTCAAGGTGCGCCCGGCCGCGTCCGGCAACGACGAGCTGGAAGCGCGGGTGCAGGCGCTGGAAGCCGAGGTGGCGGAGCTGCGCGAGATCGTCGCCGCATCGCAGGCGCAGGGCGATACGGCATAGCGCCGTTGTTCAGCAGGAGGCTGTCGCGGCCGTGCGCTGGCGCGCGTCGCTAGAGAGTCTTCGGCATCATGGCCGTGTCAGCGACTCGCCGAAGGCGATGCCGCGAGTGGTTTCTTCCAGCCGCGCGGCGACGTTGGGCGCTCGGGTCTTGCTGTCTCCATTGCGGCTGGCGCGTACGATTATCGCGCTGCCGACTGCATCGATCTCATTCGATCTCCATCTGCGGAATCAACATCAGCAGATCGGTCACCCCCACCTCCGCGCCGGCCTGGCTGAGCAGGGTGGTGGCCTGGCCGCGGTGGTGGGTCTGGTGATTGAAGAAATGCAGCAGCACATCGCCGAAGCGCCGGCGATGGGTGTCGCCGCGGGTGTTGCGGTAGTGCAGCGTGATGTCCAGGTCCGCGGCGCTCACCTGTGCCATCCAGGTGGCGATGGTGGCGTCCAGCGCCTGGCGTTTGGTCAATAGCGCAGCCAGGGTCGTGGCCTGCGCTGCGTCGAGCGCGGCGGGGGTCGGAGCGGCGGCGATCGCGCTCAATGCCGGGTACTGGGCCGGATGCTGGGCGAAGCGCTGCAGCCAGATCGTATCGGCCACCACCAGGTGGTTGAGCGTGCCCAGCAGCGAGCCGAAGAAGGCACCGCGCGGCTGCGCGACCGCCTGTTCCGGCAGGGTCGCCGCGGCCGCATACAGGCGCTCGTTCATCCATCGGTTGTAGCGCGCCAGCAACTGCAGCGCTTCCAGGGCATCCACGGTTCAAGCTCCCGGTCGTTCGTTCGAGGCAGACAGGTCGCGTGCGTACAGCTCGACCTCGTGCGCATCCGCGGCGATCCGCATGCGGCCCTGCGCAGCGAAGCCCAGCGCTTCCAGCAGCCGTGTCGAGCGCGCGTTGTCCGGCGCCACGATCGCGCACAGACGCGGCAGCGCCAGGGTGCCTTGCGCGTACGCCAGGACAGCGCGCGCGGCTTCGCTGGCATAGCCGTGGCCTGCGTAAGGCTGCAACAGGGCGTAGCCCAGGTCCGGACAGGGCAGGGTGGGGCGCAGTACCAGGCCGGCCACGCCGAGCCAGGCGCCGTCGTCGCGGCGTTCCACGGCATACAGGCCAAAGCCGTTCTGGGCGTAGCTGAGCACCGCGCCGTCGGCGAGGTAGCGGCGCGCCTGGGTCTCGTCGCGCACGCCGCGGTCGCCGATATGGGCCAGGAAGCCAGGGTCGTTGAGCAACGCCAGCATCGCGGCGGCGTCGCGGTCCGGCTCCAGCAAGCGCAGGCGCAGGCGCGCGGTTTCGATCACGGTGGACACTGCACGTCCTTGCGGGGATGACGATCGCGCAAGCGTGGCGCGGCCTGTGCGGATTGGCAAGCTGCAGGGGTGGGCGCGGGCATTCGGCGCTTGTACGGTTTGGCCGCGCGAAGGAGCACGTCGTCTGCTGCCCGCTCGTCGGCCCCTATGGCGCGCTGGCAGCGCCGCCGATGCGCAGGTAGCGGCGAGCGCGGCCTCTCACCGCCGCGCAGGATGGCATCCGGCAGCGCACGTGGCGCACTCAGGCGCGCGTCCCGGACCATGCTGCAATGACAAGGGAGCCGCCGCCGACGCGGTCGCCGATGCCGCACAGGACCACGGCAACGACCTCCCACCAAGCGCTTACGCGACCTTGCCGACAGATGCAAGCCAACGTCTAGTTAACAGCTTCACACGGTGTGTCGGTATTCTGGCGCCCATGCGATCCATCCCCCGCCTCGCCCTGCTCTTGTCCTTGCTGTCGCTGGCCGGCCTCGTCCAGGCGCGCGGCACGATTGAAAAAGTCCAGATACAAGGCCTGGACAAGGACGACGACGCGGCGATGATCGAGAACATCGAAGTCTCGCTGTCGCTGTACCAGGCCATCGGCAAGGTCCAGGGCGAATCGCGCCTGGAGTACCTGCTGAGCCAGGCCGAGCGGCAGACCCGGCAGGCGCTGGAGCCGTTCGGCTACTACACCCCGACCATCACCGTCGAGGCGCCGCGCAACGACGACAAGCTGACCGTCACCCTGCACGTGGACAAGGGCGAGCCGGTGCGGGTGCGCAACTTCCATGTGGGCATCACCGGGCCGGCCGAGGACGACAGCTACCTGGGCGAGGACCTGCAGAAGTTCCATCCCAAGGCCGACGAGGTCTTCGACCACACCACCTACGAGACCAGCAAGGTCACCATCACCCGGCGCCTGGCCGAGCGCGGCTACTTCGATGCCGACTTCACCCAGCGCCGGGTCGAGGTGACCCGCGCCGACCATGCCGCCGACATCGACCTGAGCTGGGACAGCGGGCGCCGCTACAACATGGGCGCGATCCGCTTCCATCAGGACTATTTCAACCAGGATCTGTTCGATCCGCTGGTGTACTGGGACGAAGGCAGCTACTACCACGAGGGCAAGCTCGACCGGCTGCGCGAGTCGCTGGTCAAGCTGGACTATTTCAGCACCGTCGACATCCAGCCCAAGCCCGAAGAGGCCGACGCCGACGGCAACGTGCCGGTCGATGTGAACCTGACCCGCGCCAAGCGCAGCATCTACACAAGCGGCATCAGCTACGGCAGCGAGAGCGGCGCCGGCGTGCGCCTGGGCGTGGACCGCCGCTACGTCAACGCGCGCGGGCACAAGCTCAGCACCCAGCTGGACTACGCGCAGAAGCGCAAGAGCCTGATCACCAGTTACCGGGTGCCGGCGTTCCGCTGGCTCGACGGCTGGTACACCGCCTCGATGCGCGCCTACGACGAGCAGACCGACTACATCGACCTGCGCAACCTCAAGCTCACCGGCAGCCGCAGCGGCGAGATCAACGAGCACTGGACCGCGATCGCCTCGCTCAATGCGCTGCGCGAGCGCTGGCGCTACGCCACCGACGAGGTGTTCGACAACGCGCTGTACCAGTATTCCACGCTGGTCTATCCGCAGATCGAAGCCGACTACGTGGGCGTGGACGACAAAGTGTTTCCGCGCAAGGGCTTCAGCGGCAACCTCAGCCTGCGTGCAGGCGCCGAAGGGCTGGGCTCGGACGCCAGCTTCACCCAGGCGCACATGCGCCTGAGCTGGTTCCAGGGACTGGGCGACAACAGCCGCCTGCTCCTGCGCGGCGAAGCCGGCAGCACCTGGACCAACGCGCTGGTGGCGATGCCGCCGAGCCTGCGCTTCTTCGCCGGTGGCGACAACAGCATTCGTGGCTACGCGTTCCGCGAAGTCGGCCCGCGCACCCCCAAGCCGGACCGCTTCGCGCTCGGCGCCAAGCACGTGCTCACCGGCAGCGCCGAGTACGAGCACTACTTCAAGGGCGGCCCGTGGGGCGGCGCGGTGTTCGTCGACAGCGGCAGCGCCTTCGACGACACCCCGGACTGGCACACCGGCGTCGGTTTCGGCGTGCGCTGGCGTTCGCCGGTGGGACCGGTGCGGGTGGACATCGCGCACGGCTTGAACGATCCGGACTCGCAGTTCCAGCTCTATCTCAACATCGGAGCCAACCTGTGAGCGCGACCGGCCCCGCCACGCCCGCGCCGCCGCCGCGGCGCCCGCGCTTCTACCGGCGCAAGCGCTTCTGGTGGGGTTCGGGACTGACCATCGCCGGGCTGGGTTTGCTGGCCTTGCTGGCGGTGTACTGGCTGCTGCAGACGGTGGCCGGGCGCGACGTGCTGCTGGCGCAGGTGGTGGCGCGGCTGCCGGCCGGATCCTCGCTGACCTGGGAGCGCGCCGAGGGCCCCCTGGCCGGCCCGCTGATCCTGTACAACCTGGATTTCCGCTACGACCAGATCCACTTCACCGCCGAGCGCGCCTACCTGGATCCGGACATCCGCCCGCTGCTCGGGCGCAAGCTGCAACTCGACACGCTGCAACTGAAGAACGCCACGCTCAACCTGGCCAAGAGCGACGAGCCGTTCGAGCTGCCGAGCTGGCCGCAGTCGCTGCCGCAGATCGAAGTGCCGCTGGCGCTGCAGGCCGATCGCATCCTGATCAACGGACTGCGCATCACCCAGGCGCAGCAGCCGATGATCGATATCCACACGCTGCATGGCGGCATCGAAGTGGCCAACGGCGAATTTCGCGCGAAGCGCCTGGTCGTGACCAGTGACCGCGGCGACTTCCGCGTCGATGGCGATTACGTGCCGGCGCAGGACTACAAGGCCAATCTCACCGCGAGTGCGGTATTGCCGGCTGCGCGCGGACGCACGCCGGCGCGGCTGGGCCTGATCGCGCGCGGCAACCTGGACAAGATGGAAGTGGCGATCGCCGGCAACGCGCCGGCACCGTTGCGCGCCACCCTGGTGTTCACCGGCCGCACCGATCCCACCTGGCAGTTCGCGGCGAGCAGCAAGGCGCTGGACCCGTCGCTGTTCGTGCCGCCCGGCGCCGCCGCGGCCCCCGCCAGCGAGCCGATCGCGTTCGACCTGAGCGCCTCCGGCAAGGGCGGCGACGCCAAGCTGCAGGGCCAGCTCGCATACGGCGCGCAGAAGCTGACGCTGGACCCGTCCAACGTGCGCCTGGACAACCAGGTGCTCACCGTCGCGCCGCTGCAACTGCGCGCCTTCGACGGCCAGGCGCGGCTGCGCGGCACCGCCGACTTCCGCGATCCGGACAACGCCACGTTCCGCTTCTCGGTCAACGCCAGCGGCCTGAATTTCGCCACCGCCCCGGATCCGTCCACGCCGGACGCGCCGGCCGTGCCGATCAAACTGGTCGACGCCAATCTCGGCCTGGCCGGCACGCTGAAACAGTGGGCCACCTATGGTGAAGCCACCGTATCGCGCGGCAAGGACAGCGCCGAACTGCACCTCGATGTGCGCGGCGACGACCAGCGCGCGCAGCTCAAGCAGGTGCAGGCGAAGATGCCCAGCGGCACGCTCGACCTCGGCGGCGAAGTGGCCTGGGTACCGGAATTGAGTTGGGATGTTAACGCCAAACTGGCCGGCTTCGATCCCGGCTATTTCGCGCCGGGCTGGGACGGCAACCTGTCCGGCCAGTTCGCCTCCAAGGGCAAGCAGTTGTCGGCGCATGCCGACGGCAGCGCCGCCGGCTACCAGGCCAGCCTCGACGTGCCGCGCTTGAACGGCAAGCTGCGCAGCCGCCCGCTCGATGCCAACGGCAAGTTCGCGCTGCAGGGCGAACAGGGCGAAGGCAAGCTGCAACTGGCGCTGGGCGACAGCCGCGTGCAGGCGCAGGGCAAGGTCGGCGACCAGCTCGACATCGATGCGCAACTGCAGCCGCTGCAACTGGCCGATTTGCTGCCCGGCGCCACCGGCAGCCTGCGCGGCAGCGTGCGGGTCAAGGGCCGCCGCGATGCGCCCGACCTCACCGCCGACCTCACCGGCAACGGCCTGAAGTGGGACAGCTACGGCGCCGACAGCGTCAGCCTGCGCGGGCGCCTGCCGTGGCGCGGCAGTGGCGGCGAACTGGCGCTGCGCGGCAGCGCGATCAGCGCCGGCGTGGTGCTCGAGACAGTGCGCGTGGATGCGCGCGGCGCGGTGGAAAACCTGCAGCTCGATGCCGACACCCACAACGACATGGGCGCGCTCGCCTTCGCCGGGCAACTGCGCCGCGACGGCGCGCGCTGGCAGGGTGGGTTGAATACGCTGCGGGTCGCGCCGGCCAAGGGCGAGCCGTGGCAACTGCGGCAACCGGCCACGTTCGCCATCGCCGGCAGCGCATTCACTCTGTCCGACACCTGCCTCGGCGCGACCGGTGGCGGCGCGCTGTGCCTGGCCGCCAACTGGCCCAAGCAGGGCCTGACCGTGCGCGGCGACGCGCTGCCGCTGTCGCTGGTGCAGCCGTGGCTGCCGCCCAACAGCGGCCGCAAGATCTACCTGCGCGGCGAACTCACCCTCGACGGCAGCTTCAAGCCGGCCGGCAACGCCTGGCAGGGATCGCTGCGGCTGGCCTCGCCGGAAGGCGGCCTGCGCCTGGGCGACAACGCGCGCGGCGAACTGGTGCGCTACGACCAGTTCAGTTTCGTCACCGACTTCACCGCCCAGCACATCCACTCCAAGCTCGGCGTCGGCTTCAAGGGCGACGGCTTCATCGACGCCACCGTGGACACCGGCTGGGATGCGTACGCGCCGCTCACCGGCGAGATCTACATGAACATGTCGCGGCTGTACTGGATGGAGCTGTTCTCGCCCGACCTGGTGCGGCCCAAAGGCTTGGTCGAAGGCCACGTCAGCCTGCGCGGCACGCGCTCGCAGCCATCGATGGGCGGCAACGCCACGCTCAGCGACTTCACCGGCGAACTGCCGGCGCTGGGCCTGACCCTGAGCGAAGGCAAGGGCCGCTTCGACGCGCAGCCGGACGGCTCGGCGCGCATCGTCGCCTCGGTCAAATCCGGCGAAGGCACGCTCAACGTCGACGGCGGCCTGTCGTGGTACGGCGACACCA
Organism: Xanthomonas bonasiae; assembly: GCF_017163705.1. Classification (GTDB taxonomy): domain Bacteria; phylum Pseudomonadota; class Gammaproteobacteria; order Xanthomonadales; family Xanthomonadaceae; genus Xanthomonas_A; species Xanthomonas_A bonasiae. The sequence goes on from NZ_JAFIWB010000019.1 coordinate 82,684, forward strand.
CGCCACTGCAGTTGAATATCCGCGGCACCAACGTGCTGCTGTCCAATACCGCAGAACTGCGCGCGGTGGCCAATCCCGACCTGCAGTTCGGCATCGCCAACAAGACCATGAAATTGAACGGCCAGGTCACCGTGCCGTCGGCGGACATCGATCTGGAGCGGCTGGACCGCGGCACCTCGGTGTCCGAGGACGTGGTGGTGCTGGATCCGGCTGACCCCGAGGAAGCGCCGAGCTCGCCGCTGGAAATGGACCTGCGCGTGGTGCTCGGCGACCAGGTCAAGATGGCCGGCTTCGGCCTGAAGGGCGCGCTGACCGGCGCCATGCAGGTGCGCTCGCGCCAGGGCCGCGAGATGACCGCCACCGGCGGCCTGGACGTCAGCGGCCAGTACAAGGCCTACGGCCAGGACCTGACCATCACCCGCGGCCAGCTGACCTGGAGCAACAACATCGTCTCCGACCCGCGCATCAACATGCGCGCGCAACGCAAGGTCGGCGACGTCACCGCCGGCATCGACGTCACCGGCCGCGCCACCGCCCCGCGCGCCGACGTGTGGTCGGACCCGTCGATGTCGCAATCCGAAGCGATGTCGTATCTGGTACTCGGCCGCAGCCTCAGCAACGCCAGCAGCGACGAAGCCGACCAGGTCACCGCCGCGGCCAGTGCGCTGTCCGCCGGCAGCGGCATCCTCGCCTCGCAACTCGGTGCCAAGCTCGGCTTCGACGACGCCGGCGTCAGCCAGTCGCGCACCCTCGGCGGCTCGGTGGTCGGTTTCGGCAAATATCTCTCGCCGAAACTCTACGTCAGTTATGGCGTGTCGCTGATCGGCAGCGGTTCGGTCTTGACCCTGAAATACCTGCTCGGCCGCGGCTTCGACGCGGAGGTGGAATCGAGCACGGTGGAGAATCGTGGGTCGCTTAATTGGCGGAAGGAGAAGTAGGGTTCCTTCCTGGTGCTTGCGCCTCAGATGTCGGTGTGTTGAAGGTGATTAGTGTGCTGTCGGGGCTTGCCCAGTAGAGTTATAAGGACGAGTTGATCGGTAGCACTGAGCCGGAGTTCGGGAAGTTGGAGCCGGCTCGCTGTGCAAGCCACTTAGAGCTCAGTGATATGATCGAAACACGTTTTGCAACCAGAACATTCCAGCTGTAGGACTATCGCGTTAGCCATGGGCTGCTGCTTGTTCGAAGCCCGCAAAGCACGGATGAACCCAGGAATGTCGATGTAATTTGCACAGGTGTTGAATATCTTGCCTTACCGCGGTTCATGCGCGGGCTGGAGCTTGCGGAGCCTACGTTGGATGAGCTTCAACACTTGGAAGACATGCTCGGCAGAGAGGTTGCTGGATCGTCAGTTGCCATTTTTGTTTCTTCCGGGCGCCGGTTCCCGGTTGTTGCAGCTGGCTTTAAGGTTGAAAAGAACAAAAAACAGATATTCGACAACGGTCTTGAGGCGTGAAGTGATTTTGACTTCGTCGTCCGTGTATCCGGTTGCGCGACTGCCGTACCTCCAGAGTGCATATCGCCCTCTTGGTTCGGTTGATGGGTGAGCTTGCTCGCGCTGATCCACGAGCGGTCCCATCTACGGGTTTCATATGCGGCTACGAGTACGGGGTCGGTTGCCGCGAACGCAACGCCCGGCTAAGGTCACGGTCACTGCATCGCCATGACATCCGCATGTCCAAACCCAACGCACTTGCCGCTTCGCTCACGCTTAGCCTCGCCCTCACTGCGACCGCCCATGCCGACGAAGGTATGTGGATGCCGTCCCAATTGCCTGAGCTGGCCAAGCCACTGCGCGAGGCCGGCTTCCGTGGGGATCCGCGCGATCTGGCGACGGTGACGCAGCCGCCGTTAAGTGCGGTGGTGAAGGTCGGGGGCGGGACCGGGGCGTTCGTGTCGGGCGAGGGCTTGCTGCTGACCAACCACCATGTGGCCTATGGGGTGATCCAGTACAACACCTCGGCCAAGGAGAACCTGATCGAACAGGGGTTCATCGCCAAGGATCGCCGCGACGAGCGCGCGGCCAATCCGGATTTCCGTGTGCTGGTGACGGTGGGCTTCGACAAGGTCACCGACGCCGTGCTGGGGCCGGCCAAGGGCAAGACCGGGCGCGCCTATTACGATGCGGTGGATGCGGCGAGCAAGCGCATCGTGGCCGACTGCGAGCGCGAGGGCGGGGTGCGCTGCAGCGTCGCCAACATGTACTACGGCACCGACTTCTATCGGATCCGGCAGCTGGAGTTGCGCGATGTGCGCCTAGTCTATGCGCCGCCGCGGGCGATCGGCAACTACGGCGACGAGATCGACAATTTCATCTGGCCGCGGCACAGCGGCGATTTCACCTTGCTGCGCGCCTATGTCGGCAAGGACGGCAAGCCGGCCGACTACAGTGCCGACAATGTGCCTTACCAGCCGCCGGCGCATCTGCAGATCGCCACGCAGGGGCCGAAGGCCGGGGACTTCGCGATGTTGGCCGGCTATCCGGGCATCACCTATCGGCATCGCACGGCGGCGGAGTTCGACGAGCAGGTGAACTGGACGCTGCCGCAGCGGGTGGCGGTGTATGACCAGATGATCGCGGTCATCGAAGCGGCGGGCAAGGCGGATGCGGAGGCGCGTACGCGCTATGCGGCGCAGCTGCAGTCGCTGAAGAACAATCGCAAGCGTGCGGCAGGCGAGCTGGAAGGGATGCAGCGCAGCGATGCGGTGCGGCTGCGCGGCGAGGACGAGCGCGGGATGCTCGCCGCCACACAGGGCGACGATGCGCGCGACATCGCAGCTTTGCAGGCGCTGCTGGCCGATGCCTCGGCGCTGCGTGAGCGTGATCTGCTGCTGACCTTGATCGGTACCCAGACCCAGTTGCTGCGCTCGGCGCTGACGCTGGAGCGGTTGCGGCTGGAGTCGGCCAAACCCGACGATCAGCGCGAAACCGGCTACCAGCAGCGCGACCAGGCGCTGATCGAGGGCACGCTGAAGCAGGTACAGCGGCGCTACTCGCCTGCGGTGGAGAAGGCGCTGCTGAGTGCGCTGCTGACGCGCTACCAGCAGTTGCCCGATGCGCAGCGCGTGGCTGAATTCGACGCGGCGTTCGGGCGCACGCCGGCACAGTTGCAGCAGGCCCTGGACAAGCTCTATGCCGGGACCAAGCTGGGCGAGGAAGCCGAGCGCCTGTTGCGCTTCGCTGCCGCGCGCGAAGGCAAGCCGGTGGCGGCCGATCCGCTGACGACGCTGGCCGCGGCGCTGGTGCCGGCGCAACTGCGCCTGGAGAACGAGCGCAAGACGCGCGAGGGCGAGCAGCTGCGCCTGCGTCCGGCCTACATGCGTGCGCTGTTCGCCTGGCGCAAGCAGCAGGGGCGGGCGGTGTATCCGGATGCCAACAGCACACTGCGCGTCAGCTACGGCCGGGTCGAGCCGCTGGCGCCGCGCGATGCGGTGAGCTTCGCGCCGGTGACCACGGTGGCCGGCATCGTCGAGAAGAACACCGGGCAGGCGCCGTTCGACGCGCCCAAGCCGCTGTTGGATGCGATCGCCAAGGGCGACTTCGGCAGCACCGCCGATGCGCAGCTGAAGACGCAGCCGGTGAATTTCCTGACCAACCTGGACACGACCGGCGGCAATTCGGGTTCGCCGGTGCTCAACGCGCGCGGCGAGCTGATCGGGTTGAATTTCGACAGCAACTGGGAGGCGGTCAGCGCCAGCTGGTGGTACGACCCGCGCTACAAGCGTGCGATCCATGTGGACATGCGCTACCTGCGCTGGTTGCTGGCCAAGGTCTATCCGGCGCCGCAGTTGCTGCAGGAACTGCGGTTGCCTGCGGAATGAGTAAGGCCGTGCCCGGCAAGTGCCGGGCTTGGTGCTCCACAGTGATGCCGGCGGCCGGAGTGCGGCGCGCGGCATTTGGATGGAGCAACGTGCATCCGGGTGCGGCGCCATGCGCGGTGGTCCGTCGCCGGCCAGGCGGTGCCGTGGTGCGCGCGCTACGATCCGCGCGTTTCGGCGCGCATGCCGATCTGCACGCGCCGCAACGTTCTTCACGGGCGTCCCGGTAGGTTGTGGCGATGTTGCCGACACCGCTGCCGCGCACGTTCTACGCTCGCGACGCGCACCTGGTGGCGCCGCAACTGTTGAACAAGCTGCTGATCGCCGACGACGGCCGCTGCGGTCGCATCGTCGAGGTCGAGGCGTACTGCGGCGCCGAGGATCCGGCGGCACATTCGTTCCGTGGCATGACCCCGCGCACGCAAGTGATGTTCGGGCCGCCCGGCCATCTGTACGTCTACTTCATCTACGGCATGCATTGGGCGCTCAACGCGGTGTGCGGCGGCGCGCCCGGGCATGCGGTGCTGATCCGTGCGCTGGCGCCGATCGCAGGAATCGAGGCGATGCAGTTAGCGCGCGGCGCGGGACGTATCGCCGATCTCACCCGCGGGCCCGGCCGGCTGGCAAAGGCGCTGGGTGCTTCGGGTGCGGACAACGGGCTGGATCTGACCCAGGCCAGCTCGCGCCTGTGGCTGGGTGAGGATGGCACGCCTCCACCTGCGGATCCGGTCGCCACGCCGCGTATCGGCATCAGCAAGGCTACGGAGGCGTTGTGGCGTTGGTATGTGCCTGGCGATCCGAACGTATCGGGGCCGTCGTCGTCGGGAACGAAGCGCGAGGTTGTGCGCAAAGGCTGAGTAGCGAGGGACCTCATCCACAGGCGTAACGCTCGCGGTGCGATGGCGTGGCCGCGATCAAAGGCGTCGGGACTGAAGTCCCTCCCACAGTGCACACACCCAGTTCTCCGCGAGCCCTGTAGGAGCGGCTTCAGCCGCGACGAGCGAAGCGGAGAAGTCTCTCCAGTTGGGAAGTTGTCGGGGCTAAAGCCCCTCCTACAAAAGCTCAGGTGCGTCGCTGCAGCGACAGGCGCTGGATCGCCCCGCCGATGGCAGCCGCGATGCTGACAATGCGATTGAGGCAACTTCACACGCATGAGGATTGCCGAACGTGTCATCGCGTCAATCGCCTGAGACCGTAAAAGCCGCATCGATGCCCGATATGATCGCCACAGCACGAGGCGAAGAATCACACTAGCCGGTGCCGACGCTCGCACCGATAGGCACCGCATCCAGCTGCGCAATCGCATCCGCCACCACTGCATCGAACGGCGCATCCACGTCCACCGAGAGCACGTCCGGCTCCTCCAGCGGCAGCTCCAGCGTATCGATCTGACTCTGCAACAGGCCCGGCGGCATGAAGTGACCGCTGCGCCGTGCCAGGCGTTCGGCGATCACATGCGCGGCCGCATGCAGGAACACGAAACGCATCGGCACGCCGCTGTCGCGCAGCTGCTGTCGGTGTACACGGCGCAATCCGGAAAAGGCAAGCACGACGCTTTGGCCGGCATCGATCGATTGGCGCAGGCGCAGCGCCAGCGCCGCCACCCATGGCACGCGCTGCGCATCGGTGAGCGGCACGCCGCGCGCCATCTGTGCCTTGGCCTCGGCGCTGTGGAAGTCGTCCGCGTCCAGGAACGCGAGGCCATAGTGCGCGGCCAGCGCCTGCGCGACGCTGGTCTTGCCGCTGCCGGAAATGCCCATCACGACGATGGCTTCGCTGCGCTGCGGCACGGAATTCTGGGATGTCGCGTCCATCACGAGCGGTTATACCTTGCACGGGGTTTGGCATGATGCGCGCGTCGGCGTTGGCGATGCGCGCAGCGTGGTGTAGCGTCGGCACGCCACGATCAGCGGAACGTGCCTGGCGCCGTTCCATCATCGCATGACCACCCGACAGGATCGCCGATGCCCACCCCGCCGCAACGCGCCGATGCCCCGCTGCGCTGGACCGAGAAGGTCGGCTACGGCATGGGCGACATGGGCTTCAATTTCTACTGGGCCAACATCTCCGCGTTCCTGCTGATCTTCTACACCGACACCATGGGCCTGCCAGCGGCGGCCGTAGGCACGATGATCCTGCTGACCAAGGTGGTCGACGCGGTCACCGATCCGCTGATGGGGGCGATCGCCGACCGCACCCGCTCGCGTTGGGGCAAGTTCCGGCCGTATCTGCTGTTCGCGGCGCTGCCGATGGCCGCTAGCGGCGTGCTGGCCTACACCACGCCGGATCTGGGCCAGGGCGGGCGGCTGGTCTGGGCCTACGTCACCTTCGGCTTGATGATGCTGATGTACACGGTGATCAGCATTCCGTATTCGGCGCTGTCGGGGGTGATCACCGCCGACAGCCAGCAGCGCACCACGCTGATCAGCTTCCGCTTCATCGCCGCCTTCGCCGGCACCACGCTGGTCAACTACGCCACGCTGGACATGGTGCGCTGGTTCGGCAACGGCGACGATGCGCAGGGCTGGCAACGCACCATGCTGGTCTACGGCATCGCCGCGGCGGCGCTGTTCGCGATCGTGTTCGCCACCACGCGCGAGCGCGTGCAGCCGCTGCCGCAGCCGCGCGCGCCGGTGCTGCAGGACATCGCCGACCTGCTGCGCAATCCGCCATGGCGGGTGCTGTTCGCGCTGGCGCTGATCATCATGATCACCATCGTCATGCGCGCCGGCGCCGGCGTGTACTACTTCAAGTACTACGTCGGCCGCCCGGACCTGACCGGCTGGTTCCTGGGCAGCTATTCGGTGGCGCTGGCGGTGGGCGCGGCGGCCACGCCGCTGCTGACCCGGTTGTGCGACAAGCGCCGGCTGATGATGTGGCTGATGGCGGTGGTCGGCGTACTCAGCTGCGCGATGTTCTTCATTCCGCGCGAGGCGATCTGGGCGCTGTTCGCGATCAACCTGCTGATCGGCCTGGCGCTGGGTCCGAAATCGCCGCTGGCGTTCTCGATGTATGCCGACACCGCCGACTACACCGAATGGAAGACCGGGCGCCGCGCCACTGCGATGACGTTCTCGGCGGCCACGTTCTCACAGAAGCTCGGCGGCGCGCTGGCCTCGGCCTGCATCGCCTGGATGCTGGCGGGCATGGGCTATGTGGCCAACCAGGCGCAGAGCGACGCCTCGCAGTTGGGCATCGTGCTGCTGCTGACGGTGATCCCCGGCGCGGTCGCGTTCCTGGCGGCGTGGACGATGCGGTTCTACCCGCTCGACGATGCGGCACTGCTGCGTATCCAGCAGGAACTGGCCGTGCGCAAGCGCGCCGCGGAGGAGGCAAGCGCATGAGCGTTGGCAATGAGGCATCCCGCGAGGCAACCGATCTGCTGGCGCCCAGCGCCGACGGCGAACGCTACGAGCTGCATAGCGCGACGGCCCTGCCCAATGCCGGCGGCTTCCTGTGGAACCGGCGGATGATGATCCAGGCCACCTGCCGCGGCTACGCCACCGCGCAGTTCATGCAGCCGGAGCCGGCCAAGTACGCGCATGCGCCGAACCTGGAAGCCAGGACCTTCATGCAGCCGGAGCAGCCGTACTACGCGCATCATCCGGGGCGTTTCTTCTATCTCAAGGACGAGGACAGCGGTGCGGTCTATTCGGTGCCGTACGAACCGGTGCGGGCGACGCCGCAGGCATTCCGTTTCTCGGTCGGCAAGCGCGACATCGCCTGGTGTGTGCGTTACGCCGAGATCGAGGTGGAGGTGCGCCTGCAGTTGCCGGTCGAGGACATGGTCGAGCTGTGGCAGTGCCAGGTACGCAATCTGGACGGGCGCGCGCGGCGGATCGCGCTGTATGCGTATTTCCCGGTCGGCTACATGTCGTGGATGCATCAGAGCGGCGAGTACCGCGCCGACCTGGGCGGCATCGTCTGCCGCAGCGTCACGCCATACCAGAAGGTCGAGGACTACTTCCGCAACCGCGACTTCAAGGACTGCACCTTCCTGCTGCACGAGCAGGCGCCCGATGCGTGGGATGCGCGGCAATCGGCGTTCGAAGGCGAGGGTGGCCTGCACGCGCCGAGCGCGGTGCTGCAGCCGCGGCTGGGCGGCAGCGATGCGCGCTACGAAACGCCCACCGCAGCCTTGCAGTACTGCCTGACGCTGCAGCCGCAGCAGGAACAGACGTTGCGTTTCCTGTTCGGCCCGGCACGCGACGATGCGGAGATCGCTGCGCTGCGGCAGCGCTATCTGTCCGCTGCCGGCTTCGCGGAAGCGGCGGCCGCGTACGGCGACTATTTGAACGAGGCGGCCGGCTGCCTGCACATCGCCACGCCCGATCCGTGCCTGGACAACCTGGTCAACCACTGGCTGCCGCGGCAGGTGTTCTATCACGGCGACGTCAACCGCCTGACCACCGATCCGCAGACCCGCAACTTCCTGCAGGATCACATGGGCATGAGCTTCCTGCGCCCGCAGACCGCACGTGCGGCGCTGCTGCATGCGCTGTCCCAGCAGGAAGCCAGCGGCGCGATGCCGGACGGCATCCTGCTGATCGAGGGCGCGGAGCTGAAGTACATCAACCAGGTGCCGCATACCGACCATTGCGTGTGGCTGCCGGTGTTCCTGTCGGCGTACCTGGACGAGACCGGCGATGCGGCGCTGCTCGACGAGGTCGTGGTCGGTGCCGACGGGCACGGCGCCAGCGTCGCCGAACGGCTGGACGCGGCGATGCGCTGGCTGCTCGGCGCGCGCGACGCGCGCGGGCTGAGCTACATCGCGCAGGGCGATTGGTGCGACCCGATGAACATGGTCGGCTATCGCGGCCGCGGCGTGTCCGGCTGGTTGTCGGTGGCCACCGCCTACGCGCTGCAGCTGTGGGCGACGCTCTGCGAACGCCATGGCCGCCAGGCGCAGGCAGCGGCGTTTCGCTCCGGCGCGGACGAGGTCAACGCCGCGGTCAACCGCGAACTGTGGGACGGCGATTGGTATGCGCGCGGCATCACCGACGACGGCGTGCGTTTCGGCATCAAGGACGACGCGGAGGGCCGCATCTATCTCAATCCGCAGAGCTGGGCGTTGCTCGCGGGTACGGCGGATGCGGAGCAGCGCAAGCGTTTGCTGCAGGCGGTCGATGCGCAGCTGGACACGCCGTACGGGCCGACCATGCTGGCGCCGCCGTATACCGCGATGCGCGAGGACGTTGGCCGGCTCACGCAGAAGCATCTGGGTTCGGCGGAGAACGGTTCGGTCTACAACCACGCCGCCGCGTTCTACCTGCATGCGCTGTACGCGATCGGCGACGCCGACCGTGCCTGGCGCGTGTTGCGCGCGATGATCCCGGGGCCGGACCTGGCCGACTACCTGCAGCGCGGCCAGTTGCCGGTGTTCGTGCCGAACTATTACCGCGGCGCCTGGCGCGAACTGCCGCGCACCGCCGGCCGTTCCAGCCAGTTGTTCAATACCGGCACCGCGGCGTGGATGTACCGTTGCCTGATCGAGGGCCTGTTCGGGCTGAAAGGCGAGGGCGAGGCGCTGTGCGTGCGCCCGCAGTTGCCGTCGCACTGGAGGCAGGCCACGGTGCAGCGCCGGTTTCGCGGAGCGGTGTTGGAGGTGCGCATGCAGCGCGCTGCGGGGTGTGTTGCGCCGCAGGTCAGCGTGGATGGGCGGGTGCTGGACGTGGCGCGGATCGAGGGCATCGAGGCGGGGCGCCGTTATCGGGTCGAGGTGATGTTGCCGGAGAGGTGAGGGCGGCTCGGGCGATCGGGCTGCGGATGGTGTCTGGTCGCGGCTGAAGCCGCTCCTACACTGGGCCCAGTGGCATGCCTGCTCCTGTCGGAGCGGCTTCAGCCGCGACAGGATGGCGCGCTATGCCCGTGCCTCATCCGCGGTGTCGATCAGGTCCTGCCATTGCAGCCGGGTGCTTGCCGCATCGTCGCTTTCCAGCAGGGCGCGGCGCGCGGCGCGGCGCATCGCGCGGCTGATCCAGGTCTGCAGGTCGCGGCCGGAGCGGCCTTCGCTGCGCTCGGCCAGCCAGGTGGCCGCCTCTGTTGCGTCGAATGCCAGCGGCTTGCCGTGCAACAGGCGCGCGACGATCGCGCTGCGTGCGGCGCGGTCGGGCAGGCCGATCTCGATCTGCCGGTCCAGCCGCGACAGCAGCGCCGGGTCGATCGCCGCGGCATGGTTGCTGGCGGCCAGCAGGAACACCTGCCCGGCCTGGCTGGCGACGCCGTCCAGTTCCTGCAGCAGCTGGCCGACGATCTCGCGGGTCAGCGCATCGTCGCCGTCGGCGCCGCGCGCCGGGGCGACGATGTCGATCTCGTCGACGAACACGATGCACGGCGCCTGCGCGCGGGCGCGCTCGAACGCGGCCTGCACGCGCTGGCCCGACTGGCCCAGGTAGGCGGCCTTGAGGTCGGCGCCGGTCAGGGCGATGAAGGCCAACCCCGACTGGCTGGCCAGGATCCGCGCGAGCTGGGTCTTGCCGGTGCCGGGCGGGCCGTACATCAGGATCCCGCGCGGGACCGGCACGCCCAGCGTGGCCAGCGTCTCGGCATTGCGCAGTTCCTTGCCCAGGCCGACGAATTCATCGATCACCGGTGCCGGCAGCACGATGTCGTTCCAGTCCAGCGGCGTCACCCGGGTGGAGCCCTTGCCGCGCAGCAAGCGCAGTTGCGCCAGCAGCGCGTCGCCGTCGAGTTCGCCGTCCATGCACTCGGCGGCGACCCGCGCCACCAGCGTGTGCAGGTCGCGGCCGGACAGGCCGCTGCTGTCGGCGACCACGCGCGGGTCCAGGGCCAGCGCGAAGCCGGCGCGTTGCAGTTCGCCGCCGAGGATGCGCGCGCGCGCATCGGCATCCGGCAGGCCGATGCCGATGCTGGCGGTGAAGCGCGACATCACCGCGTCGTCGAGCAGTCCGGGACGGTTGGTCGCGCCGATCACCAGCACCTGGCCGCGCGCCTCGTGGAAGCCGTCCCATTCGGCGAGGAAGGTCTGCACCAGCTCGGCGCCGAAGCTGTCGCTGTCCACGCCGCCGCGGCGCGCGAACACGCTTTCGCATTCGTCGATGAACAGGATCGCCGGCGCCTTGGCGCGGCAGCGCTGCCAGATCGCCTGCACCTTGGGGCCGGTGTGGCCGACGTGCGCGGCCTTCAGGTCGGCTACGCCCAGCGCTTCGAAATGGCAGCCGGCATGGCGCGCCAGCTTGCGCGCGATCAGGGTCTTGCCGGTGCCCGGCGGTCCGTGCAGCAGCATGCCCTTCGGCGCCGGCGCGCGCCCGGACACGAACAGGTCCACCAGCTTCAGGATCTGGTCCAGGGTGGTGTCGGGCAGTGCCACGTCGGCCCAGTGGCGGTGGATGGCGTCCATGCTCTGCAGCCGCTGTTGCAGCATGCGCTGCTGGCTGCGCGCTTCCATCCACGCGTCCACGTGCCGGTGCAGCTCGGCGATGGGCTGCGATTCGGCCGCCGCGTTCGTCGCCACGGCCAGCGCCAGGGCGTGCAGCTGCGCCTGCGCCTCGGCATCCAGCTCGGCGGCGATCGGGATCAGCGCCGCGGCGTGGGACGCGTCCGGCAGCACCAGCAGCGCCTGTACCTGCGGTTCCGGTTCGGCACCGTCGTGCAGCGCCAGCATGCGCGCGCCGAACAGGTCGCCGTGCGCCGCGGCGATCTGCCAGCGGCCCTGCAGTTCGCGCTGCGGCCATGGCGCGCGGGTGACGCGGTACGGAAAGGCGGCGTCGTGGCGGCTGTCGCTGGCGAACTGCAGCAGCGCCAGCGGCCGTTGCGCGAAACCGTTCAACCGCGCGCGTTCGTCGTGGCTGACATGCCGGGCCAGCAGTTGCGCGCCGCCGATCACCAGCAGCGCATACGCCAGCAGCGACGGCAGCACGCGCTGCAGCAGCTGCAGGGTGTCGCGCTGCATGCCCAGATGGCGCCACCAGTCCAGATAGCCGCGCGCGTCGCCGAGCCAGTGCGCGCTCATCCATGGCAGCGCCAGCAGCAGGAAGGCGAGCAGCGCCAGCCGCCAGCGCCAGTCCGGCAGCAGCGGGCGCAACAGCAGCGCCGGCCACCACGCGCGGCGGCGTTCGCGGCGCAGCACCGCGCTCGCGGCCTGCGCGGCCTGCGCGACGAAATCGCGGCGGATCGTGGCCACGGCCTGTTCCACCGCCGGCAGATGCCGCTCCACCTCGGCTTCGGCAGCGGCCTGCCGCGCCTGCGCCTGCTGCAACTGGGTCTGCAGCCGCAGCCGTTGCTGCTGCAGATAGCTCGCCCGCGACTCGACTGGGACGGACGACATCAGCGTGGGCGGGGGTGGGTGTTCACCGCACGGATCTTAGCGTGTCGCACCCGCGGTACTGCGCCGCCGTGGAGCGTGCATGGGCACGGCCGCCGCTGCACTGCGGCACATGGCCCCTCTCCCACCGGGAGAGGGGTTGGGGTGAGGGGACGACCGCCGCGGCCCACGGCGGCGCCGCGCGTGCGCACGCGCTCACGCGCGCTGCGCGTCCGGCGCGGCGAACGCGCGCGTCCACAGCAGCGGATCGCTGCCGTCGAGCAGCACCCAGCCTTGCGCGCGCGCGCGCACCGGATCCGCCAGCACCTGTTGCGGCGTGACCGTCACGTCGCCCGGCGTGCCCCACAGTCCGGCCCAGGCGTTGCCGCCGGCGTGGCCGGCCGCCTGGACCGCGCATTCGGCCAGCGCCACGGTGTCCTGCAGGCGCGCATCGGGCCGGCGGAACAGCGGGAACGGCGCTGCGCCGACCGACACCGTCAACGGCAGCAGTTCGCCCTGGCCGGCTTCCACGCGCAGGCGTTCGACCGCACCGCGCAGGTGCGCGGCCAGCGCGAACGCGGCCGCCGCGGAGGTGTCCGCGCGCACCACCAGGAATTCCTCGCTGCCCCAGCGTGCGATCAGGTCGCCGGCATCGCAGCTCTCGCGCAGGCAGCCGGCCAGCGCCAACAGCGCGCGGTCGCCGGCGGCATGGCCGTAGCGCGCGTTCAACTCCTTGAATCCATCCACGTCGACCAGCAGGAGCGCACAGCGGCCGTCGGCCTCGCGCTTGTCCCGGCTCGGCGCGGCGAACAGCGCCTGCATCCGGCGTTCGGCTTCCGGCCTGTTCAGCAGCCCGGTCAGCGGATCGAGCAGGCTGCGTTCGGCCTCGCGGCGCTGGCGGCGGCGGTACAGGATCGCCAGGGCGACGCCGAGCGCCAGCACCAGCGCCAGGCCGATCGCGATGCGGCCGGCGTTGTCGGCGCGTGCCGCGCCCGTGTCGGCGATCGGCGGCAGCTTGCGCGCCGCATCGGCCTGCAGCTTGGCCAGCGAGACCAGGGTTTCGGCGCGGGCCTTGTCGCGGTCCATCGCGCGCGCCTGCTGCGCGTAGTGCGCCGCGGCGTCGGCATTGCCCAGCGCGGCGTGGATCTCGCTGATCAGGTCCAGTCCGTTGCGGATCTCCGCGACGAAGCGGCTGCGCTCGGACAGCGTCTGCGCTTGTTCGGCGTAGACCAGCGCGTCCTTGGCCCGACCCTGGTCCAGGCGTAGCCGCGCCAGGCGTTGCAGCGTCACTGCGGCGCCTTGCGGATCGCCGTCGGCCTGCTGCCAGTACAGCGCTTTCTGCAACATCGGCTCGGCACGCTCGGCGTGGCCGCCGGCGCGTTGGATCTCGCCGCGGTGGCTGGCGATACGGTGCAGGAACAGGTCCTGGTTGGTCAGCTTGACGGCCACCGCGGTAGCGCGATCGAAGGCGGCGTCGGCCTCGTCGTAACGCTTGAGCATCAGCAGCGCGTAGCCGTAGTTGTAGTACAGCATCATGTCGGCCTGCGCCGGCGGCCGTTGCAGCTGTTCGGCCAGGGCGATGGCCTGGCGGAAGTAGTGCAGCGCGCCTTCCGAGTCGTCCAGCGCGTCGCCGCGCATCAGCGCGATGCCGGCCAGCGCGCCGATCTGCGCGACGGTGTCGCCGCTGCGCTGCGCATCGGCCTGAATCTGCTCCAGCAGTTTCAGCGCACGCGTCAACTGGCCACCCTGCTGCAGCAGCGCCGCCGCCTGCAGGCGGCCGCCGTTACGGACGAGCGGCGGCAACCCGGGTGTCTGCAGCAATGCCAGCAAGCGCTCGGTCGTCGCCGCCGCCTGCGTGCTGTCGCCCAGCATCTGCTGCGCGGTGGCCAGGCAGCCGGTCGCCCGCACCTGCACCGGTACCGGCAGGCCGGGCATGGTCAGCAGGTCGTTGGCGATATCCCGCGAGGCGCTCGGCTGCTGCGCAATGCTGGTTTGGCAGCGCCGCAGCTGCGGTTCGTACGGATCGGCGCCGGGAACGGTCTGTGCCAGCACCGGACTTGCCAGCAGGCCTGCGGCCACGAACACAGCCCGGCCCAGGCCGGTGAACAAGGGAAACGTCATCGATTTGTAATCCAGGCGCGTCGAGCGGCGGAATCGGCCCGTGCAGCATGCGCGGCAACCTGCAGGGTCAGTGCCGCGTCGCATCCAGCGGGAAGACGGAGGTGGCTAATATAGCCGCAGTCCGCGTCCGCCTGCCGGCGGCGCTCCCGCCATTGGCCCGCGCATGCCCGACCTGCCTACGCCCCAGCGTTCCGCCGACCCGCCCGCCGCTGGCCCGCTGGCGTGCGCGTTGCGTTGGTGGCGCGCGATCCCGCTGGCCGACCGCGTCGACCGGCGCAACGCGGCGATGCTGCAGCTGGTACTGGTGTTCGTGGGCCTGTATCAGCTGATCGCGATGCTGATGGCATGGTGGCGGGCCGGCGCAGCCATCGACTCGGTCGCGTTGTGGTTGGCGGGATTCAATGCGCTGGCGATGTGGGTGTGCTTCGCGCTGTTGCGGCGTGGCGCGTTCCTGTGGGCGGCGCGGCTGTTCGTGGTGGTGAGCCTGGCGCTGCTGACCGTGGGCTATGCGCGTTGGGGGCTGGAAGCGCAACTGCGCGGCCAGCTCGGGCAGCTGCTGCCGGTACTGATCGGCGGGCTGTTGCTGAGCCGGCGCGCGCTCTGGGGCGCGGTGGCGTGGCTGGCATTGGTGGTCGCGCTGGGCGCATGGCGCGATGCGGCACGCATGTTCTTCCTGCCGTCGCTGTGGCCGCGGGTCCTGGAAGTGGCGGTGGGCAGCCTGGTCGGCTTCGTGGTGGTCGCACTGGTGCTGGACCAGTCGGTGGCGGCCCTGCGCGACAGCCTGGCGCTGGCGCGCAAGCGCGGCAACGACCTGGCCCGTTCGCGCGACCGGCTGCAACTGGAGATGCAGGAAAAGGAGCGTTCGCGCGACCAGCTGGTGCACGCCCAGAAGATGGAGAGCGTCGGCCGCCTGGCCAGCGGCGTGGCGCACGATTTCAATCATCTGCTCAGCCTGATCATGGGCTATGCCGCCCGTGCGCGCCGCAGCGACGATCCGCAGCAGCTCAAGGCCGCGCTGCAGGGGGCCGATGCGGCGGCGCGGCGCGCGGCGGCGGTGACCCGCAAGCTGCTGGATTTCAGCCGCCAGGAAGCGACGCGGCTGGAGGTGTTCGAACCGGCCGAGACGATCGCCGGCATGCGCCCGATGTTCGACCAGTTGTTCGGCCTGGGCGTGCAGGTGCGCCTGCACCTGCACGAGGCGCCGTGCCCGGTGCGCTTCGACCGCGCGCAGCTGGAGCTGATCCTGCTCAATCTCGCCGCCAACGCGCAGCAGGCGATGCCCGAGGGCGGGCAGTTCGAGCTGACCCTGGCGCCGCGGCCCGATGCCACGCTGGAGATCGCGGTGCGCGACAGCGGCCACGGCATGAGCGAGGATGTGCGCGCGCGCTGCCTGGAGCCGTTCTTCACCACCAAGCCCAGCGGGCAGGGCACCGGCCTGGGGCTGGCGGTCAGCGCCAACCTGATCGCCGCGGCCGGCGGCGCATTGCTGGTGGAGAGCGCGCCCGGGCAGGGCAGCGTGTTCCGCCTGCGGTTGCCGCTGCACGCCGGCGCGACGGCGGTCTCGTGAGCGGCGGCGAGCTAGACTGCGGCGAACGCACCGGGGACCTCGCCCTTGGTTTCTAGCTGGATCCTGCTGCTGGTGTCGGTCGGCTACGCGGCGCTGCTGTTCGCAGTGGCGTGGTGGGGCGATCGGCGGCCGCTGTACCCGGAACGGCCGTGGCTGCGCCCGGCGGTGTACAGCCTGGCGCTGGCGGTGTACTGCTCGTCGTGGACGTTCTACGGCGCGGTCGGCAGCGCGGTGCGCAACGGCGCCGGCTACCTGCCGATCTACCTGGGTCCGCTGCTGATGCTGCTGTTCGGCTGGCGCATCGTCGAACGGCTGGCGCTGATCGCGCGCAGCGAGAACACGGTGTCCATCGCCGACTTCATCTCCTCGCGCTACGGCCGTTCGCGGCGCCTGGCGGCGCTGGTGGCGGTGATCGCGCTGATCGGCGTGGTGCCGTACCTGGCGTTGCAGTACAAGGCGGTGGCGATGAGCCTGCAGGTGCTCAGCGGGCAGTCCAGCGCCGGGGCGCCGTTCTACGCCGATCCGGCGTTGTACGTGGCGCTGCTGATGGCGCTGTTCGCGACCTTGTTCGGCACCCGCCAGGTGGACGCCACCGAACACCACCACGGCATGATGCTGGCGATCGCGCTGGAGTCGGTGGTCAAGCTGCTGGCGATGGTCGCGGTGGGCGTGTTCGCCTACGTGTGGTTGAGCGGCCGCGACGGGCAGGTGCTGCAGTCGGCACGCACGCTGTTCCAGAACACGCCGCCGGTCGGCTTCATCTCGCAGACCCTGCTCAGCTTCCTGGCCATCGTGTGCCTGCCGCGGCAGTTTCACGTGGCGGTGGTGGAATGCAGCGACATCGGCGACATCCGCAAGGCGCGCTGGCTGTTCGGGCTGTACCTGGTGGTGATCTCGGCGATGGTGGTGCCGATCGCGTCGGCCGGCATCGCCCTGTTCGGCCATTCCGGCGAGGTGGCGCGCGACAGCATCGTGCTGGCGCTGCCGCTGGCCGAGGGCCGCACCGCGCTGGCGCTGGTCGCCTACGTAGGCGGGTTCTCCGCCGCCACCGGCATGGTCATCGTCTCCAGCATCGCGCTGGCGACGATGATCAGCAACGACCTGGTGATGCCGGTGCTGTTGCGCCGGCGCGGGCACCAGGCGGCCGGCGCCGACGTCGCCTCGCGGGTGTTGTGGATCCGCCGCCTGGCGATCCTGCTGCTGGCGCTGATCGCCTACGGCTACTACCGCAGCAGCAGCAACGACAGTTCGCTGGCCTCGTACGGGCTGATGGCCTTCGCCGCGGTGGCGCAGTTCGCGCCGGGCGTGATCGGCGGGCTGTACTGGCGCGGCGCCAGCCGCAAGGGCGTGGAGACCGGCATGGTGCTGGGCTTCGGCACCTGGATCTACACCTTGCTGCTGCCGGCGCTGACCCAGGCCGGCTGGCTGGCGCCGGGATGGCTGCACGACGGGCCGTTCGGCATCTCCTGGCTGCGCCCGCAGCAGCTGTTCGGCATGAGCGGCTGGGATCCGCTGGCGCACGGCACGTTCTGGTCGCTGCTGCTCAACGTCGGCACGATGATGCTGGTGTCGGCGCGCTGGCGCCCGGGCCTGGACGAGCGGCTGCGCGCGGCGCCGTTCCTGGAGCCGTATTCGCAGCGGCCGGCGGTGGCCGGCGACTGGCTCGGGCAGGTACAGGTGGTCGATCTGCAGGCGCTGGCCGAACGCATGGTCGGCGAGCGTCATGCCCGCCGCGCCTTCGCCGAACAGGCGCAACTGCTCGGCCGCGAGCCGCAGCCCAATGCGGTGGCCGACCGCGTCTGGGTGCAGTTCACCGAACGCCTGCTCGCCGCCTCGATCGGCGCGGCCTCGGCGCGGCTGGTGTTGACCAGCCTGCTGCGCGGCTCGGGCATGGACCTGGGCGAAGTGGTGGCGGTGCTCGACGAGGCCGGGCAGGAACTGCGCTTCAACCGCGAGATCCTGTCCACCACGCTGGAGAACATCAGCGCCGGGGTCAGCGTGGTCGATCCGGCGATGCGCCTGACCGCGTGGAACCGGCGCTACCAGCAGATGTTCGGCTACCCCGACGGCATGCTCTACGTCGGCCGCCCGGTCGCCGACCTGATCCGCTACAACGCCGAGCGCGGCGAACTCGGCGAGGGCCGCATCGAGGACCAGATCAGCCGCCGCATCGCGCATCTGCGCGCCGGCACCTCGCATGTGTTCGAGCGCACCCGCAGCGACGGCAAGGTGATCGAGATGCGCGGCCAGCCGCTGCCCGGCGGCGGCTACGTGACCAGCTACAACGACATCACCGACTACAAACGTGCCGAGCAGGCGCTGCTGGAAGCCAACGAGACGCTGGAGCAGCGCGTGGCCGACCGCTCGCGCGAGGCCGAACTGGCGCAGCAGTCCAAGACCCGCTTCCTGGCCGCGATCAGCCACGACGTGCTGCAGCCGCTCAACGCGGCGCGGCTGTTCGCCTCCGCCTTGCGCGAAGCGCACCAGAACGAGGAGCAGCGGCATCTGGCCGAGCGCGTGGACGCCTCGCTGCGTGCGGCCGAGGAACTGCTCGACGGCCTGCTCGACGTGTCGCGGCTGGACGCCGGCGGCATGCGCCCGACGATCGAGGACTTCGACGCCAGCGTGCTGCTGCGCGAACTGGCCGCGCAGTACACCCCGGTCGCCGCCAGCCGCGGCCTGCGCATGCATGTCTATGCGCGGCCGATCTGGGTGCGCAGCGACCGCCGCCTGCTGCGCCGCGTGCTGCAGAACTTCCTCGCCAATGCGCTGCGCTATACCCGCCAGGGCCGCATCGTGCTGGGCATGCGCGGCCGCGGCGCGGCGCTGGAGCTGCAGGTGTGGGACACCGGTCCGGGCATTCCCAAGCACCACATGCAGCAGATCTTCGAAGAGTTCCAGCGCTACCAGCAGCCGTTCGACTGGGGCGAGCAGGGGCTGGGCCTGGGCCTGTCGATCTGCCAGCGCATCTCGCGCCTGCTCGGCCACGACCTGGATGCGCGCAGCGCGGTCGGCCACGGCAGCATGTTCTCGATCGCCGTGCCACGGGTGGCGCCGGTGCCGCAGAAGCAGCAGCGGCAGCAGCGCAGCGTCGCCAGCAGCGACTCGCTGGTCGGGCTGCGCGTGCTGTGCGTGGACAACGATCAGGAAATCCTCGACGGCATGCGCGCGCTGCTCGGCCGCTGGCAGGTGGAGGTGATCTGCGCCAGCACCGTGGACGAGGCGCTGCTGCTGGCGGCGCGCGCGCCCAACGTGATGCTGGTGGACTACCACCTGCACGACCGCCTGGACGGGCTGGACACGCTGGATGCGCTGCGCGAGGCGATGGTCGGCCCGGTCGCCGGCGCGCTGCTCACCGCCGACGGCCGCGACGAACTGAAACTGCAGGCCCGCGAACGCGGCTACCGGCTGCTGACCAAGCCGGTCAAGCCGGCCTCGCTGCGCGCCTTCCTTACCGCGTATCACGATCCGATCTAGAGCGATTGGCGCCGGTCGGCGCGATCGCGACAGCGTGCTTTGCGCGGTCCGGCGTCGAGCATGTCGTGCGGCGAAGTTGCGTATCCGCAGTGTGTGCGTCGTTTGCCTGCGCCCGGCACGGCCTGCGTTGCGACCCGCGATCCGGCCCGGCTATGGTGGCAGCCCTTTCCGCCCGCCCGTCTGGACCTTCAGCGCATGAGCCCACCGCAAGACACCGCGATCCCGTCGCTGCCCCAATTGCTGGCGGCACTGGAGGCGGGACAGGCGCAGGCGCTGGAGCAGGGCGCGCGCCGCTACCTGCAGCACGCGCCCGGCGACGCCTTGGCCAGCAGCCTGCTGGCGATGAGCCTGCAGATGCAGGGCGATGCGGCGCAGGCGGCAGTGCTGTATCGCGAACTGACCGAACGGCAGCCGCAGGACGTGGCGCACTGGAACAACCTGGGCACCGCCTTGCGCGAGGCGCGCCGCTTCGCCGAGGCGCGGCAGGCGTATGCGCAGGCGCTCATGCTGACGCCGGGCGATGCGATGCTGCACCACAATCTGGGCCTGCTGGCGATGGACGAAGGCGACTATGGCGTCGCCCGCGAGCATCTGCTGGATGCGCATGGGTTGGCGCCGGACTCGGCGCAACTGCGTGTCCACGCGGCGATGGCCTGCCACGAGTGCGGCGACTTCCAGCGCGTGGAGGCGCTGCTCGCGGACTGGGCGCAATGGCCTGCGCTGGACCCGGAGACCACGCTGGAACTGGCCTGGCTGCTGTCGCAGTCCGGCCACACCGATGCGGCCTGCGAGATGCTGCGCGCCTGCGCCGCCGGACCGATGCCGCAACCGGAGCGCGCCTGGTCGCGCCTGGTGCTGGTGCTCGAGCGGGTCAACCAACTCGACGAGGCGCGGCGGGCGGCCGCACACCTGCCGCCGCCGGAGCGGATCGAGGACGTGGACGCGCGCCACGATGCGATCAATGCGCTGGCGGTGCTGGCGATGCGCGACGGGCAGTGGGACGCCGCGTACCGGCTGCTGCGCGGCCTGCTGTCCGCCGCCGCGGCCGCCGACACGCGCAAGCAGAGCAACCTGTTGTTCGCGATGGCCCGCGTCTGCGACCGCCTGGGGCGCCACGACGAAATGCTGGCGGCGTGCGCGCAGGGCCATGCCGGGCAGGTCGAGGGCGTCGCCTCGCTGGTGCCCGAACTGCTTGCGGCGGGCGCGGCGCCGCTGCCGGTCGCGCGACGCCGCTGGGATCCGGTGCGCTACGCCGCCGCGCTGCCGGTGACGGCGCCGCCGCGCGATGCCTCGCCGATCTTCGTGGTCGGGTTCCCGCGCTCCGGCACCACCTTGCTGGAACAGATGCTCGATGCGCATCCGCAGCTGTGCGCGATGGACGAACGGCCGTTCCTGCAAGGGCTGGCCGAGCGCAGCGAGCGCCGCGGCCTGGCCTGGCCCGATGGCCTCGGGGAGCTCGACGAGGCCGCCTGCGCGGCCCTGCGCGCCGACTACTGGCGGTCCGTACGCGGCGTGGTGCAGCTGCAGCCCGGACAACGCCTGGTCGACAAGAATCCGCTGAACCTGCTGCGCCTGCCGCTGATCCAGCGGCTGTTCCCCAACGCGCACGTGATCCTGGCGCTGCGTCATCCCTGCGACGTGCTGTTGAGCTGCTACATGCAGGCGTTCCGCTCCCCGGCCTTCGCGGTGCTGTGTTCCAGCGCGCAACGCCTGGCGCAGGGCTACGCCGATGCGATGGCGTTCTGGCTCTACCACGTCGAGCTGCTGCAACCGCGCGCGCTGGAGCTGCGCTACGAAGACCTGGTCGCCGATCCGCAGGCGCAGGTCGCGCGCTTGGGCAGCTTCCTGGAACTCGAACAACCGGAGTGGTTGCTGGAGTTCCAGCGCCATGCGCGCGCCAAGGGCTTCATCAGCACGCCCAGCTATGCGCAGGTGGTCGAAGGCATCAATCGCAAGGGCCTGGACCGCTGGCGCCCGTATCGCGAATTCTTCGAGCCGGTGCTGCCGCTGCTGCAGCCCTACCTGCAGCGCTGGGACTATCGCGTCGACTGATTCGGGCAGCCGCTTCGGCCCGTGCCGGCGCCCATGGCGCCTTCCCCGTCCGCGCCCTGGGACGCACATGTTTTCGAACGATGTAGCGATTATGCCAACCGCTGGCGCAATGCGGCACATGAAAACAACACTTTTCTTATAAAAAACTAACAAGTGCTTGACGGTCCCGATCGGCCCGCAAGTCCGAAGCATCCAACGAAGACGTCGCGCCCAGCGCGATTCGAACCGGTTCACGTCCGCGTGCACCGCTGGCGTTCTGTTGCCCATCACATGAGGTTTTCCCCAATGTCCGCACCAAAGAACAGACTCGCCCAGGCCATCTGCCTGGGATTGGCGACGCTTCCCGCCGCTTCGCTCTACGCACAGAGCGCCGACACCGCGGCGACATCCGCCAACGGCGCGGTCGACCTGGACCGCGTCACCGTGACCGGCTCGCTGGTGCGGCGCGTGGACGTGGAAACGGCCAGCCCGGTCACCGTGGTCGATCGCCAGCAGATCCAGCAGAGCGGCAAGCAGACGCTCGGCGACCTGATGCAGTCGCTGCCCGGCATCGCCGGCGATGCGACCAACCCGCAGGTCAACAACGGCGGCGGCGACGGCGCCTCGACCGTGTCGCTGCGCGGCCTCGGCGACCAGCGCACGCTGATCCTGATCGACGGCCGCCGCATCCTCAACAACGACATCAACTCGATCCCGGCCAGCATGATCGACCATGTCGAAGTGCTGAAGGTCGGCGCCTCGGCGCTGTACGGCTCCGACGCCATCGGCGGCGTGGTCAACTACATCCTGCGCAAGAATTTCGAAGGCGGCGAATTCTCCGCCAACTACGGCCAGGCCAGCCGCGGCGACGGCGCGCGCCAGGGCGGCACCTTCACCTTCGGCAAGACCTGGGATCGCGGCAACATCGTGGTCGGCCTCGACTACAACAAGCAGAAAGAGATCTCCTCGGCCAATCGCGCGTTCTCCAAGGACGCGCTGTACCTATCCAGCGGCAGCGTGTTGAAGAGCGGTTCCAGCCGGACCCCAGGCGGCTATTACAAGCTGCCTGCAAGCACCTTGGCCGCCAATGGCTGCAGCACCGGCGGCGCGATGACCAGCGACGGCGGCGGCGGCTACAAGTGCTACTCCTCCTCCGACGCCTACAACTACCAGTCGCAGAATCTGCTGATGACCCCGCAGCAGCGCGTCAACAGCTTCGTGCTCGGCAGCTTCAACATCACCGACAAGCTGCAGGCCTACGTCAACGCCTACCACAACCACACGATGGCGCATTACGCGATCGCGCCGCTGCCGTTCGATGCGCAGAGCGACGGCGTCACCATCGCCGCCGACAATCCCTACAACCCGTTCGGCGTCGAGTTCGGTCCCAACGGCTACGAATACCGCTCGCGCTTCACCTCGCTGGGCCAGCGCGAAGGCTTCTACGACACCACCACCGACCAGGACGTGCTCGGCCTGAAGGGCAGTATCGGCGACACCAGTTGGGTCTGGGACGCCAACTTCAACTACGGCCACTACCAGCAGCGCAACTGGAGCCACGGCTACGTGGACTACGCCGCGCTGCAGGACGCGATCAACGCCGGCGAAGTGAATATCTTCGACCAGAGCGATGCCAATACCGTGTCTTGGCTGAACAGCCACGAATCGATCCCGCGCTATCAGACCACGCACATCAGCCGCCAGTGGGAAGCCAGCGCCAACGGCAGCGTGTGGGAACTGCCGGCAGGCAGCGCGCTGTTGGCGGTTGGCGCGCTGTACCGCAAGGAAAGCCTGGACTACACCGTGTCCAGCAATGCGCTGATCAACAGCGACAACACCTGCGATATCTCCTCCGAGGCCTGCTCCTCGCCGCTGAGCGGCTCCTTCAGCGTCAAGGAAGCCTACGCGCAGCTGTTCATCCCGGTGCTGGCGCAGTCCTCGCCAATCGGTGCGCTGAACGTCACCCTGAGCGATCGCTTCTCCGACTACAGCAGCGTCAATTCGACCAACAACAGCGCCTCGTTCCAGCTCGAGTGGCGCCCGATCCACGACCTGATGGTGCGTGGCACCGTGGCGCAGGTGTTCCGCGCGCCGACCATCTACGATCTGTACCAGGGTCCGACCGCGAACTCGCCGACCTTCACCGATCCGTGCATCGGCTACAGCGGCAGCGGCCACGAGAACGCCTGCGAAGGCGTGGAAACCGGCTGGACCGGCTCGGGCCTGTCGCAGACCAACGCGATCGTGTCTGGTTCCACCTACGCCAACTACGACCTGAAGCCGGAGAAGGGCACCTCCTACGACTACGGCATCGTCTACAGCCCCGAGTTCGTGCAGGGCCTGTCGTTCAACCTCGACTGGTGGAAGGTCAAGCTCGACGACCTGATCCAGTCGATCTCCGCGCAGACCGTGGCCAACATCTGCTACAACGACAACAGCAGCCCGTACTGCAGCTACATCCACCGCTATGCGGCCGGCACGGTCAGCGCCGGCAACATCGACTACATCGAAACCCCGGTGGTCAACATCGGCAAGCTGGACACCCAAGGCATCGACTTCGGCGCCAACTACGCCCTGCCGGACACCGCGTTCGGCAAGTTCACCCTGGCCCTGGACAGCACCTACCTGCAGCGCTACGACATCGACACCGGCGACTCGGTGGTGCACATGGCCGGCAAGTACAACTCGTCCTACGGCAACTACGCACGCTGGCGCGCGCGCGGCCAGATCGGCTGGAAGCTGGGCAACTGGGACGCCACCTGGACCACGCGCTGGATCGGCAAGATCCAGGTCGGCAGCACCGACCTGTCGGAGAACATGTCTGCCGATGGCTCGGAAAAGGGCGTGGTGCTGAACTACGGCAGCTACATGTACCACGCGCTGCAGTTGGGCTACGACATGAGTGACGCCAACATCCGCTTCGATCTGGGCGTGGACAACCTGTTCAACAAGCAGCCGCCGGTGCTGTACCAGAACAACGTGTTGAACGCGAACACCGACGTGAGCACCTACGACACGGTCGGCCGTTACTACTGGATGCGGGCTACCTATCGGTTTTGATAGGCGATTGCGATTTTCTGTATAGTGATATTGTTTTTATAAAAGG